>CBDANG010000001.1:0-120524 GCA_965197485.1 Longimicrobiales bacterium
TTGTCGTCAGAGTCCGAATCCTCGGGACCGCGAAAATCGAACACAGCTTTCAACCCTCTCGCATAGCGCAGATCCAGAAGCGCCCTCCTTCCTCCCAGGGAAGTCTCAATCCCTCCGCCGAAGACCCACCCCAGATCCCACTGGTGTACCAAGTCCCCGTATGTGGCCTCTCCAGAGCCGCTCCTTCTTTCCGCCACTACCTTGATCCCAGGTGCCGGACCTGTGAAGAGGACAGGCGCGACGACCCTCTCGGTAAGAGCAAATTTGGCTAGGACCGGTAGTTCAACATAGTCGAGCGCCACTGTGAGATCAGAATCGCCACTCTTTACGCCCTTCATCGCGTACGCGGCCTCTATCCCTAGGTCGAAGAAGGACCAGAGACCGAGGTCAAAAAAAAATCCTCCTGCCCGAAGGCCTGTGCGACGTTCGCTGGGTGCGTCTTCGCTCAGGAATGAGGCCAAAGCGGCTCCAGACCGAATCCCTCCTGGGACCGATCGCGCCCGGGCCGCCGGCACGCCAGTTACAGCCAAGGCATTGAGAGGAATACGGCCTGAAGCGTGAAATGCACTTTCATCTGGCCCTCCTTCGAGAAAAGAAACCGGCTTGCCCCCATGGGCCCCGGTGGGTGGTGCAAGCCGAGCTGGATGAAGGGGTCAGGACGGATGGGCTGAGGACGGAGGAGCGTGAAGAGCTGCGTTGGCTGCGAAGAGAGAACAAGCAAGAGCAGAAAGACGAAGATGAGGAGGATGCCCCAGATGGCGGTTCTTGTCGGCAATCGGCTTTCTCCTTCCGCATGGGAGCGCATCCCACGCTAGTCGGGCACCACCTGCCTCAACTCCTCGAAGAAGTTCTGGTCCGTGACGAATCTCGGCGCATTCGCATCACCCCTGGGCGACCCTCGAGCCCTTCCTCCTCGGGAGCGGTGACCGTCCAGAAGCGTGACCGGACCCTTAACCCGCCTCAACCCCGAACATCCCCTCCATCGCCTCTACGCCTTGGCTCGAGAACCGTTGGCCCGTGGACTATGGGGAGTCAGCGGGCACCCATTTCTGCAAGCATCCACCGGAGGGGCTCGCATCGCATCTGCCCGTCAGGCCCGCAAAGATGTTGCCCAGGTTGTCCGCTGCCATTCCCTCGGGCCGGGTGTCGGGAATGAAGTACTGCTGAGAGCCGTCCACGCGCCCAACCCGAATGCCGACCTGAAATCCGGGATTTCGGACTCCCGAGGGGCCTTCCGGCGAGATAGCCGGACCCGGTATCAGGGCGCCCGATTCCGAATCGGAGACCACCAGCGCGCCGTCGTCCAGCACGGTCACTCCGCTCGGCCGCCCGAAGTGCCGCCAGTCGTCCACGAAATTCAGGTTCCGATCTAGAATCTGAACGCGATTGTTCGATCGGTCCGCCACGAAGAGGCGACCGTCCGCGTCGAGGGCCAGCGAGTGGGGTCCCATGAACTCGCCAGGACCCGCGCCGAGTCGACCCACCTCTCGGACGAACTCTCCGTCCGGCGTGACCACGACGATACGATCCCCGTCCTGTTGGGCCGTGGACGGTCGCGGCCAGTGTCCGTCCGCGATGATGATGTTCCCGTCCGGGGCGACGGTGCAGGCCGTGGGTCCGATGAACGTGTCTGCCTCGTCCGCCCTTGAGACGCCCGCCTGACCGAGGCTCATCAGCAGCTCGCCGTCCTGGCTGAATTTGTGGATCTGGAAGCCGCGACCTCTCGAGGAGGGATCATCCCCGAACGGACCGCTATCCCCGGCCCACAGGTTCTCGTCCTGGTCCATGCAGAACCCGTGTGCCTGCACAATCGTCCCTTCGCCGAAGCTCTTCGTGACCTGCCCTTCCGCGTCGATGTGAAGAATCGGCGGCTCCGAGCGAAAGAGCATCCAGGTGCCACCCGTATCGTCGGGAATGATGCCGATTGCCGCTCCCCACTCCATGCCTGCCGGCAGGGTCGGCCAGTTCTCCAAGATTCGGTAGGGATTGGGCATCGTGCTCGTTGGGCGCCGCGACAGCTCCGACATCTTCTGAATCTCCGCTTCTCGCTCCTCGGAGAGCCCACCCGCGCCGACTTGCGCCGAGAGCGGCACGGTTATGCCCAGCGTCACCGCGAGAATACCGCAAATCCCACTTCTGACCACGCTGAAACGCGACATCTGTCATCTCTCCGGATCAAGTATCAGTATGTACGTGGGCCTTCAAATTGACCGGTTAGGGAGGAGCCGGCAAGCATCGATCGACGGTGCGACGTATACAAATAACGAGCAGCTTCCCTCGATTCACAGCAACCCTGCCTGGTCTATATCTCTGTGGACAACTCCGTGCTCGTGAGCATAGTCCAGAGCCGAAGCGACCTTGACCTGACCCCCTGAAACGAGACCAGGTGCAATGTTAGGATCGACCTGGTCTGAAGCTTTTCAGCGAGGAGGTCAGGATGGTGACCTGACCCGCTGAAACGAGACCAGGAGCAATATTAGGATCGAGCTGGTCTGAAGCTTTTCAGCGAGGAGGTCAGGATGGGAAGGAAGCGACACACTCCGGAGCAGATCATCACTGGACTGCGGGAGGCAGAGGTCGGTCTGGCCCGCGGCAAATCCGTGAAGCTGATCAGCCGGGAGCTCGGCATCACCGAGCAGACGTACTACCGGTGGAGGCGGGAGTACGGCGGGATGAAGGTAAGCCAGGCACGGCGCCTGAAGGAGCTCGAGCGCGAGAACGGGCGCTTGAAGCGAGCAGTGGCGGACTTGACACTGGACAAGCTGATCGTGGAGGAAGCGGCCCAGGGAAACTTCTGAGCCCCGAGCGCCGACGACGTTGTGTGGTGCGTGTACGTCAGCAGCTCGGGGCGTCGGAGAGGAGAGCGTGCCGGGTGCTCGGGCAGCCACGCACGACCCAGCGCCGGGCGAGGAAAGTGGCGAGTGACGAGGGGGCGCTCCGAGGTGATATCGTGCGACTCGCGAGTCGATTCGGCCGCTACGGCTACCGACGCGTCACGGACATGCTCCGCATCGAGGGCTGGGGGGTGAACCACAAGCGGGTGGAGCGGATCTGGAGGCAGGAGGGGCTGAAGGTCCCGGAGCGGCAGCCGAAGCGAGGTCGGCTGTGGCTCAACGACGGATCGTGCATCCGGCTGAGGCCGCTGTATCGGGGCCACGTCCGGTCGTACGACTTCGTGGCCTCGAGGACGCACGACGGGCGTGCGCTGAAGCTGCTGACAGTGCTGGACGAGCACACGAGGGAGTGCCTGGCGATCGTGGTGGCTCGCAAGATCCGCTCGCACGACGTGCTCGAGGTGCTGGCCGATCTGTTCGTCCGACACGGGCCTGCCGAGTATCTGAGGTCGGACAACGGACCGGAGTTCACCGCGAAGCTCGTGCGGCGGTGGTTGGGGCGCGTGGGCGTCGAGACGCTCTTTATCGAGCCGGGCAGCCCGTGGGAGAACGGCTACAACGAGAGCTTCAACGGCAAGCTCAGGGACGAGCTGTTGAACGGGGAGATCTTCTGCTCGTTGGCGCAGGCGGCCGTGCTGGTCGAGCAATGGAGGCGCGAGTACAATACCGTCCGACCCCACAGCTCCTGCGGCGGCTTTCCCCCGGCCCCTGAGGCGATTAAGCCGTCGCCCTGGTTCCTGAGGATGCCCGTCCTTCACGGCCCTCCACAGCTGCTGGGACTAACATAGGATGTGGTACCGCTCTTCGGGGCAGGTCAACGAGGCTCTTCGCGGCCAGCGCGTTCTGGCTGGCTGTGAAGGTGCTCAGGATATCGCCGCAGGAGCTCGTCGGGGCGGCAACCTCCAGGCCTGGGCCGCAGGAGACCCACGAGGGAGAGAGGGAGATGAGCCGATACACGGAGCGTTCTGGAGAGCGTTGGCCCGGAGGTCCCGTGCAGCGGGTGCGGCGACACTGGACGCAGCGAAAGAGGCCCGCTAGGGCAGGAGAACGAAGATGAGACAGCGCAACCGGAACTAGCAGACCCTCAGCAGCCCTTGAACCAGAGAGGATGAACGCTCGTCCGTCCCGTGCGCACGCTCCATAGCATCCAGTGGGCCGTGTAGATCCTCACCTCGTTCTCGTCGCTCATGCTGCCGTAGAACTCAACGAGAGCAGCCGATGTATGCGGCCGTCATTGACGAGGAATACTCACGAATGGGTGAGGTCGATTGAATATACCGGTCGCCCCCGTCCGATGTCGTTCAGCACCAACGCGGACGGATCGACCAAATGGGTGTTCGCGGGTATTGGTGGACTTCACGGGTTTGTAGTGCACGACTTCGAAACCGGTGAGGAAATCTTCAGGACTGAGTTCCCTTCCCCTGCGAGAGATGGGGGGATCGACGTGGCTCGGCCCGGGGGCATCCATCCGGCTCGGCTGCAGCTGGTCAACCCCAACCACGGAATCGGGGTCACGCCCGACAACACCTCTGTCTGGGTAACCGACAGGTTGTATACAATGGTCCACTCCTACTCTGTGCCCGATCTAGAGTATCGTGGTGGGGTTCCCCTCCGCGGTAAGGATCCGTTCTGGATTACCTTCTTGCCCGACAGCCGAGTTGCCTACATACCGCACGCGAACCAGGCCTGTCGTCTCCGTCGTCAATACGGAAACGCTGAAAGAGGTGGCAAGTATCCTGGTCGGAGATATGGCGAAGCGCGTGAGTACAATGTGGCTTCCGTCTTAGAAATGAACGTCCTCGTCCAGAACTTCTTCGAGGAGTTGAGGCAGGTGGTGAACGGCCAAGTGCTCGGGGGAGAATCCTAAAGCAACACCCGAGCGAGATCCTACGATTTGCGGAAAAGGTGTTTAGGAGGGGCTAGGTGGCCTTCTGCGATCGGCTACACCCTGTGCTACAACCCCACCTCCGCCACGATGCGGTCGATCTCGGCTCTGAAGCTGGGAGCGAAAGCTCTCCCGCGTTTCCATCCGGACGATACGCGGGGTACAACAACAAGACCTTTCGCCAACGTTCGGCAATTCACTCAGCCCGACGGGTGCGAGCTGAGATACCCTTCGTTCAGGTCTATCCGGTAGCTCCGACAGGGCAAGGTACGACGGCCTCATTTGCCGGGTGGTGTTCCGTTCGACGCGGCTCTCTCTTTGTTTGACTATCCTTTTCGGCGGTGTCACTCTTGCTGTCTTCGTGCGCCGACGGGACTCCGGTGAGGAGGTAACACGGATGTGGCGATTGATGAATGCGCGTTTCCTGGCCCCTCTGTGCGTGCTGGTGGGGGCGGTTACCGGGCTCCCGCTGTCGGCTGTTCAGCTGGGAAGCCGCGAAGTGGAGGAGTGGGCGGTCGTCCTCGAAAGGGGGCCGAGGCTGGCGAACCTCAAGATCGAGGAAGTGGTATCCCGCGTTGGGCTCGAATCGGGGGAGGTAGTGGCGGACATTGGCGCCGGCGTCGGCGTTTTCTCCGTGCCTTTCGCCCGGGCGGTAGGACCCACGGGCCTTGTCTTGGCTGCGGAAGTCGACGCGGCGTTCCTTCCCCTCATCGACGAGAAGGCGGAGGAGGAGGGGGTCGACAACATCCAGAGCGTCTTGAGTGAGTTCGAGGATCCGAACCTACCCAGACGTGACGTGGACGTGGCGTTCTTCCACGACGTGCTGCATCACATCGAGCATCGAGAGGCGTATCTCCAGACCCTTGCCACGTACATGGCACCAGGCAGCCGGATCGTCGTCGTGGACTTCAACTCGAACGTCCAGGGCGTCACCCATTCTAACCAGCCGGAGATGCTGATCAGCCCCGAGCAGGTAGCGGGATGGATGGCGAACGCGGGGTTCGAGGTGACCCAAGAGATCGATCTCTTCGAAGACAAGTTCTTCGTGGTCTACACGAAGGTCGACTAGAGACCGTCTCGCTCCCCGGAACCGGTCGGGGCTTGGCTCAACGGCCTGCTCACAAGGGCCTTGGACATCTTGGCCTTCGGCCTATGGGGACACGGCCACCATAGATTCGCGCTCAGCTAACCCTCACTCCGGCACCACCTGCCTCAACGTGCCCGTAGCTGGAGCGCTACTCTACCCTCCGCTCGTCGCAAGTCACTCCAGCGTCAGAGAACTGGAGTTGACCCGGTTTAGTGGACCCCTCAAGAGTGAGGGAGAAAGGAGGAGTCCACGATGCCAAGGACGCATGCGGCGTACCCGCCGGAGTTTCGGCGGCAGATGGTCGAGCTGGTCCGATCGGGCCGGTCTGTGGAAGCGTTGGCCCGGGAGTTCGAGCCCTCAGCAGGAGCGATACGCAATTGGGTCAAGCAGGCTGACCTGGACGAAGGACGTCGCAGCGACGGACTAACGACGGAGGAGCGAGAGGAGCTCCGACGGCTGCGTCGAGAGAACAAGCAGCTGCGCATGGAGCAGGAGATCCTAAAAAAAAGCCGCCGCCTGGTTTGCTCGGGAGAGCAACTCGATCCCCGATCGGGGTTCGAGTTCGTGAAGACGAATCAGGCGGACCACCCCGTGCGTGTGCTGTGCAGTGTTCTGGGTCTCTCCCCCAGCGGCTACTACGCCTGGCTGAAGCGCCCTCCCTCGGCCAGGGCGCGGCGCGACAGAGAGCTTCGCAGGCGAATCGAGGCGATCTTCGAAGAGAACCGGAGGGTCTACGGGCGGCCGCGCATCCATGCCGAGCTCCAGCAAGCCGGCGAGCGGGTTGGAGGCAAACGCGTCGGCCGGTTGATGAGAGAGGCCGGGATCCAGGGTGCGAGCCGTAGGCGCTACAAGCCTCGAACGACTCAGCGAGACCGAAATACTCGGCCGGCTCCCGATCTCGTGGACCGAGACTTCACAGCCGAGGCTGCCGACCGGCTCTGGGTGGCCGACATCACCTACATCCCGACCTGGGCCGGCTTTCTCTACCTAGCCGTAGTGGTGGACGCCTGGAGCCGTCGCGTGGTGGGCTGGTCCATGGCGGCTCATCTTCGCTCGGAGCTCGTGCTCGATGCCCTGAACATGGCGAGTTGGCAGCGTCGACCCCAACGGGTGATCCATCACAGCGACCAGGGGACGCAGTACACATCGATCGCGTTCGGGCTGCGGTGCAAGGAGGTGGGCGTGAGGCCCTCGATGGGCTCGGTGGGCGATGCCTACGACAACGCCCTGTGCGAAAGCTTCTTCGCGACGCTCGAGTGCGAGCTTCTCGATCGGCAGCGCTTTCGCACTCAGGCGGAGGCCAAGATGGCCGTCTTCGACTTCATCGAGGGCTTCTACAACCCGCGCCGAAGGCACTCGGCGCTCGGCTACGAGTCGCCCGTCAATTTCGAACGAAGCCGGAGGGCTGCGGCGTGAACCTGCCTTCTACTCCCCCGCTGCGCGAGGGAAGCTTTCGACTCCCCAGCAAGGGAGATAGGATCAAAACCTCAGTGTTTACCTGTCCACCAAAGCGGGACAGCTCCAGAACATCGCTCTCCTCCACATCACCACTGCTGAGTGATTCATCACCCTCCCCTGCACGGGAGATCGAGGGCGGCCGGACCCCCCGGGTAGTCTACGATCGGCGAAACCGCTATTTCTTCTACACCAACCCGCCGGGCGCCCGAGCCGAGCGGTATTACGCCGATGAGGGTTAGGCAAACAGAGACCTTTTCCCGGTCTGGGAAGTGAGGACGGGTCTGTTTGACGGTGGCTGGGCCGCTGAAATAGTGATCCCGTTTCGATCCCTGCGATGTCGGCCCGAGCCAGGTTGTAGAGGAGAGGCGGTGCGAACTGTGGCTTCAGGAGACGCGCCTGGGCGACATGTTGCGGCTCGACCTTCAGTTCCCGCAGGGTGAGCTTCCCCGCGGCTCAGTCTACGGACCTCTGACACGCGTTCCCTTGCTAGACGAAGAGAGATTGGCCAACAGGAACATCTGATCTGGTGCGAGCCGGGTCCCAGCCCTTGGCCTATCCGCACACGTGCGCTATTCGCCGGTCGGGAAGGCGGCGAGAAGTCTTAGAGGCTCAGACATCAAGGACTCCTAGCCTGGTATGCACGTTGCACGCGTCTAGCGGTCCAGGATCTGGATGGCGTAGACCCTTACGGAGTACGGCCGATGAACTTCCGCAACATGCTTGCGAGCGGGGTGATAGGTGTCTTCACCCTCGGCGTGGTAGGCTGTGACGACGACGGGACCGGCCTTGAAGCCCAAGACCTACGCGGCTCATGGGCTGCCACTGTGTATGAGTACACAGACAACTCCGACGCCGTGAACGTCATCGACATCATTCAACGCGACGGTGCCAGCTTCACGCTCACCGTGGGGGGCAATGGAGAGGCAAGCACGGTGCTCGACAGTGGTCTGGGAAACACCAGCTCTGACTCAGGCAGGCTGAATTCCACTGCCACTACCCTCACCCTCGGGGGAGGCACGTTCGACGCCCAGCGAAGCGGTGACGTTCTGACTCTCATAGACGCCAACTCCTCGTTCGACTTTGGCAATGGATCCACCTCGGCGAGCCTGCGAATAGTGATGAACCGCAGCTGATCAACCAGGAGACAGTCAAACGGGCGCTTCAGCGATCCGGCACCACCTGCCTCAACTTCTCGAAGAAGTTCTGGACGAGGATGTCCCCGGGGGCCTGATCCAAGGAAGCCAGTCGCGTTGCCAGGAGCCGTTCATCGTTCGGTGAAAGGTCAAAGTTTGGCGTTCCAGTCCCGGCCCCATAGGGCGCACAGGGAACGAGCTGCTCGCGGGATCCCACCGCGAAATCCGGATCTGTCCTGACCTCAGCTACCCACAATGATCCCGACGCCAGATAGAATATCTCGCTTCGGTTGTGCGCCCATATGGGGTTTTGGCCCCCGTCTGTAGAGACCTGCGACCGTCCACCGGGACCGGGAAACGGGCGCACATAAACCTCCCTCTGGCCTGACTCGTCGGACTGGTACGCTAGCCACCGTCCGTCTGGTGAAAGCGATGGAACGGCCTCCTCAAACAGCGTGCCCAAGAAAACGGTGGGCGCACCGGAGTCAGGTGCCGCATATAGCAGGTCCGCTGTGGAAGAGGTGCTTCCCCGCCGATACACGAGCACGCTCTCATCGGGTGCCCAAGCAGCGTCGAAGAGGCCTTCACCCTCTCCGGCAATCAGCTGCCGTACTTCGCCCCTGAACGCCTGACCACCCGGCTCCGTGAGGCTCTACAGAACCACGCATCGGAGTTCCGGCTGGCCCTGTACGGTGACGATTACATGACACCCTGGGTATTTCAATCATCTGTTCGGGAGGCGGGCAGGACAGCGGCCTGCCGCTCCAGAAACGGCAATCCCTGCGGTGAGCACGGCCTCGCCATCCAGCCAATACCGTCGATACCTCGCTGCGCGGATGCGCGAGTGGGAGAACTCGATGTATCAGTTCGAGCGAGGTCTTTTCACGGAAGACGAGTTCGAGGTCCGCAGAGAGACTTGGCGCTACATGATGGGTGATGATTTCGTGGGCCCGCCATTCCGAAACACCTGGGATAGCATCCGAGAACTGTTCGCCCAAAGCTTCAGAGCCGAGATCGACCGCATCGTGGGGGAGGTGGGTGGCTAACCGTGCGGGCTTGAAATGAAAGAGTGAAACGACCAACGAGGAGAGAGTAATGAAGAAGTTCATGTTGCTGCATTTCGGCTTCGAGAAACCCACGCCTGAAATCATGGGGGCCTGGCAAGAATGGTTCGAGTCGATTGCCAATAAGCAGATTGACCAGGGCGGTTTCAGCGGTGGGCGAGAGATCTCAAAGAGCGGAGCCAAAGATCTGCCGTGGGGCATGGAATCCATCACCGGCTACAACATCATCGAAGCCGAAGACCTCGACGCGGCAGAAAGAATCGCACAGGACAATCCATACATCGAAAGCATCAGGGTCTATGAGATCAGGTCGCATTAAGGCCCCGCCGTTCATGAACAGGTATCTTGACCGCGGATGCCTCCTCATGAGCCGTATCACGTGGCAGAGTTGGATGGTTAGCCAATGAAGAATTCGTTAGGCACCTGGATCGCCATCGGAGCAGGCATCGGAGCTGCACTTGGAGCAGCTGCCAGGAACATGGGCGTATGGGTGGGCATCGGGGTCGCGCTTGGAGCTGCAATCGGGGCTGTTCAGAGCAGGCGGGGATAGGAGAATCGCCGCTCAGCCTGTAAGGCTTATTTGCAGCCGAGATTTTGGCCCAAATGCGCCTGAGGGGATCTCTCCGGCGTTTTGAGCGACAGACCTGTCGAATAAGCCCCATCTCACGCTAGATGCGCCCAGATGCAGGGCGAGGGAACTGTCCGGCGCGCTAAGCTATTGTTGTAATGGGACTTAGAGCTCTGAATCACTGCTCAGCCTCAAAAGCCTTATTTGAAGCCGAAATTTGGCCCAAATCAAGGCTAGGGGATCCATCCAGGTTCCCCGGGTCCCATAAGGGGTGGCATGGGGGCAAGCCCTCTTGGTGTGAGGCGATCTCTTGGCTGTTTCTTAAGGGGGACGAGGGTCAGCGCGGACAAGGATACTTGAATTATGTGCCCAGAGTCGTGCCCATATGGGCCTCGACCTAGGAACCGGGACCGACCATACCTAGGGCTATCACATTCAAATAAAACGAGATGCCGGGGGTGAGAATCGAACTCACAAGGGGTTTCCCCCGGGGGATTTTAAGTCCCCTGCGTTTACCATTTCGCCACCCCGGCGAAGTGTTCCTATGAATCGAGATACGGGACTCCGACCGAGCCGCAATACCTTCCGCGGTAACAAGCTCGGTAACCGTCGGGTCACCCAAAAGTCCCTCTTGCTTGCTCATCATGCGCCTCTTGCCGTCGGATGTCGGATGTCGGTCACAACGGCTTCACGGTACTCCAGCATCGCGTTTCTGGTCCGGCTCTTGAAAAGGTGCCCGTAAGTCTTTTCGATGAGAGACAGCGAGCTGTGGCCCAGCTCCATCATGACCGTGAATACGGAGACGGGGGCCCCGTGGTCGAGCGTTTGCAGCCGGGCAGCTGCGAAGGTGTGCCTGAGAGTATGTAGGCTACAGGCTTGTCGATTCCGGCGGCCCTCACGGCTTTCGATAGGCTGCCCCTGAGGTCGGAGATCATCCCGCCATGTGGCGACGGGAAGAGAAGCTCCCTCGACTCGCGCGGGTGAGTGTCGAGGTAGTGCGTGAGGATCTCGGTGAGCTGAGGCCATAGTGTTACCCATCGGCGATGCTTTGTTCGTTTGAGTCTCCGATACGGGTTGGGTCGAATGTGGACCAGCTCATCCCGAAAGTCTACGTCCGCACGAAGCACGCCCAGGACCTCCTGCGCTCTCCCACCCATGAGCAGGAAGGTGGCCAGGATCGGTCGGAGAAAGCGCACTGCACGAGGGTGAGGATTCGCGTCCGACAAGGGGTTCCAAAGCCCTCGCCCTAGGGTGGCATCCGTCGCAACTGCTTCCCCATGCCGGAACCCAGGATCACCGAGCGCCCTTGCAAGCTCCTGCGCTGATGCGAACCGATCCGCTGGCAGCTTTTCCAACGCCTTCCGGATCGCCGCATCCACATTCGGCGGGACGGATACTCGCTTCGTCGTTGCTGACACCGCGTCTGCGGTGAGGATCTGGGCAAGGACTGCCTGAGCCGTACTCCCCTGATAGGGAGGATCACCCGTCAGCATCTCGTAGAGAACGCATCCCAACGCATAGACATCGGAGCGGGGATCAACGTCCGGATCCCCCGTGGCCTGCTCGGGAGACATGTAGTGGGGGGTGCCGACACTCAGTCCGGTCTCGGTGACCCGTCCGCCTCCCGCCTGCGCGACAGCGAGAGCGATCCCGAAGTCAGCAATTACAGGACGGCCATCAGTGAGCAGGATATTCGCTGGCTTGATATCCCGATGAACCACGCCATGTCGATGGGCATGATCGAGGGCTTCAGCGATGTCCGAGGCGATCCTCACGGATTCTTTGACAGGAAGCTGCTTCTCTCGATCAATGCGATCCCGGAGGCTCTCGCCTTCGATGTACGGGGTGACGAAGAACAGGAAGCCGTCCGCCTCGCCCGAGTCATGGAGCGCAGGATATGCGGGTGGGTGAGCTTCGCGGTCGTCTCGATCTCGGCCAGGAAACGCTCAGCACCGACGACGGCAGCGAGCTCCGCCTTGAGAACCTTGAGGGCCACGTTCAGGCGGGTGATGGAGTCGGGCATCGGATCCCTACCTCGCCACCCCGGCGAGCCAGCTCAACAGCCGCCCTTCGATGGACTCTCCCACTCCGGGCACGAAGAGCACGATGAGCACGACCACGATCATGACCGAGCCGGTGATCCGATAGAAACGCTTCATCCTTCGGCCTGCGTTACGTCCCAATCAGGCGGGGCGAGCTCGAACATCCAGGTGGTCCCGGCTTCGATGTCCGTCGGGTTCGAGTCGAATCCGTACTTGCGACGGAGCTCGGTCACGACGCCCTGCACCTCGTCACCCGTGATGATCCGTCTGAGCGTCCGCGGGTACCTCTTGCCCTCGATGCGGATGATCGCCCGGCCGTCTTGCTCCGCCTGCACGGGCCATTGCTTCCAGAGACGCCCGATGGCCGTGCCCATGTAGCCCGACACGACGCAGATCTTGCCCTCGCTCCCGGCGATCCAAACGATCCGGGACCGCGGTGGATCGAGGAGCTGCAGCTCGATCGTTCCGACGTCGCGTGCAAAGCTCCAATCAGGCTCGGCTCCGGTGACGAGCTCACCTGCCACCAGTGGGCCACCGGCGAAGACCACTGAGGGCCCGTCGGAAAAGCGCGCCGAGACCGCGAGCGCAAAGAGCGTGACGACCGGGATCAGAACGAGGACTCCGACGACGGCGAGCACCTTTGGTACGACCCCCCGCCGTGCCTTCTCCTGGACCTCCTCCGGCTCTGTCATATTCGTGCCCCACGGCTGATCAGGTGATTTCGTCGTATGTGGCTTCGATACGGGTCCGCATCGCAGCGGCTTCTCGAATCGGGACTGTGGGGGGAGTCGCTCATAGTCCCGCGATCTAGAGAAGTGACGGGAACTGCGCCCAACTGTGAAGACAGGGGAAAGATGGGGGGGGGTTAGTAGGGCAGCAAGGAAAACCGAGAGGAGCAGACGGGCCTATATGTGCGCGCCAAGGTACTCAATCAGCAGCACGTAGAGCACCCCTGCGACCGAGAGAGCCGATTACGCGGGTCCGTCTCCCGTGGTCTCTTCGGCGAAAGGAGGGCGACCCGCCGGCAGCTCGGGGAGATGGGGTGCGGCGAGAGCGCGATCGATGATCGACGCGATCGTCGACACCAGTAGTGCATAGCTCAGCCCCATCACGAGCAGAGGCCATGACTCGCTCCCGAAGGCCATCATATCGAGACGGGACACCGCGATGACGACGAGCGGAACGAAGTAGAGCATACCGTTCCAACGCCCCAGCGCGCTCATCCGCAGCCGCTTGTAGCGGTGGAGCCAATACGAATCGATCACGTACTGGGCAAAGGCGACGGTGACAGCGACCGGGAGCGCTAAGGGGACCTCATCCGAGACGGCGGCCCCGAGCAGGCCGGACGTGACGAATATGAAGTCCGTCGTATGGTCGAACAGTTGCCCGGCCGCCGACGCGGTACCGGCCCGCTGCGCGACGATCCCGTCAAAGTAGTCAGTCACGATCGCGACGAGGACACACGCCAGCAGCCAGCTCGCCGGGAAGGAGCCAGCGTGCGCCAGACCCCACGCGACCGGCGCAGCGAGCAGCAGTCGGAGACCGGTGAGTAGGTGTGCCATCATGCGCCGAACATCTCACGCTGGGCACGCCGTAGGAAGAGGAGCCCGATCGTCGCGTTGAAGAGGATGAAGAAGTTGTGCTGCACGAACCCGAACGCCGCAACCTGCCCTTCGTTACCCGGAAACAGCACCACCCACGAGGTGATCGCGGCCGCGCGCATCGGGGTCGGCACCGCGGCGGCGAAGAAGATTACCGGCAGGTAGCCCAGCAACGAAAGGAACGAGGCCTCGACGCCGAAGAGGCCCAGCGCGATGGTGTAGACGACGACTGCTGTTAGGAGCGCGGGCGACCTCAGCAGGAAGAACATCATGTAGTGGCGGGGCCCCGCGAGCCGGAACGCGTGTAGGATCCGCTTTTCCCGGAGCTCGTTTCCGGCTAGGATCTTGCCCCGAAAGTAGAGGATCCAGAGGACGAGGATGACGGCCGAGCCCACCGCGATCGGGGGGATGAACCCGAACACGCTCGGGAGCGTTGCGCGAGCGAAGTAGTACCCGACGGCCGCCCACACCACCAGGTAGAACATCTCGCAGAACATCAGGAAGAGCATGACCGAGCCGACCTCCCAGCCAGGCACCTGGTCGCGGCGGTTAAGGTAGTAGGCCATCACGCCCTTACCGACCTGCTCGTTGATGATAGAAATGATGTACGCGCTAGCGCGGATGGGTAGGATATCGCGGTACGGGATCTCCTTGATGAACCAAGCCAGCGCGCGGGTCGAGACGAGCGTGTCGATGGCAAGGTAAAGGCACGAGTACGCCATCATCAGGGCCAGCCACGGGACCCAGGCGACGTCCGCGAAGACGCGGGACATGTACTCCACGAGGCCGAGCCCCTCGCGCGTCGCGGCGCCGTCCAGGCGGTAGTAGAGGTACGCGAAGCACAGCGCAGTGATGGCGAGGACCAAGACCCTTAGCCACGTGCGCTCCTTGCGCGGCGGACCGGTCACGGCTGCTTCGCTGGCGTTGCCCTTCATCGGGTCGCCTCGTTCGCGGCTACGACCTTCTCTAGCGTCGTGGCCAGGGGTGTCAGCTCGATGCCAAGCTCGGCGTCCGCGTCCGATTCCAATACCTCGTCAGCCGTGATAACGTCGATGACCGTCGGTGTAATGCCCCCTCCACTGAGGCGGCTTTTGACCGCGGCTGCGGCCTTCGCGAGCCAGGACGGTAGCGAACCAATCGACGCTTTGCGCCCCATCATCTCTGCGGTGCGGGCGACCAGGTCGCGGTGGAGGACGGCCTCCGGGCCGACGAGCTCGTGGACCGATACGCCCTCCGGACGGGCGTCGCACGCCGCGAGGATCGCTCTGCTCAAGTCGTCCAGGTCCAAGGGGCGCAGAACGCACCGGCCGCCATCGATCAGCATCGTCCGGCCCGCCTTTGCGGCGCGAAGCAGCGAGTCGGCTCCGGCCGTATGGTGTCCCAGGAGGATCGGCGTGCGCAAGATCGTCGTCGCGATTCCGGACTCCGCGACGATCCGCTCGGCTTCGCCCTTGGACGCAAGGTATCGGTTTTCGGAATCGGGGTCCGCGCGCAGCACGCTCACGAGCACGATGTGGTCCGCGCCGGCTCGGAGCGCTGCCGCCACTACCGAGGACGTCGTGGCGACGTTCGCGCTCTCGTACCGCGACGCCCTGGTCTCGATCAAGATCCCGGCGAGGTGCACGACGCACGACGCGTCGTCCATCGCTTGCGCCAGCTCTTCGACGTCAGAGTAGGGCACAACGCGGACCGTGATCTGCGACGATTCGGGAACCGCGCTGGCCGCGCGTACCGAGCGGACCACGGCGACGGCGCGTTGCCCGGCACGGGCTCTGACATGAGCCAACAGGTTCAGCCCCACGCTGCTGTTGGCGCCCGCGATCGTGAGGGTCACGGACCGGGACAGTGCGCTACCTGGTGGTCCACCGGAACACCTCCCACGTTCGTAGCGGCTCCGTCCCGCCGGCGATGACAACTCCGAAGGCTGGAGCGTCCATGCTCATGCGCGTCTTCTCGGCGTAAGCCTCTAGGATTCGACGGGACCGAGCCCACCTGGCGTTACAGAGGAAGATGCCGGGCGCTCGTAGGGGTTTCAAGGAGACCGAGGGCGAAGGCCGTAAGGATCGGCGCCTTCGCTCATCCCGAGTGAACAGGGTGGGATGCGTCGCGATAGACCCCGGCAGATTGACGTGATATGGTGCCCTTGGCTCAGAATGCCGGCCGGGCTGTCGGTCCCGGCAGGGCGCGTACGTGCAAGGAACGGCGCCCGCCTCCGACTGAAAACCCGAGGAGACCAACAATGGAGTCGGATCCAGGGACCCATCCCCGACGGTCCAAGGCCGTCAAGACGATCGTTCTCGGCTTCGCGGCGGCGTTGGCTCTGGCCGCGGTCGCCGGAGGCAGCATCTGGGCGCTGACGTGTCCGTGTGAGGGCACTCCAGGGTTCGTGCTGCGAGGAGATCTGAACGAAGAGCCGGTCACGGATTGGACCTTCGCGAACGACGTTCCGCTCTGTCAGATCCAGATCAGTATCGGGTGGAGGCCCCACTCGCTGAACCTGAACTGCATGGCGTCACCGGACGGAGAGCTCTTCCTCAGCTGCTCGTTCGGAGAGCTCAAGTACTGGTGTCCTCGGGTGCAGCCCGACCGTCCGGGCCGCCTTCGACTTGACGGAGTCGTGTATCCGGTCGTGTTGAGCCGAGTGATAGATGGCGTGACGCTGGACAAGGCGTGGACCGCCCGAGTGCAGAAGCTTCAGAAGCCGGAGGTCCAGAGGGTGCAGCTCGGCGGGGTCGGGCCGCCACCGGACGCCCTGCGTCCCGATACCTGGTGGACCTTCCAGGTCCGATCGGCCCGAGGCGAGTAGGAAACGGCAACGTGGCTCGCTGGGGACTTCCCCCCGGGGACCGGCAACCTTCCGGTCCAGGGGATTAGTTGGTTCGAGGCCCGAGCCTATTCTCGGTTTGTGGGAAGAGAACTTCCGACCTACTTCCATTGGCACAGAGCGGCTCAGGCGACGAGCGCGAACCACGTTGTGCCGTTGAGCCATTTCGGAGGAGAGGGCCCTCGGCCAGCGGATGAGGCCGGGGGTATGACGACCTTCGGGACCATCGGAATGGCGGGCAACGTGCGCGAGTGGGTATCCAACTCAAGCGGTACTTCGCGATACATCCTCGGTGGCGCTTGGGACGATCCGACATATTTGTTCTCTCAGCACTATGCTGAGTCGCCTTGGAATCGATCTCCGAAGAACGGCCTGCGGCTTGTACAGTACTTAGGCAAGGAGGGTCTCGAGAGTCTGAGCCAACCTCTGGAGATCCCGTTTCGGGACTACAGCGCTGAGCAACCTGTCTCGGACGCCGTATTCGACGCCTTTAGAGACGCGTGCGCGTATGACCCAGCGCCACTGAATGCAGACACGGTGGCGTCCTACCAGGCGGAGGATTGGACACGCCAACGAATCACGTTCGACGCGGCATATGGGGACGAGCCCGTGATCGCGGACCTGTACCTACCGAACGAGTCAGAGCCTCCCTACCAAACTGTCGTCCTCTTTCCTGGTTCAAATGCCATCCACGTTACCAGTTCGCTCGAAAGCTCCGACGATCTTCCCTATTTCGACTTCCTGCTCAGAGACGGCCGCGCTGTAATGAAGCCAGCGTACAGCGGGATGTATGAACGGGCAGACTCCACCCTGCTGAACTCGGGGCCGCACGATACCCTCCGCTATGCGGAGTTCGTAACGCAGTGGGTGAAGGACCTTGGACGGTCAATTGACTACCTGGAAACCCGGGACGACGTGATCTCGGACAACCTCGGGTATTACGGGGTGAGCTTTGGAGCGAGGATGGGTCCGATCATGCTAGCCATGGAGCCACGCCTGAAGGTCGCGGTTCTCTACGTCGCTGGGCTGTACTCTGAACGGCCGCGGCCCGTTGCGGATGTCCTCAATTACTTGCCGCGGGTGCAGGTGCCTTTCTTGATGATCAACGGCAGTAACGACCATCGCGTGCCTTTGGCATATCAGACGCCTTTCTACGAGCTCCTAGGGACACCGCAGGCGGACAAGGATCTCCGGGTATTTCCCGGAGGTCACAGTGTAGCTCGGGCCGACTTAGTCCGTGAGACAATCCAATGGTTTGACAAGTATCTAGGGATGATCGGCTCAAACTGAGGGTGTCTCCTCTCCATGTAGCGGCCTCTCGAAGCCCGCACCTCAGCGGCAGCTAGTCCGGCACCACCTGCCTCAACTCCTCGAGGAAGTTCTGGACGAGGATCGTATCAATGAAAGGGCACCGGGCACCACCTAGTCGATCTTGCGCCACAGCCGCTGTTGGCTCCCTCTCCCGATAGTCAGGGATTCTCCCTCGACCGTGAAATCAACGGCAATCTCTCGACCCTGCCCTCGTGGGTCCCTGGCAACGGCTGGCCGCCGAGTCATGATCGACCCCGACACGCCATAGCTTCCTCCCTGCGCGTCATACGAATGGTACAGGGCAGCCGCGTCCGCGTCGGTGAGTTGGCTGCTCCGCGTTTGGATCGGTGCTCGGTTCTTGCGTGCCACCACATATCTGTACTCGGTATCGGTCATCAGCATTATTCCTTCCCACTCATCTGAGACAAGCTCCCAAGCGCCAGCCAAGGGGGAGCTTCCGACGTCGCTAAGCCGCTCATACGACCAGGTGTCGCGGACCGTACCATCAGAGGCTAGGACATCGCCATACATCCTGTCCCCTTCAACTCTCCTGGGCCGTTGTGTCCGTGCACCGCCACGTGCCGGATGTGCCGATATCTCAATGGTCGTCTCTAGGACTGACTCCTGCTCCGTCCCGGTCGAGACGTTCAGCGGCCCACACATCGGGCCTGACATGGAACGAAATAGGGCCGCTGACTCAGCCACCGTGGGCTGTTCTCCCACTGGAGACGGCCTGTCCTTCGCTCCAAACACCCCACAGAACCAATTCTTCGTGAGGAGGAGCCTCCCATCCTGCGTCTCGTCCAGCCAATGCCAGGCCCCTACCCAGGGTGGCTGCACTGAATCCTGGGGTTCCTGACCCAGGCCGGGCCTCGCTCCGAGAAGCGTCGTAACCGCCAAAGCGGACAACGCCACTTGTTGCGGAGCCGTCTTACCGCCGACCACCATCATCTCTCCTCCTCTTAAGCCCTCAGCCGGTCCCAACTCTCAATCCGGCACCACCTGCCTCAACTCCTCGAAGAAGTTCTGGACGACGATGTCCCCTTCCCTGTACTCGCAGTCGGTCTCTTCGCTGGTGCGAACGAAGGTGACACTATCCCTAATGGTCGGATTCTCTATCGTTCGCTCTTTCATGGCCTAACTCAGTTTCTCCCCCCGTTGGGCGCTCCTGCGGTGCTCAGTTTCGATCATTATTCCAGCGCGTTGATAGCTGTGATGGCTATGAGCACCGGCCATACGAAATTGCCGATCACCACCGCCGTCTGGAGCGGCTCTTCATTAGGCGCAAGCAAACGCTTGTAGGTAATGGGCTCCGCGAGCCCGCCAATTGCGTACCCGATCCCATGGATGGCGAGGCCTCCGCGAGAAAGGCCATCCACAGCCGGGCAACGATGCCCCACATGAGCCCCATCCCTGCTCCAGCCACGACGCAGCGCACGGCTGACGGCCCCGGAGGACCCCGATCGAGCGGGTCACCTGGAAACCAGGATTCCACCATTGTCATCCAGTTCGATGCGGTAGCTGCCCTCAAGGGCGGCGTTCAGGCGTGTGATGGGGTCGGTCATCATCCGACCAAAATGCCGCTCATTAGAGAGTGCAGCAAGGAGAATCCGGGACCGGCGAAGCGAGGTTTGGGAGACAGTCTTGTAAGAATCGACCTGTTCGGTGATCCCGAGTGAGCAAGCTGACTCGAGCCATCCCCCCAGCCCCCCTTTAACATCCCGGTGAGTGGAGGACTCAGGACCTGAGGGAACGGGAGGAAGACCCTCTAGAAAGCTCTAGGAGGCTCTCTGACAATATTCGGTGTCTATTCGGGACAAGGAAAGATGACTTCGGCGTGATCCAGCCGTTCGGACCAGATGCCGCAGGCTCGTTCATCTATACCGCCTCGGGCCGGTACACGATGCACATCTGCCGACGGGACCGCCCGCACTTCGCCTCCGGTGACCGGATGAGAGGCATCGCCGAGGAGTATCTGGCAGCCTGTCAGGGCGTCATCACCTCGTACGGGCACTATGGGCCAAGGCAGTCGTCAGAAGCAGCTTCATCGTGGTCTTTTCCCTTCGGATTCGTGGATGGTTTCGTAGAGGCTAAGGATGGGCCCCCGGCCCTTCCCCTCGCAATCCAGGATCCGGGCATTGCGAAAAAGGAAGTGGCCGCCTATCCAGGACCCCACGAGGAAGGCTGCGTCTTCGGCGGCTGAGTTTCAGGGCAGCGCGTAGGCCACCAACTCATCGGTTGCCGAGACGACCAGGTACTGCTTGCCATCCGCACCGAAATACGTCATTGGGTTGGCATTTCCTCTCGCGTCCAGCCGAGCTTCCCAAAGATCATGCCCCGTCGTGGCTTCCACCGCTCGGAGCCGGTTGTCGTCGGTGGATGCGACGAAAACCAGTCCGCTCGCTGTGACAATCGCGGCTGCGCGTCCTGGCCTGCCGGTATCCTTCCTCCCCACTGGTAGTCCATCGCTCACGCCCAGCGGCCGCTGCCATGCGATTTCCCCGGTCAGGGCATCCACCGCAGTCAGTCGGCCCCACGGCGGCTTCTGGCACGGCAATCTCTGGCCGCTAATCAGAACGTCGAAGCTGGCTGGGCGAGGACCCCTCCGGTCGAATGGCACGGGGTAGCCGTCGTCCGCCTCCTCCATCCAGCTGAGCGACCCAAGATCCTGGGCGAAGGCGAAAAGGTACTCAGAGTTGGGATCGAAGGCGACGCCTCCCCAATTGGGGCCTCCAACGAGCCCCGGAAAGAGGAGGGTGGTCCGGGGTGGCCCAGCGGCGGGCCGATATACCCAGGGGGTGAAAGGGCCCGCGTTGTAGATCTCCCCTGCGCTCGCGACGAGATCCCTACAGGCGACCGCATGCTCTACGGAAGTGTCGTCCGCAGTAACCAGATCAGCCGCTTCGTAACTCACCCGAGCCAGAGTCCCCCCCGAGGTCACCGGGATCGGCTGCGTCGGCGAGGTCTGCTCACCAGGAACTTGGCTTTGTGGAACCGGCCTTTCCTCGATCCCGAAGATGGGATCACCCGTCGCACGATTCAGGATGTAGAGGTATCCCGACTTGGTGGTCACCCCAAGAGCTGGCACGGTGCCACCGTCTGAAGGTATGTCGAAGAGCACAGGCGGCGCCGGCGGATCATGATCCCACAGATCGTGATGGATCGTCTGGAAATGCCATACATACTCGCCGGTCCGCACATCGACCGCGACCACGGAGTTGCCGAACAGGTTATCGCCCGGGCGATCCCCCCCGTAAGGAAACGGAATTGGCGCGGCGAGAGGTAGATAGACAAGCTCTCGCTCCTCATCCATCGTGAAGTAGAAGGGCCATGCGTTGGCACCAAGCCGCCCTACCCAGCTATCGCCTCCCCACGTGTCGTGGCCCACCTCTCCCGGCTGTGGCACCGAACTGAACTCCCACAGCTTGCCGCCCGAGCGAGCATCGAAGGCTCGAGCGTTTCCGACACCACCAATCGTCCCGGGCGGTGTGTTCGCTCCGACCACGATGATGTTCTCATAGATGAGAGGGACCGAGTTGTAGGGTATCCCCATATCCACCACTCCGGACTGCCCAAAGCTACCCGCGGGCGTCCCCGTCGCAGCGTCCAGGGCTACAAGGCGCGATCCCGCGGCGAAGATCACCCGCGGGGCCATAGAATCGTCGCCAGGCCAATAGGCCACACCGCGGCGGGAAGGCGCACCCTCAGCCACCATGTGCCTCCAGAGCTCCTCGCCGCTGACTGGATCAAGGGCGACGACCCGATCAGAGGCCGGTAGATACATGACGTCGTCGACGACGATCGGTGTGGCTTGCGAGTTCGGTGGACGCGGTTCCGACCGCTCCGCACCGCCGCTGGAAGCATCGCTCTCCAACGAATAGTTCCAAGCCCGGGCTAGATTTCTCACGTTCTCGGGAGCGATCTGGGTCAGCGGCGAGTATCCGGTGCCGGCCAGGTCACCTCGGTACATCGGCCAATCGACGCGGTTCAGCGGGCCACCGTCTGGGCCGGCACAGCCAGACCCAGCCGACGCCGCAGCCAGGGCACCGACGACTACCATGGTGAGTCGCATCGCGCGCATGGCATCTCCTTTTTCTGAGCTCAGGCCAACGACCACCAGGCCTGTGAGCGAGCTGGCTGGAAAACGGAATCTCATCTACTTCGGTGGAACTATGGCCTAACATCGGTAAGGAGAGGGGCCGGCGCTAGCCGGTCCCAGGTTGGGGCTATCTGAACCCCTCTTGAAGCTTGTCGAGTGCGGAGGACCCAGGGCAGAGATCTTCGTGCGGTACCTCCACAAGCGGCTGCTCGATGGTACCGGACACATCGTGCATATCCAAAGCATCCGCGTCCACATGAAGCAGCCCGGTCAAGATCTCTCCCTCACGGAGGCTCCTTGAGACGTACGCATACACCTTATCGCGGTCCGACGGATCGAATCCGTGTGCAACCTTCCTGAAGCGGAGAACGCTCCCGTCGTGCATCTGTACATCGGCGGCGTCTCCGGGCTCGTACGAGGCCGTGATCTCAGGCATCGGCTCGACGAAATCCGCATCTGTCACCTCCGTAAGGTGCTCTCTGGTATACCGATAACTCTTGGTGGAGCCCTCGTGATCATTGAAGGTGACGCACGGAGAGATGACGTCAATGAGGGCAAACCCGCGATGCTTGACACCGGCCTTCAAGATCGGGACGAGCTGTTCCCTGTCTCCGGAAAAACTGCGCGCCACGAACGTTGCCCCAAGAGAGAGAGCGAAGAGAACCGGATCTATTGGTGGCTGGAGATTCTCGGCTCCCTTTTTGGCCTTCGACCCCACGTCCGCCGATGCCGAGAACTGACCCTTGGTAAGACCATAGACTCCATTGTTCTCGATCACATAAAGGAGGTCCACATTCCTGCGAATGGCATGAGCGAGCTGTCCAATTCCGATCGAAAGAGAGTCACCGTCTCCGGAGATGCCGACGTACGTCAGATCCCGGTTCGCACCTGCGGCGCCAGTCGCGATGGCAGGCATCCGCCCGTGCACTCCATTGAAGCCGTGAGCCTCGCTCATGAGGTACGTGGGCGTTTTTCCCGAGCAGCCGATCCCGCTGAGCTTAACGACCCGGTGCGGCTCCAGGTCCAGCTCGAAGAACGCCTCGACCACGGCCGCGGTTATCGAATCGTGCCCGCACCCCGCACAAAGGGTGGACATCGAGCCCTCGTAGTCACGCCGAGTCAGGCCTAGCGAGTTGGTCGGCAGGCTCGGGTGCGCGATCCGCGGTTTTGCAATCCAGGTCATGCGACGCTTCCCGTCACCGAGCTCTCGGTGGAGCCCACGTCATCAAGGAGAGCACGAATCTGATAAATGACGTCGGTCGCGCTGAGTGGAAGGCCTCCGTAACGCCGGACTGAGTCCAGTTTCTCGCCGGGGAAGGGGACCTCGGTGATCAGTAGTCCGCGAAGCTGCGCGTCCCGGTTCTGCTCCACCACGAAGGTGCGATCGTGGGCGTCCAAGAACTCTCTCACTGATGGGTGGAACGGGAACCCACGAACCCTCAGGTAGTCTACATCAATCCCCAGCTTCGCCAGAGTCTCTTGCGCTTCGACAATCGCCTGATCGACGCCCCCCAGAGCGACCACGCCAAGGGAGACCCGCTTCTCTGCCAGAGCGTTCCGGATGACTGGCTCGGGTAGAGCCGTTGCGGCCCCCTCGATCTTTCGAGCGATCCTCTCCATGACCTCGGTATACCCTGCCTCGTCCTCAGTGTATCGGCCGTACTGATCGTGGCCTGATCCCCGAGCGAAGTAGGCTCCCTTCGGATGTACTCCCGGGAGGGTGCGATACGCGATCCCATCCCCGTCCGGGTCGAGGTAGCGGTGGAACTTCTCGATACGCTCCAAATCCTCGGCTCCCAGGACCTTTCCCCGATCGGGCACAAAGGAGTCATCCCACTGCAGGCGCGGGATCGCCCAGTCATTCATCCCGACATCCAGATCCGAGACCACGAATACGGGCGTCTGGAATCGTTCGGCCAGGTCGAATGCTTGAACCGTGAGGTAGAAGCACTCGGCGGGATCGGCGGGGAAGATGCCCAGGTGCTTGGTGTCACCGTGAGAGGCGTACACCACGCTTTGAATGTCCGCCTGCTGAGTGCGGGTCGGCATTCCGGTAGACGGACCGGAGCGCTGGACGTCGAAGAATACCGAGGGGATCTCGGCGTAATACGCGAGCCCGATGAACTCGCCCATCAGCGAGAGGCCTGGCCCGCTGGTGGCCGTGAACGCCCTTGCTCCGGACCAACCGGCCCCGACCACAATGCCCGCAGCTGCTAGTTCATCCTCCGCCTGCACGATGAGGAAGCGGTTCTCGCCGGTCTCCGAATCCTTTCGAAACCGTTGGCAAAAATGCGAGAATCCGTCGACAAGCGACGTGGATGGTGTGATGGGATACCACGCAGCGACGGTGGCGCCAGCATAGACACACCCAAGCGCTGCCGCGGTGTTTCCATCGATGAGTATGGAGTCGGAGTTCTCATCCATCGACTCGAGCCGGCTCGGAAGCGGACACGCGAAGTGTTCCTGGGCATATTCATATCCGAGCCGGAGCGCCAGAAAGTTAGAGTCGAGTAGGGCTTTCTTTCTCCCGAAGGATCGCTCGATAAGTCCCCGTACCACCTCCATGTCCATGTCTAGGAGCGCACCCAAAACCCCGACATAGACCATGTTCTTCATGAGGATGCGCTCGCGATCGCCCCCGAAGTGTTCTACGCAAAGTTCGGCCATAGGGGCACCCAGGAACGTCACGTCCTCGCGGACCAAGTCGCTGCCCAGCGGCCACGACGAGTCATGCAGCACCCATCCTCCTACGCGGACTTCCTGAATATCCCTTGCGTAGGTGGCCGGATTCATCGTGACGACCATGTCGAAGGTCCGGGTTCGGGCGGTATGCCCCGCCCTGTTGACCCGGATCTCATACCAGGTCGGAAGGCCCTGGATGTTGGAGGGAAAGAGGTTCTTCCCGCTAACCGGGATCCCCATCCGGAAGATCGCCTGGAGTAGCAGTCCGTTGGCGCTGGCAGATCCCGTCCCGTTGACTGTACCGATCTTCAGGGCGAGCTCGTTCACCGTCTGTGCCTCGTCGGACAAAGGCGGATCGGCCCCCTTAATCAACCGTCCGTTCCCGCAAATGCGCCGACGAGATTCGGATGGGCCTCACCGGCACCGAGACCCGCGTACGGAATCTGCAGATCGAACTGGCGCATATCCCAGGCGGCGGTAGGACATCTCTCCGCGCACAGGCCGCAGTGGATACACAGGTCCTCATCCTTGACCATTACCCTAGCCGTTTGGGGGAGGCCCTCCGACACGTACAGGTCTTGCCCGAGGTTCACCGCAGGAGCGGTGAGGCGAGCCCGGAGATCGTCCTCCTCGCCGTTGGGAGCGATGGTCAAACAGCTCAAAGGACAAATATCGATACATGCGTCGCACTCGATGCAGAGCTGACCGGTGAAGTGGGTCTGTATATCGCAGTTTAGACAGCGCTCGGCCTCCCTGAGGGTCTGCTCCAGATCGAACCCCTCCTCCACCTCGACCTTGAGGTTTTGGAGCCGCTCTGTCAGCTGAACGTGCCGCATCTTCTGGCGCTGCGCTGCGTCGTAGTCGTTGCTGTAGCTCCACTCGTGAAGACCCATCTTCTGGCTGACCAGATTCATTCCGTACTCGGGACGATCAGTCAGAGGTAGGTCCTGGCACAATTGGTGAATCGAGATCGCCGCCTGATGTCCGTGCTCGACGGCCCAAATGATGTTTTCTGGACCCCAAGCGGCGTCGCCACCGAAGAAGACCCTGGGGCGAGAACTCTCGAAGGTTGCTCGGTCGACGAGCGGCTCGTCCCACTCGTTGAACTCGATCCCGATGTCCCTCTCAATCCAGGGAAAGGCGGTCTCTTGACCAATCGCGAGAATTACTGCGTCACAAGGGATCGTTGTCGTCCCATTGACCTTTTTTCGGAGACGCCCATCCTCCTCCTCGATCCAGTCCACCATTTCAAAATCCATCCCCACCAATTCACCGTCTTCGATCACGAATCGCGACGGGGAGTGGTTCTCAATGATCTCTACCCTTTCCTCCTCAGCGTCCTCGAGCTCCCACGGGGAGGCTTTGAAGTGGCCACGAGATTTTCGAGCCATGACCTTCACATTCGTGCCACCGATGCGCATCGACGTGCGGCAACAGTCCATGGCTGTGTTTCCAACTCCGATCACCAGCACCCGCGGCTCGATGCTATCGATGTGCTCGAAGGCGACCGACTCGAGCCAGTCGATCCCGATGTGGATCCGATCTGAGTCGTAGCGTCCTTCGATCTCCAGATTCTTCCCCCTGGGAGCTCCCGACCCCACGAAGATCGCGTCCCAATCTCCGTCCATTTCGCCTTCGAGGAGCGCTCGCATACTCTTGACTGGTGTATCCAAGCGGAGATCTACACCCATGTCGAGGATGTAGTCGATCTCCTCCTGAAGGACTTCAGGTGGCAGTCGGAACTGAGGGATGTTTGACCACATGAGGCCGCCTGGCCGATCCTGCTTCTCGAAGATCGTCACTTCGTATCCGAGAGGAAGGAGGTCGTTCGCAACGGTGAGCGAGGCCGGCCCGCATCCCACACACGCAATCCGCTTCCCGTTCTTCTCCTTGGGGATGCGGGGAAGCAGTTCCCCGACGTCATCACGGAGATCCGAGGCCACTCGTTTCAGCCGGCAGATCGCGACCGGCTCCCCGTCCAGGCGGGTCCGTCGACACGCTGGCTCACACGGCCGGTCACAGGTCCGCCCCAGGATCGCCGGGAACACGTTCGATTCCCGGTTGAGCATGTACGCCTCGGTATAGCGGCCCTGCGCAATGAGCCGGATGTATTCCGGTACGTTCGTGTGGGCCGGACATCCCCACTGGCAGTCCACGACCTTGTGGTAGTACCGCGGATCAGAGACGTCCGTAGGCTTCATGGATCAAGTCCGTGAGCAGAGAGAAGGTCGGGGAGGAAGCGAGATCGCGGGGCTAGCCCGAATCTTAGAAGGGGAAGATCTCGGTCCAGACCCGCGCCGGCCGGCTCGGGAGGCCCGTAGGACCAGGGGAGAGGAGTGCGCCCAAGAAAAGTACCTCGAGTCGATGAGACGGAATCGTCTCGTCACCCGTAATAGGCATTTACACACAAAAGTTTAACAGAATCTGGGGCAAGGTGGCAATAACGCCAGATTACCCGGGATTCCGGCAGCCCCGCGACGCGAATCGGCGCACGCACTGGACTGCGCTTGCCCCCGCGGCCAACCCCCCATACCCTCCAGCGAATAAACCGGATCCGAGCGGGAAAACAAAGAGGAGACCGTCATGCGAGCCATTCTTATAGAAGCGGTTGGCGGACCCGAGGCGCTCCAGCTGCGCGATGTGCCTGTCCCTGCGCCCAGCGATGGAGAAGCTCGTGTTCGGATCACGGCCACGGGCGTGAACTTCATCGATGTCTACACGCGCACTGGAGCGTACGAAGTGGCCACTCCCTTCACACCTGGCATGGAAGCGGCGGGGGTCGTGGATGAAGTTGGCCCTGGTGTTTCGGGAGTGGCAGTCGGTGATCGTGTGGCATACGCCATGCATATTGGAAGCTACGCCGAACAGGCCATCGTTCCGGCATGGAAGCTGGTATCGGTGCCCGACGATGTCGATCTGGAGGTCGCCGCGGCGGTGATGCTCCAGGGGATGACGGCCCACTACCTCACGCACAGCACCTTTCCATTGGAACGTGGGCAAACCGCGCTCGTACACGCCGCTGCGGGTGGGGTCGGCCTCCTCCTGACCCAGATGGCCAAGCTCCGCGGGGCAACCGTGTATGGAACGGTCTCCACTGCGGAAAAGGCAGAACTCGCGCTAGGGGCTGGAGTCGACGAGGTCATTCGCTATACCCAGTCGGACTTTGGCGAGGAAATCGAACGACTCACGGGCGGACGCGGGGTAGACGTAGTCTACGACTCAGTCGGGAAGGACACCTTCGACACGAGCATGTCGTGCCTCCGATCGCGGGGCTATCTGGTACTCTTTGGTCAGTCCAGCGGTCCGGTCGCTCCCGTCGATCCGCAACGGCTGAACGCTGGTGGTTCCCTCTATCTATCGCGGCCGAGCCTCGGACACTATGCCGCTGACGCTGAGGAGCTCGCCTGGCGTGCTGGCGACCTTTTTTCTTGGATCCAAACAGGGGGGCTCGACGTTCGGATCGGGGAGACGCACCCGCTCGAGGACGCGGGCGTGGCCCATGATCGCCTCACCGGACGCAAGACGACCGGAAAGGTACTTCTCATCCCGTAGGGTGAGCCTAGGGCAGTCAGAACCTCGACGAGCGAATCAGCGTGTCCGTCTCCGACCAGGCGTCTGCGAACCATGCTCGGGCTTCCGCAGCCTCAACGGTACGCCCCTGCGCTCGAAGTGCTTGCTCGAGACCGTAGATCGACCACCCATTGTGGGGATGCTTTACCAGAGAGGCTCGATAAACTCTCTCCGCTTCCTCGGCTCGATCCACCTCCAGCAGAGCCGCACCCAACCAGTCGCCGGCTGAGAAGTTGAGTGGCTCAGGCTCATCGTAGGCCAACTCATGGTGGATCTCTACAGCCTCCTCGAAGGCCGAGATCGCGTCGTCCTGCCGCCCTTCCTCTCGAAGGATCTCACCCTCCAGAATCGCGCCCGTGATTCCCAGCAGTTGCTGAGCCGTGTGCCGGCCCCGGATCAGAATGCTGTCGGGAGTCGTTGCCGCAGCATCCCGCACCCGATTCAGATAAACCCTGGCGATATCCGGTTCACCGTTGCGAAGGTGCGCATAGCCCCGAGCGAACTCGAACAGGCCGCGCTGGATAGGCTGCTCGGGTACCTCCTCCAGCTCCAGAATTTCCTCGAACCATCCAAAGCGGAGGAGAACCAGAGCCTCGTAAAAGACACCGCCGGAAATCTCGACCGCGTAGGCCTTCGCACCTAAGAGTGAGACCGCTCCCTGCCCGGCCATCGATCCGGCGTACAAGAGCATGTGGAGGTTGTGGGTGGCCGCATAGGAGACGCCTTCCTCCCAGGCCGCCCTCTGATCCGAGTGCCAGGCCCTGATATTCGACCGGACTGCCGAATTCCAGCGCCCGATTTCGTTGTAGGTGTGCGAGGGCATGTGGTTGATGTGGCTCGCCCCCGGGATCGAGCTCCCCAGCAGGTCGGCACAGGCCTCAGCCTTTTCGGGCGCCTCGGTCGCCTCGGTGCCGTGGACGTAGAGGTGGCACGCTCCAGGATGCGTCAGATCCTTTGCCAGCACCTCTTCCAGGACCTCATGGAAGGCCTGAACCGCAGGATCGACGAGCCGATACAGTGCCCGTCTCGGATCCAGGAGCATCAGAGACTCCGCATAGAAGGTTCCGACGTCCAAATCGTCGGGGTAGGCCCGGTAGAGCTCCGCCATCGCCTGCGCGTACGCTGAATCCAGCTGCGGGCGAAGGTCCTCGTCCTCTTCCTCGGTGTATCGTAGCGACATCGCCTCGATCAGGGCCCGCTCCACAGGGGTCGCGGACTCCTCGGAGAGGTCCAGGGCCCTTTGGATCGCCTCGAATGCCTCAGGAGCATTCGATGCCTGCATCTCGCCGTTTAGGTACGGGCCTCTCGCCCACGCCTCGCCGAAGTAGCACATCGCACACTCCGGATCCTGCCGTTGGGCCTCCTCGAACGAGGCCACGCCTGCCGGCAGGGTAAAGGCGTACATCATCTGGAGGCCCTGCGTGAAATACGCCTGAGCTGCGGCCGATTCCGTGGTGATACCACGCGTTAATGGACCGAGAACCGAGGTATAGAGCGGAAATTCGGGTTCTACGGACATTTCCACACGTTCGCCGGCCCCTTGTGCCCATGACCCCTGAGGCGTGGTCAGGCTAAGTAACCCAACGGCGCAGACAGCGATCAGAGAGGGACCAAACCGGGTGATCGCCCACCGCCGGTTCTCGAGCATCTGCATCGGGGCCTCCCTCCGACAGTATCTGAAACGTCCAAGAATCAAGCCTTCCAAGGATGCGACGCTTCCGAATGGGTAGCAAGAGCCGCTACACTGAGGGTGCCGCCCCACTCTTCCTCTACCATCGACCGCGCCATGGGTTCGAAGCGTTATCAGCGGCTCAAGGAGGTGCTCGAGCGACGGCAGCCGGACCTCACAGTCTTGATGGAACGGGTGAACAAACCCCACAACTTCTCGGCAATTCTGAGGAACTGTGATGCGGTAGGGATCCTCGAGGTGCACGTTGTACCGCCAGACACGGGACTTCGCCTGCATAACCACGCTTCGGGAGGCACCGCGAGGTGGGTCGGGGTCCACCACCACGAAGACGGACCTTCGGCTATTCGGGTACTCCGCGAAACCGGATACCAGGTCCTGGCCGCGGACCCGGGGAGTGGAGCGGTCGACTTTCGAGAACCAGACTACACCGCTCCGACTGTTCTGCTAATGGGTGCGGAGCTATATGGGCTCAGTGACGGAGCCCTCCGAGAGGCCGACGCGACGATTCAGATCCCGATGCTTGGCCTGGCGCGCTCCCTGAATGTATCGGTCGCCACTGCCCTGATTCTCTATGAAGCGTACCGCCAACGTGCCGCGGCCGGGCTCTATGACAAGTCCAGGCTCGATCCCGAGCACCGCAGGAACCTCCTCTTCGAATGGACCCACCCGGAGTTGGCACGTTGTCTGAGAGAAAGAGGAGAGGCGTATCCCGAGCTGGATAGTGAGGGGACGATTAGGGGTTGATTCTCTGAACGGTCCACTCCTCGTCGTTGACACCGCTACGCCGGAACAGGAACCTGTCGTGCAACCGGTCGCCTCTCGCTTGCCAGAATTCGATCTCGGTGGGCCTTAGGAGATATCCGCCCCAGTGGGTCGGACGTGGGACGTCCCCCCCTTCGAATCGCGCCTCGAACTCTCGATATCGTTGCTCCAGCAGCTTGCGGCTGTCCAGCGCCTGGCTCTGGTCGGAGGCCCAGGCCCCGATCTGGCTCGACCGGGGGCGCGTTCCGAAGTACGTATCCGACTCCCCTGGGCTTACCTCATCCACCCACCCCGTGACTCGGAGCTGTCGATGTAGGTCCGGCCAGTAGAATGTAAGCGCTGCGCGAGGAGCGTGAGCCAGTGCCTGCGCCTTCGTCGACCGGTAGTTGGTGAAGAAGACGAGCCCTCGCGCATCCACCGTTTTCACTAGGACAATCCTGGCCTGCGGCCACCCGTCCTCCCCCACGGTCGACAGGCAAACGGCGTTCGGAAATGCCATATTCGAGCTAGCGTACGCTTCGTCGAGCCAGCGCGAACAAGCCTCGAGTGGATCGTCACCCAGAGTCTGTGCCCTGAGCGGATCGTACCGCGCTGTCCCCTTCATCTCACTCATGGCTTGGCGCAACCCGCCCCAATTGGTGGCGGAGGGATTCCTCCAGGTCCGGATAGAGGAATGCGTATCCCGTTCGCGTAGCCTTCTCTGGGATTACCCTCTGGCCGGAAAGTAGAAGCTCGACTCCCATTTCACCCAGGAACACCGATAGCGCGGGCGCCGGCACCGGAAGAAGCGTCGGTCTTCTCAGAACGCGACCTAGCACGTCCGTGAATGCGGCGTTCGTAAGCGGATTCGGGCTTGTCGAGTTCAAGGCGCCGCGGAGGTCGATCTCTCCCATTGCGTGGGCTATCACCCCAGTGTGGTCGTCAAGATCGACCCAAGAAAGGTATTGACGTCCGGATCCTAGCCGCCCCCCCAAGCCCAGGTTGAATGGGAGGAGCAGTGTAGCCAGGGGTCCTCCGGATGCGGAGAGGACGAGCCCACCTCTGAGATGAACCGTTCGGATTCCGACGGCTCGGGCCGTGTGAGTGCTTGCCTCCCATCTCCGACAGACCTCGGCCAAAAACCCCTTCCCGGAATCGCTGTCCTCAGTGACGGATTCGTTGCCGCGGTGTCCGTAGTATCCGACGGCAGACGCCGAGATCAGGACCTCGGGAGGACGGTCCAGCTCGGCGAGGGTGCGGGACAGTAGCAAGGTCCCCTCTTCCCTGCTCTTCAGGATCGCGTCCTTCTTTGTATGGGTCCAGCGAACTCCAGCGATGGACTCTCCCGCGAGGTGAATGACGGCATACAACCCTTCGAGCGCGTCCGGGGCCAGAGCTCCAGTAGCCGGATCCCAGTGGAGCCAGCCAGCCGTCGGGCGCGGCGACCGAGAGATTCTCAGCACTCGGTATCCGCCGGCCTCCAGCATGTGGCCGAGGGCCGTTCCGACCAAGCCCGTACTGCCCGTGACCGCCACCGTCCGACCCCTACCCAATCCGTAACGCTGGAATAGCCCCAGATCGCCCGTCAGGCGACGCTGGCGAAACGCAAAGGCGCGTTGCAGGGTCCGATGTACCCGACGTTCTGAGAGGGCTCGGCCAAAGGGCCCGACCGGGGGCGCCCAATCCACCACATCCACGAGCACAGTTCCGCCCCCATCGGCCGGCTCGAACCCTTGTTCATGCCGCCAGCGAGCGAAGGGGCCCTCAACCTGCTCGTCGACCACCAAGCGGCCGGCTTCGAATTGGGTGCGTTTGAGTTCACAGGTCAGCTCGACAGGCCCCCTGCGAATCCCTAGCCGAATCCTTGCGCCGACCTCCGATCCCCCCGTCTGCGATCGGACGCGGATCGACTCCCAGGGAGGAAGCAGACGCTGAAAGGCTCCAGGGCGCGCATGCCACGCGAATACGTCCTCAGGAGACTGATCCAGCTCACACCGATGGCGGAACACTGACATGGGTCTCCGCCTCAGATTGAGTCACACGCCTTCTGAGTCCCCGTCACCCTTCCCAAAGTACTCGTCCAGGACCTCTCTGAGTCGATGCTCGGTGTCGGGGCCCTTGACGACGACCTTGTTGACGGACTCCGCAAGCGCGTCCTGCTCTTCGCCAGAGAGGCCCTTCCCCGTCAGGACGACGACCGGCACTCGGGACCCGTTGGGTCGGGTGGGAAGTTCTCTTAGAGCAGTGAATCCATCCATAATGGGCGTCAAGAGGTCCAGAAGCACCAAGTCGACCTCAGACCGACGCAGAAAGGCCACTGCGGCCGCATCATCTTGGGCAGCGTGGACCACGAGGCCACCCTCCCTGAGGTACCGCTGGAGCCGCGCGCTCGCGTCAGGATTCTTCTCCACTACCAAGACCCGCCCTGAATCTCGGGATAGATTCCGACGCAGGACTCGCACCAGCTCATCCCGGTCGACCGGCTTACTTAGGAGATCGACCGAAATCGGCAGCTGCTCAGGATCCTCCTCCGCCACCACGCTCACGACCACCGCCGCGATGTCCCGAAGAAGCGGATCCTGCCTTAACGCCTTCAGCATCTCCCACCCGCTCATTCGGGGCATCATGAGATCCAGTGTGATGAGATCCAGACGCTCCTTTCGGGCGATGTCGATGCCCTCGATCCCATCGACCGCACTGAGGACCCGGCACCCCAACTCCTCGAGGTAGTGCTCCAGGAGTGCTCGCGAGTCGGCTTCGTCGTCGACCACCAAGACAGTCCTTCCCGCAAACTCGAGGCTTGGATCCTCTACAGCGGGGGCCCATCTGGCGCGAGGCGGATCATCCAATCCGCCCATCTCCTCCTCACCTTTGCTGGGCTCGCCCGGTACTAAGTGGACAGTGAACGTGGACCCAACACCGACCTCGGACGCAACGGAGAGCCGATACCCCATGAGCTCACAGAGCGACCGTGAGATGGTGAGACCTAGGCCGGTCCCGCCGAACCGCCGAGTCGTGCTCCCATCCGCCTGCTGGAAGGCCTCGAAGATTGCTCCCAGGCGATCCTCGGGGATGCCCACGCCGGAATCGCAGATGTGGATCCGTTCCGGCACTTTCCCCGTCTCATCTGTTTCGACCCGGATGAGGACCTCCCCCTCCTCCGTGAACTTCAGTGAGTTTCCGACCAAGTTGATGATTACCTGCTTGAGCTTTCCGGAGTCCGCGAGCATCGAAGCTGGCTCTCCTTCGATCTCGCTCCTCAGCACAACCGGCTTCCCACCGAGCTGGCTCTCCATCTGTGACAGGGTCTCGTCGATGAGCGGCGACAGCTCGATCGCCTCCAGGTCGACCTCCATTCGGCCCGCCTCGATCTTGGAGAGATCGAGGATTTCGTTGATCAGAGTGAGCAGGTGCTTCCCGTTGGCCACGATGCGGCCGAGGAAGCCAAGCTCCTTCTCCTCCAAGTTGCCGGAGCGATTCTTCAACAGGATGTTCGCGAAGCCGATCACGGAATTCAGCGGCGTGCGCAGCTCGTGGCTCATGTTTGCCATGAATTGACTCTTCGCCTGACTCGCCTCCTCGGCCTCCAGCTTCGCGCTCCGGAGTGCATCCTCGGCGATCTGCCTCCGCGTGATGTCCTTCGAGAATACGACAACGCCGTCGACTCCTTCTTCCCCCTCGATCGGGTTGAAGAAGAGCTCGTACGCCCGTGCTTGCCCCGCGACACTGTCCTCTCTCACAGCAGAGAAGCGTGTCCCAGTAAGGGCGCGGTCGTAACATTCCGTGAACCACTCCAGATCGTCCGCCGGGGTCACCTTCCACATCTGGTCTCCGACCTTCGGGACCTTCCCCGACATCACCTCGGCAGTAAGCGCGTACGCTGTGTTGAAGGTGATGAGGCGGAGCTGGGCGTCGACAGACCAATATGGAGTCGCCGGTGCTCTCGAAGAGGGCGTGCACATTCGCCTGCGAACGGGCGAGTTCCTCCTCGGCACGTCGCTCCTCGGTCACATTTCGCAGAATGGTCTGAGTTGCAACGGGGTGCCCAGCCTCAAAGCGACAGTTCGAGCTCCCCGAACAGGTCACCCGCTTCCCATTCTTCGCCTGGAACGAAACCTCGAAGTCTGTAATCGCTTCTCCGCGGAAGAGGCGCTTGACTACGCTTCGAAAGTGTTCGCGGGAATCGGGATGGATCACCGAATGGATGTTCAGCCCCGCCAGCTCCTCATCGGAGTACCCGAACGTCTGCTTCCAGGCCTCGTTCACATAGAGGATGTCGCCCTCAGGATCCGTGCTGTGAATCAGGTCGTTCGCGTTGTCGAGGAAGTCCTGCAGCCGCTCCTCGCTCTCTTGCAGCACCCGCTCTGCCCGAGTCCGCACCTTGACTTCGTTCGCAAGAGCAGCATTCGCCTCCAGGATCGCGGCTGACGCTTCACCCTCCCGGCGAAAGGTGACGTATACGCTGGCCATCAGCCCAACGAGCACGGCAAGGTAGCTCAGGATCTTGAGAATGTGAGCGACTACGAAGGGCGCGTCGTGTGGCTGGGACGAGAAGATCAGGAATCCCAAATGGGTGGTGACGCTCATCATCAGGGCGATCACGAGCCAGTGCTCGAAGGTGTCGCGTCGCCAATCGCCCTTCGAAAGGAAACCGACGAGTGCCAGGGCGAAGAAGAGACCCGGTACAAGCTCCCCCGGACGAGAGAGCAGACGGTCGGGGAAGTACGCATTGGAGAGAGGTGTCCTCGCGAAGAACACGAAAATGACGAGCGTCAAGAGGGTCGCCGTTAGGTAGACCGACCTCTCCTGAGCACGCTTCATCCCCCCCAGGAGCGCTGGCTCGTCGCGCTCCTGATACCATGCCAGCCAGCTCACAAACAGGAACAGGGACAGAAACACCCGAGACGCGATCCACGACCAGGCCATGAGGCTGGCGAGCTCTGGGTCTGCGGCGCTCGCTGCGAACGGAGACGTGATGAACGCGTGGTAGCCGTCCAAAAACGCAGTGGCCAGAAAGCCGGTTCCCAAGAAGAGGAAGGTGCTCCGCTTCCGGGAGTAAAACCGCACCAAAGCCAAGCCGCCGATCACGAGGGACAGCACCGTAGCCATCGCCTCGAGGACCGCGTGGAGATCGGGACCGGAGGCAAAGTCGAAACGATGAAGGACGATGACAGCGCCCAGGAGAGCAAAGGCGAGCCCGACGTAACTCAGGAGTCGGCGGTTTCCGAACTGCGACTCCGGAAGGAAGATCGTGCGTCCATCCGGCCTGGTTGTAGAAACCTCTGGCCTACCGATGACTCTGTCTTCTCCGTGGGACTCTTGTGACATCAGGCCCCCGACGCCAAACCGCGCTCTATCGCGTCAAGTAGCAGCGTATCGTCCACGATCGGCTTCTCCAGATATTCGTCGAAACCCGCCCCTAAAAAGCGCTCGCGATCTCCAGCCATTGCGTGGGCCGTAAGGGCAATCACAGGCACCGCCACCAACCTCGGGTCTTCCTTCATTTTTCGAAGGACGTCGGTGCCGTCCATCTCTGGCAGGGAGATATCGAGAAGCACCAGATCAGGGACCAGCTCCTTGAGGCCCTCGAGCGCGGCCACGCCCGACTCGTATTCGACGATCTCGTACTGATCGTCGAGGATGGCTTGGACTAGAAGCCTGTTATCCGGGTTGTCCTCCACTAAAGCGATCGTCGGTTTCATTGGGCTTCCTGTCTCCGTACGGTTTCGAGGGCCTCGATTGTCTCTCCGAAACTCTCTTCCAACTCGGGCAGGAGCCCCTGTGCCTCCTCTCCGTTCCCACTCTCGAGCGACTGCTCAATCCGTCCGGAAAGGAACCGGACCGTCTGCGCGCCCAGGTTCGCCGCCGAAGACTTGAGGGAATGAGCGGAGCGCTCAGCCAGTTCGAGGTCGCCGCTCTCCAACCCCTCCCGCACTCCAGCGAGCCGAGTGGGCGCATTCTCGAAGAAGAGCTCGATCATCTTCTGTTTGAGGTCGGCCCCTCCCCACTCGTGCAGCTTGTCCAGTATCGACAGATCCAAGACGGGCTCAGAATCCATACCGCCTCCTATTCCAGAGCGGAGGACGAAAGGGCACCTTGGGCGGCACCTCTCAGCGCTGGGATCGCTCTCGCGGGTCCTCCCTCAGCTCGAAACACTGCTGAACCTGCCACCAGTACCCTCGCACCTTCCCGAACCACTTCGGAAGCCGTGGCCAAGTCGATTCCACCGTCCACCTGAATCCAGACCTCCTCTGACCGACCTTCCTCCTGGAGCAACGCCCGGGCCTGTGCGACCTTGCGCGGAGAAGACGGGATGAACGCCTGTCCTCCGAACCCCGGGTTTACCGTCATGATCAGGATCAGATCGATGTAGGGAACGACGTCACGGATCGACTCCACCGGGGTTGCTGGATTCACGGCGACCCCGACCTTCGCTCCAAGATCCCGCACCTGCGCGGCAACCCGATGCAGATGGGGGCAGGCCTCCTCATGGACCGTGATCCGATCCGCCCCGGAGTCAGCGAATGCCGAGATCAACCGCTCCGGAGTCTCGATCATGAGGTGCACATCCACCGGTAGATTCGTGGCCCGGCGGATCGCGGCCGCCACCTCCGGGCCGATTGTGAGGTTCGGGACGAACTGTCCGTCCATCACATCCACATGGATCCAGTCTGCCCCAGCTTCCTGGGCGGCCGCCACGTCATCTGCGAGATGACCGAAGTCTGCAGAAAGGATGGACGGGGCGATCAAAACGTGGCTCATGAGCCGGTCTTCTCCTTCAATTCCACCCCCTCCCCCTTTCCCACGAAAACCCGATCTGCCATCTGAAGAAAAAGCCCCGTCTCCACCACTCCCGCGCGCTGCTGAAGAGCGGCATCGAGATCTCGAACTGAGGGAATCCCCGATTCAAATCCAAGATCGATGAGGTGGTTGCCGTTATCGGTCACCACCATTTCACCCGCTTCGGCACGGCGAGGACGCGGCTCCGCTCCCAGTGACCGAAAGAAGGCCAGATGAGCAGACCACCCAAACGGGGTTACCTCTACCGGTACGGGCGCGAGCTCTCCCAGGAACCCGACTTCCTTCGTGGAATCGACGATAACCACGAAACGGTGCGCAGCCTGCACCACCATCTTCTCCCGGAGCAGGGCACCACCGAGACCTTTGATAAGATCCATTTCCGGGGATACTTCATCCGCGCCGTCCACGGCGAGGTCCAGCGGGGACCCCTCGGTAAGACCGACGGTCGGGATCCCCAGCGCCCTACACCGCTCCGCGGTCCCAGGGGACGTCGCAACCCCACGGATATCTCGGGTTTCGCCTCGGTTGAGGACCTCGGCGAGGCCCTCTAGGAAGTACTTCACGGTACTGCCAGTCCCCAATCCCAGCGTCATCCCCGCCTCGACCTCCGCAAGCGCGGCCAGCCCGGCTGCCCGCTTCTCCGCCTCGATCCCCCCTAACCCCTCCGGCTCGCTCAAGCTGGCATGTCCGCCAGAACTTTTTTCGCTCTATTCGCCTCTTCGACCGGGGAAAACAGTACCTCTACGGCCAACCCGGTCTCAGTCATCTACCACCGCCTCCACGGCAATGATGCGAGGTGCGGCACCAGGGCTCACATGCCTCTAGAATACCGGCAGACCGTACGCCGGAAATCTAGGCCTGGCGCCCGATCATGACCAGTGCTCCAATCGCCTGAACGCGGCGGTATTCCGTCCGGCCTGCGCAGAGCAGTCCGCGCCGCGGGACAACAGCTTGACATTGCCCTGCGTTAAGGCCAAACTCGAATCCATGTGGCAAGAATCGTGCACCGATCTAACTCTGCGAGAGGGGTTCTGGCGCTCGCGCTATTTTACTTACGGCACCCACCTACCGGCAGGGAGCCCAGAGGAGGTTCGGGCGTAGCCTTCGCATAGACACCGAAAGCACCGCGACTGAATGACTCGGCTCCCGACTCTTCCGGAAGCCGTTTTTTTTTTCTGATATGGGAGAGAGATCTCCCTGGATGAGGGGAGGAACAGGATGATCATCGTGACACGGCCGGATGTATCCAGCGACGAGGTGGATCACATCCGCGAACGGGTAGAGGCCCTGGGTCTCCGAACCCATATTTCGCGAGGCGAGAACCGCACGATCATCGGCTGTATTGGCGACGAGGAGAGGCTGGATGACCTGCCTCTCCTCGGGATACCAGGCGTCGAAGCAGTGCACCCCGTCATGCGCCCAAACAAACTGGCGGCGCGCGAGTTCTCAGCGTCGCCTACCCGAATCGCCCTGGCCGACCGAGATCTCGGAGGTGAGTCCGTTGCTGTAATCGCGGGACCCTGCTCGGTCGAAGGAGAGGACATGGTCCTCGAAACCGCCAGAGCCGTCCGCGACGCAGGAGCCACCGCCCTGCGCGGGGGAGCTTTCAAGCCGAGAACCTCCCCCTATTCCTTCCAGGGAATGGAGACCAAGGGACTCGAGATCCTAGCACAAGCCCGCGCCGAGAGCGGCCTGCCGATCGTCACCGAGGTCATGGACACTCGCCAGGTCGAGACGGTTGCCGGACATGCGGACGTCCTACAGATCGGCGCCCGAAACATGCAGAACTTCGCCCTGCTTACCGAGGTCGGACGGGTGCACCGTCCGGTCCTGCTCAAACGAGGGATGGCAGCCACAGTGAAGGACCTCCTCCTCGCGGCGGAGTACGTGATGAAGCAGGGAAACATGAATGTCATCCTATGCGAGCGCGGCATTCGGACCTTTGAAACCTCAGCCCGGAATACCTTCGATCTAGCGGCAATCCCAATCCTCAAGAAGGAGACTCATCTCCCCGTGATCGCCGATCCCTCGCACGCCGGAGGCGTTCGCCATCTGGGTGGGGCCGATCTCCTTTGCGGCGGTAGCGGCTGGCGCAGATGGCCTGATGATCGAAGTACACCCACGACCGGAAGAGGCGCTCTCGGACGGGGATCAGTCGCTCGATTTCGATCAGTTCCGGAGCCTAATGGGGGACCTCCGACCCTTCGTCGAGGCGGCCGGGCGAACCCTCCCGGGCTAGGCCTCGAGGCCTACCGGGCCCCCTCGGCCCGGGCCATCTCGATCTGTGCGAGGACGGCCCGACGACTGGTCCCACCCGGAAGGTCGCGCGCCTCTACAGATCCTTCCCAGTCGAACACCTCTTTGATCCGCTCCGGGAAGGCGGGACTGGCCTCGTAGAAGACGTCGTCGGGTAGGTCCGCGAGGGCGACACCGCGGCGCTCCGCTTCGACGACCAGTCGCCCGACGATCCCATGGCTTTGCCGAAACGGCATCCCTCCCCGAACGAGCGTATCCGCTAGATCGGTCGCGAGAAGCTCCGCGTCCCTGGCACGTGCCACTTCCTCCTCCCGAAACACCGTACTCCGGAGCGCCCCCGTGAGCGCGGGCAAAGTCAGCGCGAGGGTATCCATCGTATCGAAGAGAAAGGCTTTCTCCTCTTGCAGATCCCGGTTGTACCCCGTGGGTAGGCTCTTCAGCAAAGTCAGCAACCCAGCCAAGTTGCCATGCAGGCGTCCTGCCTTGGCGCGAACAAGCTCGGCACAATCCGGGTTCCTCTTCTGAGGCATGAGGGAGGACCCCGTTGCGTAGCCCTCCCCGATCCGAATGAAGGAGAACTCCCTGGAGGAAAAGAGGACCAAGCTTTCACCTAGGCTTGAGAGGTGCACGCCGATGAGCGCCCCTGCGAAGACCAGCTCGGCGGACCAATCCCTGTCGCTCACCGCGTCTATCGAATTCTCGGAGAGCGCTCCGAACCCGAGCTCCCTGCGAAGCGCATCCCTATCCACCGGAAAGGGACAGCCCGCGACGGCGCCGCTGCCAAGCGGCAGCACCCCCGCCGCCGTCCCGGCCCTCCGGACTCGTTCCCTATCCCTGAGGAGCGGCCATGCGTGGGACAACGCCCAGTGTGCTGCACGAACCGGCTGAGCCTGCTGCAAATGCGTATAGCCGGGCAGGATGACGTCCACTCCCTTATCTGCCAGTTCAATAAGCGCTTGAACAGTATCATCTAACTTTGTCTCTAAGTCCTTGGAGGCCTTCATCGCCCAGAGCCTGAGGTCCGTCGCGATCTGGTCGTTGCGGGACCGTCCCGTGTGCAATTTCCCCGCGACGGCGCCGACCTCCTCGCCGAGCAGCCGCTCAACGAGCGAGTGCACGTCCTCGTCGTGTGCGTCTTCAGGTATTCCTTCGGACAGACGGGACTCGACCTGGCCGAGGCCCGCCTGCAGGGTGGTGTGCTCGGCCTCATCCAGCACGCCCGCATCCAGGAGCCCCCGGGCCCAGGCACGGCTTCCTTGAAGGTCCTCCCTCCAGAGTCGGCGATCGACCCTTAACGATACGTTGAGGCGCTGCATCTCCGGAGACATCGGTTCCTCGAACCGCCCACCCCAGAGCGCACCACCATCACCATCCGCAGTCTGCTTCCCCACATCGACACCTCTTGCTCGAGGGCTCGCTATGATCAGAGACTTGCATAACTATACAGAAATACTGCATCGCTTCAACCTCAAGGCTGTGTGGAGGCCTCTTCGAACACCCTCTCGAGAATCCCAGCCGCCCGATCGATTTCGGGATGAGTCACCGTTAGCGGAGGTAGGAGCCGGAGCACGTGGTCACCCGCGGGAACGGTGAGCAGCCCATGCTCGCGAGCCCTTTCAACGATCGGCCCCGCGGGCGAGGAGAGCTCCATTCCCCAGAGGAGACCTCGTCCCCGCACCTCCAAGACGAGCTCGGGATACTGTTCGCTGAGCTCCGTCAAGAGTCCTGATAGATACTCCCCCCTGGCGCGCACCTCGCCAAGGAAGGAAGGATCTCCCGCCACCTCCAGCACCGCCAGAGCGACAGATGAAACGAGCGGACCCCCTCCGAAGGTAGTCCCGTGGTCGCCCGGCACCATCACGTCAGCGATCTCCCTCGACAGGATGACCGCGCCCATCGGCAGCCCTCCTCCCAGTGGCTTCGCGATGCAGAGGAGGTCGGGGAGAATTCCACTCGGCTCGAACGCGAAGAGTGTTCCCGTCCTCCCCAGACCGCACTGGACCTCATCAAGAATGAGGGCGATGTCTCGATCGAGGGTCCACCCCCGGACAGCTTGGAGAAATTCCGATGAAAGAGGCTGTATCCCTCCTTCTCCTTGGATGGGCTCAACAATGAGCGCAGCCGTGTGTTCGCCGCTCAGGGTGCGATCCACCTCAGAAAGGTCCAAGGGAGAAGCGAAATCGACACCGGGCATCAGCGGGTCAAAGGGTGCTCTGTAATCCGGGCGGTCCGTAACCGCCAGACTCCCAAAGAGCCTCCCGTGGAAGGACCCGTTGAGCGCGACGATCCGGTGCTTGTCGGCGCCACCGCGAGATTTCGCCCATTTCTTCGCGAACTTTAGGGCTCCCTCGACGGACTCCCCGCCTGAGTTACAGAAGAATACACGATCGAGTCCTGCTTTCCGGGTCAGGAGTCGGGCCAAGCGGGCCGCCGGCCGGGTCCGGAAGAGATTCGAAGCGTGCACGAGTCCGCTCGCTAGGGCGTCCTCAATAGCGCGGCGAACGATCGGGCTTCCGTGCCCGAGGGCGTTCACTCCGATCCCGGAGGTAAAATCGAGATAGCTCCGGCCGTCCTCGTCGATGAGCAACGTGCCTTCCCCGCTCACGAAGACGACATCCGGCGGTCGATAGACCCCCAGGAGGGGGTCCATGGGGTCACTCATGGATGGGCTCAGGCAGAGGCGGCTGAGAGCTCGGACCCTAAGATCCGGGTACCCGACCCACCAGCCAGGAGTCCCGCGTCACCGATCCGCACCTCGACTCCTGCGTTCGCCGCCTCCAGCGCTTGGTTCACCTTGACCAACATTCCCCCGGCGAGCGCTCCGGAAGAGGTAAGCTCGTCAGCTGCTTTCCGATCCACGGTCTCAAGTAACTCGCCACCCGCCAGAACGCCCGGAACATCGGACAGGAGGAGGAGGCGGTCGGCCCCTACTCCGAGCGCGATCGGAATCGCCGCCTCGTCGGCGTTCACGTTAAGCGGATCGCCGGTCGGACCCGCCGATATCGGCGAGATTATCGGAGTGAATCCGGCGCGAAGCAACGCCCGCACCGCCTTGGGATCCACCCTGATCACGCGTCCGACCGCTCCCAGGCGCTCCACATCCACGAGCTCGGCACGAAGGAGCGATCCGTCTTCCCCCGAAATCCCGACGGACGGGCGTCCCGCACCGTTCAGCGCCTCGACCACGCGCTTATTCACCCACCCCGAGAGCACCATGGCCGTGAGTTGCAGGCTGTCCCCCCGTGTGACACGCAGACCATCCACCCACTCCACATCGATATCCGCTCGATCGAGCCATCGTGAGATCTCGTGTCCACCTCCATGCACCACGATCAGGTCGCCCGAGAGCTCCGCCAGCGCACGGAAGGCGGTCACTTCGGCACCCTTCTCCAACCAGGCCCCTCCGATCTTGACGACAGTCAGCATCGAATCCCTCGGTCGATGTCCCAGCCGTACATCAGATTCATGTTTTGGATCGCCTGACCGGCCGCACCCTTACCCAAGTTGTCCAGTGCAGCAACCACGGTGACAACCGGAGGAGACACTCCCTCCACGGCGCACGCTCCGAGTGACAGCCGGTCGGTTCCCACGACACGAGACAGCCCCGGTAGCCCCTCATCCAAGACCTCGATCGCACGCGATCCACTGTAGGCCTTTCGCCAGGCGTCTCTGAGCTCCTGAACGGCGACGCCCTCCTTCACAGGAACGGTGACGGTTGCGAGGATCCCCCTGGACACGGGAAGGAGATGAGGCTGGAAAAGGAGCAAGGTGTCGGGGAGGAGAGCCCACATCTCTTTCAGGTGCCGATGCCGATTCCCCTCTCCGTACGCTCTGTAGTCGCCCGCTACCTCTGCGAAGAGGAGATGGGTCTTCGGAGTGCGCCCGGCCCCGGTCACCCCGGAGGCGGCGTTCACCACAGTCAATCGAGTCGGGTCGACCAACCTCGCGTCGGCAAGCGGAGTCAGCGCGCACAGAACCCCGGTCGGGTAGCAACCCGGGTTCGCCACGAGCTGCGCATCCTTGATCAGCTCCCGATTCCTTTCCGCAAGTCCGTATACGGCGGAGGCATCGCGACCCGATCCTGGGCGGTGATCCGCGGTGAGATCCACAATCTTGGGCCCGTTCGGTAGGCTCTGAACCCACTGAGTAGCCTCTCCGTGAGGGAGGCAAAGGAAGAGGAGGTCCACGTCCCCGGCCGGCGCCCGCTCGGGATCCTGATACCTGACACCGGGCACAGGAGAGGCCTCTCCTGCGCTCGAGCGAGACGTCGCAAAGGCAACCTCTACCCCCTCGTGGAGGGAAAGCAGAGTCAGGACCTCGAGCCCGGTGTAGCCGGTGGCCCCGATCACCCCAACAGTGATGCGTGGCTCGCCCGCGGCGCCGTTCCGGATTTCCGCTTCCATAGCCATATCTACTGCAACCTTTCCGACTCCGTCAACCTAGGATGTATTTTTATGCAAGCGTCAACCACTTCCCTTACTCGCCATCGCGTGCAGTCGCCGCAAGACCGCTCCCGCCTTCTGTGCTTCGCGGAGGATGACCAGGACGGTATCGTCCCCCGCAATGGTACCAAGCACCTCGGGCCATTCTTCCGAATCGATGGCCAGCCCGACTGCCTGCGCCCCACCCGTCATCGTCCGCACGACCATGAGATTCGCAGCGCTTTCGGCAGAAACGAAGAGTGTCGGAAGGAGGGTTTCGAGGGGCGGTGTATACTCGCCCCCTTCGGGCAGCGAGTAATGAGCACCCCCGTCCGATCCCATGACCTTCACCAGCCTCAGCTCGGTCATGTCGCGAGAAAGGGTCGCCTGAGTCACCTCGATTCCCAGGTCCTTGAGGAGTCCACGAAGCGCCTCCTGACTCGTGACCCGATGGGTTCGAATCAGGTCCAGAATCGCCCGCTTGCGCTCTCTCTTAGCCACCTTCAGACCTCCACTCAGGTTCCATCCCTCTCATCCTCCACGGGCTGCGGAGGGGCAACCCACCTTCGGAGCCGATCCGGTTCCACGCCGAGACTTCGGTCGACTTCCCTTCCCTCCCTTATCAGAATCACAGTCGGTACACTCGCCACGCGGTAATGGCGCGTTAGCTCGGGGAACCGGTCCACGTCCAATAAGAAGATAAGAGCCCTGTCCCCCACCTTGGTCGAGAGCTCGTCAAGGTACGGGGTCAGCCACCTGCAGGGCGCGCACCAGTCCGCTGTGAACACGACCAAAACCGGAACCGTGGCCCGCATCACGCGCGACTCGAAATCTCCCTCTCCAATGGCGTGCGGGGCTGCAGCCATCAGTCTTGGGCCATGCGATGGAAACCGAGTTTCGGCTCGCGCTGTTCGGTAGAAGCTCTCACCCACTCGCTCCGGAAGAGGAGGAGCGACCGGTGCGCTCGGTCCCGGACGAGAGCGCAGTCGTATCCTCCGGCCACCCTGAGAATCTCTTCGTCAGGCCCGCTCACCCATCGTGCGTCTCGATAGGGCATGGACTCGAGTGTAGCGGTGACCCGGTACTCGTGCTCCAACCGATGGAGAAGCACCTCGAACTGAAGCGGTCCAACGACTCCAACGACTGGGCCGGGCCCCGAACCCCCATCGCTGACGAACACCTGCACAGCGCCTTCTTCAGATAGCTCGAGGAGCCCCTTATCGAGGTGTTTGCGACGCAGCGGATCGGGGACATGGACTCGCGCAAAATGCTCCGGGGAGAAAGAGGGAATCCCATCGAACTCCACTCCTAAATCGTCGGTGATCGTGTCACCGATCCTCAAACTGCAGCGATCCAGGACCCCCACCACATCCCCCGGCCAAGCGGTCTCTATCGCTTCCCTCTCCTGTGCGAAGAACTGCTGCGGACGGGTGAGCCGGACAGCTTTTCCAGTCCGCGTATTCGTCACGCTCGCACCCGCTTCGAATCGACCCGAGCAGACCCGGATGAAGGCGATTCTGTCTCGGTGCTTCGGGTCCATGTTTGCCTGAATCTTGAATACGAAGCCGCTGAACTCTTCCCTTGCTGGACTCACCTCCCCCCGACGGGTGGCCCTAGGTCCAGGGAAGGGAGCGTACCGCAGGAACCACTCGAGGAAGGGCTCTACGCCGAAGTTCGTCAGAGCGCTGCCGAAGAAGACGGGCGAGAGCTCTCCACGTCGGAATGCAGCTTCATCGAAGGGGGAGCCCGCCGCGTCCAATAGGGCGACTTCCTCGGCTAATCTGTCCCGCGCACCGGTACCCAGGAGCCGTTCCACCTTGGGGTCGTCCAGCCCCTTGACTTCCTCCGGAGCCCGGGTCTGCCCGTGGTCACTTCCCTTCTCGAACAGATGGAGGGAACCGACCTCTCGGTCATGCACCCCCAGGAAGCTGCTGCCGTTGGTCACCGGCCAGGTCACGGGCGCACATCGGATGCCGAGCTCGGTCTCGACGTCGTCCAAGAGCTGGAGCGGCGGCACGCCGAGTCGGTCGCACTTGTTCACAAAAGTAAAGATGGGAATGCGTCTGAGATGACACACCTCGAACAACTTTCGTGTCTGCTCCTCGACCCCCTTCCGGTTGTCCAGAAGCATGACCGCCGAGTCGGCAGCGATCAGGGTCCGATACGTATCCTCGGAGAAGTCCTGGTGACCAGGGGTGTCCAGCAGGTTGATGCTGAATCCTTGGTACTCGAACTGAAGAACGCTAGAGGTGACGGAAATCCCGCGCTCCTGTTCCATTTTCATCCAGTCGGAGGTCGCGTGACGGGCGGCTCGCCTGGGCTTCACCGACCCTGCGAGATGGATGGCGCCTCCGTAGAGCAGGAGCTTCTCAGTTAGGGTCGTCTTTCCTGCGTCCGGATGGCTGATGATCGCGAAGGTCCGACGACTTCGGACCTCGCGTGGCAACTCAGACTCTTTCCCCGAAACGGGCTCCATCCGAACTCTCCGTCTATCCGCCCGCCGGCCGCCCGCAGCGCCGGACGGACGGCAAGGTGTACGGCGAGGCGTAGTTTAACCAAATTCGGACATCCGTTCATTCCCCATCTTGGGGGTAGCCCAGGCCTTTCATTGTCCCGCCAGCTTCTCTGCACCCTGGCTATCCTCCTGGCCCGGTGCGTCCCGTTCCAGGACTCGGTCCTAAGTGCGCAAGCGCTCTCGAGCCCGGATGAGACGCGATGGAATAGCACCGAGGTCCGAGAGCTCGTGGCGCGGGCACGCGTAGCGAGACAGACACTCGCGGCGTCGGCGGACCTCCAGACTTATCAGGCCCGAACCGAGGGCCACGTCTACTTCTTCGTCGACCCTGAGCAAGGCGAGCGCTACCTAATCAGGATCGACCAGATTGCAACCGAGGTTCAGTGGGAGGCACCCGACCGACTCCGGCAGCACATCGTCGGGGAGAGAAGTGAAACCCGCCTCCCGGTTAGAGACTTCGACTATTACATGGACCGGCTAACGCTGGTCCCCCATGGCTTCGGCAACGAGATCCGAATCGGATCCGGCATGGATGTCGCGAGTGTCCGCCACCCACTCGCCCCGACGGCAGGAGCGCCAGACGATGATGGTCGGTCCGAGTTCTACGACTTCAGGCTCGGAGAGTCCCTGGCCCTCTTCGTGGCTGAGCGAGACGAGCCCATACGAATCCAAGAGGTCGCGGTTCGGCCGCGGGACCCTGGCCGCCCCGGAATCCTCGGGACGATCCACCTGGACCGCGCCTCTGCCAGCATCGTGCGGATGGCTTTCACCTTCACCCCCGCCTCCTACATCGACCCTCGTAACGATCGGATCTCGGTCGAGCTGGACTACGGACTGTGGGAGAGCCGGTACTGGCTACCAAACGTCCAGAGAATCGAGGTCAGGCGCGAGGTCCCATTCCTAGACCTCGGGATCGGGACGGTAATACGAGCCGTTCTGAGGGTGCGTGACTACCTGCTCGATGCCCCCATTCCCGAGGTGCCGGCCGCCGTGCCTCGAGTGACCTTCGTGTCTCAGGAGGAGCGGGAGGCCTATCGGTTCTCGACGGGGCTCTACGAGGACATGCCAGCAGACGGTCTGGGCGATCTCGTTGTAGACGCCGACCCGCGGGAGCTCCGGGCACGGGCCATGGAGCTGATCGAGACCGTGCCACCCTCTGGATTGTCTCCTCTCAGGCTGCATTTACCGGGACTCTCGTCTGCGCTGCGATATGGCCGCGCAGAGGGCGTTCGGTTGGGGGTCGGAGGATCTGGTCAGCCTCGTCCTGGCGTACGGATCAGGGCGACGACCGGTTACGCTGTCGCAGACGCCAAGTTCCAGGCGCGTCTGGGCTTCGAAGCGCTGCTTACGCCCGAGTGGACGCTAGGAGCGGAGTTCCGTGCCAGAGACCTCGAGGACTTGGGCCTTTCGCCTGGCAGCTCCTCGCTTGTCTCAACGCTCGGAGCAGTCTTCAAAGGCGAGGATTACCTCGACCCCTTCTTCGTCAATGGGGCTGGAATCAGGTTGGATTACCGGACCGATGAGGCCTCCACGGTCTCATTCGGGCTTGGCGTCGAACGCCATTCCAGCGGGGACCTGGAGCTGGACTCCGCGCCTTTGGGACAATCCAGACTCTTCCGTCCAGTTCGGCCCGTTACGGATACGGAATTCTTCCGAGCGGGCGTGGGGCTGCGCCGATCCATAAGACCGCTGCGCGGCGGCCGTGGCTGGGGCGAGGTTGACGCACTCTTCCTATATGGGCAGGACGGAAAGGGAGTGGGCATCACCGCGGAGCTGGACGAACGGTGGCAGCTGGGGTCGCCAGGCCGAGAGATGGGGCTTGGTGCAATCGGATGGGCCTGGTTTGGGGATCCACTTGCGCAAGGCCATCGCCTCCTCGGGGGTCGGGGAACGATCCCTGGCTTTCCCTACCGGGAGTTCGTAGGCAAGAAGGCCGTCGTAGCGACGTTGTCGGGCTCGATCGACGTGTGGGGACCCTTGGTCCGTCTGAGAGGTGGCCTCCACTCGGGTTGGTCGGACGGCGGAAACCCACTCGTTGCCGAGAGCTGGAATGCCGGTGCGACTAACGGAATCCGTACCTCGGTGTCGATCGGGGTGGGGCTGGGTTGGGATCTTGTTCACCTCGATCTGGCGAGAGGGTTCCACAACGGAGAGTGGCAGCTGCTTCTGTCGATAGATCGGCGTTGGTGGGAACGTCTTTAGCCGCCAATCCCGGGAGTGAACGCGCGTCCTTCCGCCGTCCTACCCAAGCCCCGGCGCACACCCCATATTCCCGGTCGTTGAGCTCGCACCAAAGCACTGGAGAGACCGACGGCGGATGACTGAGAGTCCCCACGATCGCGAGCGGGATATCCCCCCACGGACCTTAGGGATCACGCTCACCGCTCTCCTGATACCGGTCGGCGGAACCCTCGCCCTCCCTGAGGAACTCGGCGGACTTTCGGCCATCCTCTGGCTGGCGGCACTGGCCCCTGCCTTCCCACTCGCCTTCTACCGGGGTGAGCGAGGAGTTGCGATATCGGCTGGCATCGTCGGCGCGGTTCTGGTCGTCACCCTTTTCGTCGCGACTCTCCTGGGAAGGCAGATCCCGACCCTCCTCCCCTGGGTCGTCGTGGCCTACCTGGCGATCGCGATGGGAATCGCGCGTATGGCCCGTCTCCTTCATCGACAGCGGGCGGATGTTCAGGACCTCGCGCTCACGGATAACCTCACGCGGCTTCCGAATCGGCGGCACGCAAAGATCTTCCTGGACAACGAATTCGCAGCTGCAAAACGGGGTCATCCACTTGCCGTCGCCCTTTTCGACCTAGACGGATTCAAGGCGTTCAATGACCTGCACGGGCATCGGGCGGGAGATCGGGCCCTGGAGCGGTTCGGCGAGATCCTGGCCTCGACAACGCGGCGTATGAACCTATCCAGCCGCTTTGGGGGAGAGGAGTTCTTGGCCGTGCTTTCGGGATCAAACGAAGCAGGGGCTCTCGCATTCGCTGAGCGCGTGCGGGAGGCTCTAGAGTCCGTTCGGCTGCAGCAAGGAAGTCTTACCGTCAGCGCCGGCGTCGCCGCCTATCACCCCTCCATGCGTTCGCCCGATGAGCTCATTGCGGCCGCCGACCTTGCCCTCTATCGAGCCAAGAGCGATGGTCGCAACTGTATAAGGATCTTCGGCCGGCCCCTGGATCAGTCCGATAAGGAGCAATCGGTGGGGACCCACGGACTTCGTCCCGACAACCTCGCCAGATTCGGAGCGGGCCGAGCCGTCCTTCTCATCGGGGAGGAGAACGCATCTCTCGAGGGCGTGTCGGAGTTCTTGACGACGGAGGGTTTCCTCGTCGAGAAGGCGAAGGAAACCGAGCAGGGGGCGGAGGCTCTCGCAAGAGCGTTTGACCTTGTGATCGCAGAGCTGGAGCATCCGGACTCTTCGAGAAGAGAGCTGGTCGCGGCAATCAAGTCTCGATGGCCAGCAACCCAAGTCATCGTGATCACTGGGGTGGATGAAGCACAGGTCGCACAAGAGGCGCTTGGGGCAATCGTCGACCGTCATCTTTCCGCGCCTTTCGAGATGCCAGAGCTCGGGGCCCACCTCGCAGATGCGTTGGAGCAGCGGGATCGAATGCTCGCGAGTCAGTACCAACGCAGAGCGGGCGACGGAGAGGGAGAAGGAGAAGGAGATCCCGGTGAGCGTGAGCGCATGTCCCGGCCGATAATCCTCGAGGCATTGCAGTCTCTCTCTGAAGCCGCGGAACATCGGGATTCTCGAAAGGAAGGCCGCGCCTCGAGGGTTGCAATGTACGCGGACACCATCGGGAGGGCTGCGGGCATGATCTCGTCCCAAATCGACCCTGACGACCTCCGGCTTGCCTGCGCTCTATACGATTTGGGGGAGATCGGAGTCTCGAAGGAGATACTGATCAAGGAGGGACCGCTCACACGGGAAGAGCTCCCGCAAGTCCAGCAACACCCTGTGATCGGCAGCGAGATCCTCGAGCCGCTCCTTCCGGAGCGAGAGGTCCTGGCCGCGACGCGGTGGCATCATGAACGATGGGATGGCAGTGGGTATCCCGACGGACTCGAAGGTGACGCGATCCCGCTCACCGCCCGCATTATCGCCATCGCCGACGCGTTGGACGCTATGACGAGCCCCAGAGCCTATCGGGCCGCGCTTCCTTGGCAGGTTGCTGTCGAGCAAATCTCCGGATTGGGCGGATCCCAGTTCGATCCCGCTCTCATTGATCGGTTCCGGATGGCTCTCCCGGAGCTCGAGAGTCTGGCCAAAGCCTCGAATCCGATGGTGGCCAACGAGCGCTAGCACCCCTCCTGCCTCAGCGTCGCGAGTGGAGATGCGCGCAGCACGGGGCCGCTAACGGACCAGCCTACGCCCACCGACAACGCCAGAATCCCGACCCAGAGGGTCAGCAGCATGGACCAGGGAACCGCCCCTACGATCTCGAACTGCCAGCGCAGCAGCAGGTATCCGCCCACGCCTCCAAGCACGAGCCCAGCTGCCGCCCCGATGCCTCCCAGAGCGGCGTACTCCGATAAGAGGATTCCGCGAATTGTCCGGCCCGAAGCCCCGATCGTCTTGAGGAGGGCGCTCTCGCGGCGTCGCTTCAGACGGGTGGTGAGGAGCGAGGCAAAGAGGACGAGGGTCCCACCTGCGAGGATGAAGGCGGCCAACGCGCGGAACACCAACCCAACCTGCCTAGAAAGCCGCGCTAGCGTCTCCTGGACCAGAGAAATGTCGAGGAAGGAGACGTTGGGATAGCGGTCGAGCAGGGCTCCCTGGATTCTCTCGCGGGCGGCCAAGTCCGCGGAGGCCGACAGAGCGATGAACGTCGCCGGCGCCTCATCGAGTGATCCAGGCTCGAACACAGCGAAGAAGTTCGGCTGGATTGACGACCACTCCACCTCTCTGATCGAACTTATAACGGAGGTGACCGGGACTCCCTGGACATCCCAAACGAGCCGATCGCCGATTTCGACCCCGAGCCCCTCGGCCAGATCTGCCTCCAGGGAGACCCTAGCCACCCCGCTCCCTGCAGCATCGCGGACAACCGGTGGATCAACTCCCGGATCGTCCCACCACCGACCCGATGTCATACGCTCAGCTGACCCCTTCTCGGTGCGATAGGTGTTTCTGTAGAGGCGGCTATACATCCAACGCCGGCGCACTCCACTGGCGAGGATCTCCTTTACCGAGACCCCTGCAACAGTCTCGAGCCTCGCGGGTACGATGGGAATGAGCTCCTCCTCGATCCCCTCCCTGCGTAGGAGGCCACGGACGCCCTCCGCCTGATCCCGCTGGATATCGAAGAGGAGGAGCGTCGGCGGGTCCGTGCCAAACTCCATCTGCAGCTCGGACCGAAGCCCTGACTCCACGACGAGGAGGGTGCTCATCAAGAAAACACCGACGCCCAGCGCAACGACCACCGCACTCGTCTGGTTGCCGGGCCTAAAGAGGCCGGACAGTCCCTGTCGGATCGGAAACGGCGCCCCGGCGGGCAGCATCGCGCGGACGCCACGGCCCAGGCCTAGTGCCACCAATCCCAGCAGCGCAAAGACAACGGCTGTGGCCAACGTCACGACAAACGCCTGGCGGACGTCATCGAGCTGGAAGGAACATACGGCGAACAGGCTCGCGAGGAGGGTGCCGGCCAGCAGGACCCGGAGCGGGTAGATCGCGGAATACGACGCCTCCACATCGGCCCGCAGAGCTCCCAGTGGAGAGACACCATAGACGTTCAGCAGGGGGAACAGAGAGAAAAGGACGGCTACCCAGGCTCCGAGTAGCCAGCCCGCCAGAACCGCTTCCGGATGCCACCTGGGCGAGAGCTCGAACGGAAGCACCCCCGCGAGCAGCGTGGGAAGAGCGAACTGAACTCCCAGTCCTAGGACCACCCCGACTCCGGCCCCCAGAGCGCCCAGAGCACCAGCCTGAAGTAGGTAGGCCCGCAGGAGCATTCCTGGCCGGGCGCCGATACACCGCAGCACTGCCATTGAAGGGAGGCGTTCGCCGATGTAGGCATTCACCGCACTCCCCACCCCGATACCGCCGAGCAGCAGCCCAAGGAGCCCGACCAACCCCAGGAAGCGGGAGACGTCCTCGAAACCGGAGGCAAAGCCCTCAGCCTCCTGCTGAGCCGTTTCAATGGAGATCCCGAATGTCCGCAATTCCTCCCGGTACAGGGCACGGAGCTCCCGAGCTTGCTCGCTGTCGGGGAGACCGACCCACGCCCGGTATTGGGCCAGGCTTCCGAACTCCGTGAGACCCGTCTCAGGCAGGTCGTCGAGCGAGATGTACAGCGGCGGGCCAGCGACCCACTCGATCCCAAAGTCCACAGGCAGGCCAGTGACGGATCCCATTACCTCCAGCCCAAGTGTCCCGACCCGAACGGAGTCGCCCCGACTCACAGCGAGTTGCTGGAACACCTGCGGGTCCGCCACCGTCCCGCCCCGTCCACGGAGCTCCGCCCAGACACCCTGGGGCTCTCCCACCACCACTCCCGCAACCGGGAATCGGCCGTCTACGGCATTCACCTGCAGTAGCCGCGCTCGGTTTGCGCCTGGTGCTGATACGACCGAGGCTAGGCTGGTCCCCCGTGCCACAATAGCGCCTTGGGTAGCCAAGGAGTCTAGGATCCCGACGGCTCGCTCGCCGAAGGGGCTCGAGCTCTGGAGCCTCAGGTCTCCGCCGAGCAGAACTCGAGCCTCGGTCCGAGCCGACGCCGCCACATCCCGTTCAAAGCTGTACATTGCGACGAGCGAAGCCACACCGAGCGCCACGGCCGCCATGAACCAACCGACCCTCCGGATTCCCGACTGCGCCTCTCGCAGGGCGAGCTGGACGGAGAAAGGGCTCCTCACCGGACTCGTTCCGCCCGGCCATCCGCCAGACGGAGCACCTGATCTGCTCCCACCGCGATCTCCTCATCATGGGTCACAAGAACCATCGTCGTCCCCTTCTCTTCGTTCAGTCGCCACAGTAGATCGATGATTCGCGAGCCGGTCTGGCGATCCAGATTCCCTGTTGGCTCGTCGGCGAATAGGATAGTGGGCTCGGTGACGAAGGCGCGAGCCAACGAGACCCGTTGCTGCTCTCCGCCAGAGAGCTGGGCGGGATAGTGAGTCTGGCGATCCCCCAGCCCCACGCGATCCAGTAGCTCAGATGCACGACGACGGATCTCGCGCGTGGGACGGCGGGTTGCTCCAGGTGCGAGCTCGAGAGGAACTTGCACGTTCTCTAGAGCGGTGAGAGAGGTGAGAAGACGAAACGTTTGAAACACGAACCCCACATGGGCCGCGCGAAACTCGGCGCGCCCGTCCTCGGTAAGATCAGACAGGCGAGTGTCTCCGAGGAAGACCTCGCCTCGGGTGGGGTTGTCCAGGCCCGCCATTAACCCAATGAGCGTCGTCTTCCCGCTTCCAGAAGGACCGATGACTGCGACGGATGCGCCCGAGTCGATCGTCAGGTCGACTCCGGATAGAATCGAGAGTGTTCGGCTCCCGCTTCGGAACTCCTTCCCAACCCCGGTCAATTCGATGCGCATTCGCCGGCTTCTCCTGACTGCCCTTGCCACTCTCACCGCGGCATGCGGCGATACCGATCCGGATCGGTCGGAGTTGTTACGCCTGCCGGATTCAGAAGGTTCGCTCGAAGAGGATACCCAGCCAGATGCAGAGTCGGTTCGGGTTGTTTTCCTCGGGACCAGCCTTACGGAGGGACTCGGGCTGGATCGGCCCGGCCTGGAATCGTGGCCGTCCCGAGTGGCCAATCTGGCGGACTCAGCCGGACTGGACGTGCGAGTCATGAACGCAGGGCTTGGCGGCGAGACGAGTGCTGGAGCGTTACGACGGCTCGAGTGGGTCATGCAGCAAGATCCTGACGTCCTAGTGCTAGAGACGGGCGCGAACGATGGCCTCCGGGGACTCCCAGTGGAACAGCTGGAGTCCAATCTCGACAAGATCATCCGCCGTGTGCAGGAAGGGCACCAGGGCGTGACCGTGGTCGTGGCTCAGATGGAAGCACCGCCCAACATGGGCGCGGAATACGCCGGAGCCTTTCGCGAGGTCTTCCCGCGGGTAGCGGAGCGACGAAGCGTCGCGCTGATCCCATTTGTCCTCGAAGGGGTGGCAGGCAGCCGAGAGCTCAATCAAAGAGATGGTATCCATCCCACGGCCGCGGGCCATTGGATCATGGCTCGAAACGCGTGGCCGGTGCTCGCGGAGGTCTTCCTGACGATCGGGGCATCATGATCCACCCGTATAAAATCGCGGGTCTCATCCTGGGAGCCTTTGCGTTCCTGTTCGGTAGCTTCATGATCATCGGATTGGTCCTTCCGGGAGGATGGCAAGCCGAGCGTGACATCGAGATCAGCGCTCCCCCTGAAGAGGTGTTTCCGTTTCTAAACAGCGCGGCGAAATGGGCGGAGTGGACTCCCTCACCGGCGTCAGGCGTAGAGCTTTTTGGGCCGACTCGGGGGCCCGGTTCGGGCCGTCGATGGGACGATCCGGGATACGGTCAGGGAGAGTTCGTGATCGCGTCCGCGGAGCACCTGAGCGAGATCGCCTATGAGGTCCAGGTAGAGGATGGTGCCATCGAGATCCGCGGCCGCATCGAGCTAGAGGAGGTGTCCGGCGGGACTCGGGTTCTTTGGAGAGAGGAAGGCGACTTCGGGTGGAATCCCCTCTTGGGCTATCTGGCGGGGCGAATGAACGAAGTCCAGGGCGCCCAACTTACCGCTTCTTTAGGCTCGCTTAAGGAACTGGTGGAGTCAGCCGTCAGGTCGCAGCCCGACTGAGCTCAAGCAGGTCTGCGTTCGTCTTTGTTTTACGCATGACGTTGAGGAGCCCGTTCATGGCCTCCACGGGCGCTTGTCCGGCAAACTGGCGCCTCAGCGCGCGCGAGATGGCCAGGGCCTCCGCGCTCAGGAGGAGCTCCTCCCGCCGCGTGGCAGATCCCACGATATCGATGGCAGGGAATATCCGCTTGTCTGCGAGCTCCCGGCTAAGGATGAGCTCGCTGTTTCCGGTCCCCTTGAACTCCTCGAAAATCACCTGGTCCATCCGAGAGCCCGTATCGACCAGGGCGGTCGCGACGATAGTCAGAGACCCTCCCTTGTCTGGATGGATCCTCCTCGCGCTCCCCAAGAACCTCTTCGGCTTCTCTAGTGCGGTTGCGTCCAGCCCTCCGGTCAAGGTACGGCCACTTCCCTCCTCGACCGTGTTGTGGGCTCTGGCAAGTCTGGTGATCGAATCGAGGATCACCACGACATCCTCTCCCAGCTCCACACGCCTACGCGCCCTCTCGAGGGTGACCTCGGCCAGCGCTGTGTGACGGTCCGCCGGGTAATCGAAGGACGAGGCCATCACCTCACCGAATCCGCACGCCTCCATCTCGGTGATTTCTTCTGGCCGCTCGTCGATCAGCAAGATGAACAGCGTGCACTCTGGGTTGTTGCTAACTACGCCTTCGGCGACCCTCTGCAGCACTGTCGTCTTCCCAGCCTTCGAAGGAGCGACGATCATGGCCCGCTGACCCTTCCCCAGTGGGCAGAACAGATCGATCACGCGGTTGGTGTAGTCCGGTTCTCCTCGATACCGGCTGTCACACTCGAGGGTGAGCTGCTCGTCGGGGTGGAGGGCACCGAGCCGATCGAACTTTGGCCGGTCGCGCGCCTCATTCGGAGGACGACCGTTGACGAGCTCGAGGCGCGACAGCGGAGGCGCCTTCCCGTTCTTCGGACGCCCTCCGACGGTTCCAGACAGCTCGTCTCCCGTCCTCAGTCCAAACCGGGACACGACCTTGCCACTGACGTAGACGTCGTCCTTGCTAGGCGAGTAGCCGGCCTTTCGACGCCGCACGAATCCGGATCCCCCGGAGAGAACCTCCAGCACACCCAACCACTGGTCGTTGGTCACGTTACCGCAATCGCGAGGGTAAGATGGGACAATCCAAGGGCAAGGGACCGCTCCCTTGCCGGAACCCACGGGGGGACCGAGGGTTCATGGAAGTACCGCTGATCTACACCCTACATAGGATGTCTCCGCAGGACAAGGGAGGGGGGAGTTTTCATTCGGAGGAACCCATGATACGGGACTCAGCTCCAGGCCCTTCAGGCTCCTCGGAGCAGGTGGTTGACACACGATCGTCGAGAGCGGTGAATGCTGCCGACCGCGTAGCTTGGTTGGGCTCGCTCTTACTCGCGCTGGCGCCGTTCGCCCTTTTCGCGGTGCTTCTGGCTCTGGATGGACTCCTCCGGTGATGAAGGAGGGGGAGGTGAAGGTGGCCGTCCTCTACAATGGACAGTCCCGTCTCAATTCGGCGCGGTCCGGGGTGAATCAGGCGCCGCACTTCAGTTACTATATATCATGAGACCATAAATCTTAACGCGCTACATATATAGGACTTATCGATAGTGTGAAAATGCTCCAAAAGGATGCTCAGCCCCTGGCACGGTCCATGCATTTTGACACATGTGCGCGAGAGTATTCTCCGGCAGGAGTGGTCCGATGCGGATAAAACGCCTCCCACCCACAGAGCCATCTCCCTCCCCGTCGGCACCGCCGCGATCCGGATCGACTCGTAGGCCGACGCTTGCGGGTGTCCCGCTCCTGCTCACTGCCCTACTTATCGCTGGAGATGTCGAGGCCCAGCGGGCCGGAGTCGGGTTCGCTGTTAGCAGCTTCCGCACGAGCTCCGCGAACCAGTCCTCTCTGTGGTTCGGAGTGGCACCCGGCTTCTACGGCTCCCATGCGTTCTCTTCCGGCGTCGGTCTGACCTTTGGCACCGCCCCCCGATATTCGGGATACTTCAGCATTCCCGCCGCACGCCCCTACCGAGCCAAGCGCTTTCACCGCGGCTGGCGAGGTCGAGGGAACCCCCATCGATACGGACACGGATACGGATATTGGGGAGATGACTGCTGGGATGTATTGTGGGATCCGTGGTATTCCTATTGGCCCGACTGTGCGCCGGCCTGGGGATGGTACCCTTACGGGGGCTACGCCTACAACCCGGTGTACCAAGCGGCATATTGGCCTCCTGCAGGACACGGGTGGTCGTTCGGGATCCATCTCTCATTCGGTAACCACTGGGGGTACGACCGGTATGGCTGGCGTGCCTACGACCCATGGTACGGATGGGACCCCTACATCTGGTACAGCCCCTATCCGACCTGGCGCACGGTCTACGTCGACCCCGGGCCACGCTGGGTCGTGAGCCCACGGGTAGGCCGGGGCCGGCTCTCACCGAGAATCGCCAGCGGGGGGTGGGTGTCTCAAACGGGATACAAGGAAAACCCACGGGCCTCGACGGCCCAGGGCAGAACCGCAATCGCGAGACCGAGCCGCTCAGGTGAACCAGCGGCGCGATCCGCAACAATTGGGGAGACGGGCGACGAGCGTGCGTCTCGTTCGAGAGCCGCACCCACTCGAGCCGCGCGGGGAGGGACCTCCGCACGTCCGACGCCACGCCGCGAAGCATCGGCGAGCCGTACTCCCGAGACGAGAGGCTCACGCGCCCGACCTTCGGCGCCGTCGAGTACCAGAGGAACCCCGCGGACTGTCGTCCCTGACCGGACCGCGGCAGGCCGAGAGGAGTCGACGGCGAATGGGGCGAGGCGACCCACGGTAATGAGGGGTCCCAGCTCTCGGGCACGGCCCTCAGCCACCGAGGGTCGGAGAGATGGAACGCCGCGTCCGACGACCCGCCCGACGGCACCCTCGAATCGGTCCATGGCCCGGCCCAGCAACCCGGATCGGAGGTCGGCGCCCTCGAGCAGAGGGTCATCCGCGCAGCGGCGAGCTCCAACCCGGGGTGCTACACCTGGGGCGGCGCCGTCCCGGCCGTCGTCAACGCGATCCTCGCCACCGCGTACGGCGCCCTCGCGCTCGAGGGCCACACGGTCATCGCCCCAGCGGGCGAGTCCCTCACGATCCTCCGCCTCGAGATCGAGCGGCAGGGCGAGTCGGAGCCCTGCCCCACGCGCTCCATCTAGGGCGAGTCCAGCTCCGCAGCGATCGCGGCCAGTGGCCAGTCCGTCTCGCTCGGGCGGAGGGTCTCGCCGCTCTTCCCCCGGCTCAGCACCCCGTGGCGCTGTGCGACGCTAGACCGAAAGCCCTATAGCTGTATTCCTGAACGGCCCTTCGCCAGCTTATCCACGCCCTAGTCGGCTGGGGCGGGCCAACTTTGCCACGGAACCTCCTTCCGCCGGTGTGAGTTCTCCTCAGAGAACGCGGACGGGCCGCGCTCGATAGCCGAGAGGACACGGAACCGAGGAGGATCAGTGAGCATTCGAACCGCAAGGGCCGTGCTGGCGGGAATTGGTGGCACGATCGCAATGACTGCAGTCGGTGTTTGGGTGGCGCCGATGATGGGAATGCCCCTCTTCTCGGGCTCGATGGCCCTCGCGGGTGGCAGCCTGCTCGGCCACTTGGTGTACGGGGCGGTCGTGGGTACGATTTACCGTCGGGGATCGGCAGATGCGGATGCGGCACCGGAGCCGGCCACCTCCTGACAACGAACCGACCACCGCTCCGAGTTTGAGCCAGCTCCACTGACCACGCCGAGGGGAAGGCTATATGAAAGCCTCGGATCTGTTGGTGCGCTGCCTGGAGGCCGAAGGGGTTCGACACGTCTTTGGGGTGCCCGGCGAGGAGAATCTAGACATCCTCGAGTCGCTCCGAGACTCGCCGATCCATCTGGTCGTTACACGCCACGAGCAGACCGCGGGATTCATGGCCGCGACCTGTGGGAGGTTGACGGGGGTCCCAGGCGTGTGCCTTTCGACGCTGGGCCCGGGCGCCACCAACCTGATGACCGCGTCGGCATACGCCCACTTGGGCGCGATGCCGATGGTTATGCTCGCCGGGCAAAAACCGGTCCGATCTTCGAAGCAGGGAGCCTTCCAAATCATCGACGTAGTGGACATGATGGGGCCGATCACCAAGTACACGAGGCAGGTAGTGAGTGCCGCATATATCCCGGCCAGGGTGCGTGAGGCCTTCCGCCTGGCAGCCGAAGAGAGGCCCGGGGCTACACATTTGGAGATTCCGGAGGATATCCTCGCCGAGGGCGCCGACGGATCGCCCTTGGAGGCGAGTCAGACCCGACTCTATGTCGCGGACGACGCGTCCATCGCCACGGCCATACGGATGCTCGAAGAGGCCAGGCGTCCCCTTCTCGTAACCGCCAGCGGTGTCAACCGCCACGAGACGTGCCAGGGGCTTCGCCTCTTCGTAGACCGTTTCCGAATTCCCTTTATCTCGACCCAGATGGGAAAGGGAGTCGTCGACGAACGCAGCCAATATTATCTCGGCACGGCCGCACTCAGCGATAACGACTTTGTACATCGAGCTATCGAGGCTGCAGATCTCATCCTGAACGTAGGGCATAGCGTCGTTGAGAAGCCTGCCTTCTTCATGCGAGAGGGGGGCGTGAACGTCATTCATGTCGACTTCAATGGCGCGGAGGTCGATCCGGTCTATTTCCCGCAGGTCGAGGTGACGGGCGACGTCACCAACTCCATCAGCCGGATCCTCGATCGGTTGGAGCCCCAGGGACACTGGGACTTCTCCCACCTTGAGGAGATCAAAGATGGGGCGCAGAGGCATTTCTCCGAACTGGCCGAGAGCTCCTCGTTCCCGGTCCTCCTCCCCCGGCTCGTCGCGGACGTGCGCGAAGCGGTACCAGAGAACGGGGTGATCACTCTTGACAACGGTATGTACAAGATCTGGTTCGCTCGGAATTATCCGGCGTATCGGCCAAACTCCGTTCTTCTCGACAACGCACTTGCGACGATGGGAGCTGGACTCCCCTCAGCTATCGCGGTACGCCTGGTCCACGAGGACACCCCCGTGGTCGCGATATGCGGGGACGGCGGATTCATGATGAACTCCCAGGAGCTCGAAACAGCCGTTCGGCTCGATCTCGATCTCACCGTCCTGGTCCTTCGCGACGACGCCTACGGTATGATCCGATGGAAGCAGGAACAGATGGGGTTCACGGACTTCGGACTCACCTACGGAAACCCCGATTTCGTGCGTTACGCCGAGGCATACGGAGCCCAGGGCCGGCGCGTGGAGAGCGCGGATGAGGTTCTGACTGCGGTTCAAGACGCGATTCTCGCAGGAGGCGTTCAAGTCGTCGAGATCCCGGTCGACTACTCGCTAGACCACTCGATCCTCAACCGGAACATTCCACGGTTGGCACGAGAGATTCCCGTGGCCGAATAGCTCGGCGAACCGTCCCGAGCCACGCTAGCCAGTCGGAGGCCCAGCCGCCGGCCGACTCGTCGGCCCCTTCGTGGTCATAGGTAGGAGCGCCGATCCCAGCACCACCCCTGCGATGATGTAGAAGGGGATGGTGAAGCCACCGGTAGCATCTGCGATCGCAGCGATCACAAACGGCCCGAGGACCCCCCCGATACTCCACCCGACAATCATCGCTCCGTAGATGGCGCCGGCGTTGTCGGGGCCGAAGAAGTCGGTCGCGGTGGCTGGCATGGTGCCGAACCCGCCGCCGTAGCAAAGATAGACCAGGGAGCCGAGTACCACGAAGAGTCCAACGGGGGCGGCTCCTGGCAGCAAGGCGAAGCACGCGACCTGGACAGCGAAAATGGCCAGGAACGCCGGCATGCGACCGATGAAGTCGCTTGTCCACCCCCAAAAGACTCGTCCCGCTCCGTTAAAGATGGCGAAGACCCCAACCAGGCTAGCGGCACCCGCGGCGCTCATCCCTGTGATCTCCACAGCCGCAGGGGCGGCCTGAGAGATGAGCGCGATCCCGGCGGTGACGTTCAGGGTCAGTATGGCGGTCAGCGCGTACCACTGCGGAGTGCGGAGCGCCTCGCCCAGGGAATACGAGTCGACTGTACCGGCCACCCGTGCCCTCGATCGGTCGAAGCCCGGGACCTGGTAGCCAGCCGGTGGGTTTCGAAAGAGGGCACCACCCAGAAGTGTGGCTGCCAGGTAGGAGAAACCGAGCGGCAGGAACACCTGGGAGACGTCGTCAGGTGCCATGAGCCAGTTGGCTAACGGCGCCGTGACCAGCGCGCCTGCCCCGAAACCTGCCACGGCGATGCCAGTGATCAGGCCACGTCGGTCTGGAAACCACTTGACGAGCATTGCGATCGGGACGATATAGCCAGCGCCTAGGCCGATTCCTGCGATGACGCCGTATGTGAGGACCAACAGCCAAAGCTGATCGGGAGTGTTTACGAGCGAGGCCAACATCACCCCGACGGAATAGATGAACCCGCCGGCCAGCACGACGGGACGCGGTCCGATGCGGTCTTGGATGCGCCCACCCACCAGGGTTCCGATGAAGAGCACGCCGATGGTGACGATAAACGGAAGCGCCGTCTGTGTTCGGGACCACCCCATTTGGGCGATGAGTGGGTTGACGAATACGCTCCATGCATAGACCGCTCCCAATGCGAGTTGAACGAGAACGGCGGCAGCGGCGAGCAGCCAGCGGCCCTTTGTGGGGTTGGTCAGTTCGGCAACCACGATGTGATCCTCCCGTATGGAAACAGTGTCCTTCCCTTCACCTGCCGTCGGCCGAAGGTCGGTCACCTTTCTCTAGCGTTACGGCCGCGTTAAAGTCGGGAATCCCCCCCTGGGGTGAGCGAGACCTACGGTCGATCAGTACCTGACCTTCGGGCCAATGTACCTGCAGGGTTCTCGGCTTGACCGGCGCAATCATGGCGCGGCCCTGGAGGGTCCCGATCTCGTTGGCTAGCACGACCCCGTCCCCGTCCTCGATCCCAAGCTCTTCGGCGTCGTGACTATTGATCAGGACGGTTTCGCGCTGGGCGCCCGTCAAGGGGTCGAATCGCCCATGAACGATGCTGTTGAACTGTTTCCCGCGCCGCGTCGCTACCATGAAATGCCCGGGGGGCAGATCGATCTTTGGCAGCCTTACTAACGAGAAGTGGGCCTTCCCATCCGGCGTCGGAAACTTCCAGCCGGCACACAGATGCGAACCCCCGTATTGGAACTGGTCGCCGAACCTCCTGAGCTCTTGAATCCCGTCGTAGATTGGGATCGCTTCCGCGATCTCCGCGCGAATAGCCGCCGAGTCGTCAAAGCGCACCTTCTCGGCTCGTTCCGGGGCGACTCGCTTCGCAAGGTCACAAAAGATCTCCCACTCCGGCCGGGCTTCTCCGATCCGCGGTCCGGGGATTTCGGGGCTGAAGATCACGCGGCGCTCGGTGGTCGTCTCGGTTACCCCCCCAGGCATCTCGTACCGGGTCGCCGCAGGGAGTAGGACGACCGTGTTGGCAGGGTCGACTAACATCTGACTCGACAAGACGATGTCCAGGTGAACACGGAGAGGGATGCGCTCGAGCGCCTGCTTGCAATAGTCTGGCTCGGGAAGAATCTCGAGGAAGTTGCCCCCGGAGCTGACGAGCACATCCAGCTTTCCGCCATGGGCCGCATCAATCATCTCCGGAGCCGTCAGACCGCGTGCAGCCGGAACCTCAAACCCCCACAGCTCGCTGAAGCGCTTCACGTTCTCATCCGTAATCGGCAGTCCTCCCGGGAGCACCGTCGAATAGGCTCCCATTTCCGCGCCTCCCTGCACTCCCGAGTGCCCACGGATCGGCATCACCCCGCACTTGTCACGACCGACGAAGCCCTTGGTGAGCGCCAGGTTCACGATCGCTCGAACGTTGTCCTCGCCGAATTCGTGCTGCGTGATTCCCATGCTCCAGACAAGCACCGCGGTCCCGGCCCGCCCGAGCATGTAGGCAAACTCCTCCATCTCGGCGCGAGAGACTCCTGACGACGCCTCGAGCTCTTCCCATGACTGCGCCTCGAGGGCAGCTGAAACCTCGTCGAACCCGGCAACATGCTGGTCGATGAATTCGGCGTCGATGCATCCCTCCGCGATCATCGCCTTCAGGGTGCCGTTCAGGAAGCCGATGTCACCACCGACGTTAATCACGAAGAATCGGTCGGCGATCTTGGTGCCAAAGATTGCGCTCTCCACATTGGACGGGACCCAATAGCGTTCCATACCAGGCTCACGGTAGCTGTTGATCACCACGACCTTGGTACCAACCTTCTTTGCCTTGTAGAGATACTTCATGGACACCGGCTGATTGTTTGCCACGTTCGACCCGATAAACACGACGAGGTCGCTGCCGATCCAGTCGCTGTACGAGCACGTCGTGGCCGCGACTCCGAGCGAGCCTTTCAGCCCGAACGTGCTTGGGGAGTGGCAAACGCGCGCCGCATTGTCGACCGAATTCGTCCCCATCGCCCTCACCGCTTTCTGGGCAGCAAAATAGGTCTCGTTCGGCTGTCCCCGGCTCGTCAGATAGAACCCGAGCCGATCCGGGGTGGTAGCCCGGATTCCATGGGCTATCTCCTGCAACGCCTGATCCCAACTCACACGAGTGAAGCCTGGTTCACCCTTCCGACGAATCATGGGATAGGGCAATCGCCCCAGCTCCCAAAGTTCCGATCCGGGGCTGTCCTTCAGCGATGCCGCGTCCGCAAGCAGTGCCGGATCCAGTGCGGGCATCGTGTTCAGACGGAGTAGCCGCAATCGAATGTTGCAGAGATGGACCTCATCCAGGGTCCAATCGTGCATCCCCATCGTCCCTAATGAGCATCCGTCGCACGTCCCCTCCCGAAGGATGCGCCAGGCATACGCGAGCTGGTCGCGGTTCTCGCCGATCGCCTTCGTGATCTCCAGATAGTTGTTCGGCCGCTGCTCGCCGATACCGAATGGTTTCCAGCTCGCCCAGTTCGCTGGATCTAGAAGCTTGCCGCCGCCTTTGGTCATCCCGATCCCTCGTCTTGGGGAAGAGGTCGCCGCCGTTTCCTCGGTCATAATAGGGGGTCTGGCCAGGAACCGCCTGTCGGGGTCAGTGCCGGGTTGGCTGGCCGTGCTCCCCTTCCAAGGTCTAGATTTTCCCCCCGACCGAATCAGGTTGGCCAAACGGGGCGTTTCCCCCGTAGGGCGTCCTCTCGTGACGGAGAACAGATGATCGCTCCCGGGCCGCGCACGGTGCGAGCCTCAATTTCTCGTTTCCGTGAAGGTGTAACCGTTCAGCGAAGGGACGTCGTGACTGTGGAGGAACCGCTCGAGTTGCGAGTCCGATGGTGCGACGATGGGAAATGGACCACTCGGAACGTTGCCGTCACGATGCGCACTCCGGGCGACGATTTCGAGCTCGCTGCGGGATTCCTCTTCTCCGAGGGGCTCGTAACAGTCCGGGAGCACGTCCAAGAGATCGCGTACTGCGGCGACCAGGGACCCACGGAATTCAACGTGGTCACCATCCGGCTCCGCGAAGGCGCCACCTTCGATACTGAGCTCATCAACCGGAACTTCTACACGACCTCCAGCTGCGGCATATGCGGAAAAGGATCGTTGGATGCGGTCGAGATCCGTGGAGCGATCCCTTTCCCCGAGATTGATTCTGGAGCCGGCAGCACAGCGGATACTCGCGTGGACTCGAAGGTCCTCGCCTCGCTGCCGAGCCGGCTGCACGAGGGCCAGCCCCTTTTTCACCGGACCGGTGGGCTGCACGCGGCTGCGCTCTTCACGCCTGATGGATCGATGGAGCTGCTACGGGAAGATGTTGGGCGGCACAATGCTGTGGACAAGGTCGTGGGAAGAGCGTTCCTTGATGGAGACCTGCCGCTTGAGGGGCGAATCGTGGTCGTGAGCGGTCGGACCTCCTTCGAGATCATGCAAAAGGCGCTCGCCGCGGGAGTCCCCTTCGTGGCCTCGGTGGGGGCCCCGTCCAGTCTGGCAGTGGACGTCGCCCGCAGATTCCGAATGACCTTAGCGGGTTTCGTCCGTAACGGAGGCTTTAATCTCTACTCTGAGCCGGGCCGTGTCTCGACTTAGGAGGATCATCATGAGTAGGCCGCAGAATCAACGATTGTCACTATGTACGATCACCGCGTCCGCTCTGCTGCTGACAGCCTGCCAGGAAGTGCCGGAAGGCCCGGCCGCCATCGTACGGGCCTCGATCGAGCGGTACGGAGGAGAGGCGTTCGATCGGGTGCACATCCGTTGGGACTTTCGAGGTATCCCATTTGAAGTCAACCGAGATAATGGACGATTCCGCTACCAGCGAATCGTGGAGGACTCCCTAGGACAGTCGATCGTGGAGGTCTTGGAGAACGAGGGTTCCTGGATAGAGGTCGGGGGAGAGCGACAGGAGCTGGAACCCCGCGGCCGCGCGCGGCTCGAGACAGCAGTGAACTCCGTCGTCTACTTCGGTTTCCTTCCCTTCCACCTGGATGATCCGCCTGTTCGGCTCGCGGATCTTGGGACGTCGGAGGTTGACGGGGAGCTCTACCACAAGGTGGAAGTGACCTTTCAGCAGGAAGGAGGTGGGCCCGACTGGGAGGATCGCTTCATCTACTGGTTTCACGAAGAGGATCGGACCCTGGACTATTTGGCGTATCGAGAAGCGGCCGATGTGGAGACGACCCGGTTTCGGCGAGCCGTCAATCGGCGGGAGATCGGCGGCCTCCTCGTGCAGGACTACGAGAACTACACCGGTGATCCCAATGTCGGGGACGTCGCTGAGTACGACCAGCTGTTTGAAGCGGGTGGATTGAGGCTGGTCTCGATGGTCGAATTCGACGACCTCGAGGTAGGCCCCCCTGGGGTGACGGAGTAGGCGCTCTTCTTGCCTGAGATGCCCACAGGGAAGATGATTTAGGATACCACAGCGCAGGTGGAGATGCAGAGGAGAACGTAGCGTCGGCGCGGAGGCAGCGACGCGACCCGATAGTCTTTTTTGGCCAACTTTGACGGTCCTGAGGGCGCGCCGCTCCAGTTCAATCCTGTAATCGCCTGTGGCGGAGTGGGCTTCCTAGGCGAAGTGTGCGATGAATCGGCCGCTGCCGTTCGCCGCCCGGGCGACCCACCGCCGATCCAGGTCCGGACCATGAACCACATCAAATATGTGCATTCGGACCTGCCGAGAGCTCTAGAATGGTACCTGAAGTTGACCGACATGCAGGTTATGACGTACCAGGAACCGGAAGGAGGACCACGTACAGCTGGCTACGAAGGACCTCCGATCCCCGTTCTCAGGGTAGGATCGGGGCCTCAGCACATTGCCTTGGTCGAAGGAAGTGGCCCGGAGGCATTTCGTCCGCACGTGGGCCTAGGGGTGGAGAGCTTCGACCCCGAGCAGGTCATGGACAGGCTCACCGAGCATGGCGTAACCGTCCACGTGAGGATGCGCGGGGGTGTGACGAAGGAGATTCTCGTGGACGGCCCGGACGGGGTCCGAATACAGCTACAGGACGTGAGCTACTGTGGCGGGGGTGGCGTCCTCGGCAACGTGTGCTGATTTGCGCTAGTTGCGCGACCGACAACCGGGCTACTGAGTGACCGTGACCCTAACGAACGCATTGGTCCAGCAGCATTGAGATCCCCACGGCTGTCTACCCTCGTACGCCTGTAGGCGGAGCATATAATCGCCGGGCTCGCCAAACGTAGCCGTCGTGGTGGCTTCCGCTCCGTCGGAGATGGGCATCTGATTCGTTGGGCTGAAGGTCACGTCCCCAGGCCCTTGGTGCTTCGACCAAAGGACCGTGACTTGCTCGAATCCGGTGTTCGGATTCTCCGTGACTGGCTCGCTCACCGAGACCTCGATCGAGAACGGATCCCCCACCCCAGTCGTGAACGGTCCTGCCACTAGCTCACCGTCGCGGCCTCTTCCCGTTGGCCCGGCCGGCTCGAGGAACCGGACCAACGGTGACACACTGCTCCGCCCTGGCTGGTCCGGCTCCTCGATCGTGTAGTCCTCCGCCCCGATGTGACCAGGAACCGAATAGCTTTCGCCGTCCCAGCGAAGCGTCCACACAACGCGCTCGCTCTCGGAGCCTGGCGGCAGGTTCACGCTAAGGACGCAATAGTACCTCCTCGCGTACCCATCGGCTTGGCTCGGCACGGGCCTGAAGTGGGTCGGCTGCCTCCCGTCATAGCGGGCCGGTTCAATGAAATTGTCCGGCCCCAACGGGATGTCCAACACCTCCTCAAAGTTCAAGTTGAAGTATCCAAAGCACAGCCCGTGTGAGCCGTCCGGATTCGAATACCAACCGTCGAAGAGCGGAATCACCGGCTGGCCGGAGGGCCGAAGGTTTCGAACCATCTCCGTTCCGGCAGCACCTGGTATGTTGGTCTGTGCCCCAAGGGGCATCGGGCTCTCCCCGAGAACACCCGCCGCGAAGACTCCCACTGTGAGGGAATACACCAGTTTCATGACTTTCTCCTGCAGAGCAAAGCAATAAGGAGAGGGGCCGGAGCCCCTCTCCCTCTCGCACTAGCAACCCACCTAATTACGGATTATTTCGACTCCTACTGTCCTCCATCACCATCTCCTCCGTCCTCCGCCAGCCTTTCTTCCCGGAGAAGCATCTCTCTCTCCTGCACGATCCTTTCGAACTCCGCCTCGTCATCAAAATAGGTCAGGCCCATCCTGAAGTGGCACATCGAGTCGACGGTCCGGTCGCCTCTCACAGCCCACTGGTCCGGATCGGGATTGTCTGGGTTACCCGAAGTGTTGTCGAAGACGCCCGTGATGATGAGCACCGTCCCCTTCGGGAACAGAGGCATCGCATCGTCCTCGTAGAGGAACCCGGTCTGCCAGTCGTGGTCGAAGTGGAACTTGTTGATGACCTCCCAGCGGCCGTCCGGATAGACCGCCTCGAGGATTTGATATCGACCCCGAACGTGCATATGCGCCCGTGCCACCTCGAGACGCGCCGGCCGGTCCATGACATACACGCCGCGGTAGGTCGCCCAGCTGTTCGGCGGGATCAGTAGATCGCCCTGCCGCGCGATCTGAGGATCGCTAGTTATTCCCCGGGGTCCTCCCCTCAGATTCGGTCCGAAGCGTCCGGGGAGCGGGTCTGACACGAAGCCGTGCCCTGTCCACTGGCTGCAGCTGAATCCATCGGCGCCCGCTGCCCTATACGTCGGGGGCTCCTCTTCCGGATAGAGCCAAAGACCAAGCTGCAGGACGGCATCTACGTCGCGGTCGATCGCATACATATGCATGTTCCACCGGACGATGTCTCCTGGCCCGACCGGCGTGCCGGAATCGTCTGAGTAGATGGTCCCCTCGTTTCCGCGCACCTGCCTCAGCGAGCCGTCCTGCGTCCCGTCTGGCTTGATGATACCGGGGTTAGCGTGGTGGAAGACGTTCCAGGTGTCCGCGGACGCAGGCCTGAACTCGCCGGCCTTGATCCACCGCTCTCCCGTCAGCCCTTCAATCGGCGACTCCAGCCAGGGCCAGTCGTCCGCACTGTTGGCAAGCACCTTGTAGGACGGCGTGGATACGATGATGTCCGGCGGCCGCCCGAGCTCGTCTTCGAACCGCCAGGCGTCGGACCAATCCGGCCACTCGAGGGGCGCCGGGAGATCCGCTACGTCCCCCAACGGTGCGCCGGAATCCACCCAGCTCACGATGGTCTCGATCTGTTCATCACTCAGAGACCGGTCGTTCTTGAATCGCTGGATTCCGACAGTCTTATCGAGGGGCCACGGAGGCATCTCTCGGGTCGTCACCTTCTCTTTGATGAGGGGCGCCCAGGGCCGGATCTCTTCGTAGTTCGTCATGGAGTGCGGGCCGATCGAGCCGTCTCGATGGCAGGTCTCGCACTTCTCTTGAATGATCGGCGCGACGTCCCGCGCGAAGGTGACGGCGTCGTCTTGCGCTTGCGCAGACGTCTCCCCTGGGAACGACAGGAGCGCTGCCAGGGCGAGCGTCGCCATGCAAATTGAGACGCCCAATCCCATCTGGAAGCGTGAACTCGTGTCCTTCCTCATGACTGGCCTCCCTCTGAGTTGATCGAGTCGCAGCGACCCGTCCGCACCTTCAAAATTTGACGTTCAACCGTCTAGCCCAAAGCACTATCGGATTGGGACTAAACATACAGCCTCCCAGGCCCCAAAGGCAAAAACCGGAGTCTGGACTCAAACCCCCTGGACTCTGGTCATTCCGCGGCTTCCCGCGGACTCTCCGGTTACAATCACCGTGACTCAGTCCCTGCGGGAATGAACCCGCCGGTCCGGATAGATGAAGGTGGTCCCGTTGTGATGCACGACTGCAAAGCCATCAAGCGAAGGCTTGGTCTCGTACACCATGATCCAGCGGTCCTCCGTGAGACCGGACTCGCCAACGTGTCTCGGGAAGAAATTTCTACTGTTCACGGGGATGGCAAAAAAAAAAGGCTCCGGCATCGCGATGATGTGGTCCGGCGGACGACCCATCTTGTTTTCAAGCGTCCAATCGTAGACCCGATCCTCGAATGTGGGTACCTGAGGCATGGCAGCCGGATTGCCCTGCGGAGTGCCACTGTCCGACTTGCGCTTTCTCAACGCACGCTACGCCGTCCTATCCACCCCAGTCCGGCCACGAGATCTGCACTCGGATGCCCTCGGGGTCTCGCACGGAAACGTTGTCGCTGCCGACACGAAGATCATTGTCCAAACCAGCCTCCCGGATCGCGCCCGCAACCCGATCCGGCTCGAAATCCTCCACCCCCACACAAAAGTGGTCGATGTCGCCACTAGGTTCGCGTTGGGGAACACTCAGAAACGACAGCCCGTCCGCAAGATCCAATGCATAAGGTCGGCCCGGGACCTCCCTCTTCGGAGGAAGGCTAAAGAGCTCGCGGTAGAAGTCCACGGACCGGTCGAGGTCCGAGTTTTGGAGGTTGACGTGATTGATGTTGATCCCTCGCAGCGCCCCATCCTGCCTGGGGCTCTTACCCGGTCGAGAGGGAACATGTCGGCTGACCAGCCCAGCCGGCACAATCCCCAGAGCGAGTGTCTTCACCAGCTCTCTTCGGCTGAGGGTTCCCCGTTCGTAGTCCTTGAGAAGGGCCTCAATGATCCGAGTCATACGATCTCCTTCGTGTGAATACGATTCCTTCTTGATGGATTGAAGCGGGCGCAAACGCTACGGAGTAACGAGCACTTCCACGTAGCCGTTGGTCCAGCAGCAATGCCGCTCGAACGAATTGATGTTCTCTATGGCCTGTACTCGCAAGACGTACGTGCCGGGCTCACCGAAGGTCGCCGTCGTCGTGGCCCGGTAGTCACTGCTCGGATCCGCCCGGAGGGGCGGTGAGGCAAAAACGACCTCGCCGGGTCCCTGGTGCTTGAACCATCCGACCCACCAATGGGAGGGCCTCCCGCTGGGTTCCCGAGCCGACACGGATAGGGGTAGCGAGTCTCCAACCGCGACCGTGACCGGCCCCGCGAGCACCCCCAGCCGACCTCTTCCCTGCGGTCCGGCGAGATAGAGGAATCGAAGCACCGGTGCCACGGATCCCTGCGCGTTTCCGGACTCAGGTTCGTTACGTCGTCGTCGGGTCCCGCTCGCGCGAGAAGCTGATCCCAGACAGCCGCCTGATCTGGGGCATCCGGCTCGTTCAGGATGTAGCCGTTCACTCTTGGGTATCGGCGCGCCGAATAGGTTTGGCCGTGCACGCGAAGTGTCCAGACGACCTCTTGGGTTCCCGACCTGAAACTCTCTGGCACGTTAACGGTGAGAACGCAGAAGTACCGTCGATGCTCGAAGGGCACGGGATCGAAGTGGGTCGGTTGGAAACCGTCGAACTCCATGGGCTCGATGAAGTTGTCCGGGCCGAGCGGTATGTCGAGCACCTCCTCCGTGTTCGCGGTGAAGTATCCGAAACAAAGCTCGTAGGTCCGTCCTCCCTCTGCCACCAAACTTCGAAGGCTGGGATGACCGGCTGGCCCGATGCTCGCAGTGAACGGGCAACCCAGTCCGTACCTTCGACGGGATCCTGTGCCTCGAGCGAGGTACCGCCGCAAAAAGAAGCCCTGAGACCAGTGCTACAGTGACTAGGGAACGTGATCCCCTAACCACCATCGCCGACGGTGCGAGCTATCTCCCTCTCCTTCAATAGCTGTTCCCGCTCGATCCACGTGTGCGACATCTCGTCCACCGTTCGCCTACCGAAGAACACCCACTGGTTAGGATCCGGGTTGTTCGGGTTCTCGGTGGTGTTGTCCCACTGAGCCGTGAGGATCAGGACCGTGCCCTTCGGGAGCAAGGGCCGCGCGTGGTCCTCGTACACGTACGTGGTCAGCCACCGATGGTCATGAAGGAGCCTGTTCAGTAGCTCTCTCCGCCCATCGGGATCGCCGTGCTCACAATGACGAGAGCACCGCGTCGAAGCTACCCATCCAAGAGCAGCGACGAAAGAGGGGAACACGGGACGAATCGGGCCTTGTGGGCGTGTCCAAGGCGTGGTAGAGTGGCCCCTGATCGATCTCCTGACACTCGTGACGGCAGCAGCCTGTACGACCCTTTTCACCCTCCGGACAAGGCCAGAGGGGGAGGTAAACCCAGGGAGTGTGGGATGGTTTGGGTAAACCCTTCGCTGCGTCGGAGATGAGCCCCGAGACCGGAAGGCGAGGGCGGCGGCGGCTTCCGAACCCCGCGAGCGTATTGGGGGGACTCATCGTGGTTCTCCTTCTTTACGCGTTCCTCGTCGGGATCGGTCTGCTCGAGTCTGGGATCACGGCGATGGGCGAAGGGTTCGAGGAAGGGCTGCTCGAGTCGGTCTCCCATCCACTCGCGGGGCTCTTCGCGGGTATTCTCGCGACCGTCATGGTACAGTCGTCCTCGATCACCACAGCTACGATCGTAGGGCTTGTGGGCGCAGGGACACTTCCTGTGCCCCTCGCTGTGCCGATGATCATGGGTGCGAACATCGGGACGACGGTCACGAACACCTTGGCATCGCTGACAACCATCCTTCGTTCGGAGGAGTTTCGCCGAGGGTTTGCCTGCGCCACGCACCATGACTTCTTCAACTTGATGGCCGCTGGCATCCTCCTGCCGATCGAGCTCGCGACGGGTGTCCTACGGCGAGTTGCCGCGTGGTTGACCGTGTTTCTCGGAAGAGTGGACCTGGAGACGGCCGCTCCGACTCGCAGTCCGATTCGGGTCGCTGTGAGCGTTCCGGTGGATCTGATCGAAGGCTTTCTGGGAACAGGGGCGGTGGCCGGCGTCATCTACCTGGTGCTGGGTCTAGCGCTGCTCTTCGTCGCGCTGGCACTCATCACTCGGAACATGCGCCACCTAATGGCCGGTGGCGTGGAGAAAGCTCTTAATCGGATCATCGAACGGGGGGGAGCCGTGTTGGGAATCGTCGCCGGGATTCTAATCACAGTCTCGGTGCAGTCGTCGTCAATCACCACCTCGATCCTCGTTCCCCTGGTCGCCTCCGGAGTCCTAAACCTTACGAACGCTTACCCGATTACCGTCGGCGCTAATGTCGGGACGACCGTAACGGCGCTGATTGCCTCCCTGGCCGTCGCGCGGCCGGAGGGCCTGACCATCGCGCTCGTTCACCTGCTGTTCAATCTGTCGGCGATCTCCCTCATCTTCCCGGTTTATCGGATCCGAATGGTGCCCATCCATCTGTCCGAGTGGCTGGCCGACCTCGCGGTTCGGCGGAACTCGCTCGTGTTTGCGTACGTCGTAGGACTCTTCTTGGTGATTCCGTTCCTTGGAATATTTGTGCTTCAATAGGAGGCCGATAATGAAACCATCCGACTTGTTGAAAGGACAAAGGGGCGCTCGGATCCAGGCGATCGAGACCAAGCTAAAAGAGATGCTCGAGCGCGATCGACACGAGATCGACCTGGCCATGTCCGTCCTGCTGGGCGATCTGGCGCCCGCAGACGCCAACGACGAGGTGCGCTCAAGTGACCAGAAGGTCAACGAGGCCGAGCGGGAGATCCGACGGAAGCTGGCTGTGCACGCCAGCGTCTTTGGAAGCATCGAAATCCCCTGCGTGCTCCTCTACATGTCGATCGTCAAGGACATTGAGCGAGTGGGAGACTACGCGAAGAACATCATCGACCTGGCTCTAGACGGCGCCAATCTTCAACAGGCGCCGGATTTCTCCGACTGGAGGGCCCGGGCTACCGAGGTCTCCGCGTTCGTCGGCGAGTCCACCGAGGCATTTCACGAGCGAGATGTGGATCGAGCCCACACCCTGATCAGGCAGGGCAACCGACTGCTGACGGTCTTCGATGACAGCGTTTCGGCGCTAGTGAAGGGAGCCGATCAGGACCCAAGCCCTGTGGCTCGAGCGCTGGCTCTACGTTACCTGAAGCGAGTTGTCGCACACCTCGTCAACGTGCTTACCGCCGTCGTGATGCCGCTGGATCGCATTGACTACTTCGACGAGCCCCGGAAGGGTCGAGTCTGACGGGCGGAGAGAGCCCAGAGATTCCGCCAGCTTGGAGGGAGCCGCACGACCTGGCGCGTCCGGCTCCCTTATCGTGTTTCCCGTACCTCCGCTCAGCTCAAGGCAGCAGCGCCGTGTGATTCCTCCGCGGGCCTTGGCTGACCTGGATGCGGCTGAGCTCGATCATGTTTTCGGTGTCGACGACGGAGACGCTCGCCCCCGCGTTGTTGGCTACGTACAGCTTGCTGCTGTCTTGAGTGAAGGTGGCCCACATGGGATCCGCTCCGACCGGGGCATTTCCCATTAACTCGAGGTCGGGAAGTGAGTAGGCGTAGACGGCATTATCCCATCGATTGCTCAGTCAGACGGACTGCTGGTCTGGCGCGACCCACACGCCATGAGACGGGATCCGAATCCCCGCGCTGAAGATCGTGGCCTTGAGGTCCCCCCCGGCATACGGATTCTCGATCCTCCTGATCTCCTCGTGCGTCTCGAAATCCACTACTGCGAAGCCGTTGAGGCCGGCCAGGTTCACGAGAGCCCACTTCGTTGAGCCATCTGGGTTGGTGTTAAAGGACACAGGACGAACCGAGCTCCCGGGGAAGTCTATCGACCACACGGGCTCGTCGGTCTGCGTATCGATGACGAACATGGTCGGTGTTTCCCCACTTCCCGAGCCGCCGATCACGTGCCTACCGTCGGGTGTAACGAAGGTGTTGTGTATCGTCACGTCGTTCAGTGGGATGCGCTTCGTTATGGTGAGGGAGCGGGTGTCGATGACGTCGATCCCACCCTGTGGGGAGTTGATTGCAACATACACCTTCTGGCCATCCGCCGTCATCGCGATGTTGTTGGGGCGCGCCGTGAAAGGACCGATCTGGCAGTCACCCGAAGGGTCCTTCCGTCCACCACGTCCAGCGTATGGTCCTGTTCGTTGCTGACGTAAAGCCGGCTACCATCAGGAGTCACCACGACCCCGTGGCTCACTGGGATACCGGTGATCTCAGCGACGATGCGGTCGGTGGTAGGGTCGATGATATGAAGGTTATCCCCGGCACCCTGGACGATCATCGGATGAGCGTTCGGGGCCCACGAGGGGATCGGCCGCATCAACTACTTGCGCCCGGTCTGTGTTCCGACCAGGGCGGGTCCAGCTGCCCTCACGGATCGAGCGGTGCTAATGGAAGCACGAGGACGAGGGAGACCGACCAGGGGCTAGCATCATCCAGAAAGCGCTCATCCCCGATCACGTCGCCTGCCTTCGGCAGACCCGTTGCGAGGTAGTCGATAGAGAGCTCCGCTTCCGCGTTCCGCAGCCAGCGGCCCTCGGGCAGCCAATTGAAGAGATGGAGCGCGGTATCCAACTCGAAGTCGAGCTTGTGCGTGTAAACGCTCGTGGCGTCCGGCTGCTCACCCGGACTGAATTTGTCGACGATGTCGAAATGGGACGACAGCCAACCCCCCGTCTGATCGGAGTCAACCAGATCCAGGTTAAGCTCGCTTTCGATCTCCACCACATTGTCGCGGATGTCGTCGCGTCCCAACTCTTCCGCGGTGGCGCCGGTGAAGGGGTGCTCGAAGGTACTCGGGAAGGGGACAAAAATCGCTTCGAAGGTCAGCCCTACTCGCGGGATCTCGGTGGGCACCTCCACCGCGAAGATCAGCTCGAAGACGGTCTCTCGCTCGGTCTTCTCGACCACCCCATCGATCTCGACTCGCGCGCGGTCTCCGAGGTTGTCGAAGGTGATCGTAGGCTCGATCTTCAGCTCGGGCACGCACAGGACTGCGCACCCCTCGCTTTCCTGGGCCTCTCCGAGCGCCGGCACTAGCAGGCTGGCCGCAAAGCCCGCGACAAGCACGATGAGCCTGTAGGTCTTCACGGCCATGCTACCCCCCGATCCGCCAGGGCGATGCGGAGGGCCGATACCTCAATTTGTCGAGTGCCCATTCGTTGGACTTGTCTGTGTGACAGGATTTGTGAGGGATCGGGATACCGTACTGTTCGGTCAGGATCGGTGCGTTGAAGATGGGAGGTCCATCAAACTCTTCAAGAAACAGCATAGGTCTAGTGGAGCGCTGGATTCGCGATGCCTCGTCTTTGGCCGACAGTGCTCATTGGTTAGGTCCGTTGTAGCCAATCATTTGAACGGTAACTCGTTCACAATATGGCAAGTCCCGCAGGCGGCCGTGTAAGGAACGGGCATCGCCCTGCCCGGCGACACCCCGCTGACCGCAACATTTGTCTTCAAGGGCACATCAAATACATGGGAATTTATGGGGCCTTCCCAGTAGGCGTTATTCTCTTCGTCGGTCGCGTTGGCGTATGGAGGCGTCTCTATCATCCTGCCAAAATTGCCTGCGATGCCGCCGGTATTGGCTGTTCCCGGCATATGGCAGTCGATACAGCGCGTCAATTCGCCCTTCATCTTCGCATTCAGTTTCGTTTCCATATGAGACGACAGGTCCACAATGTGACATCTCTGGCACAGAGGGGAGGCGGCGTCATCGGGGTTGTGAATGAGCCAGCGGGAGTAAGGCGTGCCACCATGCAGGTCATGGCAGTCCGAGCAGGTGACCAGCAATCGATCGTTTCTGTACATCTTCGACTTTAGGAAATCCGAATACTGCTGGTGAGGTTTGCTCGAGTGGATGTCGTCAGGCCAGATGTTGTTCTCCCTCCCAGGCCCTTGCATCGTAGGCCCCTTCTTGATCGGGTCGGCATACTTCGTAATCAGCTCGTGGCGGCTTATTCCCGGCCTCGCGAGCTCTCCTTCTTCGCTGAGAGCTTGTGTATAACCGACGATTTCTCCGCCGTACCCTTGTCGTCTGTCGTGGCACCTGCCACAGACCACACTGGACCGCTCTGCTGAAAGATATTCGGGGTTGACGATAAAGCGGGATCCTCCTTGGTTGGCCACATGCTCTGACCCAGGCCCGTGACATCTTTCGCAGCCTATATTGATCTCGTCCATCTCGGGGTCATCATCTATGTTCATTGAGCCACCAGGGTCATTAACGGCGCGCACCAGAAACTGGCCCGTGGCCTCGTCTTCATACCGCTCCCAGCCCGTTAGATGACAGCTGGCGCACATGGTCTGAACGGTATTCGTGTTGATCGGCGGAGCCTCGATCAAGTCGTCGGAAGTCCCGTATTGGGCGTCACCGCCAGGGGCCCACCAGAGGTAGAACTTGTAGTCGTGCCAAACTCGCCGCACTCTGTCCAACCTGTTGTCACGCCCAGTCATGTTATACCGAAGCACGGTGTACCATCCCAGCCGATCTGCTAGGGCCGGTGGAACTGAGACGATGTACCGCTGGTCGTGAACCGCCCCGCCGTATAAGAGCTTTATCTCCAGGTGAGCTGGGCTATTGGGGTCGGTCGGGTTGAGGCCGTTCACCATCGTGATGTAGTACTTGCTGTCGTCGCTGCTCTTCCACAAGTAAACATCGGCATAGGTCGTCTCGATCGGCAGCCGAGAATCGCCAAATGCGCGCAACTTGAACTTGTCATTGTTCCTCCGTGAATCGTAATCCCCCAGCTCGAGGTGCGTTCCGTTCTCGTAATCGTCTGTCTCGGGGAACGATTCGAGGGCATCGAAGTAGTTCGGGTGCCTCGAAAAGTCTTGCATCGGGCCTGGAGCTCCTGGTACGGTCCATCCGATCTTATGGGCGGTTTGTTGCCAGTGTCTTTCATCCTGATGGCATGTAATACAGGTCGAGCTGCCGACAGCTTGGGCAACCGGAGAAGGACTGCTTGAAACCTTGATGGTCATCGATTTACCGCGCAGCTGCTCCGCCGAATAGCTTTCTCTACTCTGGTCTCCACCGGGCAGGTGCTCGGTATCTTCTGCGTCGGGTGTTACGTGAATAAAGAACTTGCCATCGGGCACATTCGCTATGATGAACTCGCCTTGCGAGTCCGTCGTGGATTGTGGAAAGTCCGCTCCTTTTAGTCGAATAGCGTCCTCCAGAGGTTCATCGTAGACTTCTGCAGGGTATGGTGGAGCATAGATGGCACTGGCAGTCATTTGCGTGGTGTCGTCAATCGCCGTAATTGGAACTAGATGGACCGTTGCACCGACAACGGGATGGCCGGGATTAGTGGCCTCGCCGCCCACAACCAAAGCGCCGGAAGCGCTTAACACCTGGCCCGTAAACTCAGCTTGATCGGTTGCTGCGGTTGCTGGGAGCATCAGCCCTGTTATCACCATCACGCTGAGCAGTGATACCGCCAGACAGAGTAGCTTTACAGCGCCGTGTTGGTGCATCTCATCTTCGTTTTTTGGTGAATCTCTCTATTGGCTTGCCGGATCTCCGCGTGGCATTCCTGACACGCTCCCGAACCGCCGAAGGCTCCCGGTACCGCGTCGCGTGACGCCGCGAACAGCCGAGATCAGTGTGGCCGCCGCCAGATTGCCAGCCGAGGGTGCCCCAGGATTGCCCGATCAAATCTCCATAATCGCACGGAAATAATGACTTCCTCAGAACCATAACCTTTGGGCGTGAAGTGTGCGATCCTTCGTCGCCATGTATCGGCGTGGCGCTGGTCACGAGCGGCGCCGCGTGCCGGACGTAGGCGGCCAGTGTTCACAAAGTTGCGGATCGGACAACACGAGGACGAGAAGGAAAACCACGGTCCCTGCGTAAGGTGACCCCCGACACAGTATCTGTTTCGGCTGTATCGAGATTCCCTGGTACAGAACCTTTTCGACGAGTTGAGGCAGGTCACGCCCGACTAAGCGTCCTGGGGGCTCTCAGAGCCACGTGACCTGACCCGCTGAAACGAGACCAGGAGCAATATTAGGATCGAGCTGGTCTGAAGCTTTTCAGCGAGGAGGTCAGGATGGGAAGGAAGTGAACCGGTTCCGATTTCTTGGACAAGGGGGCGGCTTAATCATGCCGCCTTGCGGGTGAGCTCCTCGCGGGCCTGGGCCGGGGTCCGGTAGGCGTGCCGCTCTAAGAGCCATCCGTGGTTGTAGGATTCGATGAACTGGCCGATCTCGTGTCTGGCTTCCTCGAGGGTCTCGAAGTCGTGGAGGTAGAGGCACTCCTCCTTGAGCGTGCGGATGAAGCGCTCCGCCACACCGTTGCACTCCGGCTCCCCCACATAGGCCGCGGTCGACCGGATCCCGAGCCATCGGAGCTCGGCCTGGAACTGGTGGGCCGTGTACTGCGGACCCCAGTCATGGCGTAGCCCGAGTCCGAGCGCGATCCTGGGCGCGTAGCCGGCCATATGGGTCCGCACGCCCTGGCGGACCGGCTCGAGGGCCGCCCAGCGGTCTCCCTTCTTGGCCACATGCCATCCCACGACGTCGCTGACACAGTGATCGACTGCCATGAACAACCAGCACCAGCCGTCCGCCTTCGTGTAGAACCGGGTCGCATCGGTGCCCCACAGTTCGTTGGGCGCATCGGTCGTGATCCGGCCGCTGTGGCTCCGGTCTCCTCGCGGGTGCCCGCGGCGCACCGGCGCCAACAGCCCGTTCTCCCGCATCAGCCTCAGCACGCGGTTCTTGCCCACTCCGATCCCTTTCGGCCTCAGGCGGGCTCTCACCTTCCTGTGCCCCTCACCCAGGAAGTCGCTCTCCCGGAGCACCTCGCGGATCTTCTCGACCAAGGCCTCATCGCTCAGCTCCGTCTTCGGCCCCCGCTTCCCGGGCTCCCCAACCTCAGAGCCCAGCCCTCGAGCCCGCATCCTGTATACCGTCGAACGCGCCACCCGCCACACCTCGCAGACCATCGTCAGAGGGTAGCGTCGTCCCGTCCCCGAACTCACTCGCTCCCGCGCCTCAAGAGCTTCCTCAGCTCTTGCCCGAATCCCCTTTTTTCGAGGAGTTCCGCCGCCAGCTCCATCCGCATCGTCATCTCACCCAACTTCGCCCGCGTACGCATCAGCTCCCGCTCCGCCCCATCACCCCTCCGGCTCTTCAGCCCCTGCTGGCCTCTCTCCAAGAACACTCGCCGCCACTCTTCCAGATCCACCGGCGAGACCTGAAGCTCACGGCTCACTTCCCCCAGATCTTCTCCGCGAAGCAGCCGCAGCACTGCATCCGTCTTCCGCCGTGCACTCCATCGCTCCGGCAACTCCTCCCCTCCACGACCTCCGGTCGCTTCCCTCTCCCCACTCTCCTGGGACATATCCTCTCCCCCTCTCTCTGGACCCCAACTCTTGTGGCCAATCTACTGTCCAGATAAATCGGGGGCGGTAAGGAAGCGACACACTCCGGAGCAGATCATCACTGGACTGCGGGAGGCAGAGGTCGGTCTGGCCCGCGGCAAATCCGTGAAGCTGATCAGCCGGGAGCTCGGCATCACCGAGCAGACGTACTACCGGTGGAGGCGGGAGTACGGCGGGATGAAGGTAAGCCAGGCACGGCGCCTGAAGGAGCTCGAGCGCGAGAACGGGCGCTTGAAGCGAGCAGTGGCGGACTTGACACTGGACAAGCTGATCGTGGAGGAAGCGGCCCAGGGAAACTTCTGAGCCCCGAGCGCCGACGACGTTGTGTGGTGCGTGTACGTCAGCAGCTCGGGGCGTCGGAGAGGAGAGCGTGCCGGGTGCTCGGGCAGCCACGCACGACCCAGCGCCGGGCACGGAAAGTGGCGAGTGACGAGGGGGCGCTCCGAGGTGATATCGTGCGACTCGCGAGTCGATTCGGCCGCTACGGCTACCGACGCGTCACGGACATGCTCCGCATCGAGGGCTGGGGGGTGAACCACAAGCGGGTGGAGCGGATCTGGAGGCAGGAGGGGCTGAAGGTCCCGGAGCGGCAGCCGAAGCGAGGTCGGCTGTGGCTCAACGACGGATCGTGCATCCGGCTGAGGCCGCTGTATCGGGGCCACGTCTGGTCGTACGACTTCGTGGCCTCGAGGACGCACGACGGGCGTGCGCTGAAGCTGCTGACAGTGCTGGACGAGCACACGAGGGAGTGCCTGGCGATCGTGGTGGCTCGCAAGATCCGCTCGCACGACGTGCTCGAGGTGCTGGCCGATCTGTTCGTCCGACACGGGCCTGCCGAGTATCTGAGGTCGGACAACGGACCGGAGTTCACCGCGAAGCTCGTGCGGCGGTGGTTGGGGCGCGTGGGCGTCGAGACGCTCTTTATCGAGCCGGGCAGCCCGTGGGAGAACGGCTACAACGAGAGCTTCAACGGCAAGCTCAGGGACGAGCTGTTGAACGGGGAGATCTTCTGCTCGTTGGCGCAGGCGGCCGTGCTGGTCGAGCAATGGAGGCGCGAGTACAATACCGTCCGACCCCACAGCGCCTGCGGCCGCTTTCCCCCGGCCCCTGAGGCGATTAAGCCGTCGCCCTGGTTCCTGAGGATGCCCGTCCTTCACGGCCCTCCACAGCTGCTGGGACTAACACTAGGATGTGGTACCGCTCTTCGGGGCAGGTCAGTCGGCTATGATCTCCATCCCGGCGTGGAACATGAGGAAGAAAATCCCGAGCTCGGCCAGGAGCGTGATTGCCTCATTGGGCTCGATGAGCCCAAGAACGGCCGGACCCACCAGCACCCCGACGATGAGTTCGCCCATGATCGTGGGCAGCCCCAGCGGGCGCAGGGTGACCGCGACCAGCCAGATACCGGCTAGGAGGATCAGGAGATCGAGGGCGACGTCATGCATGCGGCGAATCCAACACGTGGGTGCTACCGGCTGCGCTCACGCGGCACCTATCAACGCCGTGGCGACAGGACTGAATGCAGGAAAGAGGGCCTCACGGCGACCTGCGGGCTCGTCATGTCGAGTCGGACCCGGTATGCCCCTGTACTCCTCCGTAACACCGGCATCGGTCCCGAATCCCAGAGCGAGGGACAGCAGCCCGAAAACCCAGGACACCTAGCACCCATATCCATAGCCGCCAAGGGAATAGCAGGGCCGCTCCCAAGAAGATCACCCCGGAAAACGAACACGCTCAGTAGCCCGAGCCTTGAGGGCACCCCCGGAGGAGCGAACAGGTCATGCAGGGCGACGAGTCCGAAGGCTAGCAACCCCCCGCCGAAGAGCCTCGTAACCCTCTCTCCAGCAGGTCTCGATCCCATCTTTGGGCCTGCCTAATCCCAGCATCTCGTAAGGGGTTGCACGGCGCTATCCAAACGTGCAGGCCGATTCAGCGGCACGCAATCAGTCGCTGGTAAGGCAAGGCTCGACCTCTGCCAACCCTCTTCACCGGCGTCACGGTCCTGAGATTCCAGATCACTCCACCGAGGTAGGTCGACCACCCGACTCTCGCGTAGCTACAAGCGGCTACGTGACCACTGTTCGATGACGGCCACCGAGCCCCCGGGACATCCTAAACCCTCTCGCGCAGACGTAGAAGTTTCATCCACTGGTTGCACAGGGCTCGCATCACGAATGAGAACTGACGCGCTTCGTCATCGGATAGCGTCTCCGGGGCGTCCAGACCGTGATCGAAAATCCGAGCAAGAGCCGGGTCGGTTGCCGCAGCCATGGCAAGCACATTGAACCCACTGATCACGCTCTCGTATGTAGCTACCTGCATGGCGCGGGTGTTCTGGCGCATCTGAGTCGCCAGATAAAGCAGGGTCACCAGGACGGCGATTGTGCCGAGAATCTCACCCACAGCGCCGACGGCTTCCCAGTTCATGACAAAGCAAGCTCACGCTCTATGGCATAGCGATCTTCCAGGGCCGTCTTAAGTCTGTCGATGAGATCGGAAGGGTCGCTCGTACTCCAGCACTGCTGGAGGGATACGGAAATGTGAAGACAGGGGAAAGATGCTGGTGGGCGTAGGCCCTCCTATCGACCGTGCGCGGGGTTGGCTTTGTCTGCGGTCGTAATCAGGGTCGAGGAGGAAGGACGGCTCCGCGCACAGATTCAGGTGGGTCTGGCGCCGGTTCCCGGAGGCGTCGCCGTCCAATTCTCGGTGCCTGTCGCCTGGTAGACCCAGTAACGTCCGCGCTCTAACCCGTGTTTTGAAGTCCTCGGGCGATGCCGTTGACCGTTGCCAAGAGCGCATCGAGTAGCGCACCGTCGGGTCGGTCGTCTGCCCGCCAACGGCGGAGCAAGTCCACTTGGAGGATGTTCATTGGATCGACGTAGGGGTTTCGCAGTCGAATCGACCGCTGAAGGGTGAGATCCCCATCGAGCAAGGCCGTGGTGCCGCGGATTTCGAGGATGGCCGACACCGTGCGTCCGTACTCAACACGGACGGCATCGAAAATCGGGCGAGACTCCTCCGGGGCGAGGTCCGTATAGGTGGAGGCGACCTCGAGGTCGGCCTTGGCGAGGACCATTTCGACGTCACCCAACAGCGCATCAAGAAAGGGCCAGCGTGCGGCAGCTTCACTGAGCGCGTCGATTCCGTAGGCCTCCTTTGCGGCCTCCAGGCCCGAACCCAGTCCGTACCATCCGGTGAGCATCGCGCGGCATTGCGTCCACGAGAACACCCACGGGATGGCCCTAAGGCCTTGCACACCCGCTCCGGATCGCCGAGAAGCTGGGCGCGAACCAATGGCCATTCGCTCGATCACGTCGATCGGCGTGCCATGGCGGAAGTAGGGTGTGAAGCGTGGGTCGTCGTAGACGAGCGTCCGATACGTCGCTCGTGCAACGCTCGACACGGTGTCTCCAATGTCCATCCAATTCGGAGGGGAAGCCGGCGCGCCTGAGCTCTCAGCCCGGCGCAATACGATGGCTCCCAGCATCCGCTCGAGATTTCTCAGAGCGATTTGAGGAAGGCCATATTTGGCATCAATCACCTCTCCTTGTTCGGTCAACCGCAGCCGGCCGCCGATGGACGCGGCCGGCATTGCTGCCACTGCCCGTTCCACCGAACCTCCACCACGCGATACAGTCCCCCCCCGACCGTGAAAGACGGTGAGGATCACGTCATGGCGCACCGCGGCTTTGGCCATGCCTTCAAGAGCGCGCTGGAGCGCCCAGCGGGCAGCAGCCATCCCTCCGTCCTTATTGGAATCCGAATAGCCCACCATGACCATCTGCCGATTTTCTCGGCGGGCCAGGTGCGGGGCGACCACCGGGTCGGCAAAAAGTGAATCGAGCACTGCTTCGGCGCGCTCAAGGTCGGGGACCGTCTCAAAGAGCGGGGCGACATCGAGGGGAAGGGAGTCGGGCGCACCCAAACCGCCCACCGCTGCGAGCCAAAGAACCGTCAATACGTCGTCGACGTCTTGGGCCATGGAAATGACGAACGGTCCGACCGCCTCGGGTCCGTAACGGCCGCGCCCTTCTCCTAAGGCTATGAAGACGTCGAGGGTCTTCTGCACGCGCGCACTCGCGGCCTCATCGGACTTCGGTCCGGGACCCGCAAAGAGTTCATGGAGTCGCGCGGTTCTTTCGGCGGGCGATCGCGTCGGCCATTGGCTGTCCCCCAACAAGTCGGCCATGACGTCCCTCAACTCGCGCGCGTCCTGCCGGACGTCGAGGGCAGCCATATGAAAGCCGAAGGTCCGTATCCGGCGGGCGAGCCGCCTCACACCGAAGAGCCCTGCGTGCTTGCCTCGGTGGTCCTCGAGGCTGGTGGCGATCGCCTCCACGTCTGCGAGCAGTTCCGTCGGACTCGTGTAGCCATGAGGGCCCCCGTCGCGCGTGACGTCCAAGCGGGCCTTTACCAGATCTAGAGCCACACGGTACCCCATCGATGCGTGTCGCTGGGGTATCGCGGCCTGCGCCTGTGGGAACCACGACCCGTAGCACTCACCTAGTTCCGTCACCGCATCGCTCCAGCCGACTCGCGACGCAGATTGCGAAAGCTGTCGGGCGAGTTCGGCTACTTCACTCCCATACTTGTCCAACGCCAGGTCGCGGTGCCTCCGGAGCGTGGCGCGTATGGTGATAGCGTCCACGTTGGGATTGCCGTCCATGTCGCCCCCGACCCACGACGCAACCCGAATCAGCGGCGGAGAGTCGGCTGACTGTTCGGACCCGAATTCTCGGGCCAACGCCTCGTCCATCCGTTCGTAGAGTGCCGGAAGCACGCGGTAAAGCACACGCGAGACGTAGTGAAGGACGTGCTCGCGCTCATCTTCGACCGTGGGACGTTCTGCCGGACTTTCATCCGTCTGCCACGCCGTTGCGACGTTTTCCCGAATCCGTGCTAGAGAGACGCGCTCGTCGTGCAAGGTCCGTGATGGGTCGAGACGGGCGATCAATTCGACGGCTATCCGCTCCTGCTTTTCTAGGATGATCCGGCGCGTGGCCTCGGTCGGGTGCGCGGTGAATACAGGTTCGACCCGCGATTCGGCGAAGAGTCGACTCACCTGATCGGCCCGCAACCCCAGTGCCTTGAGTCGGCGCATCGTGTCGGCCAGCGAGCCAGCTTGGGGATCGTTGACGTCGTGCATCCACATCCGACCTCGGCGAATTCGATGTACGCGTTCCGCGAGGTTAACCACTTGGAAGTATGCCGAGAACGCACGCACCACTTCAGCCGCCTCCTCGGCACCCAGCCCCCCCAATGCCGCGGCGAGTTCGGTTGCTCCCTCGGTCGCCCCTTCGCGTCGCCGAATCGCTGCCTTCCGCGCGGTTTCTACGCAGTTGAACAATTTGTCGCCACCCTGCTCACGAATAACCTCGCCCACCATATCCCCGAGGACGTGTACGTCCTTTCGTAAGGGGTCATCCTTTGATGGGAAGCTGATGTCTCGCAGACTCAAGCGTTTCGACGCTCCTCAATGGCTACGTTGGTCCGCCCTCGTCTTGCTTGGGCTGGCGGCGCTGTGGGGGCAAGGATGGCTGGGCAGCTACGGGACCCGTTCTTCTCCGTCGGAGCTCCTCCAAGACGGGGACCAGCGGATCCAAGAACTCTTCGACGCCCGGTCCGGACTGGACGAGGCGAAGCAAGCAAAACGGCGGACTGTTGGTGGCAGCTAGTCCGGCACCACCTGCCTCAACTCCTCGAAGACTACCAGCAGTCAGCCTCAACCAGAGCTCGTAGCGCACGTGCCATGTCGTCATAGTCGGCTAAGCTCCGGGCACCGCTCGTCTCGTCCCCACATCTAGAGCCGACCGCTACGAAGCGAAGCTGAAGTTCACGCGCTGTCCGCAGGTCCCAGGGGGCAGTGACCTGCCCCGAAGAGCGGTACCACATCCTAAGTGTTAGTCCCAGCAGCTGTGGAGGGCCGTGAAGGACGGGCATCCTCAGGAACCAGGGCGACGGCTTAATCGCCTCAGGGGCCGGGGGAAAGCCGCCGCAGGCGCTGTGGGGTCGGACGGTATTGTACTCGCGCCTCCATTGCTCGACCAGCACGGCCGCCTGCGCCAACGAGTAGAAGATCTCCCCGTTCAACAGCTCGTCCCTGAGCTTGCCGTTGAAGCTCTCGTTGTAGCCGTTCTCCCACGGGCTGCCCGGCTCGATAAAGAGCGTCTCGACGCCCACGCGCCCCAACCACCGCCGCACGAGCTTCGCGGTGAACTCCGGTCCGTTGTCCGACCTCAGATACTCGGCAGGCCCGTGTCGGACGAACAGATCGGCCAGCACCTCGAGCACGTCGTGCGAGCGGATCTTGCGAGCCACCACGATCGCCAGGCACTCCCTCGTGTGCTCGTCCAGCACTGTCAGCAGCTTCAGCGCACGCCCGTCGTGCGTCCTCGAGGCCACGAAGTCGTACGACCAGACGTGGCCCCGATACAGCGGCCTCAGCCGGATGCACGATCCGTCGTTGAGCCACAGCCGACCTCGCTTCGGCTGCCGCTCCGGGACCTTCAGCCCCTCCTGCCTCCAGATCCGCTCCACCCGCTTGTGGTTCACCCCCCAGCCCTCGATGCGGAGCATGTCCGTGACGCGTCGGTAGCCGTAGCGGCCGAATCGACTCGCGAGTCGCACGATATCACCTCGGAGCGCCCCCTCGTCACTCGCCACTTTCCTCGCCCGGCGCTGGGTCGTGCGTGGCTGCCCGAGCACCCGGCACGCTCTCCTCTCCGACGCCCCGAGCTGCTGACGTACACGCACCACACAACGTCGTCGGCGCTCGGGGCTCAGAAGTTTCCCTGGGCCGCTTCCTCCACGATCAGCTTGTCCAGTGTCAAGTCCGCCACTGCTCGCTTCAAGCGCCCGTTCTCGCGCTCGAGCTCCTTCAGGCGCCGTGCCTGGCTTACCTTCATCCCGCCGTACTCCCGCCTCCACCGGTAGTACGTCTGCTCGGTGATGCCCAGCTCCCGGCTGATCAGCTTCACGGATTTGCCGCGGGCCAGACCGACCTCTGCCTCCCGCAGTCCAGTGATGATCTGCTCCGGAGTGTGTCGCTTCCTTCCCATCCTGACCTCCTCGCTGAAAAGCTTCAGACCAGCTCGATCCTAATATTGCTCCTGGTCTCGTTTCAGCGGGTCAGGTCACCCACATCTCGACCACGATGGGCTACTACGAATACACCGAGGAGCCCCTTCGGCAACTGATGGACGCCCCCCCTGAGGAGGTCCGAGAATTGGCGTCAGAGGAGTAAATGGACACCCGTGGACACATTTTCGTGTGTCCACGGGGATGTGGAAAACCTCTGAAACCCTAGAGGCGCCGCCCGGATTCGAACCGGGGATAAAGGATTTGCAGTCCTCTGCCTTACCACTTGGCCACGGCGCCTGAATCTGGAGGAGGGGAGACCCCGCGGTCAGGCGTCGAGCTCTCCCGATCCGTCGGACGGAGAAACGGGGCTCGAGCCCGCGGCCTCCAGGCCTCTGAGAGACCCCCTCAGGACGGCGAAATTCGCATGGTTCTGCGGCTTTTTCAAGCCCGAGCGGCGGGGAGAGTTCACTCGTCTTCCAACCCCTGGAGCCTCCCTGTACTCGCCTGCGACTCTCTCGAGGAGCCGTCGGGTGTGATCGCCCGGTCCCTATCGACCACTGCTCCTTGCAGGACGCCTAACCACGGAGCACCTTGACTCAATGCACCGGAGCCGCTGGTGCCTGGCTAAGCCGCCCGAGCAGGCCGTCTTGGACGGGCTGGAGCTCGTGAAGCGGCCGAAGGGGAGTCGAGACATGGAGATAGGAGCTGGGAAATCGGTTTCACGCAGGAATGCCCTACGCGGTATGGGAGCCGCGATGGCGCTGCCGCTGGTCAGTCCCGGACTCTCCGCATCCTCGCCGACGGTGGAAGGGAAGGTCGCCCTCGTCACGGGCTCTGGCCGCAATCTGGGACGAGCCGGCGTGCTGGAGCTCGCGCGACGGGGCGCGGACGTCATTGTAAACGCGCGGTCGAACAGGCAGGAGGCCGAATCCGTCGCCGCCGAAGCCCGAGCCCTAGGCGTGAGGGCTATCGCGCTGCTCGCCGACGTGGGCGTGGAAGAACAGGTCAACCGAATGGTGGACGAGGCTCTGGCGGAGTTCGGCCGCATTGACGTGCTCATCAACAACGCGGGCTTTCGTCCGCGACGCACCTTCAGTGAGATGAGCACGACCGAGTGGCGGAATGTACTGGCCGTCAACCTGGACGGACCCTTCCTCTGCGCCAAGGCAGTCGTTCCCACCATGATCTCCAACGGCGGCGGAAGCATCGTGAACTTGTCCGGCATGAATTCCTTCACCGGGGCGCACTGGCCCCACGTGTGCGCCTCTAAGATGGGCGCTCTAGGTCTGACTCGCGCTCTCGCGGTCGAGCTCGGGCCCCAGAGTATCCGAGTCAACTATGTTGTGCCGGGAGGCTGGGACGAATCAGCCACTAGCCTAGAGGACATGGAACCCGGGTCGCGCGGTTTGGAGCGGATACCGCTGGGGCGGCTGGGGATCCCCCAGGAGCTCGCTAACCTTTATGCGTTCCTCGCATCCGACGAATCCAGCTATATCACGGGCCAGACCTTCCACATCAACGGAGGTGCGTTCCGGTACTAGGCAGGCGGTTGTGACCAGCTCGACACGACCGGGCACATAGCCCGATCTGGTGGCAAGGCCTCGGCAGGCTACGCGTCGGTGTTAGAGGTGCTCGGGTTCGGGGTGATAGCGTACGGCCCCTACGGCCGTCAGAACAGAAGCCCACCTCCGAAGGCGATAAAGACCCCAAACGCGGCAGCAGTACCCGCCAAGAACGTGCCTACGCGTCCTGAGTCGGAAGGCTCTTCCACGATAAGCTCCTGAATCTCGCCCCTGGGATTCTTCGGACTTCCGACCTTGATGACCCCCAACGCTGGATGACTAATTCGGCCTCGCGCAGGCCGTACTCGCGCTCTTCAAGGTCGATTTCCTCCCCACTTACCAGTACGACCCCGGCGATGTCGTCGCGCACCGGCGCCCCGGGTTGGGGTACCGGCACCAAAGCCCGACTCACGCATCCAGTGAGCACGGGACCCGTGACGAGCGTCAAGACGAGCGCGAGTGTAAAGATGCGCATCGATCCGTTCATTTTCTAATGGCCACACGCAGGTCTTTGGATAGGAACCGGGCTTGGCGGGGCGGCGCGCTAGGCTTGTTTCAGCTCAGCCTTTGGAAAGCGTTACGGTGCGTCCGTCAGTAGGGGTACCCGTGAAGCCTTGGCATCCCAGGTTGCCAATCCGGTAGGGGTGCCCAGCCATCACGCATTGGCATCTCCACCTGCGGCAAACTCTGGGCGTCCATTACCGCTTCTTCCCTGATGAGGCCGTTTATGTAGAGCAGATAGGCCGTCAGCGCGTAGACCTCATCGGCCGTCAGGGAGCCTTCTCGATTCAGAGGCATGCCGCGATTGATGTAATCCCATACCGTCGTCGCGTACGGGGAGCGGATCGGCAGGATTCGCTCGTAATCCCAGGGGTTGGCGTCTGGTTCCACTTCGTTCTTCAACAACTTGGGAGCGATACCGTCCGTCCCCTCCGCGCCGTGGCATGACGCGCAACCCGTCCTCATGTAGACCTCAGCGCCTTCCTCGGGCGTTCCGCTCCCGGGCGGGAGCTCCTCTCCCGTCGGGCTGATCGAGATATCCCACGCACGGATTTCTTCTGCGGTCGGGGTCCTTCCCACACCAGAGATGAGCCCCTGCGCTTGCGCAGAGCCCGCAAAGAGCGTCAGAAACGCGAGAAGGCTAAGTGATCGCATTGTGAACACCCCCATCGCTCGCGATCCGCCACGGCTGAATGGAATTGTCCAAGCCTGTCACACGGAGCGGCTGATCCGGCGTCCCGGGGTAGACGGCTCCGGACCTCCCGAACTCAGCGGCCTGAGCTCGCGTCGGCTGAACCTGACCCAGTTCGTCCGTGCAACGCGACATCAGCTCGGCCTCTGTTCCGTCCCAATTCCAGTGGAAACTGAAGGCGGTCTGGGCCATGCGATGTGCCGTCCCACGGATTTCGGCGTCCATCCAGCGCCGGCCACCGTCGGTGGATACTTCGACCCTGCGAACGGCGCCCCCACCGGACCAGGCCAAGCCGCGGACCTCGTAGAATCCGCGGTCGGGTAGCTGTTGTCCCCCGGAGGGATAGGTGATGACCGATTTCGGTCCGACCTGGTAACTCAGCGCCGCTGCGTCGGGGTCGCGCTTAAGATGCCCGTAGTCGTTATAGGTCATGTAGAATCGGTCCACTACCTTGAATCGCCTCAGCCACTTCACGTTTAGGATTCCCTCGAAGCCGGGAGCCAGCAGCCGGAGCGGGTGACCCTGCTGGGGGCGTACCGGCTCGCCGTTCATGCCGTAGCACACCAGACAGTCGTCCATCGCCTTCGCTATCGGAATGCTCGATGCCCCCTTCACTGACTCAACCCCTTCCGCCACGATCCACGTCCCTGCCGGTTTAACCCCCGCCTCGTTGAGGAGCGTAGACAGGAGCACGCCGGTCCACTCGGCGCAGCTGATGGCCCCGTGCGTTTCCTGCACTGTCGTCTGGTCGGACCTGGCACGGTTCCCCGCACACTCCACGAAATGAAGGCGGGTCACGGAAGGAAGACGCTTCAAGTCGTCCATGGTGAAGATCAGGGGGCGATCCACCAGGCCGTGGATCATAAGTTGATGCTCCCGGGGATCGATGTTCGGGATGATTGCGCCACGCGTAGTGTTTGAGAAGTGGAGCGCGGATGGCGTAATCACCCCCATCTGGTCCTGAATCGGAGTCGCATTATGAAAGACGAGCCCGAAGGCATCGGGTGACGGCCTGCCGCCGTGCGGTATGCGTACCGACGTCTCGAAATTCGAGCGTTGGCCATAGGCGATCAGTTCCGGACTTGACCAGTTCTGGTCCTGGACGTCCTGGTCAGACGCTGGTGTCTGGCCGATTCCAGGCTGTGCCCCTCCCAAAGTCAAACCACCGGCCAACGCGGCCCCGCGCTTTAGGAAATCCCTACGATCAGGGTGTTTCGTACCCATGGGTCTCTCCTTCGCAGATGAGGCTACCCGGAAATCGCTTTCCGTCCGTCGAAAGTATACGCCTGGGATAGCTAGACCAACAGCCCTTTGGCGGGTCGGGACAACGTGAGGGCCAGGTCCAAACCGGTCCATGTCCGCGAGCTGAATTCGGATCCTGCGCCCGTCGCTTTCGCAGCCACGGGTTTCGAGGAGAGTAGTCCATCGATTTCGCCCGACGGACGATTTGGGCGCACAACGGTGAAGAGATCTTCTAATAGCCTCGGATGGGACCTTGACTGTAGCCACGGTTCGGACCGAGCCGAGTTTCGCCGTGGAGTCACGCGAGGCGCTGACTTCTGGGCCCCCTATCTGACCGTCGCGAGTCGGCACTTCGACCTCTCGCCCGATGACCGGCGCATACTGGCGATCCGCACGGGCTCGTACGCTGCAGCGGAAGTCCGCGACATCCTCGTCCAGAACTTCTTCGAGGAGTTGAGGCAGGTTGTGCCGGACTAAGGCGAGGTTGGCCGGATTCGCTCCCCTGGCGACACTCTTCGGCGAGAGGCGCCTCACCTCGGTGTATGACGGTTAGCCCATCGAACGCGGCCTTTCGGGAGCTCGTGGAGGTAATCAAGGCAATCCAGCGGCATCACGACGGCGGTAAGCACGTTGACGAGGTGTGCGACAACTCGCTTCAGGTAACGTAGAGCCAGCGCTCGGGCCACTGGGCTCGGGTCCTGATCCGCTCCCTTCACGAGCGCCGAAACACTGTCATCGAAAACCGTCAGCAGCCGGTCACCCTGTGCGATTAGAGTTCGGGTTCGAGTGGTATCTCGCTCGTGGAACGCCTCAGTCGAGTCGCCGACGAACGCGGAGACCTGAGCGGCCAGGGCCCTCCAGTCGGCAAAATCCGGCGCCTGTTGAAGATTGGCGCCGTCGAGAGCGAGGTCGATGAGGTTCTTCGCGTAGTCACCCACCCGCTCGATGTCTTTGACGATCGACATATAGAGGAGTACGCATGGGATTTCGATGCTTCCAAAGACGCTGGCGTGCACGACAAGCTCCCGACGGATCTCCCGCTCGGCCTCGTTGACTCTCTGGTCACTTGAGCGCACCTCGTCGTTTGCTTCTGCAGGCGCCAGATCACCCAATAGGACGGACATGGCCAGATCGACTTCGTGTCGATCGCGCTCGAGCATCTTCTTCAGTTTAGACTCGATCGCCTCGATCCGAGCGCCCCTTCGTCCCCTTAGCAAATCGTATGACTTCATGCTCTCCCTCCTATCGAAGCAAGAATATCCCCAGTTTACCGCCCCCGATTTATCTGGACAGTAGATTGGCCACAAGAGTTGGGGTCCAGAGAGAGGGGGAGAGGATATGTCCCAGGAGAGTGGGGAGAGGGAAGCGACCGGAGGTCGTGGAGGGGAGGAGTTGCCGGAGCGATGGAGTGCACGGCGGAAGACGGATGCAGTGCTGCGGCTGCTTCGCGGAGAAGATCTGGGGGAAGTGAGCCGTGAGCTTCAGGTCTCGCCGGTGGATCTGGAAGAGTGGCGGCGAGTGTTCTTGGAGAGAGGCCAGCAGGGGCTGAAGAGCCGGAGGGGTGATGGGGCGGAGCGGGAGCTGATGCGTACGCGGGCGAAGTTGGGTGAGATGACGATGCGGATGGAGCTGGCGGCGGAACTCCTCGAAAAAAGGGGATTCGGGCAAGAGCTGAGGAAGCTCTTGAGGCGCGGGAGCGAGTGAGTTCGGGGACGGGACGACGCTACCCTCTGACGATGGTCTGCGAGGTGTGGCGGGTGGCGCGTTCGACGGTATACAGGATGCGGGCTCGAGGGCTGGGCTCTGAGGTTGGGGAGCCCGGGAAGCGGGGGCCGAAGACGGAGCTGAGCGATGAGGCCTTGGTCGAGAAGATCCGCGAGGTGCTCCGGGAGAGCGACTTCCTGGGTGAGGGGCACAGGAAGGTGAGAGCCCGCCTGAGGCCGAAAGGGATCGGAGTGGGCAAGAACCGCGTGCTGAGGCTGATGCGGGAGAACGGGCTGTTGGCGCCGGTGCGCCGCGGGCACCCGCGAGGAGACCGGAGCCACAGCGGCCGGATCACGACCGATGCGCCCAACGAACTGTGGGGCACCGATGCGACCCGGTTCTACACGAAGGCGGACGGCTGGTGCTGGTTGTTCATGGCAGTCGATCACTGTGTCAGCGACGTCGTGGGATGGCATGTGGCCAAGAAGGGAGACCGCTGGGCGGCCCTCGAGCCGGTCCGCCAGGGCGTGCGGACCCATATGGCCGGCTACGCGCCCAGGATCGCGCTCGGACTCGGGCTACGCCATGACTGGGGTCCGCAGTACACGGCCCACCAGTTCCAGGCCGAGCTCCGATGGCTCGGGATCCGGTCGACCGCGGCCTATGTGGGGGAGCCGGAGTGCAACGGTGTGGCGGAGCGCTTCATCCGCACGCTCAAGGAGGAGTGCCTCTACCTCCACGACTTCGAGACCCTCGAGGAAGCCAGACACGAGATCGGCCAGTTCATCGAATCCTACAACCACGGATGGCTCTTAGAGCGGCACGCCTACCGGACCCCGGCCCAGGCCCGCGAGGAGCTCACCCGCAAGGCGGCATGATTAAGCCGCCCCCTTGTCCAAGAAATCGGAACCGGTTCACCCAGGGACGGAATGACCAAGAAGAGCCCTACAACATATGTGAATACCAGCGAGCCCAACTCGCAGAACAGCCACTCGAGCCGCGAAGCTCTACACGGCGAGATAGCCGGCAGCCTCGGTCGCGGGGTTAAAACGAGTGGGCCGCCCCAAGGACTCGGGACGGCTCACAGGCTTCTGCTGGGTCCGATCGGAATTTAGAGCGTGACGACATTCTCGGCCGCGGGGCCTTTCTCACCCTCAACGACGTCGAACTCAACCTGGGCACCCTCACTGAGGCTCTTGAAGCCTTCCGCTTGAATTGCACTGTGATGAACGAAGCAGTCCTTGGCGCCGTTCTCCGGGCTGATGAACCCAAAACCCTTGGCGTCGTTGAACCACTTTACAATTCCTTTGGTACGCATCTGTCGCGCTCCTTGGTTTATTCGAGTCGGAGTTACGATGACACGTACTTGCCGACTACTCTGATTTGCGCGGAGCCCCGCGCGAGGAAGGTGTCCCTGCTTCGCTACTTGCGTGCTCAGCTAGACCTCACTCCGGCACTACCTGCCTCAACTCGAGGCCAGTGCCAAAGTCCGGATGTGTAATCATTTGTTACACTCTGGACCGAGGATAGTAGACGTGCGTTCTGCTGGCTGCAAGCGGTTGCGTAAGAGCCCACTGGTCGGTCGTTCGGCCTCAATGGAGTTGACCCGGTTTAGTGGACCCCTCAAGAGTGAGGGAGAAAGGAGGAGTCCACGATGCCAAGGACGCATGCGGCGTACCCGCCGGAGTTTCGGCGGCAGATGGTCGAGCTGGTCCGATCGGGCCGGTCTGTGGAAGCGTTGGCCCGGGAGTTCGAGCCCTCAGCAGGAGCGATACGCAATTGGGTCAAGCAGGCTGACCTGGACGAAGGACGTCGCAGCGACGGACTAACGACGGAGGAGCGAGAGGAGCTCCGACGGCTGCGTCGAGAGAACAAGCAGCTGCGCATGGAGCAGGAGATCCTAAAAAAAGCCGCCGCCTGGTTTGCTCGGGAGAGCAACTCGATCCCCGATCGGGGTTCGAGTTCGTGAAGACGAATCAGGCGGACCACCCCGTGCGTGTGCTGTGCAGTGTTCTGGGTCTCTCCCCCAGCGGCTACTACGCCTGGCTGAAGCGCCCTCCCTCGGCCAGTGACCTGCCCCGAAGAGCGGTACCACATCCTAGTGTTAGTCCCAGCAGCTGTGGAGGGCCGTGAAGGACGGGCATCCTCAGGAACCAGGGCGACGGCTTAATCGCCTCAGGGGCCGGGGGAAAGCCGCCGCAGGCGCTGTGGGGTCGGACGGTATTGTACTCGCGCCTCCATTGCTCGACCAGCACGGCCGCCTGCGCCAACGAGCAGAAGATCTCCCCGTTCAACAGCTCGTCCCTGAGCTTGCCGTTGAAGCTCTCGTTGTAGCCGTTCTCCCACGGGCTGCCCGGCTCGATAAAGAGCGTCTCGACGCCCACGCGCCCCAACCACCGCCGCACGAGCTTCGCGGTGAACTCCGGTCCGTTGTCCGACCTCAGATACTCGGCAGGCCCGTGTCGGACGAACAGATCGGCCAGCACCTCGAGCACGTCGTGCGAGCGGATCTTGCGAGCCACCACGATCGCCAGGCACTCCCTCGTGTGCTCGTCCAGCACTGTCAGCAGCTTCAGCGCACGCCCGTCGTGCGTCCTCGAGGCCACGAAGTCGTACGACCAGACGTGGCCCCGATACAGCGGCCTCAGCCGGATGCACGATCCGTCGTTGAGCCACAGCCGACCTCGCTTCGGCTGCCGCTCCGGGACCTTCAGCCCCTCCTGCCTCCAGATCCGCTCCACCCGCTTGTGGTTCACCCCCCAGCCCTCGATGCGGAGCATGTCCGTGACGCGTCGGTAGCCGTAGCGGCCGAATCGACTCGCGAGTCGCACGATATCACCTCGGAGCGCCCCCTCGTCACTCGCCACTTTCCTCGCCCGGCGCTGGGTCGTGCGTGGCTGCCCGAGCACCCGGCACGCTCTCCTCTCCGACGCCCCGAGCTGCTGACGTACACGCACCACACAACGTCGTCGGCGCTCGGGGCTCAGAAGTTTCCCTGGGCCGCTTCCTCCACGATCAGCTTGTCCAGTGTCAAGTCCGCCACTGCTCGCTTCAAGCGCCCGTTCTCGCGCTCGAGCTCCTTCAGGCGCCGTGCCTGGCTTACCTTCATCCCGCCGTACTCCCGCCTCCACCGGTAGTACGTCTGCTCGGTGATGCCGAGCTCCCGGCTGATCAGCTTCACGGATTTGCCGCGGGCCAGACCGACCTCTGCCTCCCGCAGTCCAGTGATGATCTGCTCCGGAGTGTGTCGCTTCCTTCCCATCCTGACCTCCTCGCTCAAAAGCTTCAGACCAGCTCGATCCTAATATTGCTCCTGGTCTCGTTTCAGCGGGTCAGGTCACTTGGGGGCAGGTCACACGCCTAACTGACCAGCATTATTTGGCTTGGCTCCATTCTGGGCGCAGTTCCCCTCTCCTCCTAGCAGCGCGGGACTATGAGCGACCCGTCCGACCCCATCACCCGCCTGAACGCTGCCCTTGAAGGCCGCTACCGCATCGAGCGTGAGATCGGTGAGGGCGGGATGGCCACGGTCTATCTGGCCGAAGACCTACGGCACGAAAGGAAGGTCGCGCTTAAGGTCCTGAAGCCGGAGTTGCGTGGAACTTGAAAACTGGCGTCCGAAAGGACTCGTGGGTTCGAATCCCACCCCCTCCGCTTCATATAGGACAACGACTTACGGCACGTTGAGTGCCTCCGGCTCGGGGATCCCTTTTTCGGAGGTGTTACCCGATCTGTCACCCGCGAGCTTTGTATTATTGATTAAAATCAATAGTACCAGTGGTACAGTCCAGTTCGCGGCCCTTTCGACAAAACTCAGTAGTGACTCTCCTGAAAGTGGACGAATCATAGCCGTGGCCAGGGTCCAAAAGACACACCAGTAGAGCACCGGCTTCCAGGGATGAATTAAAACAGAAAAAGCAATTACTATATCAAGTACTCCTATTACTTTCATTACATACAGGGCCATTTGTCCATTAATTCCAACTGTGTCCAAATAAGGAAGCCATCTTACATTCTGAGAAAAAGCAACGAGGCCATGTCCCAGGAAAGTAGCAAAGACACCTATTCTTAATAGCCACTGGATCAAATAGATAATGTTCGGTGCCACCGGAGGCGAACGCATCGTCTATCGGCTTCCCCGTCCCACACCGGGTGGCGGCACCGCTCTCTCGCTCACCCCCTCGAGTTCCTCGAGCGACTCGCTCTGCTCATTGCTGCTGGAGCATCGCCACGACTATGCGCTTCGGCTGCGTTTGAACCCGAATGCGCCCCACTTCTTTCCGCTGCTCCAGATCGATCACCGCCACCATGTCGCTGAACGCCGACGAGGCATACACCGTCTTGCTATCCGGCATGAACGCGAACCAGAACGGATCCGGGGCGGTTGGAATAGAGTACTGGTGCGTGAGGTCGGGCGCGGAGTAGACGTGCATCAGGTTGAACCAGCGGTCGCTCACCACGATGAGCTTGCGATCGGGCGAGACGGCGATGCCGTGGCTGGGGCTGCCCTGCGCGGATGACACGTTCCTCAGCCTCACCCTCCCCTCCGCCCCCTCGGTCGCGGTGGGAAGCGTCACCCTCTTGACGATCGCGCCAGTGTTGAAGTCGTACACGACGAAGCCGGCCTGCCTTCCCTGGTTGCAGAGCACCCACTTCGTGGATCCGTCAGGGTTCGGGTAGAAGTCGCAGACGCGATGCCCGCCTTCCCCTTCGCCCGAGAACTTGCGGACGTACTCCCCGGTCTTCGTATCGACAAAGCGAAGCGTGAGCGCCTCCCTATTCCTCGTGGCTGCATCGGGCCCTGACCCGCCGTTGGCCGTAGCCATTGCGTACTTGCCGTCTGGCGTGACGAAGACGTAGTGCGTCCCCATCCCCTCGAGCGGCAGGTTCTTGGTAACCTGCAACGACACGGCGTCCACGATGTCCATGCCCGTGCCGCCCTGGTCATGGATGCCGACGTAGATCCACATGCCGTCCTTGCTGACGGCCACGCCGCTCGGACGCCCGCTGACCGGTATCTTACTGATGACCTTGAACGTCCTCGCGTCGGCGACGAAGAGCGCCCTCTCGACTTCGCCGGTCACGTAGATCCGGCTCCCGTCCGGCGCGACGGCGATGCCGTTGCTGATTTCGATGCCTGGAATCTCGCCGACCACCCTGTCGGTGGCCGGGTCGATGATCGTAACCGCGTCACCCGCCATGGAGTTCTGGATTACGCGGAGCTCCGTGCCCTGTGCCGCCAGATCCGAGCGAGATGCAACAACCAAGAGGCCGATTGAGGCCAGCGCCCCGAGTCGCTTGAGGATTGTCATTTTCCGGCTCCTTTCTCTCTGTCTAATTCTCTTCGTTTACCCATTTCTCTCCGTTTACCCATCGCGCTAACACCTGCCAGTCCGGGTCGGCTGGCGACTGGAACTGGAAGCCTCCCATGTGGCCCCACCCACCGCCAGCCTCGACGCGCAGCGGGTGGATCAGCAGCCGGCTCGCCTCGGGATTGCCCGGTGCGACTTTCTCCTTGACCGCGTCGAAGTTCATTCGCGACTGCTCCTCGTCCCACATCGTCGCGCGGGGATAAATGACCTGCAGTCTCATCGCCGCGCCGGCGTTGCCTTCTCCGTTCCCTGCCGCGTGACAGGAGTAACACCGCGCCACGTTAGGTCTCTTCTTCAGGAACACCGGCTGCACCTGGTTCTTGAAGAACTCGTAGTCGAGTGTCACCGCGGGCGCCATGGCCGCCATCACCACAGGCGCGCCACCTTCCGCCGCCGCGCCGTTCACCCAGGCGGCGATGGTCTGCCACTCGGCGTTCTCAGGCGTCTGCCAGAACTTGCCGCCTGTATGCGTCGGGTCGCCGCCGGCTTCGGGGGCGAGCGGGTGCAGGAGCAGGCGGCTATTCATCGGGTCGCCCGGCGTCACGAGTCCAGAAACCGCCTGATAGTTCTGTATCGACTGCTCTTCCGTCCATTGAGCAGCGGCGCCAGCCAGCGGCTGAAGACTCAGACGCGTCGCCATCACCGAATGACACTGGACGCAACGTTGTCCGGCGCCCTCGTCCAGCGCGCGATTCTTCAGGAAGATCGGCTCGATCCTGGTGCGGTAGTACGCGAAATCCAACCCTGGCGGCGACTGCTCTGCCCGTGCAGGGCCGGCAGCCGTCATCCCGACGGCGACGACCAGCAACGGCAGATCGAACGAGAGCCGGCGACGCCACGTCCCCAATGCCATGAGAGCCTCCTTCGTAGACCGATTCGCTGTGTATCCGCAGATATTAGCGCGTATTGGGGCGGCTGTCCATGCGAAAGAGCGGAGGCCCTGCGGAGGCCCTCGGAGGCCCCGGTGGGGGTGGCCGTCTGCTGTTCCGATGGAGGGGGGGGCTCCCCGGAGACCCTGTTGTGGATTGATGTTCGTGGTCTCGACCACCAGAGCTGCCCCTGACCTGACCCGCTGAAACGAGACCAGGAGCAATATTAGGATCGAGCTGGTCTGAAGCTTTTGAGCGAGGAGGTCAGGATGGGAAGGAAGCGACACACTCCGGAGCAGATCATCACTGGACTGCGGGAGGCAGAGGTCGGTCTGGCCCGCGGCAAATCCGTGAAGCTGATCAGCCGGGAGCTCGGCATCACCGAGCAGACGTACTACCGGTGGAGGCGGGAGTACGGCGGGATGAAGGTAAGCCAGGCACGGCGCCTGAAGGAGCTCGAGCGCGAGAACGGGCGCTTGAAGCGAGCAGTGGCGGACTTGACACTGGACAAGCTGATCGTGGAGGAAGCGGCCCAGGGAAACTTCTGAGCCCCGAGCGCCGACGACGTTGTGTGGTGCGTGTACGTCAGCAGCTCGGGGCGTCGGAGAGGAGAGCGTGCCGGGTGCTCGGGCAGCCACGCACGACCCAGCGCCGGGCGAGGAAAGTGGCGAGTGACGAGGGGGCGCTCCGAGGTGATATCGTGCGACTCGCGAGTCGATTCGGCCGCTACGGCTACCGACGCGTCACGGACATGCTCCGCATCGAGGGCTGGGGGGTGAACCACAAGCGGGTGGAGCGGATCTGGAGGCAGGAGGGGCTGAAGGTCCCGGAGCGGCAGCCGAAGCGAGGTCGGCTGTGGCTCAACGACGGATCGTGCATCCGGCTGAGGCCGCTGTATCGGGGCCACGTCTGGTCGTACGACTTCGTGGCCTCGAGGACGCACGACGGGCGTGCGCTGAAGCTGCTGACAGTGCTGGACGAGCACACGAGGGAGTGCCTGGCGATCGTGGTGGCTCGCAAGATCCGCTCGCACGACGTGCTCGAGGTGCTGGCCGATCTGTTCGTCCGACACGGGCCTGCCGAGTATCTGAGGTCGGACAACGGACCGGAGTTCACCGCGAAGCTCGTGCGGCGGTGGTTGGGGCGCGTGGGCGTCGAGACGCTCTTTATCGAGCCGGGCAGCCCGTGGGAGAACGGCTACAACGAGAGCTTCAACGGCAAGCTCAGGGACGAGCTGTTGAACGGGGAGATCTTCTACTCGTTGGCGCAGGCGGCCGTGCTGGTCGAGCAATGGAGGCGCGAGTACAATACCGTCCGACCCCACAGCGCCTGCGGCGGCTTTCCCCCGGCCCCTGAGGCGATTAAGCCGTCGCCCTGGTTCCTGAGGATGCCCGTCCTTCACGGCCCTCCACAGCTGCTGGGACTAACACTAGGATGTGGTACCGCTCTTCGGGGCAGGTCAGCCGGGCCGTGGAGATTCTGGACGAGGCACGGACGCTCGTGGAGGGAACCAGCCCGTATCTGTTTCCCAATCGGGTCGGTAGGCAGCTCGAAGAGAAGCAACTGCGCCGGATGTTCCAGAAGCACGGGATCGCCGCCGTGCCACACGGGTTTCGCTCGAGCTTCCGGGACTGGGCAGCCGAGCAGACGGATCATCGGCTATCGACGATGGTCCTACATCGTCGTAACTGTATGATTCATAGCATGTTACAAATGTTAGAGGTATTGGGCCGACTCGTTTGTGTCGTACATTATCCCGTATATTCTTAGCGCGATCACATGGGAACCTACGGTAGGTTGGCGGAACCCGTGACAGGTGCGACCTTGGGCACCGCAGGCGTCGCGAGGGGCTGAGAAAGACCACGCAGATGACAATCCGGCGATGCCGAATGTTGCATTTCGTCACCACAGCGCGCCCGGTGACGTCCGGGGAGCGGGGTTGAGACGGAGAGCCGTCTCAACTCAGCAGCCGAAGACAGCCGCCCGGGACGTTAGACACCTCTTGACCCGGCTTCCCTCGGGGGGGTCAGGGCCCGAGAATTCACCGAGAGCCTGCACCGGGAAAAGGAGCCCGGGGGGGTTGTGCTACCCCCCCGGGCCCAGTCCCGATTCGGGGCCGCTCTCTACGCTGGCCGCCGGATCTGGATGGTCGGGCCCTTCGACTCGGGCGCCTTCGGCATGCGCACGTGGAGCACGCCGTCCTCGAAGGCTGCCGAGATCTCGTCCGCGGAGACGGTGCGCGGGAGCGTAAAGGAGCGGTAGAAGCTCCCGAACTGCCGCTCCCACACGTGGTAGTGTCCGCCCTCTCCGTTCTCCTCGCGGGTCTCATCCTTCTGCCCCCGGATCGTGAGGACGTCGTTCTCGAGCTCGATCTCGACGTTCTCCTCGGTGAGCCCGGGAAGCTCCGCGGTCAGCAGCAGTTCGTTCTTCGTCTCCTCCACGTTGACCGCGGGCAGCCAGCTGGCGGCCTCCGCCTCGGGAAGCGCGGACTCGCCAAAGAGGCGATCCCACCGGCGCGTCATCTGATCCAGTGCCCTCCAAGGCGCCACGCTGTGGCGATACCGTGTGATTGCCATGATTCCTCTCTCCTGCCTTGATGCCGGTGATCGGCATTGATGTGAACGCGCATGCTTCGACCCCCCGGAACGGGGGCGAAGCAGCCAACAACCGAACGCTTGAGGGGGCAGGATCCGTGCCAATGGAGAGCACCCGAGACTCTGCCAAATCGTTTCTCCACAATGACTTAATGGTCTCCCCAGATCCGTGTAGACATCTGTACCTGTCACTTTGGCCGATTCGGGCGGCCCGGGTTCCGCAGGCGAGGTGGCCCCTGAGGATCGGTGCCCCGCCCTGCGCGCACTCCCGGGCCGCTTCGGCGTCGCGGCGGCGGCGGCGGAAGACGACGCGATTGCCGGAAAGGAAGGCGAACGCCCGCCCGGCGACCGGCTGTTCAGCGCGATGGGCGGGGAGGCCTCCGGGAGGCGGGGCCGTGGCCACCGCCCCGCCAGAGAGCGAGCCCCCTTCCCTCTCCATCCCGCCCTTCCGAGCTCCGCCTTGGCCCCGCGCGCGGGCCACGCCGCCCGCCTCCGCCGGCCCCCTCGGATTTTGCCGGTGGATGATTAGGTTTCAGGCGCCGGCCCGAGGACCGCCTCGGGGTCTTGCCTGCTGCCCGGATCTCTCAAACGCGCGCGAACGGAACATGGCCCGACCCTCCTTGGTTCCCCGTCAAGTCGCTCGAGCCCTGCTGCTCCCCCTCTCCGTCCTTATCCTTGCGTGCGACCGCCCCGGCGACGCCGGCTCGTTCCGCGTCGAGCTCCAGCGGCCGGTCGAGGAGCTGGAAGCCGAGGCGCTGGCCGCCACTCCGCCTGTGGAGGAGGGAGAGAAGCTCGCGCCCGATCTGGTCGACCTCGGACTCCTGGATCCGGACCTGCGGTTCGACGTCCGCTACGCGGGAACCAACAACTTCATGGGCGCGGCCCTGTACCGGCAGGCCAAGGCCTACCTCCAGCGGCCGGCGGCCGAGGCTCTGCTAGCAGCCCATCGGGAACTCGGGGAGCAAGGCTTTGGCCTGCTCATCTTCGATGCTTATCGTCCGTGGTACGTCACCTGGATGTTCTGGGAGGGGACGCCCGAGGATCTCCGGGACTTCGTGGCCGATCCGGCGTCCGGATCGCGGCATAACCGCGGGACGGCGGTGGATCTGACGCTCTACGACCTGGAATCGGGCCGGCCCGTGGACATGGGAAGCGGCTACGACGAGTTTACCGAGCGCTCCTACCCCGACTATCCGGGCCTGAGCGTGCGGGAGCGGGAGAACAGGAACCGCCTCAGAACGGCGATGGAGAAGCAGGGATTCACGATCTAACCTCACGAGTGGTGGCACTTCGACTACCGGGCCTGGTCCGACTATCCGATCCTGAATCTGACCTTCGAAGAACTCGAAGATTGACGACCGTCGACCCGAGGGTGAGTCTGCCCCCGCGACCGGGAATCTAAGGGAGAAAGGGCACCGTTGTGCGAGAGGGGCGCGAGGGTGGGACAACTCAGGGTGGGACAACTCTAAGCAGTGAGCTGCGGGAGAGAATCCGCAGGATGCGGCCAACACGCCAGCCGCCCGACGGTCCTGACCATGTCGAGTTCGAACGTGTCACCAAGAGCTTCGACGGGCGGACCGAGGTCGTAAGCGACCTCGACCTGACGGTCCAAAAGGGCGAGTTCCTCACGCTGCTCGGCCCCTCCGGGTCGGGCAAGACGACCTGCCTGATGATGCTCGCCGGATTCGAGGAGCCGACCTCGGGCACGATCCGCATCGACGGCCGGGCCATGAACGAGGTGGCGCCCCGGCGCCGGGGCATCGGCATGGTGTTCCAGAACTACGCGCTGTTTCCTCACATGACCGTAGGCGGGAACCTGTCGTTTCCGCTCGAGGTGCGCGGGCTCGATCCTGCGGCTCGCCGCGAGCGGGTCGGCCGCGCCCTGGAGCTGGTGCGGCTCGAGGGGCTCGAGCACCGGCGGCCGAGCCAGCTCTCGGGTGGCCAGCAGCAGAGGGTGGCCATTGCCCGAGCGCTGGTGTTCGAGCCCGAGCTCGTGCTGATGGACGAGCCGCTCGGCGCGCTCGACCGGCGGCTAAGGGAGGAGCTGCAGTACGAGATCCGCCGCATCCACGCCGACCTGGGCGTCACGGTCCTCTACGTCACGCACGACCAGAACGAGGCGATGGTCATGTCGGACCGCGTCGCGGTCTTCCGGGCCGGCCGCATCGAGCAGGCCGCCTCGCCCGAAACGCTCTACGAGGAGCCGGAGCGCTCATTCGTCGCTCGCTTCATCGGCGAGAACAACCGCCTGGCCGGCAAGGTCATGGCCGTCCGGGACGAGATATGCGACGTCGACGTCGGCGGCCGGATCGTCCAGGCGTTCCGCGTCGCCGAATGCGGCCCCGGTGACCGCACGACGATCTCGATCCGGCCCGAGCGGGTCGCCATCGCGCCGACGCCGGGCCTCTACACCAACGAGTTCGACGCCCGCCTCGAGGACATCACGTTTCTGGGCGACCATCTTCGCTTGAGAGTCGATGTCTGCGGCCACTCGGACTTCATCGTCAAGATTCCCAACATGGTCGGCCACGGCGCCGTTCTGGAAGGCGACCGCGTCCGCATCGGCTGGACCCCGACCGACTGCAGGGTGCTCGACCCCGAAGACGAGGAGGACACGCCATGACAGGCAAACACGGATGGACCATCGGTGCGGCCGCCATCGCGGCCCTGGCCCTGGGCTGCGGCGGCGAGCCCGCGGACTCGCTGACCGTCGTTTCCTGGGGCGGCTCCTACGGCGAGGCCATCAGGAAGGGTTATCTCGATCCCTTTATGGCCGAGACCGGCATCGAGGTGCGCCTGGAGGACTACAACGGCGGCCTGGCCCAGGTGCGCGCCCAGGTCGAGTCGGGCAACGTGCACTGGGACATCGTCGACCTTGAAATTGCCGACGCGGTCAGCGGCTGTGACGAGGGCCTGCTCGAGAGGATCGACGCCGGCTCTCTCCCGCCCGCTCCCGACGGCACGCCGGCCGTCGACGACTTCCTTCCCGAGACGCTCTTGGAATGCAGCGTGGGCATGGTGCTCTATTCCACCGTCTACGCCTACAACGACGCGCGTACGCCGGGCGAGAAGCCCCGGACGATCGAGGACTTCTTCGATCTGGAGCGCTTTCCCGGCCGCCGCGGGATGCGCCGCACACCTCTCGTCAATCTGGAGTTCGCGCTGATGGCTGACGGCGTGCCCCTCGAAGAGGTGTACGCCGTGCTCGACACGGCCGAGGGGGTGGAGCGGGCCTTGGGCAAGCTCGACGCCATCAAGGATGAGGTGGTGTGGTGGGAGGCCGGGGCGCAGCCGCCGCAGATGCTCGCCGACGGCGAGGTGGCGATGACGACGGCCTACAACGGCCGCATCTTCAACGCCCAGGTGCTCGAGAGCCAGCCGTTTGTGATCGTCTGGGACGGCCAGGTGCTCGATACGGGCCAGCTGGGCATCGTCGCCGGCACCAGAAGCCTCGAGGCCGCGCTCGAGTTGGTCCGCTTTGCCACCACCGCGGAGTCGATGGCCGCCGTCGGCGGCCACATCGCCTACAGCCCCGCCCGACGGTCGGGTCTGCCGCTCGTGGGGACGCACGTCGAGACCGGCGTCGACATGAATCCCCACATGCCGACGCACCCGGATAACATGGTGCGAGTTCTACAGAGCGACTGGCTGTGGTGGAGCGACCACATGGACGAGATGAACGAGCGGTTCAGCGCCTGGCTGGCGCAGTGATCCGAGCGCGGCTCAGGGCCGGTGGGCTGGTCCTGCCGCTCGCGGCGTTCATCGCGGTCACGTTCGCCCTGCCGGTAGCGACGATGTTCGTCAGGAGCGTCTACGATCCGACGGTGGCGGACGTCATGCCCCAGACGCTGGCCCTGCTCGGCGAGTGGGACGGCCGGGAGCCGCCCCCCGAGGCCGTTTACGCCGCGGCCGCCACGGAGCTCTCGCGCGCGGCGGACGAAGGAACGCTCGGCCGCGTCGCCACGCGGATCAACCGAGTGCAGGGCGGCCTCAGGAGCGTCCTGGTCCGGACGGCGCGCGAGCTCCGTGACATGCCGGCCGGCGCGGGGCCGGAGGCGTTCCTCGACATCGACCCCGAGTGGGGCGATCCGGGGACCTGGCGCGCCGTCCGCACGGCCGGCGACCGGCTGACGGCGCGCCACTACCTGCACGCCGTCGATCTGGACCGAGCGCCCGACGGCTCTATCGAGCTCCGCCCGGCGGACGAGCGTATCTACGTGCGGCTGTTCGGGCGCACGTTCGCCGTCAGCCTAGCCGTCACGGTGTTCTGCCTGTTCCTGGGCTATCCCATCGCCTACCTGATCGCGCACGCCCCCGTGCGGCGCGCCGGTTGGCTGCTCGCGCTCGTGCTCGTGCCGTTCTGGACGTCGCTCTTGGTCCGCACCACGTCGTGGATCGTCCTGCTGCAGACGCAGGGCGTCATCAACGACCTGCTCGTCTGGGCCGGGCTGGTCGCCGACGACGGACGCATCGCCCTGGTCCACAACATGACCGGCACGCTCGTGGCCATGACCCACATCCTGCTCCCGTTCATGGTCCTGCCCCTCTACTCGGTGATGCGCTCCATCCCCCGGCGGCAGATGGCCGCGGCCGCCTCGCTGGGCGCCGGCTTCCCCCGGGCCTTTTGGCGCGTCTACTGGCCCCAGACCGTGCCGGGCGTCGGCGCCGGCTCGCTGCTGGTCTTCATCCTGGCCATCGGCTACTACATCACCCCGGCGCTCGTGGGCGGCCAGAGCGGCCAGCTGATCTCGAACTTCATCGCCTACCACATGCAGACCTCCCTGAACTGGGGACTGGCGAGCGCGCTGGGCGGGATCCTGCTCCTGTCGGTGGCGGCGCTCTACCTCGTCTACGACCGGGTGGTCGGGGTGGAGCGGATGAGGCTGGGATGAGGGCGGAGGGGCTCGGTGCCCGCGCGGGGCGCGCGGCCTACCTCGCGGCCTGCGTAGGGATCTTCGCGTTCCTGCTCGTGCCGCTGGTGGTCATGGTGCCGCTCAGCTTCAACGTCGAGCCGTACTTCACGTTCACCGAGGGCATGCTGCGCCTCGACGCCGAGGCGTTCTCGCTCCGCTGGTACCGCCAGGTGGCCAGCGACCCGGTGTGGCGGCGCGCCCTCGCGAACAGCCTGTTCATCGGCACGGCGGCCACCCTGCTGGCGACCGCCCTGGGCACGCTGGCGGCCCTCGGGCTCGCGAGCCGCGCCATGCCGGCGCGCCGCCTCGCGATGGGGCTCCTCCTCTCGCCGATGGTCACGCCGCTCGTCATCTCGGCGACCGGCATGTTTTTCTTCTACTCGGCGCTCGGCCTCGCGCAGACCCACCTGGGATTGATCCTGGCCCACGCGGCTCTCGGCACGCCGTTCGTCGTCATCACCGTAACCGCCACTCTCGCATCCTTCGACCGCAACCTGACGCGTGCCGCCAACGGGTTGGGGGCTGGCCCGTGGCGCACGTTCCGCCGAGTGGAGCTGCCGCTGATCGCACCCGGCGTCGTCTCGGGTGCGCTGTTCGCCTTCGCCGTCTCGTTCGACGAAGTGGTGGTGGTGCTGTTCATGGCCAGCGAGGCGCAGCGCACGATCCCGCGCCAGATGTGGGCCGGCGTGCGCGAGCAGATCAGCCCTGCGATCCTGGCCGTGGCGATCTTCCTGATCGGCTTCGCCGTGCTGCTGCTGTGCACCGTGGAGTGGCTCCGCCGCCGCGCCGGAGCCGGGGCGGCCGCTTAGCCGGCACGGCCGGGCGGCGCCATCCCTCGTAGGCGACTCCGGGGTGGGGCTGGCAAGCGCCGATACAAGAATCTCTCGGGGCCGTGACAGCCGGCCTGCTACATTCTCGCACGCGGCATAGGAACGACTCAAGGCCTCCGGACGGCGGGCCCGATCGCGTGCTCGGGAGGCCCCGGGAAAGGACGCTTTGCGCCAGGGCCCGCGGACTCCGCCACCGGAGGAGCGGATTGGCGGGGAGGAAGCGAGAGCGCCAACCCCTGAGTGTCTGGGTCGATCAAGGACGGCGAGTGGATCTAGGATGAGCCTAAGGACCTTTTCAATGACCGCATCTTCCCGTCCTTCGCTCGGGCTCGTCGGGCTCGTCGCGCTTTGGGTGTCGGCCTGCACCCCCGACGCTCCGAGCGGGCTGGCCCCCCGAAACCTCATCGTGATGATCGCCGACGGGGCGGGCGTCGAGCACTGGACGCTTGCCCACTTCGCCCGGAACGAGCTGGCGGTGCGGGAGTTCCCCGTGACAGGCCTCGTCGATACCAGAGGCCACGATCATGTCGTGACGGGAAGCGCGGCGGGCGCCACCGCGCTGTCGACCGGCACCCGAACGTTCTTTGGAGCCGTTGCCGTCGGGCCCGACTCGACCTCCCTGGAAACCGTGCTGGAAGCCGCCAAGCGGCAAGCGATGGGGACGGGGCTCGTCACGACGACGTACATCACCGATGCCACTCCGGCAGCATTCGGCGCCCATGCCCTCTCACGCACGGAGCAAGTGAGCATCTTCCGGCAGATGATCGACCTGCCCGTGGACGTGCTCATGGGGGGCGGACGAGGGCTGTTGGACATTGCGGAGGAGCGGGCGGGCGTCGATCTCTGGACTCCGGCCAGGGAGCGGTACGAGATCGTCGAGTCCGTCGCAGAGCTGGAAGCCGTCCGTACCGATCAGGAGACCGCTCTCCTCGGCCTCTTCGCCGAGGGCGAGATGGCGCCCGCAGTGGAGCGGTCTCCCAGCCTTGCGGCCATGATGTCCGTCGCGCTCGAGATGCTGGAGGGCCGCCCCGGGGGGTTCTTCCTGATGGTGGAAAGCGAGGGCACCGACACAGAGGCTCATCGGAACGCCGGGCGCGAGATCCTCGTCCGGGAGATGCTCGCCTTCGACGACGCGGTGCGATTGGCGCTCGACTTCCGCCGCCGGAGCCCCCAGACGCTCGTCGTCGTGACCGCGGACCACGAGACCGGCGGCATCGGCCTCCCCACGGCCGAGGACCGCGCCGACAGCCTTCAGTACACCACCGAGGACCACTCGGCCGCGTTCGTTCCGCTCTTTGCCGTGGGTCCTGGTGCGGAGCGCTTCGGTGGACTGAAGGAGAACCGGGAGGTCGGGCAGCTCCTGCTCGAGGCGGTCGGCCGCTGAAGCGGACGGTGCCCCGCCCGGAGCTGCCCGGGACCGCCCCCGGCTTAGGCAAGAACCTAACGAAGTTGCGGCCGGTGCTGGCGTTGCTGATCGAGCAGGAACCATCGCTTGCCGGCTACCCGCGACCATGCGCTGCGGGAGATCAAGCAAGGCTACCGCGAGATCCCCTGGAATCAACGGGAAGGACTCAGGCTGCCGCAGGTGCTGAACCGGCTCCGCTTCAGAGTGGCCGATGGTCTTCAGGGAAGGGTCGCGCTACCCCCGCACGTCGGATTCGTGTTCAAATGGATTCACAAGGCCTACGCCGAATTGGCCAAAATCGCGCACGTTCCGGGTCGCGACCGTCAGCCGATGCACTACGGCCGTTGCTGCGATCATGGCATCCTCGATCAGAGTGTTCGAACGGCGATGCTCGAGACGCGCCCATTCTCGGAATGTGGCTGCATTCATTGGAAGGACGTTATGGGAGATCAGCACCGCGTTGAGCCACGCTTCCAGCTCCTCAGCCTTGGCGACATCCTGCTCGCGGGTGAATTCGATGCCTGCTTGGATCTCCCCGACCGTCACCGCAGACAGAAACAGTTCATCGGCAGCCACATGTTCAATCCACCGCACGACGGCTGGATGCGGATGAAGACGGCGCAGTTCCGATACGACATTGGTGTCAAGCAGGTACACGGTCTTACTCGAAGCGCGGAGACGCGCGGTGTCGATGCTTCGGACGTGGCGGTGTCAGCGCATCCGTGCGCGCGTCCGGAGCGAGCAACAGTTCCTTGAGATCCGGCCAAGCCCGCTTCTCCAACCGCCATTTTGACGGCCCGGGGTTCCCAGCGCCGGGCGACGAGTTGGTTTAGCGTACGTAAGCCAGCCCACGCAATGTTGAAGTGCGCCGTGGAAAGGCGCGTTTTCCTATGTGGGTGCGAATCCCACCCAGCGACTGTCGCTTCCGCTGGTAGTATCCATGTCAAGAGGTACCGTCAGGAGTGGGGCCGGGGAGACACGGCGGACCGACGGTAGCGGTGAACGCGGGATGCGGTCGCTGAGTCAGGCGAGAGCTCGCATATAGAGCTGTTCGACCTTGCTTTCCGGTTGGGTGCATGGCGCTCATGCGTGGTGTTCGGGTGCGTACGCCGTCCAGATCCGGTCCTGCTGGATGAGCACGTTGGCGAGGACCAGGAGTTTTCGCATCACTGCTGTAAGGGCGACCTTCGGCGGTTTCCCCTTGGCCACGAGAGCCTCGTACGTCCGTTTGAGGTCGGGATTGCACCGGATCGCAACCACCGCGGGCATGTAGAGCAATCGGCGCACCGGGTGCCTGCCTCCCTGAATGAAGCTGCGTCCCTTCCAGGAGCCGGACTCCCGGGTCACCGGGGCGAGCCCGGCGAGGCTGGCGGCACGGGACCCGGTGAGGGTGCCGAGTTCAGGCATGTGGACGATCAGTCCTGCGGCAGTGACGTCAGAGATGCCGGGGATGGAGGTCAGGATCTCGGACTGGCGCTCGAGAGCCTCCTCTGCCTGGAGCCGTTTACGGATCTCGGCGTCGATGCGCTTCAGCTGGCGCTCGATCTGCTTCAGCCGCTGCTTGTTGAGCTGCTTGGCCACGGGGGTGCGCAAGTGTTTGCCGCGGTTGGTGGTGGCGACCCGGTCCTTGACCAGCGCATCGCGGACCAGCTGGAGTTCGGCCAGGTCGCGCTGCCCTTCGGACTTCGAATGAGTCGGGCGCAGATCCTCGATGGCCGCCGCCATGGTGGCCAGCATCCGGGCGTCCACGGCATCGGTCTTGGCGCGCCGGCCGAGCGAGCGGGCGAAGAACCGGACCTGGAATGGGTTGATCGCGTAGAGGAAGAGTCCGGCCTTCAGGAGGGCATCCTCGAAGTCGCGGTGGAAGGGTCCGGTGGGTTCGTAGGCAATCCGGTCGACCTCGGAGCCGATCCAGGTGATCAGCTTCCGGAAGCCAGTAGGGTCATTGGAGAACCGGGATGCTCTCCCCTCGGGCGCGGCGAAGACGTCGAGCCAGTTCTTGGAGATGTCGATCCCGATGGTGCGAAGGATGCTCATCTTCCCTTCTCCTGTGCTTGTCATGCGAGCCATTATGCTCATGTATCCATTCAGGACGTAGGGAAGGACGGTGGCGACCAAACTACCAGACGGCCCCTCACGGCCAAGCAGCCAGCGGTCCGACCACCGTCCCTGTTCGGTGCCCGCTCCGGCTCGCTAGGCTTGCCTCCGCGGGCACCGAACAGCCCAGGCCTTCCCCGTGACCTGGACCTGCAGAGCAACGGACATACCGAAAAATGGAAAAGACAAGCAGCCAGAGCGATTCATGGAGGTAACGACATGGGTTGAAGCACTTTGGCAAAAGGGCTGCGACCGATATGCGACGCCCTAAACGGGCACGAAGCCGGAAACGGCGGAGACGGCCAAGGGAGGAGCTAAGTCGGTAGGCGGTTCAGCGACCATGCAGGCCGGAACGTGAGTGAACGCCGAGCAGGCTCCGAAACGCGTGATGCGGAAGCCGACCCTCCTTTAACTAGGGGAAGGCCGCCGACTGGCCGGGAAGAGAGCGACGGGACAACCGGCTGGTTTTCCGCCGGGGTAGTGGCGTCGGCATGCATGGAAGATGGAGAGCGTAGCAACACGGGAAGCCCTGTCGGTGTCGTGCACGCGGCAACCGGAACCCCGCGAGGGGCAGGCTGGGCCGGCAGGGTGGCGGATGGGCCCGTAGCACTGAGGACGCGGGGTAATGCCCGTCGAGGGAAGGGGCCCTGAGTTGGGAGCGGTACGGAACGGAGGCAGGGACATGACCACTGGCGCGAGTCTAACAGGGTCGGCGAGCGTTCGGAAACTCCAGACCGTGCTACATGCGAAAGCGAAGGAAGAACGTGACCGGCGCTTTCACGCCCTCGTCGACAAGGTATGGCGGGAGGACTTCCTGCTGGAGGCGTGGGGGCTGGTCCGGCGCAACGGTGGGGCGGCTGGAGTGGACGGTATGACGGTCGCGGACATCGAGGCGTACGGAGTGGAGCGTTGGGCTGGGGAACTGTCGCGGGATCTGAGGGACGGCACCTACGAGCCGAATCCGGTACGACAGGTGCTGATCACGAAGAAGCAGCCAGGGAAGTTCCGTCCCTTGGGCATACCGTGCCTGAGGGATCGGGTTGCGCAGACGTCGGCTATGCTGGTGCTGGGGCCGATATTCGAGGCGGACCTGGAGCCGGAGCAATACGGATACCGGCCGGGACGAAGCGCCAAGGACGCGGTCGGGCGGATACACCGCTTGCTGAACAGTGGCCGCAACGAAGTGGTCGATGCATACCTCTCCAAATACTTCGGTGAGATACCGCATGCCGAGTTGATGAAGAGCATTGCACGACGCGTGAGCGACGGGCGGATGCTTGGACTCATCAAGGCGTGGCTGGAAATGCCGGTGATAGAGGAGGACGGCAAGGGCGGCCGCCGCCGCACGAGCCGGGCGCGGAAGGAGAGAAAGGGGACCCCGCAAGGAGCTCCGATCTCGCCGTTGCTGAGCAACATCTACATGCGGCGGTTCATCCTTGGCTGGAAGGTGTTGGGCTATGCCCGGCGCTTCGGTGCGGAGATCGTGAACTATGCGGACGATTTCTGTGTGCTTGGGAAGGCCCCGGCGGCGGAGATGCTGACGGTGGTCAACCGGCTCATGGGAAAACTGAAGCTGCCGGTCAATGCCCAGAAGACCCGGTGCCTCCGATGCCCTGAGGAGCCTCTTGAGTTCCTTGGATATCGCATCGGCTGGAACTATCGCCCGACGGACGGAAGCCGGTACATCGGCACGCGACCGAGCAGGGCGAGCGTTCAGAGCATCTGCCGTAGGATTAGTGAGCAAACGGCCCGGCGGTACCAGGGTTAGCGAGCAGAGGAGGTCGTAGGGCGCCTCAATCGGATGATGTCCGGATGGGCAAACTACTTCACAATCGGGCAAGTCAGCCCGGCCTACGAGGCCGTAGATGCACACTCGACCCGGCGGCTGCGACAGTGGTTGCAGCGAAAGCGAAAGGTGAAGAAGAGGAACTACGTGCCATTCTTCAACACACGGCTGTACCACAGCCTGAGACGCCTTTCGTCGATGCCGAGGTACCTTCCGTGTGCGAAGGCATGATCCCGACTGAGAGCCGGATGCGGGAAATCCGCACGTCCGGTTCGAGGAGCGGGGGCTGGAACCAGGTCTATGGGAGACGATCTAAGCACCGACGCGAAAGCGTGCGGAGGACGCCGCGTACCCTAAGGGCACCGCGCCAGCCCCTGAGTCTACCATCGCGGTCTGGCAAGGGGGCTGCGCCCCCCTTTGAACCCCCCGGCGTTTTCCGCGCCGCTGCCGGAACAGCGGGCTGGCGCTCGCGGCGCTGGCCCCCGCCGAGCGTCTGGATCCCAATGCACATTTCCAGGCTATCTCGTAAATCACATAAGTTGTTGTCATACAACTATTTGATGTCAACATACCGGTTACGATTCCCTCTTTATTTCCCCTTTTGCGTACGGGAATCCGTTCGACCCCAGTGGACGTTCGCGGACTCGCGGAGGGGCGATCAGCATCCGCGATCCGGATTGCCACGAACGCCATGCCCTCCCCGTCGATATGCTCCCCAATTGCCTATAATGAAGAACGTCCATTTCCATTCTGCACGCGATAAGGAGGTTCCGACATGGGACTCAGAGCAACGGCCGTGGTCCTGGGAGTTTCCTACGCCGCCGTCCCGAGCGGAGCGATATTGGCTCAGGAGCGGCCGGACACGGTATTCAGTGTGCTGCAAGGAATCGAGGTGGTGGTGGGTTCCCGGGCGGGCGTGGCCGACCCGGCGAACCTCGCCGTGGCGGTCGACATCTACGGAGCCGAGGAGATCGCGCGGTTGGGTGAGGTCGATCTGGCCGAGGTTCTCGGCCGCATCGCGCCGTCCTTCAACTCGACCCGGTTCTCCGCGGGAGACGGAGCGGCCCTTCACGCGGCGACCCTGCGCGGCATGAATCCAGACCAGGTTCTCGTGCTGGTGAACGGCAAGCGGCGTCATGGCGTTGCGTTCGCGAAACTGCTTGCCGTGTCCGGCTACGGGACGACCGGCACAGACCTTCGCGCGATCCCCGTGCACGCCATCAAACGGATCGAGGTTCTGCGCGAAGGCGCGGCCTCGCAGTACGGGTCGGACGCGATCGCCGGGGTCATCAACATCGTGCTGAAGGACGACGCCGGCGGGGTGAATGCCGCCACCTACCTGGGCCGGACTTCGCGCGGGGACGGACTGAGGCTGCTCACGTCCGCCAACGCGGGGGTTCCGTTGGGCCGCGGCTTTCTGAACGTCACGATAGAGGTGGCGAGGCAGGAGGTGACGAACCGGGCAGGGGTGGCGCCCACCTGCTTCGGTTCGAGCGCGTCCTACGGCCCCTGCGCGAACGGCGGGAAGATCATTCAACTCCAGCGCAACGGAGAGCCGGACTACAAGGGAGCGGGTTTCATGTTCAATGCGGCCCTGCCCGTCGGCGAATCGGCGGAGCTCTACGCTTTCGGCAGCTACTCGGACCGGGAAGCGGTTGCCGACGGGCTTTATCGAAAGGCCGACTGGGTACCCCGCACGGTGAGCTACGTGTACCCGGACGGGTTCTTCCCGCTGGAGGAATCGGATCTGACCGACAAGTCGGCTGTGGCGGGGTTGCGCGGAGACATGGGAGGCTGGTCTGGGGACCTGGGCTTCGGCTACGGAGAGGGACGTTTCGCCTTCGGCGCGGCGAATTCGATCAACCCGTCCTACGCCGCCGAGTATCTGGCGCGCAACCCGGGGGCGGACGGCGCGTCGATCGCGGCCAACGCGGGACCGGCCGATGTCTTCAGCGGCGGACTGAACGTACGGCAGTGGACGCTCAACGCCGATGCCACACGGGAGATCGAGGTTGGCTCGACTCCCGCGTTCCTGGCTATCGGAGGCGCCTTCCGGCGGGACTCGTACTGGATGGAGCCGGGAGACCGCGCCTCGTGGGCCTGCGGACCCAGCGACTCCCCGGGCAGCTTTCCCGCGGCCCACCATCTGAACGACGGGTCCGTGATCGCCAGCTGCGGGATCCAGGGCTATCCCGGTTACAGCCCTACGTCGGCGTCGCTGAGCGAGCGGGATCGTAGCAGCTTCGGGGCCTACGCGGACATGGAGTTGCGCCCGTCCGACGGAACCGTGCTGAGCGGGGCACTCCGATTCGAGAACTATTCGGACGCGGGCAACTCGCTCACCGGCAAGGTGGCGGGACGCGTGGGACTCGGCGCGTCGGGGGCCGCGCTCCGCGCCGCCGCGTCCACCGGCTTTCGGGCGCCGCGGCTGCCGCAGCGCGGGTTCAACACGATCGGTTTCGTGGGCGGAGGAGGAGGATTGCAAAGTGCCGGCTTCCTGCCCGAGGGTGATCCGGTCGCCTGCGCCGAGTTCGGTGCCTGCTCGCTGAGCCACGAGACATCGTTCAGCCTGACCGGCGGCTTCGTCTATTCCAGCGATAGCGGATTCCTGTTCACGGCCGACTACTACCGTGTCGCGGTGGCCGACGCGATCGCACTAACCCAGATCCTGAACCAGAGCCACGGACTGCGCGCCGGGGCCCAGTTCCAAGGTCGTCCGGTGGATGCCGTCGCCTTCTGGACCAACGCCATCGACACGCGGACGCAGGGCCTTGACGTCGTCGCAAGCTGGCGTTTCCGGGGCATGGAATGGGGCGCGGCGGATCTCTCGGCAAGCCTGCACCAGAACAGCACGAAGATCACCGCCAACCGGAACGAGGACTTCATCGGCGAGACCCAGAGGATCCTGATCGAAGAGGCCCAGCCGGGCCGCCGGCTCGGGGCCAGCGCCGATGTTCGCCTGGCTGGCGGAATCGGCGCCCGCTTCAGCGTCAATCACATCGGTGCGGCGACCAGTCCGTTCATCTTCGAGGAGCCCACTACCATCGATGCGGCGGCGATCGCGGACATGGAGGTCACCTTCAGGGTGGGTGGGCGGATTCTCGTGGGACTGGGGGCGAACAACTTGTTCGACCGGCTTCCCAACCAGCTTCCGAGCGGGTCCGTCGCCCAGTCCTGGTCGATGGACTATCCGAGCGAGTCCGCGTATGGCATTGCGGGTCGGGTCTGGCACATGCGCGTCAACGTCGCGGGGAACTGACCTATCGGGACGCACGGGACGAGCGCCTGCGGTGGCAGTCCGGCGGTTGCTCATGCGAGACGCCACCTGGCAGGCATTCGATCGCGAGGCGCCCGGGCACGATCCCGGCACCGGGAAGCGGGTTGAGCCCCCGCCCGCGGCCTCCGCCGAAGCGCGGGCCTCGGGGGGGTTCGAAGGGGGGCGGAGCACCCCTCGCCAGCCCCAATGTATGACATTGGGTAGGCTGGCTCTGACCATGTAAGGCGCACCCAAGCCGCGCCAGCGGACGCCCCCGAAGCGGCGCTTCAGACAGCGGCTGAGGGCTCTCAGCGCTTGCCCGCCAGATCCGCCGCCCAGTCGTTCCCAAGCCTCCTCCTCTTCCTACTCTCCCTTCGTGGAGTGGACCGCGAAGGCGGCGCCCTGCGGGTCCCGGCACTGGGCGATAAGATCCCCTCCGGGCACCTCCATCGGTCCGTTCAGGATCGTGCCCCCGCGCTCAGCCACCTTCGCGGCGGTGATCTGCGCATCCGGCACTCGGACGTAGGGGAGCCAGGCCGAAACGGGCATGCCCGCAGGACGGTTGAATCGGAAATGTCAACGGTTGCGGAACCTGTCAACGCCGTTGAGACACCCGGGATCATAAATTAGTGAACGGGCTGCGGTGTCGAGGCCGCAGCTGGTGGATTGATCCAGACCTCCTGTGGGAGAGGCTGGGGCTTGGGCATCCCGTGTACGAAGCGTTCCGGGTGTTCGGACCATGCCTTGTGGAGAGTGCGCTTCCACTGGTGGAGCTTGGTCCGGCTCTGGCACTTGGTGGGACCTCCTGGGACAACTTCTCTTTTTCCATTGTTGACACCGCAGGAAGCGGGCTCCTCAATATCTGGTATGGCGACCCTAACGGCCCTGAAGCAGCTGCCCACAGTCATGCGCCCGTCAAACCGTTTTCCGAGCTCGGCCTCGTCGGCGACTGCCTCGGCTGGAGACGGAGCCGCGATGATCGCTCATCTCCAGGGACGCGAACAGGCGCTCGAGCCCTTCGGCTGGACGGGACGCCGGGCCAAATGGATCGCCCTGGCCTGTCTCCACAGCGGCGTCTTCACTCGGGCTCAGTGGACGAGCTTTCTGGGTTGCCACACCGAAAAGGTGCGCCGCGCCGTCCATGCACTCATCGCACAGGGCGTGGCCGCCGAAGAGAACGTGCCCGGCATCGACGGCATCAGCCGCGTGTGCCGGATCCACAGGCGCGGCATCTACCGTGCGCTCGGCGCCGGGGACAGACGCCGGCGCCGGATCACCTCCACGGAAGTGCTGATGCGGCGCCTGCTCTCGCTCGACTATGTGCTTGATCATTCCCGCCTGCCTTGGCTCCCGACCGAGCCGGAGAAGGTGGCCGCCTTCGAGGCGCTCGGCATCGAGCGTCCGCTCCTGCCCCAACGGGTCTACCGGGGAGCGGCCGGGAACCTCCGGCGCTACTTTCCGCTCCGGCTGCCGGTCGCGCTGGACGCCCGGCGCGCCGTTTTCGTCTACCTCGATCCGGGCCACGAGACAGCGACGGCACTCCGCTCCTGGGGCGCGGCGCACCGCGAACTCTGGAAGGCGCTCTGGGATCGCGGCTGCGGGATCGAGGTCGTGACCATCGTCCGGACACCGGAGGAGGACAGCCGGGCGGAGACCGTGCTCGCCAACTGGGCGCGGGATCCCCGCCCCTCCGAATTCGACCACGGGATCGGCCGCGAGATCGACCTTATCGACCAGGCCATCATCAAGGGGGATTGACCTGACCCGCTGAAACGAGACCAGGAGCAATATTAGGATCGAGTTGGTCTGAAGCTTTTCAGCGAGGAGGTCAGGATGGGAAGGAAGCGACACACTCCGGAGCAGATCATCACTGGACTGCGGGAGGCAGAGGTCGGTCTGGCCCGCGGCAAATCCGTGAAGCTGATCAGCCGGGAGCTCGGCATCACCGAGCAGACGTACTACCGGTGGAGGCGGGAGTACGGCGGGATGAAGGTAAGCCAGGCACGGCGCCTGAAGGAGCTCGAGCGCGAGAACGGGCGCTTGAAGCGAGCAGTGGCGGACTTGACACTGGACAAGCTGATCGTGGAGGAAGCGGCCCAGGGAAACTTCTGAGCCCCGAGCGCCGACGACGTTGTGTGGTGCGTGTACGTCAGCAGCTCGGGGCGTCGGAGAGGAGAGCGTGCCGGGTGCTCGGGCAGCCACGCACGACCCAGGAATGGGCAGACTATCTGGACCGGTGTGCAGTATCGTCCAGTTAAGTCCATAAATGACTGTGATAACAGTAAGTTACGAGTATAGACTAGCAACGCACTCCGCTCACAACATCCATTGATATCCACTCCCATCCCCTATATTATGTGGGGATGGTTACTGTAACGAACAAGGCCACTCCGCCGCGGAAAACCAAGCCCAAGGGCCGCCATCCAGACAAGGCCCTGTCGGCCGCCTTCGTGCGCACTGCCCCGCCTGGAAGACACGCGGACGGCAACGGTTTGTACCTCTTCGTCCAGCCGAGCGGAACCCGAAGCTGGATTCAGCGCCTGGTCATCCGGGGTCGGCGCCGCGAGCTCGGACTCGGCAGCGTCGCGCTGGTCTCCCTCGCCGAGGCCCGGGAAAAGGCGCTGGCCAACCGTAAGCTGGCCCGCGAGGGCGGCGACCCGCTTGCCGAGAAGCGTCGTAGGCAGGGCGTACCGAGCTTCGCCGAAGCCACCGCGCGTGTGGTGGAACAGAAGCAAGCCGGCTGGCGAAGTCGGGCGCAGGGCCGCGACTGGATCTTGACCTTCGAGCGGTACGCCTTCCCGCGCATCGGGAAGATGCCGGTCTCGGAGGTCACTAGCGCCGACGTGCTGGAGATCCTCGCTCCCATCTGGCACACGAAGGCGGACACTGCCCGGCGGTTGCGGCAGCGCATCCGCGCGGTGTTGGAGTGGGCGGTGGCGATGGAGTTCCGGATCGACAACCCCTGTGCCCGGATCGACCCGGTCCTGGGTCCCCAGCGTGACGTCGTGCAGCACATGCGGGCGCTGCCGCATCGAGAGGTGGCCGCGGCCATCCAGACCGCGCGGGCATCGACGGTGCCGCTGGCCGTCCGGCTGGCGTTCGAGTTCCTGGTGCTGACGGCGGCACGATGGGGTGAGGTGCGGTGGGCCGAGTGGGCAGAAGCCGACAGGTTCACATCTGCTTGGGGTAATTGAACTTACGGGCATACCGTACCGGATTCCCGCCGTTTGATTCCCGCTGATTGGTCTCAGGCGCGAACTCTGCGTCGGCTCTCGAGCGCCTTCCTGAGCTGTGCCTCATCGGCCCGCTGGTAGCAGTGCAGCACCGTCTGGGCCTCCTTCCAACCGCCGAGTTCGCAGAGCACCTTGAGCGGCTGGTCCATGAGGTCGGAGGCGAACTTCCGCCTTAGGGAGTGCCAGCCGCGGCCACGCTTGGATTCCAGCCCTGCGAGCGCTACGGCCTTCTCCCACCAGCGCTGCGTCCAGGAACAGCTCACGCACCTCGAGCCATCCTGCGGCGAGGGCAGCACGGGCGCGTCCCCGATACCGGGATTCCTCTTTCGCGCCTCCTTCAAGGCGGCGAGCGCCTCGGCGGTCACCGGCGTCCGGTGCTCGTAGCCCGACTTGTCGTGCTCTGCGCGCCAGCACACCACTCCGCATTCAAGGTCGATGTCCGACCATTGAAGCTGACGGATGGCGCCGATGCGGTGTCCTGTCTCGTGTGCGAGGACCAGAGCAACCTGAAAGCGCCAGTCCATCTCCAGAGACACGTGGAGCAGGACCCGGTATTCTTCCTCGGCAAGCATCACCCGTGTCGGGTTCTTCTCCGTGGGCGTCTTCAGGCCCTTGAGCGGGTTCGAGCCGAGGAGCAGTTCGCCCCGCTCGTCCCTCGACTTCACGGCCCAGTTGAGGACCGCGAGCAGGAACTTCAAGTCCCGTTCGATCATCCGGTCGGACACGGGTTTGCCGCTCGGGCCAACCCTGCCCGCTCGCCGCTCCCGGATGAACCGGTCCCAGTCGCGCTGGGAGAGCGTTGCGGGCTTCCGGTCCCTGCCGAAGCACCCGAGGAACATCCCCGTCGCGGCCCTGTCGTGCAGCCGCGACCGCCCACGCTTGGTGGGCGTCACCTCTTCACCGTAGATGTCAAAAAGCGTCTCCAGGGTGAGCGGCTCGGGCTCGGCTTCGGCCTTGCAGTGGAGCTCCGGCCCGAGGTAGCCAGCGGCGAACTCGTCCGCCTGCCGCTTCGCCCGTCTCCAGTCGCGGTGCTTCAGCGACCTTGTGAGCCTGCGCCCGTTCTCGCGCCACTCGATCTGGAACAGGCCGGTCTTGGGATCGGGAAAGACCCGGACCCGGTTCCGGCCCCATTCGCCGGCGCCGTAGGAGCGCCGACTTCGTTTCGTGCGTGCCATCATTCGATTCCTCCTCGATGATGGATTGCACGATCTACGCGAAAGAAAGTTCGCGCGGACGGGGGTTCTCCGCCAGTCGCGGCCTCGGCTGGTGCTTGTGCCTTTGATGGCAGGTCCGTGCAGGCGATCTGTTGCTCCCTCGCGGTCGCCCGTGTTGGGGAAAGCGTTCCGG
>CBDANG010000002.1:0-118740 GCA_965197485.1 Longimicrobiales bacterium
TTTTCTCACTTTGTGATTGAGACGACTGGTACAGGGGTGGTCGGGTTCATCACGAACCATACGTATCTTGATGGGATAACGCATCGACGCATTCGCCATTGTTTTCTGGATGCGTTCGACAGAATGCACTTCCTCGATCTGCACGGCAGCATCAAGAAAGCTGAGAAATGTCCCGATGGTACGTGCGACAAGAATGTTTTTGACATCCAGCAAGGTGTGGCAATTGCTTTGCTCACCCGATCTGGTCAGCACGATGTACACGACGGCTCGGCGCTACACGCCGATCTGTGGGGTACGAGAGAAGTAAAGTATACGTGGCTTGTCCGAGAGTCCGTATCAAGCACTCCTTGGCACACACTGCTACCCGGGCCTGACCGTTTCTACTTTGCCCCCAAAAGCACGGAGAACCAGGCCGAGTATGAAGCATTCATCAGTCTGCGCGAGCTGTTCATGGAAGCAGCAACTGGCTTTGAAACTGCACGCGACCACTTTGCGGTAGCTTTTACCACCGATGAATTGCAGAGCCGATTGGCCGCACTACTGAGCGATGCTTCCGACGCTACGATACGTAGCGACTGGGGTCTTGACGACAAACGCGATTGGGCGCTCGCGACAGCCCGAACACGGCTCCGTGCCACTACCGATCCCTATGCTGCCATCCGGAAGTTCTGCTACCGCCCATTCGATTTCCGGTTCACGCACTATGACGACATCATCGTGACGTGGCCGCGCGTCAAGGTCTTGGGAAGCATTGGCACCGAAAAACCAGCCATCGTTGCCTCGAGAATGGTCAAGGGAGAAGAGCCACACCATTTCTTCGTGATACAGGAGCCTGCAGAGAAGATTTTCATTTCTTCCAAGACGTCTAACAACGCGTTCGTCTTTCCGATGTATGTACGCGAGACAGGGCGAAGTCTGCTCGGGAACGCCAGCACACGTGCCAGCGATTTCCGCGTTCTGAACATGTCTAATGAGGCTCTGGCTACTTTGTATGGAGCGGCAAACCTAGCTAACTCAGATGACGACTCCAGTCCAATAGAACTGCTCGCGTTTCGGTACATCTACGCAGTGTTGTCTTCGCCGTCGTACCGGAGTCGATATAAGGAGTTCCTGAAGCTCGACTTCCCACGCCTTCCCCTCACCGCAAGCCCCGAATTGTTTCGAGAACTGGCCTGGCTTGGCGAGAAACTAATCGCACTGCACCTGCTGGAGTCTACGATAATCGCCAAACCGCATACAGAGTGCATTGGAAGTGAGCGCACCGTCTCCAAGGTTGGCTGGACGGTCGACAATGGCGGCACAGTGTGGATCGACGGCAAGGGCACGACTAAGAGCTTCCAGCGCGGCACCAGCGGCTTCGTGCCCGTGCCTGAGGAAGTGTGGAACTTCCGCGTGGGCGGCTATCAAGTGTGTCATAAGTGGCTCAAGGACCGCAAAGGCCGGACACTCTCGAGGGACGACATCATTCACTACTGCAAGATCGTCTCCGTCCTTGCCGAGACCATGCACCAGATGGAGAATATCGATGGCGTTATTGAGCGGTACGGCGGCTGGCCGGACGCGTTTCTGCTGACTAACATCAATGGTCACGCTCCCAGTTCGTGACCCCTCCCTCGATCCTTCTGTGAAAGCCCTTCACTATTCAAGTAGTAAGAACAAGTAGCTCGCGGCGCTGATCGACTCGCTCAGCAACGTCGAGCGGCTCGTGCTCGTCGGGGATCCGCGCCAACTCCCCCTTCTTCTGGAGCCGATTTGGCGACAACCCGGGAGTCGCCGCGCGGGCGGAAGTCCAGCAGATGCTCTCGCCCGTGCGCGCCGGGCTCGTGGGGGTGGACGTGCTGAACCGCATGCTCCAGACTCGATTCCGGACGAAGGCGCGCGAACTTGCCGAGACGGAGGGCTGGGGCCGCAAGGTGCCGCGTCCCGTCGGCCCGCAGACGCTCCTCTACGGCGACAAGGTTATCAACGTCATCAACCAGCGTCGGCGCGATGTCTGGCCGAAGCCCGCTGGCGAGGCCTACCTTGCCAACGGCGACATCGGGATCGTCGTCGGGCGGTACAAGACGAAGAAGCTCAAGGACCTCCCGTGGAAGCTCGAGGTCGAGTTCTCCGGGAGCTGGGCCACCAGTACAGGTTTTACCCCGGCGAGTTCGGAGACGAAGGCCGTAACCCGCTCGAGCTCGTGCACGGCGCTACGACCACCTCTGCCTGGGTCGATCGGGCGGTGGAGCCCGCCACACCCGCAGGCGAACAGATCCATCCATTCGAATCTTGGCCGACGACCCGGCCTGTGTCCAGCAAGTTTACAAAACCAGGCAGGACCCTGCCCATTGGCAAGAACGGTCGTAGTTATAGCGACTGGTAAACGCTGGCCATTAGACCGTCAAGACATTATTCGAGACTTCGAGTATTGCGATTCGATGAGTGATCTTCTAGAAGTTCAGATTCGGCCTTACAAGTTGGGGGACGCCCTTGCGGTGTGGGAGGCGGCGCGGGAGTCGGTAACGGAGATCCAGCCGTGGATGGCTTGGTGTCACGACGAATACTCCGTCGCCGAGTCCCGTGAGTGGCTTGCGGTTCAAGTCCAGGCATTTCAGGACGGTACCGCGTTCAAGTTTGCGATTGTCGAGAGGGACGGCCAGTACCTGGGCGGGTGTGGGCTCAATCAGATCGACGCGACCAACAAGCGAGCCAATCTTGGATATTGGGTTCGGTCATCAGTTGCTCGGCGCGGCGTCGCAACGGCGGCGGTCGCACTGCTTCAAAAATGGGCGTTTCGGCACACCGACTTGGTCCGACTGGAGTTGGTAATCGCCGCCGGGAACCTTGCCAGTCAGCGAGTAGTTGAGAAGGCGGGAGCCGAGTGTGAGGGAACGCTCCGCCAGCGGCTGTGGCTGTACGGCACAGCCCAAGATGCGAGAATGTGTGCATTCACACGGCCGGAACCGAGTCATGTTGCGGTTTAATAGGCAAATGAGTGCCGACGTGCGCCTGAATTTTCCAGAGCCCCTCACCCCAGGCGCCCACGAGACCCAATCCCAGTAGTTTTCAGTCCTCCACAGCCCCGTGGAAGGCTTCGCTAAGGGCGTCCACGTTATTCGGCGTAAAAGCCGACACCATCGCGGATGCCCGCGATCCGACCGGTGAAGACACCGTCTCCGTCATCATAGCCGATACGGGCCGAGTAACCCTTGTGAGTCATTGTGTTCGTCATGCCGAGACCCCGATTCTTTCCAAAAAGCACGGGCGGCGCGACCCTGATAACGCCTGGCCTCCTTGGTGGGGTGCTCTGGCACCTCCGACCACCGGGGTGCTAACCCACGGTAAGCCGGCAGGGGCTGGCCCTTCCATACTTTCTACGCTCGTCTCCGTGGACGCCGAACAGCCCTGGGCCTTCCCCGTGACCCGCATCTGCAGATCAAACGGACATACCTAAGAATGGAACGGCGATTATATATTTTACGCAGTAAATGCATAATACTTCATGCCGATCCAGCCCCACCGTGTTAACCATTCTGCCACTCCCGCGGGGCGGGTGAGCGCATCGTATGATTCCCCCACGCCAAACACTCGGTCCGTCATCCTTTGCTGTCGGGTCACCCGCTGTTCAACACCCTCGCCTTAAGGAAAAAGGCGGGACCCACATGGGACGGATTGGGTCTTTGGCGATTGTCCCGGCGATCAAAGAATCCAGCTACCAAAGGAGCCGCCCAATGCGCCACCACCTAGCCGCTGGAATCGCCCTCGCCTTCACGCTTGCCGCGCCCCTAGCAGCTCAAGTTCCGCCAGGCAGCTCGCGCTTCATGCTGTACAACGGGTGCGAGCCCGTAGCGCTGTACTTCGTGTTCTCGTTGGATGACAGGGCGGAGGAAGACGGGCTCACTGATCGCATCCGCACGGTGGTCGTGAGCCGCCTGCGGGCCGCGCGGATGCTCGCGAGCCCCGGTTCCGATCCAGCCACACAGATCATTATAGGGGTGAGTACGGTCAATTCGGTATTTGCGTATGACATACAATTCTACAAAATGCTAGATGACCCCTGGTCAGGGGACTCGGCGCTCGGCGCAACGTACGGGGACATGGTTCCGGTCGCGGGAACATACGGGGATGACACAGGCTTCGTCGTGCAGAACCTATCCGAGCATATAGACCGTTTCATTAGCGACTACTTACGTGTGAACGACGTGGCTTGCGGTGACTGAGGAGGTGAAGATTAGAGACCCGGCTGACGCATAATCATACAGCTCAGAACGAGTCCTTTCGTGGTCCGTATATTGTTGAGCAACTAGCGCATAGATATGCGGGTTATGTGAGGAGTATATAACCACCGCTTGAACCAGCGGGTGGCCTCGGGCGCGATCGGCCGCAGGAGCGACCGTGTCGCTCCGGCGCGTCTCTCCAACCATCCCTGCTCGAAAGCAACAGAGCCGATGAAGAGCACGGCGGATCAACGGCCCGATCTGGCCGCCGAGTTATGCTGTGCTGTGTGTGCGTTGACCCCTGGGGAGCCCGCCTGGAATCCTCTCATCAGAACCAACGCCCCGCTATAGACGGATGGTTTGCCGAATGCGGCCGCTGTGGATCCGCATAAGCCCGACACCCGTACTCTAGGCATCTGCCGGAAGGATCTGGTCCCGACGCCCCTGACCTGCCCCGAAGAGCGGTACCACATCCTATGTTAGTCCCAGCAGCTGTGGAGGGCCGTGAAGGACGGGCATCCTCAGGAACCAGGGCGACGGCTTAATCGCCTCAGGAGCCGGGGGAAAGCCGTCGCAGGCGCTGTGGGGTCGGACGGTATTGTACTCGCGCCTCCATTGCTCGACCAGCACGGCCGCCTCCGCCAACGAGTAGAAGATCTCCCCGTTCAACAGCTCGTCCCTGAGCTTGCCGTTGAAGCTCTCGTTGTAGCCGTTCTCCCACGGGCTGCCCGGCTCGATAAAGAGCGTCTCGACGCCCACGCGCCCCAACCGCCGCCGCACGCGCTTCGCGCTGAACTCCGGTCCGTTGTCCGACCTCAGATACTCGGGAGGCCCGTGTCGGACGAACAGATCGGCCAGCACCTCGAGCACGTCGTGGGCGCGGATCTTGCGAGCCACCACGATCGGCGGCGGGGTCATCGCACCGGTCACGCCGTCGAGAGTGAGCCGGATACTCTACGGAGCAATGGACCCTTCGGCCCCTCGCCTTGGGACTTAGGCTGATCGCTCGAACTCGTCCGCGGTCGCCTGCGGCCCCGCAGAAACCCAACGGGTAACACGACTTACGACCTTCGGCCACACCATGTGATACACGTCTCTCACAAGGTGTTGCCAAGTCTTTGTCCCATAGAGACTTGCGAAGACTGATCCCGGCTTCCCGCTCAAGCTGCCGGTCGCGCTGGACGCCGAGCGCGCACTCTTCGTCTACGTCGAGCCCGGACACGATACTACGACGGCGCTCCGCTCGTGGGGCGAAGCGCACCTGGGCCTCTGGCAAGCGCTGCGGGAGCGCGGCCGATCCATTGAGGTCGTGGCCGTCGTCCGCACCCGGAAGGAAATGGACCGAGCCGGGACGATCCTCGAGAACTGGACCAACACATCTACAGCATCCGGCCCCGCCGCTGTTCCGGAACCCGACAGTGCGGCCCGCCGCGAGATCGCCCGAATCGAGCAGGCCATCCGCGCCAAGGATGAGCGGGTGCTCAAAGAGTATGGCGACCTGCAGGCCTGCCTCAAGCGGATCGTCGAGCTGAACGACCTCCACCGATCCTCGAGTCCCGGAACGTTGATCCACGGCTTCGCGACATGGCGCTCGAGACGGCTCCCTGGAGGCCGATTTTGAACGCGGATCGGCGAGGGCCGCTGCTGATCGGCGCGTGCACATCAGACAACGGGGTGCATGTGCACCGAAACGCCATTTCCATGTGCGCGCCAGCGCTCCCTTATGTGGCTGGCTGTCTTACAGTTGCGGCACGGCCGCCGGAGCGGCGACGCCGCTCCGGAGCTTTCGGCCGTAGATGGGAGCGACCCCCCCTTTCGGGATGCCTCGATCGGCATCGGGGAGGGTTGGCATGTGCACACCTGACCTGACCCGCTGAAACGAGACCAGGAGCAATATTAGGATCGAGCTGGTCTGAAGCTTTTGAGCGAGGAGGTCAGGATGGGAAGGAAGCGACACACTCCGGAGCAGATCATCACTGGACTGCGGGAGGCAGAGGTCGGTCTGGCCCGCGGCAAATCCGTGAAGCTGATCAGCCGGGAGCTCGGCATCACCGAGCAGACGTACTACCGGTGGAGGCGGGAGTACGGCGGGATGAAGGTAAGCCAGGCACGGCGCCTGAAGGAGCTCGAGCGCGAGAACGGGCGCTTGAAGCGAGCAGTGGCGGACTTGACACTGGACAAGCTGATCGTGGAGGAAGCGGCCCAGGGAAACTTCTGAGCCCCGAGCGCCGACGACGTTGTGTGGTGCGTGTACGTCAGCAGCTCGGGGCGTCGGAGAGGAGAGCGTGCCGGGTGCTCGGGCAGCCACGCACGACCCAGCGCCGGGCGAGGAAAGTGGCGAGTGACGAGGGGGCGCTCCGAGGTGATATCGTGCGACTCGCGAGTCGATTCGGCCGCTACGGCTACCGACGCGTCACGGACATGCTCCGCATCGAGGGCTGGGGGGTGAACCACAAGCGGGTGGAGCGGATCTGGAGGCAGGAGGGGCTGAAGGTCCCGGAGCGGCAGCCGAAGCGAGGTCGGCTGTGGCTCAACGACGGATCGTGCATCCGGCTGAGGCCGCTGTATCGGGGCCACGTCTGGTCGTACGACTTCGTGGCCTCGAGGACGCACGACGGGCGTGCGCTGAAGCTGCTGACAGTGCTGGACGAGCACACGAGGGAGTGCCTGGCGATCGTGGTGGCTCGCAAGATCCGCTCGCACGACGTGCTCGAGGTGCTGGCCGATCTGTTCGTCCGACACGGGCCTGCCGAGTATCTGAGGTCGGACAACGGACCGGAGTTCACCGCGAAGCTCGTGCGGCGGTGGTTGGGGCGCGTGGGCGTCGAGACGCTCTTTATCGAGCCGGGCAGCCCGTGGGAGAACGGCTACAACGAGAGCTTCAACGGCAAGCTCAGGGACGAGCTGTTGAACGGGGAGATCTTCTGCTCGTTGGCGCAGGCGGCCGTGCTGGTCGAGCAATGGAGGCGCGAGTACAATACCGTCCGACCCCACAGCGCCTGCGGCGGCTTTCCCCCGGCCCCTGAGGCGATTAAGCCGTCGCCCTGGTTCCTGAGGATGCCCGTCCTTCACGGCCCTCCACAGCTGCTGGGACTAACACTAGGATGTGGTACCGCTCTTCGGGGCAGGTCAGTTCGCGTGACTCCACGGCAAATTCAGGATCTGTTCGGGCCCGCACATCTGGAGGAACGGGAACTGCGCCCAACTGTGAAGACGGGGGAAAGATGAGACGCGCTGAAAGGCGGAGCAAGGAAAACGCGGGACCGGGAGGGATTGTCAGGGAATTAGGGTGAGGGTGATCCCCCTAGCCATTTCTGCTATAGGGAATCACCCCTCGAGCATCCGAGCCAAATTTGTAGTCTGGCCGCGTGTAGCATTTTCTCATCGAAGAGAACGCAGGGATCGGCAGTCAACTACGTGAAAGGGGGCGATTCCCAGATCCCGAGGGCTATCCATTGAGATGGCTAAGACCTCGCCGCCTGTCTGAGCTTATGGGCCAGTTCTGTCAGCTCCCCGCCACGCCATTCAAGCGCAGCCGCGAGAGCGGTCAGGTTCTCCGGCGATGGGTTATGCCTGCCACTCTTCCATCCCGAGAGCGTACGATAGCTCACGCCAGCCTCATCCGCTATCGCTTGCGGGCTCGCGGGGGCAATCTCGAGGGCGTCAACGATCACTTTCCAGGTCCGATCCGTCACGTGGTGGCTACTCTAACTACAGGCGTCCGCAACACTCCGGCGCCACTTGCCTCAACCCTTGAGAAGTTGGTGAGGACTCGGACTCGGTCGCGTTAGTTACCAAAAAGAGCGGGCCGCCCCGAGGTCTCGGCACGGCTCACAGGCTTCGGCTGGGTCCGGTCCGAATCTAGACCGTGACAACATTCTCCGCCGCGGGGCCCTTCTGACCCTCTACGACGTCGAATTCAACCTGGGCACCTTCGTTGAGGCTCTTGAAGCCCTCTGCCTGAATCGCACTGTGGTGAACGAAACAGTCCTTACTGCCATCCTCAGGGGTGATGAACCCAAACCCCTTTTGGTCGTTGAACCACTTTACCGTTCCCTTGGTACGCATCTATCGCGCTCCTTGGTTTATTCGAGTCGGAGTTACGATGATACGTACTTGCCGACTACTGACTTGCGCGGAACCTGCGCGCGGTGCGTGACCATTGTGGCCACAAGAAGCCTTCAACGTGTGCCGTGGACTCTCAGCCAGCAAGGGGAGCCCACCCTCAGAGAGCCCGACGCGGAAGCGAATCCGCCCCGGGTTCCCTGCTCCAGCACTTCACCTGCCTACGGGCTTCGGGCAGGCTTCCCTCCTACTTGCTACATCCTCCTGCCTGACCTCAACCCCCGTCGGCGGCAGGCCGTTCGTTCAGCCGCTCCCGCTCGGCGACCATCTGTTCGAAGTCCTCATCCGGAATCCAGGTGATCCCGAAACGGACGTGGGCCATCTCGCTCACGCTCCTCCTTCCGTAGACCACCCATTGGTCCGGGTCGGGGTTCGACGGGTTCTCCGCCGTATTGTCCAACAGGGAGGTGGCGATAATAACCGTGCCCTTCGGTAACAGGGGCTGCGCATCGTCCTCATAGATGTGCGTGGTGTGCCACAAATGGTTCCAGTCGATCTTGTTGATCACCTCCCGGCGGCCGTCGGGATAGATCGCCTCCATCATCTGATACCCGCCTCGAAGGTGCATGTGACCTCGAATCGAGTGCACTCGCGCATTCCGCTCGAGCACAAAGTTGCCCCGCATCATCTGGTAGCCATTGGGCGGAATAAGCAGATCGGTGTAGCGCGGCAGGCCCAAATCACGGCTCTCGCCCGAATTGAATCCAGTCTCGTCGTTCGTGGTGTACTTCGGCTCTACCCCCTCTGGGTAAAGCCAAACGCCCACCTGGATCTGCGCATCGACCACTTCCCTCCCGATTGGGAAGAGATGCATCGAAAAGTGGATCTCGTCGTCGGGCAGGATCAGCTTGCCCGCATCCTCCGGATACATGTCCGTTCTCTTTCCGACTGCGGCTGAGGAAAGCCCCCCACCCGCCCGCTGCCCGTCATCGGTCGCCCGACGGAGACTCGTGTTAGCGTGATGAAAGACGTATCCGCTCTCCTGGTCCGCGGGCCTCGTCTCCACCGCCCTGATCCACCTGCCTTCTGTTAGCTCCCCATCGATTACATCGGTAATGGCTGCGTCCGGCTCCCACCACTGATCCCCGCTATTGGCAGGAACCGTGAACGGCGGCGACGAGACGATCAGGTCCGGTGGCCCCCAACCCTGCTCATCTTCGAGGGCCCAATACTCGTGGTCTGCCTTCCACGCAACCGGCTCTGGCAGCTGCGACGGGTCGCCCAGCGGCGTGCCCGAGTCCACCCAGGCAGCGATCGTCTCGATCTCTTCATCCGAGAGCGACGGGTCGTTCTTGAAGTCCTGGATTCCGACCGTCCGGTCTATATACCAGCCCGGGGGCATCATCCGGTTCTCCACTGCAGCCTTGATCACCGGCGCCCATGGCCTCACCTGCTCGTAAGTTTCCAGCGACATCGGCGCAGCCGTGCCCGGATGATGACACCTCACACAGTTCTCCTGAAGGATGTCTGCGACATCCTTGCTGAACGTGACCTCCCCCGGCATGGATTGCTGTGCAGCCAGCGCTGGAGCGTCCAGTCCCAAGAGCGCAGCGGCGGTGAGCACTAGACAGAGCTGTTTCATCGGTCTCTCCTCGAAATGTGGAGGTCACCCGGCACGTGTCGTGCCGAGGTCCACCACCCCACGGCAAGATTGTGCCCGCGCCACGGCCAGGTCAAGCCCAGCCGACCCGCAGTTGCCCAAGGCCGCCAGCTCCGGCTTCAGGACCTTGAGCGCGACCTTTCGTTCATGGCGAGTAAGGGGGGTCACCTGCCCGAGGTCGCTCTCGACGCGGTATCGGCCTTCGAGGGCTGCGTTCAGGCGGGTGACGGGGTCGGAGGACTCGTTCATAGTCCCGCGCTGCTTGGAGGAACGGGAACTGCGCCCAACTGTGATGCCGAGCGTCAAGATGCTCGGCTATCAGGCAACCAGCAAGGAGAATGGCGGCTCCTAGCTCGAATCCAGCCGAACAAAGTATCTCGGAGGAAATCCGGTCAGGATTCGGAACACGATGCCAAGGCTGTTTTCACGATTAACGCGATCGTGCTCTTGATCGGTTGCAGGTATTGCGACGTAGGCAGCCCGCTCGCCATCCAAGGCGACCTTAACCCTCGGATTCTCTAAGGCCCGTTCGTACCAGGTTCGAGGCCAGTGGTTTGCAGCCACGAAGAGCTGGCCATTGCTTTCGAGACGAGCCAAGACTCGGTCGTGCGTGGTGCCGTCCTCATCCGTCGTGGTGATCACTAGCGTACTTTGCCCTACGGATTGGAAATACGCGAGCAAGGACTCGAACGTCACAATGATCCCCACGTAAACGAGGAACAGAAGCGCCATTAGCTTTGCGACTTTCACCTTAGGACTCTCGGACACATGTCTCCATACGGCCGAGAGGGGCGGACCTTCGCTGCGGGCGTGGAGATTGCTGCATCAGGCGTATCGTGCGCCAGGTAGACCGTGGCCATTCCACCCTCACCAAGCTCGCGCTCGACGCGGTAGCGGCCCTCCAAGGCGGCGTTCAGGCGAGTGATGGGGTCGGTCATGGGTTCAGCCCTAGCCTCCTGAGTTCCAAGGCCAGCCCGGCGGGGCTACGACCAGAACTCGTCCCAAGCGTGAAGGTCGTAAAAGTGTTCCCTACCGTCAATAATCCGGCCCTCCTTGAACTCGAAGACGATGCAGCAGCCAACGTCCAGGTGCTTGCCATCCCGCTTCGCGCTGTTGTGATGAACGCCGACCACGCGGCCGTCATCACTCCTGAGCAAGTGCAGCAATGTGGCCTTGAAGGTCCCTTCCGTCTCACCCACATACCGGCCGAACTGAGCAAAGGTCGCCTCACGGCCCTCGTGGTCGCCAGCGAGGGGGCCTCGCCCTGGCGTGTGCCACGAGGCGCTCTCATCAAAGATCTCGGTGAGCGTCTCCATGTCGGCCGAGTTGAAGGCCGCGTAACCGCGTCGCACGGTCTCGGCGTTCCTTTCCGCCTCGTTCATGATGTGGTTCTCCTGGTGATGGGGTCGGAGGGGTCGCTCATAGTCCCGCACATCTAAAGGAGACGGGAACTGCGGCCAAAGTAGAGCCAAGCCACAAGATGCCTGGCGGTTAGGTGGGGAGCAAGGAAATCCTACGGTGGAGAGGACCCGAGTTCGGGACCGTGCTCGCTTCGAATCATGCGGGTCAGGACCCGGTCTAGAGCGTTAGCAAATGACCGCTTGTCTTGGGCACTGTATGCCCTAGGGCCTCCGGTATCGACTCCGGTTAGCCGCACCTGCTCCATGAAGTCCCGAATGGAAAGGCGCTCCCCAATGTTCTCCTCGGTGTACTCCGTCCCTCTGGGATCCAGGGTGAGGACGCTCTTTTCCACGAGGCGGGCGGCCAGGGGAATGTCTCCAGTGACCGCAATGTCTCCCGGCACTGCCTGGTCAGCTATGTAGTCGTCAGCCTTGTCGGGACCGCCGTCCACTCTAACGGCGGTAGCGAAACGGTTGTTGGCTGGCACTTGCAACCTTTGGTTGGCTACCAGCAACACCTCGATCTCCAGCCGAAGGGCGCTACGGAAGACGATCTCCTTGACGTCCCGCGGCGCGGCGTCCGCATCGACCCAGAGTCTTATCGTGGCTCCATTCCACCTTCACCAATCTCACGCTCGACGCGGTAGCGGCCCTCTAGGGCGGAATTCAGGCGGGTGATGGGGTCGGTCATGAGCCTATCGGCGCTTTCGCCATACGACCCGTAGTTGACGCGCTGGCTCGACAGTGAGGATCAGCAAATCGCCGTCGAACTCGAACCCGCGGAGGGCATCCACTGCGGCATCGCCAGAGGTCGTGTACTCCCGCTTGTGGGTCACGATGCGACGCGCAGCATCGACCTCGTACCCTTCGTAATAGGCTAGGTTACGCCTGGAGGCTGCGCTGCCCTGCCTCACGATGTAGACCGACATGGACCCGACACCGTCGTACATGATGATTCCGTGTCCATCGAGACCGAAGGGGTCCGTCGTGGTCACCCACTCTCCCGAATCATTCGGCGACTCGGTTCGCACCAGATCCCACGCGTCCTGAAAGTCTCTAGCTGTCTGAGCGCTGAGACAGAGGGGACTCACACAACCAAGCACAAGAACCAGAGCTACCGAACGCATTGCACCTCCTATTAGTCGATCGACTCCCTCACCACGTAATCCCCGCCTCTTCGAGTAATGCCTGGTATCGGGGGTCGTCGCCGAGGAGATCGGACGTCAACCGGACGTGGGTCGTGGCCGCCTGTCCGTACGCGCCCTGTAGAACGTAATAGTCTCCGAACAGCTCGATGGATCGGTCGAGTTGTCCACTGTGGGCGTACACCCAGATAAGCGTGCGCAGATTCCCATCGAAGTCAGGAAACCTTTGCGGCTCACCCGTCTCGCGATAGCGGATTCGGGAAGGCCCAACCCCTCAGTCAGACCCTGGACGACCTCATAGACGAACCAGGAGCCGAGCAGGTAGATCCCCAGCACCTGCCACAGGGACCGTCTGTGGATCTCACGGATGAGGCGCTTGAGGGGATTGTGGGAGGAGTCGGCCATAGGTCCCGTTTCCTGAAGGAATCAACGGAACTGCGCCCAGATGTTGCTAGGAGAGAAGATGCTGGCGGGCTACTTGGCGAGCAAGGAAGATGCGGGATTCAGGGATTGGCTAGAGTGACGTTCACAACCTCGAATTCGATTCGGCGGTGCACCATGGTGCACTGCGTTCTGCCCTACCGTCCCGCCGCCGCGTGCCCCTGCTCGATCGCCGTGGTCACGCCGGCGGAGATCCCGCTGTCGGAGCCGACCGTCACGAAGCGAAAGCCCTCATTGATGCGCTGGGCGACAGTGCCGGCGCTCGTGGTGATTGCGCACGGTACGCCCGCGTCGAGGCACGCCCGGAGAACGAGCTGGATCGCGGCCTCCACCTCGTCGCCCGCCGGAAAGCCCATCGAGGCAGTCAGGTCCGACGGGCCGATGAAGATCACTCCCACACCCGGCACCGAGACGATCTCCTCGACGTTCTCGACGCCCTCGACGGTCTCGATCTGGATGATTGCGAGGAGCTCCCCCTGCGGATCGAGCGGCCACACGTCAGCACTTGACGAGTAGTCTCGCACACCCCACAACCAAGTAGCGTTCGTCGGGTTACGCCCCCTCAGCCCGGCCGGCTCGAAGTCCTCCGCGCCACGCTGCTGCGGATAGCGCGTCGCCCGGACCGCGTGCTCGGCCTCCTCCCGCGTGCTGATCGACGGATACATCACGCCGAACACGCCGACGTCGAGTACCTGTTTGGCCTGGAAGAGGACCTCTTCCCGCCCGGTCGCCGGCACACGCACGAACGGCATAACGTTTGGCTGCAGGTTCCCCTTCTCCGCGATGAGCCGCTTGTCCGTCATGCCGAGCAAGAATATTCGGAGCTGTTCGACATCGTACGGAGCGTGCTCCATGTCGATGATGATGAAGTCGACTTCCGAGCGGGCCAGCGTCCTGGCGCTCACCAGCGAATAGTCGAACGACAGGACGCCGAATGCCGGTCGGCCTGACTCCAGTAGCTCGATCGCCCGGTTGAGCCGCACCCCGTCCTGAGCGGCGAGGGGCGCTGCCTGTGCGAGCCCGACGACTAGTCCCATCGCACCGGCAAGCCTCCATATGGCAGCGAGCCGGCCACTGACCTCCGAGGTTTTCTTCATGCCTGCCTCCGCGGCTTTGAGCTCAGGGATCGATGTAGCGGTGGTAGCGCTTTACAGTCCGGTTCCCGACCTCGGCGCTGTAGATGATGCCGTCGCGATCCGCAACGATGCCCTCACCGCCGGTGCTGGTCAGCCTGGTCCGATCCGTGAGGTCAGGGATGAACGCCCACACTTCACCCGTACTCGCGCTTCCGATCCGGATCCCTCGCTGCCACTCTTCCCGTTCCCTGGCCGCGTTCGACTCAGAGTCTACACCGTACAGGACGTCGTCGTCGTCGATATAGATCCCGCTCAGTCGGCTGAACTGGTACCACTCGTCGAGGAAGTTGCCCTCCTGGTCGAAGATCTGAATCCGGTTGTTGCCCCGGTCGGCCACGAAGAGCCGGCCCTGAGAATCCATCGCCAGCCCGTGGGGTGCGTTGAACTGACCGGGCGCAGATCCCGGCTCGCCCCACGTCTTAATGAACGTCCCGTCCGCGGAGAACTTCACTATGCGGGCGTTGCTGTTCCCGCCGTGACCGTCCCCCACGAAGATGTCACCGTTCGGCGCCGTGATGACGTCCGACGGCATGTTGAAGTGGCGCTCGTCGGTCCCAGGCTCACCGGGTACGCCGAACCTCAGTAGGATCTCGCCCTCAGGGCTGAACTTGATGATGTGGTGGCCGAGCGCAGCGCCTCCCGTGCCCGCCGAGGTGAACGGCGCGTCCGTTACCCAAACGTTCCCGTCGTCGTCCACATGGATCCCGTGTGGCGTCGCGAAGAGCCCGGAACCGAAGCTCCGAACCATCACGCCGTCCGACGTGAACTTGAGGACCGGCGGGACGTTTGACTCGTGGCAGCCACTAGGAGAGAACAGGCGGTCGAGCGAGTCCGAGCCGCAACGCTCCGCGACCCAGATCGACTTGCCGTCCGGGTCCACGTCCACGGCGCCCACCGCCCCCCAGTCGCGGCCGATCGGCATCCTCAAGTGGCCGTGCGTCCACTTGTACGGGTTGGGCAGGTCATTCACTGGCGCCATGTCCCCCTGAGCCGAAAGCGCCTCGGAGGTCAACAGCACCGCTGTAAACGCGAGAAGCCAGGTGGAGCTCGAACTGAGATACCTTGTCATCGGTTCATTCCTCCATCGCTCGGAACCTATCTCGAAGGAGCGCTTCCAGGTTCGTGGTCCCTAGTCTGGCACCACCTGCCGAAGCTCCTCGAAGAAGTTCTGGACGAGGATGAGGCGCTCTGGCTGCGAGTCACCATTTTCCGGGGCCGGGGCTGCATTGACACTCTGCGCCACGATGAATCGCCGTGCCGATGGTTTCACCGATTACTCGTCCGGCGTCTGCCGGACAACGCTGGGCTCGGAGCGGGCGACACGGTCGACCTTCAGTGCACGAGCGTCAGTTGGCTGGACGTGGCTGCGCTGCGAGCCAAAGGAGTTACGGTGACCTCCTCTTCAACTTGTCTGTGAAACCGCGGTGGCGTGCTCTTCCCGATCGGACTTGGAACGCAGCTACCAAGGTGACCTCTTCCTGGTCTCGACTGGCCCAGATCCTAACACCGGAGTGGTCTCGTTTTGAGCGGGGCAGGTCATCTCACGAACTATGGTTTGAAGCGGACATATTTTGACATATTCTCCCGGGCGAGATCGTTGGTGTACATGTTGCCTTCGAAATCCACGCCAATAAACTCGATCCCTCCCCCTAACGCCTCACGGTTCGGAATAAAGGCCGTCACCCAACCGCTTCGGGCGTCTCCGATCCGGATGCCCTGTTCCCATCCAGGGTTGTCACGCCACTCCGGACGCTCCAAACCAGAAAGCCCATCCACAACGTACAGGAGGTCGTTGCGATCGATGACCAGACCACTCGGCTTACCGAACTGCGTCCAGATCGCCAGAAGATCGCCCTCCTGATCGAAGATCTGGATACGGTTGTTCCCCCGATCGGCAACGAAAACCCGCCCTTGCGAATCCATCGCGATTCCATGCGGATCATCGAACTGGCCGGCCTCCTTGCTTTCATCCCCGACACAACCACCTCTCTGTAGTAGAAACCGCCCGTCGGGAGAGAGTTTCACGAGCCGGTTGTTGCCGCCGCGATGCCCGTCTGCGATCCAGATGTCACCGTTGGGAGCCACCACCACATCGGCGGGACCGTTAAAGTGTGTCTCATCACAGCCAAAGACTCCGGCCTCACCGAGGCTCATCACGATCCTCCCCTCCCGGTCGACCTTGTGGACCTGGTGCCCCAACCCTCGTCTGTACCCCGGCTCTGCTCGGGCGTCGCCGTCAGGCGCACCTTCCGTGACCCAGAAGTATCCCTCGTGATCTAGGAAAAAGCCGTGGGTGAACGCGAATAGGCCGGCGCCGAAGCTGTCGACCAGATTCCCCTCAAGGTCAAACTTCAGTATTGGATCCCGGTCGCTATCGGCACAGTTGTTCGTTCCACACCGACCCAACAGCCACATGTGCCTGCCGTCCGGGTCAGGGAATCCTCCCGTCAGAGGCCCGAACTCGACTCCGCCCGGGAGCTTGTCCCATTGTTCATTTTCGTGATATGGGTTGTAGGCTGCCTGAGCTTGGAGTTGACCGCAAAGCACCAAGCCGAAGGCCACCAGACCCAACACAACGCTAAGCAGCTTAGGCATCACTCCCTCCTTGATAGTGCGCCGAAGCGCGTGCGGCGGCCTTACCTCGACGAACAGCCGATCAACAGCCTCTCATCCTCTACTTGCTTCAACCTTCCCTCAGTGTGATTACCGAGCATGGATCTGGCTCTTGGTTGGGAGCCCCAGGCGCTTCAGCACGGCCTGAAAGAGTCGTGATCCTTCGTGTGCAGGCAGCCATGGCACACCTCCGCTTAGTCGCCTCTCGATAACCCGAACCAACCTTTGGACATCATACTACCGGCGGGAGCCCGCGGCCATCTCGGCTCCTCGCTCAACGTCCACTCCCATTACCACCTCATCGTCCTCGACGGGGTGTTCGCAGAACGATCTATCTGGATGTGCGACGCTCTCACATCCCGCCAGCCGCGACCCTTCCTGCACTAGGCGTCCGGCTCGATCGACAAGGATTGGAGCACAGGGATGTCAGGGGGCTGGGGGCTATGGTCGTCGCGACCCCAACCACCCTTCCAGCCATCGAGCAGGGAAGCCCCTCCGGGCCGGACCTGCGAGCGAAAGACGGGTGCGGCCTCCTAAGAAGCCGCACCCGCCCAAAAAGGTTGACCGGCCGGGCGCTTGCTCCGCCCGACAGCGTGCTATCAATCCAGTGGCTCGATATGAACCATCTTGCCCTGGTGATTCATGCCCACCCACAGGCTGGAGAGCTCTCCGCCCTCACCCGGCTGTACATGGATCTGGCGTATGTTCGCCGTGGAGGGGAGAAGGTAAGTGTTCCACTCTCCCGTCTCTTCGTTCATCCGCGCCACATGGTCGGAAGAGATCGAGCCCGCCCAGGTATAGCCGCCGTCGTCGTTCTGTGCCATATAGGGCTGGAACCAGGGAAGCGGCGTCGGGTACAGCGTGATCGCCCGATCGGGGGGCAGGCTCGGGTCAAGCATTCCTATGACGTCGCCGTCGAAGCCACCGAACCACAGGCGGTCCTGGCCATCGAACATGCCTCGTCGGCTACCGCCCCCAAGCCCTGGATCGCCGCGGGGGCTCTCAGGAATCGGGTAATAGGTGACCTCGCGCGTCTTGGCGTCGACACGCCAGAACTGCGTGCTTCCCCGACTCGCGCCGTATGCGTTGTTCTGCGAGTCCACGTACATATCGTAGGCGGCCAAGTTGCCCTCAGCCTCAATAGCGGGCTCCTGCGTCCACTCCCCGTCACACTGAGGAGAACTGAGACATGCTGGCGGTCGGTCATGTATCCGCACCTGACGGAGGCCCTGCCCCCCACCGTTTATCCACATGTAGCCATCTACGTGCATTGATTCGGGGGCTGAGAAGGAACCGCCATTCGAGAAGAACTCGAACACCTCCAACTCCGGATCGAAACGGACGACGTACCCCGCTCCCGGCCGCACCCCAGGGGGAGTCAGGTAGAACTTGCCTTCCCTATCGCGTTTGAGGACGCGGTTGCCCCAGTTTTGCAGGGGCCCACCTTCGTCCAGATCCGGGAACCTCTGCGCCGGGTCCTCGAACCGATACTCGATCGCTTCGCCGGTCTGGGGGTTCACCTTCCCGATCACATGGTCGTTAAAATCGTCGTAGTAGACCCACCCATCGAGGCCCAACTTCACGTCGTGGGGCCTGGCTGACACCCGAGCTAGATCGTACGTGGTGTAGATTACTCTCGTATTGTCGCCGGTGGGTCGTGGGAACGTCTCGAGGGGGTACTGCCACGCACCTTGACTGAGATTGATCGACGCAACGGCTTCGGCCTGCATTTCTTCAAGGGAAATGGGCGGGCGCACCATTGCGCCGCCTTCCCTCCCCAAATCAGGCAGGATGCGTTCCGGTATCTGGTAGGCCACCGGCGTGCTGCCAATCCAGTAGTACGACATCCGCTGTAGGACGAGGAGGAGCTCCTCCTCGTTGAACCGCGACATCGCCACCTTACTCTGGTGGTGACAGCGGGTGCAGTCCTTCAGCGCATTGAAGGTGGTCTCGACCGGCAGCGGATAGCTCGCCAGCCATTCCGCGCTCGACAGCTGCAACGCCTTCTCCAGCGGTTCGGCTACCTCCAGGCGGAGGTCCAACATCGCGAGCCCACTGCCCATTACCTGCACGACCCTCGTCGAAGGTCTGAGTACGTAGCCCACGGCCCGGACCCCGATCGTGTACTCGCCCGGCTCCAGTCTGTCGCGGGGGAAGTTATACTCGCCGGAAGCATCGCTGACGACGGTAACCGTGAAGCTCGCGCCCTCTCGTCTGGCGTTGACGAGCACCCCCTCCATGCTCCCTTCCGCATCGGAAGTCACAGACCCCGTCAGGGCGGGAGTCGTCGACTGGAGGGCATGGGCGGGATGCTTAACCGGCCAGATTGCCAAACCGAACATCATCACCACGACTCCAACTGCCTTCGGAGCTATCCAGTTAACCGCTCTCTTCGTTTTCAAGGTGACCGCTCCTCGTGATGGGAAGATGGTCGCGGAGTGTCGATTTCTTCATCAGCGAACCTGTCAACGTCTTGCTCAGAGCTCGAGTGGACAGGCCATCCGCCTAACATAGCGCAAGTCCGCAATATCCCGTGGGTCGATTAAGCAGCGCAAGTACCGATCCTGTCCTCAAAAGTGATCAGGAGCCCCTGTGCCATCTCTTGGATTGATTTACGACCTACTTCAGAGCGTTGAGCCCTACGGTATCCTCTTCACCAACGGCGACAACGACACCTTCCCCCTCTGGTATCTCCAGGATCTTGAGGGCATACGACAGGACTTGACGGTTATCGTTGGCCAGTATCTGAACACCCAGTGGTATCCACGGCAGCTTAGAAACCGCACGTCTCCCGATCGGCAGCGGCCTTTCAGGGACGACGAAGAACTGGGCCTTGGGTCAGGCTGGGATGATGTATTCGAGGTGGGGGTCACACGCGGAAGGTGAGCGGCCACCTCATCGTCGGGGCGATGGCGTAGATCCTGACAACCCCCTGGGATCAATGTCGCAGGGTCCCACAGCGCTCGCCGAGTGAAGTGGCTGGCATGTGGTTAGCGGCACTCCTCACGGCCTTGCCCGTCAGGGTTAAACGCTGTTCCTTGAGGGTCCCGATCGCAAGTGTCATCAGGAGGTCCCATGAGCACAAATACACCAGTCCCGCCCGGCGCCCTCAAGCGTGCCGACCCTCAATCCTTCCGTGCCCGCGCGCTCTCGGCTTCGTTGACCGTAAACGACCTCCATGAGAGCGTGGCCTGGTACCACGAGGTGGTGGGCTTCACCGTCGACCAGGAGTACGAGCGTGAGGGAGAGATAAGGGCAGTAGCGCTAGTAGCCGGGAACGCGCGGATCTTGATCGGCCAGGACGACGGGGCTAAGGGATGGGACCGAGTCAAGGGCGAGGGGTTCTCGTTGCACTTCGCGACGGTCCAGGACGTCAACGAGATCGCGAAACGGATCAAGGAGTTCGGTGGCACCCTTGAGTCGGAGCCGGCCGACATGCCCTGGGGCGAGCGCGCGTTCCGGTTGCAGGACCCCGACGGGTTCAAGCTGACGATCTCGTCGGAGAGTTAACCCCACGTAAGGAGGGGCATAGCCACCCATCGAAGCCAACGCCGGCGGCCCCTGAGCGGCCCCGGCTATGGGACCGGTTTCGTCACCGCTCGTTCATCATTGGCTTTCTCGGGTAGAGCACCCGCGAGTGAAGCAGGTCGAGCACCGTTACCCCTGCGGCACGAACGCCAGGAAGCGGCGGGGATTATCCACCATGATCGTCTGGATCATCGCCGCACTTACGCCTGCCCCCTGAAGCTGCTCAGTGAAGCGCGCGACCTTCAGGAAGTCACGCCGGGTGTCGCTCGAGAGGAGCAGATGCTCCAGATGGCCCGCCTCGAGGAAGGCGAGAATCAAGGCGACGCGGGCCTCGTCCCGAGCGGTGTCCCCCCTAATGCGATCAAACCCGACGAAGGCGCCTCGCTCGGCGAGCGCGCTGATGATGTCCGCGTTCGTCCCGGGGAGGGAGTCCATGTGGCCGAGCGCGATCCGCCTGGGATCCACCCCGACTGACTCGTAGACGTCGAGTTGCCGCAGGGCCATGTCCCGGGGCACCACATCGGCGCCCGGCCCGGACCCGTAGCTGTTGTGCGTGAAGATCGGGAGATTGTTCTGCAGGTGCGCCTTACCGACAGCGCGGAAGACCTTGATTTCGTCGGAGAAGAAGTCGGCCCGCCCGGCCATGTTACCGATCTCCCCATACGCGCCGAACCGACCGGCGTTGGCCTCCGCGACGAGTCGCGCCGCGATCTGGTCCTCGGTCATCGTCGAGATCTCGGCGGGATAGGTGTTCCGCAGGTAATACCCGCCGCTCGCCACCACGTGAAGACCCGTCTCGGTGGAGATCTGTCTGAGATGGTCGTAGTTCACCCCCATATCGGGATGCCCCCCGTCCACGATGCAGATCACGCCGTTCTCCATCGCCTCTTCGATGTCGGCGATCGCGGGAGCGATGTCGGCCGATGACGGAGGCGGGAGCTGGAGCTGGCGCGTCTCGCGCGAGTAGATGCCGTCGAGGTGCTCGTGGAATAGCGTCGTGCCGTCCGCGAGCGAGTCCGGAGGCAGATCGGTGAAGATCGTGCGAATGACCGCGCCCTCCGGGAAGGAGACCCGCTGCGCCTCGGACACTGCACGGCTCGTCGCTCCGAGGAGACCTCCGCCAGTTCTTCCGGCTGCAAGGAGACCGAGCCCTCCCGCTCCGATCAGGCGGACGGCTTGCCGACGAGTCAGTCGAGGAAAGGTCGAGTCTCCCATCATTGCGGCTCCTCTGGTCTGGCACTACGCGTATGGTATCGCGCGTTCAAACTGGCGAGCGAGAACCGTAAGCGCGACCCCAGACCGCTCGCGCTTTGGGCTCACCTCAACTCCCTCTGCAGTCCCTCGGTTTGCACCCCCTCCGAACGCCCGGCATCTTTCCCGTGCCTTAATCTTGGGCGCGGTTCCGTTTCCTCAGGGACCTTCCTCAAGGGAACCACGGGCAGCAGGGGGGATCAATGAGCAAGTCTCTGGACACGTTCACTCCGCTGGGACCTTACCTCACGCTGAAGGAGGACGTCCCAAGCCCCAACGATCTCGATGTCGTCGGAGTGGTAAACGGGGAGCTACACGAATGGCCGATTCCCAACGGAAACACGTCGTTCCTCACGTTCGCCGTGGAAGAGACGATCGCCTACCTGAGCGAGCGGATGACATTGCTGCCTGGGGACGTGATCGCGACGGGCGTGCCCCAGCCGTCCATGACCTTCGCGGAGGGGCAGCTCATCGAGATTACCATCGGGAACCTCGGGACATTGCGAAACAGGGTTATCTCTGAGCCCATCCCCGGACATACGCCAATTCCTCCGAGGATGCTGAGGGGGGGGTAGCCGGTAAGGGCGAGCTCGGGCAAGATCATACTGAGCTCCGACGAACCGAATCACAGCGGAGGATGAATCATGGTACCGCGATTTTGGCTGTTACTGAGCCTCACCGCCCTGATGGCAGGATCAGCCGCGGCACAGGACGTACGCAGTGTCTTGCAGACCGCCGCGACCGCGATGGGGGCGGCCGACATGGAGTCCATCCGCTACTCCGGCACCGGCTGGCAAGGAATGGTCGGGCAGAATTTTGCGCCCGATCGGGATTGGCCGCGAGTGGAGCTGACGAGTTATACGATGACGATCGATTTCGAGACGATGTCCTCAAGGGAAGAATACGTCCGGGTACAAGGCGACAACTCTCGTCAAGGCGGCGGATTGGGCTTCCCGTTCCTAACCGAACAGCGGGTCACCAACTTCGTCAGCGGCGACAACGCCTGGACCCTGAACGCACAGGGTCAACCCGTCCCCCAGCCGGCCGCCGCTGAGCTACGACAGCTCGAAATCCTCCTCACGCCCTGGGGGTTCTTCAAGGGGGCGATGGCGCCGGGCGCCAACCCGACCATGATCACTCGCAACGAGTATGGCGGCAGAGTGGCCGTGGTCTCGTTTATCGCCTTCGGGAAGTACCGGGTGAACGGCACGATCAATCCTCAGAATCTGCTCCAGCGAGTGCAGACCTGGATCCCCAATCCCGTCGTCGGCGACATGTATTATGAGAACGTCTAAACCAATTACCAGGATATAGGCGGTGTAAAGATTCCCCGGTTTCATCAGCATCAGGATTTTGACGATGGAGCGCACGCGCCTAATGTCAGCGGCGGCGACCATTCGTTTGGTCTCGAAACCGTCTCGGACCTCCAGGCGAACGTGTCGGACGCCGCGCTGACGGTCCCGGACGAAGTACGGAGTGCCCGCATTCAGCCTATCCGCGTGGAGTCAGAGAGCTTGGGCGATGGCGTGTGGTTGATCGCGGGAGGCTCCCACCACAGCGTGGCCGTCGAATTTGGCGACCATGTGGCGGTTATCGAGGCGCCGTTGAATGAGGAACGATCACTTGCGGTGATCGGCGAAGTGAACAGGCTCGTTCCCAACAAGCCGATCCGGTTCGTCGTGACGACGCATCATCACTGGGACCATATGGGTGGGCTCCGCGGGTACGTTCATGAGGGCGCCACGGTGATCACCCACGAAGGCAACCACCCCTATTACCAAGAAGTCCTGCGGGCGGGGCCCTGGACTCTGCAGCCCGACCGGTTTTCGCTGTATCCCCCGGAGGAGTGGTCGGAAGGCTACATCTTCGAAACAGCGCGGGAGAAATACGTCCTCGCCGATAACACGAGAACGGTCGAGCTCTACCAGGTCCAGGGTCTCGCCCACGCTGCGGGTATGCTGATCGCGTATATCCCGCGCGAGAAGATCGTCGTGCAGGCAGACCTGTACAATCCACGAGCTCAAGCGCCCAACGCCAGCAGCCGGACGTTTTACCGAAACCTGCAGCGTTTGGAGCTGGATGTGACGACCATCGTGGGTATCCACGGGAATCCAGCTCCGATGACGCAGTTCGTTGAGTTCTCGAACAGAGGGCAGTGATACGCTGAGGCCTGGGCGTCCGAATTCTGCCGCTCGGGCTGAGGGGGGAGCACCCCCCCCCCCCCCCCGGACCTGCCCCGCTACTCGCCCCCGGCGCTGCCGGTTGCGGTGCCGCAGGCCAGATACGTCCGCCTGATCATGTCGCGGTCCACCTGATGCCCTTTCAGGTAGACGTCGTCGATTCGGCGGATGTTGGTGATGTTGTCCGCCGGATTTGTGTTCAGCACGAGGAACGAGGCGGTCTTTCCGGTCTCCACGGTCCCGAGCTCGTGCAGTAGGCCCAACGCATCCGCCGAGTTTCTCGTCGCCACCGTAATCGCCTCGAGTGGGGTCAGCCCGACATCGTCGACCAACAGTTCCAGCGCTTTGTGGCTACCGAACAACCCATTTTCCGTGCCCAGCGCGATCCGAACCCCGCGTAAGGCTGCAAGAGACAGGACGACGAGCCCTATGTAGCTAACTCGTTTGATCTGCTGACCACGGACGACTTCACTCCCTTTTCCGGAAGACCGACAATTCTCTCAGTCGGCCAGACGTGGTTCATGATCTCGGTTTCCATCGCGGGCGTCACGCGCAGCGTCTGGTCGCAAGTTAACATGATTCAGAATCGGTTCTTCGGCGGAACCTCTACCGGGCCTGGAGGGCTCAGCATTCTCGGTCCTCGCTGGAAGAACTTCCGGCCTCTGGCAAAAAGTACCCGTTTTGCGGGCCCGGCGACCTAGCTCGGCGACGGTGGCAGCGGCGAGAAACACCCGCCCGTGGCGCTGAAACGAGCTTCGACGTAGGCTCGAATCCGTTGGTACATTCTTTGCCACCCTTGGCCGCCGAGCACGAGTTCATCCGACGACCGGTCGCCCTGCGAGCCAGGTGCCGCACGCTGCGTACGGCGGGAGCAGGTGGGGGCGGTCAAAACGACGAAGCGAGGCAGTGCCATGTGGAAGAAGGACGAGATGCCAGATCAGACACATGAGTCGAACATGGAATCGACTGAGGGCCTCCAGCCGCCTGGGGATCAGGTCCCTACCAGCGAACTGGCAACGATCGGCCGCTCCATCCGAGTCAAGGGCGACGTGACTGGCGACGAGGACCTCTTGATCCAAGGCCGCGTAGAGGGCTCGGTAGAGCTCAAGCAGCATTCGGTCACGGTGGGGACCTACGGTGAGGTGAAGGCCAGTATCACCGCTCGGGTGGTCACAATCGAGGGCAAGGTGCAAGGCAATCTCGCCGCTGTAGAGCAGGTCGTCCTGCTTAGCTCGGCCTCCGTGGAAGGTGATATCGCAGCGCCGGGAGTCGTGCTAGAGGACGGCGCCCGGTTCCGCGGCTCGCTGGATATGGGCGATAGCGCGAAAGGTCAGAAAAAAACCGGCCAGGTCACACGACCAGAAGCGAAAGTGACCCCAGACGCCAGCAGCCCGACCCCCGGACCTCGAGTCCTCCGAGAACGGGACGAACGGGACGAAGGCAAAGGAGGCATCGAACACGCCCGCCACAACTGGATCGTCATCGGACCGTGGAAGTCGGTCGGTTCACGAGCCCCAATTGCGAGCGCGAGCAGCCGCAGCCGACATCGAGCAGCCTCGACCGAGCTCAGTTCACACCGCCTTGCCGCCCGGCTGGCAGCGGATGACTTTGAAGCCAACTGTTTCGCAGCTATCCGAAACCTGGGCGGCCAAGGTGCCCCCAAGAGCCTGAACCCTCGAGGGCCGTGGCTCTTCACATTGATCTCTGCTAAGAGACGGTCCTAGTTCATGTAGAGGAGCATGGCCGAGTCGGCATCCCGTCGCATCACTGGCTCCCAGATTCTTCTCGTAGTTGCGTCGCTCGCAGCCCTACCGCTCGTCCCCGATTGGCCCCATCGCCATCTAGACGACCCTAGTTATTGGGGCCTTGGTGCGTACATCGTCGCCCTTGCCCTATTGCTCGCTCGGGTCGTCTCATTACTAGAGCGAGTGGTTGCGCAGGCTCATCGCCGACGCAAATTCGGCAGTCACGGCAGCCTGAGCGCCACTAGGGAGCTGGGGTACTCGACCCCTCCGATCTGCACGACGAGGTACTGCCTCCCTTCGTCCATGTAACTCATCATCCCGTACTGTCCGGCCACTGGAAGTTCCACCTCGCCCAGGATTTCGCCGGTCCGCTTGTCTCGGGCATGCAGAGCCGGCGAGTACCCCATGGTGAGAAGTAGGTCGCCCATCACCATCTGGATCGATCTGCGGCCGCCTCCGAACTCCGAGGTATCGACAGCCTGGAGCGCGGCGTGGTTCCTGATGGCCTCCTCCGGCTGGCCGATGGGCACCGACCAGAGGCGCTCGCCCTCATTCATGTCATAGGCGGAGAGCAGGTTGTACGGCGGCTTGAAGATCGGTAGCCCCTGCGGCCCCGGCAGGACGATGCTTGGACCATTCACCCATTCCGAGATGGTCATCCCCGTCGTCGCCGGATCATCGGGGTCATCTAGCTCGCGGCCGGGGATCAGAAACGCACTGGCCCGGTTAGGGCATGCCGGCCCGTGCGATGCGTACATAATGTTCGTGGTCGGATCGAAGATTGGGGGATTGGTGACGTTGAGCCCACCTGAGCAACCGACGGCCCCGACGATGTCCAGGTCGTGGTCCATGTGGAGCCGCGGCATGTAGGCGCCGCCCACCCGGTACTGGCTCAGAATCTCGAGCGCTTCCTCGCTCAGCTCGGGCGTGAAGTCGATGATGTGTTCTTCAGTCAGCCCGTCCCGCGCGAGCAGGTCCAAGGGCTCCGGCCGTGTCGGAATCGGCTGTGTCGGTGACGTCCAGTTCCCCGGAACCTCAGTCTGCGGTTGCGGCACGTCCTCGATCGGCCACACCGGCTCCCCCGTCACCCGGTTCAGGGTGAAGATGAGCCCGTTCTTCGGGATCTGGATCACCGCCGGAACCTCCCGCCCGTCCACCGTCAGATCTGCCAGGATCGGGGGGTGCGGGAGATCGTAGTTCCACTGATCGTTGCAGACGGTCTGGAAGTGCCACACCCGCTCGCCCGTCTCCACGTCCAGGGCAATCACGCTCATGGAGAAGAGGTTGCAACCCGGCCGGAAACCGCCGAAATAGTCGATCGTGGGAGGGTTCGTCGGGATGTAAACGATCCCGCGCTCCAGGTCCGCCGTCATTGGCGACCAGGAGGAGACGTCTCCCGTCCACATCCAAGCCTCGTTCTCCCACGTCTCATGGCCGACCTCCCCTGGCCTCGGGATCACGTGGAACTTCCAGAGGTGTTCGCCCGACCGGGCGTCATACGCCACGATGTCGTTAGCCAGGTTCTCAACCCGGGTCTGGTTGTAGCCCTGCTCCGCGCTGCTCCCGACCACCACCACGTCGTTCACGAAGATCGGGGGCGACGAGCTCGTCACGTATCCGATCTCCCGCGGAGGCCCGTGGTCGGGATCGAAGGTATTCCCCTCCGCCAGCCACTCCTCCCACGGGATCTGTCCTCTCGCGATGTCGGGGATGAGGTCGACCACTCCCGTCTCGAAGCCTGGAAGATCCACTGGGGTCCCCCAGTTCTCCAGTGGAAGCCCAGTCTTCGCGTCCAGCGCCCACAGGAACAGCGCCGGAGTCTGAATGTAGATCACCCCGCGGCCGTCCACCTCCCCATACGAAACCCCCTTCCCGTAACCCCTCCGCATCGACCGCTCCCACCGCCCCGTATGCGGCTCACGGAAGGTCCACAGGATCTCCCCGGTCGTCGGATCCATCGCCACCACCGTGCGCCGCTCGCCCGCCCACCGTGTAGAGGATCCCGTCGATGTAACTTGGCGTCGATCGGGACTGCGGCATCGGCGACTGCCCGAAATTGTCCCCACGGACAATCCACGCCACCTCCAGGTCCTCGAAGTTGCCCGCATGGATTTGGTCCAACGCCGAGTACCTCGTACCCCACGCGTCCCCGGCCTGGTAGTGCCACTCCCCGTGAGGTGTGCCCCGCTGCTGAGCGGAGATCGGGATCAAGCCAAAAAGCGCAATTGAGAGGGCTACTGCCAAGATGCATAGGACCCTGGAAGGATTCAGCAACCATACGCCGCTTTGCATTGCACTGTCTCCCTTGTCTAGTTGATCAAGCACGGGATAAGTGATCGTCTCGCTAACCCACCGCGCCCGAATGCGGGCTGCTTACTGCCCCCCCTGTTGCCATAGCCGCGCCGGGCAAATAGGTCCGTCTGATCATCTCGCGGTCCACTCTATGCCCATACAGGTAGGCATCTTCGATTTGCCGTGTGTTCGTGATGCCTCGTGGAGCGCGATGGTTTCTGGGTGGTGAGCCAATGGAACGCTCGCCCCCCCTCCTGATGATCCTTCCAGTTCACCAGTTACGGGCGGATGCTATCTACTATATTCGGTAACTGTACACAGTAGACGGGCCGTGCGCAGGCCGCAAACCCTCGCGCAGGTTCGCGCTCTCCCCACTCAGTCCTCACATTGGTCGGGCAGAGGATTTGCTGAACGGGCGGCTGGGCCGCCTACTACCGAGAGAGTGATGCGATGAACGGTGCCTCGAACTCACAGACCTATCGAAACGGGGGTGTTCGCGCCCTCTCATTCGCATGCCACATGCTCATCGCCGGGGCACTCTTGGGGGGTGTCCCTCAACCCGGGAGCGGTCAGTCGCCTAGTCCGCGCCCCATCCCGACCGGGGTTCTCGGAGGAGTCCCGATGACCCCTACGGACAGCCTGACCCGCACGATTGTCGAGCGACTCGATTTCAACCACTACAAGCTGCTCGTCCACGGGCTCGCACAGTTCGGGGATCGGGAGCAGGGGACTGAACGCAACGCACGCGCGGTCGATTGGATCGAGGACCAGCTCAGGGGTTGGGGCTACCAGACGGAGCGACTCCACTATGAATACGAAGGGGAGCCGCGCGAGCAGGTCTATGCCACAAAGGTCGGTTCCACCGCTCCGCATGAGATGTACATCCTGGGCGCCCATATGGATGGTAGGGGTGGGGGACAGGCGGTCAACGACAACGCCTCTGGCACGGCCCTGGTCATGCAGATTGCGCGGGTGCTGGCCTCGCCCGACATCCATACGGAGCGCTCCGTCCGCTTCGCCCTTTGGAACAACGAAGAGACCGGACTGAACGGCGCCCGCGCGTACGTGGAACAGCGCGCCGGGCGGCAGGGGGTGGAAGATCCGCCCGCCTCCGGGAGCTATCCTGAACCGACCTGGCTCGGGATGATCCAGCACGACAAGGTGATGTTCGACCGCGGAAACCCTGTCCAGAACGAGCAGGTCCTGAACGCGGACGTCGACGTCGAGTTCCAGCTTAATTCAGAGATGTGGGAGGAGTCCGCGCAGCTCGCCATCACACTCATCAACGCGAACCGGATGTTCGCCACGAGTCATCCCGCCGCGATGAGCAACGCGATGAGCAATACTGACTCCACCCCGTTCATGAACCTCGTTGCAGCCGTGAGCGTCCGGGAAAACCGTCGGCGGTATGAGATCGGGAGGGGTTCGGACCCGCACTGGCACCAACCCACGGATGTCCTGGAGACATTCACGGACACCGACTACCGGCTGGGCTACAGCGCGATGGAGACCACGCTGGCCGTCAGCGCCAGATTGGCCGGCGCGCAGATCGTGCCCCTCAGGGCCCAGGGTGCCGCGGCTCTGGCCGAGCTCGACCCGGAGGTCACCCTTCGGCGCGCTGAGTTGATCCACAAGCGCGTGATCCCGCTCGACACCCATGTCGATATCAATCCGAACCACTTCACCCGGACCCAGCCGAATTACCTGTCCGGGCTCGACGATACCCAGGTGGATCTGCCGTCCATGGAGGCCGGTGATCTCGATGCCGTGTTCTTCTCGGTGTTCCAAGGGCAACGGGACGACTTCTCTCCGGCCGGTTATCTCCAGGCCTACAACACAGCGATGGACAAGGCACTGGCGATTCGCCGCCTGACCTCCGAGCTGGCACCAGATCGGATCGGCCTCGCGCTCACGGCCGCGGATGTTCGACAGATCGCCAGTGGAAGGCGGCTGGTCGCGCTTTTGGGGATGGAGAACGGATACGCGCTCGGCGAGGACGCACAGAACGTGGGCAGGTTCGCGGAGCTCGGCGTACGCTACCTCTCCCTGGCTCACAACGGGAACAACCAATTGGCAGACTCCAATACGGGCGAGGCAGACGGCTACCGGTGGAACGGGGTGTCTCCACTCGGACAAGAAGTCATCGCAGAGGCTAACCGGTGGGGGATTGTGCTCGACATCTCCCACCCCTCGAAAGAGGCCAACCTGCAAACCATGGAGCTCTCGAGGGCACCGGTGATGGCGTCCCATTCATCCGTCAGAGCGCTCGCGAACCACAGCAGGAACCTGGACGACGAGCAGCTCTTGGCACTGAAGGAAAACGGAGGTGTTGTGCAGGTCGTCGCCTTCCCATCGTATTTGCGGACCCCGTCACCCGAGCGCCAGCGCGCGATCCGAGAACTGCAGCAGGAGCTAGAGCTCCCGGGCGGTGGGGGCGCTCTCCGGAACGCCGTTGCGGAGCTGGATCCAGACCGCCGCTCTGAATACGAGCGGAGGTTAGCGGAAATCGACTCCCGCTGGCCTCCTCCCCCACCCACGACTGTGACCGACCTGGTCGATCACATCGACTACGTGGTGAACCTGATTGGCATTGATCACGTCGGGATCAGCTCGGACTTCGACGGGGGCGGGGGAGTCAGGGGATGGAACGACGCCTCCGAGACCTTCAACGTCACTCTCGAGCTCGTGAGACGTGGATACACGGAAGAGGAGATCCAACAGATCTGGAGCGGCAACCTCCTCCGCGTGATGGAGGAGGCTGAGCGGGTGGCCGAGGAGCTGCGGAGCGGGTGAGCGACGCGTCGAACAATCCTCAGGACTCTCCCGCGTTCCGGCTCCCGATCTGGGCGATCATTCGTGATGCCGTTCTGGCGATCGCGAGGGAGTGGAAGACCCTCCTCAGAATGATCGCCTTTCCCGCACTGGCTGTCGTGGCGATCAATGTGGTGGTAGCCTCTCAACTCGATCAGGAGGATCCGGTGGGCCTGTTCCAGGAGCATCCGCTGGGCGCTTCCCTTGCGATGGTGCTATCGACTGGGTTCGGGACGATGATCGCTGTTTCGTGCCATCGCCTGGTAATCCTCGGCGTCGATTCGCTTCCGAGCGCCTGGGGCGTGTTTTGGTCGAGCCGCGAGACTCGGTTTCTTGGTTGGGCGGCTTTGATCTACGGGAGCTTTATGGGCGGGATGCTACTCGTGGGAAGGCTGGCGAGCTCGCTCGGCGCCGAAGGGGTCCTCATCGCACTGTCGTTGATGTTTTTCGTTCTCTTTCCCCTTGCGATGTATGTTCTGCCGCGACTGAGCCTCGTGTTCCCAGCGACCGCGGTTGGCCAGCGTCCTAGCCTCAGGGGGTCCTGGCGGCGCTCGCGGTCCAATGGGTGGCGTCTGGTCCTCGTCATGTTCATTTCTTCCCTCCCTATTTGGCCCCTGTCTTTGGTGGGCGCCCTTCTGCCAGGCATTGCACCGCAGTTGCTATCGGCCCTCACGGTTGTGTTCGTGGGGCTGATCGGGATTGCTTCCCTATCGAAGGTGTTCTGCTCGTTGCCAGCGGACTCGGAAGCTGAGATAGGCTGACGAATGACCGACCCTATCACGCGCCTGAGCGGTGCCCCTCGGGGCCTCTACCTCTAGGTAAGATCCATGCGTCTATTCGCTCCGGCCATCACCACCACGAGCGGCGTGAGGATGTGCAGCACCTCTATGGTGTCGCCCTGGGCTTCGAGGACCTCAGGTAGCCGCCGGTAGGCGTGGGGGCTTTCGTCCAGGCCACCACCACGAAGCACGACGTTCTTCTCGCGGAGCCAGTCTTCCATCATCTGATGGGAGATCTTTCCGGGCCGCAGCACCTTACCGGTCTTGCGGTGGGTCTTCCCCCTCGCCTCGGTGCGCGACATGATGCGGCCCGCGCCGTGAACCGTTGAGTAGAGAGCATCACGCGAGAGTGTCCCGGCCTTTCCTTGGAGGATCACCGAATCGTCACCCATCGACCCACCGACGAACCCCCTCTGGCCAGGGAACGCGGGTGTCGCACCCTTACGGACGACCACGCACTCCTCTCCGTCGTGCTCCTCTTTCCACGCGAAGTTGTGGTGGTTGTGGACTAGCTCGACCTCGGTCCCACCGACGATCTCCACGACTTTTCGGGCCACCCACTCGCGGCCCGCGTATGCGTACCGACCGGCCAGGTTCATAAGTGACCAGTAGGCGTCGCCGAGCGATGTACCTAAATTTAGGAGGGCCTCGACCTCCCTACCCCGTTTCGTCCAGGGGTCCCCACGATAGAGGGCGAGGAACCCCGACGCGACCGTGTGACCGAATCCCCGTGAGCCGAAGTGGACCCCAACCCAAACCCTGCCCTCCTCATCGGAGAACACGTCCACATAGTGATTCCCGGAGCCAACCGTTCCGAGTTGCGACCGGGCCTTGGCCTTCAGGCGGTGAACGTTCGCGTCTCTCGGTAGGGCGTCCCATGCGGGGTCGGAGAACAACGGATCGTCAACTGGGGCGTCGTCGGATTCGTTCCTGCCTCCGATCCCGAAGGAGATTGTGTTCTGTATCGCGTCCCCTATCTCCTGGCGGTAGTGCATGATGGAGTCGACGGGAAGGTCGGTAAGGATGGCGGCGTTGCCACAAGCGATGTCGAACCCGACGCCCGTGACGGAGACCATTTCACGGTATGCCGCGACTCCTCCGATAGGCATGACATACCCGAGGTGGCCGTCCGCCATCAGCGCCGTCCGTCGCGCCCTGGAAGCCACGTCTTCCAACTGGCCTAGGGTCTTCTCGTCGTGTGTTCCGAAGATTTTCATCGGCAGGCGAAACCGCTAACGCACGCCCTCTTCCACTGGGGCGCGTCTCGTGATCTGCACCAACCGGGAGATGCCGGGCGTTCGATGGGGCGGAAAGAAAAATCCCGGGCTACCGAGGTTCGCACTCCCTTGCTCCCACAGCCATATCCGGCCTCTCAGTGTAGCGTTCGCTCTACGACTGCCCTGGAGCAATCCAACATTTCGCCTCCAGGGCGTAACTTCTCGCTCGATGCAACAGGGAGGCCCACTCCTCCCGACACCCTATGTCAAAGGGCGGGGCCGCCCGGTCTCAGGCTGGACGGAGCGCCGCAGACATCCCGGGCATATGCCCTGCATTGGCAAAGGGGGCGACTGAGCCAACCTGGCCCTAGGGCGCGAGGGAAATCGAAAGACCCGAGCCTGTTGCCCAATTCATAGGGGATCACGCCTAGGGGGCCTGGGCGCCCCTCGGGTTACAGATCCCAGCTCCGTTTTCTGACCGAGTCTATTAGAGCGTCCGAATCTGGACGTTGCGAAACCTCACCGTACCCGCGCCGTATTGAAGCGCGATAGGTCCTCGCGCAAACTGATCATCTGTGGCATCGACAGTCTGAGTGCCGTTCAGTGTGACGACAAGCCGTGAGCCCTGTGCTCTGATTTCGTAACTGTTCCATTGGCCCCCGGTATTGATGACGCTAGCCGGCGCTGCCACGTTCACAATTCCTCCGGTTCGGTACGTCGGGTCGGGCCGGGTATCGAAGATATTGACTTCATAGGAGTTGCCGGCTCCAACGCTCTGGGGATCCGAACAACGGATGAAGACACCGCTGTTGGCGGGCTCATCGACCCAGAATTCCAACGTCAGTTCGAAATCCCCATAGGAGGCCTCGGTTACGAGAAACCCGCTGCCGTTGTCGGCCGAGACTGCGCCGTCGGCCAACTCCCAGTTGGCGTCGCCGAGAATGTTCCATCCGTTAAGACTGGAACCGTCGAAAAGGGTCGTCCATCCGACCTGCTGGCCCAACACCGAAGTCGGAAATGAGGCACTCGCAAGGCCTAGCACCAGGAGACCCAGGGTGACTACGAACATGCGTCTCATAGAGACCTCCAGCGTGTGTGTGCGTCTACGCGGGCTTGTTGTCAATTTGCCCGGCGGGGTGGTCTGTCTGCCGTTCAGAACTGAAGGGACACGGGGCACGTGCTGCCCCTATTCTCCCCTCTGACCCAAGCAGCCAACGCCTGCCATTCAGGATCGTCCTGGGACTCCCATCGTTTCCCACCACCGTGCATGGGTGTCCCTCCTCCATCGGGATGAAGAGGATTCTGTAGAAACAGGCTCTGCATCGGGTACCCCGGGGTAACGAACCGCATCACGACTCCGAAGTTCTGACGCGACTCGTCCTCGTTCCAATCCGTTCGCCCCTCCGGAATGGGGGGAGCGAAACCCCTCGACCCCCCGCCATGGCAGGTAGCGCAAGCCACCGCGCCCTCCCGCGGATTGAGAAATACCGGCTGGACGCAACTCCGGAAGAACTCGAAATCCACTTCCGGCGGGGCCGGGCCGGCCGCCATCTGACCAGCCTCCGCAGAGCTCACCCACTCGGCCAGGAGCTGCCATTCCGGATCGTCCTGAGACTCCCAGAACTTGCCGCCAACGTGATATTCGGTGCCTCCCGCCTCGGTGGCCAGAGGCTTTCGCAGAAGGCGACTGTTCTGCGGGAAACCAGGGGAGACCAATCGCGAAACGACCTCGAAGTTGTGGCGAGATCGCGCCTCGGTCCAATAGGGATCGCCGCCAGCATCGTGTTGCAGTGGCTGAAGCTGAAATGGAGTCCCAACCTGCCATGAATGACACATGACACAGGCGCCCGGGACCAGCCCGTTTTCTCCGTGCCCCCTTATGAAGATCGGCTCAATGTTTTCCCTGTAGAACTCGAAATCCAGCATGTCCTGTGTTTCGCTGGGGAAAGCCCACGACTCGTCGAATGCAGCCTCTGCGCGCTCTGCTTCACTTCCAAGCACGACGGCACCGAGAACTCCGGCCGCGGCCGAGACTAAGAGCGTCGCCAGAACTCTGCGAGGCCACTCTGTGGGCGTCCTTCCCATGGTCATCCCCCGCTCTCCGTCGTCCGAACCATCTCTTCCGGGACAAAGAAGGTCCGCATTCGCTTAGGCGAATCCCCCACCTTGATCCGGTCGACGACGGTCAATGTCTCCAGGTCTACCACAGTCGTCTCGTCGCGCCCCGTTGAGGCGACGTACAGGTATCGGCTGTCCGGCGTGGACGTAAGCCAAGACGAAACTCCGACGTCTACGTCCCCGATCCATTCGAGATCCGGGAGGGTCCATCCAGCCACCCTGCCGGAAACACGCGAAACCATCCACACCGCTGACTGGTCAGCGAGCACCTCGACACCGTGGGCGAGAGAGTTCCGGACGCCGATGAGATTGTACTTCGACAGTGGAGCACGCGGCGCCTCGATCCGGTCCACAACCTCCCTCTTCTCAAAATCCACAACCACGAAGCCCTCGAGGCTGGATATGTTCACGAAGATCCGTTTGGTGGAGCCGTCCGGATTCGTCTCGAAACCCATGGGGCGCACTCCCTGGGTCATCTCCTCCGGCCCGAGCGACCACGCGATCTCATCCGTGCTCGTATCGATCACCGAGAGTGTCTGCGCCGGGATCATCCCCGCGGTGATGTACCGGCCGTCGGGCGTAGCAAATGTGTTGTGTACGCCCCCTGCGGTGGGGATGTCCTTCACCACTTCATCGGTGTCCATGTCGATGACCTGAACCAGTGGGGCTGCAGAAATCGCGGCATAGACCTTACGAGCCCGGCTGCTGGAGGCGATGTTGTTGGGCCTTGCAGCCAGGGGGATTCGCTTGATAACCCGCAGGGTGCGAGCATCGACGACGTCGACGCTGATGTCATGCTCGTTGGTCACGTAGTACTTGGTACCCTCGGGATTGACCGTAATCCCATGTGGTAGGCCCAAGCCCTCGATGATGCCGATGACCCTATTGGATGCCGGGTCAATCAGGTGAGTGTCCGAGCCCCCCGAGCTCGTCTGCGCTATGACGATCGCCGTCCCATTCTGGCCGGCCAACGGCGAAGTCTGAATCTGTGCCGCTAGCGGCCCCGCTAGGAACGGCATCACGGCGGCAGCCAGGCAGCTTCTGCGATAGTTGCGGCGTGCAATCGACATTCAAGCCTCCGAGGTCAGTGACGAAAACTCAGCCGGCACATGCGGACACGCTCCTAACCTGGCCCAGCCGGAAACAAACCGCCAGTCGCTCCGCGAGATTCTAGAGGCCGGGCAAGGGTGGCGGAAGAGTGAGCGAGGCTACGGCGCCGGGTCCCAGGGATTCCTTTCGGCAAGGGCTCGCTCAACGGTCGCCACCAACTCGTCTCGTCGAAATGGCTTCTCCAGCGCAGCCAGCGCTCCCGCTATCTCGGCATCCTCGAGTTGTTCGGCAGCCTTCCCCGAAATCGCAATAATCTTGGACGCGGGATACACGGCCTTGAGGTGCTCGATCGTGGGGATCCCGCTCAACTGAGGCATGACAAGATCAGTAATGACCAGGTCGGGGTTGATCTGCCCATACCTCTCGGCGGCGGCTTCCCCATCCGACGCGAACACTACTTCGTGGCCGAGCTCGTCTCTTAGAACGGACGCGAGAAGAACACGCGCCTGCGGCTCGTCATCGACAACTAGTATTCTGGCCATCTCGGCTCGAAAGATCTGAAACGACCGTTACCGAGCCAGCGGCTCGATGTGAACGATCCGATCAAGATCGAAGCGCTGTCGCTCGACAGTACGATCGTCAAAGTGCACCCTGATGGCACCGGCGCGCTAAAAAAAACGGCCCGCAGGCCATCGGCAAGTCGCGTGGAGGCTGGACCACCAAGATTCATATGGTTGCCGCAGATGCTCGAACCGCGATAACCTTCTCGCTATCGCCAGGCCACAACCACGACGCACCCGAAGGACGGGAACTGCTACGCATGTTGAAGCCGGTACACTCCACTGTGTCGATGATCATGGACCGGGCCTACGAGGGGGCCGAAACACGGCAATTGGTGTTGGATCTGGGGTTTACGCCGGTCGTGCCACCCAAACAGGGCCGTGTTAGCCCGTGGGAGTACGATCGAATCATGTATCGCCGTCGCAACGAAATAGAGCGGTTATTTCGGCGACTCAAAGGCTTCAGAAGAATCTTCTCCCGCTTTGACAAGCTCGACGTGATGTTCACGGCCTTCATCCACTTTGCGCTCATCGTCGAAGCCCTCAGATAGTGTTAACAGGACCTAGTATTCTGGCCATCTCGGCTCGAAAGATCTGAAACGACCGTTACCGAGCCAGCGGCTCGATGTGAACGATCCGGCCCTGGAGGTTCGCACACAAGCTGGAGAGCCCGTCACTCGAGGCCTGCTGCACATGGACGTGACGTAAGTACACGTGGCCTGATCCCCTTGCCTGCTCTCTTCGTTATCACGGTGACCTCTCCTTGTTCGTGAACACCCGGGGTGGGTGAACCGGGCAAGTTACAACATGAAGGGGTCGATTCGCACGGGCACCACACGCGCAAGCCGGACCGCATTCCCGTCGCGTTCGAGGATTGTAACGTTTTGTGCGTCCATCCTGCGAGACACTCCGCAGAATCCATGGCTGGCGGTGGTCCTTCGGCGGGTATCGGCCGAGCTTATTAATATCATAAAAGTCTACCGCATATCAATTTATGACATTTACTCCGAGTCTAGGTTCGTACCTTGCCCTAAGTCAGGCCATGGGGAGTGGATCTCGTACTCGCATCGTCCCGAGCGGATTTGTCCGAAGGAGGCTGAGAGTGAACAACAACAGTAGCTCGTCAGTCAATCGCATCTTCTCATCTCGAGAATCGAACGAGTTGAAGGGCGGAGATCGAGGGGTCATGCATCCGGCTGAGGTCCTTGTACCAGCCTCGCATCCAGCCTCATCCTCGGTTCCGCCCCCACATATGAACCAGGAAGGGGAGATCATCGCTGGGCCGGTAGATGTCATCGAGCGTCTCGACCGAATCGAGAAGCGCCTTGAGGATATCGTCCGGCCGCTACTCCTAATCAGAAGTACGGCCAAGAAGCTCTTGGCCCGCGTCGAGGAATTGGAGCGGAACGTACGAAGAATAGAGAAATAGTCATAGTTGGTCCGAGTTCCCCATCCTCTTGCTCCGCCTATGGGCGCCGCGCATCTTTCCCCTTTTCTTCCTTTCGGCGCAGTTCCATTGACAGAAGACGGGAGACAGTGGCCAGCTCCTCCGACGCCCCGCCTGGGAAGCTCATCGCCGAGATCCGGCGCCGGATATTCGAGTCGATTGAAATACCGCCGAACCAAGAACACGGTTGTTGCTGGGCTCATCGGTGTAGCCGGTGGCGGGTTGGGCTTGATCCTATTGTGCGGGTTGCTTGGTTGTGACTGACGCGGCCCTCGAGATTCGCTATCTCCTCGGAGGCCGATAGTGCCGGACCCGGGTGAGCGTCACCGGGGATATCTGGTTCTCGCAGACATCTCCGGCTACACATCCTTCCTCACCAATACCGAGCTCGAGCACGCCCAGAGCATCGTCGCCGAGCTCATGGCCCTCATCCATGACCGCCTCGTGCCGCCTCTTCACTTCGTGGAGCTCGAGGGCGACGCCATCTTTTGTTTTGCGGACTCGTTCACCTTTGATGATGCCGAACGGCTCCTCGAACTGATTGAGGTCTGCTACTGCGATTTCTCGGACCGCCTGTTCGATATGGCTCGCGCCACCACCTGCGGATGCGCCGCGTGCGCATGCATCGACAGGTTGGACCTCAAGTTCGTCGCCCATTATGGATCATACGTAGTTCACCAATTCGCTGGCCGACAGAAGCTTGCTGGCCCAGATGTCATTCTGGCACACCGGCTGCTCAAGAACGACATCGCGGAACAGACGGGAGCCCACGCTTACGCGTTTTTCACCGATCCGTGCTTGGAGCGCCTGCCTTCCTCGATCAAGCTGCCCAAGCACACCGAGACCTGTGAATCGCTCGGTCAGACGGCCGGTGGGGTGCACGACCTGAGACCCGTGCTTGAGGTGATGCGCGAGGAACGGCGCGACTTCGTCAGCGCCGCCGACGCTGATTTTGCGATCGCCGGTGAGACTCCGGTTCCGCCGGCTGTTCTATGGCAGTATTGGGTCGACGCGGACAAACGTCTCAGGTGGGACACGACGCAAAACGCGGTGCAGACCCGACCCAACGAGGGCGGACGACTCGGTCTCGGCGCGACCACTCACTGCGCGCATGGTAGGTACGACCTTGTACGCCACTATGTCGATTGGCGCCCCTTCCAACACTTCACCTGGCAGACCGAGCCCGTTCATCGCTCCCTTTTTGCTCCTCCACCGGGCACACATACGATCGAGCTCGAGCCCCGGGACGATGGTGGCACCGTCGTCTATTTCCGCTTTCGATTGCGCAACCGAGGGAGGCTGTCCGGACTCTTGATACGTCTGGTGGCGCCTCTCCTTCGCAGGCAGTTCCAAGACTTCTGGGCGAATCTCCGAACACTCGGCGAGGAGGATGAGCTGCTGGCTCAGTATTTCGCTGCGCGAGAAGGAGGGGATGACGGTCCTGACTGAGGAATCGATCCACGCCCGTCCCAAGCTCCTGCCTCCGTGCACCACAATCAGCAGACCGGGTGGAGTCCAGCCTCAGTCGCTAGCCCTACGATTCGCTGATAGGTCAGAGGATCACGCTCGCTCGGTTTCAACACGACCGTGTTGCCGGTTGCGACCGTGTAGGGCCAGAACCACATCGGGATCATCACGGGGAAGTTGTACGGTGCGACGACTGCGAACACTCCGAGTGGCTGACGGATGGTCTCGCAATCAATCCCCTGCGAGATGTCCTCGAGGGTTTCGCCCATCATGAGAGTCGGTATTCCGCAGGCATGCTCGACGTTCTCGATGCCTCGCCTGACCTCTCCGACGCTCTCTGAGACAGTCTTTCCGTGCTCACAGGGTTCGCAACGACCAGCGACTCCGACCCGGTGGGATCCATCGGCCATCGACGTAATTTAGGACCAGCCCGATAGAGCCTGTCTCAGATCCAGGCAAGTTGTTTGGCATCAATCTCTCATGAACTCCTGATCGACCAGCTTCAGTAGGGAAGCAGGTAAAGCACCGGGGCCAGGAAAGGGATCAACAGGAGCATCATCGTGATCGCGTAACCGAACATCTCGCGCGCCCGGAGGCCGGTGATGGCCAATAGCGGGATGGCCCAGAACGGGTTCAACAGATTCGTGTGTGCGTCGCCGACGGCGTAGGCCGCGATCGTCTGGCCGTGCGGGATCCCCAGCTCCGCGCCAGCCGTCATCATGGGACCTCCTATGATCGCCCACTCACCCCCCGCCGAAGGTACGAAAATGTTCAGGGCGGCACCGGTGATCCAGGCAACCACCGGGAATGTCTCCTCTGTGGCGATAGAGAGTAGCGACTCCGTCATGGTGTCAGCCAGTCCCGTGCCGGTCATTATTCCTATGATCCCAGCGTAAAACGGAAACAGAAGAACGATCCCTGCACTGCCCCGCACAGCCTCGTAGAACTCCTTGCGGTAGTTGGACGGACTCACGTAGAGGATGAGCCCGACCATGAGGAATCCGAAGTTGAAGACGTTGAGGTCGAGCGCACCCAGACCTTCCGTGAGAAAGGCTCTCAATGTTAGGACCACGCCTGTCAGTGCGAGGATTCCTCCTAGGACCTTGCTGTTGTCTATCCTGTCGGCCAGCGTCAGAGTGACCTCGGGCGAGCTCGAGGGATCGGAGTCGACAATCTGCGGGCCCGTTTCCGCTGATCCCGAGTTCTCGCCCAGAGCGTCCTCGCTGAGATCAACGTAGCGCTCCATCCCTCGGCAGTTCTCGTTGGGCGGACTGAGGAGGAAGAGCATGATCGAGGCGTAGACGAGGCCCAATCCGGTCAGTAATAGGGGAAAGGGGTGGAACACCCACTCCGTCGAAGGGATCACTCGGTCGACGATCCCCTGCACCATGAAGATGTTTCCATCAGTCGCTTGGAGAAGCCCAGCGGAGCTCGACAAACCCCACCCCCAAGTCAGGCTCATCCCCATATACCCTGCTACGGCGAGCAGCGGATAGTGAGCGGCCATCCCGCTCTTGACGCTCTGTTTTCCCATCTCCCGGGCTAGGATGGCCCCGAAGACCAGGCCGAGCCCCCACGAGATCCACCCCGTTAGCATCGACCCCAAGCCGACCAGCAGAACCGCCTGCCGACCGCTCCTCGGGAGCTTAACGAGGCGAAGGATCATCCCCTTCACGCGTGGATGGTAGGCGACCACTGTCGCCGTCACGAGGATGAGCACCATCTGCATTGCGAACTGAAGCAGGTTCCAAAACCCCCCATACCAGGACAGCGCGATTTCCGTCACCGGGGAGCCTTCCCAAATCAGTGCCGCGACGGCTGCGACATATGTGAGGATGATCGCGAAGAGGAACGGGTTCGGCATCCATCGCTCTACTCGGTCTGCGATCGCCTCGCCGAATTTCTGTACAGCAGTCAGATCCGGATCCTGGGGAGATGTGTTCGCTACTATCTCCGCGGGTCCCGTTGTCATCGCTGGCTCCTTAGTAGAATCGCCCTGTGGATTGCTTACCGCGAGCTGCTTGCGCTTCCGCCGATCGGATCTCCGTTCGGCAACGGGAGTGCGTCCCCGGGCAGGTAGTTCTCGGTTCTAGACTGCCACCGGCGAATGTCTGAAACAACCAATCGTTCATGAGGGAAAGGGGCTCCAATCGCTTCGATGCGCGTCGCGATTCCTTCCAGTCTGTCGGCCAGAACCGCCCGCACGTTTCTGGATCCGTGAAGCTAGGAGCTGTAGCCAAAAGAAAGCTCCCCCGCCCTGCGAGGGCGGGGGAGCCATTGTTGGGCAGTCGCCGACAGAAAAACCTACTGGCCCCCGTCCTCTACGCTCGAAGCGAGCTGCCGGAGGAGCTGCTCCCGTTCCGCGACCAACCGCTCGTAGTCCTCTTCCTCCAACCAGGTGACCTCCACGTGGAAGTGGCCCATCTCGTCGGCGCTCCGTCTACCGAAGAACACCCACTGGTCGGGATCGGGGTTGTTCGGGTTGGCGACCGTGTTGTCGTATTGTGCCGTGACGATGAGCGTCGTCCCCTTCGGAAACAATGGGGCTACGTGGTCCGAATACTGGTGAGCGGTGTGCCACTTATGATCCCAATTGATCCTGTTGATCACTTCCCGTCGCCCGTCGGGGTAAATCGCTTCCATCGTCTGGTACTTGCCGCGCATATGCATGTGACCCCGGATGCTGTTAAGCCGCATGGCCTGCTGCAGCACATGCACCCCCTGTTGTGTCGCCACGCCGTGCGGCGGGAGCGCGAGATCGGTGAGCCTGGTGGGCACGGTGCACTCGGGGCTATCCAGTGAGATCCTCGCTGGCTGTTCCCAGCAGGGACTGTCCTGTTGCAGAACCACAGAATTCCCGATGGGATCGGTCCTGAACGACGCGTGGGAAACCTCGAGCTCCGGGACTTCCCCCTCTGGATACAACCAAACGCCGAGCTCGATGAAAGCATTCTCCACCGTCTCACCAGCGGGGAAGAAGTGCAGTCGCCAATCGATCCTCTGCCCCGGGACTAGCAGCTTCCCCGCATCCTCTGGGAAGAGGTCGTAGTCTTTGCCTGCCGCTGAAGACGCCAGCACGCTGTTCGCATGATGGAAGACGTATCGGCTCTCCAGGTCTCCGGGCCTGATCTCGGTAGCCTGGGACCATCTGGGTTCCGTGAGGCCTTCGATAATGGAGCTGGGCTCGAACCAGTGATCTAGCCCATTGGCAGGCACGGTGTACCCGGGTGATTTGACGACCAGGTCCGGCGGGCGCCCGAAATGCGCCTCCAGCTTCCATTGCCGCGAATCATCCCAAACCACGGGGGACGGCAGGTCTGCCTCATCCCCCAGTGGGGCGCCTGAGTCCACCCACTGGACGATTGTTTGAATCTCGTCGTCGGACAGCGAGATATCGTTCTTGAAGTCCTGAATCCCTATGCCTGGTTCGATGTACCAGGGCGGCATCCGTCGGTTCTCGACCTTACCCCGGATCACCGGCGCCCAAGGCTGTACTTGCTCATAGGTGAGCATCGACATCGGCCCCATACCTTCCGGCCGGTGGCAGGTCTGGCACTTGGCCTGTAGGATCGGGGCCACATCGCCTGCGAAGGTCACAGGGTCGCTGTCCGAGACCACATCTTGGCCTTCCACAAGCCCTGGTGCGAAAAGCAGGGTAGCTACCGCCACCGCTGCCAACGGTCCCACTCGACCCAACCACAATCCACGTCGCAGATTTTTCGCCCGCATCTTGTCCTCCTCGAACGCTCTCATATGGCGCCAGACCTTCGTGACACCCAGCTCCAGGTACGCGATTCAGCATACCCGTCTTCGCTATTCTGGGTCAATAGATACCGCTCGACAATCCGGTCTCAGGGATCCTTCAGCCGGAAGACGTAGATGGCATTGTGGCGGTCTCCGGGGGGACTGAGGAGCTCGGGCGTGAGCCGTTCACTGATCCGGCACGGGCTACCGCCGATTCGACCGGTCGAAATGGCCAAGTACCGGGACACCATCCACTTGATAGCTCATGGGAAAGCCTTTGACGGTGGTGGCCAGGCGGCCCTCCCAAAGCTGCACCCCCGGCCAGACCGGCGTCGTCACCCGGCAGCATGGCGACTTGGCCCTCGGACGAGAAGCTCAGGGGGTCGGATTCCGCCTCCACCCCGTTCTCGCTGATGATGCATGCGACAACGGCGGAAGCTTCTGCCTCGCTCAGCGATCTGGGAGCTTCGGGAGGCGTTGCCGCCCGCGTGTATGAGAGCAGATCTGTGACCGGTCGGTTGCCCCAGATCGTGCGGAAGTTCCGGCCTATCAGAGGCGGTGCTTCTCCAGAACCCAACAGGGTCCGCAGATGACATGCCGCGCACGCAGCCTGGTAGCTTTCGCCTCCCGCCGCTGCCTGCGCCGCGATGTAGCTGGCTTGGCCCACTGCCTGACCCTGCTGAGCAGAGGCGGCAGCGCCACCGATGGGAACCGCAAGGAGTGCGGCGAGCGTGCTCCGTGCCCTGATCCCCGGCGCGATCCTCTTTCTGGCGCAGTTCACGACTATGGACCTCGATGATAGCGTTTCGGTGGTTGCCGCGTGCTCACTCGCGCTCCACGTGCGCTTGGAGCGCTTCCTCCGGAACCTACCTACCAGGGCCCTAGCGGACGATCTCACGCGGACACTAATGTAGGTAGGGCGCTCGGCGAGCTACTGATTCAAACAGCAGCCCACACTCGACGAAGATGCCGAGCATCCCGTGCCTCTGAAAGCGCCGAGCCGGGGAAACAGCGGATGCCTCGGCCTCAGACCGGAGGTCAAGACAGCCAGTGGACGCTGGTCAGACAAGAGACGCGGCCGCCGTAAAGGTGTTCCCACCCGCCGTTCCGCTAGGCACCATGCTCATGGGAGTCCTATTGAACTCCCTCTGGCGAATTGATCTGGGAGTCGACGTCGCACCAGCGGCCCGATATTGGGTCGGGGGGCTGATCGTCTTCGTCGCGTTCTTCGGTCTGGGTCTGTGGGCAATAGCCGTCTTCCGTGAGGCGGGCCAGAGCGAGAAACCGTGGGAACCTACGACGCAGATCGTGGAGCGTGGGCCGTTCCGTCTAACCCGCAACCCGATGTACCTGCAGATGATTCTAATCTGCATCGGGGTGGCCATCATCGTGCTGAATGTATGGATTCTCCTCTTGACACCCCTCTGTGCGTGGATTCTTCATAGCCAGGTGATCCTGCCCGAGGAGGAGTACCTGGAGCGGAGATTCGGCGAAGCCTATTTGGCCTACAAGAGTCGAGTCCGGCGCTGGATTTAGGGCGGGTGGCTTCGAGATCCAGGAGACTCTCGGAAACCCTTACGGACTCATCGGAAGCGCGGCCGTGAGTCTGATGGATATCACCATCGTCCCAGAAGGAGGTTAGATGGTTTCCCTGTCATGGTCACTCCGAGGTGTCACAGCTTTGACCATGGCGCTTCTGGTCACGGGGTGTATCTCGCAAGAGGCAGTCAACACAGAGACCTATATCCTGGCTACGGGGCGGCGACTTCCCTACGTCTACGCCATCCCGCTCGACAGGGCTCTCGATCCTGTGAACGACAACACGCCCAACGCTATCGTCACCCGTAGCAAGGTGGCTCTAGACCGCCTAGACGGTCAGCTGTTGGGTGATCCCGCCAACTTGGTAGTCAGCGAGGACGGCGGCACGGCCTACGTCGTGAATCACCATGGAGGCATCGACAACGCGGAATTCACTCAACACGGCGGTCGGGGGCAGATCGCAGTGCTCGATATCAGCGAGATGCTCATGCCGGAGAACGATCGAACAGCCAACGCGCTTGGTTGGCACCTCGACACCGGCGGTTTCGGGGCGGTGGGCGTCTTGCTGTTGCCGGACATGTTTATCATCTCTAACGCCGAGAACAACCTGACCGAGGACGGCGGCAATCGGGTCACCTTCGTCGATCGGCGAACGGGAAGCCTGCGTGGCGCTGTGGAGTTGGCTCAGGGGACCCCCGGCTTCGACTGTCCGCAGTACCCAGTGCCCTTCGCCTCGCCACATGGGCCACCGGCGAACCTGGCTGTGCTCTCGCCTCATCCAAGCTGGGGCTGCTTTCCGGACAACAACGGATTGGCCCTCGGCCGGGGCAGCGATGGTGAGGCGTACGTGTTTACTGCGAACGGTGGAACAGGCGATGTGTCCGTCATCGATCTTGGGCGCGCTCTCGCAGGGGACCGTCGTGCCGAGATCCACCGTGTTCCGACCCAGGCTGGTCCGTGGGGCATCACGGCCACACCAGATGGGCGACACATCATCGCAGCGAGCCGGGAAAGCCAGCAGGTTGCGTTCGAAGGTAACACGGTCTCCATCATTGATGTCGACCGCGCACGTGCTGGAGCGGGTGACGCTGAGGTGGCTCGCGTCCTCGTAGGTACGGACGATCCGGAAGAGGAGACCCGTCCATTCATACCGTCGGTCACTCCTGACGGAGGCGAAGTGATCGTACCGAATTTCAGGGCCAACAACGTATCGATCGTGAGCCTCGAGATGGCGCTTGCAGGGAGTGCGACCGCCGAAGTCGCACGCATTCCGCTCACGCGCACCGATGGGCGTCCCGCCCGCCCCAAGGGCTCAGCAGTCACCTCAGATGGCCGATATGCAGTCATCAGCGCGGGACCTTCGACTCCGCCGTTCACGCAGGCACTCGGTCACGTATACGTCATCGATCTTGACTCGCGCAGCGTTGTGGGCGTTGTGACTGGCGTCGGAAACGACCCGTACGGCCTGGCCGTCGTTGACAGGTAGACTCACCTTTTGGGTGAGCCCTCCATGATCACCCTTTGTATTCCGGTAGGGCGCCAAGGGAGGCTGAGGGAATGGTACTTCGAACACATCTGCTAGGAAGCCTGACAATGTTGGGACTGCTTGTATCGGCTCCGAGTCACGCGGATCCGCTTCATGATGCGGCGACGGCGGGTGATATCGAAGAGGTAAGCTGGCTGATCGTTCAAGGGGCGGACGTGGATGCGAAACGCGATGACGGAGCAACGCCAGTGATCCTCGCCTCAGAGAATGGGCATGAGGCGATAGTCAACCTGCTTCTTTCGCGCGGGGCAGACCTGAACGCAAGCCACGACAGTGGCGTGACGGCCCTGTTCCTCGCCGCCCAGAATGGGCATGGCAACATTGTCGACGTCCTGCTGTCAAACGGCGCAGATATCGAAGCGGAGCGGAGCGACGGAGCAGGGGTCCTTTTCATCGCCTCGGAGAACGGACATGACGAGATCGTGGATGTGCTGCTGTCGAACGGCGCGGATATAGAGGCGAGACACGACGTTGGCGCAACTCCCCTGACTCAAGCCGCCCAGAATGGGTTTGGCGTTATCGTCGAACTGCTGCTGTCAAACGGGGCGGACGTAAACGCGACGCGCAATGATGGCGTAACTGCCCTGTTCCTCGCCTCGCTGCAAGGGCACGGCGAGATCGTCAACCTGCTGCTGTCAAACGGGGCGGACGTAAGTGCGGAAGTTGACGATGGTATGACTGCAATTCTCATAGCCGAGCAGCAAGGTCATCGGGAAATCGTCGCAGCGCTTAGGCGCGCCGAGGAGTCGGGACAGGTGGTACCAGAGTGAGACGATCTCTTAGGCTCTGAGGCTGAGACCGAGTACCACCCCGCCTTCCTTTCCTGGAGCGATGCTAACCAGATCGAGAAGCGGGACTCCCCGCCAACGCTGGCCCGGAAAAACCGACCAAGAACCCGATTCCTGCCCCTCGCAGGCCGTAAGGACTATCGAGCCGACCGGTTCACTCGGCCACAGGTGCAAGAAGGGCTCGGATCGTTACGGGCTCCTGATTGTCGAGGGAGGTACCGGGTCTAACTGGGGCGCTACCTGCGTCGATTTCCTCGATCAGGCACTCCATCGGATCTTCGACCGTGTCCGCGTGCAAGACCTGCACTAATCCCTCTACGAGACGCCCGCCGGCGAGCCACTCGTGGAAGGTCCGCGGCTGAGAATCGATGTTGCGGTAGCTCGTCAGCTGGTCGGGGCCCATGTGAAGGGACGAGACCAGATCGAGGTCCGCCTCGGTTTGCCGCTCGGGTCCTGTCGCTGGAGCCGCCCATTTAGACCCGAAGTCGGCTAGCCTTGGCTCCACGGCACTCAGGGTGATGTTCCAAGGGCAGGACCAACGGATCCCTAACGCGACCCTTATGAGGGGCTGCGAAGTGTCGGGCCAGGAGCAGGGTACCGATGATCAAGAGGGTGGCCGCCACCCCAAGCGCAATACTAGAGATCCTCCACTCGGCGATCTGCTCGGCAAATCCTGCCAAGGGCCTCGGTTGGGGCGGGCGAAGGACTCCACCCAATACCCCTGCGAGGCCAGCCAGAAGCAGAAGGTTCCGGCCTAATCGAGGGGCTTTGCGATCCATATATCGTCCCCGACCGGGTCTGGAAGTGTAAACATTTGTTACATCTGTGGCCGGAGATAGTAAACATCTGTTCCATCTACCGCAGGCGGTTCGATATCAGGCGATCCTTGCCGTGACCTGGCCAGCACCGGCACTGTAACCCCTCGTTCTCCCGGACCCCTCAGAGAGGTATTCCATGCGCGCATTGCGGAAGCTAGGGTGGCTGACCGTCGTTGTCGGCCTCGGTTCGGTGCTCACCGTGGCCAGAGGCCAGGACCGCCCAAACTTGACGCCCGAGCAGGAGGCGCGGCTGCAAATTCGTGAGGTGATGGATGGCCTCTACGTCATCCCTGGGTTTGACGGCGGCCAGTCCGGTGGGAACGTGGCGGTGCGGGTGACCAACGGGGGCGTCATCATCGTCGACGACAAGTTCCCCTACAGCTTCGATTTTATCACCGAGCAAGTCCGCAACGTGACTGGCCAGCCGATCAAATACGTCCTCAACACCCATCACCACGGGGACCATGCTGGCAGCAATGCCGACTTCATGCCACTAGCTGAAGTGATCGCCCACAAGAACGCTCGCGCGAACATCATTCGCAACAATCTGGCGGGTGCACCGCGCGTCATCTTCGCGGATGAAACCGCGGTCTTCCTCGGCGGTGCGGAGGCCCGGGTGCACCACTTCGGGCGCGGCCATACCAATGGGGACGCCGTGGTCTATTTCCCGGATCTCCGGGCGGTACACACGGGCGATCTGTTCATCTCTGGCGAACGGATAGATGGAAGCACCCTGTCGCCCTTCTGGGACTTCGGCAATGGCGGGAGCGCCACGGAATGGCCGGCCACCCTGACCGGCCTGCTGGCCCTCGATTTCGACACGGTGATCCCGGGTCACGGACCAATCCTGACCAAGGAAGACGTCAGGACGTTCCGTGGCAAACTCGAAACCGTGATCGATCGGGTCCGTGCCGAGATCCTAGCAGGCGCGACGCGAGACGATATCGCTTCTCGAGTCAATACCAGCGACTTGGGCTGGCCGCTCGCACCGGTGCGCATCCAAAACGTATTCGACGAGCTCACCGCCACCCAATAGCCGTTTCCCTCGGTGGAGTGCCTATCGCGCATGACCCGAGGCTCCGAGGGGCTACGACACTTCCCGGGTCGTCTCGCCCTCACCGATGACATCGAGCGTCATGCCGTACTTCTCGGCCATGGTGTCTACAAGGTCTCGCACCATCGGAGCCGCCGCCTCGACCGCCTCCGCGCTCGTGTAGTTGGATACGAGCAGCCATCTGTCGCTTTGTACTTCGATCATTTGGTGGCTGACGTGGAATGCGCTCTCTCTTACCGCGGGTGTCACCACTGAGTCATAGTGACTCAACAGCCCCTCGTTTTGACCCGCACCACTCGTTATCCAGTAGACCTTGCTGTACATGAACGCCTCCTGTCTGTATCTGGTTGTCCCGGACAAGTTCAGGTGTGGGTAGGGCGATTGCAACGACGCAAGCTCGCTTGGCGGTTTGCCATCGGGGCCGCTCGGAGCTTATCTTGCACGCCAGTTTCGTTCGGCGACCCGGCAGTCTTTCTTGTGCCCTCCGGAAAAGGAGACTGGTATGAGCGGAAGAATGAAGCCGATCCTCGGCGCGATTGTTGTCGGCTACGTTGTCTTTCTGGGAGGAGTCACCTACTTCTTTGGCCTGATCATGGCGAACGACGCCCCGGCGGGACCGATGCTCCCCGGATGGTTGTCGATGCTGATCACGTCCATCCTTCTCGTCCTTCTTTTTGATTTTGTGGTCCAAGCTGTGGGTAAGCCCGTCAAGTCCGCGATGATCATCGCAGTCTCTCAGATCCTTCTCGTAGATGTTTACTACGTACTGAACGGGTCGAGGGGGGGCGGGGCGGGAAGCGCGAGCGCATTGCTATTGTTGGTTGGCTGGGGGTTGATCGGGATCGCCTATGGCAAGCTGTCCGATGGGTCGGCCTCGGAGGCGATGGGCTGATCAGAGCAATGAGCGGCTCGGGGTAGCGGTAATCACCTGGGGGTCTGGACGAGGCCGATAGAACAGTTCTGCTACCAAGAGAACCGAACAGGCGGGGGGTCCATGGACTGGACGCCCCCGTTCTGTATAGTGACGAGTCGTTCTTGACCGATCCGCAATCGGATACGCATGCCACTCCGCCTGGTTCAGTCCGCCAACACGCCCGAGCTTTGGAGGGCGATGGTCGGCCGCTTCCTCGATGAGGTAAGCAAGCGCACCGGCCCCAGTGGCTACCCGGCCCACTTGTGGCTCAGGGATCGCCGCCAGAGGGACTCCCTCCTGGAAGCTGCCCAGCGCCGGGGCTGCCCCGGTTGGCTGGGGACTCCAGTCAGCTTCTGGACCGACCTCCCCTCGATGTTCGACATCCGAGTGCGGACCATAGGCCTGCTCACACGCAGGGCCCTGATCAGTCGGATCGCGCGAGAAGTGGGCACAGCCAGCGGCTTTGGCGACCCGCGACGCGGTCCGGCCATCGTTCGTGGTCATATGCTTGATCGCATCCTGAGCGACCTCCTCCCAGAGAATGTCGGGCCAGAGCAGCTCTCCCGAGCGCTGGAGGGACTGGCCACAGACGACTTCGCGAGACGACGGAATGACTGGGTCGTTGGCACGTACCGGGCATACCTCGAGGCGCTGGAGGCCATGGACCGGGTAGATCCTCGCTCGATTCCGGCTCTGCTAGCGGCTGCCATAGACCGAGGCGCCCTCCCCTTTGCGGTGCGGTCAGCTGATCGGCTGCATGTCTATGGGCTTCTATTCGACTTACGCTCCCGCCGGAAGCTGGTGCGCGCTCTCATGGGCCAAACTGAGGTGGACGTGGTCGTCTATTCCCTGTCCGAGCCGGAACCGGGACCCTGGGATGTGCTTGATGTGCCGACCGAAGGGATTGCGGCCACGCCGACCCCGATTCCTGGCGTCCAGCCGGCCCCCGATGGAAGCATCGAGGCCGGCTGGGTTGCGGCCCAGGTCAAGCGGATCGTGGTCGAACAGGAATGCGAGCCACATGAGATCGCGGTGGTCGCACGTAGTGGCCGTGAGGATACGCGCAGGATCGGAGTCGCTCTGAGTGATGCGGGCGTCCCTGTCTCGGTTCGGGCCCGCGCCTCGCTGTCCCAGGTCAGCGCTTTGAAGGCGTTCCTTGGCCTCTTCGAGGGAGCCGCCCAGGACTGGGCGTACCGGCCGTTCCGTGCGTGCGTCACGAGTCCGTATTTCGATATGGGTGTTCGACCTCGCACCCTCGACCGGCTCGCGTCGGCGTCGCGCGTTCACGGGCTGGCAGACTGGAGGGAAGCGGTGAACGGGCTTCTCGCGAGAGCCACGGCGGATTCGAAGGTCCTTGGCGGAACCGGCCTATTTCTCGACCACCTGGAGAACGACCTGCAGGCCCTCGGCGCACTCGAGGTGGACCTAGCCTGGCTGACCGAACAGCGGACGGAACGCGCCTGGGTCGAACGAACCCTTTCCTGGCTCCGCCAGGGCCCCTTCGGTTTCCGGGAGCGCTCGTGCGTCCCCGTGGGCGAGGACTGGGATGTCGTTCGATTCGATCAGCGTGGAGTACTTCAGCTCGAGAGGCTCTTGCGAGAGTGGTTCGATCTTGCGGACGATCGGAATGCGATCTGGCCAGCCGATTGGTATCGTCTCCTGCATCGGCTGCTGAGCGGAAGCGAGCTCGCTCTCTCCAGCCCGAACGACAAGGGAGTCCAGGTGCTGGAGGCGCAGGACGCGACCCTCACCCCTTTCCGTCACCTCTTCCTCGTGCACGCGAACCACGGTGAGTTCCCGCGTGACGCACGGAGTGGAGGAGTATTCTCGGACGAAGAGCGGGCGCGGCTCGCCGAACAGGGCCTTCCGATTCTGGACAATGCTGATCATGCGCGCCGCGAGCGGGCGCTCTGGCGAGCCGTAACCTCTGCCCCTCACGTCACGGTCCTCTATCGCACAACCAGCTTCCAGGGCACGCCCCTCCTGCCGTCGCTAATGGTCCCTGAGCATGACCGCGGTCAGGAATTGCCGCGGACTCGCCTGTCCCGGTGGGCTGCTGTGACCGCGGGACAGCACCGTCGCCAAGCGGCACGGGCGCTGGCAGAGGAATCCGACCCCGCAAGGGGGATCGCAATCGAGCGGTCAGAGCGCCTGCGGCACAGCGTCCTCGTGGCCCACGCTGAGGCGCAGAGGCCGGGAACTGACCCTCCCTCCGACGATCACCCAGGACTTAGCCCCCACCCGTGGAACGGCGGCCTATCGGACCCGGAGGTACTCGAGCATCTCGCGAGGGAGTTCGGCTCAAGTCGTGTATGGTCCGCGAGCCAGCTGGAGGCCTATGGCACCTGTCCCTTCAACTTTTTGATCCGACGCGTCCTCGAGCTCGGCGAATCGGAACAGGTGGAGGAGGAGACAACGCCCCTTACCTTCGGCAGCGTGGCCCACGAGATCCTCGAACGATTCTACAGCGAGGTGAAGGCAGCGCTGCCGTCCACCTTCGACGGTCCTACGCAGCTCATTCTGAACCGGGCGACGAAGGAGGTTCTCCGCGAACGCGAATCGTCGGAGGAGTGGCTCGGAGATCCGGTTCTCTGGAGGAACACGAGCGCGGAGATCGAGGAGGTCGTGCGTGACTATGTGGCGTGGGAGGTGGAGCACATGGCAGCGAAGGGCGAGCGGCCGGTCGAAGTCGAGTTCGCTTTCGGTCTCGACGGCGAGGACGTCGCGGAGCTGTCGGGACCGGACCGATCGGGCGCGATGCACACAATCCGCTTGCGAGGCCGAATCGATCGGATCGATGTCGCGCACCGTCGCGGGGCGAAGATTCATCTCGTGCTCGACTACAAGAGCACTCGAACACCGGCAGCCAAGGGGTACAGGGACGGTAGCCTTGTCCAGGCGCCTCTGTACGTGGAGGTGATCAGGAATTTCGGATACCAGGGCCAGGAGGGGCGATACCGGGCCCTCCGAAGACCGGGAAATCCCCAGAACGGCGCGGCCGCAAGAGTCGGGAAAGAGGTCTACGACGTGGCTATCGCGCACGCCATGTCTATCCCGGTTCGCGTGCGGGCCGGCCTCTTCGAGCCAGTGATGGCGCCGAGCCAGGAGTGGGAACCCTACCATCCCGGGGTGGAGATCACTCGCAGTCGTGCCTTGCTTCCGCCAGATCGGAACCGCTTCGATGAGTGAGCGACGATGGACAGCGGAGCAGGCGGCAGCGATTACGGCGACGGAGGACGTCCTCCTCACCGCCAACGCGGGTACGGGCAAGACCGCGACCGTCGTCGGCAAGATCCTCTGGTCACTCAGGCTCGAGATTGATCCAGGGCCGGACGGGCCGCTAGCGCCGCCCGAAGAGCCCCTGGACATCAGTGAGATCGTGGCGATCACCTTCACCGAGAAAGCCGCCTATGACCTCGAGCGAAAGCTGCGGTTAGCGCTGGAGTCCTCGGCGCGGGGCGCTGAGCTCCGGTGGCGGCTGGATCATGCCTACATCGGGACGATCCACGGATTCTGCGCGACGCTGCTCAGGGAGCACGCGCTTCGCCTCGGGATCGATCCAACTTTTCGGGTTCTCGACGAGCGCGCTGCACGAGCAGATCAGGAGGAGCTGATCCGGGACGTAGTGTGGAGCGCGCTGGAAGACGAGGATCCGGGGACTGAGCTGATGGCACGCAGGTTTCGGCTTTACCGCAGCGCCAGGGCCGGTGGAATCATAGACCTGGTTCGGTCGATGATGCGGGATCTGCGGTGGCACTCCGGGGAGTACTCACAGTGGACGAGGGAAGGCGCCCTGGATCGAGATGAGCTCAAAGCCCTAAGCCGGGAGTGGAGCGTGGGATCGGATGATGACGCCTTCGAGTTGACGGATGGGCTGTATCGACTGGCTCAGAGCGCGCTGGACCAGTGGGACGCGTTTCAGCTCGAGGAGAATGTACGCGACTTCGATGCCCTGATCCTGGATACCAGAGACCTACTGTGTGGGGAGAATGGGCCGAGTGCCCTCCCTGAGATTCGCCGGCGCTGCCGCCTACTGATCATCGACGAGCTGCAGGACACTGATTTCGCCCAGCGTGACCTGGCGTTCGCGATCGCCGGCGTTTCGGAGGGTCCGCAGCTCTTCTTCGTCGGAGATCCGAAGCAGAGCATCTACCGCTTCCGCGGTGCGGATGTCTCGGTCTGGAACGCGGTCGAGTCGGAGGTTCGGGGCCGGGGACGGCAGCTTCCCCTGACGGTGAGCTTCCGCAGCACCCCCGCCGTCGTGAACCTGGTGAACGATGTAGCGGAGCGTGCGATGAATGCCACCGCCGCTGCCCTGGAGGACGAAGGGCTCTCCAGCGTGGTTCCGTACTCGCAGCTGATCGCGAGACGGGAGGATGGATTGAGTAGTGGAGCTGAGTACATCCGGATCGCGGGCACTCGGTCCGACACGAAGCGGCCAGAGGAGGGACGCCGGGTAGGCTCCCACATTCGCGACCTCGTGGAGAACTGTTCGGTGCATGATCCGGACAGCGGCTTGGCGCGCGCGTGCACATATGCTGACGTGGCGATCCTCTACCGAGCCTCGACCGATATCGCGCTCGTCACGCGGGCCCTGAGGGAGACCGACGTTCCCTTCCGGATCTCCGGGACGCCACACCTCGAACGTCGACTCGAGGTGCTCGATCTGGTCAACCTTCTGAGGTTGCTCCGGGACTCGAGCGACGACCTGCGAGCCTTCGGCTTCCTTCGATCGCCCTTCGTCGGCCTCCGCGACGACGTCCTTGCTCGTATTCGGCTCCTCTCACGCCGGCGACCGCTCCTTCGACAGGCGCGTCTATTCCTCGACCGGGGCGACTGGTCGCCCTCTGACTCGGAGTGGGTTCCGGCGCTTGAAAGGGGGGGCCTTTTGCGCGCCCTGGACGTTTTCGACGAGGCTGGTGAGCTGCTGGGAAGGAGGCCGCTAGACGAGATCGTGGACAGGGTCCTCGAACGCACCGGATATCGCGAACAGCTGATTCTCCGCGACGGGTACGAAGAGGCGCTGGCCAACATTCAGGGGTTCCTGAAGATGCTGGAGGGATACCAGGATCTGGGCCTAGGTCAGTTCCTGGAGATGTGGGACCGATGGGCCGGCGAGGATCCTGGGATTCCCCAGGCAGCGATGCACTCCACCGACGACGATGTCGTTACGCTGAGCACCATCCACGCTGCGAAGGGACTCGAGTGGCCGGTTGTGATCCTGATTAAGGGAGACACGGGCACTTCGAGAGTGCGTACCCATGCGCTCGTGACCGACCCCACGCTTGGGCCCGTGATCGTGCCCCGGAAGAGTGGGCGAGAGGGACGAGCGGAGCAGATCGTTCGTCGCGAGAGCTTGGAGGAGAAGGCCGAGGCGGCACGCCTCCTCTACGTAGCGCTGACTCGGGCCCGCGACCGAATCGTCGTCACCGGGTACGAGCAAGCCAGGGACGACACGTATTGGGCATGGGTGGATCCGGCTATCGGCGGCGGCAGAGTGGAGCTGGCCAACCCGCCTATTCCGGCTCGGGTCCAGCCACGCGGGCCACGGTTGGAGTGGCTGGAGCGAGTAACCGAAGCACCGGCCACCCCGATGGCCTCTACTCTCCCGAGTCCCCGGCAGCGTTGGCTCACCTCAGCCACCGAACTCATGCTTAGGGAGAACGACCCAGAGGCGTGGGAGCGAAGATACCAGCACGGCGCGCTCGCGCCGGAGGAATTCACCTCGGCCAGCGAGACTAGGGCCCTTCCCTCGCACGTGCGGGGCACCGTGATCCATGGCGTACTCGAACGAATCCAGGCCGAGAGCGAGTTGTCGCGTCTGCTCGACGAGACCATCGGATCGCTGGACGATCCCGACATCGAATACGCTTTGGGGCCTGGTTCGTCATACCGCGAAGCGCTGGAAGAGGAGATCGCCAGGGTCATCGGGAGCCCGGCGTGGGCTGAGTACACCGAGGGCGAGCACTACCGTGAGCTACCCTTCGTGCACCTCTCGGGCGAACGGGAGTGGCGGACCGGGGCCTTCGATCTATACCGGCCGAATGACCCGCTGTCGCTGGTCCTGGACTTCAAGACACATGCGGTGAGAGATGCGGAGGAGGCCGCCCAGGTGGCTGAGGGCTACCGGGTGCAGGCGGACGTGTATCGGGAAGCCGCGGAGCTGGCCGGACCGGTGGAAGTCCGGCTGGAGTTCACCAGACTGGCTGCCGGCGGAGAGTAGCTCGTCACAGCTCTGGCGCAAGCTCCAATTCGGATCCAACGCGGATCCGACCGCTATCGTCTCGGATGTCCGTCCAAAGATGCGGGACGCCCTGACTGCCATCTCCGATCCGAACCGTGCCGAAGTTGAAGATGTCCCCTTCTCCATACAGCACAACCGGATGCAGTGTGGGGTCGAGTGCGGGTGGAGCTGGGGCTTGCGACGCACTGAGCGGGCCGCTCACCAGCTCGTGAAAGACAAGCTGATCCCCGTCCCCATCCAGGTCGAGGTCGTACCGCAGTTGAGCCGCGAAGTGTACGTCCGTCGCGACGAAGACGAGATTGCGGACGTCGGTCTCGTCGAGCGACCGCAGCAGGTCGAGCAGTTCTCGTTCGAAGCCTGTCCGGGCCGGAAAGTCCTCACCACGACCATTGGCCCACGCGTCCCTCCCGTTCTGGTCCGCGTTCGACCCGGTCGGCGCAGATAGCGGCACGTCGGTGCTGACCACCTTCCACGTTGCGAGAGACTCTGCCAGACCGGTCTTCAGCCACTGCAACTGCTCCGTGCCAAGCATCGTCTTCCCGACGTCGCCGGCGTCCTCTTGGGTGTTCTCGCTCCGATACGAGCGGGCATCGATAATGAACAGCTCGACATCGCGACCCCAGCGGTACGACCGGTAGATCCGATCAGGCTCTTCCGGATGACGCTCGAAGGGATGGAAATCGAATAGCGCCTTCCGACCGGCTTCGACGATGTTGGGGTATCCGCTCCGCGAGCCTGCCGGCAGGTATTCCGGCCACCCTGCCCCGAAGTCGTTGATCACCTCGTGATCGTCCCACTGGATATACATCGGCGTGGTGCGGAGGAAGGTCTGGAAGGCGGGATCTGCTCGATTGTAGAGCCAGTGCGCCGCATACACATCCTCGATCTGATCACGGTCGTTCCAATCCACTGCCGGATCCCCAATCCCGAGGAAGTCACCAGCTACGTTTTGCCAACCTTCGGGACCGTCGGCTGGACAGCGACTATCGGCATAGATCATGTCGCCGTTCACAATGAAGAAATCCGGCCTCACCGCCGTCATATGAGTGAAGATCTGGTAACCGCCATCGGAACGTCGACAGTAACCGGCGCCCACGAGATCTCCACCCCAGACGAAGGTGACGGCGGAGCGAAACTCGCTCTCAGGGGCCGTGCGAAAGGTCCCGCTCTGGACCGTCGAGCACTCAGCACTGTCTTCGAGCCACACGTCGTAACGGTACCGAGTCCCGGGCTTGAGGCCGCCGAGTCGGGCCTGTGCAGTCAGGTTCGTGGCTGATGAGGCACGAGCTGTGACCCGTTGCCTCTCCTCAGATCCAGCGACCGGCCCAACCTCCACCTCCATGGTCGCTTCGCGATTCGACCGCGCCCAGACGACGGCGCTCGTCTCCGTCACGTCGCCCGCTGCCACACCGTGGGTAATCTGGAGTTCAGGCTGCAACTGCGCGGCCGTTGCACCGGCACACACCAGGAGTCCGCCTGCAAGAGCATGCCATCTTCCCATGCGTCACCCCGTGTTGCCTAGCCCCGACACGCGGCAGGGCCCCTTCCCTACCGCCCCGCTCTAGGACGGGTACGGGCGGAAGAGGCCCTGGAACCTACCTGCGCGGCTCGTGCCTGTTGTCAGCCCTCGTCCTGGAGTGAGGCACGCCGCCGTCTCTCCCTAAGAATCTGCTCTCTCTCGGCAACGAGTTGATCAAACTCATCCTGCTCGAAGTACGTGCGGCCAATCCAGAGGTGGGACATCTCGTCCACGCTCCGCCTGCCGAACACGACCAGCTGATCAGGATCCGGGTTGCCTGGGTTCTCGACGGTGTTATCGAAGAATGAGGTGAGTACGACCATCGTCCCCGTCGGCAGCAGTGGTTGGGCATGATCCTCGTAGAGGAAGGTCGTGTGCCACCTATGCTGCCAGTTCAGCTTGCTCAGGACCTCTCTGCGACCGTCAGGATAGATCGCCTCGATCATTTGGTACTTGCCCCTGAGGTGCATATGCCCGCGGACGCTGTGGATCCGTGTGGGCTGCTGTACGACCCAAGTGCCCCGCAGCATCTGCGTCGAATGCGGCGGGATGAAGATGTCGACGGCCCTCACGCCACCTGCGTCGACCGGGCTGACCTTCGTCCACGGACCCCTCGTGTTCGAGGAGGTATTGTCAGCGAAGGACACGCTCGCCCCGGCGGTCACGTAGCGAGGCACCTCACCCTTGGGATAAAGGTAGATGCCGATATCCATCGTCGCTTCAATCTCCTCACCTACCGGGAAGTAGTGAATCCCCGTCGTGACCATCGCATCCGGCATGATCCTGATGCCCCCATCGCTGGGCAGGATGTCGTACATCTTTCCGACTGCAGCTCCGATCAAACCATTTCGCGCTTCCTCACCATCGACTACCTGGCGTAGACTCGAGTTCCCGTGGTGGAACACGTACGCCGCTTGGGGCGTGCTGGGTCGGATCTCCACCGCGCGGATCCATCGCTCCGTGTCGAGCCCCTCGAGAGAAACGTAGGAATCGAACCACTGGTCTAGACCATTGGCCTCCACCACATATGGCTCCGTCGTGACGACCAGATCCGGCTGCCCGAATTCCTCAGCGAGCTCCCAATAGTTGCTGTAGTCGGGCCAGTCGATCGGTGTGGGTAGGTCCGTAGGGTTCCCTTCTGGCGCCCCAGCATCCACCCATGTCGCGATCGTCTGTATGTCCGCCTCACTGAGCGACCGGTCGTATTTCAGATCCTGGATCCCGACCGTCCGGTCGTATGGCCACGGCGGCATCTCCCGGCTTACCACCCTCTGCTTGATGAGCGGTGCCCACGGGCGCACGGCCTCATAGCTCGTAAGGGCCATGGGAGCGATCGCCCCCGGTCGGTGGCACGCTTCACAGTTCTCCTGAAGAATCGGTGCGACGTCCTTGCTGAAGGTGACTTCCCCTGACATCGGCTGCTGCCCAGCTAGCCCCGAAGCATCCACGACCAACAATGCGGCGGCGACAAGCACCAGACAGATTCGTTTCATCGATCGCTCCTCAGCATTGTAGAGGTCACTCCGATGGTCAGACCCACCCGTCCGGTGTAAGAGTGAGCCTGCCGTACTGCCGCGTCAAGCGATTCTTCAGTGCGGCGCGGCGCTTGCCTCTGGGCGACCAGCTCAGGCAGGTTGGACTCTCCATGCCGACACTCCTTGAGGCCGCACACTCCGAGTCACTCGCCGATCCAGCTCTCTTCTGGGGACGGGCTGCGGAAGACGTACATTGGTACCGCCGGTGGGATCAGGTGCTCGACGAGTCCAATCCTCCGTTTTTTCGATGGTTCACCGGAGGGCTGGTCAACAGCTGCTACGACGCCCTCGATCTGCATGTGCACTCGGGTAGGGCCGACCGGCTCGCCCTGGTTTACGATAGCCCGGTGACAAGCACCATCCGCAGCTACACGTACCGGCAGCTTCTGGAGGAAGTCGCTGGATTCGCTGGAGTCCTGCAAACCCTCGGAGTCGAGAAGGGCGACCGCGTCATCGTCTACATGCCGATGGTCCCGGAGGCGGTCGTTGCGATGCTCGCATGTGCCCGGATTGGCGCCGTTCACGCGGTCGTCTTTGGTGGCTTCGCGGCCAATGAGCTGGCCACTCGCATCGACGCGGCCAGGCCGAAGGTCATAGTCGCGGCTTCCTGCGGTATCGAACCGGGGCGCGTTGTCGCCTACAAACCGCTGCTCGATCAGGCGATCGACATCGCCGAAAGCGAGCCCGTGCCATGCGTGGTTCTTCAGCGCCCAAGTCTCCCGTGCACCATGGTGGAGGGCCGCGATCTGGACTGGGAAGAATTGATGGCGGGCGGCAAGCCTGTCGGGTGTGTACCCCTCGCGGCCACAGACCCGCTCTATATCCTCTATACGTCGGGCACGACAGGAATGCCGAAAGGGGTGGTCCGGGACAACGGCGGGCACCTGGTTGCGCTCAAGTGGAGCATGAGGGCGATCTATGGGATGAATGAAGGAGATGTGTACTGGGCCGCCTCCGATGTGGGCTGGGTTGTGGGGCATTCCTACATAGTCTACGCGCCGCTCTTCAAGGGTTGCACGACGATCCTCTACGAAGGGAAGCCTGTGGGGACGCCCGATCCCGGAGCGTTCTGGCGGGTCGTCTCGCAACATCGGGTGAACGCGCTGTTTACCGCTCCTACCGTCTTCCGGGCGCTCAAGCGAGACGACCCGGAAGGCGAGTACATCCGACCGTACGATCTCTCTACCCTGCGCGCCCTGTTCCTAGCGGGCGAACGGTGCGATCCGAGCACTCTTCGCTGGGCCGAAAAACAACTGGGGGTGCCGGTGCTCGATCACTGGTGGCAGACCGAAACCGGATGGGCTATCGGAGCGAACTGTTTAGGGTTAGGCGGACTCCCAGTGAAGCCCGGATCCTGCACGAAGCCCGTGCCCGGCTACGACGTCCGGATCCTGAGGCCCGACGGTGGCGAAGCGCCCGCGAATCAGATCGGCGATCTCTGCGTGCGACTCCCGCTTCCACCGGGTTGTATGCCTACGCTCTGGAACCAGGATGCGCGGTTCGTCGAGTCCTACCTCAGCGCTCATCCGGGCTACTACCAGACCGCCGACGCCGGGTACGTAGACGAGGACGGGTATCTCTTCGTCATGAGCCGGACCGACGACATCATCAACGTCGCTGGCCACAGGCTCTCCACCGGTGGCATGGAGGAGGTGCTGGCCTTTCATGAGGACGTGGCCGAGTGCGCAGTGGTGGGTATGAACGATCCGGTAAAGGGAGAGGCCCCCGTAGGCCTGGTTGTCCTGAAGGCCGGCGTCGGGCGGGGCGAGAGCGAGATCGTGGGTGAGCTGGTGCAGATGGTTCGGGAGCGCATAGGCCCGGTCGCTTCCTTCAAGGTGGCGGCCGTCGTGACCAGGCTTCCCAAAACACGCTCTGGAAAGATCCTGCGGGGCTCGATCAAGAAGATCGCGGACGGAGTGACGCAGGCAATACCTCCCACCATCGACGATCCCGTGATCCTCGAGGAGATCGCCGAGTGCTTCGAGCGGCTCGGCTATCCCAAGTCGGACGACCCACCGGGGGTCACCCAATGAGCCTCGTCAGTCGCTGGTAACGCCCAGCTGGCGAAAGGAGGAGACGAAGAAGGCCATCTCATCGTCGATCGCATTTTCGATGAAATCGATCGAGACGCTGGTAGGGTATCCCACGTCGACGTCGTAGTCGGCCATGACGGAAAAAACCCATGCGATCGAACGCCTCCTGAATCTCGTCGAACAGGTCCTCGATTGTCGGCACCGAGGTCAGCGGCGGGGAGACCGGCTCTTCGGTGTCGACGTAGACTGCGGAGTCCACTAGACCCTCTAGAATCTCGATGCGAACCGGCCTCACGAAATCTGGGACGCAGAAGCATGACCGCTGGAATTCGAACACATAGCTATCGATGCTCGCTCGGGTCCAGCGGGCCCGGGCGGCCGCGAGCCCGTCCTCCTCGGGGCCAAGCATGTCCGCGCAGCCGATCAGTGTGAGTGCGAGCCCCACCACCGCCAGTCGGCGGGCAGCCTTGGCTCCGTTTCTCATTGCGCCTCCTCGGTTCTCAGAGGACCCCTTCACCCTTACTTAAACGGGCCAGGTGCTGAGCATGTGACGCTCCCCCGAAAAAGGGGTGGTGGTTCCGGTCCTCGCGGGCCAATTTGCCCTGTCTGGCAACGCTCTTCTGGAAGCTCTCGAATGAGGAGGACACATGCTTTGGCGCATGCTAGTCGTTATCGGCGTACTCGGCGCAGGCAGCACAGACGCGCTCGCACAAGGAGTCCTGGTTCGCGAAGAGGCCCCCACCGACCGGGCGGCCGACTTTCCGCTCGAAGAGCTCGAGGCAACGTTTCGGCAGATGGACGCGGAGGGGCTCTCCACTGTTAGGCTGCTCGAGGGGGGGGCATACAACGTCAACATCCGTCGCCTCAGAGGTGCAGAGACAGCGCTAGTTCACGAGAGAACGACCGACGTCTACGTCATTCGGGAAGGCTCCGGAACGCTGGTGACGGGGGGGACTCTCATCGATGAGAACGGTGTCGCAGTCGACGGGACGCGGGGTGCGTCCATTCGCGGCGGTGTGACGCGCGTCATTGGCGTCGGGGACGTGGTCTTCATTCCGGCGGGTGTGCCTCACGGGATCCGTGAGTCAGAGGGGATGACATGGCTCAACATACGCTTCGATACGCGCTAAACCCTTGGCCCTGCTCGGGAGACAGTAATGGGCAGTGCCATATACGGTCAGCCGGGGTGGCGGTTTTGCCAACTTGACGTTCACCCTCCAGCCTCAGCGCATCGTTGTAGGCGGCGGAGTGATGAACCCTCGGCTGTTAGCAATGGTTGTGAGCATCTCCATTCGCGTTTGTCTGGCTATCGAGCCACACTCGTTGAAATCGAAGCTGTCAACCGATATCTGATCCTCCCGGAACTGGGAGCTCGGGCCGGCGTGCTCGGCGCGATCGAGCTGGCAAGTCGTACTTGCACGGAACACCCTCCGTCTGGGATTTTGAGCTAGGTTCCGGCTACTCCGAGGACCGCTCCCGTCACGACAGCAGAAGGAGGCCGAACGATGTCTCACACCCAGGGGCTCGATCGCAGGGCGTTCTTGAAGAAGGCGGGAGTGACGGCAGTCCTTGGCGCCGCCGGCACCCCAGCCGCGATCGGTGCGAGGGATGCGCTTGCGGCCGAGATACCCAACCTCCCAGCGACACCCCGGAGGCAGGACTTTGACTTTGACGAGGTCTACGATCGCGTCGGAACCGACAGTACCAAATGGGATGGTCCGATCGCGAGGTTCGGCGAGGACATCGAAGTCGGTATGGGTATCGCCGACATGGATTTCCGAGCAGCTCCTTGTATCACTGAGGCACTCGCCGATCGGTGCGCGCATCAGAACTGGGGCTATCTGAGACGACCCGAGGCCTACATCGAGGCAATCGTCGATTGGAACAAGCGACGCTACGATCTCGACATCGACCCTGAAATGGTCGAATTGACCACCGGCGTGCACCCCGGCCTTATTGCGGCACTCCAGACCTTCGCGCCGCCAGGATCTCGGGTTCTGTTGACAGCGCCCGTCTACAGCGGATTCTATAGCGACCTCCGCTATACCCGAACGGTGCCTGAAGACAGCCCCATGCATCTGATCGATGGCCGGTACTCGATCGACTTCGAGGATTTCGAGCGGCGCGCGAGCCGTACCAACGTGTTCATCCTGTGCAATCCCCAGAACCCTACGGGCAACTGTTGGTCACGCGAATGACCTGCCCCGAAGAGCGGTACCACATCCTATGTTAGTCCCAGCAGCTGTGGAGGGCCGTGAAGGACGGGCATCCTCAGGAACCAGGGCGACGGCTTAATCGCCTCAGGGGCCGGGGGAAAGCCGCCGCAGGCGCTGTGGGGTCGGACGGTATTGTACTCGCGCCTCCATTGCTCGACCAGCACGGCCGCCTGCGCCAACGAGTAGAAGATCTCCCCGTTCAACAGCTCGTCCCTGAGCTTGCCGTTGAAGCTCTCGTTGTAGCCGTTCTCCCACGGGCTGCCCGGCTCGATAAAGAGCGTCTCGACGCCCACGCGCCCCAACCACCGCCGCACGAGCTTCGCGGTGAACTCCGGTCCGTTGTCCGACCTCAGATACTCGGCAGGCCCGTGTCGGACGAACAGATCGGCCAGCACCTCGAGCACGTCGTGCGAGCGGATCTTGCGAGCCACCACGATCGCCAGGCACTCCCTCGTGTGCTCGTCCAGCACTGTCAGCAGCTTCAGCGCACGCCCGTCGTGCGTCCTCGAGGCCACGAAGTCGTACGACCAGACGTGGCCCCGATACAGCGGCCTCAGCCGGATGCACGATCCGTCGTTGAGCCACAGCCGACCTCGCTTCGGCTGCCGCTCCGGGACCTTCAGCCCCTCCTGCCTCCAGATCCGCTCCACCCGCTTGTGGTTCACCCCCCAGCCCTCGATGCGGAGCATGTCCGTGACGCGTCGGTAGCCGTAGCGGCCGAATCGACTCGCGAGTCGCACGATATCACCTCGGAGCGCCCCCTCGTCACTCGCCACTTTCCTCGCCCGGCGCTGGGTCGTGCGTGGCTGCCCGAGCACCCGGCACGCTCTCCTCTCCGACGCCCCGAGCTGCTGACGTACACGCACCACACAACGTCGTCGGCGCTCGGGGCTCAGAAGTTTCCCTGGGCCGCTTCCTCCACGATCAGCTTGTCCAGTGTCAAGTCCGCCACTGCTCGCTTCAAGCGCCCGTTCTCGCGCTCGAGCTCCTTCAGGCGCCGTGCCTGGCTTACCTTCATCCCGCCGTACTCCCGCCTCCACCGGTAGTACGTCTGCTCGGTGATGCCCAGCTCCCGGCTGATCAGCTTCACGGATTTGCCGCGGGCCAGACCGACCTCTGCCTCCCGCAGTCCAGTGATGATCTGCTCCGGAGTGTGTCGCTTCCTTCCCATCCTGACCTCCTCGCTGAAAAGCTTCAGACCAGCTCGATCCTAATATTGCTCCTGGTCTCGTTTCAGCGGGTCAGGTCATCCCTATCTCGACGCTAACCACGATTTGGCGGAGTCGTACATCTTTACCGCCCCCGATTTATCTGGACAGTAGATTGGCCACAAGAGTTGGGGTCCAGAGAGAGGGGGAGAGGATATGTCCCAGGAGAGTGGGGAGAGGGAAGCGACCGGAGGTCGTGGAGGGGAGGAGTTGCCGGAGCGATGGAGTGCACGGCGGAAGACGGATGCAGTGCTGCGGCTGCTTCGCGGAGAAGATCTGGGGGAAGTGAGCCGTGAGCTTCAGGTCTCGCCGGTGGATCTGGAAGAGTGGCGGCGAGTGTTCTTGGAGAGAGGCCAGCAGGGGCTGAAGAGCCGGAGGGGTGATGGGGCGGAGCGGGAGCTGATGCGTACGCGGGCGAAGTTGGGTGAGATGACGATGCGGATGGAGCTGGCGGCGGAACTCCTCGAAAAAAGGGGATTCGGGCAAGAGCTGAGGAAGCTCTTGAGGCGCGGGAGCGAGTGAGTTCGGGGACGGGACGACGCTACCCTCTGACGATGGTCTGCGAGGTGTGGCGGGTGGCGCGTTCGACGGTATACAGGATGCGGGCTCGAGGGCTGGGCTCTGAGGTTGGGGAGCCCGGGAAGCGGGGGCCGAAGACGGAGCTGAGCGATGAGGCCTTGGTCGAGAAGATCCGCGAGGTGCTCCGGGAGAGCGACTTCCTGGGTGAGGGGCACAGGAAGGTGAGAGCCCGCCTGAGGCCGAAAGGGATCGGAGTGGGCAAGAACCGCGTGCTGAGGCTGATGCGGGAGAACGGGCTGTTGGCGCCGGTGCGCCGCGGGCACCCGCGAGGAGACCGGAGCCACAGCGGCCGGATCACGACCGATGCGCCCAACGAACTGTGGGGCACCGATGCGACCCGGTTCTACACGAAGGCGGACGGCTGGTGCTGGTTGTTCATGGCAGTCGATCACTGTGTCAGCGACGTCGTGGGATGGCATGTGGCCAAGAAGGGAGACCGCTGGGCGGCCCTCGAGCCGGTCCGCCAGGGCGTGCGGACCCATATGGCCGGCTACGCGCCCAGGATCGCGCTCGGACTCGGGCTACGCCATGACTGGGGTCCGCAGTACACGGCCCACCAGTTCCAGGCCGAGCTCCGATGGCTCGGGATCCGGTCGACCGCGGCCTATGTGGGGGAGCCGGAGTGCAACGGTGTGGCGGAGCGCTTCATCCGCACGCTCAAGGAGGAGTGCCTCTACCTCCACGACTTCGAGACCCTCGAGGAAGCCAGACACGAGATCGGCCAGTTCATCGAATCCTACAACCACGGATGGCTCTTAGAGCGGCACGCCTACCGGACCCCGGCCCAGGCCCGCGAGGAGCTCACCCGCAAGGCGGCATGATTAAGCCGCCCCCTTGTCCAAGAAATCGGAACCGGTTCACATCAGGGACCGGATGCCGCTCGTCAAGTACGCGAAGGCCCAGGGAACCTACCTGGCGTGGATCGACGTCAGTGGGGTCGTTGAGAGGATCGGGGCCAAAGAGGCTGCCGCAGAGGAGTCGACAAGCTCGGAGGAGGTGGTCTCACCGGAGCAGATCGTTCAGCGCTGGTTCGCTGAAAACGCGAAGGTGTTCCTGAACCCGGGGCACTCGTACGGGACCGGCGGCGGCGGGCACATGCGGATGAACATCGCGTCGCCCAGGCACCTCATCGAACGCGCGCTAGGTAACATGGCGAGCGCGCTGGAGCGGGTATAGCAGGACGGCGGAGAATCCAGTCCCGACGGCTAGGCGGCCGATCGAATCGCAACCGCCAGGCGGAAGGTGAGCACCCCGCCCCTACACGTAGCGCATGAATTCGAGCAGATTGCCGTCGGGATCGCGGACGTAGATACTCTGACCGCGCGAAGTACCGCGCTCACGCCCACCGTCCCTTTCTCCTTCGGCCTCGATTTTGGCTCCCGCCCGATCGAGCGCGGCAACGAGCTCCGCACGCGTGCCTTCCCACACCCAACAGAAGTCGCCGCAGGGCGGTACCGCTGCAGGAGCGCGGAGCCCACCCGTCGCGTTCCGCCAACTGGAGGGACGGTGGAAATTGATCTTCTGGTCCCCCGAAGTGAATCGAAACGCGTCGGTCTGTTTCCCTCACAAGGAATCCCAACGCGCGGTAGAACGAGGCCATCTCCTTGACGCGCTCGATCGGGATGGCAACGTGGTCGAGCGCACTGATTTTGGGGTCCTGCTCCGCCCGATTGAGCCCGTGAGCGGGCGCTGCGAAAGCGCCGGGGGCCGACGCTACCGTGCCGGCTGCAATCGCTCGCCTGATGAAGGCGCGTCGAGAGTACGTCATCTGGCGAGCCTACTCGGACAACACGTCTCGGAACACCCGAACGGCAGCCTCCATCTCCTCCCTCGTCCCGAGCGAGATTCGGGAGTGGGTCTGCTCCATCGGAGGGAAGTCTCGGCCCACACGCACCCCCCGTTCCAGGGCCGCTTCCCGAAACTCGCTCGCCGGACGCCCGAGGTTAACGAAGATGTGGTTGGTGTGAGAATCGGGCACCTCGAACCCCATTTCCCGGAACGCCGCGATGGTGAACTCCCGAATGCGCGCGTTTACTATTCGCTCTTCCTCGATGTGGCCCGGATCCGTGATCGACGCGATTGCAGCCGCAGCCGAAAGCGTGTTCATGCTTCCCAGATGCCACGTGTCGCGAATCGCGCTAACCGTCTCCTCCGGACCGATGGCGTACCCCACCCGAAGACCCGCCATCCCATGCGCCTTGGAGAAGGAACGGGAGATGAATACTCCCGGGAACTCCTGGGTCAACGGGGCGGCCGTCTTGACGGCAGGGTCGAAGGTATAATCGAGGTAGGCCTCGTCGATGTGAATGAAAGTCTCCGGAGAGTTCCGCTTCACTCGACGGACTAAATCCTCTATCACGTCCGCGGAGTGGGCGGTGCCGGTCGGATTGTTCGGGTTGCAAAAGAATACCAGTCCAGCGCCGGTCGCGGCCTTAACCATGGCATCAACGTCTAATCCTAGCCCGCTGTCGACGGGGATGAACTTGACGGGTGCCCCGATCTCCCTCGCCGTCGAGTCGGGCCTGCCGTAGGACGGCGCGCCTGTGACGAGGGGTTTGCTCGCTGAACAAAAGGCACGAACGGCCGCTGCGAGGATGGGGCCGGAGCCGGTGCCTATGATGACATTGTCCTCCGCAACGCCGTACCGGTCTGCCAGGGTTGCGACTAGCTCATTCGTGTGATCGGGGGGGTATCCTCGGCCCGCTCTCGCTGAGATCGTTCGGTGAAGCGCCTCGATCACCTTGGGACCAGGACCCCGCGCGTTCTCGTTCGAGCTGATCCGGATGATCCCGTCGTCATAGGGCTCTTGCAGGATCTCTGGGTCGAACCCCCCCGCCTCCAGTCCCCGGCCGATGATGAACGAGCTGGAGAGCATCCCCGCCGTACCAACGCCCACCATTCGAACGAAACCGCGACGTGTTAGTGACATGACGCACTCCCTTAAGCGGCTAAGTCCGGAACCCTCATAAGACGACCAAAACCGACGCTTCGCATCATAACTCTGGACGGGCGAGAAATCCAAAGGAGCGGTGACTCAGGGGCGAGCTCCCCCGAACAGTGCCGATGGCCGCGCGATCAATCCCGCATCATGTCCCCCAGCGCATCACGGCAAACACAGATAGGAGGTAGGTGAGTACGATCAACCCGCTGCTCACTCCGAGTGTGCGTTTTGCGCGGACGACAATGGCGCCCAGCGCCAGCGCCATCATGACGATCGATGCCAGTCCCGTGAAGGCGTGAACCGGGTCCGCGATGGCAAGGATCGGGGAGGGTGCGTAAAGCAGATCCAGTGGTAGGAACATGACCATGTTAATGGCATTCGACCCGAACAGATTCGCTACGGCGAGATCGTAGGCTCTGATCTTCAGGGCAGCGAGCGAGGCCACTGCCTCGGGAAGAGACGTCGCGACTCCGAGGACGAGCACACCGACGAAGCTCTCCGTTAACCCGCTCAGCTCCACGGCGTTCGCAGCCGATATGGCGAAGAGCGGTGCGGTGACCGAAACCACGACCGTGCCGAGCACGAACTTCCAGACCACGCGGGCCGTGCTGGGCCCCGCCTCGACGCTTCGGTCTTCCCGGTCCGCTGTCTGCGGGGTGATCTCGGTCTCGACCACCGTTGCCTGCACCACGACGCTATGCTGCAGGACCACCCTGCTTCCCACCATGTACGCAGCCAAGAGGAGCAGAGAACCGGATCCCACCGTCCCCAACAGGGGTGGAGCCGACAGAAGCACGAATCCAGCGGCGATGCTGGTGAGCACTATTGCGAAGGTGGCGGGCAGCGCCTGATCAAGCGCTGCCCGCCGAAACACATTGGCTCGCGGCACGAGGTTGATCAGCGCCAAGATCAGCATGTTCGCCATGTTGCTGCCGAACAGATCGCCGGCTGCAAGATCTGGCGCACCAATGCGGACCGCCGTACCCGCCGTCACGAGCTCGGGGAGCGAGGTGGCTAGCGCGAGGAGCACCATCCCGAGCCAAAGGCCTCCGACCTTGGTACGCGCCGCGATCACATCGGCGCTCCGCGCCAGGACGACCCCTGCGAACACAACCCCCACGGCGCCGACCGCTAGACCGACCAGAGTGATGGTGAGATCGGGAACCGATCCCATGGGACCTACCTTTCAGTCGGTCGGAGGAGACGTTTTACACTGCTGTGGGCTTATCGAAGCAGCTACTTCACGAGAGCCAAAGGGAAGAAGATCAGGAACCCCATGAGGAGGAGCACCGGAGCGACATTGATGGAGCCCTGGGAGAGGAGGATGAACCCGAGGGCTGCCGACAACAAGCCCACTCCCCCGTAGACGGCCGTCCAGACCGTGAACCGGAGGCCTTCGCCACTGCCCCGCTTGGCAGCCGAGGTGCGACCCACCTGAGCACCGCGGTTTCGCCCCTTCTGTTTTCGACTCATCGTGCCGGAATGCTACCCCTGCCCTCGAGTCCGGTCAACCTCGACCCCTTCCCCCCACATCGGAGTGGAATCCCCCGATAGGCGGAGTCGGAGGACCCTCCCAGTAGGCGGGCCGCGACGGAGGTTGGGAGGCGCGAAGTCTAGCAAGCCGCTCGCGGTTCCTCTGCGTGCGAAGGCGGACGAGCAGGAGCAGGCCGAGGCCTGCAAACCCCCAGAACACCGCGGTCTGCGTCAGCACGAGGATCCAGCTGTACCTACGTCTGACGTGCTGGACCCAGCGCGTCTCGAACGCTCCTGTCGTATACCCGAATGTTCGCCGGAACGCGTCCTCGAAGTCTCCGGACTCCCGCCACCTCGGAAGGAACACATCGAGGCCCCGCTCCCCGCTCTCGGAAACCAGGTACTCGACTGCGGAACCCGAGAGTAGGTAGGCCAACTCCGCTCTGGTCCGACCGCGCGGCCAATCGAGCGCAAGCGAGTCCAGCGGAGGCGCCCCCCCGCGAGCCAGCCCCACCCGCAGCCTCCACGCTTCTTGGACATTCCAGCCCCCCGACGCCAGCTGGGCGTATCCTTCATCGAACCAGCGGGGAATCCGCAATCCGGTGAAGTACTCGTGGAGACCGAGGTGGGCCCATTCGTGCAGGACTGTCCGATCCCGGTCTCGGAGACCCCCGGCAGGAGGCTCGAACAGGGGGATGACGGCCATCTGCCGCGCAGGGATCGCGATCCCCGCGCCCCAATCGGGGACCTGACCCCCCGTAAGGAAATCCCAGCTCTCAGCGTCCGGCGGGAGGTAGAAGAGTGCACGGCTCGGCAGGGTCTGAGGAAGGCCCGGTAGGCGGATCGTTCCCTCGATCAGATCGATTAGACGCTGTGCCCGGTTTTCGCCGGAGGGCCAATAGACCACTTGAAGGCGTGCGCCCTCGGGTGAGGGTGCCGTCGATAGCACCTGAACCTCCCGCCTTCCGGGGAGATTCGGAGGGAGAGGCGGCGCTGTGTACGGCTCTGGTACGGGGACCGTTTGGAAGAGCGCTGCGAGCAGGGCCAGGGTGATCAGGACTTCGGAGCCTTCGTGACCAGCGCCAGGTTCGTCCGTACCATCTCGTTCCCTGGGTTCAACTCGAGGGCCCGCTGCCACAGCTTGCGGGCCCTCTTCGAGTCTCCTTCCTTGTACGCCAGCTCACCTAACCTCATGTACGTGTCGTCGCCAAGTGCCGGATCCAGCTTGACGGCACGCTCGTAGTGTGCAAGAGCTCCCGCCTGATCTCCCCTACGGTAGGCGAGATCCCCTAGGTTCTTGTGGGCCTGAGGAGCCGGAGGCGACTGCTGCACTGCACGCAGGTACAGGCCCTCAGCCGCTTCGGTCTCCCCCCGCCTCTCGAGAACGACACCGAGGTTCACTAGGATTGGGCTGGATGCGGGAAACAGGGTGAGCCCTTCGCGCCCGATATGCATCGCCTCGTCTACCTCCCCGCTCGAGGCAGCGGCCAAGACCCCGTAAGCGAAGTACATCGGTTCGGGTTCACGCCCACCCTGTGTCAACTGGCGATAGCGACGGAAGACCTGTAGAGCTTCCTTGGGCTGCCCGCTTTTTAAGAGGAGGACCGCATGCGACAAGGTAACCCTCTCGTTGTCAGGGTCGAGTTCAGACGCGCGATCTAGTGAGACAACCGCCTCTTCGAACCGTCCCAGTTGCTCGAGTGCGATCGCGCGGTTCCGAAGGCCGTTGACGCTTTGCTTTCCGAATCCCGGCAGCGCCTCGAGATACTCCAAAGCCTCTTTCGGTCGGTCGGTTCGGAGAGAAATCAGGCTCAGTCGAGTCCAAGCGAGAGCAACGTCCCCATCGATCTCGAGGACCGCACGGTATTCGCTCTCAGCCTCTTCGAGCATACCCGCCCGGTAGAAGGCATGCGCGAGCTCCAGATGCCTAAGGATCCCCGGTTCCTCGGCCTCTTTCGCCCCGCCGCTGCGACCCTCCGCACTAACGAGCCCGGCCTGAACAAGGCCGTAGATCGCCTTGGCAACTTCGAATTCCACGAGTCCCGACTCCGTTACGACATCGTCGACCGTCCGAGTGCCATCAAGAAGCGGAAAGATGGTCGCCTGTTCAGGGGTCAACTCACTACCCTCGTCCTTGTCCTTCTCATCCGACGCCGCCTCCGCGGTGAAGACCAGGTCCATGGAGGGGACCTTCTTCTCGATTAGAGACCATTCGTCAACCCTTCGGGCGCCTTCGAGTAGGAGGCCCTCCGCGTTCAGCGAAACGAGAAGGGCGTCATCCTCCTCTGGCCGCTGACCCGGCTCGAAGCGAAAGGACCCGGAGGCCCAGGCGAAGAGGTGATAAACCGCCTCCTGAATCTGGACACTCACGAAATCCCGGAGTTGCTCCTGTGTGAGTCCCGTCTGCCTGACCAGAAGCTGACCCACGCGAATTCCCGGGTTTCGGGCTTGCTCCTCCACGGCCCGTGCCAGCTCGGCACTCGTGATGACCCCATTGTTCACGAGGACGTCGCCCAACCGGTCGGGTCGATTGAGAACCGTCGAGTAGATGATCCGCCCGTTCTCGAAGTATACGTAGCCGAAATTCGCTCGATCGGTGACGGTCAGGCACCCCGTTTTCCGACCCATGGCGAGGAGCTGACAGATGTCCGCGAGGCTCACAACTTCGAGCTGACCCTCAATCGCCATCGGAATCGCCTAACTCGGCCTTGTCCTCTTCTTCGGCAATCCGGTCTTCTAGCACCGGCCAATCCCACACGACCCTCTCTGGAGACGGGAGCCAGAGATCGCCGGACTCCGATGCCCCGGAGACCGCGGACAAGCGCACAGGAGCGCCCGATCCTTCCCCAGTAGCCGTAAGATTTGGAGGCCCCTTCCGGCCCCGAGTGACACCGGCGAACTCCCTGAGGGCCCTCAGATCGTCATCCTCCTTTCCATCGGGATCCGCAGGCTCGGACTGTCTCGCTCCCTCCTGGACCGTCCCTGGGGTCATCGGCTGCTCTTGTCCCAGGTCCACGACGAGCCCTCCCTCGAGCCGGGACATTAGGCGATCCGGAATGGCTCCCAACTGGCCCGGCGCACGGTCGGCCGCGAGAAGCATCCGCGCGCCACGCCCCGTTAAAGCCTCGAAGAGGTGAAAGAACTCTTCTCGCACTCGCTCATTGCCGGAGAGCCCTTCGACTCCATGTAGCAGCAAGAGATCAACGTTCCACAGGCGCTCGCGCCACGCCCCCGCGACCCCGCTCGAAATCGCTCGGTTGAACTCCTCCGAAAACTCCGCCACGGACAGAACGGTCACCTTCCCCTCTGAGTGGTGGACGGCGAAGCTTCGGCCCGCCGCGAGAAGAAAAGAGAGGGCGCGACCGGCGTCGCGAGTGTGAAGGTAGAGGGGGCTGTACACCGCTGAATCTGCGCGCACCAGTTGGTCGGCCGCTTTCAGCGCAAGTGCGGGAAAGCGCCCTCCGAGTTCATCGAGTGCCTGCCCTTCGGAAAGCGGAGGAAAAGGTCTTACCCTCTCCCGCGCCGATGTGAGCAGGTTCTCCGCCTCCTCCAGTCGGTCCGGGTCGGTCAGGAGGACAGCAGCAGTTTCAGGCCAGGGGTTCCCTAGAGTTACCAATTCATCCCGAATCTTACGAACACGGTTGAGCTGCTCATTGAATTGGCTCAGAATCTTTTCCCAGCCCTCCGGGGGATCGGACTCCTCCAACAGCGTGAGGAGCGGTGTAGCCGCGACACTGTCGGCCCTCGCTGAGTCGGCCACAAGTTCGATCTGCTGCCGCCAGGTGAGCTCCTCGGGCTTACTGGGCTCGGCTCTAGCAAGAGGGTCTTCGCCCAGGACCACGGCCAGATGTTCCACCGAGACAGCCCTGCCCTCCGACTCCTGAGTCGCCACCAATCGGTTCAGCGCCCCCTGCAGCTCTCTGACGTTCTTGAACGGCTGACGGGCCACGGTCTCCGCGACACCCTTGGCCAGGGTTGCGCCCCGCTGCTCCATCTTCTTGCGTACAATCTCAACCAGTGTTTCGGGGTCCGGCTGGCCAATATCTACGATGAGCCCGTCGGAGAACCGAGAGAGGAGCCGCCCGTCCAAACCGTTGATCTCGGCGGGAGGTCAATCGGAGGCAAACACGACCTGGGCACCCTTCCCCGCCAGGCCATCTATCGTCCGCAAGAGCATCTCTTGAGCCTGGGTCTGGCCCACAAGGAACTGAACATCATCGAGGAGCAGGATTCCGACGGCGGTGTACCGCTCTCGCAGGGTGTCCTGGGCCCCGGTTTGGAGGGCCTTTTCGAGTTCTTTGAGATATCCCTTCAGCGTCCGGTACATCACCTGCAGATCCGGATGATGCTCCTGCCCGTGCTGCGCGATTGCGGAGAGAATGTGTGACTTCCCCATTCCGGAAGCCGAGTAGAGGAAGAGCGGGTTATAGCTGGTCCCCGGCGACTCAGCGGCTCGGCGCGCAGCCGCTGTAGCGAGCCGATTCGAGGGGCCCACCCCGAGGCTCTCGAAGGTCTGGTGCGGGTCGAACTCCATCCGACGATCTCCGGTTCTGAGGCTTCGGTCCTAGTGGCTCGACTCGCGCGGGAACAGCCGATTCAGGCTTTCCAGCAGCGACGCCTCGAAGGCTTCGGGATCGTCCACACCCGCCAGCCCCGTCACCTCGGACAGTGAGACACCGGAGATTTTCTCCAGCCTGGGTCCCAGATCCTCCATCGCCATCCGCGTGGTCACCACCAGCAGGACCAAAGGGACCCCCGCACGTACTGGGAGAGAGGCAATGAGAACCGATCGTTCCTTCGCTTGGATCAACATGCGCGGGAAGCCGTGATCCCCTGCAGCCTCACCTAACCGGGCGCCGCTTGCATGAATACTGGCCGTCAGGATCGCTGCCTCCACAATGACCTCAGGGGAAAAACCGTCAGTCGCGAGGACCCGACCGGAACGGTCGAGCAACGCGGTCATCAGGACCCCATCAACCGCCATGAGCTCGCCGAGAAACTCCTCGAGCCCTGTTGCCTCTCCGTCCGGCAGCCGCGGCGGTCGCGGAGCGTCACCCCATCCTGTCATCGAATGTCTCTCCGCCTTACGGATAAACTGTTTCGGCCCACTGCCTTACGCTCTCCAGGTCGGGTGGGAGAGGCGATCGGAACTTCATCGACTCTCCGGTTCCCGGATGCTCGAAGCGGAGCTTCGCCGCGTGCAGAAATTGACGAGGCGTTCGTTTGGCCAACTCTCTCGACCAACCCCGATCCGGACCACCCATCCCTCGTTCCCAACCCTCCCCGTAGGTTCGATCCCCCACCACCGGATGTCCGAGATGAGCCAAATGCACTCGAATCTGGTGAGTGCGGCCGGTTTCCAGGCCGAGGTCCAGCAGCTCGGCGGCACGCCAACGCACCCGGACCCTGACGCGAGTGACGGCGCGGCGTCCGCTGTCCACCACCCCCATTCTCCTGCGATTGTGCGGATCCCGTCCGATGGGCTGATCGACTCGGATTGGCGACTCCGGAAGATGTCCCCAGGCGGCCGCGACGTACAGACGTCTCACCCGCCTTTGTCTAAGCGCTACCGATAGGGCCTGGTGAGTCGCGTCATCCTTAGCCACGACAAGGAGGCCCGATGTGTCTCGGTCCAGTCGATGAACAATGCCCGGCCGAAGCGTGCCACCGATTCCAGAGAGGTTCGCCGCGTGATAGAGCAAGGCGTTGACCATGGTCCCGGAGGGATGCCCCGGGGCCGGATGCACAACCATCCCGGCCGGCTTGTCTACCACGAGGAGGTCCTCGTCCTCGTAGACGATGTCTAGGGGGAGTGCCTCCGGCTCGGCGATCGATGGACGCAGAGGTGGAAGATCGACCTCGACCTGATCCCCCTCTGCTACCAGCTGGGACTTTCTCGGGACCGCGCCGTTCAAGAGGATCCTTTCTTCCTCGATCAAAGCTGCGACACGAGTTCGGGAAAGCTCGAGGTCGCCCGCCAGCCAGGCGTCGAGCCGCAACCCTGTGCCCTCGTGATCAACCACGAGGACCTTTGGGCTTGAGCCCGTCATCCCACTCGGCTCAGGGCCACTCGTACTGGAGATCCGTCGATCTCGTCTTCCAAGATCGCGTCATATGCGCGAGCGGGGTCGTCGGGGCCTCTGGAGACCTCCAGGGCCAGTGTCTCGCGGGCGATGAACTCCTCGAAACGCGAGAGGGCTTCTCCGACTTCAGGTGAACCCTCGATTCCCAGGCGTATTCGATCGGTGATGTCCAGCCCAGCATTCTTGCGAAGGCGCTGAATCCGGTTTACCAGCTCCCGGGCCATCCCCTCGGTCCGGAGCTCGGGATCGAGCGTCGGGTCGAGGGCTACCGCGTACCCGCCATGAGACTTGACCACCAGATCTCCTGAGGCAGCTTCGCTCACTTCCAACCAATCGGCTTCGATCGGGATGTCTTCTTCGTTCAGTGCGATCGAGACGGGCCGACCACTCCGGAAGGCGCGGAGAGCGTCAGCGTCGAGCTCTCGAATCGCTTGTGCAGCACTCTCACTTCTCTCCTGGAAGCGCGGGCCGAGGGCCCGGAAGTTGGGGCGCGCCACAAGCGTCACGATCTCATCCGCGGATTCCAGAAAGACCACCTCCTTCACATTCAGCTCGTCTTTCAGGACTGCGAGGAGCTCCGGGCGCAGGATCTGTGAGCTTGGAAGAACTGCATGTAGTGTCCGTAGGGGCTGCCGCACCCGAATACGCACTTCTTCCCTAGCGGCTCGGCCCAAAGAGACGAGGGCCCGCACAGCTGCCATCTCCCGGTCCAGCCCTTCGTCCAAAAGCTCTGGATCCGGTTTGGGGAATGCCGCCAGATGGGCGGATTGGCCTCCGGTCAGACCTCGATGAAGCCAATCGGCGAAGAACGGCACAACCGGCGCGGTCAGGCGAGCGAGAACCACCAGGGTGTCCCAGAGAGTACGGAATGCTGCCCGGGCGTCGCGGGAATCGGTGTTTCCCCAGAACCGAGCTCTGGATCGTCGCACGAACCAGTTCGAAAGATCCTCGTTCACGAACTCTACAACCGCCCTGTACGCCGGTGTGAGCTCGTATCCTTCGAGCTCGTTGTCGACTACCTCCACGGTGCTATTGAGCCTGGAGAGAAGCCAGCGATCGAGTGTGGTCCGCTCGGAGGGCCCCGGGTCTTCGTCTTTGGGGGCCCACTCCTCGACGTTCCCGTAAAGCGCGAAGAATCGGTAGGTATTCGTGACCGTGTCGAAAAACTTGCGAGCCGCTTCCTGGACACCGTCCGGATCGTACCGCTTGGTGATCCAAGGGTTCGACACGGTGATGAGATACCACCGGAGGGGATCGGCACCGAACTCCGCGATCGCATCCCAGGGATTCACTACGTTTCCCTTGGACTTGGACATCTTCTGGCCTTCGGCGTCCAGGATCATGTCGTTGACGATCACGTTCTGGAATGGCGAGCCCCTGCCCAGCAGGGTGCTGATCGCGAGTAGGGAGTAGAACCATCCTCGAGTTTGGTCCAGGCCCTCACAGATGAAATCCGCCGGAAAGTGGTTCCGGAATATTTCGTCATTCTCGTACGGCCAGTGCCACTGGGCGTAGGGCATGGCACCCGAGTCGAACCAAACATCCAGCACCGAGGGGTGGCGGCGCATGAGCCCCTCACACTGTGCGCACCTCCAGGTCAGCTCATCGATGGACGGGCGATGGGGATCGAAGTCCTCGCCAAGGTTCCCTGCCTTTTCCTCCAACTCGGTGACCGATCCGATCCATTCGACGTGCTCCGCATCGGTCTCGCATACCCAGACGGGAAGTGGCGTACCCCAGAAACGGTCGCGGGAGAGCGCCCAGTCGAAATTGCTCTCCAGCCAGTCGCCAAACCGTCGCTCGCCAACCTCGGGTGGATGCCATGAAACCGAGCGGTTGTTAGCCAGCATCTGGTCCCTGAGCGTGGAGGTGGCCGCGAACCAGGAGTCCCGTGCCATGTAGATGAGCGGCGATGAACAACGCCAACAGTGCGGGTAGGAGTGCGTGACAGATTCGATCCGGAAGAGCACGCCTCCCTTATCCAGCTCTTGGAGGAGCACCGGGTCCGCGTCCTTCACGAACATCCCTCCGACCATCGGGATCTCGGCGTGGAATCGACCTCGGTCGTCAACAGGACGAAGGAGTGGGAACCCGTACTTCTGGCCCGCCTCGTAGTCCTCCGCCCCGAAAGCGGGAGCGAGGTGCACCACGCCAGACCCGTCGTCGACCGAGACGAAGTCCTCTGCGACGACCTTCCACCCGCTCGCAAGCTCCTCGTCCGTCACCTCAACCAGATCGAGCGGTCTGCGGTAGCGGACACCGACGAGCTCGTTGCCCGAGTACGAGCGAACGATTTGCGCCCCTTCGCCGAGAATCGCCTCGACGAGTGCCTCCGCCATCACAAGCCGCCGATCCCCCCACGCGACCTCGGCGTACTTCAGATCCTGCCGCACGGCGAGAGCCGTGTTCGAGGGAACGGTCCAGGGCGTGGTCGTCCAGACCAGAAAGGAGCGCGCCTCTCCGTCAGGTCGCCCCGACTCGTCGACCCACTCGCACAAGAAATACAGAGAAGGGTCCACGATCTCCTCGTATCCCTGCGCGACCTCATGAGACGAGAGCGCGGTACCGCAACGTGGACAATACGGAACAGACTTGTGCCCCCTGTACAGTAGGCCGTCGGTCGCCAGCTCCTTCAGAATCCACCATACCGATTCGATGTACTCGGAGTGGAAGGTGACGTAGGGCCGTGTGTAGTCGAGCCAATACCCGATTCGCTCCGAAAACCGCTCCCACTCCTCCTTGTATGTGAACACAGACGCGCGGCACGCCTCATTGAAGCGTGCGATCCCCAGCTCCTCGATCTCTGGCTTCCCCGAAATCCCGAGCTTCTCCTCCGCTTCGATCTCCACGGGAAGTCCGTGCGTGTCCCATCCCGCGATCCGAGGGACGCTGTGCCCTTGCATCGTCCGGTGACGGCATACGATGTCTTTGATCGTTCGGGAAATGATGTGATGAAGGCCCGGCCTCCCGTTGGCCGTCGGGGGACCCTCATAGAAGACGAAAGGCTTGCCAGCTTGAGTTGCGGCCAACGTTTGCCGGAAGAGGCCCTCCTCTCTCCACCACCTGAGAACCTCATCCTCCAGATCGAGAAGATTCTCGGGTAAGTCAGGGTAGGTCATGAAGCTCGTTCTTAGACCGATTAGAGATTCTTCACGACGTCGCGGATTACGGCAGTAAGGTGGGGTTCGGCCTCACCCGCCGTGCGGATGATGGTCGGGACGTCCACTGGCTCGAGATCGTCAGGAAGGCAGAGGTCGGTGACGATGGTCAGGCCCAGAACCCGCATCTCCATGTGGCGCGCCACGATGACCTCGGGAACGGTCGACATCCCCACCACATCGGCACCCATCTGTCTCAGCATGCGGTACTCGGCCCTCGTCTCCAAGCTCGGACCGACGACTGCAGCGTAGACGCCTCTCTGGAGTTTGATCTTTCGATCAAGAGCAGCCTTCAGTGCCATCTTCTGGAGGCCCGTGTCAAACGGTTGCGACATGTCAGGGAATCTCGGGCCGAACTCGTCCAGGTTCGGGCCCACGAGGGGGCTGTCCCCCATGAGGTTGATCTGATCGTCGAGGAGTACCAGGTCCCCCAGAGACATCAGGGGGTCCAACCCTCCGCAGGCACCTGAGACGATGACGGTCTCGGCACCCAGCATCCGCATGACCCGAACCGGAAAGGTCACCTCCGCGAGCGAATACCCCTCGTAACGATGAAATCGGCCCTGCATCGCGACCACGGGGACGCCATCGAGGTTCCCGAGAAGGAGCTTCCCCTTGTGCGATTCCACCGTGCTGATCGGGAAGCCCCGGATCTCCTCATAGGGCACCACCGTGTCGCCATCGATCGCCTCTCCCAGAGCTCCGAGGCCTGTGCCGAGGACGATCGCTACCCTGGGACGGAATCCCGTGCGACCTCTGACCTCTTCTAATGCGGCCCGAAACGGGCGCATGAGCTTGTTTTCGCTCGGTGAGCTCACCCCGGGGCGACTTCCTGTTGCTCTGCTGCCGGCGCCTCGGCACCCTCCTCATTCTCGTCGGTCTCGGCCCCATCATCGACAACGACCGCCCTAGGCTCGGCGCCATTGGTTGGCTCACCATCGAGCTCCCCTTCGGCCGCGGTGTCCGTGGGCGGCTCGTCCGAGCCAGCTTCGGTCACGGTGTCCGCCGGTGTCTCCTCGGAGCCCGCCTCCTCGGGGCCCGGCACGACGGAGGCGCGGCCGAACTCGAAAATATCCACATCCAACTCGTCGGATGGGAGCTTGGCCTCAGCGACTTCGAGCCCATCCAGCTCCCGTTCGAGCAGACTGCGAAATCCCTTCAGGAACCTGCTCCGTGCCCGGCTCAGCTCGACCAGTTCCTGCGAGCGCGCCTGAAACGTTCGCTTGATTTCGTCGCGTACCCGGTCGGCACCACCCTCGGCCTCACGCCGAATCAGCTCCGCTTCCCTCCTGGCCTGGTCCTCTAACTCCTGCTTCAAGGACTGGGCGGTTACAAGGGCCTCCTGTACGGCTCTCTCACGGCCTTCCTGCCCCTGCACACGCTCGGCCAGCCCGTCTACCCGTTCCCTCAGGGTCAGGTTGACCTTCACCACCTCTTCTAGCCGCTCCGCTACCAGATCCAGGAACTGATCGACCTCCTGACAGTCGTAGCCTCGAAGCCCGCGGGAGAAGTCACCCTTTTTCCTTCTGATGTCCAGCGGTGTCAGGTCGATCATTCCGGTCGCTCCCCAAATAAGGCCGATCCAATGCGCACGATCGTGCTGCCCTCTTCCACTGCCAATTCGAAGTCGTTGGACATACCCATCGACAGATCCGTGCCTTGGTAATCCTGGAACCGCGTGACCGCCTCTTCCTGGAGCTCCTTCAGGCCTCGGAACGTTCGCCTTAGGACTCCTTCATCTCGCGTGTAGGGGGCCATCGTCATCAGCCCTTCGATCGCAAGGGTGTCAAATCCGAGCAGGCGCTCGAGCGCCTCGAAGAATTCGTCGCGGCCGAACCCGCCCTTCGTTCCCTCCCCCGACACATTCACCTGCATCAAGACGCGAAGCGGCGGCCCACCTACTGGCGCCGCCCGCTCCAAGCGCTCTGCCAACCGAAGTGAATCGAGCGAGTGGACGAGTGACGCGACCTCACGCACTCTCGGCGCCGTCCGCCGTTGAAGGTGTCCGATCATGTGCCAATCGGCCCCTCCAGGCGTCACCTGTCCGGCCTTTTCCTCCAACTCTCCCAGCCGATTCTCCCCGATGTCACGGAGCCCGATCTCGAGTGCCGCCTCGATCGCCTCGAAGGGATGGGCCTTCGTTACGGCAACGATCCGTACCTCGTCCCCACTCCGTCCAACCCTCGCCGCCGCTCTCCGAAGACGCTCCCGCACACCGGGCAGCATCTCTTCCAGGAGCCGTCGGTATTTCTTCAGGTATTCTACCTGGTTCACCAGAGAGGGCAAACGCTGAAGCCCCGCCGGCCGTCTCCGGCCGCCGGGGCTTCACAGGTCAGGACGTCCGAGTAGGTCTCAGTTCGTCGTGAAGGTAATCGGAACCTGAATCCAGACCGCGACGCGCTCATCGCGATTCAACGCGGGGCTGAACTCGAACACACTGGCTACCCGCATTGCAGCCTCGTCCAGCTGTTCGTGTCCCGAGGTCTCAGCGACGAGGACGTTCTCCAATGACCCCGTGTTATCGATGAAGAAGTGCATGAGGACCGTTCCACCGATTCCGGCATCCCTTAGAATCGCAGGATACTCCCTAACCAGCGCCGATTGGACGGTGGTCCGGTTCGTGATTTCCGGGGCGACCTCGTACGGGGTGAACGTCGGCTGAGCTGACACCTCCATCTCGACCGCGTCCGTCGGCGGCGGCGGCAGATCCTCGATCGGGTTCTGCTCGAAGGTAGTCGGCGCGATCGTCACGTTCGTATCGATCGCCGCGCTGGTCACGACAGGGTTTGCCGGACGTGCAATCGCTTCTGGCGGGGGCGGGATTTCGATCTCGGGTGGGAGCTCGATCGCCTCGATCTCGTCCATAGCGAACGAGACGTCGGACGCCTCCAGATCGGGCCAATACGCCATGATCGCGAAGTGAATGACCGTCGCGACAATCATTGAGCCCCAGAACATGGACCCGAAAGATTGCTTGAACCGATCGTTCGCCGTCTCGAAGATATCCTGAGACGCCCCAATAGGAGCTGGATCGTTCATCATCGTCTCTCCGCTGTCATGCGTCGCTCAAGGTCGGTAGCAAACATAACGTACACCGCTCCAGACCGCTTTAGCTGCTCCTGCACCGTGTCCACGAACCGATAAGGTACCTGAGAGTCGGCCCGCAACGAAATAATGAGCCGCTGCCCGGACTCCAGCCACGCCGGTCCGACCACCGCAGCGACATCCTCCATCGGGATAAGGCGGTCGTTGATCCATATGTCCCCGTTCCGCTCCAGCCACACGTAGAGAATGTTGTCTCTCTTCTCGTCTATTTGCTGAGTGGCAGCCGCAGCCGGCCAGTCGATCGGGCGCTCGCGCTCCGTGCGGAACACCGTGGTCACCATGAAGAAGATGAGCAGTAGGAAGGCAATGTCGGCGAGAGAGGAAGATGGGATGTCGCCCGACGCCTTAGACTTCCGTTCGAACCCGCCGCTTTTTAATCCCATGCCTCAAGTCTCCTCGAGAAGCTGGAGCGAGATACGTTCGGCGCCAGCCAATTGAAGTGCGTCGAGTACCGCGATCATGTAGGCGTGCGCCGCGTCAGGATGTGTCTTGACGGCAGCGATCAAGTTCGGATTCTGTGCGACTTCGGTCCGCCAGACGCTCTCGATCTGTGAGGGCGTCATCTGCTGCTCGTCCTCGGAGTCCCCGTACCGGACCACCACTACGCCGTTTGACTGCACCTGGAGGTGAAGCACGTTCCGTTGGGAAACCTCTACCTCCTCGGCCTCCTCGGGAAGGACGACTCGAAGCCCTGAATCTCTGGGGAAAACTGTCGTCACCAGGAAGAAAATCAACAGAAGGAAGGCGATATCCGCCATCGACGCGCTGGGGATCTCATCGCTAACCTTGGACTTCTTGTTCATGATAGGCACGAGAAACACTCTCCTGAGCTGTACTTCCGTATGATCCGTATTACTTGGCCCGGTTCTACCAGGTTCCGGACGGGCTCGCCTCCTCCGTGACCTCGGTTGACTCCTCGGACACCATATGCACCTTCCCTTCCCGCTCGAGGTCCCAGACTAGGTTCAGGATCTGTTGCGTCCCTTGCTCCATATCGACGATGAGCTTGTCGATCCGCGTCACGAAGAAGTTGTAGCCGATATTAGTTGGGATCGCGATCAGGAGACCGGTAGCTGTCGTGAGTAGCGCGACCTTGATTCCGCCAGCCACGAGGGTCGGATCTACGTCGCCCGCGGTCTCGATCGAGGCGAAGGCCATGATCATCCCGGCAACCGTCCCTAAGAATCCCATCAAGGGCGCGACGTTCGCGACCGTCGCGAGAATGACGAGTCCTCTCTCGAGGAACCCGAGCTCGATGGTTCCGGTGGTGTCGATCGCCCGCTCGAGCTCACTCTCCTTGAAGCGCCCTTCCCTCAGCCGCCTGAGGCCGACGAGAAGGATCGCAGCAGTAGGGCCGCGCGTCTCAGTACATCTCTGAATCGCCTCGTCAATCTGGCCTGCGCGGCTGAGCTCCTGGACGTCTGCGAGTATCCGGTCAGTGTGGCGGTGCGCGACAAAGAGTGTGAATGCCTTCGCTATGATGACTCCCACCGCGACTAGAGAGCAGAGCACGAGGGCGTACATCATCGGTCCCCCGTCTGCAAACAGCGTCATCAGGTTGTATTGCACGTTCAGGCCACACTCCTTTCGGGAGGCTTTAAGCCAGCACTTCGCTAGGCGCCCAACGCCTCAACATCATCAACGATATACCTTCCCGGGCCAATCTATGGGGCACCTCCCGAGCCTGTCAACGCGATTCTAGCCCGGACTCGGCGACAGCTGCAATCCTCCCGCTGTGTCTGGAAGAGCGCCCTCCAGGAGTTCTCTCAGGCGGCCGGGCTCCACTCCCACCTCGAGCCTGTTCCCCTGTGCGACGGAGATGCGGGCGGTCTCCTCGCTCACCACGATTACGATCGCGTCCGATTCCTCGGAAAGGCCGAGGGCCGCCCGATGCCGCGTCCCTAGCGACTTATCGTAAAGGGGAGTTTGGGTCAGTGGGAGAATGGCCCCCGCGGCTTTGATCGTATCTCCTGCGATGATCACCGCACCGTCGTGAAGCGGAGAGAGCGGAGTAAAGATGGTGACCAGCATTTCCCTCGAAACCCGTGCCTCGATCGCGTTTCCAGTCTCCGCGTACTCATCGAGAGCGACCTCGTTCTCAAGCACGATGATGGCTCCCGTCTTCGTGCGCGAAAGCTGTTCCACCGCTTCCAGCAGCTCGTCAACAACCTTACGGCTCTCCAACTTCGCGAATACACGGAACATGCGGTTCTGTCCAAGCCGAGCGAGCGCCGCTCTGAGCTCAGGTTGGAATACCACGAGTGCTGCGATCGCTCCGAAATTGAACAGAGCCTCTAGGAGGGTGCTGATGAGTGAAAAGCTTATAACGCGAGCTAGGAAATAGACTCCGGCAAGGAACCCCACGCCGAGGATCATCTGCATCGCCCGGGTGCGTTGCAGAAGGAGCAAAAGGCGGTATACGAGGGCGGCTACGATGACGATCTCGATCAGATCCGCCCAGCCGGGCCTTATGAGCTGGAACTGCTCCCAGAGGGTGTTCAACGCGTGCTTCCGTCCGGCCGCTCCGCGTCCACCGCTCGAGCTACTGTGAGAGCCTGAACCGTCGGAGCCACATCGTGGACCCGAAAGAGCTTGGCGCCGCCCTGGTAGGCGATCAGGCAAGCCGCCGCTGTTCCCACTGCCCGCTGCTTCGGGGGCACTCCAAGCAGATCCCCGAGGAAGCTCTTTCGGCTAGGTCCCACCAGCACGGGGAATCCCAACGCCCTCAGCCGCGGAACCTCACCAAGGAGGGAGATGCTCTGGCGGGACGTTTTCGCGAACCCGATACCCGGGTCCAGGACGATCGCCTCGGGTTCTATCCCGCTTGTTTGGGCACGGTCGACGGCGGCGCTCAACTCGTGAGCGACGTCTGCGGGCAAGTCGTCGTAGTCGGTATGGTCCATCATGTTTTCGGGGGTGCCCCGCATGTGCATGAGCACGACCCCGGCGCCGGCCTCAGCCACAGCCCTGGCTAACGCGGGGTCCAGGGCCAGTGCCGAGACATCATTCACGACGGCAGCTCCTGCCGCCAGGGCAGCTTCGGCTACCCGGGCTTTCCGGGTATCGATGGAAACGGGAACATCGAATCGCTTGACGAGTGCTTTGACCACCGGAAGGACCCGCGCCAGTTCGTCATCGACCGCCACCGGCAGGCCCCCGGGTCGGGTCGATTCACCACCCACATCCAGGATCTCCGCCCCTTCTTGGAGCATTTGATCGGCGCGCCGAAGCGCGGAATCCACGCTGGGAAGCTCACCTCCATCCGAGAAGGAGTCGGGCGTAACATTCAGGATCCCGATCACGACGGGATCCGCCAACGAAACGGCCCGGCCTGCAACTGCCCAGACGTTGGGACGAGAGGAGGGCCGCGGCTTCGATGTGGAGGGGGACGGCCCCCTCATCCGCGCGAGGGATCCGGACCGGGCTCCTCTCTCGAGATCCGGGCCGCCGGCGATGAAACGGGAGCCTCCTCTCCGGTCGCGGCAGAGCCGACCTCTTCGGTTTCGGGTTCTCGAGCCTCCGCCTCAGAGCCGCCGCTGGCCACAGAATCCTCGCCAGGCACCTCGCTGGAGCCCGAATCGTCGGCCGCAGCGTCTGGCCCTTTCTCCGCATCGTGGATTTCACTCGCGCTACTCAGCGGTGGAAGCGTCTGCCCCTGCGCGAGGAGCTCGACCTCCTCGCGGTCCAAGGTCTCCCGATCAAGGAGCGCACTCGCGAGCGCTTCCAGAAGCTCCTGCTCGTTCTCCAGTACTTCTCGAGCCCTCTGATGCGCTTCGTCGAGAGTGCGCTTCACCTCCTGGTCGACGAGCTGCGCCGTGTGCTCGGAGATTTCACGCTTCTGAGTGATCTCGCGCCCCAGGAATATTTCGTGGTCTGAATCTCCTACGGCCATCAGCCCGACCAGATCTGACATTCCAAAGCGGGTGACCATCCTTCTCGCCATCTGTGTGGCACGCTCGATATCATTGCCGGCCCCGGTCGTGACCTTGTCGGGCCCGAAGACCATCTCCTCTGCCACCCGTCCGCCGAAGAGCATGCTCAGCTGTCCCTCTAGCCATTCGCGGGTATAGGAGTGACGGTCCTCCTCGGGCAAGGACGCCGTGATTCCCAGGGCCCTACCCCTGGGTACGATCGTGACCTTATGGATTGGATCCAAGCCCGGGATGCGAAGCCCGAGTACAGCGTGCCCTGCCTCGTGATAGGCGGTGAGCTTCCGCTCCTTCTCCGTGAGCACCATGCTACGGCGCTCGGTCCCAAGCATGATCTTATCCTTGGCGTTTTCGAAGTCCTCCATCGATACCTTTTCAGCCCCGTCACGGGCCGCCAAGAGCGCCGCTTCGTTGCAGATGTTGGCGAGGTCTGCCCCGGAGAGCCCGGGTGTCCCACGCGCGACTGTGGAGAGCTCCACATCGTCATCGAGTGGGAGCTTTCGAGCATGGACGGTCAGGATCTGCTCCCGGCCCCTCACGTCCGGGGAGTCGACCACGACCTGTCGGTCGAACCGGCCGGGACGCAACAGGGCGGGATCCAGTACGTCGGGCCGATTCGTCGCCGCGAGTAAAATGACGCCTTCGTTGGACTCGAATCCGTCCATCTCCACGAGGAGCTGATTCAGGGTCTGTTCTCGCTCATCGTGTCCCCCACCCAGACCCGCCCCCCTGTGACGGCCGACCGCATCGATCTCGTCGATGAAGATGATGCATGGAGCGTGGGCCTTCCCTTGTTCGAAAAGATCCCGTACTCGGGACGCGCCAACCCCCACGAACATCTCAACGAAGTCGGAACCCGACATCTGGAAGAAGGGGCGCTCGGCTTCGCCGGCCACTGCCTTGGCCATCAGCGTCTTGCCGGTCCCTGGAGGTCCGACGAGGAGTACTCCCTTCGGGAGACGCCCGCCCAGTCTGGCAAATCTCTGGGGATCCTTGAGGAAGTCGATGATCTCCTCGAGCTCGTGTTTCGCCTCCTCGGCGCCAGCCACGTCGCTGAAGGTCACCTTGGGAGTGTCGGGGGAGATGAGCTTGGCTTTGGACCGCCCGAACTGAAATGCCTTGTTTCCCCCTCCCTGCATGGTGCGCAGTAGCCAGAACCAGAAGAGGATCAGGATGACCCACGGCAACGCGGATATCAGGAAGCTCCACCACGGAGTCTGCTCGGGTTCGGCCCGCACCACGACCGCGCGGCTTTCGAGGTCGGCCAGCAGCCCCTCGGTGATCTCCCCGGGGAGGCTCGTCTCGAAAGAGGTGTACTCCTGACTCTCTCGAGTGACGGCCTGACGGAACTCTCCCTCGACCAAGACCCCCTGGATGACCGTCACAGACTCGACGTTCCCCCGCGCGAGCTCCGACCTGAAATCCGTGTAGGTAAACTCGTAACGCGTCTGCTCCTGGCTTCGGAGCAGATTCCAGAAGATGAGAGGGAGCAGGATGACGAGGATCCAGAAGGAAGCCGTCTTGGACAGACGACTCCATCCCGTATCCGTCGGGTCAGACTGCCGTGTGGGTTGCCGTTTGGCCATTAGGGAAAGCTCTCTCTCGGCGTCTCAGAGGGGCTTGGAATACAAAAGGAGCCTTTGCGGAGCCCCAACACAAGAACCCGCTCAGCCGGTCACGGGCTGTCGAGGGTCCTCACTCCCAAGCGCCACGGATCGTCGGTTTGCCCCTGAGACGCGCCCCACTCACTGGGAGCGTGTCCGACAAACCACACCACCAGCCCCTCCGAATCGACGATCACGGGGATCCGATCCCGCTCATGCCGAGGCACCTGTGACTCACGGAACACCTTCTTCAGCTTCTTCCGGCCACTGCGGATCCGCATCCGATCCCCCGGCCGCCATCCACGAACGAGGATCGGAAACGAGAGACTGCCGGGAACGAACTCAGTCCACTCCCATCCCCCATCCGCCCCTCCCTCGGTCTGAGGATCCGAATACGATGTCGTCCCCCAGCACACACGGAAACGCCACCCCGAGAGGCAAATCTCCCCGCTTCCACTACCGGGAACCCTGATCTCTAGCGACTGCTCCCCGGGCGCCATCTCGGCCGCACGGCCTTCGCTGATCTCGGAGGCGAAGACTCGAACGCGATCGAACTCTCTCGCCAGGCATGCCCGCCCGGGGAGGTCCACTCGCGTTCCACTGGCTCCACTCCTGATAAACTCCACCGCGGAGGCGGTTCCGGCTTCCGTCAGGCCGAAACCCAGCGTGGCCGCAGCACGACGGATCAGGACGCTCATCACAGAGTCGGGGAACTCCAAGAGAGGGCCGCGCTCCAAGACGACCTGTCCTCCTCCGCGTTCTGCGATGACCCGATCTAGCTGTAGATCGATCAGTACGTTCATGGCCTCGGCGGTGCGCTTAGAGATCCGGGCCAGCCGCAGGAGAGCGTCTCGCGCCCCGGGATGCGTATCCTCGAGTAGCGGAAGCACCCGGTGCCGGAGGCGGTTGCGAGCGAAACGGAGTGACGCATTCGAAGGATCCCTCCTCGACCGCAGATGGCAGCGGCGCGCATAGTCTTCCAAATCCGCCCGTCCGAATGGCAGAAGGGGTCGTAGAATTCCGGGGTCACGTGAAGCCGGGATACCACCCAGGCCGTCCAGGCCGGTCCCCCTGAGAATCCGGAATAGGATTGTCTCGACCTGGTCATCAGCGTGGTGAGCCGTGAGCACCGAGTCGCAGCGCTCGTCTCGCACGAGCCCCTCCAGAAATCGGTAGCGGAGATCGCGAGCGTCGGCCTCGCTATGGGGGACTTCGGCGGCCCGCTCCAGGTGGAGCGGCACCCCCCAGCAGCGGGTCAGGCCCCGCAGCCACTGTGCGTCCGCGCCACTTCCGGCACGCATTCCATGGTCGAAATGCGCGGCCGCCACCTGGAGATCCAGCTCTTGGGCACCGAATCGAATCAGGTGCAGGAGAACGATTGAGTCCAGGCCACCTGAGCAGGCCACGGCGACTCGCTCCCCGGGCCCGATCCAACCCTGCCTATCCCAATGATCCAGGAATCGGATCGACAGGGGTTTCACGGATCTCTGAGACCCCGCGGCAGTGGCCGCCCAGTCTCTTCGTAGAGCACCCGTGCGAGGAGGTCAGGGCGGTCCGTCTGGATCCCATCGACTCCCCATTCAAGGAGCCTCCGCATGATCTCCGGGTCGTCCACAATCCACACATGTACGGGGATATTTCGGCGGTGGGCCTCGCGAATCAAGCGCGGTGAAGCAATCTGCTTGCCCTTCCATCGGAAGGGGACCTGGAGCGCATCCGCACGCGGCGTGTAGGGGCCACCCCAGGGGAGTCGGTGCATATAGACGAAGAGCCGGATCTGCCTCCGCGTTGCGGAGGTGGCCCCTCGGTAACCCAGCCGATCCGCTCGGCCCTTCTCTCCGACTGAGGCCAGCAGGATTCGGTGGTCCGCCCGAACTTCCCGGATCAGAGCAAGCAGTCGCGGCATGGCCTCCGCGGCCTTCGCATCGACATTCATACGCGTACCGGGAAGGACCTCCAACACATCCCTGAAGAGAGGGATCCTGACTCCGCGTCCGCGAAACGAAGCCTCTCCGTTCAGGTCTCGAAAACGGAATCCTGCGTCGAGACCCTGCACGTCCCTCAGCGTGAGGTCCCGGACAGCTCCCGCGCCATCCGTTGTGCGATCCACATGGTCGTCGTGGAGGACCACCAGCTCACCGTCACGCGTGCAGTGCACATCCATCTCAAGAACGTCGGCACCCCACACCTCGACCGCCGACCGAAAGGCCTCGATGGTGTTCTCCGGAGCCAGCTTAGCTCCCCCACGGTGGGCGAAGAAGAGTGGAGCACCTGCCATGTAGGGGTGTCCCGGTCGGGGACGAAGGATCACGGGGCTCCCCAAGCCGGACTCACGCCCCCTCCAGCGTCCCTACGTCCTCGGGCGGCAGCCGATGGTACTCGATGAGAGCCCGATCCAAGAGACCCTCGGTCATGCGGAGCTCCAGAGCAGCGCGGTCGCCCTCTTCGCTAGGCGCGCCGGCGGCCTCTACTCGAAGCTCAATGATTCGCTCCGCCAGGAATTCCAGAAACTGCTCGACCACTTCGGGGCGGGGCTCCGCCGCCACCGTGGAATCCATCGGCACTTCCGTCAGCAGTAGGCCACGCGCCAGGGCGAGAACGCCCGGAAAGGTCAGCTCGGGAATCGAGCCCCCCTCCATACGTTCCTCCTCCGTAACGTTCTCCCATTCGAGGTCGTTCCAGTACAGATTCTTCAATTCGTCGAACAGGTGCACTCGACGGTCGGGGGACAGGGGTGGATCGGCGGTTCCCTCCGGAATCGAGAGGGCGCGGCCCACCGCCGACTGGAGGACGCGACGCCGACTCTGAATGAGCTCCGCTACTGAATCGGGTGAAGGCATACGGGAATATGGGAGGCGACAGCATCCAAGCCAAGCCATTTTGGCCTGACTGGCGCCGATGAGACCCACTCCCACGATCCGGTGTCACGAAACCACTCCTGAGGGGCTCCCACTTGCGCAACCCATGAGGAGACCCGACTCTCGTCCGCTGGAGGCCCCGGAGAAGGTTCCGACCCCACCTGGGCGCTCTAACCCACTCGATGAGGTGCGAACGCCTGTGCGATCGAGACTTCGATCCCTACTCTATCCTGCGGCCGCAGTGGGGATCCTGCTGGTCACCGGCATACTCTCGCAGAATCCGCTGGCAGACGCATTGACGGGCGAGTCGGTCGATACGGTCAGGCTCGCCATTCCAATGGCGTATCTACTGTTCGCGCCGGTGGGAGCAGTTCTCGATGCGCTGTCACTCCTTACGGATCGGCAACATGTCGCGGTTCTGTTAGGTATCGGCGTCCTATTCCTAGGCTGGCGGGCCGCGCGACAATTCTCGAGAGCTCTCACCTTCCGCGGCGCGCTTCGAGAGCTCCTCATCGCGGTGGTCGCGCTGGTTTCCGTCCCGGCGTTCTACGGATTCGGGGTCCTTGGAGTGCGCCCCATGGCGGCGCTTCACTCACACGATCCGGATCTTGTAATTGTTGATTTCCATAGCCACACAGAAGCGTCGCACGACGGCAGATCCGGGCTCGATATCCGAGCCAGGCGCGGATGGCACCGGGGGGCTGGATTCGATCTCGCATACGTCACCGACCATTCACATGTGGAAACGGCCCTGGGGGCTGCGGCTGGCAATCCAGACCGGGCGGGAGGGGGCACTTCCATCCTCCCCGGACGCGAGGTCGTTTTCAGAGATCAACACGTCCTAGTACTGGGCACGCAGGATCCGACGTCGGATGCTCAGGATGACGGTCCGTGGCCGATCCTGATCCAGACGATTCCGAACGATCTTTCGAGAGTCCCCACCCCACTCCACGCCAACCGCGGGGGAGTCTACGGGATCGAGCTGTTGGACGCCGACCCACGGGCGCTGCGCCAAGGGGTGGAGGAGCGCGATCTCATTCTTAATATCGCGGACAGCCTCAACCTGGCGTTGATTGCGGGTTCTAATCACCATGGGTGGGGTCGGACGGCGGCAGGATGGACATTGATGCGCATCCCGGGGTGGCAGGAGCTCCGACCCGAAGAGGTAGGACGGCGCATCGAAGCGATGATCAGAGAGGGCCGAGCCGGTACCACGCAGGTGATCGAGCGACGGCGATTGACAGGTGGAACGACTGACGAGCCCCCTCTCATGGCAGCCGTGACGCTCCCAAGGCTTGGATGGCACGTCCTCACGAATCTTACCCTGGCCGAGCGCCTGACCTGGATCGTCTGGGCTGTGGCCGGAGCCCTCTTACGGATGTGGATCGTGTCCCGGCGAACGCGGACTTCCCATTCCGCTTGACCACGAATAAGATCGGTAGCGTGACTCGTCCAGGGTGCACCTGTGCGTCCGAGGCGCAAGTCATGGCACTGGGAATGACTGACTTACCTGTCTGAGGGGGAGAAATGCGCGTGTTTCAAGTGTTGAGTCTCTTGGCCGTCCTAGGGCCGGCAGCCGCGGCCGCCCAGCAGCAACGCATCGCCAGCCCGAGGGGCGAGGCGGCAACTCAGGTCGGAGGAGCGTATACCTCGGACGGCTATGAGGGCGGGTCATGGATCGTCGTGGACTACGGCCGCCCGATTCTGCGGGGCCGCGAGAACATGTTCGGATCCGGGGAGACGTACGGCGATGGATTCCTTCTTGGAGCCCCCATCTGGAGGATTGGAGCGAACCAATCGACCCGATTCATGACCGAAACGCCTCTGATGTTCGGAGGACAGCGCCTGGCGGCGGGTGAGTACAGCATCTTCGCCGACCTTGACGAAGGGGAGTGGATGCTCGTGTTCTCCAACTGGGACGTGAAACAGAGCTCCGGGGAGGAGAACCCAAACGCCCTTTGGGGCGCCTATGAGTACACACCGGATCGAGATGTCATGCGTACGCCGATGGAGGTGAGGAGCCCACCGATCTCGGCGGACCAGCTAATCATCACCTTTACCGACATGACCCAGCAGGGAGGCAATTTCACCATCTGGTGGGACGACCAGATGGCGATCGCACCGTTCACGGTCGCCCCCTAAGGTTGAGCAGCGACTGTGAGGACCCACGTTGCTGCCGTCTCGGTTCTTATCAGTGGCATCGTGCTGGCGGCACCCGGGACTGCTCAAGCCCCGGGCAGCGATCCTGTGCGGGTGGACCAAATCGATTGGATAAACCCCCCGATCGAGCTCTCACCCGGGCTGACTCACGACACTTTCCGAAGCCGCTCGATGGACCGAGAGGTGGGATACTCCATCTATCTGCCCCCGGGGTATGAGGAATCCGGGCTCATCTATCCCGTCGTCTACTGGCTCCACGGACGGAGTGGTAACGAGAGCGACACGAGACCCGCCGAGGCTCTTCACGAGGCGATTCAGGCGGATGGGACGCAACCGATGGTTCTCGTGCTCGCAAATGGTGGAGTCGCTAGCGGTTACATCGACAATCCCCACACGGGGGTCATGGGAGAGTCCGTTGTCGTAGAGGACCTGATCCCCCACGTCGAAGCCAACTACCGAGTCCACGCTGAGCCGGGCGGCCGAGGGCTCGGCGGGTTCTCGATGGGTGGCGCTGGCGCAATTCGCATAGCCCTTCGACACCCCGAGCTATTCGGCTCCATCGTTTCGGTGGCCGGGGTCCTGGTTGGTTCCGTCGAGATCATGGAGCGCAACTCCGTCGTTGACCCCGACCTCGCCCGAAGCTACGACCCATACCCCACGGCGGTCGATCGGGCCTCGCGTTTGCGCAGAGTGGGCATCAAGATACTGGTCGGCACTGAAGACCGGTGGATCGCGGAGAATCGACGCTTCGCTGCGCATCTGGGCCACCAAAACCTCCAGATCGACTACCAGGAGCTTCGGAGAATCGATCACGACCTGTCTGATTACTTGGCAACCGCCGGGCGCGACCTATTCGGCTTCTTCTCGCGTCGACTCGAACGGGGGGGATAGATGAGGATCCTCACTTTTGCGTCCTACGTCGCGCTCGTGCAACTGCTTTGGGCCACAGGGGCGGCGCAGCTGGCTGCCCAGGCCCCAGACCCGCCCCAGGTGACCGAGACCGCCTTCCCACTGGAGGGGGGCAGCGAGATGCGCTACGCGATCTCGATCCCGGCGGGCTACGATGGCGCCCCGGAAAACCCACGCCCCCTGATCCTGGCGCTGCACCCCGGGGGACGGTCCACGTACTACGGTAGCTGGTTCATGCAGTCGATCGTCGAGCCAGCCCTGCGCAGCTGGGAAGCGGTGATTATCGCACCTGACGTCCCAGCGCGGAACTGGTCGAATTCGGATTCGGAACGCGCTGTTCTGGCGCTCGTGGACCATGTGCTGGCCACGCATGCCATCGACGACACTCGGATCCTCATAACGGGCTTCAGCATGGGGGGTGCGGGGACCTGGTACCTGGCAACCCGTCACGCCGACCTTTTCGCCGGTGCGATTCCGATGGCGACCCGCAGGGGCGACAACTCTCTCGATGGGCTCGGGTCCACGCCCGTGCACCTCATTCACAGCCCGCAGGACGAGGTCATCCCGTACGATCAGGCGCAGGAAACGGCCCAGTTGCTCGAAGCTCGCCGTCATCCGGTCCAGCTGATACGGCTCACGGGGGCCGGCCATTACCTGATGGGCGATTACGTCAGGCCACTTCGGACGGCCGGAGAGTGGATGTTGGCGCAGTGGGAGATGGGGGAGGCGAGCGCTCCCCGGTAGGGTTCGCTTGTTCGAGAACCCTCCCCGCCGTACCGTTCAAGTTGTTCCGATCTAGATTCCCCGGTGCGCCGAATACGGAAACGTTCCCCGTGGAGGAACCAGGCATGCGCGTGTGGATTTCAGCTCTTCTGACGGTCTTTTGGGTGTCCTTGCCGACTGCGCGGCCGAGGCAGGAAACCCATGAAGCTAAGAGCCCAAGGAGCCGTTGCTGTTTTGGCCCTTCTCACGTTCTGGAGTCTTCCGGAGGGCGCCGTGCTGGCCCAAGCGCCCTCTGCGGGCTCCGCTGACAAGACGGTCGTCTATGCCCCGCAAAACCGCCCAGACGTGCGCGGAACGCAGGGAGCGGTATCGGCCGGCCACCCCCTCGCCGCACAAGCGGGTCTGCAGGTTCTGCACGAAGGCGGGACCGCCATGGACGCCATCATAGCGATGGCGGGTGTCCTCGCGGTCGTCCGCCCGCATATGAACGGAGTCGGCGGCGACGCGTTCGCGATCTTCTATGATGGTGCCACTCGAGAGATCAGCGCGTTAAACGGGAGTGGTCGCTCCGGAGCGTTAGCGACCCCGGAATTCTTTCGCGATCAAGGGCTCGATCGGGTCCCGGGGTCAGGGATTCTCTCGGTCAGCGTCCCAGGAGCTGTGGCGGCATGGGTAGACGCTCACGAGCGTTTTGGTACGATGCCCTTTGACCGGCTCTTGGAGCCTGCGATCCGGCTTGTGAGCGAGGGCTTTCCGGTATCGACGCGCCTGGCTCAGGACTTCGAGTCACAAGGGGGCCGTCTGAATGCCGCGGCACGGGCTCTCTACCTGCCGGGAGGCTCGGCGCCTCCCGTCGGTTCACTGCTAAAGAACGAGGGCCTGGGCAGGACCCTGCGACAGATCGCTCACGACGGAAAGGAAGCCTACTACAAGGGCCCCATCGCAGAGCGCTTGGCGGCGTTCGTGGAGTCCGAGGGCGGACATTTTCGGGCCGCGGACTTCGCCTCGCACACCTCGACGTGGGTGGAGCCGCTTCGAGCGCAGTATCTGGGCTACACCTTTCTGGTGATGCCACCTAACAGCCAGGGAATCGCCGAGCTGTCCCTCATGGAGATGGCGAAGGCTCATCCCGCGGCTTCTCTGGGCCACAACACGACGTCCTATCTCCATACGATGATCGAGCTCAAGAAGCTTGCCTTTGCAGATCGGGATCGGTGGGTTGCGGATCCCGAGAGGGCGAACCTCCCTATTGAGCGGCTGTTGGATCCTGAGTATTTGCGTGACCGGGCGGCTCTGCTTGATCGGCGGCGTGCTGCAGAATCGGTCGCGCCAGGATTCGGCGGTGCCTCTGGTCAGGCTCAGGGCGACCAGGACGACTCGGGTGATACTGTCTACCTCACTGCGGTCGACCGATTCGGCAACGCGGTGAGCTGGATTCAGAGCAACTTCGCCGGGTTCGGCTCGGGGGTTCTCGAGCCAGAGACCGGTGTTCTCTTTCACAATCGTGGCTCGGGCAACACGCTCGAAGACGGGCACCCGAACCAGGTTGCTCCACGAAAGCGCCCCTATCACACGCTCACCCCGTTGATGGGGCTCCGAGACGGAGAGTTCGCGTTGACGATGGGCACACCGGGGGGCGACGGTCAGACACAGACCCTCCTCCAGATCGTCCACAATCTGCTGGTCTTTGGAATGACCCCGCAGCAGGCCATCGAGGCCCCGCGTTTCCGGTCGAGTGGCGGGCTCTCTGTGGCGATCGAGGATAGGGTCCCAGCGGAGATCAGATCCGAGTTGAGTGCGCTCGGACATCGACTCAACGTGGTCGAGGGATGGACCGCCACATTCGGCGGTGCGCAGATGATTTTTGTCGAGCCGGATACCGGAACTTTCACGGCTGCGGCGGACCCCCGACGCGAAGCTTACGCTCTGGCGTACTGAGGAGCGTCAAGATGCTGAGAGTGAACCCCTGGGCACGGAGCCTAGCTGTACCCTTCGTGTGTGGACTCCTTCTCACCTCAGGTTGCGCATCCTCAGGTTCAGAGAGCGGCTTCTCCGGGAGCCAGCCCGCGGGGAGGGATAACCAGGTGACCGTCATCAACGAGGATGCAGTCCCGATAACGGTCTACGCGTGGTGGGACAGCGGGCGCAGGGTTCGGCTCGGGAACCTCGGGGGAGTGTCGACCCGAACCTTCACCATGCCAAGCCGCGGCGCAGGAATCTGGTTCGAGATCGAGGACCAAACGACCATAAACTCAAGGAGGAGTCGCCGGCCAGTGGATTTCGTGCCGGTCGGCCCCGGAGACCATTTGGAGGTCATCACCGGACGGGAGACCTTCACCGGACGAAGTGGTGTGATCCTATCTGTGCGACGGATTCCTCGTATCTAGTCTCTCGCGCGTACGCAGTAGTAAGATGGAGCCAGCCGCCGCGGCCAACTGGACCCGAAGCAGACAAAGGAGGAGAACAATGATCCTTTCGAAAAGTGCCAAGTCGTTTGTGGTGGCAGCCGTTGTCGTGTTCACACTGGTACCGTCAACGGGGGCGGCCGCTCAGGTCCTAGCGCGCCTCCCCAACATCTACCCCGAAAATGGCCTCCCCAACCCATACAGCAGTGTCGACGAGTGGGTGGACCTGCCCGCCGGACGGACATGGGGATCCACCGCCGGTGTCGATATCGATCCGGATGGGGTGCACATTTGGGCGATCGACAGGTGCGGCTCCAACTCCTGCTCAGGTTCGAACCTGGATCCGATCCTCAAGATCGATCCGGACGGCAACGTGGTCACCAGCATGGGCGCTGGCCTGTTCCTCTTTCCTCACGGAATTCACGCGGACCGTGATGGTAACGTCTGGGTGACTGACGCACGGGGGCCGAGCCCAGATGACCCCGCGTCGGCTGGAAAAGGCCATGTGGTCATGAAGCTCAATCCCCAGGGCGAGGTCCTCCTCACGCTGGGCCGACCGGGCTCGGCCGGCGACGGCAGAGGCCCGCTGCTCAACACGCCCAACGATGTCGTGACCGACGCTGAGGGCAACGCCTACGTTGGAGATGGCCACGAAGGTCAGAGCCTCGACGCTCCGCCTGAGACGGTCGCCCGCGTCGCGAAGTTTGACCGGGATGGGAACTTCATTACCTCCTGGGGCAGACTCGGGTCGGGACCCGGAGAAATGCGTACGCCACATGCCGTGGATATCGATTCTCAGGGCCGGCTGATCGTGGGTGACCGCGGGAACAACCGGCTGCAGATCTTCGAGCTGGACGGCACCTACATCGGAGAGCTTCGGCAGTTCGGCCGGCCGAGCGGCATCTACATCGACGACAACGACATCATCTACGTCGCCGACTCCGAGTCACTCTTCGCCAACTCCCAGAACCCGGGCTGGATAACCGGCGTTCGGGTTGGAAGCCTCAGAGACGGAATCGTTGACTACCTGATCTCCGGTACGGTCGCCGCGTACCCCAACGGCTCGAATCCGGAGGGTGTGGCTGTGGATGCCGCCGGAAACGTCTACGGGGCGGTCGTGTCACAGGGCGGCGCATTCGTGAAATCGAGTCGGTAGAACCTTCGCCGGTAGGGACCCGGAGGCCTCGTCCTTCACGTGATGGGCGGGGCCTCCTCCTCGTGGCACATTAGAGCAGCGAACATGTTCGACTTCCTCACTGAGACACCTTGGCTCTCCCAGCTCCTTCTTGTCCTGGGCGGGGTCGTCTTAGGTCTGTTCACAGAGCGCTTCCTCGTACGCGCGCTCCACACCCTCGCGAAACGCACTCAGTCAACCTGGGACGACCTGCTGATCGGGGCCGTTCGTGGAATGCCTCTGATCTGGTGGACAACCGCGGGGGTCTGGGCTGCCGTAGTAAGGGGTGGACTCAGCCTGACCGCCCGGCAGTGGGTGACCAGCGCCACGATCGTCGTGGTCGTCGGCTCCCTCACCCTCGTGGCCATGCGTTTGGGCTCGGGCCTCATAGACCGCTACGCGGCTCGAAGTACGGCACGGATCCCCTCCACCACCCTTGTGAACAACCTCGTGAAGCTCGTGATCGCGGTGGTAGGGCTTCTCCTCCTCCTCCAGAATCTGGGCATCGAGGTCACGCCACTGCTTACGGCGACGACGATCGGAGGTCTGGCCGTGGCCTTGGCCCTTCAAGACACGCTGAGCAACCTCTTCGCGGGGGTGTCAATCATTCTGTCGGGTCAGGTGCGGACGGGCGACTACATCCTGATTGCGAGCGGTGAGGAGGGCTTTGTCACCGACGTGAAGGCGCGGAATACGACCATCCGCACATTCCCGGCCCGTAACCTCGTCGTGGTCCCAAATGGGGTGCTCGCTTCCTCCATCGTCACCAACTACAGCCTGCCTCAGATGAGCCTGTGGATCGATGTGCCGGTTGGGGTCAGCTATGAGAGCGATCTTCAGGAAGTCGAGCGAGTCGCCATTGAGGTGGGAGAACAGGCGCTCGAGGCCGTAGAGGGAGCACCCGCGCAGACCGCTCCGATGGTGCGCTACCGGGAGTTCGGAGACTCGAGTATCAACTTCGACGTGCTTCTGACGGCCGGAAAGTTCGCGGACCAATTCCTCATTCGGCATGAGTATATCAAGCGCCTACACGCACGTTTCAACGCCGAGGGAATCGAGATTCCCTTCCCGATTCGAACCGTCCACCTCAGAGGTGCTGAGCCGCCCGAGGGGTAGACCGTACATCGACGCGCGGTAGGCGAGGAGCTGGGAGAATGCCTGTGAGCGACGACCCTTCCGGGGGAGGTAACGGTGTATTGGCCGACCTGAGGGATGCGATCCGAGTCGTCACAGACTACCCGAAGGCCGGAATCGACTTCTACGACATCACGACCCTGCTGAAGAGCCCACAGCTCTTGCGGACCGTGTTTGAGCAGTTCTCGGCGCTGTTTACTCATTTAGAAGTGGACAAGGTCGTGGGGATCGAGGCGCGTGGGTTCCTCTTTGCGCCCACCGTCGCCTGTCGCTTGGAGGCTGGATTCGTGCCGGTACGCAAGGCAGGCAAGCTACCAGCCGCCACCCTCAGTGAAAGCTACGAGCTGGAGTACGGGCTGGCAGAGGTGGAGATGCACAGCGACGCCGTCCACTTCGACGGCGAGAGATTCCTCATCCTGGATGACGTACTCGCCACTGGAGGAACGGCGAGAGCCGCCGCTCGATTGGTGGAGGGACTTGGCGGAGCTGTGGTGGGTTACGGATTCGTGCTCGAGATTGAAGACTTGAAGGGTAGAGACCAGTTGAAAGGTGTTCAGTCGTTATTGAGGGTGTAAGCGTGAACGCATCGCCTCGCCACGATCGACTGCTTGACGTGAAGTCCGTAGGGCTTACGCTGTAACCGTGGCTTCTCAGCTCTTCGGCGTGGACGACTCGCGCGCGGCGTGTGTACTCCTGCTCGGCGCACTTCTCCTAACAAACCCCAGCATGGGATCTGGACAGCAATCGGAACGCCCGAGGGCTCGAGATCTTGGCATCGTCGTCGGGGTCTTCGAGCCCGGTGTGCACAACGCGATCACCGACGTAGCGGGTGTCCGGGTCGGCCACACGACGGTCGTCGAGGCCCCCAACGTGATGACTGGCGTTACCGCGATCCTCCCGCATGGTGGCGACCTCTACCTGTCCCGAGTGCCGGCGGCGATTCACGTAGGAAACGGTTTCGGAAAGCTGCTAGGTGTAACGCAGGTCCGCGAGCTGGGCGAGATCGAGACCCCGATCCTGCTGACCTGCACGCTCTGCGTATGGAAGGCGGCCGATGCGATGGTCGAGTGGCTGCTGGCTCGCAACGGGATGGAGGGCGTGCGCTCCATCAACCCTGTCGTGGGAGAGACGAACGACGGGGGCCTGAGCGACATCCGAAGGCGTCCCGTCGAGCCTGCTCATGTCGTGACGGCGCTCGAGTCCGCGAGCGATGGGCCGGTTGCGGAAGGTGCGGTCGGCGCGGGGGCAGGGACGGTCGCCTTCGGCTGGAAGGGCGGGATCGGAACGAGCAGCCGGGCTCTTCCACAGAGTCTGGGCGGCTATACCGTGGGGGTGCTCGTGCAGTCGAATTTTGGGGGCATTCTGCAGATGAACGGGGCTCCTGTGGGCATCGAGCTGGGGCAGTATTCCTTCTCTGACCAGGTCAGTCGGGACGAGCCGTACGACTCGGCCAGCGATATCCAGGCCGGAGGATCGATCATGATGGTGGTTGCGACCGATGCCCCTCTCTCGGACCGGAATCTGGAACGCGTCGCCCACCGTGCCATCATGGGCCTCTCACGCACGGGCTCTTACGCGAGCAATGGCTCGGGCGACTATGTGATTGCGTTCTCCACCGCCGATGGGGTACGCCGCATGGCCAGGGGAGGCGTCAACACGTACAAAGACCTCGGAAACGAAAGCGTGAGCGCACTCTTTGAGGCGACTGTCGAGGCGACGGAAGAGGCTATATACAACTCTCTTCTCAAAGCACGTACGGTCACGAGCAACGGCCGAACCGTACAGGCGCTGCCCATCGAGCCGACGGTCGAGATTCTCGAGCGGTACCGCGCCATCCGGTGAGGCGCACAGACCGGGCGACTAGTAGTGGTTCACCATCAGGGTGAACCCGCCGGGCTGTGGGGTGTCGGAGGCGTTCTGGTAGTAGGCTGTCGCGCGAAGGACGGAGCCGCGCGGCAGGATGACGGGCTCCGAAAAGATGTAGGGTGTTGGCCAATCTAAGGGTATGTCCTTGGTGAACAAGAGGATTTCGGTCCCGCCATCCGGGTGTCGAACGGATACTTCGAGGGACTGGATGCCCGGCTCGAACTGAGGCAGGAGGGAGACCACCCGTGTCTCCTCGCTCATCGGGGTTTCGGCGCCGAAGCGCTGCATCGCTGCGGGCGCCCGTATGTCGCCCTTCGCCTCGAGGACAAGGTCGGAGGCCGTGCTGAGTGGGGTCGCCGCTTCGTCGAAAAAGAACAGACCGAGCCTTCCCTGGTCGACCACGCGCTCGTCCGAGGTCCCATAGTAGATTTCGGCCAGGACCCTAGTCCCCACCGCCAAATCGTAGGCGACCCCCTGCGGAAGAGCCGCATGCGTGTGCCACGGGGTCCAACTGCCCAGCCATTGCCCCGTCTCCTCCAAGAAGAAGTTGGCGGCACGCACGACACGGCGGTCGCCAGGTATGAATTCGATCGCCCGAATCGTCTGCTCGGAGGCGAGCTCCAGATCGACGGGAACCCGCTCGACGCGCGCCTCGTCCCCGGGCTCGACGACCCTTACTTCGAGGGGGCGAATCAGGTCGGGCACACTGAGCTCCCAATCGCCGCCGCCGGCATCGGTCTCTGTGGCCTCGGAGTTCCCGGCCGCATCTGCTATAACGGCTTCTCTGACGTTGAGAAAAACCTCCCCCTGATTCCGCGGACCGAGCCCCTCGACCCATGAAGTGACGAACTGGATCTCCCGCAGGGTGAGGCCGTTGTCGTTCGCGAAATCTCCGTACCCCGGCACGGCTGCCCAAGGCGGCATGTGGCGGGCCAGGACTGCAGCGAGAATCGAATCCCGATTCAGCCAGGTTTCCTCATAGGTCACGAGCGACGAGGCCGGCCCCTCGGAGGCATGACATGCCACACAATGGGCGTCGAGGATCCGGGCGATTTCTCGGTCGAAGAGAACCGTGTTCGTGGTGGTTACGTGGGTCAGCCCGCGCGACGGCAAGAGCATCCACCAGGCGAAGACCGCTAATGCGATAGTCACCGAGACAGCCTTCTGCACGAGCCGGACCTTCCTCATGATCCGCTACTCGGACGCCGTAACCGCGAAGGTATACGCGAAGGTGTAGATCTCATCGCGACGCTGGAACTGTGTCCAGGCACGGTAGAGGCCTGGTGCTGGCATCAGCCCCTCGAAGGTGATCTCCGGACCTCCGCGGACACTCGACGGATCCACGTCCATCGGAAGCATCAGGGCCAACGGCCCTGTCTCCTCGTCTGAGTTCTCCAAGTCGATCGGGTGGGAATGGACGTAGTGGACGAGGTCTTCGCTCATGATCAGCGTGTGACCGAAGGAGCCGAGGTACGGCTGGAGATCGGTCACCGGACGCCCGCTTTCCGTCTCGGTCAGCTCTAACCTCAGGTGACCGTAGAGGCCTGAACCGAACGTCTCCGGATCATAGGAAACCGTAGCGGTGAGATCGCCGACCGACCGGGTGCCGACGGTGTCCGCCGTAAAACGGGCCGCGTCTGCGGCGAGATCGCCCTGATAGTCCACAGTAACCAAGGGTCGAGCGATGAACTGCGACGATCCGCCATTCGGGACGAAGTCGGAAAGCAGCTTGTAATACCCTTCCTCCGGGAGCGTCACCTCTATGGACCATGAACCGTCCGGCCCCTGCTCCGGATGCAGGTGCTCGAAGTGCTCCATGTCCTGGCTGATGACGAAGAGGTGATAGCGCCGGTCGTGCACGGGCAGGAAGTCCTGCACCTGCTCGCCGGTCCCGGGGTGGAAGATGCTGAACCTCAGACTAGCAGGCTCACCCGCACGAGCCACGGTGGGTTCGATCTCAAACTCCAGCTCGTAGTCGCGAACGTCATAGGGATTCGCCTGGACCAACGTCATACCGTCGCGTGGACACGTCGCGCCGACCGAAGAGGTGTAGTCGGGATGGATAGGGCATACGTACGCGATCTCCTCGTCGGGATCCAGGATGGGAGGACCCATCTGAACCGCGGCCGTCGAAGTGTCACTCCTGCGGAGGACCGCCACGGTTGTCGAAGCAGCCAAGAGCAGGACCAGGGCGACCCCCGGTATCAGCCTCGATTTCATTCGATCCGATGCCCCCTCGCCGGCTCGCCCAGCTCTCGGATCTCGTTACCGGTGCGGGCTCGTCGCGTTGCCCTCATAGGTCCCCGTGCCGGGACCGGGCAGCTCGGCGCTGCGTGGACCCGTGTACCTGCCCACATGGAGTCCAGTGTCGCTATCGGTCCAATAGATCAGGCCATCCTTGAAGACCGGGTAGCTTCGGGTCACGCCGTGGGGAAGGGTGAGCGCGTGTCCCACCTCACGCGGATTGTACGGGTTGGAAATGTCGATCACCCTGAGGCCATGCCCGTACCAGCTGGTGAACACCAGGTTTCTGAAGATGGTCGGATTGTGATTCTGCTGCGGAACATTGCGCCTCGGCTCACCGTTCGGCTCGGTGTTATCCTGCGTCAGGCATTCTTCGATCTGATTGTCGGGAATCCCGAACGCCCCAAGCATGACCGGAGTCGTTTCCGACTCGACCGAAGCCATCCGGGCATGCATCAAAGGGCATCCGCCGTTCTCATCGCTCAACCACACATACGCTGGCCGTTCCTGGACGTTGTCCCGCACCCGCGCCGGGCGCCCGGGAACGAAGACCGCACTATGAATGCCCGTCGCCGGGGAGCTGAAAGGCGGATGCACATCGAGCCGTGAGCGTGTCAATAGAACCAGGTATCGTGCGGCCTTTGCCTCATCGAGAGCATTGGACGCAAGAAAGGCCCGGAGGCCCGGATCGTCATTTACGATCATGTGGACGCAATCGCTGGCAATCTCGCCGAGAAGGGATACGTCGAGAACTCCATCGCTCATGGCGGCGGTGGAACGGTTGTGACAGCCGGCGGTCCCAGCAACCAGCTCCTCGTTTCGGCCATGGGCGACAGCCGCGGAGTTGAGCACATAAAACCCCGCGTGACCCCCAGCCACGTAGACCCGCTCACCGTCATCGGACACCGAGAGCGAGTGAAGCATGTTGTTTTGGCGGGCCTGGTTGTTTCCGGGCCGACCAGAGCGGTTGATTGAAGCGCTGAAGTCCGCGAATCGGCCATCTCCGAAAAGGCCCGTTTCATCCGGCAGCTCGTTGAGGGGGGGGCCGCCCACCTCCTGAAGGCTGAAGCCTGCTAGGACCTGTGGGTGCCGGAGCATCTCCCCGGTGTCCTCGTCCGTCACGCCCAGAACGATCGCGTCGGGGATTCGAAGGTCGGGATTCGCTGGATCGGGCAGGCCGGCACCGGAGAACATCGCCACGTAGACCAGGACCCGGTACGGGTTAGCAGGATCATGCCAGAGGAAGAACTCGTGTGACGGCCCGTTGAAGTCGTAGGTCTCGCTTTCCCGAATGGGCAGACATGTCTCCATGTCCACCTCGTAGGTTATGAGGGTCCCTTCGGTACGCGTTCCCCCGTTTCGCACTAGAATCTGACCTTCTTCGCCCGATGAGTCCGTGTAGACGAGAGAACGCAGCTCCCGATCGTCGAATCCTTCGTTGCCGATCACCATCGCGGGGATCTCTCCCACCTGGACGGGAGGAGTTGTTTCGGGGTTGGGCTGGATCTTGAAGATGTTGATCGCGTGCGTGGCACCGGGTCCGTTTCGATGACCGACGTAAAGACACTGGCCTGCGATGCCGAGCCCACGGGCGTCGCCAGCTCCGTCGAGATCGCCACCCCGCCAACCACCGGTTCCGGGATCCTGCTCAGAGGGGATCGTGAGCACCCAATGGACTCTCTCGAAATTTCGAAAGAGGTTGAGCTCCGCCTCGATAGCTGCGAAGCCGGCTCGGGCGTCGGCCTCCGAAGAGAAGGGATCCAGATCGCCCTCAGCATTCACACGGACCGAGGGCATCTCGCCAATCGGAGTGTCGAAGGCACTTGGCTGGCATCCAGCGGGATCACTAGAGTAGTCGATACACCCACCGGCCGAAGATCCCGATTGAGCTCCACTTCCCGCCGGGCCTCGGTCGACTCCGCAGCTCACGACGAAGAGCAGGAGGAGGGAAGAGGCTGCAAAACGGCTCGCAGAGGCCCAAAAGGGACGGGCGGCGCTAAGAAGGTTCATTGGAGCTCCTGCCCGTCAGCGTGGTGGTGAATGAGGCGCGCCGCGAGGCTTCCAATCGATAGCCGATTCGGCGTCGAAGGCGGAGCTGGCTGACGAGCGAGCCCCCGGTCAGCGCACCCGGGGGCCGACGCCGCTCACCGAAGCTCCCGCGGGAGTGCCTCGCCCTCAAGCAGCAGATAAGTGTGCGCCTCCATGTGCTGAATTCCAGCCTCACCGTCCAGCGATAGCTGACCATCGCCGTTCAGGTCGCGACCCTCTGCGACGTGGTACATCAGGAGGCGCAATTCGGCGACGAGTGGTGAAGCTCGCCGTATCGAAGGTGCGGTCTGTAGGCGTCGAGCTACGTCGGCAGCCTCTTCCGCGACCGCCGAGACCGAGTTAGCGATCGTGGTGATGTGCCCCGCGTGCGTACGGACGTTCTGAGACGCCTCGGGCGAGTCCGCGGCCAATCCAATGTGCCTTGCGACTCCTTGTAGAGCGGGCAGGACCCCGAAACCGAGCCCCGGCCCTGAGCTGCCGGCTGCCGGATCGAGGAGATGGGCGACGTGGCCTGCGTGTCGTTGCATGGCCGCAAGGTCGCTCAGGTCTCCCGCTGTGAAGTTCGCGTGCAGTAGCGCAATCCCCGCCTCTGCCGACGCGGTGGCTGCGAGACCCTTCCCATCCGGACCTCCGCCGAAGCTCGTGGCCACGTGCCCAACGTGGGTGTGCACCGGGTTCTGCGCGAGGGCCTCGGGGCCGTTGAGCGCGAGGGGGAGGGCCGCGGCCAAGACGGCGAAATACTTTGGTCGGATACTCATTGGATGTCCTCCTCTTAATCGCTCAAAAGTTGGGTTCGTGCCTTTCCAGCATTCGCCTACGGACAACCCCCCCGTAGACGTTTCCTTGCGAGTCCACGCCGACGGCCTCGGCACCGCTGTGCTCGATGGCCATGGACTCCAAATCCTCGATGAGGTACATGACCGACCCGTCACGAGCGTTACCCACTCGAATCCCCTTCTGCCAACCTGGGTTATCCGATCCGAACGACTCGGAGTCGGCCACATAGATTCGGTCGTCTGCTCCGATGGCGATCCCGCTTGGTCGACCGAATTGGTACCAGACGTCCAGGAAGTTCCCCTCCTGATCGAAGATCTGGATGCGATTGTTGGCACGGTCCCCGATGAACACCCGGCCTTGCGAGTCGATGGCAACTGCGTGCGGCACGATGAACTCGCCGACACCTGAACCCGTGCTCCCCCAAGACTTTATGAACGTGCCGTCGCTCGCGTACTTGGAGACTCGGTTAGCGCCCGGAGCGAAGCTGTGACCCTCGGTGATGAAGACGTTGCCATTAGCGGCCACCGCCACACCGGTGGGCTCGGCCAGAAGCGGCGGGTCCCCCGAGGTGCCCATCTGACCAATCGTCATCAGAAGCTCGCCCTCCGGGTCCCACTTGAAGACGGTGTGACCCCGCTGATCAGCCGCCCAGACATTCCCCTCGTGGTCCACGTCAAAGCCGTGAGGGAACTCCATCATCCCTGAGCCCCACGTCCTCAGGAGCCTCCCGGTCGGATCCATCTTGAGGACCGGCGGCTCGCTGGCCCCGGTGCAGTCGTTCTGTATGCAGCGACTCAGGAAATAAAGGTTGCCGTCCGGACCCTCCCCGGCCCCCATGAAGGAGGACCTCTCATTATATGCGCCGGGATCGTAGGGGCCCGTGTGGAGCTCACCCCACGGATGAACTCGCTCGTATGGGTTGGGCAGGTTGTTGGTCGGGCTGACCCGCGTCTGGTCTTGCAGCTGGGCGCGAGCCTCTCCCGGATGAACCGCTTGCAGCAGCGCCAGGGACGTCGCCAGCAGTAGCCCCGTTCGGATGGAATGCAACATCGAAGCTCCTCCTTCAAAGAAAAGCGAAGACGACGGCACGAAGACTCGCCGCTTCCTCCTGCATCTAGGCCGGTCGAAAACTTACTACCTATCGGTGGCTCCCGCTTCTGCGCAATCGGCTGACCAGCGGGCCCGCATCGCAGGCCGGTCGACCTTCGCACCCCTGAGATAGACCTGGGAGATCGTACGCGTGTTTCGAATATCGTCCAGCGGATTGGCATTGAGTACGACGAAGTCCGCGGACTTCCCCTCTGCCACCGAGCCGAGATCGCTGCGCCCAAGCAGTTTGGCGCCTGCGCTGGTCGCCGCAACAATGGCCTCATGGGGCCTCATCCCAATCCAGTTCACGAAGGACTCCAGCTCCGTGTGACTGCCCCAGCCCAGGACTCGGTTCCCGCCCGCATCGTGGCTTCCGCGTGCGAAACGAACACCCGCGTCGAAAAAGGCTCGCGCGTTTTCGCCGCCGATCCCTCCGGTTGGCGACGAGCCCGACCCGCTGACCTCGAACCGCTCCCCCCAGTCCTCGAGATACGCAGGACACTTGATCGCCTGAAGGAGTGGATCGTCTAGCCACTCCGGCTGCTCTCCCTCGCTCCGCTGCCCTGCTCCGCCGCTGCTGGCCGGCGTCAGGACGGGCACGTACCAGGTCTCGGACCGTTCCCGCAATAGGGCCATCAACTCAGGGTCGACGAGCGCATCCGCGATCGGGTGAGTCCACATATCCACGCCAGCCCGAAGCAAATCCTTCAGCTCGGGCACCGTCTTGACGTGCGCCATGGCGCGTAGGCCGAGATCGTGCGCCTCGGCAATGGCGGCCTTCGAGATGTCCGGACTCAGGACGAAGGGTCCCTCCCGTCCCGGGACTCGGAAGCCGTCTCGGTCCTCGACCCAGAGCTTCACGAACGGAACGTCGTGATCCGCCAACTCGCGCACGGCCACCTCGGCCATCCAGGGGGTGAAGATAGCATAGGGGGTATCATTCCTAGCAGCCACGACGGGGCCGGTTCCAGGCCAGGCCAGCCCTCTGCCGACCGTCTCGAATCGGGCACCGGTGAAGGACGACTGTTCCGAGTCCTCTCTCATCCTCCAAACCCAATCCGCTGGCGGGTCCGACCCGAGGCTCACTGTGATCGCATGCCCCGTGTACGCATAGCGCTCCAGATGGTCGATGAGGTTCTCGGGCGTGTAGTTCTCCTTTAGTTGGGTGTTTTCCGGCACACGCTCGTAACCAAGGTGGCTGTGCAGATCGATGAGGGCGGGAATGACTGTGTAGCCGGTCAGGTCGACGCGGACCGCATCCTCAGGGACTTCGATCTCACCGACCCTTCCGACACTTACGAAGGTGCGCCCACGCACAAGGAACGCGGAGTTTTCGACGGGGGCGCTGCCGTCACCCACGATGAGCCTCGCGCCTTCGAACAACGTCACATTCTCCGGGGTGGAGAGCTGCGGCGCGTCGATGTCGGGTGAACAGGCTACGACGAGGCCCGCGAGCCCGGCTGTTCCGAGCCTTCCGAGCACTCTGTTCGATCGGCGCATGAGGACCTCCTACATTCCTTCGCGAAGCTGGCGGTCAAGGTAGAAAGGGATACAGCTCCAGCCATATGGCCCATTGCCCAAGGCGGATTGAGGGATCCGTGTAACAGCATCACCGCGCTGATAGCCCCAGCAGGCGCGCGGGGTTTTCCTTCATCATCAGGTCGAGCTCCGTTTCGGTGAAGCCTCGTTCGAGGAGCGCAACGACGAAGGCTCCGACCAGCTGAGCCGCTGTCGGCTCGTAGTGATTCTTGAGCACGACCGCGCGGAGTCCGTAGGAAAGGGCGAGCTCCACCGCCTCGAAGGCATCGACCGGGCGCTCGGCCACGTCGAGATCTCGCTGGTTGTAGCCTCCACTCGGTCCCGTGACAGGCGCCCGGCCGCCTTGGCCTGTGCCCGACGGTGCTTCGTCCGCCCGGTCCATGCACGAGCAAGACAGAGCCGAGAGGAAAACGGCGAGGGTCAGCCTACTGTGCGTCGAGCCGGCGATACGGCCTCCTTGAACACAATCGTCACGGGACTCCCGGTCTGAACTACCTGCCCCGTGGGAGTCAGCGCGCCCGTGCCTGGATCGATCCGGAAGGTCACGATCGTGTCGCTATCCTGGTTGCACGCGTACAGGAACGTGCCCGTCGGATCGAGTCCGAAGTAGCGAGGCGTTTCGCCCTGCGTAGACTCCCAACCGACCGGGGTCACGAGACCATTACTCCGGTCCACGGCGAAGATTGCGATGCTGTCGTGACCCCGGTTCGAGCCGTAGAGGAATGCGCCCCGGGGGTGAACGGCGATCTCCGCACAGGTACTCTGTCCTTGGAAGTCGGGCGGCAGCGTCGACGACACCTGTATAGGGGTCAATGCCCCGCGGTCTCCGTCGTACCGGTAGGTCGCGACGGTCGAATCCAGCTCATTGATGACGTACGCGTAGGGCAGAGTGGGATGGAAATCCACATGGCGCGGACCCGCACCCGACGCAGTCGCAACAGACGGTCGGGCGGCAGGAACCAGCGTCCCAGCGCGAGTGTCGAGCCGGAACACGAAGACCCTGTCCAGCCCCAGGTCCGGCACTAACACGAAGCGTCCGCCGGGATCAAAGGGATTGTGATGAGGGTGCGAGCTCTCTTGTCGGCCCGGGTACGGCCCCGGCAGGCCCTCGAACCCCACGAGGTCAGATCGCGGTGCCAGAGAGCCGTCCGAGTTGATCGGGAGGGCGGCCAACGTGCTCGAGGTGTAGGTCGATACCACTAGGAAGCGGTTTGTCGGATCGACCGCAAGATGGGTGGGGTTTTCGCCTCCCACATCCTGACGAGTAAGCCTATTTAGTCGACCACTCTCCGGATCGATGGCGAACGCTGTGGCATGCCTCCTCTCCCCGTGAACCGAATAGAGAAAAAGCTGGGTGTGATCCAGGGCGAGAAACGAAGGGTTCTCGAGGCCATCGACGAGCTGAAGGTGCGACCAGCGGCCCGACGCGGGATCTACGCGATAGACGTTGATGCCTTCACCGTTGCCGTCGCGGTCCGCGGTGCTGTAGCAGCCGACATACGCGTAGGTGGTTCCGGTCCCCTCCCCCTCCCCGTCCACCCGCTCCACTCGCGAGGCGCACGCTGGCAGGGTGCACGCTCCCACCAGCCCACCTAGGCCGGCTAGAAACTCACGACGTGAAACCAACATGGTTGCGCTTACGGGAGGGCGAAGACCCACATGACGCCCGTACCCTGTGGGATGTCGGTGCCCGTCAGCGGATTGTAGGAGGTCGTCTGCGCAATTCGACCTCCCGCACCTACCGCCACGTATTGCTTCCCACCCACCTCGAAGGTGACGGGAGCCCCAGAAATGTCACCGTTCAGGCGCGTCTCCCAGAGTACCTCGCCGTTCTCGGCATCCAAGGCGAAGAACTCACGGTTCGAGGTGCCGCCGAAGACCACCCCACCGGCGGTCGCAAGCGCCGACGCCGACATTGCGGCCCCACTCTCGGAGCGATGCTCCCAGACCCTCTGCCCTGTCGCAGGATCGTACGCCACGAACTCCCCGACGTAGTCGTAGCCCGGCGCGAGCTTCGGCGACCCTCGCATCCCGACGTAGCGCTCGCCCGGCTCATACTCCTCCATTCCGAAGACCACGTCCATGCAGGAGTTGTTTGTGCCCAGGTAATACCAGTTCGTCATCGGACTGAAGCTCGGTGACTGTACGTTCCTCGCCCCGTGATAGTGCGGACACACCTCGAAGATCTTGTCCGAATCGACGTCCTCCGGCCTCGGGATGAGCTCGGGGTTGTAGATGGGGCGCCCCTCGTCGGTCCACTCCGTAATGAGGTTGTCGTAACCCGTACGAAACGCATGGAAGAACTCGCCTGTGGCTCGGTCGAGGACCACACCCCAGCCGATCTTGCTCGTGTGGATCAGGGCCTCACGCGGCTCTCCGTCGATGACCAAATCAACCAGCATGCTCTCGTAGGGGGTATCCAAGTCCCAGTTGTCCTCCGGGACGATCTGGAAGTGCCACTGGCGCTCTCCGGTGTCGATATCGAGCGCCAGAATGGAGTTCGTGTAAAGCGCATCGCCACGACCGCGGAGAGTCGAGGCCCAAGGCACGGGCTGGCCGGTACCCAGATAGACGAGGCGCAGCTCGGGGTCATAGGTCATCGTGTGCCACGTCCCGCCACCGAGAGGCGGCAGCGCGCTGTCGGCCCAGCTTTCTGAGCCGGGCTCGCCCGGAGCAGGAACAGTGAAAGTCTTCCACATCAGCGAGCCGGTCTCGGCGTCGTGGGCCTGGACCGAGCCGCGAGCCCTTCGGTCCCCTCCGTTGAACCCCAGGATGACCTTCCCATCGGCAATCAACGGTGGGTGGCTATGGCCCTGGCCGGTTTGGTAGTCCCCCGTCTGCACCTCCCAGAGCTGGACTCCCGTGCGTGCGTCGAGAGCGACGAGGTAGGCGTCAGCGGTCCCCCAGTAGATGTTGTTGCCAAGGATGGACACCCCGCGGTGGCGGTTGTAAGCCTGGGAGATCTGGATGTCCTCCGGATAGCTTCGTTCATGAATCCAAACTACGCTACCGGTGGCCACATCGAAGGCCACTACTCGACCGCTTCCCTCGGACACGTACATGAGTCCGTTGGCGACGATCGGGGTCGGGGTCCAGCGGTTGCCGTCCCTCATCGAGTAGGCCCAGACGAGTCGCAACTCGCCGACATTCGTACGGTCGATCTCGTCCAGGGGGCTAAAACCCCTCGCATCTACGGTTCGCCGGTAGTTGACCCAGTCTCCATTCTCCGGATTGAGGAGCCTCTGCTCGGTAATCGGCTCCCACTCCCGAGGGCTCTGTCCGAGCACGGCAGTCGCACCGATGAAGTGGATCAGTACAGCCCCCGCAACCAAGAGGAGTCCCGTCCTGTGCTCGGTCTTTCGCATCGTGAAGCCCTCCCGCCGATTCCTTTTCTGCCGCTCTGCGCGCCCGGATGACCCGAAGCCATCGTATCCGACCCCGACCAGGGTTGCAACAAGAGCGGAATGAACGCTGATTCAGAGCCGCGGGAGGATGACCGCTCGCAAGGGGATGAGGGTTGGAACCCGAACACGAATCCGCGGATTACGGGAAGCCGGTCCCTTCATTCTCACTAGTTGCGAGGCCTCTTCCGTCGCTCCCGAAGGGGTGGCGTCCGTTACGATCGACCCGGCGAACGCAACCCTAGACCCGGACAGTACCATCCAGCTCACAGCGACTGTTCTTGGGAGCGGTGGGGTCCCATTGACCAAGCGGTCACGTGGGGCAGCTGCGATTCGTCCGTTGCCTCCATTAGCCTGGCCGGTCTCGTGACCGGACTGCGTCCCGGTGACACGGAGATCCGGGTATTGCTGGGGGTTCGGACGCCCCCTTGGTGCAGGCACGATCATCAACAGTAACAGCCCCGTGCCAGTGGGCGGGGGCCTGAGCTTCGCCTTCCTCGACGCGGGGAATGTGCACACTTGCGGAGTGACGACCGCCGCCGCCGCATTCTGTTGGGGAGAGGGCGGAAGTGGGCAGCTCGGCAACGGTTCGATGACCGACGAGGACACTCCCGTCTTGGTAGCCCCGGTTCCCTGACCTGTTTGGACTCAGACTATTGCGAGGGACCGATGTCAAGCGGACGACCGGGCGGCTAAAGGGGAAGTGAATTGACGCGAGCAGCTCTGACCTCACTGATCGTCGGGATCCTGCTTCCCACCGTTGGGCTTGGGCAGGAGCAACGGCCGCGAGGGGGAAGGACACGAGCTGACGTCCTTGTGGAGCTGGAGGGGGCGAGGCAGGCATTCCAGCGAGATCTGGGAGACGACGAGGAGCGACTATCGTACCTGTCCCACCAGTTCCTTCGGCAATACGCGTCGTGGACGCTGGACTTCGACAATATGACCTTCATCTTCGAGGTGCCGTAGCGGCACGCACCCCTCGCCGTCAGGCAGTCTCTGGCCTGTCTCCCGTAAGCCTGAATCTCAAAACACCGCGATCGGGTTCAGTGGCGAACCCGTGCCCCCGGGGATCGCGAGTGGCGCGATCATTAGCAGGAACTCCGACCGGTCTCTTTCGGCCACCGCCCGGCCGAGCGCCTCGAGGTCGCAATTATCGATCATGTGAATGCCTAGATGTAGGATGGCGAAATCGTGTACAGCCCCGGGCAGGTTCGAAGGAGCGACATACGCCGGATGGTCACTTCCCAGTAGTGACACACCCCGTTCTTTCAACCACGGAATCACGGACGGGTGCAGGCCGGCCGACCGACCACCCTCGCGTCGGCCACGAAGCCACGGTCCTTCGGCCTCGCGTCGAGCCCAGACGCCTGTCCGAACAAACAGCGCGTCACCCGAGGAGATTCGGACTCCGGTTAGCTCTTCCCACGCCTCCAAATCCTCCACGTAGATCGGCGTGCCCGGTTCCAGATAGGGGAGGCCCCTGAACCGTGGAATGTCGATCAGGACGCCACGCGTAAGGATGCCGTTCTTGAGGTTGTGGATCGAGCTCCTCTCGTGCCCGCTTGCGAGAGTCAGGTCAGCGTCGGGCCTGTACCCGTTGAAGAAGGTCCCCTCTTCATTCACATGGGCCAGGGCGTCCACGTGAGTGTGGGCGATGCCGTGATAGCGCAGGCGAAGCTGGTCCGAGCCGATACCGAGCATCTCGTGCTCATACGGGTAGGGATTGTCAACGGCCTGGACCGTATTCGCATCCAGCGCCAGCGACACCGAAACTCCTTCTCGCGCCAGCGCCAGTGCCTCCAACCGCTTCTGCGGAGTAATCAGGTTCAGAGCTCCGATCTCGTCGTCTTCCCCCCATCGTCCCCAGTTAGAAAGCTCCACCCTCCACTGTTCGTATTGGGCAGAGGTGACATCCGGCGGCTGGCCGGAGGCGGGTCGCGATAACGCGATGACCAGAACCAGAGGTACCAGCAAGAATTTCGCGATCGGCCTGTTCATTGGTCCTCCAAGTAAGGAGCGTACCCTGAGTCGAGCGGGCGCCGACGATCTGCAGGATACTCGGGATTCATATGGGCTTGCGGCCCCAGGTCTAGACGAGGCAGCAAGCTTCTCGGGAAATCAACCCTCACATAGCCGGGTGTCCGGGTGGAAGGCTGCCCAGCCAAACCGAAAGGCTGTGTAACTCTTTGTGAGGGGCAAGAGCTGTGCTCCCTGCATGGGACCAGAGACTGCCACACCCTCGACGGTCCAGTTACTCTCCGTCTCTTCATCCTCGAATCCGGAAGCCATGACGCGAAGTGTGAGCGGGGCTCCATCCCGAGTCGCAGGCCAAAACGCCGCTCCGCCCTGCGCGTCGTCGCTCCAGAGAATCAGCGCGGGCTCGCCCTCGTACTCGAAGCCGATCAACTGCCAGGCTCCCTGCTAAAGGGGCTCGTAGTCGAATAGAATGGCTGCGCATTCGGTCGCCGCTCCGTGCCCTGTGGCCGCCTGGAACGAGATAGAGTCCCCTGGGGTGAAGACTTCCCCCCCTATCGCATAGGTTGACGTGGGTGTCGACAGGATTCCCAGATAGGTCACTCCAGGTGAGCTCCACCTGTACATACCGCACGACGACCCCTCCGTCGTTGAGAACGTAGCCTTCCGTTCGGAGGGAGTCACCGCTCCGCTGACACTCCGATATCGTCACAGGAAGGTTCGAGCCCGGTGCGCGTTGCGCTGTGGCATCGGCTTGGGAGGAAGCCTCGGTGGCTCCTGGGCCACCCCCGAAACTGCGGAACCAGAGCAGGAATGCGACGAGAGCGACGGGCAGGATGATGGCCAGGACGATCCCGGTCGTCCGTCCTCGCCTGCGTGCTTCCTTAGCGGCCCAGACGGGACGAGGCTTCATTGGCTGCCCCAGGGCTCGCTGGTTGATTAGTTTCGTTTGCGCCAGAAGAGCCGCCGTTCCCGCGCAGGCTCGACAGTGAGGATCAGCAGATCGCCGTCGAACTCGAATCCGCGGACCGCATCCACCGGGGAGTTGGGATTGGTGTTGTACTCGCGCTTGTGCGTCACGAGGTGACGCGCACCATCGACCTCGTACCGTCCGTAGTAGGCCACGGCTCCGTTAGAACCTGCGCGGCCCTGCCTCGCGATGTAGACCGACATCGAGCCGACACCATCGTACATGATGATTCCCCGCGGATCGGAACCGAAGGCCTCCGTGGTGGTCACCCACTCTCCCGAATCATTCAGCGACTCAGTTCGCACGAGGTCATACGCCCCCAGGAAATCCCGTATCGTCTGCGCGCTGAGGTGGAAGGCACTCAGGCAACCGAGCGTCAGAGCTAGAACGAGCGAACGCATTGGGACCTCCAATTCAGTAGATCGGCACCTTTTTCGGCGGCAAGAGCATTGGACTAGCTCCCCTTCTCGTTCTCCAACACGTGCCAGAGACTACGGCGGTGGCTTTCGCTGATGAGCTCACGCACGGGATTGTCGGAGGGGTCGCTCATCGTCCCGCTCCGTGAGGAGTGACGGGACCGCGCCCAAGATATGACTAGAGAAGAAGATGCCCCGTGGCACCAGGGGAGGCAAGGAGATGTTTGGTTGGCGCGGGATCGCCATGGTAGGCAGGATGGCGGGGGTGGTGTGATCCCCGGGTGGAGGTCCTGCTTCCCGTTCTTGCCGAGCTCTAGTTACTTCCGAACCGGGCAATCGAGACGAAGTCCGCTGCGAGCCCAACCTGAAACACAGTGACGTTTTGATCGAAGCGAATATTGTAGTAGTCCTGCCCCCAAACGAACCGTGTGAACAAGGCCCACTGGTCTAGGACCTGGGGTCGCAGACGGACGAGGGCTTCGAGATTGACGCGTCGAGCGCCGTCTCTAAGACCGCCGAAGAGGAGGGTCTGTCGAAGGAGGATCTCCGGTTCCCACCTTCCCCTCGGCAATATGAGCTGCTCCTCGAATGAGACACGTGTCTCACCGTACCGATTCACAATCTCTTCGCTCTTGTTAAACCAGAGATGCTGCTCCAACGCCGCGGACAGGATGATGATACGTCGGTCAACGGAAGTCCAAGTGAGATGCTACCAACAGTAACAGTTTTCGCCGAAAACTGTGTGGTGCTGGCACCCCGGCAGGCAGGATATTCGAGAACGGGAACTAGGTGGTCTGCGTTCTGAGCCACCTGTGCCCTCCGCTCCCCCGCCCGAAGAAAGGCCGAGACGCACTCGGGGGGGGCTCGGGTTGATCCGTCCGCGCTATGTTTCCAATGTGTGCCGGGGTCCAGGATTCACGGGTGCCAGACCGCAGGCTAAAGGAGGGGGCTACGATGCCATATCATCGCACGAGGGTCGTGATCCTCGGCGCAGGTGGCCGCGACTTTCACGTCTTCAATACACGGTACTGACCTGCCCCGAAGAGCGGTACCACATCCTATGTTAGTCCCAGCAGCTGTGGAGGGCCGTGAAGGACGGGCATCCTCAGGAACCAGGGCGACGGCTTAATCGCCTCAGGGGCCGGGGGAAAGCCGCCGCAGGCGCTGTGGGGTCGGACGGTATTGTACTCGCGCCTCCATTGCTCGACCAGCACGGCCGCCTGCGCCAACGAGCAGAAGATCTCCCCGTTCAACAGCTCGTCCCTGAGCTTGCCGTTGAAGCTCTCGTTGTAGCCGTTCTCCCACGGGCTGCCCGGCTCGATAAAGAGCGTCTCGACGCCCACGCGCCCCAACCACCGCCGCACGAGCTTCGCGGTGAACTCCGGTCCGTTGTCCGACCTCAGATACTCGGCAGGCCCGTGTCGGACGAACAGATCGGCCAGCACCTCGAGCACGTCGTGCGAGCGGATCTTGCGAGCCACCACGATCGCCAGGCACTCCCTCGTGTGCTCGTCCAGCACTGTCAGCAGCTTCAGCGCACGCCCGTCGTGCGTCCTCGAGGCCACGAAGTCGTACGACCAGACGTGGCCCCGATACAGCGGCCTCAGCCGGATGCACGATCCGTCGTTGAGCCACAGCCGACCTCGCTTCGGCTGCCGCTGCGGGACCTTCAGCCCCTCCTGCCTCCAGATCCGCTCCACCCGCTTGTGGTTCACCCCCCAGCCCTCGATGCGGAGCATGTCCGTGACGCGTCGGTAGCCGTAGCGGCCGAATCGACTCGCGAGTCGCACGATATCACCTCGGAGCGCCCCCTCGTCACTCGCCACTTTCCTCGCCCGGCGCTGGGTCGTGCGTGGCTGCCCGAGCACCCGGCACGCTCTCCTCTCCGACGCCCCGAGCTGCTGACGTACACGCACCACACAACGTCGTCGGCGCTCGGGGCTCAGAAGTTTCCCTGGGCCGCTTCCTCCACGATCAGCTTGTCCAGTGTCAAGTCCGCCACTGCTCGCTTCAAGCGCCCGTTCTCGCGCTCGAGCTCCTTCAGGCGCCGTGCCTGGCTTACCTTCATCCCGCCGTACTCCCGCCTCCACCGGTAGTACGTCTGCTCGGTGATGCCGAGCTCCCGGCTGATCAGCTTCACGGATTTGCCGCGGGCCAGACCGACCTCTGCCTCCCGCAGTCCAGTGATGATCTGCTCCGGAGTGTGTCGCTTCCTTCCCATCCTGACCTCCTCGCTCAAAAGCTTCAGACCAGCTCGATCCTAATATTGCTCCTGGTCTCGTTTCAGCGGGTCAGGTCAACCCAGGCTCTTCCGTCTCGTCATGAAGAGGGCTCGCTTCTCTCCAAAGCTCCTCGATCCGGTCACGTATGTTTCGAATCTTCGTTTCGATCGGCTGATCCCTCAGGTGGTATCGCGCCGCACTGAGTTGGACGTACGCACTCCAGAGCGCTGACGATCCCTCAGTCCGCTCGTGGCTACGGCGTTTCTCTCCCCTTACGTACGCCAGGACCCACTCCGTCATCCCCTCGTCCAGAAGTATCACGTCACTATCGGACGCCGCTTCCGAAGCCACGAGCTTCTGAAGCTTCTTCTTGAAACTCTTAGGGGCTCCAGCGACGACGTGTATCGAAGAGTCTTTCAGTTCAAGCATCTCCGAAGCCACTAGACCTCCGGTTTCCCTTCAGGTGATCCGGCGATTGGGGGTGGCGAGAATTATGGAGTCTATAAGAAGCAAAGCAAGTAGATGTTGGAGCTTCGTTGGGCGCCAGCTGAGAGTTGAGGCGGGTGGTCCCGGATTAATCCTGGCGGCTACTCATGCTCACCCTGCGACGAGCAAATCGAGCAGCCACACAGCCCGTGCAGGAAGTCGTAGGGGTAGATGGCGGTGCTGCGGCCGTCGCTCCAGAAGAACCGGAGCGCGTATCTCCCCGCGATCTCCGAATGGCGTGCCCCTGCGCAGGGTAAACGCGGTGGCTCCTCAGACCGTGCTCGGCCTTGTCGGCCAGGAGGTTAGCACACCACCCGGGTTTCAGAACGGCCACAAGAAGGGGGTGACGAGCATCACGACAGCGAACACCACGGCCGTCAATGGAAGCCCGAGCCGCATGTAGTCGGTGAACCGATATCCCCCGGGTCCCATCACGAGGACATTGGCGGGGTGAGAGACGGGGCTCCCGAAGCCGGCGGAAGCGGCCATCGCCGTAGCCATCATCAAGGGGTACGGTGAGACCGCCAGGCTCTCTGCGGTTCCCAGCACGATGGGAGACATGAGGACGACGAGAGCTGCGGTGGGAATCACTTGGGTTGCGATGGAAGTGACCAGGAAGAGGGCGGCCATGGCGGCCAGGGGGCCCGCGTCTCCTACTGTCGCGACCACCGCGTCCGCCAGAAGGGCGGCCGCTCCTGTTTCCTCCAGAGCCGCTCCCAGGGGAAGCATGCCGGCAATCAAGAAAACGGCCGGCCACTCGATCGATCGATAGGCCTCCTCCATCGTCAGACATCCGAAAAGGACCATCAGGGTAGCTCCCCCGACGGCGGCGATCGAAATAGGCAACCACCCAAGGAGGACAGGTGCGAGCGTCAAGCCGAGCACCGCAGCTGCGAGCGGGGCCTTGCGTCGTCGGGGCGGTACCTGGACGGCTTCCGTGAGGACCAGGAAGTCCGGATCCGAAGCGAGGACTCGAAGATTATCGCGGGGCCCGTGGACGAGTAGGGCGTCACCCGAGCGGAGGGGCAAGTCTCGCAGGTTCGTCAGGTTAGGTCGCCCCTCTCTCCAGATAGCCAGCACCATGAGCCCGTATTTCTTCCGGAAGCTGAGCTGACGGAGGGTCTTTCCCACGAGCCTCGTGTGTGGGGAAAGGACGACCTCTGAGATGCCGATCCGATCGGTTTCGAGTGGAGCTCTCGCGGCAACCTCCT
>CBDANG010000003.1:0-162386 GCA_965197485.1 Longimicrobiales bacterium
CCATGCTCGATCGCGAGCCGAACCTCTCCGCGCACCGCCGAGCGCTCTGCGCCGAGGGGCTGAAGCCAGTCGGGCGACTCGGACCCATACCGCAGTAGGACCTCGGCTTCGGTGCCGTAGAGAAAGCCGATTCTGTGCAGCGCGGGATCGGGGACTTCCCATCGAGAGAGTCCAGCCCGGACGCGCGCGCGAAACGCATCAAGGTCTACGTCTGGGCTCCCCGGGAGGGGGACCCGATGCGTGCACTCGACCCCTGGCAGATTCCGTCCTCGCGCACGCGCCACGGCTTTGAGGATCCGCCGGGCCATGGGCCGATAGGTCGTGAGCTTGCCCCCCAAGACAGTGACGAGGCCAGGCGATGAGACCCATACCCGGTCGTGTCGGGACGTCTCCCGCGTCGTCTTCCCAGCCTGAAAAACGAGTGGGCGGATCCCAGCCCAGCTGGCGTTGACGTCGTCGATCGTCAGGGCTGCACTCGGAAAGCAGTCCCTGGTCATGTGCAGGAGGTCCAGGATCTCGGCCGGCTCAGCCCGCACGGCGTCCAGGTTCCCGTTGTATTCCGTGTCCGAAGTCCCGACATAAACCCAGGGTCCTCGAGGCATCGCCAACCCCCGCCGACCGGCTGCGGAACGAAGGAAGGTTGCGGCGTCGATCGGAAGCCGGGAGCGTGGGAGGCGGATATGGATCCCCTTCGAAGGGATCATGGGGTGTGGCATCGGGAGATCGCTGGCTCCGAGGACCTCAGGCGCCCATGGTCCTGCCGCATTTACCGTGACTTCGGCGCGAACCTCGAACTCCCTCTCGCCCTCCAAATCCCGCACTCTGGCTCCTACGATCCGATCCCCCAGTCTGAGGAAGCTCTCCACGCGAACGTGATTCGCAACCCAGGCTCCATGCTCTGCCGCCGAGGCCACATTCGCGAGCGTGAAGCGAGCGTCGTCCGTGATAAACTCCGGGTAGAGGACCGAACCAGTCAGCGGCTCGCGAAGGCCCGGGAGGTAACTTCGGGTCTCCGATGGCGAGAGGTGCGTGGAACGGTCACTCGGCGCACTCCGGGCGAGGAGGTCGAAGAGCTTCAGGCCGGCTCGGGTCTTCAGGAGGGACTGTCCTCGAAAGACTGGATACACGAAGGGAAGAGGGTGAACGAGGTGGGGAGCGATTCGCCGTAGGATCTCACGCTCCCGCGCAGACTCACGCACCAGGCCGAGCTGCAGATACTCCAAGTATCGCACCCCCCCGTGGATGATCTTGGACGAGCGCGACGAGGTACCACTGCCGAAGTCGCTCTTTTCGACGAGTCCGACGCACATCCCTCGCAACGCGGCATCTCGAGCGACTCCGGCCCCGGTGATTCCACCTCCGACTACGAGGAGATCCAGGCGGGTCTTCACCATCTGGCCGAGGGCCAGGCTGCGGGTCTCCTTGGAGAGGCTTCGTACTAGGGCCACGACCTAGATCGCCAATGGACTGGAGAATGGGATCGGTGCATCCATCGCGGGCCCTGGGCCGAAGATGGGTCAGGCAAACGGGAGCCTCGGGAACATCGGATCTTTTCTGGGCCCGTCACGGTAGGCGTAAGCATAAGGAATAAGCCAGGAACGTCCATGGGCTTTGCCAAAACCGGTTGACGTGGCCCCTCTGAGTCATTCTCTTGAAAACCGTTCCGTGGAGACCGCTCACTGGCCCAACGGCCGCGCGTTTTCCCGCGTGTCCCTTGGGCCCATGGTGGAGCTGGGCGGCTTTTAAAGTCCCCAACTAAGGATGCAGGAGTGCGGCTGATGATCGAGATCCAGCGTCTGAGGATGGTCCCCGTCGTGGCTGCGACAGTTCTTCTCACGGTCCCGTTTGCACATCAGTACGCCGAGGCCCAAGCCGGTGGTCGCATGCAGGTCCTGGTAGCCAACCTGACCCCGACCGGCGAAGCCGACGACGATTTTGGGCAGGATCTTGCAGACGAGCTTCGGGACCTTATCGACCTCGACACGCATGTCGCCATGTCGGATGACGATATTGATGACGCGGCGCGGCAATACGACATGCGCCTCGACGACCTCAATTGTCTCTTGTCGCAGCAGCTCGCGACGGAAATAGAAGTACCGATGGTCTTCTGCGGGAGTTATGAACAGTCGGGAGAGACGGTCGAGTACACTGCGCAGTTCATCACGATTCCGGGTCTGGAACAGTTCGCGGTCGCGCCGCAGACCCTCACAGTGGAAGACATCGACGTGGCGACGGCGCATATCATGGAGTTCTTCGAGGCCACGATCGACATGGTTAGCCAGATCGCGTTCTGCGGAATGGAGTACAACTCCTCCAATTGGCAGGGAGCGATCGAATACTGTTCACGGGCGGTCAATCTCGCCCCGGAATCGAATGAGGCAAGGGCAGCCCTCGCGCGCACATACCTTGAACTCGAGCAGTATCGGGAGTCTCTCGACCACTTCGAGATCTTGCTCGAGTCGGATCCATTCGACACAAACTCTCTGGAGAGTGCAGGTTACGTCGCGAGTCAGATCGGAGAGAATGAAGCGGCTCGCGACTACTATGCTCGGTACCTCGAGCTGAACCCTGAGAATGTGGCGATCCGCATGCGGGTCGCCTTTGACCTCGCCCAAACTGGCGACAATGTGGGCGCCATGGGTCTGCTCGAGGCCGGACTAGAGCAGGATCCCGAGAATGTGGACCTCCACGAGCAGTATGGCTCGATGGCCGTGCGCGCGGCGGTTTCGCTACAGGCCCTGAGCCCCCAGCCCCAGCCTGGGGACTCGAGTGGTCCGCCCCCTCTCGATTCGGAAGTGGCCGACCTGTTCCGCAGGGCCGTGCACTCATTGACCAGGGTGTTGGAGGCACAGGGCTCGGAGACCTCTTCGACGTATGTTGGCAACGTCATGGCGTCCCACATCGCGCTCGGCCAACTGGATGAGGCGCTTGCGCTGGGAGCTCAAGGGATCGAGTACTTCCCAGACGACGCGCAGGTCCGAAGCCAATTGGCTAACGCCTACAATCAGGCAGGCGATGTAGATCAAGCGATCTCCACACTCGAGGCCGCGCTGGCCATCGATCCCGATTTGGCCAACGCTAACGCGCGGATCGGTCAGTGGCTCCTCGCGGTCGATCGAGTCGAAGAGGCTGGTGAGGCGTTCAGCGCAGCGGTGGCCGCAGGTGAACAGCCGGCCGACGTTCTCGCGAACCAGATTTTCGGTTACGGCTACAACGAGAAGGACCAGGGTGCAGGAGACTTCAACGGTGCCGTTGAAGCCTACGATGTTGCGAGAGAGTTGGATATCTCGCCTGCGCTGCAGTCTCAGATCAGCTTCTTCCACGGTTACGCTCGCTACCGGCAAGCCGAGGCCGCGAACCAACCAAACACCCTGGAGTCTGCACAAGCCAGTCTCCCGATTTTCCGGGAGGCTCTGGCGCAGTTCAATCAGGCCGGCGACTACGGCCAGGCGAACCCGGGCTCTAACCTGGGCCAGTTTATCGCTGGCACGAACACTTATATAGAGATTCAGGAAGGGATCATCGCTCGCGGTCGGTAAGCGAAATCCACCGCACGAAGGGCCCAACCTAGCAACGCTCGAGGGGGGCCGTGGAAGCAGCCGCGGCCCTCCTTCTTGCATCCCTCAGTCAGCCCCCCGGACCTCCCCCCTCGAACGCCGTTTCGGTGCCAAGTACATCCCCTGAAAGAAAACCCTTGACCGCGTTCAGGGATCACCCATAAGTTGTTCCAGTTTTTGACACTTCTTGCCATAATTCCCCACTCTATCCCACGGATGGAGACGAGTGACCGGTTTCCTCGGCCGTTACGAGTACCAGTTGGACCAGAAGGGACGGGTCAGCCTTCCGGCTGAGTACCGCCGGAAGGTCGCTGGTAGCCGTTTCGTCCTACTCCAGTGGGAACGCACTCATCTCACCTTGTTTCCCGAAGATGTCTGGGCCGGTGTCCGCGAGCGCCTCCTCGAGCTGAGGAGGGACCGACGCGACCTGGCCAGCATGCTTAGAGGTGTAATGTCTCGCGCGACGGATGTCGAGCCCGACAAGCAGGGGCGGATTCTCATTCCCGGGTGGCTTCAGGAGCGCGCAAGGCTTGACGGTGGGGTCTTGCTCGTCGGCGCAATGGACCGGGTCGAGATCTGGAATCCAGAGGTCTTTCGCAATCAAAACCCGGATGACCTCACAGCAGATTCAGGAAAGGCGGAGGAGATGCACGGGATCTTCGGTTAGCGGTGGAACGTGGGGAGGCCTTTCACCGGCCCGTGATGGTCGAAGAGGTGCTGGCTCATCTGGAGCCTGCTGGGGACGGGGAGATCATGGACGGCACCGTTGGGGGGGGAGGGCACAGCCGTGCGCTACTCGAGCGCTACCCAGCGTGTCGGATTGTAGCAGTCGACCGAGACCCGATCGCGCTCGAGGCGGCCCGAATGGCTCTCGAAGAGTACCGAGATCGCGTCTCCTTTGTAGAAGCCCGCTTCGACGAGGCGGCCATCGAAATTGGTGAGGCGGGACCCAGTCTTTCTGGGGCATTACTCGATCTCGGTGTGAGCGGCCATCAGCTCGACGTCGACGAGCGAGGATTCAGTTTCAGGGACGAGGCACCGCTGGACATGCGGATGGCTGGAGGCCGTTGGGGCGAGCCCACGGCCGCCGATCTCCTGAACACCCTGGGGGAAGCTGAGCTGGGTGTAATCTTCCGGGACTACGGGGAGGAGCCTCGCTGGCGGCGACTCGCGCGGGCAGTCGTGCTCCTCCGTGAAGATCGGCCGTTCCGACTCGCCGAGGACCTTGTCGAAGCCACTGGGAAGGGGCTCCGCCGCTCGCCGACGGCCAAGGACAAGGCCCGGGTCTTCCAAGCTCTCAGAGTCGCGGTCAATCAGGAGCTCGAGGCGCTCCGCGCCGGCCTTCTAGCCCTCGCCGATGCACTCCTTCCAGGAGGCGTGGTGAGCGTCATTTCCTACGAGTCAATGAGCGATCGGACCGTGAAGCAGACCTTCGGCGAGTGGAGCCGGGAATGCGTCTGCCCTCCTGGATTGCCCACCTGCGTATGCCGCGGGGAGGCACTCGGGGCAGTCGTGGTCAAGAGAGTCCTCAGGCCCTCCGACACCGAAGTGCAGCAGAACCCCCGCGCCCGAAGTGCGCGCCTACGGTCATGGAGGAAGGCGGCATGAGGATCTCGGGCTCCCTCATGGCGACGCTGGCGGCCGCACTGCTCTCGGTCGCGCTGGGCTCCGTGACATGGCGTCAGGCCCGCGCGCTCGAGGCGCTTGCAGAGCTCGATCGCCTCCGCCGCGAAGTCTCGCTAATGACGGCCGAACGAAACGAGCTGGGGAATCGAATCCAAGTGCTGGAGAGCCGCGGCCGAGTCGTTCCGGAAGCACGGGATCGGCTGCGGATGCGAACACCGAACGCGGAGGAGATTGTTTGGCTCAGTGATGCGGCACCCAGCGCTGGAGCAGGGGCGAGATGAGCGCCCGACGCGCGCGCTCTAGAACCAAAGCAGCTCGATCTTCCGGATCTCTCGTGTTTCGCCGTCGCCTCCTACTGGGATGTTGGATTCTCGTCGGCGGAGGTCTCCTCGCACGCGCCCTCGAACTTCAAGTCGCTCAGCGTGTCGAGTGGAGACGCGAAGCGGATGAGCAGCATCGCATGCAAAGCCAGGTGGCAGCGGCGCGCGGTGCGATCGTCGATCGCGGTGGCGTCTCCCTCGCCCTGTCACACGAGACCTTCAGGGTCGGCGTGGCCCCGCGCGAGCTGAAGGACCGTGGAATAGCGGCCTCCAGCCTCGAAGATGTTCTCGGGCTCTCCTCTTCGGAGGCCAGGAGAATCACCTCGACGGACAGCCGGTGGGTTACCGTACCTGGTCGGTTCCCTCCTGCAGTCAGGGAGTCATTGGGTGGGCTACGGGGCGTCTACGTCGAGAGGGAACTGAGGCGGTTCTACCCTCAGGGTCCCCTCGGAAGAGGGCTGCTAGGGGTCGTGATCGACGATGCGGGCACCGGTGGGATCGAACAGGAATTCGAGGGTCACCTTCGAGGGAATCCCGGTGCCGAGGTCGTCGCCCGCGACTCCGGCGGACGGCCCATCCCTGGTGAAACCTGGACGATTCGCCCGCCTCGGTCTGGAGGCTCGGTGGTCCTCACCCTAGACGCTTCCCTGCAAGAGATCGGCAACGAAGCCCTGAGGGAGGCTGTCGAATCCACCGGGGCGAGGGGAGGGGATTTGTTGGTCACGGATCCCCAAACGGGAGAGGTGCTGGCGATGGTATCCCTTCGGGATGGCACGCCCGCCCCCGTCGGTGCGATCAACACCCCGTACGAGCCGGGCTCCACCCTCAAACCCTTCACTGTGGCCACGCTCCTCCGGGAGCGAAAGGCTTCTCTAGAAGACTCGGTGGATACCGGGAATGGGAGCTGGACGACCTACGGTCGAACGATCGACGACGTTTCCGCTGTAGGAACGGTCTCGCTCGGATATGCTCTTCAGGTCTCGTCGAATGTCGGAATCGCGAAGGCAGCACAGCGAATGAGCCAAGAGGAGCAGTACGAGGCGCTTCGGGACTTCGGGTTCGGACTGCCCACAGGAATCCGGCTGCCTGGGGAAGCCTCGGGGACCCTGCGCCGGCCCCTACAGTGGTCGCGCCAATCTTCCGCGTCTCTTGCGATCGGGTACGAGATCGCGGTGACGCCGATCCAGATGGCCATGGCCTATGGCGCTATCGCCAACGGTGGCCTTCTCATGCAACCCCTTATCGTGAAAGAGCTTCGGGATGCGAGGGGTAGGCTGGTCGAAGAATTCAGGCCGCGTGCACTACGGCGCGTCGTGCCGAAACGCGTTGCCCGAGAGATCACTGGGGCGCTTGTAAACGTCGTTGAAGCGGGAACCGGAACGCGGGCTCGTTTGGCATCGTTCGCGGTTGCTGGGAAGAGCGGAACGAGTCGCGCCTACGCGGAGAACGGGGGATACGTGCCCGGCGCCTATTTCTCCTCCTTCGTTGGGTTCTTTCCAGCGGACGACCCTCAACTCGTGGTGTTCGTGAAACTCGAGCGGCCGCTGGGACAGTACTACGGCGGGACAACGGCTGCTCCAGTAACCCGGGCGACGATGGAGGCGATCCTGGCAGCCCGGGAGTCTCCCCTTGACCGAGCGGCCCTGGCTGCCCTCGCGAAGTCCCAGCGGATCCGACCAGAGACCGAGAGGCCACGCGGGCGTTCTGAACCGATCCCTGCCTTCGCCTCCATGCGGACGCGCTCGGAGCTGATTTCCGAGGGACCCTTCACCTTCCCGAGCCAAACGAACAGCCTCCTCATGGTGCCCGACGTACGCGGAATGTCAGCCAGGCCAGCCGCCCGCCGCCTGCACGCCCTCGGTCTAGGCGTGCTCTGGGAGTCGGCCGGTGTCGTCTCAGGGACCGTTCCGTCGGCCGGCGCTGCGGTTGCTGTAGGAGACACGGTGCGTCTCCTCTCGACCTTCCGCGGAATGGATACAGTCTTTCTTCCGCGAGCGGGTAGTCGACCGGGGAGTGCGGATGAGTAGTTCTCCGAGCCCAACGGAGGTCTCTCTCGATCTTCTCGTGGACGTCCTTCGCGACGCCGGGGTCACGGCTGAACTGCGAGGTCCGGGGGACGTCTCCCCCTCGGGCGCGTCTCAGGACTCCAGATCCCTGGGAGCCGGAGAGATCTTTCTCGCCTGGGAGGGAACCACTGTCGATGCTCACGACCATGTAGCGTCGGCTGCCGGACGGGGTGCCGTCGCCGCTATGGTCGAGCGCTACGTGGATGTTGCGATCCCTCAGCTTCGCGTCAGCGATGGCCGGCGAGCCGCAGCACTGATCGCGCATTTCCTCGAAGGAGAACCAACGAGGCATCTCCGCGTGACTGCGGTCACTGGAACGAACGGAAAGACGACCTGTGCCGTCCTAATCCGACATTTGCTGTCTCGTCTCGGTCCGTCTGCAGCGATCGGAACACTGGGGCGGGTGGACGCCGAAGGTCGGATCCAACCTGGATCCGAGGGGCTGACCACTCCAGGGCCCGCCCAAATCGCGAAAGAGCTCAGACAGTGCGTTGAGGAGGGAGTGACTACGGTCACCATAGAGGCTTCATCGCACGCCCTGCATCAACGGCGGTTGGATGGTCTGGCATTGGATGTAGCTGTTTTTACTAATCTTACTCGGGATCATCTCGACTATCACCAGAGCTTCGAGGCCTACCGTGAGGCAAAAGCTCACATCCTTCTGCTTGTGCGCGATGGGGGTGGGGTGGTAGTGAATGGCGGGGATGCAGCGTGGTCGCTCCTTCCGCCTATCGACGCTCGACTGATCGTAACGACCATAGAGGACGAGCCTGTCACTGGGAGGCCGGCGTGCCGAGGCACTCGCCTGCCCGACCTGGTTGCAGACGAAGTAGCCCTTTCAGGGGAAGGGAGCCGTTTCACGGTGCGGTGGGGAGGTGATGAGGTAACGGTTTCCCTTCCCCTGTTGGGGCGATTCAATGTGGAAAACGCGCTGTCCGCGCTTGGGACAGCCCTCCTCCTCGACCAAGAGCTCGAGGACGCAGCCAAAACTCTCGCTGACGCGACGCCACCCGTTGGTCGTCTTGAGATGACCGTGCACGAGCCCGTCCCAGTCATCCTTGACTATGCCCACACCCCTCACGCACTCGAGCGGCTACTCGAGACGATCCGACCACTGTATGAGGGCCGCCTCATCCTGGTCTTCGGCGCAGGGGGCGAGCGGGATCGGGAGAAACGTCCCGAGATGGGAAGGATCGCCGCTCAGGGCGCCGATCTTTCGATCGTGACCTCTGACAACCCACGGACGGAGGACCCAGACTCGATCGTTAACGAGATCCTCGAAGGGATGACCGGCCATAGCTACGAGAGGATCACGGATCGGAGGGAAGCGATCGAGAGGGCTCTAGAGGTTGCTCGTGCGGGAGATGTGGTTCTACTGGCCGGAAAGGGTCACGAGACGGTGCAGATCGTCGGTACAGATCCAAGGCCATTCGATGAACGTATCGTCGTTCGGGAGATCCTCGGCTCTGGCAGAGCCGCGTGAGCACGGGGTTCGCATGGACGGACCGAACGGTTCGTGAGGCCCTCGGCATCCGGCCCGAGGCGTCCTCGTCCAGCCTCGAATTTGCTGCCGTGTCCACAGACAGCCGGACCGTCGAGGCCGGCGATCTGTTCGTCGCACTCCGAGGAGATCGGTTCGATGGACACGAGTTCGTCGAGGAGGCGGCCGCAAGAGGGGCTAGCGCTGCCGTCGTGTCGAGGTCCGTAAAGACTACGGATCCCATTGAGTCCTACCTCGTAGAGGACACTCTTGGCGGCCTGGGGCATCTGGCTCGCTATCGGCGTCGTGCGCTTCCTGGGCAGGTCATTGGAATAACCGGGTCGTCGGGAAAGACTACCGCAAAGGAGCTGGTGGCAGCCGCGCTCGGCGGCACATTCACGGTGCATGCGACGAGTGGGAACCTGAACAATCGGATTGGCCTCCCGCTCTCCATGCTCAGAGCTCCCGCGGATACCGAGTACGTCATTCTAGAAATGGGGAGCAGTGAACCCGGTGAGATCGGCGTCCTAACGGAGATCGCCGAGCCTGATCACGCAGTGGTGACCACAGTCAGCGAGGCGCATCTGAGCGGTTTGCGCTCGCTTGAGGGTGTCCTGGCCGAGAAGCTCGACCTAGTTCGCGGCACCCGGCGGGGGGGCTCGGTGGTGGTCGGAGATGAGCCGGCGCTGCTTCCATCGGCCGCTCGGGAACTGCGACCCAACGTCCACGTGGCGGGACTCTCCGATGAAGCCGACTCTGAGTTTCGCGGCGAGCCTCTTGGCCAGGATCCCGATGGTGGATTCCGCTTCCTGCTCCGGGACCGTGAGGTCAAAGCCGGCGTTCCCGGTCTGCATGGTGTGAGGAACATGCTGCTCGCCCTGGCCTGCGCTCGCCTCCTGGGGGCGGACGAAGCGGCCGCCGCAGAGGGTGCTTCTGCAGTGAGGGCAGGGCCTCTAAGAGGGGAGGTCCGCTCGATCGGGGGTCTAACCATGATCCTCGATTGTTACAACGCGAATCCCCAGTCCGTACAGGCTGCGCTCGAGCTTCTTGCCGGCCTGCCAGGAGCTTCTCGGCGCGTCGCGGTCCTGGGGAGCATGCTCGAGCTCGGCGAACGATCGCCGGCGCTTCACCGAACCCTCCTGGCGACGGCGCGTTCGCTTCCCCTGGACCTTGTGGTAGCTACTGGAGCCTTTGCTTCGGCCGCGACTGAACTCCTCGACGCCAACCGACCGAGTGCAGACCCCGAGCCGCAATTGATCCTCGCTTCAACGGTGGACGATGGGTATCGCGCACTGCGGTCGGAGCTTGAGGGAACGGAGACTGTCCTCCTCAAAGGATCCCGAGGGGTGGCCCTGGAGACTCTCATCGATCGCTTCGAGGAGGATTTCGGAGGAGGGACGGCCGATGAGGAGCCCGCGGAGAACGTAGGCCCAAGACCCGACGGGGAGGCCTGAATGCTCTACCACATCCTCCCCCGATTCACCGACGTGCACATCATCTTCAACGTCTTCAACTACCTGACCTTCCGGTCGGCAGGGGCCGTCGTGACTTCTCTGCTGCTCGCCTTCGCTGCGGGGTCCGGCCACGATCCGTTGGCTTCGGTCGGAGCGAGTCGGCCAGGTCGTTCGGACTGAGGGCCCTGAAACCCACCTAAGCAAGGCGGGGACTCCGACGATGGGAGGGACCCTCATCGTCCTATCCGCCGCCGGTTCGACGCTGTTGTGGGCAGAGCTCACGAATTGGTTCGTGGGGCTGTGCTTACTCGCCCTCCTTTGGATGGGAGCCATCGGGTTCATGGACGACTATCTGAAGGTCGTCCGGCACCAGGCGAGGGGCCTCGTCGCGCGCTACAAGATGGTGGGCCAGCTTTCCTTCGGCTTGGCCCTCGGGATATTCCTCGTGCTCCGCCCGATCTCACCGATTCCTTCCACCTGGACGATGGTGCCCTTCTTCGAGGGATGGGTCGCGGCGTTCTGGCCGCCAGCCTACGTGATCTTCGTCTCCCTCGTTGTTTCCGGGACCTCGAACGCGGTCAACCTCTCAGATGGGTTGGACGGACTAGCGGCCGGCCTGGGGGCCATCGCCCTGGTTACGTTTGCCGTTTTCGCCTACCTGATCGGCCGCGTGGACACCTCGGCCTATCTGGGGCTCCTGTACCTCCCAGGCTCAGGCGAGATGGCGGTCTTCGCCTCGGCCCTGGCCGGCGGGGCGGTGGGTTTCCTCTGGTTCAACTCCTATCCGGCCGAAGTCTTCATGGGCGACACAGGTTCGCTCGCGATCGGAGGGGCGCTGGCCGTACTCGCCATCCTTCTAAAGGCCGAATTCCTACTCCTCATCGTAGGCGCCGTCTTCGTTGCGGAGGCGCTGTCGGTCATGCTGCAGGTGGGCTGGTTCAAGTACACCCGCCGTCGTACCGGCGAGGGCCAGCGCTTCCTCCTGATGGCCCCACTACATCACCACTTCGAGAAGGTCGGATGGGAGGAGTCGAAGGTTGTCGTCCGGTTCTGGATCCTCGGAGTGCTCTTCGCATTCCTCGCCTTCAGCACGCTGAAGGTTCGATGAGTGAGGCGGTATCCATCATCGGCCTCGGAGCGAGTGGAAACGCCGCCGCTCGCCTGGCTCTAGAGAAAGGAGAGGCAGTCTATGTCTCGGATATCTCGACCGATGCTCGCACTTCAGCCCGTGCCCGCGAGCTGGAAGCCTTGGGAGCCGGTGTCCAGTTGGGATCCCACGACGTCCAACGGATCGCGGCGTCGCGGTTGGTGGTGGTATCACCAGGAATCCCCGCGGACGCTCCGGTGCTCCGGGAGCTTCGCGCACGCGGAGTCCAGTGGATTTCCGAGCCTGAGTTCGCCGTACGGTTCCACCAGGGTCCACTAATCGCGGTCACCGGGACCAACGGGAAGACCACGACCGCCGTATTGACGGCCCACCTCCTCGGAGCTTCAGGGATCGATGCGGCACTTGGGGGGAACGTCGGTAATGCGCTAGCCCCGCCGGCCTCGGAGTTGGCCCAGCTGGCGCGTCCTAACGACTGGTGGGTTCTCGAGATGAGCTCATTCCAGCTCGCGGATATCGAACTCTTCTCACCCGATGTGGGCGTCCTGACCAACCTCGCCACCGACCACCTGGATCGTTACGCGAATAGGGAAAGCTACTTCGCCGATAAGGCCCGGCTATTCCGGAACGCGACCCGAACGAGTCGATGGGTGGTGAACGGGGACGATCCATCCGCACTCGAGATGGCTAAGGGGGCCAAAGGAAGCCTCTATCTCTTCGCATCCGGTCCATCGCAGGCCGAGGAAGCGGCCGGCAGGGAGCACGCCACTGTCGCCGCGTTCGTGCGAGAGGGCGTACTGACCCTGAAGGTCGGTGAAGCCCCAGGTTTGCCCGCGGGGGAAGAGCCACTCCTTCCTAGCCGAGAGCTGCGACTCCTGGGACGTCACAACGTCATGAATGCGCTGGCGGCGGCACTCACCGCGCGACTGGCGGGCGCCGACCCGACCGGGATCCGACGAGGCCTCACCAGCTTCGAGCCTCTGCCACATCGCCTCGAGCCCATCGTGGAGAGGAATGGCGTACTCTGGGTCAACGACTCGAAGGCCACGAACGTCGCCGCGGCCGTAAACGGCACGAGGAGCCTCGATCGTACAGTGGTCCTCCTCTTGGGCGGCAAGGACAAGGGGGAGGATTTCCGTCCGATCGCCGCCGCCGTCCGGGGGAAGGCCCGGGCGGTCGTCATCTATGGAGAGGCTGGCATCCGGCTTGCGCGGGAGCTCTCCGAGGCACTATCGGAAGGGCTATCAGAGGCAACGGTTCCTGTCCTCGTTGCAGTGGATGAGGGGTTCGATGCCGCAGTCGCAGCCGCGGGATCTCTCGCTCGCTCGGGCGACGTCGTTCTGCTGTCCCCGGCGTGTCCGTCCTTCGATCTCTTCGACAGCTATGAGGCCCGCGGACGTCGCTTCGCCGATCTGGCAGCGGGAGCTGCCCGATGAGTGCGCTCCGCAGCGATATTGCGCCGCCGGGACCGGCTTCCTTTCCAGACACGGGATTGGGGATCGGGTGGGAGCGGCCAGCCCTCACCGCGATTACGCTCCTCCTCCTCTCCTTCGGGCTCGTTAACCTCTACTCCGCCTCAGCATTCCTAGCACAGCGTCAGGGACTACCAGACACCTTCTACGTGCTTCGCCAGACCGGGGGAGCCGCACTCGGTCTCCTTCTACTGATTGGGTGCGCTCGGATCCCCTACCGCTGGTGGACAGTGCTGGCCTGGCCGGTGCTAATCGGCACTACCGTGGTTCTCGCGGCTCTGGTGCTCCCTTGGACGCGCGGAATCGCCCCTGAGATAAACGGGGCCCGACGGTGGATCCAGCTCCAGGGTGTGACTTTCCAACCTTCCGAACTCGCGAAGATCGCCATCGTGGTCTGGACAGCGCATCTGGCGGTCAAGAAGCAGGACCAGTTCCGAAGTCTGTCACGGGGGATGGTCCCGTTTCTGCTCATGTGGGCGGCGCTCCTCGTCCCGATCCTCCTTCAGCCCGACCTGTCTACGGCATTCGTGGTAGGCATGGCCGGCGCGATCACCCTCTTCGTCGCCGGCGCGCGGGTGGGACACTTCGTCTTCTTGTCCCTGATACTCACCCCGCTTGCACTCATACAGCTTGGCTCCGGGTTCAGGCGAGAGCGCCTGCTCGCGTTCCAGAATCTCGATGCGCATGCAGACGGCGCCGGCTATCAGGTGCACCAGTCGCTGATCGCACTCGGTTCAGGAGGAATCACCGGCGTAGGATTCGGAGAGGGGCGGCAGAAGTTCGGATTCCTTCCCGAGCCGCATAACGACTTCATTTTTTCGATGATCGGAGAGGAGTGGGGTCTGCTGGGAGTCATCTTTCTCCTCGGCCTCTATATGTCTGTGGTCCTGATCGGCTTCAGGATCGCAAGCCGAGCCCCCGACCGATTCGGTCAGCTCCTGGCGACCGGGATCGCCAGTCTAGTGGCACTCCACGCGATGCTTCATATGGCCGTAGGACTCGGGCTCGTGCCGCCGACCGGTCTGGCTCTTCCCCTGATCTCGTACGGACGATCGAACCTCCTCGTGACGCTCGTGGGCATCGGGATCCTACTTTCCGTCGCCCGGGGTCGCGCCCCGATCGGGAGGGAGGCCCTTTGACCGAGCCTCTCGTGGCAGTGTTCTCCGGAGGTGGGACGGGCGGACATCTCTATCCTGCACTCGCCCTCGCAGCGGCCTTGGCCGAGCGAAGGCCGGACGTCCGCCAGCTTTTCATAGGAGCGGAGAGAGGCCTCGAGGCTCGGGTCCTCCCCGAGCGGGGGTTGGATCACCTGCTCGTGCCCATTGAAGGGATCAGCCGCGACTCCCTACTCAGGAACTTCAAGGTGGCCGGATTGCTGCTTAGCGCGATCCGGCAGGTGACGCAGGTCTTTCAGCGTCTGCGGCCCCACTTGGTTGTAGTGACCGGAGGCTATGCCGGTGGCCCGGCTGGCCTCGCGGCTGTCCTCACGAGGACCCGTCTCGTTCTTCAAGAGCAGAACTCCTTGCCAGGCCTCACGACTCGTGTCCTCTCGCTGTTCGCGCGGGAGGTTCATCTGGCCTTCCCGGAGGCAGTCGAAGCGCTCCCACGACGGACGCGCCGCAAAGCAAGGATATCCGGCAATCCCGTCCGACCACCGGTCCCCCAGGCTCGCGCCGCGGCAACCGAGGAATTCAGCCTCGATCCGGAGGGGATGACGGTGCTCATCGTTGGGGGGAGCCAGGGGTCGCGGGCCCTGAATGAGGTCGTACTGGACGCAATACAGAAGGTCGCGAATGGGGGTCTGTCCAGGCCTCCAGAGCTTCAGCTCCTGTGGGCAACGGGACCGGCTCATCTGGAGAAGATAGAGAGGTCCCTCGAAGCACTCGGACGGCCCGCGTGGGTGCAGCCGGTCGGATACATCCGTGACATGCCCCTCGTGCTTTCCGTGGCCGACGTAGCGGTCAGTCGAGCGGGGGCGATGGCAACATCAGAGTTCCTGGCTTGGGGCCTGCCTGCGATCCTCGTTCCGCTTCCCACTGCGGCGGAAGACCATCAATCGCGTAACGCTGGCGCGTTGAGGGACGCCGGTGCAGCCCTCTGCTACCCTCAGGAGGGCCTGTCGGGTGAGTCCCTGTGGGCCGGGATCGACGAGTTGATCGGCGACGCCGACGCTCGCGCCCGCATGGCAGATGCGGCGCGGGAACGCGGCCGTCCTCTTGCCGCGAGCGAGATCGCAACCTCGCTGGACAGTCTTCTCCCGCCTCCCGTCTGGGCCGCACCAACCAGGGAGGAGAGGCAACCGTGAGCGGTGCCCAGCCTCAAGCAGCGAGCGCGGGCCAGACCGCCCTTCGCGACCTGCTACCCTCCGGGACTCTGCACTTCATGGGGATCGGTGGGGCCGGGATGTGTGCGCTAGCGGAAGCGATCGTTCGCCGGGGAGGCAGGGTGACGGGGTGCGACCTTGCGCCCGGTGACTCGGTGAAGCCGCTGGAGCGCCTGGGAGTCCGTGTCTGGAGCGGGCACGATGCCGGGCATGTGAAGGGCGCGGTGGCGCTCGTGATCTCCTCCGCGATCCCTGGCGATCACCCGGAGGTTGCCGCGGCGCTCGGGGCTGGGATCCCCGTATGGAAGAGGGCACAGGCTCTGGGAGAGTGGGTCAATAGGGGTCGCGTCGTTGCCGTAGCCGGAACCCACGGAAAGACGACGACGACGGCCATGGTTACCGAGATCCTGACCCGCTCAGGGTGGGATCCGACCGGCTTCGTCGGTGGGTGGGTGCCGGCCTGGGGAGGACATCTCCGCGCCGGTACCGACGACCTATTCGTCGTGGAAGCCGATGAGTACGACCGCTCCTTTCATCACCTCCGACCCTCGGTGGCCATCGTAACGAACATGGACCCGGATCACCTGGATATTTACGGCGATTTCGAGGGAGTCAGGGCCGGGTTTATGGAGTTTCTCGACCGAGTGCGGGAGGACGGAACCGTGCTGGTCTGCGCTGACGATCCGGGGTCGGCCTCACTTCTTCCAGGGCTCTCTGGGAGGGTGACGAGTTTCGGATTCACGGCTGGCAGCCAGCTGAGGGGAGTGAACTTCTCGAATGAGGGGACGGGAAGTCGCTTTGGGGTCATCGAGGCTGGAAGGGATCAGGGCTCGATCCAGCTCGGAATCGCAGGCCGTCACAACGCACTGAACGCTTTGGCTGCGGCAGCGACTACACGGGCCCTCGGAGTCGATTGGCAGGCGATCCAATCCTGCCTAGCCGAGTTCATCGGTGTTGTTCGGCGCTTCCAGTTCCTCGGGGAAGCAGCCGGCGTTGGTGTTGTCGATGACTACGCCCATCACCCCAAGGAAATCGATGCGGCACTGACGGCGGCTCGCGAGGCTCATCCTGGATCCCGTCTCGTCGCGGTATTCCAGCCCCATCTCTACTCAAGGACCCGGGACTTCGCAACGGACTTCGGCCGCGCGTTGGCCCGGGCAGACGTCGTCTGGGTGACCGAAGTCTACCCAGCGCGTGAGCCGGCAATCCCAGGGGTGGATGGCGCGCTCGTCGCACGCGAGGTCGAGGATGCCGTCGACAACGCGGAGCGCCGAGTCCAACAGGTTCATTTTCATGGGAACCTCGACTCGCTTCCCGGCGAGCTCGCATCGCACCTAAGGTCCGGGGACCTCTGTCTCACTCTAGGCGCCGGATCGATCGAGTCGATCGGGTCGGAGGTGCTGGAGCAGCTGAGGCATCAGGGCGCGAGGGACTGCGATGCGTAGGGGCATCGGACTCTTCGTGGCGATCAGCCTCGGTATGCTCGTCGTGTTGGAGGCCCCGACCGTCACCCGCGCCGTTTCCAGAGCCGAAGTCTTCCACGTGGGTGATGTGTCGGTAGAGGGCGCCCTGTACCTCACTCCAGAAGAGGTCCTAACGGCTACCGCCATCCCGATGGGGATTAGCGTCTGGGACGACCTCCAGCCCTTGGCCGCTCGTCTCAAATCACATCCCCTGGTTCGAGAGGCGCGGGTCCGACGTCGCTTCCCCAACGGTCTGATACTAGAGGTTCAGGAGCGCGAGCCGATCGCGCTCTTGCCGAATCCGATGCTCACCCCGGTCGATAGTGAAGCGCGTCTCCTCCCGATCAGCCCCGCAGGGCTCCGGATGGATTTGCCTCTGGTTCAGCCGCGACGTGATCCAGCCGCGCACGGTGCCGAGTTGACTCCGGCTCAACTACGTGAGCTCACAGCAGAGTTGGCACGCCTGCAAGCACTCGATCCGCCACTGCTTGCCTCGGTTTCAGAGGTTGCCCTGGATTCCTGGGGCGACATCCTCCTCCACCTCAGCCAGCCCCGAGTCACCCTGCGCTATCGAGCACCGTTGATTCCAGCGCGACTCAACGATGGATTTCGGGTCCTGACGGACGCCTTGGAGCGTGAACCTGACAGGACGCTGGTGTCGGTAGACCTCCGCTTTGCGGACCAGGTCGTCGTCCGGTTCTCCGATTCCCTAAGGCGGTAAGGAGTCGTTATGAGAGCGAATCTCATTGCGGGCCTGGACATCGGGACTACCAAGACCTGCGGGGTCATCGCCGAGCTCGTCGGAGAAGGGAGGCGCCGCCCGGAACTAAAAATCCTGGGAGTGGGGCAGGCCAGGACTACCGGGGTCCGAAGGGAGGTCGTGACCCATATCGAGGAGACGACCGAGACGATCCAGAACGCTCTGAAGGAAGCGGAGCTCATGGCCGGCGTCTCGGTAGACCGGGTTTGGGCCGGGATTAGTGGCGATCACATCCGAGCCCAATCCTCGCTCGGCGTTGTGGCCGTCGGTGGAGACGAGATCACTCGTGGCGATCTCAAGAGGGTCCACGAAGTGGCCCAGGCGGTGGCCCTACCGCCAGATCGAGAGTCCCTTCACGCCATCCCGCAAGAGTACATGGTCGATCACCAGGGCGGAATCCAAGATCCGATCGGAATGTCGGGGGTGCGCCTCGAGGCGGATGTATACCTAGTCACAAGCTCAACCGCGGTGGCCACGAACATCCGCAAGGCCGTATCCCGAGCGGGTTACCGGGTTCAGGCGCTGGTTCTCGCTCCACTCGCCACCGCTCGTGCCGTGCTGTCGGAGGACGAGAAGGAAGTCGGCGTAGCAATGGTTGAGATCGGTGCGGCGACGACGCAGCTCGCCGTCTTCTACGAGGGAAAGATCCGGCACATCGGGATTCTCACTTTCGGAGGAGACACGGTCACTAGCGACCTGGTCAAAGGGCTGTCCGTCCCCTTCGCGGAGGCGCAGCGCGCCAAGGAGCAGCACGCAATGGCCTGTGCGCAACTCGTCGATCCCCAAGAAACCGTGGAGCTGCCGGGGCCCAGTCCGGGCCAAAAACGACATGTGGCCCGCGAGTTGATCGCCCACATCGTCGAGCAGCGGCTCGATGAGCTCTTCGGGATGGTCCATCAGGAGTTCGAGGGAGAGAACCTTCTGGACCGGCTCGGGGCCGGCGTGGTCCTCACGGGGGGGACGGCGGCACTACACGGAATCGTCGAGTTGGCGGCCCAAGTGTTCGCGTCTCCGGTCAGGATCGGTGTCCCCGCCGAAGGACTCTCGGGCCTCGCCGATTCGGTTCACCGCCCCCGCTTCTCGACTGTCACCGGACTGTGCCTACATGGGGCGGATCGTTCTTACGAAACCGGCGAGGGGGCCTCGACCCTCTCGTCCGGAGCTGCCTCGCGGATCGGAGCCTGGATCCGTGAGTTCTTCTGACTTGTGCAGAGGCTGCCAAGCGACGGGGGCCGAGGCTTCCCCGATACCATCTTGCAGAAAGACTTGACCCCCAAAAGGAGAGTGAGGACCAGATGATGATCTTCGAATTCGAGGACGCCCCCACACAGAGTGCTCTCATGCGCGTGGTGGGTGTGGGTGGGGCCGGCGGCAACGCGGTGAACCGGATGGTTGACGAGGACCTGGAAGGGGTGGAGTTCATATCTGCCAATACGGACGCGCAGGCGCTCAAGAACTCCCAATCCCATCACACCATTCAGCTCGGTAAGAAGCTAACCCGGGGTCTCGGCGCTGGCGCTCGGCCCGAGATCGGGCGGCAGGCCATCGCGGAGTCCGAGGATGAGGTGCGCATGCTGCTTACCGGGGCGGATCTGGTCTTCATCACGGCGGGCATGGGTGGAGGGACGGGCACCGGGGCAGCTCCGATCATCGGCGAGATCGCGCGTGAACTTGGTGCGCTGACCATTGGAATTGTAACGCGTCCTTTCGCCTTCGAGGGGAGGAAGCGGATGCGGCAGGCCGAACAGGGCCTGGCCGAGCTACGGCGGGCCGTGGATACCATGATCGTGGTGCCCAACGACAGACTCCTCTCAGTCGTGGGGAAGGGGACCACGTTCAAAGACGCCTTGAAGAAGGCCGACGAGGTCCTCCTCCACGCGACCCAGGGGATTTCTGACCTGATCCGCGTCACCGGAGAGGTGAACTTAGATTTTGCCGATGTGCGCACGATTATGGCGTGCAGGGGCCCGGCTCTCATGGGCTCAGGCTTCGGCGAGGGCGAGAACCGGGCCGTCGAGGCGGCCCAGGAAGCCGTGTCTTCACCGCTTCTCGACGATGTATCGATTCGGGGCGCCCTGGGGGTGCTGATCAACATCACTGGAGGCATGGACCTTGCCATTGACGAAGTCACTCAGATCTCGTCGATTATCCAAGAAGAAGCCGGGGATGAGGCGGAGATTATCTTCGGGGCCGTGCATGATGAAGCCTTGGAGGGTAAGATCCGTGTGACGGTGATCGCCACCGGGTTCGACAACCAGGCGGATCACTTGGCGGATCAGGTTGAGGAGAGGGTGATCCGCGCAGATTTCAGGCGAGCCCCCGTCTCGGGGATCAGCGGCTGGACCGAGCCGCAGCCTCAGATCCAGGAGGATCGCCAAATGGCGCTGGTGGGCGCCGCGGTCGCAGTGGAGGAGGAGCGAGAGATCATACCGTTCCAACGGCCACCGGAGAGGATCGTGGAGCGGGGGCAGATTGGTGAGTTGGACATTCCAACGTTCATTCGTCGGCAGATGGACTAGGGGGCCGAGAAGAGACCTTCTCGCGACCTCGGAGTCCGGGGCGCTTCCGGGGTTCGCGTTTCTGCCGGCACCTTGCCGAAAGGCGCCGACACGATGGGTCGAATTCGCGAGCTAGCCCGGGGACGCCTTATTGCCATCCCTGGCGTGGGTGCCCTACTGGGTCTCGGGGTGTTCGTGGCAGGCGCGCTCACCCCACCCACACCCGAGGTGGGAGCACTGGAGCCGCTCCTCGCGGCTTCGGCTGAAGAGACCAGGGTCCAGGTTCTGTCCTCGGGCCGCACCTTCGGCGGTATCCTCCAGGAGACCTCGCTCTCCGGCACCGATCAGCAGGGAGTCCTCCTGGCGTTCCGGGAACGAGCGAATCCCTCCCGGCTCCGGTCGGGAACCGAGGTGAGTCTGCGATACATACGAGGTACTGAATGGCTGCGTGGCGTAGACATCGCGGTGTCGCCAGACGAGCTGGTCCGATTGGTGCGGGGAAGCATGGGGTGGCACTCCTCGGTGGTTCGGACGCCCGTTTGGTCGGATACTCTGGCGGTGGGCGGAGCGATCGAAACGGATCTCTGGACGGCTGTCGTCTTGAACCCTGCGCTCGGCGTGATGCCACGGCCTGACCGCGCGCAGGTCATCCATCTTCTTGATCGTGTGTTTCAATGGCAGCTCGATTTCTCGCGACAGATCCAGAGGGGAGACTCGTATCGGCTCGTGTTCGAGCGAGAGGTGAGACCAGACGGAAGTATGCGCTCAGGGCGGATTCTCGCTGCCGAGCTCATCAACTCGGGTAACCCGCTCTACGCAGTGTGGTTCGATCTCCATGGGGATGATGTGGGAGGGTACTACGACCTCGTTGGGGAATCCCTCCAGCGGGCGTTCATCCGAGCGCCGCTCGAGTATCGGAGAATCTCATCCAGGTTCAATCGGAACCGCTTTCATCCGATCCTGAGGGTTGCGCGTCCACACATCGGAACGGACTACGCGGCTGCGACAGGCACGCCCGTCATGGCCACGGCGGACGGAGTCGTGAGCCAGCGGGGGGTCAACGGAGGCTACGGGAATTCCGTTCAGATCACCCATGCCAACGGGTTTATGACTCGCTACGCACACCTCAACGGATTCGCCTCCGGGGTCCGTTCCGGGAGTCGAGTGTCCCAGGGCCAGACCATCGGCTACGTAGGCATGACGGGTTTAGCGACGGGACCTCATCTCCACTACGAGATGCATCGAAACGGTGGCGCCGTGGATCCGCTTAACATCGATATCCCCGCGGGCGATCCCATCCCGCCCGAGGCGAGGATTCGGTGGAGCGAGGACCTCTACGGACGCGTTGCGATCCTGCAGTCAGCCCCAGAGGGACCCGTGATCCGGATCGCCCAGGTCGACGCCGAAGGCCCCGAGGCCGCAGAAGCCGGCCGCAGGTGACCCGGCGAAGCCGGATCCTTAACCCGGACGGATCTGAGTCGGCTCGGGAACCGGCGTGACCGCATCGGCTTCCATCGTCATCCTCATGGGAGCGGCCGGAGTTCTTCTCGCCGTCTTCCTGTATCTCAGAATCGATTCGAGCGTTCCATGGCGCGCTCTGCTGATGGGGCTCCGCGTCGGAAGCTTGGTCATCGTGACCATCCTGCTCCTCGATATCGAGGTCCCGGGTGACGACCCGAGCCGCCCCGTACCTGAAGGAGGAAAGTGGATTCTCGTCGATCCTGATCTGTCCCTGACGACACCGGCCGAGGGTGGGGCCACCCTCTGGGATGAAGTCGTCCAGCGGACTCTGGCAGATGCGCGCGAAGGAGCGCGGGTCGCTTTGGCGCTGCCTGGCGATGGGGGGCTGGAGGGAATCGAACCGGAGGCGCTCGCGGAGCGTACACCCCGCGCTTCGAGGGCGAATCTCAGAGTGGCGGTCTCCCGGCTCGCAGAGTCCGGAGCGGACTCCGTAGTGATTCTCTCGACTCTGCGTCGACCCCTAGATGAGCTCGAGACGCTCATTGCCGAGGCGCCGATACCACTGCGCCTGGGACGCCTTGGCGGGCCCGCGCGCAACGTCGGAATCGGAGAGCTGACCCTTCCCGCCGTAGCCACGGGAGAGGAGGAAATCATCGGTCGGCTGAGCCTATTCGGGGAGGGCGGAACGCCGGGGGATTCGGTGCGTGTGGAGCTCCGGGCCGAGGGTGAGTTGATTGACGCTATCGACATTGCCCTCCCTGCCGCGGGTGAAGAAGTCTCGGTGCCGTTTGCGGTCCCTCCACCACGGGACACCGGGCTCATACGATATACAGCGAGGGGACTGCTAGACGGGGACGTCTTTCCTCCAGACGACCTTCGAGGCCGTTGGGTGGTCATCGGCGGAAGCGAGCAGAGGATCCTGCTGGTATCGCTCCGACCCGATTGGGAACCCCGGGTCCTCCTGCCTGTCTTGGAGGCCGTGACCGGGCTCGAAAGCGAGGGCTATCTGCAGCTCGGAGACGGCCGGTTTCTACCGCTCGTCTCTGAGGGAGAGCCAGCCACGCCGGTTGAGGATGAGGCCTTCCGGGATCGCGCGTCGGGCGCCGAGGTCATCGTGATTCAAGGGGGGATGGGCGCCGCGCCGGCATGGTTGGCGACGGTGATAGAGACTCATCCTCGGGTTCTCCATCTTCCGGGGACTCAGGAGGGAGCAGCTCTTGCGGGGCTCGAAGCGGATCCTATCCTTCCGGGGGAATGGGCGCCTTCGGCCGAGGTTCCTCCTTCACCCCTGTCTCCGTTTCTGGCAGGAATCAGCCTCGGGGGCCTACCCCCATTCTCGGCCCTTCTTCCCCTCGCCGGACCCTTGATCGGGACCTCTGGGCTCAATGCTCAGGCAGCGCGCGGCGGCGAGCCTGTTCCGGCGCTGGTCCTGCTCGATGGGGACCATGGGCGCCGAGCTGTGGCCTTGGCAGACGGTTTTTGGCGCTGGGGAATGAGGGATGGGGAGGCCCGAAGGGCCTACCGCGCTCTGTGGGGAGGCGTGACCGGGTGGCTACTCGCATCCTCTGCGCTCAGGAACGGAGAGTCCGTTCGTCCAGAGACCGTTTCGCAGAGCCGCGGGGAGGCCATTCGTTGGGACGTCGCCCCCGCGGACGAGGGCCGCGAGCTGTCGCTGACCGCTGTGCATGACGGGGGGGATGGGCCGTGGGAGGAGGCCGCGGGGGCGTCTACAGATCCGCGCTTTGAAGGACCGCTCCCGACAGGAGATCGGCAGATGGTGTCCACTCCATCCATGGAACCGGGAATTTACCGCTTCGAGGTCCGGCGAACTGAAGCTCTTTCGAATGACTCTATCGTTGCGTCAGGTCTGGTTGAGGTAGAGGGGTGGGCGCCTTCCCTGCGACTGCCTCCCTGGGAAGGGTCGGGCGAGCTCCTCTTCGGTGCCGGCAGCGACAGCAACGCGAGAGTTGCCGGGGGCCGACCGCTCCGGACCCATCCGCTACCCTATCTGATCCTGCTCATCCTACTGGGTGCCGAGTGGGTCGGGCGGCGGAGGGTCGGGTTGCGCTGAGTAAACATGCGACTGTTCAAGAGCAAGGACGAGCAGCGGACCGGTCTCTGGAATCGGGTCGTGGACTTCGCCCTTACCGATATCGAGGTTCTCACCAAGGGAGTCGACCAAGGGGCACTGGAGGCGTTGGAGGAGCGGCTCCTGGCGGCGGATTTTGGCGTCAAGGCTACCGTTCGACTGGTCGATCACATCGAGAAGCTGGCCCGCCGGGGAAAGATCCGAGGCGAGCGAGAACTGCGAGACGCACTCCGTGGTGAGGTCGCGGGGATCTTGCAAGCCGGGGAGACCGGATTGGCCGACAGCACGGGCGCGGGCCCAACGGTGTACCTGCTTGTGGGAGTGAACGGTGTCGGCAAGACCACTTCGATAGCGAAGCTCGCACACCTCTACGTACAGCAGGAAAAATCGGTGCTGATCGCGGCAGCGGACACATACCGGGCGGGCGCCGTGCAACAGCTGGAGCAATGGGCTTCCAGCGTTGGAGCGGACTTCGTTCAGGGAAACGAAGGGGGAGATCCGGCAGCTGTGGCCTTCGATTCCATCGAGGCCGGGGTGGCGCGTGGAAGCGACGTGGTCCTCATCGACACCGCGGGCCGCCTCCACACCAATCCGGGGCTGATGGATGAGCTTCGCAAGGTGAAGCGGGTGGTTGCCCGCCAGCTTGCCGGAGCGCCGCATGAGCTACTCATCGTGCTGGACGCCACCATCGGCCAAAACGCGGTGTCGCAGGTCAGCTCCTTCCACGAGGCCCTGGGACTGACCGGAATCCTGCTGGCAAAAATGGATTCGACGGCGCGCGGGGGGATCGTCGTCGCTTTGGTTAAGGAGCACGGCGTCCCCGTCAAGCTCGTTGGGCTGGGAGAATCAATGGCCGATTTGGATCGATTTGACGCGGAGGCGTTCCTTGACGGGGTCTTCGCTGGGGAGTAGCGCAGTGGCCTTCACCCAGCTGGACCGACCCGTCCAGTTTCTGAAGGGGGTGGGCCCCAAGCGATCCGACGCCCTCAAGAAGCTCAACATCGGCACCGCGAGAGATCTTCTCTATCACGTACCGAGGCGCTACGACGACGCCTCCACGATCCGTGCGATCGACTCGCTGCGTGTGGGTGATGACGCGACGGCCATCGGTTGGGTCCGCTCGATGGGAATCATTCCGACACGCTCCGGCCTCCGCATCTTTCAGGCGGTGCTACAGGACGATTCCGGGTACATCACCTGTTCTTGGCCCGGGCAACCGTGGCTCGAGCGTAGAATCCGCGAGGGCGACCACCTCCTCGTCACCGGACCCGTCAAGCACTTTCATGGCCGTCAGATCCACCCCCGAGAATTCACACTGATCTCCAGGGCAGATCAAGATGAGGACGAGGGTCCCGCCGGCACGGTCTTCGTCACCTATCCCGCCACCGAGGACATGCCACAGTGGGTCCTGCGACGGATCTTTCGAAGGAACATCGACTGGCTCCTGGAGCAGGCCCACCACGAGGACTACCTATCCTCCAGCGTTCGACGCGAGCTGGGCCTTCCTGAGCTTGAGGAGGCGTTTCGAAGATTGCATCGACCCCTCTCAGTTGAGGAACCCAAGGAGGGACGGCGACGCCTGGCGTTTGATGAGCTCTTCTTCCTCCAGTTGGTTCAGGCTCTGGCAAGGCATCGTGAGACCGAGGTACAGCCGGGAATCGCGTTTCAGCGCACCAACGAGCTGATACGCCCCCTCCATGAGAGCCTGAGCTTTGAGCTGACCAAAGCCCAAGCCCGGGTCCTTCGAGCGATCTACGACGACATGAGCTCTGGGCGCCGCATGAACCGCTTTCTTCAGGGGGACGTCGGGTCGGGGAAGACCCTGGTCGCCCTGTTCTCGATGCTGCTTGCCGCGGAGAGCGGCTATCAGTCCGTGCTCATGGCGCCGACGGAGCTACTGGCCGAGCAGCACGCGCAGAAAACCCAAGAGTTGCTCGGGCGGGCCGGCCTTGATATCGAGTCCGTTCTCCTGACCGGAGGGAGGGGGGCAAGAGATAAACGCACGGCTGTTGCGGCTCTGGGGGAGGATCGCGCCGCGATGATCGCGGTGGGCACCCACGCGCTGATCCAGGAAGGCGTCCACTTCCGGAAGCTCGGCTTGGTCGTCATTGATGAACAGCATCGGTTCGGTGTCCGCCAGAGGATGGCGTTGTCCGAAGGGGGAAATCCGACGGGACGCCCAGACGTGTTAGTGATGTCGGCGACCCCGATTCCGCGCTCGCTTGCTCTGACCCTCTATGGAGACCTGGACCTGAGCGTCCTGGACGAGCTTCCTCCAGGACGAACTCCCGTCCAGACATTTCTACGCTATCCTGGGCAGCGCTCCAAGGCCTATGCCCGCATCGACCAGGAGCTCGAGAAGGGGCGTCAGGGCTACCTGATATTCCCGCTCGTGGAAGAGTCGGAGAAATCGGACCTCAAAGCGGCAACGCAGGAATACGAGCGTCTGCGTACGGAGGTGTTCTCCCACCGCAGGGTGGGACTCCTCCACGGCCAGCTCTCGAGTCAGGGAAAGGACGGCGTCATGCGCGCGTTCCGTGACGGAGATCTTGATTTGGTAGTCTCGACCTCGGTGGTCGAGGTGGGAATCGACGTGCCCAACGCTACGGTCATGGTGATCGAGCATGCCGAGCGGTTCGGGCTCAGCCAGCTCCATCAGCTCCGGGGGAGGGTAGGACGGAGTGATGCTAAATCCGTATGCATCCTCATCGCTCAGCCCGGGGAGCAGGCACGGGAGCGGCTCGCGGCCTTCTGTCAGACGAACGACGGCTTCGAGATCGCCCGCGCCGACCTCCAGATCCGGGGCCAAGGAGATCTCTTCGGTGCCCAGCAACACGGACGAGACCCCCTGTTACGCTTCGCCGATCTACGGACGGACGAGCCACTGCTCACACGGGCTCGGCAGCTGGCGCGGGCGATGGTGGCCGGCGATCCGGAGTTGGTGGCCCCGGAACAGCGCCAGGTCCGGTCCGTCCTCGAAACACGACATTCCGAGCGGCTCAAGATGTGGCGAGTAGGTTGACCGGGCCCAGCCGCCTCCCCGGCGGGTCGGTAGGGATCGACAAATGTCTTCGACTTGGCGGCCTAGCCGTGATCGCCTCCTTGGCAAGCACCGCCGTTGGATGTGAACCGCTCGTGCCAATCCTAATGAGCCCGGGGGACCCACCCGAGGGTCAGGAGGGCGTTTCCCTGACGGACCTGCCTGAGGGGGCGGTGTCTGTCGTGGCTGAGGGTCTGGAGGTCCCCTGGGAGGTCGCGTTCCTGCAAGGGGGAGGCTTTCTCGTATCGGAGCGGCCCGGACGGGTGACGAGGTTCCCGAGGTGGGCGGCGGGCGACGAGCCGCTCCGGCCCGAAGACGGGCAGGTCTGGACCATACCTGGGGTCGCGGCGGTCGGAGAAGGGGGCCTCATGGGGATGGCGATTCACCCGGACGATCCTCAGAACCAGTGGCTGTACCTGATGTTGACTTCCGAGGGGACCAATGGAACCGAAAACCGGGTGGAACGGTTCAGCATCACGAATCAAGCTCTGGTCGATCGAGTCGTGATCGCGGACGGGATCCCGGGCAACCGATTCCACGACGGAGGCAGAATCGCGTTCGGGCCCGACGGCTACCTTTACGTCACGACCGGAGACGCCGGGGACACTTCGCGATCGCAGGACCTCTCTTCGCTGGCAGGGAAGATCCTGCGTCTCGACGATCAGGGTGGAGTCCCTCCAACGAATCCGTTCGGTACCGCCGTGTGGTCCCTCGGTCACCGGAACCCTCAGGGGGTGACCTGGGACGGGGAGGGTCGCCTCTGGAGCACCGAGCACGGGAGGTCCGGCTTACGGAGCGGCTTCGACGAACTGAACGTTATCCGCCAGGGGGACAACTACGGGTGGCCAACGATCGAGGGCGATGCACGCTCCGAGCCCCTTCGGACCCCGGTGGCTCATTCGGGCGCGACGTACACGTGGGCGCCCAGTGGGATCGCGGCCGTCGGTTAGCGGCTGTTCTTCGGCGGGCTTCGAGGAGAGGCTCTCTATGGGGCCACCGTCGAAGACGGGACAGTCGTCGAGCTCTCCGTGAATTTCCCATCGGAGTTCGGCAGAATCAGGGCCGTGGTCGCCGGACCCGATGGCATGCTGTATCTGACCACCTCAAACCGAGACGGGCGGGGAGCGACGAGGGACGGAGATGATAAGATCCTGAGGCTCGACCCAGCGCTCCTTCTTCGATGAGTCCTGCTCGCTCGCGGATGACCACCGCATTACAGTGGGCGCGAACGTCGTAGCGGCGAGGCCTGCGATTCCACGCAGGGCTACTCCTACCACTAGAGGGAGACGACGGCGGATGGGTCGGAAGAATTACGTCGAGGTCGGGGACCTAGCTCAAGCTGAGGGTGAGACTGTGTGCGTCGCGGGATGGGTCGAGACCGTTCGGGTCCACGGAAAGGTTTCCTTCGTGCTGGTCAGGGACGGCACAGGGATCGTCCAATGCGTCGTCGTTCGGGAGAACGCAACCGAAGCGATGTGGGCGATCGTGGCTAACCTAGCCCACGAATCCACGGTGGAGGTGGAAGGCCGCGTGAAGCTGGACGCCAGATCGCCTGGGGGATGCGAGCTGGTGGTTGCAGATCTCAGAGTCCTCGCCGCCTCCGAAAGCTATCCGATTCAGCCCAAGGAGCACGGTGTCGACTTCCTGATGGATCACCGCCACCTGTGGCTCCGGTCTTCGGCTCAGCGGGCGGTCCTCCGCGTTCGAGCCGAGGTCATGCAGGCGGCGCAGGACTTCTTCTACAGGGAGGGCTTTACGCGCATCGAGACGCCGATCCTGACCGGGGCCATCGGGGAATCCGCAGGAACTCTGTTCTCCACCGACTACTTTGGCGAGACCGCATACCTTGCCCAGACCGGCCAGCTCTACCTGGAAGCCGCCTGCCCGGCATTCAGGAAGGTCTTCTGCCTAGGCCCGACGTTTCGGGCCGAGAAATCCAAGACCCGCCGGCACCTGACCGAGTTCTGGATGCTCGAGCCTGAGGTTGCTTTCGCCGATTCGAACGAGAACATGGATCTCCAGGAGCGGGTGGTCGCCCACTTAGTCAGCCGTGCGCTCGAGCGGTGCGCGGAGGAGTTGCAGATCCTGGAACGAGACGTGACGCAACTCTCAAAAGTGGCTCCTCCCTTTCCAAGAATCTCCTACACTGAGGCCATCGAGCTCCTTCGGGGGCGGGGAAGTGCGATCGAGTGGGGAGAGGATTTGAGAGGTGCTGATGAAACGGTGATCGCCCAGGAGTTCGACTCGCCCATTCTCGTCCACGACTATCCCCGCCAAGCGAAGGCCTTCTACATGAAGGAAAACCCCGCTGATCCTCGCACTGTCCTCTGCAACGACATGATCGCCCCCGAAGGATACGGAGAGATCATCGGGGGAAGTCAGCGAGAGGACGACTTGGATCGCCTGCAGGAGCGAATCCGTGAGGAAGAGCTCCCAGAAGAGGCATATGGATGGTACCTAGACCTCAGGCGCTATGGGACCTTCGTGCATTCCGGGTTCGGGCTTGGCATCGAGCGAACGGTCGCTTGGATAACCGGCCGCGCCCACGTTCGTGAGCTCATACCGTTTCCCCGGCTAATGAACAGGCTGGCACCATGAAGCGGGTCGTCGTTGATCTTGAAGACGGGAGGGCGATCTGGGCCATGCCGGACTGGGCGGTGGACGAATTTAAAGAAGCGCTCCCAGAGGACTGGGGGTTGCATGTGGCCAGGAGCGTTGCAGACGGCTCCGGGGACGGAGGCGGCGAACCGAGCCAGGAGGTCCTCACCGCAGTGGAGGGAGCACGAATCTACATCGGCTTCGGAATCCCGGCGGCGATTCTCGAGGCAGGTGCCGATACCCTGCAGTGGGTCCATTCGGGTGCAGCCGGGGTGGGCAGTTCTCTTCACACCACCATGCGCTCGAGCTCCGTGCGGTTCACCAACTCAGCGGGTGTGCATGGTCCCCCGATGGCGGAGACCGTCGTCGGGATGCTGCTTCACTTCGCTCGAGGCTTGGACTTCGCGATCGCCGCGGCTCAGCGCGGTGAGTGGGACGACTCGGGTTTCCTAGAGGCCGACACCCCGGTCCGGGAACTCGCTTCGATGACCGTAGGCATCCTCGGTTACGGAGGAATCGGGCAGGAGGTGGGGCGGCGGGTAGTAGCTCTGGACAGCCGTGCCATCGGACTTCGCCGAATGCCGCCCCAGCGACCGGTGGACCGCCACGGCGTCGAGATCGTCCACGGGGAAGAGGGGCTTAGCCACCTACTCAGTGAGAGTGATGCCTTGGTCATCGCAGCGCCGGACACGCCCCAGACGCGCAATCTCATGTCCAGGGGCCGGATTCGGGCCCTCCGGAAGGGGGCCGTGCTGATCAACGTGGCCCGCGGACGCATCGTGGACGAGGAAGCGCTCGTCGAGGCGCTCCGAGACGGCCACCTGCGGGGTGCCGGATTGGACGTGTTCCATTCTGAGCCGCTGCCCGAGGCCCATCCGCTTTGGACGTTGCCCAACGTCCTGCTGACCCCTCACACCTCGGCGGTGTCCCGCGGGTTCTGGCGCCGAGAGATGGACTTGATCCTAGATAATCTGAAACGGTTCCTGGATGGCGCGCCGCTCTCCAACGAGGTGGATCGAGACCGCGGGTACTGAGACCCCTACATCACATGGACTCCGGCGCGGCCCTTTTCACCTCTTCCCATAGCTCGTCGAGCTCCGCTAGGCTGGCCCCTGGCATCTCCACTCCCCGGTCCTTGGCGAGCGCCTCCAGCGCGCCGAAACGCTGCTGAAACTTTGCGTTTGCAAGCTCGAGGCAGGGCACGGCGTGCCTCCCTGAGAGTCGGGCGAGGTTCACGACCGAGAAGAGCAGATCCCCGATCTCCTCCTCCAGCGCCTCCGCGATTCCTCCTCGCAGGGCCGCTTCGACCTCGGCCAGCTCCTCACCCACCTTCTCGAGCGCGCCTCGCGGCTCATTCCAGTCGAATCCCACGCCCGCCACCCTCTCCTGTATCCGGTGCGCTCTGAGGAGGGCATCCAGACCCTCCGCCAGTCCCTCGAGGGTTTCACCGGTTCTCTCTGTTGCCTTGATCGCTTCCCAGTCTTCCGGCTCCCCCGATCCAAAGAGGTGCGGGTGTCGCCGGACCATTTTCTCTTCTAACTCACGCACGACCTCGTCACGCGTGAATCGGCCTGCCTCCTCTCCGACCACTATCTGAAAGGCTAGGTTGAGCAGCAGGTCACCCAGCTCACCTCTCAGGCCTTCCGTGTCATCGGCATGGATGGCATCCACGGCCTCGTGGACCTCCTCGAGAAGGTGTGGGACCAAGCTGCGAGCCGTCTGCTCTTTGTCCCAGGGGCAGTTAGCCCTCAAGTGCTCGACCAGGATCAGCGCACGGTCGAGGACGGCAGTCTCAGAGGCGAACAACCCCTCTTGCCCCACCTCGACGCGGGGTCGATCTGCCCGACGCCCCCCCTTGTCGGTGTTCACGCTCCCTCCCGCAGGCTGAACGTTGTGGGCGCCCCGTGCGCCCTCTGTTCTTGCTCAGAAGGTAGTTTCTCGCATCTTTGTCCGACCATGTCAACCGACTTGCGGACTCGAGCCTGGGTGGAGGTGAGCGCGCCTGCCCTCCGCCGGAACTTGGAGCGCGTTCGAGAAATCGTGGGCCCTGACGTGCGAGTCTTGCCGGTCGTGAAAGCGGACGGATATGGTCTGGGGCTGACGGATGTGGCGCGTGCGCTCGAGCCCTCGGCTCCATGGGGGTATGCGGTCGAGACCGTCGGCGAGGGCCGCAGCCTCAGGGCGCTAGGCATCGAACGGCCCGTAGTTCTGCTGGCGCCGATCCCGCCCCCTGCGATCGAGCCGGCACTGGTCTCAAACCTCCGCATCAGCGTCTCCTCGATTGAGGCGCTGGAGAGCGTGGTCCGAGCTGCCTCAAACCTCAGCCGCGACGCGGTGGTCCACGTCGAGGTAGACACGGGGATAGGCCGCGCAGGTCTCGATTGGCGAGAGGCTAGGCGGTGGGGGCCCGAGATCCTCGCACTCACGGGGGAAAGGGTTCAGTGGGAGGGCGTCTTCACTCACTTTTTCTCCGCAGCCGATCTTGAATCCGACTGCCTTTCGGACCAGGCCGACCGCTTCAGGGATGCACTCGGTGTGCTCAGCGGTCTGCGTGAGGAGGGTTGGATCGAGCACATCTGCAACTCGGCCGGCCTCCTTCGGCGACCAGATCTCGGGGCGGGACTGGTCCGTCCGGGCATCTTTCTTTTTGGGGGCCGAACTTGGCGCGGACTTCCCGAGCCCGATCCCGTGGTCACGATCCGGGCGCGGATCGTGTTGATTCGCGAGGTGCCCCCAGGTACCACCCTTGGATATGGCGCAACGTACCGGGCGCGACGTACCGAGCGCTGGGCGACGTTGGGCATCGGATACGGGGACGGGATCCCTCGGTCCCTCGGGTACGGTGGGGAGGTGCTGATAGGCGGCCGCAGGGTTCCCATCATCGGAAGGATCTCGATGGGGATGACCGTGGTAGACATCACCGATCTTCCTGAATCCGCAGGAGGAGTAGGGGACGAGGTCACTGTCGTCGGCGAGGATCGTGGGCAGTATATCTCGCTAGAGGAAGTCGCCAGGGTCTCGGGAACCATCTCACACGAAGTTCTCACCCGACTCTCTCCGCGTCTTCCACGGGTTTGGCTCTGACGGGTGCTTCGGGACAGAGGAGGAGGGGTCGGGTGCGGCGAGCCTATGGGCGAGAGGGGCAAACCAGGCCGAAGGGGCCGTCTTTGAGAACGCGACGAGGGTGCCTGCCTATCGCCCTGGCCCTTCTCGCCGTGTCGGGATGCACCGACGCGGTCCCTACGTCCGATGATGGAGACCGAATCCCGGTCCAGGCCGAGACGGTGGAAGTGCGCCTTTCCTTCTCGAGCTTCGCCCGGGACCTGCAGTCGTTCTCAGGTTTCGGGTCACCGGCCGACCTTCCTGTGCCCATTGTCGCCAATCAGTGGGCCGGCGAGCTCGAATCGCGGCTCTTGGTGAGGTTCGCTCCCTTGCCGGAGGTAATCAATGTGTTGCCCCCCGGTGCGACCACTGGGGCCGAGCCGGACTCTACCTTCCAGCCCGTTTCCGCGAGGGTCGTGCTGCGGATGGATACCCTGGATGTGGGATCGGAGCCCTTTGATTTCTCAGCTGACGCGATCCTGAGCCCCTGGCACCCGGAGACCGCGAGTTGGGAAGTTGCAGTGGATACGCTGGGGGGAGTGACCGAGTGGCCCGAGCCGGGAGGAGGGCCCGTTCGCCCGTTAGGGTCGGTGACGTGGCTCCCCGAGATGGCGGATTCTGTCATGTTCGAGATCGACTCCCTCACGGTGGCAGAATGGGCGGAGGCCGATCGACCCGATCGGGGCCTGAGGGTATCGGGCACGACCGTGGGGTCTCGCCTCCGTGTAGCCAGTGTTGGTTACGATGTGAGGGTCCGGTCGGAGATCAACCCAGACTCCCTTATACTGGTTTCGCCCGGCGAGGATGGAGCCACGGTCGTCTACTCTCCCACCCCGGAAACCTCTGACGACGTTCTGCTGATCGGTGGGGCCCCGGCCCGTCGGGCTACCTTCCGAGTCGAGCTACCGGCCAGCGTCCAACCGAGTGCGGAAGTCTGCGCACGAATCGACTGCCCGTTGGAGATTCGAGCCGAAAGGATCCTATTCGCCGGTTTCGCATTACACTCACATCCGACCCTGTCACCCGGCCTTGCACCCCTCGATAGCGTGAGGGTGCAACTGCGTTCCGTGCTGAGTCCCGACCGACTGCCTCGCTCGCCCCTCTCGGTCCCGGTCAGTGCGGGGATCGAGCGTCTGCCTCCCGAGCTATTCTCCGCACAGACGGAGACGTTGCACGAGATTCCTATGACCGCCTATGTCCGGAGCCTCCTTGGCGCTGACTCGTCTGAAGTCGGTGTTTTGTCGACCTTGGCACTTCTTAGTGACCCCGAGGCGCGTAGCTTGGAGGTCGTTTCCTTCTACGCCCCGGGGACCGTGTTGGAGCCGTATATGCGTCTCATACTGACTGTTTCTGATGGAGTGTCCCTCCCGTGACCAGATTATGGGGGCGGCGAGGGGCGATGGTTCTGCTTCTGCTCCTTCAAGCCTTCGTTCCGACAGTGGCGGCCGGTCAATCGCTTCTCGCCGCGGACGGTTTGGGCATACGGATCGAGCCGCTGGACGCGAGGTCGAAAGCCCTTGGTGGAGCGGGCCTCGGCCTATCCGGATCGTATCTTCTCGAACACGATCCAGCGGTCAGCGCCGGACTTTCGATTCCCTCGGCTACGGTGACCTTTCAGTCCTCCAAAGCCACACCTGTGGGAGGCGAGATCTCGGGATACACACGTTTCCCAACCTTGGCCGTGTCGTACCCCTATCGAGGGAGCGTCCTTTTCATCCAGGCAGGGAGCTTTCTCGACCAAGAGTTTGAGGCGCAGTCCGTTAGGACCCTCGACTTGGGAGGGGAACCGGTCGATGCTGAGGACACGTTCCGGTCTACGGGGAGCGTCGGGCGCGTGAGCCTGGGTTGGGCCCGCACGGTCTCAGAGTCGGCGTCGGTCGGCGTCACCGTGGGCAGATACGTTGGGACAACGGAGCGCATCTTCATGCGCGCGCTCGATGCCGAGGATGTGGGGCCCGACGTAGCGTCTTTCGTGACTGGAGGTCGATTTCAGGCTTCCGGGCTTGTCGTCGGCGCGGGCGCGACCTGGGATCCCTCACCACTCGTTCGCGTTGCGGGCTCGGTCTCATGGTCTAACGATCTGACTCTCTCTCCCGCAAACGACAGACTCGAAGAAAAGGGACGCTACCGGATCCCCCTCGAGCTGCGTGGAGGCGGCACGGTCACCCTCTTGCCCGGGGTTGCCCTGCACTTCGGGACGACCTTCGCTGACTGGACCGACACGGGAGGCGACCTGAGGGGGGGCACGACCAGGGGGGGCACATGGAGCTACGGAGGTGGACTGGAGTGGTCCGCAGCGAACCTCTTTGGGAGAGCATTGCCTCTGCGAATCGGAGCGAGACACCGAGATCTTCCATTCCAATCGACTGGTGAACCGGCCTTCGAGCGAACCCTCTCCGGGGGGCTGGGTTGGCACCTCGTCGATGTAGACACGCAGCCTCTCGCCAGGATGGAGTTGGGGATCGAGAGTGGAAGCCGAGAGGCCGGGCCTCTCTCGGAGGATTTCTGGCGAGCCACCGTCTCCGTCCGAGTCGCTAGTGGCTAGCCTCTCGGGCGGGCGGACCACGAGTTCAGGCACCGGGCCGGTCCGGGTCGCCTATCACACCTTCGGGTGTAAGACCAATCAGTACGACACGGAACGGATTCGCCAGGAGTTGGAGGCCCAGGGAGCGCGGACTGCGCCAGACTGCCGCGAAGCTGATCTCTTCGTCGTAAACACCTGCACCGTAACGAACCAGGCGGACGCGGACGCCCGCCGGTTCATTCGAAAGCTCCGGCGGGAGAACCCCCGTGTTGAGATTATCGCGGTCGGCTGCTCGGCGGCGCTCCGAGCCCCCGACTATCAAAAAATGTCCGGTGTGGGCGCTGTCATCCGAGGGCATGATCCACTGGAGGTAGCCGACGCGGCACGCCGGATCCGACCGCCACTGCTCCAGCTCGGTGCACGCACCACCTTGGAACGGATGGATCAAGAGCCCGTCGGCGGAGACATTCTCCTGAAGCGCGACGGGGCGACTCGAGGGTGGCTGAAGGTCCAGGACGGGTGCGACCGAAGGTGCTCGTTTTGCGCGACGCGGCTGGCTCGGGGACGCAGCACGTCGCGGCCTCCCTCGGAGATCCTGAGAGAGGCCCGCGCGCTGTCCCGAACCCACCCGGAGTTGGTCCTCACTGGGATCCATATCGGGCATTACGGGCGGGATCTCATCCCGGTGAGCTCTCTTTCCCGGCTCGTAGCGCAACTCCTCGAAGGGGTCCCCGGGGTTCGTTTCCGGCTGGGGAGCATCGAAGCTACCGAGGTCGACGATCTGCTTGTGCGGCTTCTCGAGGAATCGGAGGGGCTCTTGGCCTCCCACCTCCACATGCCCTTGCAGAGTGGTGCCGATCCCGTCCTCAAGAGAATGAGGCGTTGGCACACCCGAGAGACCTACCGAGCCCGCGCTCTTGAGATCGCTGCCCGAATTCCTGTTCTCGGTCTTGGAGCGGACATCATCACGGGGTTTCCGGGGGAGACCGATGCCGATCATGCGGAGACCGTGGCGCTCGTCGATGAGCTCCCTTACACGTACCTCCACGTCTTTCCCTTCTCCCCGAGGAAAGGGACGGAAGCCGCTGGGCTGGACGGTGTGTCCCCCGTTCCACAGCGAGTCTCGGGGGAAAGGAGCCGAGAACTCCGCGAGCTCGGCCACCGCAAGTCCCTCCTCCACCGGCAGGCGAGGGATGGGGCATGGGCGAAGGTGGTGGTCGAGGGGACGCGAGGGACTGCGCTAACAGGGGACTACCTCAGGGTCGCTTCACCGGAAGCCCAGGCCCCAGGGCTCGCCGACCGTCATTCGGAGGCATCCCGCGGCGGAGCGGTGCACCGAGACTTACAGGAGGGGAGGCTCCGGTGGACTGGAGATCATCTCGCTATTCATCTGGCACCTTCCCCAGGATTCAATTAGGGGCATGACAACGACTGAGGGCAGGGCCGTCCGCGCGTACATCGAGACCTACGGGTGTCAGATGAACATCGCGGATGGCGAGCTTATGGAGGGCGTCCTCTCAGCAAGCGGATATGACATCGTCGGGTCTCCAGAAGAAGCGCAGGTGATCCTGGTGAACACATGTGCGATTCGGGAGCACGCGGAGCGCCGTGTGCTTGGCCGGGTTGCCCAGCTGAATCGACTGAAGCGGGATCGCCCGGACCTCGTGATCGGAGTGACCGGATGTATGGCCCAGAGAATGGGCACCTCTCTGCTGGAGGAGACGCCCTACATCGACCTGGTCGTCGGTCCCGATGGTTACCGATCTCTGCCGGACCGACTCCGCGCGTTGCAAGCTGAGGTTGGATCGGGACCCGGACCGAACACGAACGGACGGGGTCGCTCGGGTGAGAGGACCCAGCTGGCGGTACTTGAGTTCGACGGCAGCGAGCACTACGAGGGCCTCGAGCAGCGCCGACGGTCCGGAGTCACGGCCTGGATACCGATTCAGCGGGGCTGCAACCACCGCTGCACGTTCTGCATCGTCCCCTATGTGCGCGGGCCCGAGAAGAATCGCCGTCCTGCTGACATCCTCACTGAAGTCCAGGGTCTTGCCGAAGTAGGCGTGACCGAGGTCACTCTGCTCGGGCAGACGGTCAATTCGTATCGATCGGGAGATTGGTCCTTCCCCCGACTGCTACGAGAAGTTGCGAGGGTGGACGGAATCCGCAGAGTGCGCTTTACCTCGCCTCACCCCAACGATGTCACACCGCGACTCGTGGAGGTTATGGCTACAGAGACTGCTGTTTGCGAACAGCTGCACCTCCCTGCTCAGTCAGGGAGCGACCGCACGTTGAAGCGAATGGTCCGGAGATACACCGTGGAGGGATTCCTGGAGACGGTTGAGATGGTACGGGGCGCGATTCCGGACATCGCACTTTCGACTGACATCATCGTGGGATTCCCAGGGGAAACGCGCGACGAGTTCGAGGAGACTCTCGAGCTCATGCGCGAGGTACGGTTCGATGACGCGTTCACCTACAAGTACTCGTCCCGTGAGGGGACCCCGGCGACCCGGCTGCCTCCCGCCGACTTCTTGCCGAGTGAGGTGGCCCAAGCTCGGCTCGAAGCCCTCATAGAGGTGGCTCGGCGGATTCAACGCGAGATCAATCGCAGCGAGATCGGCAGGGTCGATGAGGTTCTGATCGAGAATGTTGCGCGTGACCCCGGCCACCTGCGTGGGAGGACGCGAAGGAGCAAGGTTGTGGCATTTCCGCAAGAGGAGACCCACATCGGCGAATACGCCGTCGTCGAGATGACGGGCACTTCGGGGGTGACGTTCTCGGGGAGACTCCGGGAAGCCCCGACGCTGGCTACGATCAGGTGAGTCGGTACACCGGGGCCCTGGTCGTCCTGGTCGTCTTACTTCTCGTGATGCTTTTCGCGCGCGAGAACGGCACGGAACGAGTCACTCTGAACCTGGGGATCGCCACGCTCGAGCGTGTCCCCCTGACATACGTTGCGTTTGGCAGTCTTTTTGTCGGGATGTTGGTCATGTTGGTGGCGGGCATCCACGCGGACCTGAAGGTACGGCGGTTCTTGAGAGAGCGATTGGAGGAAGAAGATCGCGAAGAGAGGCATCGCGTAGACCAAACCCAGCGCGACCTCTTCGCCTCTTCCCACGAGGAGCATGAAGGCGCTTGATTCGGTCCGAGGCCTTTGATTCAGATTCTCTGAAAACGGCAGGTTAACCCTGATCTCTTGACGCTGAACCCGTTTCGGGAAGCCGCGGCCCCCTGAGCCGTCGGCTTCCACCCGTGGCGCGGGTCGCGCTGGCCCACACCGCGGGAATCGCCCTCCCCCTCCTCGGCGTCACCCTATACCCGCCGCTCTACCTAGTCGGCCTCCTCGGAGCGCTCGTTCTGCTATTCCATCGCCCCTGGCCGCTGGGGGCCTTGGTCATGGCCTTCGGTGCAGGGGTTCTCTCGGGTGAGGCCGTAGAGAAGGCAGACGGCCGCGACTGTCGACTTCACCTCCCAAGGAGGTGGGATGGCGAGGTCGAGGGTCGCTTCCTAACCAGACCCGTACCGCGGTCGAGCCTTCCTTTCGAGCTTGTCTCCGGTGGCCCAGGAGGGTGCGGAGGGGCGGTGCGCGCCATCGCCTCTTCGGCGGCAGGTCCACCTCCACCGGGAAAGCTGATCCGGGTGCGGGCCAGCTGGGAGGGGAGGGCCTTCCCTCGGCCAGGGTGGGGAGACCGCGCCGGTATTCTGAGGCTCAATGACGACTGGGTTCCTGCTGGTGGCACGGGCCCGCGGGGTTGGCTTCTCGAATTCAGGGGCCAGGTCCAACAGCGAATCCTCCGACTGTGGGGCGAGGAGCTCGCGCCCGCGGCCGAGGCGCTGGTGCTGGCCCGACGAGAGCATCTGGACCCACAGCTACGAGAGGCGTTCGCGCTATCGGGGACGGCGCACCTTCTCGCGATTTCGGGATTTCACGTAGGGGTCATCACCGGTCTTCTTGTAGGGATACTGCGGTTGCTGGGCTGCTCTCGTCTGCGAGCCGAAACGGGTGCCGTGCTCGGCTGCTGGGTCTACGTGCTCGGGATAGGTGCGCCTCATGCAGCAGTTAGAGCTGGAGTGCTCCTATCGCTGCTTCTCGGTGCCCGGCTGAGAGGTCGACCCGTCATGGGAACGGGAGCCCTGGGGGCGGCCCTCCTGATCCTCCTCGCCGTTCAGCCTGGCTGGTTGCGTTCCGTGGGGTTCCAGCTGTCGTTCGCCGGCACCGGGGGACTCGTACTGGTCCGGGGCGCGGTCGCGGCCGGGACCGCGGTCCTCGCGCGATTCCTGACAGGTCGCGATCTGCCCCGGCGTCGCTCCGCTGATCCGGGCGCTCGGATGCTTCGCGGGGGAGCCGATGGTGCCGCCGCCGGGATCGCAGCCACTCTGCCTACCCTCCCACTCCTGGCGTGGCACTTCGACCGCATCTCGCTCACAGGGATCCCGGCGACGTTGGTGGTCGCCCCGGTCACGGCCGCGGTGATCCCCGGGATAGGATTCAGCCTGCTCCTGTCCCTTCTTCCCGGAGGGCTCGGGGAGTTCGCGGCTGGGGGCACTGGGCTTCTGCTCGACGCCATGTCGCGATTCGTACTCTTCATCTCGCGCCTTCCGGGTGCCTCCGTCTGGATCGCGAGGGAGACCCTAGTGGGTGCCCTCTTGGCAGGCGGAGCCCTCGCCCTGGTCTTTCGTCGCATGTATGCGCGCGCGATCCGACCTGCGGTGCGGGGTCTGGCAGCGGCGCTCGCTGGACTCATCGCCGCTGTCGTGATTCCACTTCTTCCCCTCCGGACGGCGCTCGAGCTTCACGTGATCGATGTAGGCCAGGGCGATGCCGTCGCCCTCCGGTTTCCCTCTGGCCGATGGATGCTCGTGGATACGGGCCCCAGGAGTCCCAACTTTGACGCGGGAGCGCGCAGAGTCGTTCCCTATCTCAGGAGGCAAGGCGTGGATCGCCTGGAAGCGATCGTGCTAACGCATCCCCATCTAGACCATGTTGGGGGCGCCCCAGCGGTTCTCCGTGCCCTCGACGTTCGCGGGGTACTGGATCCTTCGCTCCCAATCGGATCGCGAGACTACCTCGAGGTACTGGAAGGCGCACGGGAATCGGGTGCCTCATGGTGGCCAGCCCGTTCCGGACTGAGCTTCGGAATCGAGGACACTCGGCTGGCCGTGGTTCACCCAGGTCTCACGGACGCGTCCGCCACGAGAGGCGTGGACCCGAACGACCTTAGCGTGGTCCTGGTGGTCGAGTGGCGCGGCGCATCGGTGCTTCTGACCGGTGACGCGCCGGCCCAAATCGAACGGGATGTGCTCGATCAGCTTTCCCCGACGACCGTCCTCAAGGTCGGACACCATGGGAGCCGTACCTCGACCTCACCGGAGCTCCTGGATCGCACCCGACCTCAGATCGCGGTGGTGACCGTCGGAGATGGTAATCGATTCCGGCATCCCCACACGGTAGTCATGGATCGCCTGGAGGCCGCTGGAACCGCCGTGTACCGGACGGATCGCGACGGCGATATCCGGCTGAAGATCCGGGCAGACGGCACCGTCGACGTGCGGTACTCTCGATAGCCTAGCCTGCTGACCATCCCCTTCCACTCTCGCCGGTCTCGGGGGTACTATGGTGCCTGGCCGAACCTATAGCCCAGTTGATCCGGCATGACCGATACCCACATCGTCACAGTCGCCCGTCACATCATCGAGGAAGAGCGCAGGCATCCGGAGGCGCGAGGTGCCTTCAGCGACATCCTCACGGACATGGCGCTGGCGGGAAAGGTCATCTCCCGCCAAGTGAATATGGCGGGCCTGATCGACATTCTCGGGGGCGCCGGACGTCAGAACGTGCAGGGAGAGGCCGTCCAGAAGCTCGACGTCTTCGCTCAGGAGGTGATATATCGGGCGATGGACCATACTGGATACCTCTGCTGCATGGTTTCGGAGGAGGAGGAGGATTACATCCCTATTCCCGAGAAATTCCCCGCAGGAGAATACGTGCTGGTGTTCGATCCTCTTGATGGCTCATCGAACATCGATGTAAACGTTTCCATCGGAACGATCTTTGCCATCTACCGGCGGATTTCAGGGGCGGAGAGGGGGAGCCTGGAAGACTGTCTGCAACCCGGGCGCAATCAGATCGCGGCAGGCTATATGGTATACGGTTCATCGACCATGATGGTATATACGTCTGGAAGCGGCGTGCACGGTTTCACGTTGGATCCCTCGATCGGCGAGTTCATCCTCAGTCATCCAGACATTCGGATCCCGGAGCCGTCGCTCCGACCCTTTTCGGTGAACGAATCCAACCAGCCGAGGTGGGACACGAGTGTGCAAAAATTCGTGGAGCACCTCAAGACGTCGGCGGCGTCCGATTCGCCGGGGTCACTCTCGTCGAGATACATCGGGTCCCTGGTGGCAGACTTCCACAGGACGCTCCTTCGCGGAGGGCTCTTCCTCTACCCCGCCGACTCCAAGAGCCCGGAGGGAAAGCTTCGCCTCTTGTATGAGGCTGCGCCGCTGGCTCTCATCGCCGAGGCAGCTGGTGGGCGGGCCTCGGATGGCCAGAGAGACATCCTCGACATCAGCCCGACCGAGCTGCACCAGCGGACTCCCCTCTTCATCGGGTCGCACGACCTCGTGGACATGGCCGAGAGCTTCCTCTCCGGCCCAGCGCCTGGGTGATGGAGCGACTTAGGCACTCCCTACTGTTATTCGCGGTTCTGAGCGCCCTTCTCGTCAGTTGCGAGCCGGGGACGGTGACAGCCCCGCAGGGAGAGGTGCGAGGGTTGGTCCTGGTGGAGGGAAGTAGCCTAGAGGGCGTGATCGTCGAGCTGACGGGCCCGCAGGTGAGGAGCACGACCACGGACGGAGCTGGCCGGTACAGCTTTGACGAGGTCCCTTCGGGTGCCTACGTGGTTTCGGTTCGAAGTGTGCCCGATGACGCTTCATTCCCCGCGACGTCACGGACTGCGGTGGTCTCCGGTTCACAGACGGTTACGGTGGATTTTCTCGGGAACTACATCCGTACTTCCTCGATCGAGGGGTCGGTGACCTCCGGAGCCCAAGGTCTGTCCGGAGTGACCGTCAGCCTCGAGGGCGCTCAGTCCGGGACGACTCTGACTGGACTCGGTGGATCCTTCGTGTTCTCAGGGCTCCGCGCCGGGCAGTACCAGGTCGAGATCTCGGGCCTCCCCGAGTCGGTGACCTTTCCCTCGGTGCGGACCGAGGTCGAGCTGTCCACAGGCCAGATCTTCCTAGTCACCTTCGTAGGGGTTCCGGAGCTTTCCGCGTCCGTGGTGATCCGCTCTATCTCGCGGCGGCTCACGGACGGGACGACCGAGCTGGCGGATCCACAGAACCTGACGGGGAATCTGGAAGTGACCCTTACGGTTGACAGAGGAGAGGATACGCTCTCGGGCGTCGATCTCCTTGTTGGTAATGAAGTTGTAGGCCGACAGACCTTCAACGCCGCAGGGGGAGCCTTGGCCGAAGCGGTCCACGGCCCCCAGCCCACAGCTCCGTTTGACCTCGTCTTTCCAGTGAACACCGCCGAATTCGACGACACCTCGGGGACCGTACGCTTTCCGAATGGCCAGCTGCTTCTGACGGCTCGCCTTGCCACCGTGGAAGGCGGCCTCACGGCGTGGCTGTCGTCCGTGCAGGTTCGGCTCAGGAACGTCAACACGTTTGCGGGAAGCGTAGAGGCGGGTAATGGCCCCTTGTTGGGCGAGGACGGAGAGGAGTGGGTCGCTGGAGATCAGAGCCTCACCATCGTTCCCGTACTTTATGACGCATCCCAGTCGGTATCGACCGTTACCGTGGACCTTAGGCGGACGGGAGGTAGCCAGCTCCGCTCCAAGACACACGCCGGAGCCGCACCCTTCTCGGTAACGCTGGCGGGAGACGGACCAGCGGGGACCGATAACGTGGCTGGGTATCAAACGCCGCGGGGCGCTACGGATCAGTTGCGTGTGGTCGCCGCACAATACGCTGATGGAGGGAGCGTCCCGGGCGTGCCCGTGGTCCTTGCCTTAGGTCTACGCATCGACAACCTGGGTCCTCCACCCGCGGGATTCGCACTTCCGCGGCAGGCCCAGGAACAAGCCTGCTGCCTCGGCAACTGGGTTGGAGCGGCCTTTCCCTTCCAGGAGGCGGTTACGGCGCAACCCGACCCAGGCGTCGGCGGGGTTACGGCGACAGTCCACGCGGGTGACGCGGGGCTCTCGAACCAAGATCTGATGGAGCTCCCAGGAGTCCTCTCTGGCATCGACCTGGCCGCGACTCAGGAGAACTCCGCGCTTCGGGCCGCGGCCGTCAGTCGAGATGCGCTCGGGAATGCCACGGCCGCATCGCTTGCCCCGTCCGGTGGGAATTCGCTCTCGAACACGCTCGGCGCAGTGTTTGGGATCGATCTCGAGTCGCCCGAGTTGGACTTCGATGCCGCGAGTGTAGCCGACAGGGCACCGAATCCTGGCCCGGGCGCCGCTTGGGTTCTGGCGGTCACGGATGCTCTCTCTGGAGCGGATCCCATGGGCGCGCGCACGACCGTCCGTGCCTCAAATCCCGCGGTGGTTGGAACCCAGGGGGAATGTCTATTCCCCGCTACTGCAGAATGTGAACCAACGGCGGACGGCCTGCTTCGATCCGTCCCCGACGGATTGGAGGGTTACCTCACGCTGGAAAGCTACGTCCTGGACCGCTCGGGCAACCCATCGAACACTGTAATCCGGGCGGTGGTTCGTGACCTGACTCTGCCTCTCATCGCGTCGGTCCAAGTTCCTGCCACACTGAGCCCTAATGGCCAGGCGACGCTTTCGGCGGTGGCTTCAGACAACTTGGATCTTCACCAGGGTTGGATCTCGCTCGAGTTCGGTGATGACGCGAGTGGGGGGCCCGAGGTCATGCCACTCCTAGCCGCGGAGATCCTGGGTGTTCCCTTCGATCAAGAGCTGACCACGGGCGCGGGCGTCGTTCAGACCGTTCCACTGTTGGTTGGGTTGGAGGCGGTTATCGCAGGCGCCGGTGTCGACGCGCCATCGGGATCCGCACTGCCTCTCATCGCGGCCCGAGCGGTCGCGACGGACGCTGCGGGTAACCTGGCCACGCGCACCGAACCGCTCCCCGGTGCGTCGGGATTTGCCAGGCGCAGCTTCTCTGTTTCCGAGCGCGGAGATGCAGAAGGCGTCGCCGACTGGACTCTTGGAGCCGGTTCGGATCGTGTTTGTCGGACCGGCGCCCAGGCAAGCTGTGCCGCCGGAGTTCCGGCCTCAGCAAGCTTGGTAGCGACCGCGCGGGGGCTAGGGGGAGCGTTTGAGAGGCCCTTTGATCGGGTCTATTTCTTCCTGGTTCGCAGCGGCGAACCCGGATGGATCGGCGCGACGTCGGCCGCGGGGATGATGGATGGCGTGGGACCCCTCGCACGAGAGTGGTCGTGGAGCCTCGACTGGACGCCTTCCTCTTTGGTTCCCCTTGGGCCCGCTAGGCTGGTAGCGGTGGGGGTCGACGCAGAGGGAAACGCCCTACGGACGCTCGACCTCACTTCCGTGACGGTGGAGGGAATCCCCTAGCAGCTGGCGCCTCGCCTAGCACCCTGGGGGTGCCTCCACCGCGACAAGCCCCTTTTCAAAATCTATCAGCGGTGCGGAGTAATCCCCTGAGAAGCACGCGTCGCAGAAGGGCCCGAATTCATCGACAACCGCCAACATTCCTTCGAGTGAGAGGTATCCGAGCGAGGTCACTCCCAGAACCTGCGCGATCTCCTCGACCGTCCTCGAGGCTCCGATCAGCTCCTCCCGAGAGGGCATGTCGATCCCGTAGAAGCAGGGAAACCTCACCGGCGGGCTGGCAATTCGGAAGTGGACCTCCTTCGCCCCGGCCTCGACGAGGAATTTCACGAGGGATGTGGAGGTCGTCCCTCGTACCAGGGAGTCATCGACCACAATCACCCGGCGGCCCTCGACGATTTCCTTCACCGGATTGTACTTGATCCGGGCTCCGAAGTCGCGGTCGGCCTGCGACGGTCTGATGAAGGTCCTTCCCACGTAGTGGTTCCGCAGAAGACCGAGCTCGAAGGGAACGCAGCTCTCTTCGGCGTATCCGAGAGCTGCCGAGTTGGCAGAGTCCGGAACGGCGATAACGCAATCGGCGTCAACTGGATGCTCCCGGGCGAGCCGACTTCCAAACGCCCTCCGGGCCCGATCCACCGGAACGCCCCAGATGTTAGAGTCCGGTCGTGCGAAGTAGACCAGCTCGAACACGCATGGCGCAGCCCTCGGCGCCGGCGGTAGCTCATCCAACGGTTCGATTTCCTCTCCAGACAGCTTCAGGAGCTCGCCGGGTCGGATATCTCGAACATACTCTGAGGAGATGATGTCGAGCGCACAGGTCTCGGAGGCGACGACGTGACCGCCCTCCTTTCGGCCTAGGACCAGCGGTCGGAATCCCCTCGGGTCCTTACTGACAAAAAGCGTGTCCGCCACCGAGATTACGAGTGAGAATGCCCCTTCGCACTGAGCGAGCGCGTCGTGTATCTGGGACTCGATCGTGGGGAGTTTCGAACGCGCGATGAGGTGCACGATAACTTCTGAGTCCGACGTCGTTTGGAAGAGCGCGCCCTCTTCTACGAGAGCTTCCCTGAGCTCCTGAGCGTTGGTCAGGTTACCGTTATGCGCGATGGAGAGATCACCGCGCGAGTAGCGGACGACGATTGGCTGGGCGTTCTGCGGACGGCTACCGCCAGCGGTGGAGTATCGGACGTGCCCGACCGCGCTCCTTCCGGTGGACGCATTCAGGTCGCGAGCGGAGAAGACGTCTGCGACGAGCCCAGGTCCCTTATGTACCTGAGCCACACCATCCTCGCCGATGACGCAGATGCCCGCGGACTCCTGACCTCGGTGCTGCAGAGCATATAGGCCGAGGAAGGCGAGCTCGGCGGCGCCTTCGACGCCTGTAACCCCGAAGACCCCACACTCCTCCCGCGGCAGTTTGTCCAGCGTCGAGGTCTTGATGTCCTTCGCCACTTTGACGACTCCGGCGTGGACTCTCGTCACTGCCGGCCCGCCTCCATCACGGCTGGGATAGCCTGTCGATGTCGGTGGGCCATCTCCTCGGACCCAACTCGAATGAACCCAAGAGGGGAAACGAGCGAGAAGGTACCCGAACGCTCCCGGACGGTGCCAAGGACGGACACGGGAACCCGATGGCGGTCGGCCACCTCCTGTATCCGGCGGCGGTGATTCGGGTCGCACGAGACCAGGACTCGGCCCTGGGTCTCCCCAAAGAAGAGGGCGACAGGCGAGAGGTCCTCGTTGAGTTCCACTTCGACTCCCCAAGGGCCTTCAACACTTTCGAGTGCCGACTCTGCCAGTGCGCAGGATAGCCCGCCCTCCGAACAGTCGTGCGCGGAGTGCAGGAGACCGCTCTCGTGGGCCGACAAGAGGGCTCGCTGAAGCTGCCGCTCAGCTTCGAGGTCCACGATCGGGGGCGATCCCGCTACGATTCCCTCGCGGTGGTACAGATACTCCGATCCACCGATCTCTTCGCGGCTCTCACCCAAGAGGAGGATCAGATCCCCGGCGGCTCTGAAGGAGTAGCCCAGAGCGCGCGAGGCGTCTTCCAGGATGCCCACCATCCCAATCACCGGGGTCGGGAACACCGCCTGCCCACCCGTTTCGTTATAGAGCGAGACGTTCCCACCCGTCACGGGAGTCTCGAAGTACGCGCAGGCCTCCGCCATTCCGCGCACCGCTTCTCGAAGTTGGAAGTAGTTCGACGGCTTCAGCGGACTGCCGAAGTTCAGACAGTTTGTCACCGCAGTTGGGACAGCTCCCACACACACGACGTTCCGAGCCGCCTCGGCCACCGCCGCCTTCGCGCCCTCCTTCGGGTCCAAGAAACAGTACCGGCCATTACAGTCCGTGGTGGCCGCTACCCCTCGCCGGCTTCCCCTGAAGCGGATGACCCCAGCGTCGCCCCCAGGTCTCACGACTGTGTTCGTCCGTACGGTAGTGTCGTACTGCTCGTAGATCCACGCCTTCGACGCGATATTCGGTGAGGCAAGGAGCTCCAGAAAGTCTGTGGAAAAATCGCCCTCTTTCTTAAGAATATGAGAGAGATCAGTATTCCTAAGATTAATTGTATTAATATCTTCCGTACCATCTCTCTCGTAGGTCGGACATCCCTCCGTGAGCGGCAAGGCCGGAATGTCCGCCACGACGTTCCCGCGCTCCAGAACTCTAAACATGCCGTCATCCGTCACCTGCCCAATCGGCTCGGCCCGCAGCTCCCACTTCTCCAGAATCTCACGGACCTGCCCTTCATGGCCATTCTTAGCGACCACCAGCATCCGCTCCTGTGACTCGGAGAGCAGAATCTCGTAAGGGGTCATCCCTGATTCGCGCACCGGTACATGCGCGAGTTCGAGCTCGATGCCACTCCCGGACCGGCCCGCCATTTCTGACGCCGAGGACGTTAGCCCAGCAGCGCCCATGTCCTGGATCCCCACGATGTGACCACTCCCGATGAGCTCCAATGAGGCTTCCAGCAGCAGCTTCTCGGTAAACGGATCTCCGACCTGGACCCTTGGACGGCTTGACTCATCCGAGTCTTCTGACAGCTCTTCCGATGCGAAGGTCGCACCGTGGATCCCGTCGCGCCCGGTTCGGGCGCCGACCGCCATGAGCGCATTCCCGGTTCCCTTCGCCTCTCCCCGGATGATCTCGTCGGTCTTCATGACACCGAGACACATCGCGTTCACCAGGGGATTCCCATCGTAGGCCCGGTCGAAGAACACCTCGCCACCGATGTTTGGGATCCCGACACAGTTCGCATAGTCCCCGATACCGCGCACCACGCCGGAAAAGAGGTAGCGAACCCGAGGGGAGTCCAAGTCTCCGAAACGGAGCGAATCCAAGACGGCGACGGGGCGGGCGCCCATCGTAAAGACGTCTCGGAGGATGCCGCCGACTCCGGTCGCTGCACCCTCATAGGGCTCGACAGCGGAAGGGTGGTTGTGGGACTCGATCTTGAACGCCACGGCCAGGCCGTCGCCGATATCAATCACACCGGCGTTCTCGCCTGGGCCTTGAATGACCCAGGGCGCCTCGGTGGGGAGGAGCTTAAGGAGTCGCTTGGAGTTCTTGTACCCGCAGTGCTCCGACCACATCGCCGAGAAGATCCCCAACTCCGTGAAGGTCGGCGGTCTTCCAAGGATCTCCAGAATGCGGTCGTATTCCTCCTCAGAGAGGCCATGTTCCCCGACGAGATCCGGGGTGATCTCGGGTTCGCCTGGGCGTGCATCCAGTACCCCGATCTGGTTCACGTTCACGCCATCGCTCCCCGGAGCGCGGTGGCCATGGACTCGAAGAGCCCGCGGCCGTCAGTGGACCCGAGAAGCGTCTGGACGGCTCGCTCCGGGTGGGGCATCATCCCGAGGACGTTTCGCTCTTGGTTCACGATCCCAGCGATCGCGTGACAGGACCCATTGGGATTCGCCTCGGGCTCGAGAGCGCCGCTGCGGTCGACGTATCGGAACACGATCCGGTCCGTCTCCTCCAACTCGGCAAGTGTATCGCCATCGGCGTAGTAACTGCCTTCCCCGTGGGCGATGGGCATGCGAAGCACCTGACCCCTGCCGCAGCTTGCCGTGAAGGGCGTGTCCACTGTTTCGACGCGAACATGGACGTCGTGACTCCGGAATCGAAGCGTATCATTCCGGAGGAACGCACCCGGAAGGAGTCCGCTCTCGCAGAGCACCTGGAAGCCGTTGCAAATCCCGGCTACGAGGCCTCCAGAGTGGGCGAAGGTGCCTACGGCTGACATGATCGGCGAGAAGCGGGCGATGGCGCCCGCGCGCAGGTAATCGCCGTGCGCGAACCCGCCAGGTAGGAAGACGGCATCCACCTTCCCAAGGCCTTCCTCACGATGCCAGACGAACGAAGGTTCGAAGCCCGGGAATAGCTGGAGGGCCTTGTAGCAGTCGTAATCGCAGTTAGAGCCTGGGAAGGTGACAACGGCGACCTTCATGCCTTCTTCTCTACGAGATCGGGTGCGGGTCGTGCCGCGACCTGGAAGTCCTCAGTGATCGGGTTGGCGAGGAGCTTCCTGCACATCTCCCGGGAGCGGTCGATCACCTCGGGCTCGTTGTCGGCCTCGACCTCCAAGTCGATCACCTTTCCGACCCGGACATCGCTCACTCCCGGGAATCCGAGGGAGTCGAGGGCGTGACGAACGGCGGTTCCTTCGGGATCCAGGAGGCCGGGGCGGGGCTTCACGCGAATTTCCACGCGGTAACTGGTCACGCGATCTCCTCTGCGTCTTCGTTCAGAGTCGGCTCAGATTCGGACGTGTGAAGCTTCGGCGGAAGCGCCTCCGGCGAAGCATAACGGGTCGGGGCGATCTCTCCATAGTCGACCGCTCGCACCTCGGCACCACCTTCATCCTCCTGATCCTCGTCAAGGAGCGGATCCCGCTCAGGAAGGCGCTCCACCAGGCCAAGAAAGGTGCTGCGCGTCACGCCCCAAAGCATGTAAAGGCAGAGGAAAGGGAAGATGAAGTATTCGGGGATCGTAAGGGCGGTCGCCGCACAGGCCGTGAGGAATAACGAAGTCGCAGTCGCCCGCCGATTCCGCAACGACAGGCGAGGCACGAGCGGATACGGAATGTGACTGAGCATGAGTACCGAGAGGACGATCATCAGGATGCCAATCATCTGGGTCGACGGAAGCCCACCCAGGATCGGCGCCAGCGTGGGGGCTGTGAAGAACGGGTATACCGTGGCCAACACCATGCCGCCGGTGGGTGACGGGAGTCCATGGAAGCTGCGCTTCGCGTGTCCACCCTGTTCGACATTGAACCGGGCGAGACGGACGACGACTGCCGTGAGGTAGAGAAACGAAAGAACCCAACTCCATGACTGGTCGGCAAAGAAGAGGGTGTAGGTGACGAAGGCGGGGGCGACGCCGAAGGAGATCGCGTCCACGAGGGAATCCAGCTCGGCGCCAAACTTGGATCCGGTTGCCGTGAACCTGGCAATACGTCCATCGAGCATGTCGAGAAGTGCTGCAAAAACGATGCACCAGGACGCCCATTCGAAATCTCCCCGCGCCGCCGAGACCATGGCGTATAGGCCCAGGAAGAGGTTCCCCATGGTGAACGCCGACGGCAGGATGATGATTCCGCGCTGAAGTCTTCCGCGCCTCCGCCGTGCTCCTCCCTCGATCCGGGTCATGAGGTGCCGGCCTGAGGCGAGAAAGAGGGCGGCAGGTAGGCGTCCAAATCGGTTCCAGTTAGGCGCCGGAAGATCTCGACGTACCGATCCGTGGCGGCTTTAACGACACTGGGATCGAGATCTGGCGGAGGAGGAGTGCGGTCCCAGTCCGGTAGCGCGAATAGCCAGTCTCGGATGGGCTGCTTGTCGAGGGACGCGGGTGTGGCCCCGAGCTGCCAGCTTTCGGCCGGCCAGTATCGGGACGAGTCCGGGGTGAGCACCTCGTCGATCAAGAGCAGCTTCCCATCGTCTGTTTCACCGAATTCGAACTTCGTGTCGGCGAGCAGGATTCCTCTTTCGGCAGCCTCGGTTCGGCCGAACTCGTAGATCTTGAGGGACAACTCCCTGAGCGTGTTTGCCCGGGCCTCTCCTAGTAGATCGACCACTCCCGAAAACGGAATGTTCTCATCGTGTCCGTTATCGACTTTGGTCGCCGGAGAAAAGATGGGTGGCTGAAGCTCCTGACTCTCGGCAAGACCGGGAGGAAGCGCCTCACCTGCCAGCGTTCCTTGCTCTGCGTATTCGCGCCAGGCCGAGCCGGATAGGTATCCGCGCACGACGCACTCGACGGGTAGTGGGCGAGTACGCGTCACGAGTAGCGATCGCCGGGCCCAGTCGCCCTCTACATCGGACAGAGTCGGGACACGGTATCTGATTTCGTCCGGATCGGCGGCGATGAGATGATGGTCAACCACGGCGCTGAGGCGGTTGAGCCACCACGTCGTCAATAAGGTCAGCACCTCGCCTTTTCGAGGAACTGGCTGCCGGAGGACGACATCGAACGCCGACACCCGGTCCGACGCGACCATCAGCAGGAGGTCGGGGCTGGCCTCATACATCTCGCGAACCTTCCCGCGATGGATCAAGGGAAGGGGAAGGTCGGAACAGAAGACCGGCGAGGACCGGGATTCGGCTTCAGACACGGACATCGGGAGCGCCCACGGCTCGGTCGACCTCGGGGCCCAGGCGGGTGAGCACGGGTTCCACCCACTCTTCGAGGAACCGATCGACCTGCTCTGGCGCCCTCCCAACGAAACGTGAAGGATCAAGAATGGCTCGAAGGGCTGGTTCGTCCACCCCCAGCGACTCATCCCTCACGATTCTCTGGACGAGATCGCTCTCTCGCCCTTCCTTGATCTGCCCCGCTGCTGCGAAGGCGTGCCCCTGGAGCTTTTCGTGGATAGCCTGCCGATCTCCTCCCTCCCCTTCGACGGCGCGCATCAGGACAGTTTCCATGGCCATGAACGGCAGGTGCGCCTCGAGATTACGAAGGACAACCGCGGGCCAGACCTCGAGGCCTCCAGCGACATTTTCAGCCAGAACCAAGGCCCCGTCCAAGGTGAGGAACGCGTCTGGAATGGAGAGACGCCGGTTCGCCGAGTCGTCCAGGGTTCGCTCCAGCCACTGTGAAGCCGCCATCATTGCGGGGTCCTGGGAGAGAGTGATCACATGGCGTGCGAGTGCGCAGATTCGCTCCGCGCGCATGGGATTGCGCTTGTAAGGCATCGCAGACGAGCCTATCTGTTCGCCCTCGAACGGCTCTTCGACCTCTTGAAGGTGAGCGAGAAGCCGCAGATCGTTACCGAACTTAGAGAGGGACGTCCCGACGCCGGACAGGGTGCCCCCGATGCCCGCATCCACCTTGCGGGGATAGGTCTGGCCCCCGACGCCATAGCTCTGATCGAAACCCATCCGCTCTGCGATCATACTGTCCAGAGCCTCTACCTTCGAGTGGTCTCCATGGAAGAGCTCCAGAAAGGAGGCCTGGGTTCCGGTGGTGCCTCGGGCTCCTCGAAACCGGAGGGTTCCCAGCCGAAACTCGAGCTCCTCCACATCCAGGACCAAATCCTGAATCCACAACGTCGCGCGCTTGCCGACCGTAGTCGCTTGCGCTGGCTGGAAGTGGGTATATCCGAGCGTGGGGACCGCCCGGTGTGTGCGCGCGAACTCCGTAAGTTCCCGTATCGTTCGAACGACCCTCGCCAGGATGAGAGCGAGCGCTTCGCGGTGAAGGATCAGGTCAGTATTATCGCCGATGAACGCCGAGGTGGCCCCCAGATGTATGATCCCGCGGGCGGCCGGAGCGATGTCTCCGAATAGGTGCACATGCGCCATGACGTCATGACGAAACCTGAGCTCGTACTCAGCGGCTCTATCGAGGTCGATACTGTCCAGCCCCGCTCGCATCTCTTCGAGTGCCCCGTCGGGGATCGACAGTCCCAGCTCGCCTTGCGACTCGGCGAGAGCCAGCCAGAGCCGCCGCCAAACCCCGAACCGATAGTCTGGAGAGAAGAGACGCTGCATTTCACTGGACGCGTACCGTTCAGTGAGGGGGTGGACGTAGGTCTTGCGGTTCTCTTCCGACCTCATCGGCCGAGGACGAAGTCGCGGGCCGCATAGCCCCGGTTCCGCTCGAAGTATAGGCGGACCCTGGAACCGGCCGGGATCTGATCCAAGACCCGAGAGAGATCCTCTGCCCCTCGGATCCCCCGATTGTTCAACTGTACGATCACATCTCCTTCCTGAAGGCCCAGGATTCCCTGAAGCTGCGAGGAGATCCCCGTCACGAGCGCTCCCTCCGCGGACTCCACTCCTCGCTCGCTGCGGATGGGATCTGTGAGTGTGACCAACTCGAGGTCCTCGAAGACGTTGACCCGCTCCGCTCGAAGAGAGGGCAGCTCTTCTGTGATCAACCGGACCCGGTCCTCGCTCCCGTCAACGGCAAGCAGGACGCTGTCACCTGCCCGAAGATCGAGGAGGGCCGCATCGAAGTCGAGGGGGGTCACCAGTCGCTGATTCCCAATCCGCACCAGCCGGTCGCCGGCTCCGATTCCCGCACGTTGGGCGGGCGAGCCCGCTGATGTTCGAGAAACGAGGACGCCCCGCGTCCGACCGAAGGCATCGGCTTCCTCCGGCTCTACCTCCACTCCGAGCCAAGCGCGACGGACCTCCCCATGTTCGATCACGTCGTCTGCGATCCGGAGGACGCGCTCGATCGGGATCGCGAACCCCAGTCCCTCACTACCCCCACCCCTGGAGAAGATCGATGCATTCATCCCAATCACCTCACCCAGGGCATTCACGAGAGGACCACCGGAATTGCCCGGGTTGATCGCGGCATCGGTCTGAATCATCCCGAGATAGAACCCCCGCTCCTCCTGGTTCGGGACGATGTGTCGGCCCACGGCAGAGACCACGCCTACCGTGACCGTTGGCTCTGCGTTGGACAACATGTTTCCGAAGGGGTTCCCAAGAGCGATCACCCACTCCCCGATCCGTAGGTCGGACGTTCGGCCAAGAGGGACGCTGGCAAGTCCGGTCTCCTGAACGCGCAGCACAGCGACATCCGTCATCTCGTCCGATCCGACGACGGTCGCTTCCGCGTCTCGACCGTCAGGAAAGGTGACCAGAATCCGTTCCGCTCCGCGAACCACGTGGTCGTTGGTGAGGATGATCCCGCCGCCGTCCACGACAAAACCGGATCCCAGGGACGGCACGACGCGAGAGGTCGTGGTCCCCCCAAACGATCCGAAGGCTCCGAAAGGGAAGAACCCGTCCCAGAAGGGGTCTCTGGCCCTCACCTGCTGAGTACGGAGAACGTGCACCGTGACCACCGACGGAGACACCCTTTCAGAGGCGCGTACAACCGCAGTCTCTCGGCTCTGGTTGATCTCGCGGTCGAGTTCGGGACTCAATGGGGCTTGAGCCATCGCCCTCTCTTGCAGGCGCTCCGTTCCCGCCGGCCCGACCGCGGCGGGACTCGAAGTCACCACGACCGCCTCCAGCTCGTCAGCAGCCAGGCGGTCGCCGCTATTGCACCCGACCAAGGCCGCAGCTCCGCCCAAGATCGCAACGAGGACACCGGAAACGTTGGGGTGGAGGTTCATGGCAGTCTCCCGTCTCAAAGCTCCCTCCCTAGGGACTTCCAGTCGGCGAGAAACGCCTCGAGACCACGATCAGTGAGAGGGTGTTTCATCAACTGATACAACACTTTAGGGGGGAGGGTAGCACACTCTGCTCCGATGAGCATGGCCTCCAGCACATGGCGTGGATGGCGGAGGGAAGCCGCGAGAATCTCGGTCTCCAGATCGTATTCGTCGTACACCTGCCGAATATCAGCTACGATATCCATTCCGTCGTGCCCGATGTCGTCAAGCCGTCCCACAAAGGGCGAGATGTAGGTGGCTCCGGCTTTCGCTGCCAACAGCGCCTGAGTGGTTGAGAAGCAGAGCGTGACGTTCACCCTGATATTGCCAGACCGAAGGCTCCGACAGGCCCGAAGCCCGGCCTCGGTCAGGGGCACCTTCACGACGATGTTCTCATGTATCGCCGCCAGCCTGCGGCCTTCGGCAATCATGCCTTCAGAGTCCAGCGCGACCACCTCAGCAGACACCGGACCATCCACCGCTTGGCAGATGTCCAGGAAGATCTCATCCGGGGCCCGGTCTCCGGCCGCCTTGGCCAGAAGTGACGGGTTCGTAGTGATGCCGTCGATCAAGCCGGCCTCGGCCGCGCGCCTGATCTCCGAGAGGTCCGCCGTGTCGAGGAAGATCTTCATTCGCTTGGGGTGTCCGTAGATGGAGGATCTCGATCAGGGTGGTCGCCCAGCCGTTCAGGAGGGTACTCCACCCGCGAGAGGAAGAGCCCTTGCGCGGGGGCCGGGCGCGAGGTGGTTAGTTCGACGTCCGGGTTACTAAGGAGTTCAGCCATCTCTCCAAGCGGGCGCCGGCCGCGAGCGATGTCGACCATCGTGCCGACGAGGTATCGGACCATATGGTGAAGGTAGCGGTCGGCGGTGATCTCGAACCGGTAGCCGAAGCCTTCCCAGGAGGTCCAGCGAGCTCGCGAAACCTGGCACCGCTCGCCGCGATTCGGCTGCCCAGCCTTCGCGAACCTCCGGAAGGAACGCAGTCCCGGAATCAGCTCGGCCGATGCCTCCAGCTTCTCGGGATCGAGCGTTGCGCCAGAGGCGTCCCAACACCAACGGCAATGGAACGGAGAGCCAGCCACCTCCTCTAGGCCTAGCCGGTACTCATACGTTCTCGCGAGGGGATGGAACCGGGGGTGAAAGTCCGCGGGTACCCTCCTAACTTCCCCTAACCAGATCTCGGAGGGGAGCAGAGCGTTCATGGATCGGCGGAGCTCGGTGGCGGACCATTTCGAAGGCACGTCCACGGCCGCGACCTGACCCAAGGCGTGGACCCCGGTGTCCGTGCGGCCCGATCCGACCACCGGGCGTCGCTCCCCGGTGATCTTCTCGAACATCTCCTCCAGCGCGCCTTGCACCGTTTGCCCGGCGTCTTGGAGCTGCCATCCCCGGAACGGAGTGCCATCGTATTGGACGATCAGGCAGTATCTTCGGAGCTCCTGGGAGATCACGCCGGCAAAGGTAGAGGGGAGTCGGACGATGTCAAGCCAGATCGAGACCGGGGCTTCCGAGGGCCGAGTTGACCGCTGTGGGCCCCCAGAGTAGCCTCAAGCTTTCCATCGGCCCAGCGTTGCGCGAGGCCACCGTCGACGGCCCGGGACGGCCCCTTCTCATGAGTGCGACAGATATGGAATTGGTTGCGCTGATTGCTCGAGTCACCGAGGGCCACGACCTCCTGGCCGAGGAGGCGGAGGCAGCGTTCAACGAGATCATGTGCGGAAGGGCCACACCTGTGGAGACCGCCGCGTTGCTCGTGGCGCTCCGGACGAAGGGTCACGCTTCATCGGAGATCGCGGGCGGAGTCAGGGCACTTCGCCGAGAGATGGTTCCTGTCCGCGCTCCGAGCGAAGTAGTTCTTGTGGACACCTGCGGCACCGGAGGGGGCGCGGTGACCACCTTTAACATCTCCACTGCTGCCGCCCTGGTCGCGGCAGCAGCGGGGGTTGGCGTGGCGAAACACGGGAATCGCTCCTTTACCTCGAAGAGTGGGAGCGCGGATGTCTTGGAGGCGTTGGGCGTAGCGATCCAGCTCTCCGCGGAGGGTATGGCGCGGGTCCTCGAACGCGCCGGCATCGTGTTCATGTTCGCGCCACTCCTCCATCCAGCCATGCGGCATGCCGGACCGGTGCGAAAGGAGCTCAGGATCCCGACGATCATGAACCTACTGGGTCCGCTCACGAATCCTGCTGGCGTTCGTAGACAGGTCGTCGGGGTAGCCGATCCCGAGCTCCTGCCCCTGATCGCGCTCGCTCTCAAGGCGCTCCATCACGAACGGGCGCTTGTAGTTCACGGTTTGCCCGGGATGGACGAGGTAAGCCCCTCGGGCGCAACCCGGGTTGCAGAGCTACTCGATGACGAGATCCGGGAATATGAGGTCCATCCCGAGGACTTGGGTGTCCGTTCCTGCGACCCCGAGGAAATCTCGGGCGGAAGCCCCGAGGACAACGCGCGGCTTATCGAGGGTGTGCTCTCCGGACGCGAGACTCGCGGTGCGCGGAGTGCGGTGCTCCTGAACGCCGGGGCAGCTCTTTACGTTGGAGGGGTCGCCGAAGACCTGTCTCAGTGTATCACCCAGGCAACCGAGGCTCTCGACTCTGGAGCCGCCCAACGAACCCTCGACAAGCTCAAACGTGAGTCTGCCGAAGCCAAATCTGTGGAGTAGGGGGTTCGGATGATTGCGGCTAGGATCCAAGGCCCCGGAAACGGGGGCGCGCCACGCCCGGGGGCCAAGATGACCTTTGAGGTCCTTCCTTTGATCGTGCCAGCGGCAAACGGGATACGCATGGTTTGTTGGGACTCCAGTCCGATCAGTATCGGCGAATGACACCGACGACTACTCCCTGGACAGCGACCTGTTCGGCTGGAAAGTACATGGGTTCCAATGACTCGTTCGCGGGCTGGAGGCGGATGCGTCCCGCGTTCTCTCTGTAGAGCTTCTTTACGGTGGCTGACTCCCCCTCGATGAGTGCGACGACCATCTCTCCATCATCTGCCGTGCTCCTGCTATTGACGATGATGTAGTCGCCGTCCTTGATCTGTTCTTCGATCATCGAGTTTCCCGATACTCTCAAGACATAGTTCTTTCCCCCTTTTCGGAGGAGGTCCGGCGGCACGAGAATCGTTTCGCGCGACGGGATTGCTTCTATCGGGTGGCCGGCCGCTACTTCCCCGAGCAACGGGAGCTCCACCCCGGCAGGCGTCGCTACTCCACGAACCAGCTCGATCGACCGGCTTTGATTGTACGCCTTCCTGATGTAGCCCTTCCGCTCCAGATTGCTTACATGTTCGTGAACCGTGGCTAGCGAGGTGTACCCGAAGGAGTCGGCGATCTCCTCGAAGCTTGGGGCGTATCCGTGCGCATCGATGTAAGCGCCGACGTGATCGAGGATTTCCTTCTGTCGTTTGGTCAGGGCCATGGTCGTCTCCAGTTTGGCTTCCGGCGGAAGAGCCCGAACAGGGACCGAAACAAGGATACCCGAAGGTTGCCCGAAACGCAAGCTGATTTCGCCCGTGACTCGTCCTCATCGACGCCGGGCACAGACGTCCTCTCCTCGATCGTGGAGACGAAGCGCAGGGAAATTGACCTTCTACTAGGCCGAGCCGATGAGCTGCGAGCCCGCGCCCGTGATGCGCCGGCACCACGTGACCTTCGGGGCGCTCTATCTAGGCGGGAGGTGGTCTCTCTGATCGCCGAAGTGAAGCGGCGGTCCCCAGGGGGCGGCGCGATCCGCCCTGAACTCGACCCGGCAGGCTTGGCGGCGGAGTACGGGCTCGCCGGGGCTTCGGCACTCTCGGTTCTGACCGACCGCGAACATTTTCAAGGGTCGCTGGATGATCTCGCGGCGGCGCGCTCTGCGGTGTCGATCCCCGTGCTCCGGAAGGACTTTCTCCTTTCCGACGTACAGATCTTCGAGGCCAGGGCGGGCGGAGCAGATGCAGTGCTCCTGATTGCCAGAATCCTCGGCGACGCCCCTCTCAAGGAGCTCCGGCTCCAGGCGGAAGAGCTTGGGATGAGCGCGCTTGTCGAGGTCCATAACGCGGAAGAACTTGCTCGGGCGCTCGATTCCGGCGCCACCCTAATCGGAATCAATAACCGGAACCTTGGAGATTTCACGACGCGGCTGGAGACGACTCTCGGCCTCATCGCCTCTGTGCCCGAGTCGGTAGTGCTGGTCTCGGAGAGTGGAATCCGGACCCGAGGTGACGTCGCGCTCCTTGGGGGTGTGGGGGTGGACGCTGTGCTCGTGGGAGAAGCCCTGCTTCGGGCGCCGAGTCCGGGGCAAAGGGCCGCTGAACTTTCGGACGTCCCCGCGTCTCCCCGCTCCCCCACGTCGGCCGATCCATAGCCCGCAGGAGGAGCATCTTGGAGGTCAAGATCTGCGGACTCACCCGCCCCGTGGATGCTCAGATTGCCGAGCAGTCGGGTGCGTCGCACGTGGGAGCGGTTCTCGTCCCCACCTCTCCTCGGGCGGTGTCTCCTTCACGGGCGTCGACGCTGGCTACGGCAGTCTCCATCCCACTCGTCATCGTGACTGCGGACCTCGCCGTGGACGAGGCGGCAGAGGCAGCTGTGAAGGCCCACGCCCAGGTCATACAGTTGCACGGTGAGGAGTCTCCCCGAGTCGCGAAAGAGCTTCGAGAACGAGGTTCCTGGGAACTCTGGAAGGCGGTCCGGATCCGGTCGCGGGACGAGGTCCTTCACGCCTTGGATACGTTCGGTCCTCTAGTAGATCTGATTCTTCTCGACGGCTGGCACCGAGACCAGCTTGGTGGAACCGGGACGGTCTTTCCCTGGAAGGCCATCTCCTCGGCCCGGGCGGTGGCTCCCGCGAGTGTGAGAATCGGTGTTGCGGGAGGACTCTCGCCGGAAAACGTCGAGGATGCGGTGGCCCAGCTCGCGCCCGACCTAGTGGATGTGAGTTCCGGAGTCGAGTCGAGTCCGGGAACGAAGGATCACGAGCGCGTCCGGTCGTTCGTGCGCCGTGCGTTAGCAGCTGGGCCTAATCAGGTGAGTTAGCTGATCGATGAAAAGGAAGGCGGAAGAAGTGGACGGTGACCTGGTTGCCGACCCGCTTGCCTCGCAACGGCGCTTTGGCGCTTTCGGCGGTAGATACGTTCCTGAGACCCTCATCAGGGCTCTGGATGAGCTCGAGGCGGAGTACGCGGCCGCGATCCAGGACCCCGAGTTCGAATCCGAGCTGTGGTCCCTTTTGAAGGACTTCGTTGGGCGTCCTTCGCCGCTCTATCGAGCTCTACGCTTGGAGGAAGCGGCCGGATGGGGTCCGATCTATTTGAAACGAGAGGATCTCAACCACACCGGCGCTCACAAGATCAACAACACCCTCGGACAGGCACTGCTCGCTCGCCGGATGGGGAAGCAGCGCATCATTGCCGAGACTGGGGCGGGGCAGCACGGGGTGGCCACGGCGACGGCGTGTGCTCTCTTCGACCTGAGCTGCGTGGTCTACATGGGAACGGAGGACGTCGAACGCCAGGCGCTCAATGTGTTTAGGATGGAGCTTTTGGGTGCCGAAGTGCGACCCGTGGACTCGGGGACAAAGACACTCAAGGATGCGACGAACGAGGCGATTCGAGACTGGGTCACCAACGTAGGGACGACACACTACATCATCGGGTCCGTGGTGGGCCCGGCACCCTTCCCGAGTTTGGTGAGGGATTTCCAAGCAGTGATCGGGCGCGAGGCTCGCGCGCAGCTGCTGGAGATCGAGGGGAGGCTCCCTTCGGCCGTGATCGCATGTGTTGGCGGAGGATCGAATGCAATGGGGACCTTCCATGCCTTCCTCGATGACGAGGAAGTCGCCCTGATCGGCGTGGAGGCTGGGGGCGAAGGGCTCGAATCGGGGCATCACTCGGCGTCGCTTTCCTCGGGGACGCCAGGGGTGCTCCACGGGTCCCTCTCCTATCTGCTGCAGGATGAGGATGGCCAGGTGGCGCCAGCCCACTCCATCTCGGCAGGGCTGGATTACCCCGGGGTCGGACCGGAGCATTCATTTCTCAAAGAAACAGGTCGGGCGCGCTACGTGTCAGTCGATGATCAGGCGGCCCTCGAAGCGTTCCACCGACTCTCGGAGCTTGAGGGCATCATCCCAGCGCTCGAGACCGCACACGCCGTCGCATACCTTCTGGAAGATGGGCTCCACGAGGTGGGTGCCGGGCCGGCGATCCTGTGCCTGAGTGGGCGAGGCGACAAGGATGTAGCGCATGTGGCGAGGGTCGAGGGAAAGGGGTCGCTCCTCTGACCAACATCCACCTAGGAACGCGCTGAATTGTGGGCTATCTTCCCGGTCTGCGAGAGCACTCCAACCTCCATGAGCCGCGGTGACGGAGACCCCCAAGCAGCACTTGTATGCAGAGTCGCCGGAGGCCCTCGATTGGGCTGACCCTTCCGATCTCCCGATCGAGGAGGTGCACGACGTCTTCCTGACCCTTTCCAAGGCACTCCGCGCCTATCAACTGTACGATCCGAACAACCCTGTCTACAAGCGGTTTGTCGCTAATTTCGGGGAGGCCCTAGACCGAATCTGGGACACGCACGACGCGGTCCAGATCCTTATCGACGAGGACCGACTCTCCTGGATGGGGGAGGAGGTCTACCAAAACGAGAACCGGGCGGATTCTCTGGCCTTCATGTTCTATCGTGACGGGATCCGTGACCTGACGTTCCGACAGGGAATCGAGGAGCGGGAGATCGAGGGCCTGCTGGAGGTCCTTCACCGTACGCGGGATGCTCGCGGTGAGGGGGAGGATCTCGTGACGATGCTCTGGGATCTCGACATGGCACACCTCTCTTATTCGGCTGTCGAAGTCGGAGGGGACGGCCCCGCGATGGACCTGGCTGGGCTGGGCGAGCCTACCGACCTCGATGCGTCTGGGATCATCGAGAGCGTCATGGAGGAGGAGTCTCAGGCCCCGGGTGTGGCGGAAGATCCGGATTCGCAGGTCACGGCGGATTCCACCGCGACCGTCAAGACCGAAGACTTCAACCCGACGCTGTATGCGCTCGACGAGGACGAGCGGAGCTATCTGCGGGGGGAACTCGGGAAGGAGATGGCCCGAGACCTTCGGTCCAGCGTTCTAAACGCCCTCTTCGATCGACTAGAGGAGCCGCAGCGTACGCACCGCCAAACCAAGATCTTGGGAATACTTCGGTCGCTGGTGCCGAATTTCCTCAGCCGAGGGGCTCTGGCGTCGGCGGCTCGCGTCATTGCGGAGATCAACGACATCCGATCTCGATCAGGAGTTTTGGCCTCAGAAGCCGACCAGCTGGTAGACGACCTGTCCGTCTGCACGATCTTGTAAGTAACTATTATACAGTAAGTTGCATAGACAATCAAGACCAAGTTATCACTGCAGATATGCAGGGAGACGTAGGACTCCAGTGCGAGAGAACCCCGATACATCCTTGAAGATACTCCGGTTGCTTGCTGACGAGGAGTGTTTAGGCTTCTAGCTGTCCGCCAGCAGCCCCGATGTGGCTAGATCCTCGTTCACCGGGGCAGCCCCGGTCCAGAAAACCGGGCATTTTGTGACTTGAGGCTTGGGTCCTGTGACGAACCTCGCTGAAATTCTCGGCTCGCTCGGAAGCGTAGCCAAGACTGCTTGGTCGGTGCTTGCGGCCCTCGTCACCTTCTCAGCAGTCCTATTGTGGCTAAGTGCATGGGACCGTTCGTGGTTCTCGCCGGTGCCGCCTGAATTTGTATGGATCGTGTGGGTCGTTCTCCTGCTCTCCGTCAGTCTCCTCATTTTTCGCGGGATTCACTGGGCGGTTGTGGCTTGTCAGCGGCATCGAGAGGGGAAGGTACAGCGGAAATTCTCACAGTTATCCGACAAACAGCAGGCTCTTCTGTTGGCACCGTATGAAAGGGGGCATCGTCGTTTCACCCGTCCAGGAGACTCCAAGCCCAGATGGCTCGAACAGTTAGTGGAGTGGAATTACATAGAATGGCAGGATTACGGGTATGATTATGACGAACCAGTTAACACTTACGATGTCACCAAGCAGGGCTGGCAGGAGCTAGAGCGAATCCAGAACAAATTTCCCCGCCGCACCGAGCAGTGAACCCCTAGGCCAGCAGCCCCGAGGTCGCCAGCGCCTCGGAGACGTCCACGCCGCCCGCTACGAGTTTCTGGAACGCCTGAGCGCGTCCCGCCAAGTCCAGGGGATAGGCGTCGAAGGCGAGCCGGACGGTCGCCTCCAGCTTCGCCGTCAGCTCGGCCTCCAGGATCCGGGCGAGCGGGAGCACAGTCCCCAAGTGCCAGCGCCGCACGGCCTCCCTCTGAGCGGTGCCGTCAGCGTCGACGAAGAGGCTGGGCGGGGTCCCCGTGGCCGCCAGGACGGCCGCGAAGGCGTCGTGGCGTATCGTGGCCATGCTCTCCGGGGGATTCGGTCCTAGACGCGAAGCCACCCAGTCGCGTTGCGGAGCGCTTGTCCGGCCCTCTCCCCATCCAGCGGCCACGGTCTCGACCAACAAAGCCCGGCCCCGAGCTGTCCGTACGTCCGCCTTGAGTTCCCCCAGGGGATCGTCTTGGGAGTCGTTTCCCCCGTCCTGCGGGACGGGGAGGAGCTGAGCGAGGGGACCGCCCGCCTCATCGGCCAGGGAACGCTCGGTCTCGCTCTGTAGGCGGGCCGTAGTATGCGCCCAAGAGAGCGGCCCGGTCCCGACATAGGGTTGGCCCGGAGTCGATCCCCAACGGACGAACACGACGCCGGCGAAGGGAAGGTGCCGTGTCGTCGAGGTGGATGGCCCGTAGTAGGTGGCCCGTACGGTCCAGGTCCGGGGATGCGCATCCCCCTCGAAGTGCCAGCTAGAGCACGGGAGAAGCGAGACGCGGCCCGCCCGGTCCACGTCGATAACGTGCATGGAGTCCCCCGAGCGCACGAGATCCCGGCCCGCCTGAGCCAAGAACACGGGCGTGACGGCCTCCATGACGTGCGGGGGACCCTCGACCCGTGCGGAGGCGAAAGCGCGGGAGAGAGCGCCGCTGGCGGCCTCAACGGCCGCCGTGCTGGAAGCATCCGCCGCCGTCCCCGCTGCCTGAGCTTCGATTAGCCGGACAACGGCGTCGGAGAAGTCTCCGCCTGAGTCGCGCTTCTCCCGCCTACGGAAAGGCCACATATCAGCCGATCGCCCCCGCCCTTCTCACCTTCCAGGGAGAAAGCAGAGCCATTGCGCCTGAGTGCCTCAGAGCGCTCACCATCGAGGGAGCGTAGTCGAACGTCTCGTCGCCGAGGGTCTCGCTCCGGATCCCGCCGGACGGCTGTTCGTGAAGCCATCCGGCGGTCCGGATCACCGCTTCGTTCTGGACGGCCTCGGGGGCCTTGGGCGCGTAGCTCAGCGGCCGTCGTGTCGTATTCGGGATTGCTCACGAGTGCGACGGCCGGTACAAAAGCCCGAAGGATCTCCCGGACGCCGCCCGCCGTGGTCCTCTCCTCTACGGCCCGAAACTCCACGGACATATACCGCTTTCCAGCCGCGACAGCCTCCCGGATCGCATCGGTGGCCCGAGTGCGTAGCGAGATACGGCCGTCCGCCTCGCGGACAGGATGCGCGACCGTTTCCGGGCTCCCCAGGTGTTCCGTCAGGACCGAGACGCCCGTGGAAGGCCAAGTGATGCTCCCCGGCGCGAATAGTTCCCGCCTCCCGCCGCTCGCGGCCCGGCCTTCCTGTGCCATGACGCCGTGAAGGTGCTCGCCGTCTCCAGCGGCCCGCAGTTCCACCTCGAAAGAACGCCTCATCCGTACCACCTTCCGAGCGCCGCCGTGCACTCATCCGACAACCCGCCCTCATCGTCCGAGAGCCGCCGTTGCACGATCTCCAGGCCAGGATCCAAGGTCATGCGCTCAAAGGTGACGTCCAGCTCCTCCGCGAGCGCGGCGTATACGTCCGCCTCATGGCGGGACCCGGACGTGACGACAACCCTGAGCTGCGACCGGAGCCCCTGCCTTACGGCCGTCCGGCGCATGTAGGCCGCGAGCCCGGTACGGATCGCCGGGTCCGATCCGGTGCGGATCGGGTACTTCCCGTCAGGTCCCCGGCGCATGGCCCGAAGCGCCGCCCACATGCCCGTCAGGTCCGCCACCACGTCCACCTCCCCGGCGCGTAGCTTCTCCTCCACCATGCGGGATTTGTTGGACCCGGCGGGACCTTCGATCAGGGTTAGATCGGCCATCAGCTCACCTTGTAGGCGACCTGAGCGTAGGCGTCCGGCTGGACCAGGATCACGTCCCCGAGTAGGACGTGCATAGTGAAATACCGCTCCCCCTGGGCCGATCCCGAGTAAATGTCGTCTATCGAGACCTCGTTCCAATGCGGGCAAACGGCCGTCCGCATGGACCGGCCGCGCCGGTAGAGGATCGCTTGCTGGACGTTGCTCGCGGCGTCGGGCATCCGCTTGTTTGTCCGCCATCCGCCGGTATGCGTCGCCGCGTACTCGGCAAACGAAATATCTCCCCGGTGGCCGTTGTTCGTCCCCACGTCCCGGAATGCCTTAGCGGAGAGCTGATAGGTGGCCGGACCGCATACGATCCCCACGTCCTTGGTAGTGGCCGCCCAGAGTCCATCCACGCCGCCCGCGAACGTCCCCAGGAAGGCGTCGAAGTTCCCGACCCCGACCGCCGCCACGTCCTCCACACGGATCCCGAGCCGAGCCGAGATCCGCTTGGGAGTCGCGGAAGTGACGGTGAAGGCGGCGGCGCTCGCCTCGGCCGGCCCCTCCCGCCGCCTTCGCGGCGGCCGTCAGGGACGTTGTGATCGTCGCGGATGCGTAGGTTCCGCTCGCCACTCGGGGCATCTCGATACCGAGCCGTGGCGCGATACTGGCCGCGAATACTGCGGGCCGGATTCGGTCCAGGTTCACGCCCACGGTCCCCGGCGCTCCCGTGGCGGTGTCCGCTCGGGTCTCCCGGTCCCCGTTCGCCGTATCCCAGAGCTCCAGCGGGATCCCGTCCCCGATCTCGGCCGCCCCGCGTAGCTCGGCCTCGGCCCCGTCCACTTGGCGCCCCGAGAGCGCGGCCCGGAGATAGGCCGTCAGACTCGCACGGCCCCGAAGCTCCAGTCGCTCGCGGGCTTCCGCGTCCGGGTCCTCCCCGTTGGCCCGCGTCTCGCCTTCGCCTTCCGCGACGATGGCGGCTTGGTGGCGCGTCTCCAGGTCCGTGTATTCGGTCTGGAGGGTTCCCGCCTCGGCCCGGATCTCATCGGTGAAGGTGTCCCCCTCAAGCCCCGCAATCTCATTGAGACGCTGGCGAACCTGGGACAATCGGAGCCGGATCTTCTGCGCATTTGTCATGTCTGAAACCCCTTGAAACATCTTGTAACTGTTGTTATATAATCACTTACAGGAATCTACTTCATGCGCATTAGATCGTCTACTAGCGCCCGCCATGCGGCCTCGCCGGGGGAGGGTTTCCTCCGGTGCCGGTCGATATGGCAGGAGCGGCAGAGCGTTTTCAGGTTGTCGAGATCGTAGGGAGCGCCACCCTTGTGGAGCGGGGTGACGTGGTGGGACTCCAGGCGGCCAGCGCGGCCGCAGTCAACGCAACGCCAGCCGTCGCGCTCGAAGGCGGCGCGGCGCGTCTCGGCCCATCTGCGGGAAGGAAGGTATTTACGGTGGAGGTGGCTCACCCAGACTCTGGAGTTCGGCTTGGTCAGGACGACCCGGAAGGAGCCGTATGAGTCGTGGAAGAATCGCTACGAGCACGAGAGCAGGTATCGCAAAGCCTCGTCCCGACGAGACGATTCGTTCGATGACCGTGATGGTGGGCGAGATGGATTCGGGCCGAAAGGCGACCATATACGCGACCGAGATGCCCAGCGCCGATAAGAAGAAGACACAAAAGCGAATCCATATACGAAGAGTTTCTTCCGTGAACGTATCCGCTCGTTCAGTCCATGATGGTCGATCAGCTGCTTCTTGGAGCCTGCTCTTTTTAAGTTCCTCATCGTATGCCCGTTCTATGAACAGTCGGCGGTCTTCCGCGTCCAGCCGGCGCACGCGCTCCTCCAAGCTGTGCGTGCTGATGTCATCGCTCATCCCATTAGTCATCCGTGTCGCCTGTCAACACCCGTTCAACCACTCGGTTGAGGAACAAATCGAATTGTTCCCTGATCCACTCGTCGGGAATCTCTCTTAGGTGCTTGGAAATGGCCCTTTCCCATGGACCATCCGGCCGTTGGGTGAGTTTCCTGAGGACCACCAACGAGCTGTCTCCGTGCAGAGACCAAGTCAAGTTAAGGGCGTGTAACGCTAACTGGTCGTCATCGCGCACAACCGGAAAGATGACCTTTCGCCTCTCATAATCGAAGTCGGAGGCCCAGCCGCGAATGGGCCTTAGGCCAAACCTCTTGAACTCGTGATATAGCTCTGGAACTAACGGTCCGGGCGGCCGCGCCTCAATGTGCTGTCTGAATAGTCTGTCATCACCGCCGTCACTGGAGGCAAGGCGAATCCCATACGCGACGTATACCAGGTTCTGAAGTTTCAGGTGCGTGAGACGGTGTTTGTTTTTCTTTGCACGACCGATCATGAAGTTGGCGACCGCTCCAACTTCGTAGGTATCGTTCGGGCTGGTCATCCGACTGTCCTTCGTTAAGGTTATGCAATCGTTTCCTAGACAATAAGATAGCGCTTCAACCGAGAATTTACACGATAGCAACCTATGCCACTCCAGCATAGCGCCAGCGCGGACGCCTCGGCCGTCCCCCGTTTCGCACACCCGCCGCCACCCCCAGGATTGCGGCGGCCAGCGCGTCGTCCTTCGCCCGGAGACGCCGCCCGCCTTCCGCGTTCTTGGCGAGCTTGCTATTCCCGGCCGGATCCGAGACGGCCCGCGCTTCCGTGAGCGCCGCCCGAAGGAGTAGGCTCGGGAGCGGCGTAACCTTCCGCGTCTCGCAAGCGCGACGGAAAGCCCGTAGGTCCTCGGCCCCGTCCTTGAAGCCCATCCCGCGGACCTCCAAGTCGCAAGCGGGGATCCCCGAAGCGTCCAGCGCGTCCCGCAGCTCGGCCTCCCGCCACCTGTCAGCGACGATCCGCGATGGGCTCCCGAGACGCTCCCAGGCTTTCGCCAGGAGTACCTCGATATCCGACACCCGGCCTTCCGTCAGGATCAGCTCCCCACGGTCCCGACAGGCGTGGTAGAGCCGCCCCACACCGTCCTTCACGGATCGCTCGGATAGGTCAGGAACCGTAGGGAAAGCCGACACGCACTCCAGGCGGCCCGTGTCCGGCCAGTAGCTCGCCACGGCGCTTTGCGCCGAGTTGGCCCCGAGATCAATCCCCCATACGCACGGCCCCGCCGCTTCCGCCTGGCCCTCAATTGACTTCCAGAGATCCGCTGACAGGATCAGTGCCCGATGTGTGTCCGGCTCGCCCATGTTGAGCCGGAGCGACCGCCAGCTAGCGAGAGCGTCCGGAGAGATCCGCGCTTCCGCCCGTTCTTGTAGGAGCCGCGCCTGAAGGCTCGGGAGCGCGTTCCACGATGGGTTGGCCCTCCGGATCGTCCGTAGCTGAAACGGTGGATCCTCCCGCCGAGCCGCGTGCACCTGGGCATAGCCCGCCTCACCCGCAAGCATCCGGGAGAACCAATGGTCCGAGCCTTCCGGCCGCGTCCCGAGTGCGACGAGACGCGAACCCGGCACCTTCCCGAGTCCTGTCCGAAGCGCTTGGAGCATCCTCTCGCTGGTCGCTCCTGGCCATTCCGCGGGCTCATCCGCCAAGACCAAGTACGGCCGGAGTCCGTGCGCCCGCTTCGGATCACTTCCGATGCACCGGACCCGTGATCCCGTCTCCCGATGCTCCAGGATCGCCGCGTTCTGTGAGTCCTGCCAGCGCCAAGTCTTTCTCCGGAACTGCCCGTAGCGAGCCCGCAGCAGGGCCGTCACGTCCTCGAAGATCACCCGGCCTTGGCTGAAGCTCGAAGCGCAACACACAACCTCCCGCCTCGGCCCGTGCAGCGGCCCCTCGGGATCTAGGACGGCACAAGCCACGGCGCCCAGGAGCGCACTCTTGCCGTTGCCCCGAGCGACCGTCAGAGCCGCGTCCCCGCTCTGTGAAAGCGTCCCCCGGATAAACCGCCGCTCCCACGGGAGGAGCCGAAACGGCTCCCCGTCACCGTCCCCCCCGACCAGTGTCAGGCCCTCGATGTACCGAATCAGCGCTCTGGTCATTTGGTCAACCGTGACCACCACATCGGTGCCCAGCGCCTCATGCCGACCCGGCGGTGCCATCCCCGCCTGCCGCTTCGAGAACAGCAGCCCGGTAACGATCGTGCATCGCTCGCCCCGCGATCCGCACCAGGTCCTCGCTCGACGCGGGCATGGCTGCACGGATCGCGTCACGTCCGACGATGAACAGCTCGCCCGCCATGCGATACGAGAGCAGAGCGTCCCCGATCGGCGGCGTGCTGTCCAGATCGCGCAACGCCAGCGCCTCGGCCGCCGCGACCTGTACGAGCACCTGCAGGGTCAGCAGCTCTGAGACGTGCAGGCTCGCACCTGCTGGTAGGTCACTCATCAGTTCCCCTCCTGGTGAAATCGCCTGTGGTGCCCCGTTGTGCCGCCAATCGCGGTCTCGATCGCCCCTGAATAGCACCTACGGGTGCTATTGGCCCAAGGCCCCTGGCTGGCCCTGTGCCGCGCATGGGCTACCGAGCCGCCTCCATCATCCACAGAGCAGGGCCCAGCACTGTTAGGTGGGCGTTTGGTTTCACTAAAGGCAATGCGGGGGGTTGCTACTCGGCATCCCCTGGGTCGTCAGGCGGCAGCTCCACCTGCATCGCTGGCCGGCCAGCCTCCACCCACTCTGTGTATTCGTCGCCGGACAGTGTAAGGACCGTGTCGTCGTCGCGGAACTCAACCATGCCCTCGGCTGCGTACTCGGTCCCTTTGACGCTGCGGGTCACGGTCCACCCCCCAGTCCAAACACATGCTCCTCAAGTACACAGCCTTCCGAAGCTCAGAGCACGCAGGGCACGGAAGCGCCGGGCCATGTCGCGCTCGTACTGAGCCCGGATACCCAGCGTCTGCGTGGGGTCAAACCGGCGTGCGCCCACAATGGGGATCACGTGAATAGCACCCGTGGGTGCTATTGCCGTGGCAGTCACTGGCCCTCTGGCGGCTCCGCTGCAGGCTCGGGCGGCTGGTTGCGCAGCTCGGCAACGATTTGCGCATCCAGCGCCTCAAGCCGCTCGCGGGTCCAGCGCTCAGTCGCTCTGCCTTCCCCCCGTTCTTCAACTCTATCTTGCGTAGGGTTCGTTAGACACCCTGGCCAGATAGTTGTAGACGGTCGCTCGGGACACCCCGAGAGCGTCTGCGATCTCGCGCACGATCACACCCCCGTCCCGTAGCTCTCGCGCCGCCTGAGCGGCCCTGGCGGCCTTCTCGGCCCTAGCTTTGCCCGACCGCCGTCCCCCACGCCGTCCTCGTGCCGCCTGGCGCTTCCGGAACGCGTCAGAGTGCCAGCCACGGCCTCGCCACTCCTTCCGGCGCCGCAGAGTGCTCTTGACGATCTCCCGGACCTCGGGTGGCGGCAGGGGCCAGTCGAATCCACGATTTGCGTCCCAGGCCAGCGCCCATAGGTCGCTCTCGGTCGTCCGCATCCGGCCCGCCTCGCGTAGCACGAGGTGAAATAGGGCACAGTTCCGGCCCGCCGCCGACCGGAGCTTCCGCCAGGGCGGGGCCCGGAAGCCTCGCGGGACCCAGTCCGCGAGTTCCAGGAGCGGCCATCGCCATCCGTTCCCCTCGACAACAAACCGGCGATCGGGCTGTGCGACGCCCACGTTCCGGAATAGGGGGCCCGTGTATCCGGGATCCGCCTCGCACGCTGCGACCAAGTATTCAGCCGTCCGTTTGAGTACCGCACGGGGCTTCTCGCGTGAGCCCGGATAGACGTGGACCGGCCGCTACAGGATCCACGCCGCGGCCTGGTGGCGATTCTCGCGCCGGGTCATAAGCACGGACGGGAAGGGGATCTTGACCCGGTCTACGGCCTCCTGAAGTGCGCCCGGCTCGTCCAGGTCCAAGTAGATGCCCGTTATCCCGGAGCCCGTGTTGTGCTGGACGTGTCGGAAGTCCCGCCACGCGGTTTCGGGGTCGCGCCGGTAGGTCCCAGTCCACTGGCCGAAGTCATCCCGGCCCATCGAGCACAGCGGTTGGCGGTGGTGGTCCGCCAGCGGGAGTGGGAGCTGGACCAAGGCTCAAGCGGCGGGGCGGCTTTCGAGCCACTCCGCAACGTCGCGGGCCCGCCATCCCACGGAGTTGGGGCCCAACCGGATGGGTGGCGGGAAATTACCGGCCCCTGTCCACCGCCAGAGTGTGACGCGAGCGCAGCCGAGCATTGTGCAAATCTGCTTGGCTTTGAGGATGGGATCTGCTACTTGTTCGTTTATCATGCCGCACCCCCGATGCAGATAAGTTCCAAAGCCTCCGGACGCGGAACGTCTCCGCGCCGGGCTTTTTCGTTCGTTCTTGGGGTTCTCGTTGGTTCTTGGGAGACCAGCTGGGGAGCCCCGCGAAGCTTCTGGGGTCGCCAGTCTCAACAAAAAACTAAGACGCTTTGGACTCTTCGGCAACTCCCTGTCGTTTCCCGAAACGCTATCCCACCTGTAGATACTGCGCCCAGTCCCCCATCAGCCGCCGCCGCCGCTCGAACAGGTCCGAGCGGGCATAGGCCGCCTCGACCTTGTTCCGGACCGTGTGTGCCAGGGCGGCCTCCACCACCGGATGTGGACAGTCCGTCTCCTCGGCTGCCCAGTCCCGGAACGAACTCCGAAAGCCGTGCGGAACGGCCTGGATCCCCAGTTTGTGGAGAAGGATTGACGGGGCTGTTGCTGACACCACCCCGCCAGTGACAGACGGAAAGATCAACCCCGTGTCGCCTGGGATCTCTCTCGCCTGCTCAAGCACTTGAAGTGCTTGTGTCGATAGGGGCACCCGATGCTCGCGTCCCCCCTTCATCCGATTGGCTGGGATCGTCCAGGTGTCCCCGTCGATCTCCTCCCACGTTGCCCCTCGCACGTCGCCGGATCGCGTTGCCGTGAGCACCAGAAACCGGAAAGCCAGCTTGAGCCCGACCCACACGCCCGAGGCTTCCACGGTCGCTAGCGCCGCCGCAACCTGGCTGTGCGGCAGGGCAGGGAAGTGCTGCTTCCGGACTCCACCACGAGGCAAGGCGGCCCCCAGTGCGTCACCAGCAGGATTGTCCTCTCGGTAGCCCTTTGCGACTGCCCACTTCATCACCGCGCCGATTCGCCCACGCACCCGGCGCGCTGTCTCACGCTTGGTGGACCAGATAGGCGTGAGCACCCCCAGCACGTCGCCGGTCGCGATCCTGTCAACCTTCATCTGCCCGAGCTTGGGCATAGCGTACTGTACCATGCTGGACCTCCATTGCACCTCGCTCTTGCCACCCGGCCTCCAGGTCGCCCGGTGAATCTGGATGACGTTCTCCACGGCTTGCTCGAACGTCGGGACGCCACCACCACGTGGGTCCTTGCCTTGCTCAATGGCTCGCCTGTTCTCAATCGCCTTCCGCCTCGCTTCGGCTAGCGTTACGATAGGCCAAGCCCCGAGCCCGATGTTGGTCACGTGCCCATTGATCCGGACCCGCTGGCTCCAGGACTTTGATAGCCTCCCAGTGGAGGACATGGGCTTCACCAGCAGGGACAGGCCGAAGCCCCCGCGTCCGTCACCATAGCGGCCCGGACTGCTTACGCGTCTGACGAAAGTGGCAGTCAGTGACTTGGGCCGGTTATCATTTGGCATCGAATTTCCGTCCACATTTCATGAAAATCTCGTTATCACCCTATGAATATCCTTTTGGTTACCACTTTAGGTCTGCAATTCGGGGCGACAGCAAGCAACGTCTTGAAAGACAATATAGGTGGTAACATGAGGTATAGCAATAGATTATGGATACGATATGCGACGCGACGCGACCGCCTGCAACACCCGGATTTGACGGACGACCTGTCCTCCCCCGAGGCCGTTCAGGAACTCGTTCGCGCCCTCGAAGACGGAAGCGTCGCTCCTGAAGCGAATGAGCTCTCCGACCTCCTTCGCCACCTGCGGCCAGGCGCATTGACTCCGCTGCTCAAGGGAGCTGAGGAAACCCGGGATCCGAAGGTGGCCGACGTCCTGCGCGGGGCCATCCAGGGGATCGCGGAGGGCAATAAGGACGTGGTCATCCGCTTGCTGGGTTCCAAGGACGCGTCCGTGGCGAGTGGTGCCGTTCGGCTGGTGGGCAAGATGCAGATCGCCGAGGCGGGCAATGCGCTCGTTAGGTTACTCGACCACGGACCTAGGCAGGTCCGAAGGGTGGTCGTTGACACAGCCGCGGCGGTTCCCTCGTCCGTCCTCGCCGGGGCGCTGCGCCGTCTTCTGCGGGACGAGGACCGCGAGTTGCGCGTGGCAGCTGCGCAGGTGTTGGGCGAGATGAAATATGCGCCCGCTGCCGGGGACTTCCGCATGGTTATCGAAGAAAAGGATTTTCGTCACGCCGACGTGACGGAGAAAGTCGTGATCTTCGAGGCCTATGGGAGGCTCGCAGGCGAGGAAGCCGTCTCCTTCTTGGACAAGATCCTGAACGGGAGAGGCTTCTTGGGTCGCCGCGAGCCTGCGGAGATGCGGGCGGGTGCGGCCCTGGGGCTGGGCAGGATCGGTGGGTCGAGTGCTACGGAGGCTCTGGATCGAGCGTCTCAGGACGACGACGCAGTGGTTCGAAGTGCGGTTGGAAGGGCGCGACGGGGCGGAGAGACGAGCGGTGAGTAGCGAGCAGAGGGGTGAGCGCGGAGCTCCGCCGGCCCAAGGACCTTCAGGACGGGGGCCGGAAGCTCCTTGCGGTCATGTACGGCGCTCTGAGAGCCCTAAAGTTCTACCCTCTCGAGAACGAGGTAGTGCAGCAGGCGATCGACGAGGTCCACCTCATTGCCAGCAACATCCTGGCCCAAGAAGGGGTCGTGGAGCTCCGCGTGGTGGGCGACTTCTTCTTCCTCAATGAATCCCGCCTCCGGCTCGACCTTCGGAATTTCTCGACCTTCGGGTCATTCGCTGGGGCACTGCGAGAACACGAAATCGGAGAGCTTCTCGTCGATCTGGGCGTGCAGCGAGAGGAGTGGGCGCCCTTCCTCTCGCTCTTGCTTCGGGACGGAGACGAGGAGGGTCCCTTCGAGGCATTCATGACCAGACTTTCCGCCAGCCAAGTCGCCCGGATCCAGGTGCGACCCGAGCGGGACGCGCAGCCGCTCGATCTGGAGACCGAGGTGATGGAGGGCGCAAAACGTACCTACGCGCACTCAGTCCAGATGGCGAGGGACGTACTCTCGGACATGCGGATCGGGAAAGCGGTCAACGTCCGAAAGGTGAAGAGGGCCGTGCAGAGCATCGTGGACCAGGTGCTTGCCGACGAACCGTCGATCGTCGCGATGACGACGCTTCGGGAGTTCGACGAGTATACCTTCACCCACTCGGTGAACGTATGCATCTTCGCGGTGGTCATTGGTCAGCGGATCGGGCTGGACCGGACGCACCTGTACGAGCTGGGCCTCGGTGCACTTTTCCATGACGTAGGAAAGTCGCGGGTCGACGAAGCCATCTTGAATAAGGAGGGCAAGCTTACGGCAGTGGAATGGGAAGCCATGAAGGAGCATACGACGGAGGGGCTACTCGAGCTGTTCACCCTTCACGGCTTCCTGGATGTTCCGTATCGACAGATGCTGATAGCCTACGAGCACCACATGAGGCAGGATCTGAGTGGATACCCGGAGAACAATCGGCCTCGGGAGCCGGGGTTGTTCTCACGAATCGTCTCGGTGGCCGACGCCTTTGACGCCGGCACCTCGATCAGGAGTTACCAATACCGCCCGTGTCCCCCGGATGAAGTGTTGCGAGAGATGCGCGACAATCCCGAACGGGGCTTCGATCGGGTCTTGGTCAAGGCACTCATCACCGCCACTGGCGTGTACCCGGCTGGCACGCTCGTCATCCTGGACACCTTTGAGCTAGGGATCGTCGCACGCTCGAACGAAGACCCGGCCCGCCCCCACCAGCCCGAGGTGAAGATCCTGTCGGATCCGAAGGGAATCCCCCTAGCCACGCCGGAGGTGGCCACTCTGGATGAGATCGATCCTGCGACTGGTCGCCCAAGAAGAACCGTGATCAAGACCGCCGATCCGGCTCGTTACGACATCCGTGTGGCGGATTACGTGACGACCTGACGTCAGAGGCGTGGACCCTCCTCCCCTCGACAGCTTCGGGCCCTCGTCGAAGATCGGCTCGAGCCCATCCATCAGTAGCGCCTTCAGCGCTAGAACCGGCCAAGGGTTGGCGGCGCTCGTTCCGTACGTCTGCGCGGGGTACCCGTCGCGAAACGCGAGCCTCGAGCTGCTCATCGCGGCCGCGGATGCGGGGGCGGATGTCCTCGAGCTCGGCATTCCCTTCTCCGATCCGCTGGCAGATGGGCCGACGATCCAGCGGGCGACATTCGAGGCACTGAAGGGTGGAATGACGGTGTCTGGCGCTCTGGACATTCTTCGGGATTTCAGGGCGGTGAGGGAGACTCCGGTTGTCATCTTCACCTATCTCAATCCTGCACATCGGTTTGGAGCGGATGCGTTCGCTTCAGCCGCGCGACAGGCTGGCGCTCAGGGGGTCCTCTTCACTGACTTGCCTGCGGGGGCCGATCCGGAGTTGGAGTCGCGCCTACGACCCGAGGGAATGGATCTCATTCGACTCCTCGCTCCGACGACGACTCCGGCGAGGACCCCCGAGGTCGTGAGTGGAGCGTCCGGCTTCCTGTACTACATCTCTCGAACCGGTGTGACCGGGGCGAGGGAAGCCCTGAGGGCCGGTCTGACCGGGGAGATCGAAGCATTGCGCTCAGTCGTTACCCTGCCCATCGCCGTGGGGTTTGGGATTTCTACCCCCGAGCAGGCCGCCCTAGTCGCGGGGATCGCAGACGGAGTCGTTGTGGGAAGCGCGCTGCTGGATACCGTGGCCGCTGGTGATGTAGACGAGGGCGGTCGATTTCTTGCTTCACTCCGCGCGGCAATGGACGCCATTCGAGACTGAAGCGCGATCCTCAGGCCTCATTCACCCATCGGCAGCTAGGCGTTCCATTAGAGTGGGCTCCGGGGCGACGAGCACCGTCTCTTCGCGTTCAGGTCGCACCGTTCCAGGCGACGCGCCACGAGGCTTTCGGACGTACTTCCGTCTCGTCCACGCGACTGCGACGCTGCCGGAATGCCGCGCTGAAGAGTGCAGCGCGGCCAGCGATGCGGCTTCAGCGAGGTCCTGAGGAGGCGGACTGCCTTCACCTTGCCAGCGGAGGATCACATGGGCGCCCGAGGCCTGCCGGGCGTGAAGCCAAACGTCGTCCGGCGCAGAATGGCGGAACGTAAGTTCATCATTATCCCCGGCTCCTCGGCCGACCCGGATCTCTAGGCCTCCGGAGCTGATGAACCGCCGATAGGGAAGAGCCCTCGCTTCCTGGCCGGAGCTTCCGACGCGAAGCCTTCGAGTCGGGCCGAGCGCATGCGCCAGAGCTGTGGGCAGGACCTCTCCCCTTTGCGTTTTCTCTCGGAGGTCTCGCCACTTCTCCACCGCATCTTCAGCGTCGCGGATCCGTTCCGGGAGCGTCGACGTGGCCCGCTGCAGTCTGGCGGCCTGCCTATAGTACCGGTCCGCGTTCTCGCTCGGGGAGATCGAGGGATCCAACTCTATCTCCATGGCGTTGCCCTCGAAGTCGAGCACGCTCATGCGCTCCGAGCCTCGGGGGATCTCCGAGAGCCGCGCAAGAATCAGGTCTCCGAGTGCCCGAACCGCCTCTGGCTTCCTCGCCTGTCTCAGCTCTCGCTCGAGCCCCAACACCTTCCGTCGGGCTTCCTCGAGTCGCTTCTCGATCTGGGCGAGCAAGTGAGGAGGAATGAGAAGAGTCGGGAGTGGCTCGGCGTCGGCATCCTGCTCCCGCGCGGCGCCAAACGCCTTCATGAGAGTGGGGAAGGGCTGGGGCGCTTCCTGACCCAGCTCGATTGGGTACGGCTGAACTCCCCCGCTCGTCTGAAGGAGAAAGGCCCGCCAGCCCGCCGGGGCGATCGCCCGCCTCCACCGCTCCCATCCATTGGGACCCAGCAGAGCATTCACATTCAATGAGGACGTCCAGGCAATCCGGCGGAGAATCATTCCACGGCGCGCCTGCACGTCGTCACCGGCGGATTCCAACGCCTCATTCCATTGCGCCTCATCCAGCGCAGAATCACGCCCAAGCCGGTTTGTAGGGGCCGGTGGCCGGTAGGTCGATCCAACATTGAGCGATCGGATCCGATCCTCTCGAGGAAGGAGAACGTGGCGGATGGTCCGACTGACATGGCCCACGACCAGGGCGTTCCATCGGTTCCCGATCAGCTCCAGAATGATCTCGACCGGCTCTCTTGCCCGGACGGGTCGCAGCGCAACCAGCAGCTGGCTTTCATCGGGGGGCGCGCTCACACCGCGCACGGTAAACGGGAACGAGCGTGCTTCGGAAGGCGAATCTCTAGGCGGCAGCAGCGAGAGCCAGCCCCGCGAAGGATGGAGCTCGAGGACGAGGGTGGCTTCCCGCAGGAAGAGCAGCAGACGACGAGCCTCGGAGTCCATCAGGAGAGATTGGACCCGAGCCCCGCCAAGGTCCGCGTCCAGCTCGAGGGCGGTCGCCGCGGCCAACAGGGGATCCCAGCGCATGGGCATGGGGAGAAGGTAACCGGGGAAGGGCGTTTCTGGCCCGCGGCGAGGCGAAGCAATCGGGGGAACGGCGAGCACCTCAGAGGGTTTGACACTCAAGGTTCGCAGCTCTATCCTCCCCGCGACTCTCCACCTCCCCCGCCATCACACCTCCGATTCGCACCCGTCATCGTGGCCGCTGAACGTCCTCCGCCGGGAAGAACGATGACCGTTCGGGACTTCCGTGAGATGAAGTCGCGTAGGGAACCGATCTCGGTCCTGACCTGCTATGACTTTCTCTTCGCCAGGGTTCTCGAGGAGGAAGGGATCGACATGATCCTGGTAGGCGACTCCCTGGGCCAGGTCGTGCTTGGGTATGACTCGACCCTTCCGGTGACGCTGAACGACATGATCCACCACACCCGCGCAGTGCGCCGGGGCGCGCCCACGACCTTCACCGTCGTCGACCTTCCGTTCCTGAGCTATCAGGCCTCGAGCGAGCAGGCCCTCCAAAGCGCCGGACGGGTCATGAAGGAGACGGGGGCACAGGCGATCAAGTTGGAGGGTGGGGACGAGGGCATCTGCCGCACGATTCAGCGATTGGTCGCGGCGGGGATCCCGGTAATGGGTCACCTCGGTTTCGTGCCGCAGTCCATTCACATGCTGGGGGGTACTCGTGTGCAGGGGAGAGAGCGCGAAGGAGCCCAGAAACTCCGGGATCAAGCGGCAGCGCTCGAGCGCGCCGGTTGTTTCTCGGTTGTGCTCGAGTTGATGTCCGGGAAGGTTGCCACCACCATCTCTGAAGAGCTGACTATCCCGACCATCGGGATCGGCGCGGGGTCCGGATGCGACGGGCAGGTCCTCGTCCTTCCCGACGCGCTGGGACTGAATCCAGGCTTTTCTCCCCGCTTTCTCAAGCATTTCGCGGAGCTCGCGGATCTCTCTCGCCACGGAGTGCGCGAGTATATCTCTGAGGTGAAGGGGAGGAAGTATCCCGCCCCCGAGCACACCTTCGGGGATGAGGCGTGAGGGCCACTGTAAACTAAATGCCCACAACGTTATAGCTGTGTGCTGTGTCCCGACTGTGCCCCGGAGCCTATCCGGTTTCGCCGAATTCCACTACCTGCCGAGTCGTCTCTGGATCAGCACTCTGATAGGCCGTCTGGAGATCTGACTCGTCGCGCCAGCCACCCGCCGCCATCACGTCCTGGACTGGAAGTCCCTTGCGTGCGCTAGCCCACCCTCGCCTGAAGGGGTGCCAGAGGCCCTGCTTCATCTTGGGGACTCCTGCGAGCCGCTCGGCACGTCCTTAGGTAGTTCTCAGCTCCCGCGTTCGTCTGCGGGCGCCCAGGGTCCGTGTCCATCGTGAAGAGCCAGGCATGCCCGACGCAGGGATTGCGCCGCAGGGAACGATTCCAACTCCTGGACGAGCGTCTCGCTGATCGGGGTCACGTCCTCAAAGCCCACCTTGTCGTACTTGGCGCTCCAGCGAATCGCGTTTGGCCACTGCAAGGCCCAACTCTCATTCTTCCCGAGTTCGGCACCGACCCGATCTTTCCCTAAAAGGATGTCCGAGGCGCGAAGGTGAGAAATCGCGTTGATCCGCCGCCCAGTGTGCCAGGCGACGCAGAGCATCGCCCTGAACTGGCCGCAAGGGTCTACCTTCCCCGAGACCGCGAGGAGCTTCTCGAAGCGATCTGGGCTCGCCACGGGTCGCCTGACGTTCTTTTCCTTGGGTAGCCGAAGGCCACGGACCGGATTTCGTTCCAGGAGCCGCCTTCCGTTCTTCTTCTCGTCGACCGCCCAATTGCAGACGGTGCTTAGGCATAGGATCTCGTTCCTGAGCGTTCCGTCCCGAGGGGTGTCTTCTTCTCTCCGATCGTTGGTCTGGATCCTCCCGGACCTTCGGGCTGCCAGATAGGTCTCGACCTGATTCTGACCGAAGTCATCCATACGGAAGGGGCGACCGTTCGGCTCAAGGAGCTCCGCGAAGAGGAGGTCCAACGTCAGCGTCACAAAATCGAAGTCGCTTGGCGGACAAGTCCTGGCCCGCCTCGGGGTCCCGGCAGGAATCGAGGTCCACACCTCGCCGGCGAGCTCCTGGCGGTGTGGAAGGTGGCGACCCGGCTGTATCGGGAATGGAAGCGTCAAGAGCAGCCCGAAGGGGCTACTGCCGCTGCCGGTCCCGAGCGCGTGCTGAGCGCGCAGGCCGGAGCGTCCAGATGGATCTCATCAGTGACCTCGACGGAGACTGGTTCATCGACCTACCTCCGTATGAGATCCTGGAGCTACCCACGGGCCAGGTGGGGGACGCGGGACTCTTCGACATTCAGCATCCCGAGTTTCCGTTTGGGTACGACACCGATCCCTCTTTCGCGGACTTCCTCAACTACAACTCTCCGCAGGTGTTCCTCACCTTTGCCAGACATGGCAACGATTGATCAGGCCGACGGAATTGCGGATCCCCTAGAGCCTCAAGATCATCCGAATGGAACTGGAGCGCCGTAGGTGCACTTGGTGAAGTCGTCGGAGCGCCGCTCGTTATGGTCTACCAACTCGTCCCGCTAGATGGGGTGGCATCCATAAACATTTGAGGACCTATACTTGCCGATCCAGGATCGGCGCCGTACTCTGACCCATAAGAGTCAAAACATTTGATACACGTGCTGAGAGTCTTATGGCGAAAAAGAGGATTTGACTCCGGTCGCGGCCGGTAAGAAGTCGTGGTCAGCAAGGGGCCCGAGCGCTGGTCCGAAGCGTGGGTGGTCAGGGACTCGTGGAGCTCATCTTCGCCATTCCGGTATTCGTGACTCTCTTCTTCGGGATCTACGAGTTCAGTCGCTATTACTCGACCCGCATGAGAATCCGAACCGCGGTCGCCGAGGCGGCGCGGTTTGCGACCACTGGAAGCCAGCTCACCGATCCACAGACCGGTGATCCCATCGGTCGGGCACTGTCTGTGGAGAGCATAATCATCAGCAAAGTTGGCCAGTTCGGCGTTACTTCGAGCGACATTGACGTGTCGCCGGCGGACGGCGGTGGGCCGGAGGAAGTTGTCACGGTGAGTCTCGATTACGAGTACGACGTGGCAATCCCGCTGATGGAGCGTGTTCTCGGCACAGGGATCATGGACTTCTCGGTGTCGACATCGATGCGTAACGAGCCCTTCTTCCAGTGAGGATCTGGTGAACAGCCAACGCTTTCGATCCGCTCGCCACGTGCTGCGCCGATTGGCAGGTAACGACTCGGGCCAGGATCTGGCTGAGCTGACCATCGTCACACCCCTCCTCCTCCTCGTGGTCTTCGGGATTATCGAGTTCGGGGCCATGCTGGACTCTCAGCAGGCCATGTCTCACCTGACCAGAGAGGGCGCGAACATCGCGTCTCGGGGAACAGCATTGGACACGGTGCTCGCTGTCACCATGCAGAACGGCTCCGAGATGCAGCTGGACACGCGCGGAGGTGCGGTGGTCAGCAAGATACTGATCCAGGGCACTGTCCCGACGGTGAATCAGCAGGTTGCAAGTGCAGGGTACTCGACGGCAAGCCGTGTCGGGGGGCCTGGCGACCCGGTGGGGGCTGTTTCCGGAATGAATCTAGCGGACGGAGCCAGTGTCTACGTCGTAGAGGTCTTCTACGACCGTCCCACGCTGACGCCGCTTCAGGCCTTCTTCTCCGGATCGATTCCAAACGTCATGTACGATAGAGCTGTGTTCTGATAAGCGGTCTACGTCCGGGACGACGGCGTTCGTTTCTCGGCGTGTAGAGCGGCAGCAAGGGAAGCTCGCTATGGGATTCAAAGACTTTCGAAGGCAGAACAGGACGACTGACACCGTGATGCGGCGACTGTGGTCGGACCAAGACGGGACCATCTTGGCGCTCGTCTCCATAATGTCGATCGTGATCCTCGGGTTGACTGGGTTCGTGGTCGATATGGGGCTCGGCTACGTGTCGAAGGCGCAGCTTTCGCGGGCAGTTGACGCGGGAGTCCTGGCAGGCGCTCGAAACCTCCGCAGTGGAACAGGGGTCGCTCGCACCCAGGCCTTCGCGTTGGCCGAAGCGAACGGAGTATCGGCCGCCGGCGGGGCATCGATCAACGTAGGGTTCGGGAGCAACGCGGAAGGTGAAAGCACGGTCTGGATGACTGCCACCCGACCGCAGCCCACGCACTTTGCCCGGGTGTTTGGAATAGACGAGCTGATGGTGGGATCTAGTGCCACCGCGGCGGTCCCACCGGTGGACCTCATCATGGTGATCGACCAGTCAGGATCACTCGGGCAGGTTGGAGCCTGGGACGATCTTCAGGACGCGGCTCGCGATTTCGTGGATTACTTCGACGACACACTCGACCAGATGGGCCTCGTGTCATTCAATACGAGGGCAACCGAACGACACCTGATCTCCCACGACTTCAGCGCTTTGATCAAGAGCGACATCACCGCTATGACCTCGGTCGGTTGGACCAACTACGGAGAGGGTCTGAGACTGGCGTACAGCCAGATCACTAGTGCGTCCGTGCGGGAGCGCTCCACCAAGGTCGTCGTGTTCTTTACTGACGGAAGACCCACGGCGTTCAGAGGACAGATCGGGGGCGAGGACCGGATCATGTCGATCCAGCAGACTAGCCCGGTGAACCTGCTCGGCGGTTACTACAATGATCCTGACAACCTCCCGTCGGACTCGTGGCCGACGTACGGGGGCTGCCAGGCCGTGGTTAACTGCGCCACTTGGTCAGAACAGGGGACCCCTCCCATACACGCAGTGTCGGGCGACCAGATCGCGCACCAGAACGGTCGGGATCGGGCGAACGACATCCGGAATGAAGGGGTCTACATCTATACCATCGGCCTCGGTAATCCGGGTGCCGACCCGGCCTTCACCCCGAACCACGACTTCATGCGGCAGTTGGCCAACGTAGACGGGATCACGAACTCGAGTCAGCCTAAGGGGAACTATTACTTCGCTCCCGATGCCAGCCAGCTGAACGCCGTCTTCAACCAACTTGCCCAGGATCTATTGGTGAGGCTCGCGAGTCAGCTGACGCTGGCCCCGCCATGCCCGTTCTACACTCCTGGTCATCACGGCCTCCTGTAGCGGAGCACCTGCACCATTCTCGGCACATCTGAACCCTGCAGGAAGGACCGCATATAGGTGCGCGACCCCAGACCGCTCCGCAGACTCTTGTCTTTTTGTACGCGCGCACGGGCAGTCGGAACGCGCCCTGGAGGCATCCGAATTCTTGGTTCGAGATGGGTCGTCCGCCAGCTAGTCCTCCACCACCTGGCTCAACTCCTCGAAGAAGTTCCGGACGAGGATGATTTCCAGGCCTTCCTGTTCCTGACCACTAATGACCGCCAACAGGCGTTGGCCGTCCGGGTAACGGACGAGGGCGCAACGGCATGGTGGGGACCCTCCCGCTGAGGGAAATCCAAACGGGGTGCGGAGGCGGTAGCGCCTGTGACACGGTAGGCCGGAGTGGAGGCGGACGGCAAGCAGCCGAGGTCCTCGCGAGATCCGCGGGTCGGGTAACAAAATCAGTAACAAACCCCCCTGACGCGGGTGGACGAACCCTCCATAGGTGCGTCCGAGAGGGTGGGTGGCCCACCACTGCATCCAGGCTGCATCCCCGAAGGCGGCGAAACCGGCGGAGGGTCTTCGGCTCGCTCGCTGCGGGGGGGAGCCTAGCGGTTTTATTGGATACCGGCTCCGCATTACCTTGCTTTCCCATGATAGCACGGGCGACGATTCAGGCTGGGGCGGGTGTAGCAGGGCAGGGGACCCCCGAAACTGTGTCCCAACTGTGTCCCGGAGACCGGCGGAACCCGGCGGAAGACGCCCCCCGATCCGGCGAGGGGGTCCCGAAGAACCGCGTAACTGGGCGGTTTTCGTCGGAAACCCCCTCTTGCTGGACCTTCGGGGATGAGGCGTGAGGGCGACCTCATCCTTTGCGGTCGTTCGGACCCGGGAGGCATTGCAGTCTGAGCTGCGGGCGATTCGAGATGTAGCGGGAACGGTAGGACTGGTTCCCACCATGGGCTCCCTCCATCAGGGCCATCTGTCGTTAATCGATCGGGCGGGGCAGCTGTCAGACACGACGGTCGTTTCCGTCTTCGTGAACCGCCTACAGTTCGGTGAAGGGGAAGACTTCAGCTCGTATCCCAGAGACCTGAATCAGGACCTCGAAGTCCTGAAGGCACGAGGCGTCCGACTCGTCTTCGCTCCCGCCGAGGAAGTCATTTATCCACGGGCTGCGCCTCCAATCCTGATTGACCCGGGTGAGATGGGGGAGCGGCTCTGTGGTGCCTTTCGACCCGGCCACTTCCGTGGAGTCCTCACCGTCGTGGCTAAGCTGTTCGGTTTGATTCGCCCCGACTCAGCAGTCTTTGGTAGGAAGGACTACCAGCAGGCGGTTTTGGTACGGCAGATGGTGAAAGACCTCGAGCTAGGCGTGCACGTCGCCATCGCTCCGTTAGTGCGTGACTCGGACGGCGTCGCGTTGAGCTCCAGAAACGCCTACCTGACGCAGGCTGAGCGCCACGAAGTGGCAGGAATCTCGAGGGGGCTGTCAGCGGCCGGTAAGCGCTTCTCAGCGGGAGAGACCGACTCCGTTCGGCTGCTCGAGATTGTTCGCACCGTCGTTTTCGAGCATCGGAGTTTACGGGTGCAGTATGCAGAGTGTGTGAATCCGGAGACGCTACAGCCCGTCGATCATGCCACACCAGGGACCGTGATCGCGTTGGCTGCTTTCTGCGGCGAGACACGCCTGATCGACAACGTGATCCTGGGCCAGGTGGAACCGGATCCTAGGGTAGGCTCAGTGTCTTTCGCAGAGTCGCAGAGGTGAGGCTTCACCCGGTTCTTGGCGCGGCCGCGGAGGGTACGCTGCCCCTTTGGAGCCGAGCCAGTCCGGATCGGGTGGAGCACATGGGCCGAGTGGCTCAGCTCCTAGGAGATTGGGCGGTCGCCCAAGGTCTCCCCGAGGTGGAGATCCGACGTTGGCGGGCGGCGGGGTTCCTCCACGATGCGCTTCGCGACGCGGATCCGGGTGAGATCCGAGGCTCTCTCCCCGTGCATCTCGCCGATCTGCCGGACCATGCGGCCCATGGTCCGGCTGCCGCGGAGCGTCTCAGGCAGGAGGGAGTTACAGACGAGCCCTTCCTTCGAGCTGTTTCCTATCATACCATCGGACACCCGGATCTGGACCGGTTTGGACAGGCCTTGTACGCTGCCGACTTTCTCGAGCCAGGTCGCGTGTCCATGGCGGAGTGGCGTGCGGGGTTGAGGGTTCGAATGGTTGAAGACCCGCAAGGGGTGATCACCGAGGTAGTCAAGGTTAAAGTCGGTCTATTGCTTGACGAGGAGCGGCCCATTCGGGGCGAGACGTGCGAGTTCTGGAACGTCCTGACCCGTGAACTCGATGGCTAGGAGCCGCAGAAGGAAACCCCTCTGGCCTTTCTTGGTGGTCCTTGGCCTCGTAGCGGTCGCGCTGGGGTTAGGCAGCGTCTTGGCGGGGCCCGATCGTCAGGGTGAGGCACAGACCGGTCGGGACCCTGCGGGCGAGTCTGTCCCAGACGTGGCTGTCCCAGCTCTGGGGGACCGGATCCGGGTCGAGGTGCTCAACGGGAGTGGGGTACCGGGGGCGGCAGGACGGGCCACCGAGCTCCTTCGCGATGATGGGTTCGATGTGGTCCACTTCGGAAACGAATCTTCTTTTGGGAGGGACTCGTCGCTGGTCCTCGACCGAACCCAAAAAGACGGGGCGCTCGAGTCGGTGAGTGAGTCACTTGGAATCGGCGCCAGACGTTCCGATCCGGACGCATCGTTTTTAGTGGATATCACTGTGCTCCTGGGCACGGATTGGAATCCGATCGAGACGGAGTCGGAGGGACCGACCGGCTCGGTAGAAGGAGAGCAGTCAGAGGATACAGGCTGGTCCAGGTGGGACCCAAGGCGATTCTTGGGAGGAGGAAGGTAGCCGGTGTCGAAGGGAGATCGAGACTCATCGCGTAGGAATCGCGGCGGACGATCGGCGCAAGGCCGCAAGAGGCGCCGCTCGGCCGAACCCCAGGCCCGACCCCGAGGTGAGCTCTGGGAGTGGGGAAAGACCCTCGTACTGACCGTCTTCTTCCTCATCGTGATCCGAACCTTCTTGGTGCAGACGTTCGTTATCACCTCCGGATCCATGGAAGAGACCCTCTTGGTCGGGGATTTCTTGATGGTGAACCGGCTGGGATTGGGGACGCGAATCCCCGGGACGACGGCGCTTACTCCTGGCTATTCGGAGCCGCGCCGCGGTGAAGTTTTGGTCTTTAATCCAGCGCATGAGGAAGGGATCAAGCTCGTCAAGCGGTTGATCGGGATGCCGGGGGATACTCTCCAGATGCGGCAGAAACAGCTTTTCTTGAATGGGAAGAGGCAGGACGAGCCCTACGTGCGTTGGGGGGATCCCACCGAGGATGACGAGCATCCCTGGATGAGTTGGCAGACCGAACACCTGGCGGGCGGGATCGATCCCAACGCCTATCAACCGACACGTGACAACTGGGGTCCCCTCCTTATTCCCGAGGATCGCTATTTCATGCTCGGGGACAACCGAGACTTCTCGCTGGACTCGCGATATTGGGGTCTGATCGAGCGGTGGCGGATCGAGGGAAAGGCGATGTTCTTCTACTTCTCCTACGACCGCGAATCCCGAGCCCCCTTCTCCTTCGTGAGAGAGATCCGTTGGAACCGGCTGGGGGACAGGATTCGTTAGCCTCCCAGCTCTGGCGAGCGCGCCTCAACTTCGCCCCTCGCGCAACTCCACCAGGGCGTTCGCCCTGAGCTGCCCACACGCGGCATCGATATCCCTCCCCCTGGGCTCCCGGATCGCCGACGATACGCCGGACTTCTCGAGGGTGGCCCGGAAGAACTCAATACGCGACGGAGTCGAAGGACGCCAATCCTGGTAAGGGATCGGGTTTAAGGGGATCAGATTCACAAAGGCGTGGACGCTCCTCGAAAGATCTGCCAGTTTCCACACGAGGGCCTTCGCGTCATTGATCCCGCGGATCATGATGTACTCGAAAGTGACTCTGCGGCCTTTCCTCTCGCGAAACTCCTTTACCGCTGCCATCAACTCAGGAAGAGGATGGCGCTGCTCCGACGGAATCAGGGTCCGACGGAGCTCCGAGACGGGCGCATGGAGTGAGAGGGCCAGGCCGAACTGTTCGGGCCGCGCCGCGAGCTCCAGAATTCCCGGAATTAGGCCGACAGTGGACACTGTGATCCTGCGGGCACCCAGGCCGAAGCCCTGGTTCAGGGTCGTCAACGACGCATGTACGGCGCTGCGGTTGGCCAGCGGCTCTCCCATTCCCATGTAAACGACATTCGTAATCGGGCCGTAGCGGTTCTCCAGCGCCCACCTCCGGGAGGCTCTAAACTGGGCCACGATTTCGCTCGCCCCCAACTGTCGCGAGAAGCCGGCCCACCCGGTCGCACAGAAGGTGCATCCCACCGCACACCCCACCTGTGACGAGAGGCACAGGGTGAGCCGATGCCCGTCGGGAATGAGTACGGACTCGACGAGCTCACCATCGGCGAGTCGCCACAGGTGTTTAGCGGTCCCATCCGAGGAGCGGGAAACTTTCTCGACTTCGAGCTGGGTCAGAGAGAAGGATTCTGCAAGCCCCACGCGTACCTCGGTCGGGAGGTTGCTCATCTCGTCGAAGGACCGGGCGGGAGACCGGTACACCCACCTTCGCACCTGTTCAACCCTATAGCGTGGCTGATTTCGGGCGGCGAAGTGGTCGGCCAGATGGGAGTCCATCTCTCCCGGGGTGAGGCTCAGGAGATCGAAGGGAACGCCATCCGGGGTGGGTGCCTGTCGAGTCGTGGCCAAGGGATCGCTCATCGTCTCGGGAGGGCCCGACCTTGCTTGAGCCCTACGGATGCCACGATTAACTTAGCGGGCATCTCCCTCCGGGCGGTACCGGGGGCAGGGTCCTCTCGAGTGGATAGCGGGAAGGGCCGATTCCGGGCCGAGGGAAGGAGATCCCCGGCGAGTGGAAGGTCGGTGAAGCGCAAGGCGATCGCGTGGGGACCGGCCGTTTTCTGGGCTCTGGGCCTCTTCGTGTTGAGTGAGCTCCGGGCCGCACCGTCTAGTTTGCAGCCGCTCCTGGCCGTCCCCGACAAGCTGGTTCACTTCGCCCTCTACCTTACGTTGGGCGGGCTACTGGCCAGGGCAAGATGGATCAGCGGAACCGATGTGCTGCACGCGGTACTGATCGCCGCTGGGTGCGGCTACGCCGCGCTAGACGAGTGGCACCAGAGCTTTGTGCCCGGCCGCACGCCAGATGTCGCGGACTGGCTCGCAGACGTCGCTGGGGTCACTGTTGGATACCTGATCATTTACGTCGCGAGAGCGCGCGACTCTCGAGACCCAAGTGGAATGGACGGCGGATGACCCACGCGCAGGACCGAGCAACCATCGAGTCGACTGGCTTTCGTAGCTACATGGTCGGAGGCTTGCGCGTCAACGACGCGGGGTCCGAGGCGAGGGTCGCAGGGTGGGTGCATCGCCGACGGGACCTTGGTGGGCTGCTCTTCGTGGACCTGCGGGATCGAAGTGGGCTGGTCCAGGTGTCCTTCGGGCCCGACTGGACGGAGGCGGAAAGCCTGGAGCATGCTCATAGGCTTGGCAGCGAAGACGTGATCCGAGTCGAGGGTGAGGTTGCGACAAGACCGGAGGACTCCCGTAATCCTGAGCTTGAAACGGGGGACATCGAGATCAGGGCGCGTCGGCTTCGACTGCTGAACGAGGCAACGACACCAGCCATTCCCGTCTACCGCCCTTTAGACGAGGAGCTCCCCGCCGAAGAGTTAAGGCTCAGGCACCGGCACCTCGACCTCCGCCGCGCCGAGCTACAGGATAACCTCGCACTCAGGCACCGCCTTATTCTTGCCGCCCGAAACTACCTGGACATGTTGGGATTCCTCGAGATAGAGACCCCCATCCTGACCAAGCCGACCCCTGAAGGAGCACGGGACTACCTCGTGCCGAGCCGAGTTCATCCCGGTGAGTTCTACGCTCTCCCACAAAGCCCGCAAATCTACAAGCAGATTCTGATGACCGCGGGATACGATCGGTATTTTCAGATCGCCCGGTGTTTCCGGGACGAGGACCTGAGGGCCGACCGACAGCCGGAATTCACCCAGATCGACCTGGAGGCGTCTTTCGTCGAACCCGATGATGTCATCCGCTGGATCGAGGGGCTCATGCAGGTGCTCGGCGAGGTCGCGCACATTTCGGCGGAGGCCCCCTTCCAGCGGCTTTCTCATACAGAAGCGATGGAACGGTTTGGCTCGGACCGCCCGGATCTGCGTTGGGGTCTCGAGATTGGGGATTGGACCGAAAGGCTGGGTCGGGAGTCTGAGATCCTCAGGACCGCTGTGGCCTCCGGCGGTCGCATTCGGGGGCTCCGAATCCCCGGAGGTGCGCACCTCACTCGTAGGCAGATCGAGGCCATAGAGGCCTCGGTTAAGGCGGTTGGGGCTCCCGGACTTCTGTGGGCCAAGACAACGGAGGATGGGGGTAGCGGGCCCCTATCGCGGTGGATGGACGAGGAGCATTGGGTGGCCATCGGTGCCGAGACCGGAGATCTTCTGCTCGTCGCGGCGGGTGCAGATGCGATGACCTCACCCGCGCTGGCTCGGGCCCGGGCGTCGGTGATCGAGGCAATGGACCTTTCCCCGGACCAGGATCACGCCTGGCTTTGGGTGCTCGACTTCCCGCTGTTCGAGCAAGATGGTGGAGTTCTTCACCCCGGCCATCATCCGTTCGTTCTCCCTCATCCGGACGACGTAGCGCGATTGAAGTCAGACGCGATATCGGTTCGGGGACTCGCGTACGATTTGGTGTACAACGGCTCGGAGTTCGGATCGGGTAGTATTCGAATCCACAAGGCCAGTCTTCAGCGTGACACGCTCGAGGTCCTCGGAATGTCGGCTGAAGAAATCGATCGCAGGTTCGGATTCCTCCTGGAAGCGCTCGAATCCGGAGCGCCGCCACACGGGGGGATCGGGTTGGGGCTGGATCGGATCGTCAAGGACTTTCTCGGAGCTGGAAGCCTGAGAGACGTCATCGCATTCCCAAAGACCACTGCCGCTCGCGCCCTCTTCGAGGGAGCGCCAACCGCCGTCTCGGCTGCGGAGGTGATGGAGTTGGGGCTGAGCCTAGGGGACCCCAAGGCTGGCACGGGTCCCGAAGCCGGCTGAGGAGAGGGGAAAGATGGAAGGCCCCGTCAATACAATCGTCGAACATCGGCTGGACGCTGAGGGGGCTGACTTCCTCCTGCTCGCCGGTGTCAACGATGCCAACCTTCAGGAGCTTGCTCGGTGCTTCGGGATCCGGGTTGTGCTGCGCGGGGATCATGTGATCCTCTCCGGGGAGCTGGATCCGATCGAGCGGGCGGTCCCGCTGATCCAACACCTGATCGAACTCGCTTGCCTGCGGGCCCCCTTCGACACGACCGATATCTCCCGTCTGGCGGAGGAGTTCGAAAGCCACGGGCGACCGCCGGTGTTACCGACCGAAACAGGCATTCGCATTGCGCTTCCCGGGAGCAGAAGGGCCATCACGCCGAAGTCCGGCGGGCAGGCCGCATACCTCGAGTCCATCCGGGATCACGACATCGTGATCTCGATCGGACCTGCCGGTACGGGGAAAACCTACCTGGCCGTCGCAACGGCTGTCGACGCTCTCTACCGTAAGCGGGTGAAACGCATCATTCTAGCTCGACCTGCAGTCGAGGCCGGAGAGAACCTGGGATTCCTTCCGGGCGATCTTCAAGAAAAGGTCGACCCGTACCTCCGGCCGCTTTACGACGCTCTGGAAGACATGATGCCGTCCGACCGGGTTCAGCGCGCGATCGAGGATCGCACGATCGAGATTGCGCCTTTGGCATACATGCGTGGGCGCACGCTATCAGATGCCTTCGTTATTCTCGATGAGGCCCAAAACGCCACAACTGCGCAGATGAAGATGTTCCTGACCCGTCTGGGCCTGAACTCCAAGGTGGTCATTACGGGCGACAAGACGCAGATTGACCTTGCGAGGTTGGACAATTCCGGTCTGTTACAGGTGGAGAGGATCCTGAAGGGAATAGAGGGTATCGCCTTCGTTTACCTGGACGCGAAGGACGTCATCCGCCACCGGCTGGTTAAGGACATCATTCGGGCCTACGCGCAGGCCGATGAGGGGGAGGACTCCTCTTGACTCGAACGACCTCGTCCAGGCAGACCGGGTCGGAATCCCCTCTGGCCCGACACTCCCAGCCGCCACGGAAGCGCTGGCCCGACGGCGCCCTCCATCACGGGAGTCGGGTTGGGCTCTTCGTGCTCCTTGCGCTCGCCGTGACCCTCTTCTTCCCTCCCTCGAGCGGCCTCCAGGTATCCGGGTATGAGGTCGGGATGGTCTCGGACGAGGACGTTATTGCCTCCCTGTCATTTGGAGTGCCCAAGACGCTGGAGGAGCTCCAACTCGAGCGCTCGTCCGCTGCTGCCGCAGTCCCACCGACCTTCGAGCTGTATCCGGAGGCCCTCGATTCCATGGAGGCTGCTCTCACTCGGTTCTTCGAGCAGGTGGGTGAGACGGAGGAGGAAGAGAGCCCGTTGGAGGCGCTCGACCAGCTTCTCTCTGATTTGGGCCTTACGTTTTCAGAGGCTCAGGGGGAACTGCTCCGTGACATTGAGACTCGCGCTCTTCTAGAGGAGACCGCGGTCCGCGCGGTTCAAGAACTCCTGCCCGAAGGAGTTCTCGGCGAGGCGGCTCGGCTGGCCCCCTCATCGACGGGGCGCATCCTCGTCGTAAGTCCGGGCGGCGGGGAGCGCTACATCGCCCAAGACTCTGTGCTAACGTCAAGCGGATTCTACGAGACGGCCTCCCAACTCCTCCCCGAGGAGGCCGGATCCGAGGTCAACGAACTGCTCCGGCTGGCCCTGATCCGCTTTATGGATCCGACCCTTCGGTACGACGCCGTCACTACCGAAGAGGACCGAAACGCGGCGAGGCGGGCGGTGGCCATTCTGAAGGCGAATGTGCTGCAGGGTGAGGCGATTGTCCGGGCGAATCAGCAGCTGGGGGACGCAGAGATCGAACGGCTTCAGGCCTATGAGGAAGCGCTGAGGCGGGAGGGGCAGTTGCAGGAGCGAGGATTGAGGATCGCGGGTCTTGCAGGAGCCATGACACTGAACCTCCTCCTCCTGAGCGTCTTCGGCTTCCTTCTGTTCTTTTTCCGCCCCGATATCTATGGGAACCAGCGTTGGCTTCTTCTTCTCGGGATCCTCATACTCGCCTTCACCGGTACCAGTGGGATCATCGCACGGAACGAGTTGGCCCCCGAGCTTCTCCCGATTGCGTTCATCTCCCTGGCGGCGGCCGTTCTCTGGGATGGTCGCCTTGCGCTCGTGCTAGCCGCAACGATGGCGGTGGTGATCGGAACGCAGGGTCCGTTCCAAAGCGTCCACGCGTGGCTCCCGGTGTTCGTAGCGGGATCTGCGGCGGCCCTTTCTGTGCGGGCTGTCCGCCGACGGGCCCAGACCTGGATCTTCATCGCGATCATCATCGCGGCGTACGCGGCCGTGCTCGTAGCGCTCGGTGTTGTTGCGGGCCGAGCCGCGCAGCGCATTGCGACCTCGTTTGGGTATGCAGGGGTCAACTCCGTGGTGAGTGCCATCCTGGCTATGGGGTTCCTGCCCGTTTTCGAGTGGTTTACTCGGATCACTACCGACCAGACGCTCTTGGAGTGGGCGGACCCGAACCGACCCCTGCTGAAACGCCTCTCGATGGAGGCGCCCGGTACCTACGCGCACGCGATCAATGTGGCAAACCTGGCAGAAGCGGCCGCCAACGCGATCGGAGCGAACGGGCTGCTCTGTCGGGTAGGGGTCTATTACCACGACGTGGGAAAGATCGTGAAGCCCCAGTATTTCATAGAGAACCAGCCGTCTGGGAGAAACCCTCACGACAAGCTGAAGCCGGCCACCTCGGCCGCAATCGTCAGAGAGCACGTGATCGAAGGAATCCGGCTCGCAGAGGAGGCGAACCTCCCCGACTTGCTGGTTGATTTCATCCCCGAGCATCACGGCACTCAGGAGATTTCCTTCTTCTATGAGAGGGCGAAGGAGGAAGCTCAAATCGAGGGTGAGGAGCTGGATCTGGAGGCTTTCAGTTACCCGGGTCCCCGACCCCAAAGTAGAGAAACGGCGATCGTCATGCTGGCCGATTCGGTGGAGTCCGCCACCAGGACGCTGAAGGATCCAACACCGGAGCGGATTAGCGACCTGATCGACACTATCGTGGACTCCAAGATCCAGCAGGGCCAGCTCGATGAGGCGCCCGTGACGCTGCAGGAGATTGGACTCATTAAGGCCCAGTTCCACAAAGTTCTGGGGGGAGTGTATCATCAGCGGATCGACTATCCTGCAACGAGGCACCTGACAGCGTCTGTGCCCTCAGTGGAAGAGGATCCGCCTGACGAGGTCGCAGCACGAGCTCCGCGCGCGGTCGGAGTGACGTTGCCTGAATCCGAGGTTTCACAGGAAATGGGCGAGCCGGCTCCGGCCGCCGATGACGTCTGACGTCCATCCTGGATGTCTCCGCGAGTCTACCTGAGTCTGCCGCGAGGCCACAAGCTTCCAGAGCCGCTGCTCGAGGAGGCGGTGCTCGCGGTACTCGCCGCCGAAGGGCTGAGCGAGGGCGAGCTGTCCCTGACTTTCCTTGCGGACAAAGAGATCCAGGCTCTGAACCTCCAATGGCGAGGATATGACTCGGTGCCAGACGTCCTTTCGTTCGGACTCCACGAACCCGGAAGCCCTCCTGTGGGCGACATTTATATCGGCGTGGACCAGGCGGCACGTCAGGCAGAGGAGCACGGGGTATCTCACCGGGAAGAGCTCGTCCGGCTCGCGATCCATGGAACTCTGCACGTTCTGGGATATGATCATCCGGAAACTGCGGCTGCTCGAGCCGAGAGCGAACTCTACCGAAGGCAGGAGCTCATGGTCCGCCAGATCCTAAGCGAACAGCCGGACCCGCGCCCCGAAAGCGAGGTTGCAGGAAGGACTGGAAAAGGTAGATGAGGCGAGCCCTTCGCGGATCGCGAATCTTCATCGGCCTGATTCCGTTTGTAGTCGTGTTCCTGTGAGATCGGCGCAGGTTTATTCTGCTTGGTAGGCCGGCGAATCGAAGGCCCGGTCATCACGACCGCCGTGCTCAGAGGCTCGTAGCTTCAGTGGCCGCGCTCGGCCCAACCTTCATCAAGCTGGCTCAGGTCTTCAGCGCCCGAGCCGATCTCCTGCCGGAGCCCTACCTGACTGCGATCGGTACCCTTCAGGATCAGGTGCCCCCAATCCCGGGGGAAGCGGCCCGGATGGTCATCGAGGCCGAGATCGGGAAGCCGCTGGAGGAGATCTTCGAGTCTTTCGAGCCGGAGCCGGTTGCGGCGGCATCGCTGGGTCAGGTCCACAAGGCCGGCTTCCAGCGGAGCGAAGTGGCGGTGAAGGTTCTGCGTCCCGACGTCGAGGAGAAGGTTGCGGTCGACTTGGATCTCTCGTTCAGGATCCTCTTCTGGTCGAACATACTCTTCCCCAACCACCATATCAGGGGAATCACAAACGTGGTGCGGGAGTTTTCCGTGCGAGTCCGCGAGGAGATGGACTTTCGGACTGAAGCGGAGAACATGCATCGATTTCACCGATTGTTTGCGGACGTCGATGGAGTGCGTGCCCCGGAAGTTGTCGGCGATCTCACGACCCAGCGGGTCCTGGTCATGGAGCACCTCGACGGGACGAAGGTCGATCGCCTCGATGACCGTTTTGCCTCGGGGGAGTTGGAGTTTGAGTCCGTGATGACGCGGCTCACCGGCCTGTACTTGCGCATGATGATGCTCGATGGGTTCCTGCACGCGGATCCCCATCCTGGGAATCTCATGGTCGCCGATGACGGGACCATCGTCGTGCTGGATTGGGGCATGGTCCTCGACGTTCCCCGTGGGACGCGAGACGCGATCCTGTCGATCGCCTTGTGTGTGGAGAGGGAGGATCTCGACGGAATTATCAGCGGGATGTACCGACTGGGTATGATCTCGCCAGAGGTATCACGCGGGGAGGTCCGAGAAGCTGCCACCGAGATCATGCGGATCATGGATAAGGCTCGCACTTCCTCACGAGAGCGTGTCCAGGAGATAGTCCAGGAGATCTGGGACACCTTTTACACGTGGCCGCTGCTCCTCCCTCAGGAACTCGTCTACTTCTTCAGGGCTGCTGTGCTACTCGAGGGGATCGCGTTTCGTTACGAACCCGACTTCAATGGACTGCGCCTGATTCGGAAGGTGATCCGGGAGTACAGAGACGAACTCCTGAGCCAGACCGCCCGCGAGCCGATAGCGATGGCGCGGGACTTCATGAGCGAAGCGACCCACCTGCTTCGGTCTTTGAAAGATATTCTTCAGCGGGCCGAGCGAGAGGAGCTGCGTGTGCGGGTCCACCCACGCGATCATCAGACGCAGGAGCGGTTCCTACACCTCCAGGCCCGCCGTTTCCTGCTCTCGGTGTTCGCTACAGCCACCGCCGTCATCTCGGCGGTCATATTCGTCGCGATCGGGAGTGTGTGGCTGCTCGCGCTCGGACTGGGCGCCGCCCTCATGATGTTCGTCCTCATCTTGTTCATCCCGACTCACCTTCTCGAGAATCCACTAGGACACGCGAGAGGGATCCGACCCCGGTGACCCGCCTTCCCGGCGAACTTGAAGGTCTGCTTGCCGAGTTCCGGAAGGGCCGGAGAGTGGCGCTCGCGCGCGCCATCTCGCTCGTCGAGAACGAGCGGCCAGGCTTCCGATCGTTCCTGCAAGCCCTCCTTGACGAACCGGCGGAACCTGCGATCCGGGTTGGACTGACGGGCCCCCCTGGGTCCGGTAAGTCCACGGTCGCCGCCAAGCTCGCACGTCTCATTCAGAACCGGAACGAGTCGGTGGGGATTCTCGCGGTAGATCCAACCTCCCCCTACTCGGGCGGAGCGCTTCTAGGCGATCGGATCCGCATGAATGAAGTCCCAAACGATCAGGACTTCTTCTTCCGATCCATGGCATCCCGAGGGTCGTTGGGCGGGCTTAGTACGGCATCGAGAGCGGTCCTGGATGTGATGGACCGCTTCGGCTTTGATTGGCTCATCATTGAGACCGTGGGAGCAGGGCAGGTCGAGACCGAGATAGCGGATGTAGCAGACACGGTCGTCGTGGTGCTAATCCCGGAGTCTGGCGATGGCGTCCAGGTAATGAAGGCCGGGATGTTCGAGGTGGCAGACCTCTTTGTGGTGAACAAGTCGGACCTTGAGGGCGCCGACCGCCTCACAGGCGACCTCCGTTCGATGCTTGAGTTTCGAGCTTCAGGCATCCCGGAGGCCGATTCCAGTTCTAACGAAGAGGCGTGGATGTCCCCGGTCGTCCCCACGGAGGCTCGCACAGGGGAGGGAATCGCTCGGCTCGCCGAGGAGATCGGACGGCACCGAGCTCACTTGGAGGAGTCGGGAACCCTGCAGATGCGTCGGCGCAAGAGGATCTTGGCGCGTGTGAGGGACCTTCTGGACCGCGAACTCATGCGTCGCGCGCGCGACCTGCTTTCCACCGAGGAACTGTCCGACGCAGTGGTGGATCGAATCCTCTCGGGAAGTGTCACGCCGTACGCGGCTGCATACGAGCTGCTACGACGGATGGGGATCGACCGTGACGAGCTCGATATAGAGTAGATGCCGGCAGGCAGGGCCTCGCTCCTGAGTTGTCTGGACGAGCGGCAGGCAACTGGCCAGTTTCGGTCAGGTCTTCGGAGTGCTTGCCGCTGAACGGGATGGGTCCAATGAGGGCTAAAGATCGGCCGATTCGAGTGTTGGTGGCGAAGCCCGGGTTGGATGGTCACGACCGGGGAGCCAAGGTCATCGTCAGCGCCTTCCGGGACGCGGGCTTCGAAGTCATCTACACGGGGCTTCACCAGACTCCTGAGATGATCGTGAATGCGGCACTGCAAGAGGACGTCGATGTGGTTGCCCTGTCAGTACTTTCTGGGGCTCACATGACCCTTTTCCCCAAGGTCAGTAAGCTACTCGCGGGCGCCGGCGCCGACCACATTCTTGTGACCGGTGGAGGGATCATCCCAGAGGCCGACATTGAGCAGCTTCGGTCGGAGGGGATCGGCCAGCTATTCGGGCCTGGCACACCCACCTCCGACGCCGTGCAGTACGTCCGGGGGTGGTTCGAGGCTCGGTGACAGCGCTCGACCCGCTCGCGACCGTCCTCCTCTTCTCCACCATGGCCTCCCTTACGGCGGTGGTCGGTGCCGTGCCCCAGGCGGTTAGGGGGGCTCCGTCACACGCCATGATCGGGTGGGCCAACGCTCTGGCGAGCGGCCTCATGCTCGGCGTCGCCTACACTCTCCTCACCGAGGGCCTCCAGGACGCGCTGATCGCAGGCGGGGCCGGTGCCCTTCTCGGAGTTGGCTTTGTCCGCGTAACTCATGCTGTCACCGGAACAGGGGAGCTGGACCTCGCAGAGCTGGATGAGGCCGGACCGGAGTACGGCTACAAAGCCATCCTTGTGGACACCCTCCATGCGGCACACGAAGGCGTGGCCATCGGTGCGGCAATGGCCGTTTCGTTGCCGCTCGGTGTTGCAATGGCCGTTACACTGGCCATCCACAACGTTCCGGAATCCATGGTCCTCATCTCCCTTCTGACGCAACGAGGTCTCCGGGTCTCACAGAGCGCTGCCCTGGCGACTGCGGTCAACGTGAATCAGGTGCTGCTAGCCGTCCTCTCCTTCGCCGTGGTAGGCCTCTGGCCCGCTCTTCTTCCGTGGGTGACGGGGTTCGCCGTGGGCGCGCTCGTCTACCTGACGTTTGTCGAGCTGCTGCCTGAGTCCTACCGACAGGCAGGAAGCACCAGCATCGCGTTGGTGACCCTCGTCGCTCTGGGGGTAGTCGTGGTGTTAGCCGGTGTGGCGACATGAGCGAAGTGTGGTTGGTCTTCGTCTATGCGCTGCTCACCGCTGTCGCAACGGGGCTCGGCGCCCTTCCGTTCGCTTTCGTCCGAACAATCTCGGTCCGCTTTACCGCGTACGCCAACGCCGTCGCCGCCGGGCTCATGCTCGGCGCCAGCTTTGGCCTCCTGGCCGAGGGAACCGGCTTCGGGAGGGGCGAAACGCTCCTCGGGGGCCTCCTTGGAGTTTTCTTCATCCTGGCCACTCAACGCCTGCTTGGAGAGCGAGACGGGGAAGAGCTCGTGTTTGAGGCAGCGAGGGGCGAGGGCGCTAAGAAGATGCTTCTGGTGCTGGTGGTGATGACGGTCCACTCGTTTGCCGAAGGGGTCGCCGTCGGAGTGTCTTTCGGGGGCGGAATCACACTGGCGGCCGTCATCACCGTCGCCATAGCCATTCACAACATCCCGGAAGGCGTCGCGATCTCGGCCGTGCTCCGACCCCAGGGCGTCTCTGTGCCCCGTTGCGCCGCCTGGAGCATTTTTTCCTCCCTTCCGCAGCCGCTCATGGCGGTCCCGGCGTTTCTCTTCGTGGAGGCTTTCTGCGCCGCGTTACCCTACGGTCTGGGGTTTGCGGCGGGGGCGATGGTCTTCATGGTACTGGTGGAGCTTCTCCCTGAAGCCTACGAGAGAGGAGAGAGAGCCCAGGCCGCCACTCTTGCCGCGGCCTCCGCCATCGGGATGGTGCTGTTTCAGCAGTGGCTCTAGAGAGCGGAGTCCGGCCGAGTACATTGAGTAACGCACTGCCTCCGAAGGGATTACATGTGAAGATGTGGCCGCCTATCGCAAGCGTCTCCGAGCTGCGTGCACGATGCGTGCGCCGCAGAGAGTGATTTCGGATACGGTCTTGGTGATGGGGACTAAGCCGTCAGGTACCCGGAAGTAGGACCCAATACTCGATTCAGGGTCGACCGCGCCCTCAGTCCACCTGCCATCGAGTCACCAGGGGCTGGAAAGGTCATGCTCACCACAACCTCATCGTAGGCGTGGTACACGAAGGATCTACCTCTCGGAGTAGATCCTACTGCAGCACACCCTCACCGTACTCTCCCTGACGATTCCCGCGTCCCGCGCTATTGCTCCACCCACCGGGATGTTAGGGGGGCCTGGGAGGGTGAGGGTCGCAGCACCGCCGAAGCGCGCGACAGTCGAATCTACCGCTGACGGTAGATTTCTCTGATCTGACCGCCCCCCCATCTTCCTTGCTGCAGGCAGGATCGCCGAGCATTTTCACGCAGCATCACTCTGGGCGCAGTTCCCGTATCCCTCCAGCGGCGGGACTATGAGCGACCCCTCCGATCCGATCAGCAGACTCAATGCGGCCCTCGAAGGTCGGTACGCCATCGAGCGCGAACTGGGCGAAGGCGGCATGGCCACCGTGTACCTCGCGGAGGATCTACGCCATGAACGAGAGGTCGCTCTAAAGGTCCTGAAGCCCGAGTTGGCAGCGGTGATCGGCGCCGAGCGGTTCCTAGCAGAGATCAAGATGACAGCGAATCTCCAGCATCCTCACATCCTCCCCCTCGAGCTCCGCCGTGCGCTGTTGGGATCCCCGAGGGCGGGGCGCCATCCGTCAGCACCCCGCCCCTCGGTCCTTCCCCGACCCCGTTCGGGGTTCAGGTTTCGCTGTCCTGACTGCTGGAACTAGGCGCAGATGATCGTGCCTACCGCGGCGGCGTAGTCGCAGGCAACAGCCGTCGATCCGTGCGTCGCCGTGGCATCCCAGGTTGTCGCGGTGCCTGCGTTGATCACGACGGTCACCCCGACGGTTCCCGTAAAGAGGTTTGCGGCCGTAAGGTCGGCGATATCGCTGGCGTAGACGAAAGTGTTGTCCTGGTAGTACATCTCCTGCGCCGTGCGGACCTGGTTCAGGTCGGACTGCATCGCGGAGACGAAGGCCCGATCCCGGGTCTCGCCGAAGCGCGGTAGCGTGCCGAGATGACGAACTTGCAGGCCACAGGGCACCTTTCTATCGTGAGCGGAGGCGCACGACGGCATCGGGGCTGCCTCCCGTCTCACCCACCGCTCGGGGGTCGAATCATGTTTGCAAGAATCAAGACAATCGGCGTGACAGCCTTTCTCGCAATGGCGGCACCTCAGCTTGCCGAGGCGCAGTTGGGTGGGCTCGTCGACGCCGCTCGTAGAGCCGCCGGAAACCAGATCCGCAGTGAGGTGACCACCCGTGTCGGTGACGCGACGGCTTGTGCGGTGGGCCATCGTCAGTGCGTGCAAGACGCGCAGAACAATGGGGACAAGGTTGTGATCGTCGACGACGATGGGAACCCCATCACCGATGATAATGGCAACCCGGTCACAGACCCCGATCTAGCGGCCGCAACCCTAGACGAGCCCGGATAAGGCCGGTGGGCGAACTACGACTATCTCCGTGGCGAACGACCGATCTACAACTCGCTCTGGAACATCGAGGATACGGACAATCCACCCGAGATCATGCCGAACCCGCGCGTCCGGGTGGGTCGCATCCCGGACAACATCGAGTTCCTGAATGGGAACGTACAAATCATCCAGCTCGATGGGCTCAACACCCTTGAGTTCAGCACCGAGACCCGATTCCGCATCGCATTGAGCGAGCCCCTGCCTGAGGACTTCTCACTCGAGTTCACGGTTCAGACTGCGGCTCCGAACCAGTTTGTGTACGTCACACTAGAGCCCATTGACGTGTTCAGGCCGGGCAACTACGAGAGTCACTACCTCAACATCTGGCGTGGTCCCGGGCTCTATTTCCAGACCCAGCGGATCTCAGGTATCGACCAGGTCTCGAGCCTCAACCTACAGTTCACACCTGTGAAGTTCCAGGTCGATGATGGCTATGCCATCCTCTATGTTGGCGGAGTGCGCGCGGCGCAGATCCCGAACTTCATTCGCCCAGTCGGATCGTCCGCGATCGAGTTCGAGGTCAACGCAAACCAGAACCTGCCCGCGTACATCCGCGACATTAGGGTCGACTACGGTGTGGAAGACCCGATTGCCGTTCTCGAGGCCGAGGGGGAGTACGTCACGCGGTCGATCTTCTTCGACTTCAACCGCGCCGACCTGCGGCCCGAATCGACGCCGGAGCTGGATCGAATTCGGTTCATGATCGAGGACTATGGCGAGACTGTCCGCATTGCGGGGCACACCGACTCGATAGGGTCCGACGACTACAACATGAACCTCTCAGCCGAGCGGGCTGAGGCAGTAAAGGCGTATTTGGTCAGTAGGGGTATTGACTCCGACCTGATCCACACAGTCGGCCGGGGAGAAACCGATCCTTTGGGGGCAAACGACACGGACGAAGGGCGTCAGGCCAACCGACGTGTTGTGGTCACCCCAGCCCGGATGTAGGGGGCGCGAGCGGCGTCCTCTCAGACAGGCTCGGCAGCACACACGCGCAAGACGAGCCGCGCGGCAACCAAACGTCCAGGCTCTGAGAGACATCCCTCAGGTGAGGTAGCCCAGGAGGACGCCGTAGAACGGGACCTCATGCCTTATCTGAACCCTCGCGTCGCGCTAAGGACTATCGACTTCTTGGCCAGGTTTCACGACGAAGATGCGAGTTCTTTCCCGATGGCTTTCCCGGAAGTCCTTTACACGCAACAGCTAGGCAAGGGGATAAGGATTCGCCGGACACCTGAAGCACAGCTATCCTAAGACTTCGCCAGCGGCGCGAGGCTTCACTGATTAGAGAGGAAACAATCATGTCCGATGAAACTGCCGTCCCACCACCTGTTCCTGGACCCACCACGGCCAAGAAAGGCCTTTCGCCGCTGGCGTGGATCGCGATCGGCGTGGGCGGACTCGTTGTCGTTGGATTGATCGGCTTTCTGGCGCTGGGCGTCTTTGTGTTCAGGCAAGGCCAGGAAGTCGTTCGGGAAGCAACGGGCTTGGAGAGCATCAGCGAGGTTGTCGAGGAACTTAGGGACGCCGCGCAAACCGGCACACTAGGGAACAACACGACGGAAGAAGAGGCGACACTGATGACGACCATCGAAGCCGCCGCTGGGGCCGCCGGTGCTGCCGTACAAGACCCAATCTCAATTTGGCACACAACTGCCACGTCTTATCGAGGCGAGGTCGGCAATCGATATGCGATTGATTGCCCACCGAACCCCGACGGATCTCACGGAACCGTCTGGGGCTCGGACCCCTACTCTGACGACTCCTCGATCTGCGCTGCGGGCGTTCACGCGGGGGTTGTTGGCTTGGAGCGTGGCGGCATCGTGTGGATCGAAATCGAGGAAGGCCAAGACAGCTACAGTGGTAGCGAACGAAACCGCCTGATTACGAGTGACTGGGGTCTTTGGCCGGGGAGCTTCAGTGTCCTCCCTCAATGAGGGATGGCCTCACAGGGCACTGGAGCGCGTCGGTCACTTGGGGACTGTCGGGCTTTGAGGGTGCCCGAATGGTCCTCGTCCAGAAGTTCTTCGAGGAGTTGAGGCAGGTGGTGCCCGACTGAACGTGCTAACGCCTCTCAGAGCCTCCTAGATAGCATCGGCCATAGCACCGTAAGGAGAATCGAAGTCGATACGGAGAATCAGAACAACCCGAACTGGTTCGATTTTCATCAGGCGGAGCGCGAAGGGTCGGACGAGTCCGGCGATGGGCGAGTCCATCTCCGAAGCTCAGCGATTCCTGGGATTGTCCTAGGTGCCTACCGGGGCATCAACGGCCACGGGCTTGTCTGTCGCGAGCGAGTGATTGTCCGATCGGCCGTCGACTGGCTCGCAGGGAAGAGGCTCCTGAAACTCCGGAGGCGGAGACGGACACACGTTGTGAATCGATCCAGCTCTAGCGCCTTTGGGCCGTGGGACGGCAGGACGGAGTCACTCAGCCGACACATCGTCAACCCCGCTTAGCCGCGTTCCCTCTTCGCCAGAGATTTCGCCAGCGCGGAACCATGCGAATACTGTTTTTAGGCTGCGATCGACTCCACATGTAGGTGAAGTCGAACTCGTGCCTGAGCTTGTGATCCCCCTCGACGATCCAAACTTGGTTATTGCTAGGCAGTAACCAACGATGGAAGAACCTTCTTTTGCCTTGTGCGGGAAGCGAGTTCCGACACTTGGTTCGTGGACGATTTCGACGCGGATTTGATCGGAAGACGCTGACGGTAACCCCGACCCATCGGGTATAGGGCTTCTGCTCTTCGCCTGGGCCTGCAAGGGTTCCGGGGCCTATTCCTCGCGTCTTCAATGACCTGCCCCGAAGAGCGGTACCACATCCTAGTGTTAGTCCCAGCAGCTGTGGAGGGCCGTGAAGGACGGGCATCCTCAGGAACCAGGGCGACGGCTTAATCGCCTCAGGGGCCGGGGGAAAGCCGCCGCAGGCGCTGTGGGGTCGGACGGTATTGTACTCGCGCCTCCATTGCTCGACCAGCACGGCCGCCTGCGCCAACGAGCAGAAGATCTCCCCGTTCAACAGCTCGTCCCTGAGCTTGCCGTTGAAGCTCTCGTTGTAGCCGTTCTCCCACGGGCTGCCCGGCTCGATAAAGAGCGTCTCGACGCCCACGCGCCCCAACCACCGCCGCACGAGCTTCGCGGTGAACTCCGGTCCGTTGTCCGACCTCAGATACTCGGCAGGCCCGTGTCGGACGAACAGATCGGCCAGCACCTCGAGCACGTCGTGCGAGCGGATCTTGCGAGCCACCACGATCGCCAGGCACTCCCTCGTGTGCTCGTCCAGCACTGTCAGCAGCTTCAGCGCACGCCCGTCGTGCGTCCTCGAGGCCACGAAGTCGTACGACCAGACGTGGCCCCGATACAGCGGCCTCAGCCGGATGCACGATCCGTCGTTGAGCCACAGCCGACCTCGCTTCGGCTGCCGCTCCGGGACCTTCAGCCCCTCCTGCCTCCAGATCCGCTCCACCCGCTTGTGGTTCACCCCCCAGCCCTCGATGCGGAGCATGTCCGTGACGCGTCGGTAGCCGTAGCGGCCGAATCGACTCGCGAGTCGCACGATATCACCTCGGAGCGCCCCCTCGTCACTCGCCACTTTCCTCGCCCGGCGCTGGGTCGTGCGTGGCTGCCCGAGCACCCGGCACGCTCTCCTCTCCGACGCCCCGAGCTGCTGACGTACACGCACCACACAACGTCGTCGGTGCTCGGGGCTCAGAAGTTTCCCTGGGCCGCTTCCTCCACGATCAGCTTGTCCAGTGTCAAGTCCGCCACTGCTCGCTTCAAGCGCCCGTTCTCGCGCTCGAGCTCCTTCAGGCGCCGTGCCTGGCTTACCTTCATCCCGCCGTACTCCCGCCTCCACCGGTAGTACGTCTGCTCGGTGATGCCCAGCTCCCGGCTGATCAGCTTCACGGATTTGCCGCGGGCCAGACCGACCTCTGCCTCCCGCAGTCCAGTGATGATCTGCTCCGGAGTGTGTCGCTTCCTTCCCATCCTGACCTCCTCGCTGAAAAGCTTCAGACCAGCTCGATCCTAATATTGCTCCTGGTCTCGTTTCAGCGGGTCAGGTCAGCTGGCTAGAGGCAGTTAGCGTCAGGTTGCTTCGGGGCTGCTGCTCGCGAGGAGGCCCTCCAGATTAGAGACAATCCCCTCGATCCGTTCTGCGAGCCGGTCGAAGGGGATCACCTGGATCCGACTCAGGCTGAGGTTCAGTTCGGTTAAGATGTGCCGTCCGATCTCATTCAGGTCGGCGGCCCGTCCGATGAGGATCGTGATGAGAGGATGCCGGTGGTACTTCAGCCCATACATTTCGGCGGACTCGACCGAAAGCGTACCGAGGATGTGTCGGTACAGATGTGCTTGCGCTAACGCAAGGTTCAGGGCCCTCCCGAGCCGATGCTGACTGGGCGATGCCGGTCGGGCGATTCCGGATGATTGTAGCTCCTCAACGATGACATCCGAGGGGGATTTCAGCTCGAGGATGTCGTAGTACCCGTCGAAACGCCGAAGGATGAAATCCGCCTCTCCACGTGGCACCGGAAAGCGCCCCTGCACGCTGTCGTACTCGAGACCGACTAGCCAGGGCCGCTCCTCGACAAACTCCTGCACCTCCGTCTCTCTCACCTGCGGCTCTTCGATGAGCTCTCTGAACTAGACATCTAGTCATGCTCGGGCGTCTGCTCATATAGCTTTCATCGAGCCATCGACGAAGGCTCGAAATCCTGAGAAACCTTAGGACGTGTTTGTGGCCAGAACATGCGTGGCCCGTAGCGCGACAGTCGGAAGTCCATGTTGGACTCCCATCCAAAGCTCGGGGTCCAGGTTACCTAGCCTGGACGGGCAAAAACGGGCTACGTTGCCTACCTGTGATCCGTGAAATTGGAGTCCATCTCCCGAGGTTAAACAGTGTCAACGTTCGGGTGGTGACGGTCGGCGGGTGTCACTCAGGAGGAACCATGGCTAAGAGGATGCTTGGGGCGCTGGCCCTACTGTCGGTCTGGGTAAACTCGACGTCCGCCCAGCAGTTTCCGCCGGGCTACGTGGATCCCGCGCCCCTTCTGGCTGCCGCTGCCGCGGAGATCGGCGAAGCCGATCTGCGCTGCATCACGTTTTCCGGTACCGGCTATAGCGGGGCCGTTGGCCAGACGTTCGAGAATGCCGTCAACGTAGACTGGCCGCGCATCGGCGGGTTGGCCAACTACACGCGCACCATCAACTGGGAAACCGGAACGAGTAAGGAGAGGTTCGATCGCGAACCGGGCCTTGCCCCCGCATCATGGAAGTACGGGCTGGGCTGGCAGGGTGGCACGCCGACTCAAACGGAGACACGCCAGACACATATCGTGAATGGAGGTGTGGCTTGGCACATCGACGGGGACGGGCAGCCTATCGCCGTTCCGCCCGAGCTCGCGGAGCTGTACCAGCTGGACCTCTGGCTGAATCCCCCCGGGTTCATCAAGGCCGCCCGCCTACCCGGCGCCAATCCAATCGCCTTCTGGCGGTGGGAGCAGATCGAGAAGGGTCGGGACGGGAACGTGGTTATGCCAGAGAAGGTGCACGTGGTGGCGATCACAATGCTCGGGAAGTATCGGGTGGATGCCACGATCAACTCACAGAATCAGATCCAACGGATCAAGACCACGGTGAACGAGGCCGCACTGGGCGACTTCAATATCGAGCACGAGTCCACCGAGCAGATGACGTTTGGCAGCGTGAAGTGGCCGGTCGCCTGGCATTCTCACCATGGCTGGGATGACAACTGGCAGTTCTACCGCCAGAGCACAGGACACAATGCTTACGGTGGAAGGTTTCCAGAAGTACAGCCGAACGTGTGCGACGATCCCGTCCCGGTGCCTCCAGCGGTTGCTCAGGCGACGTTTCCGACGCAGGTCACCGTCACGGAGATGGCCGACGGCGTGTATTTGCTGGGCGGCGGGCCCGCCAATAGCTACATGGTGGAGTTCAGCGACTTCGTTGCAGTCTTCGAGGCGCCGGGCAGTGAGGAACGGAGCCTAGTCGTCATCGAGGAGGTTGCCAGGCTGGCCCCAGATAAGCCGATTCGCTGGTTGATCAGTTCGCACCCGCACTTCGACCACATCGGAGGACTGCGAACCTACCTTCACATAGGTTCTACGATTGTGACGCACATGAACAACCTTGAATTTCTGAACACCGATGTGCTGGTCTACGAACCGAGGACCGTCAAACCGGACATCGTATCGCTCTGGCCACCGACGGAGTTGTCCGAGGGCTACAACTACGAGGCGATTCAGGAAAACTATGTGATTACCGACAACTCCCGGATCATGCGCGTCTACTACGTCCAGCCCTTACGTCACGTCTCCGGTTTGCTTATGGCCTACCTTCCGAATGAGGGCATTGTATTTGAGGCGGACCTGTTCGACACGCACGAGCCCCCGCGTGCGGCGCAGTTGCCGGCGATGCGCAGCCTCTACAACCAGGTCCAGCGGATGAAGCTGGACGTGACGACCGTGGCGCCCGTTCACGGCGAGCCGGTACCCTGGACGGTATTCGAAGCGGCGCTGAGCGCACTGGAGAGCGCCAATTAGGGGGTCCAGGAACTGCAAACATCGTGGGCCAGGTAAACCGGGTAGCCATGCCACCCTCGCCTAACTCAGGACTAGTCCAGTTTCAGCGGTGGCTCTAGCGGTGGGAAAACGGCGCGGCATGTGGTCCTGGCAACCAGGCGGTCGTAGGTTCCGGCCCTACCACCCGCGGTGCTTCGGATCGGCTCAACCGAGGCGATCCATCAAGATCCAAGTCCTTTCTGAGGAACGGCCGGTTGAAAAGAAGAGCAAGAAACGCCATAATCGCACGTTTTCAGCGGTGAAGTCGCGGCGGCCAGGCCAAAGGAATCGACATCAATGGACTTGTTGAGCCACGACATTCTTATCGTGGGGGGCGGCGGTGCCGGGCTACGAGCGGCCATCGCCATTGGCGAAGAGAACCCAGGTGTCAGCGTCGGAGTCGTGTCGAAGGTCTATCCGATGCGTTCCCACACCGTCTCGGCCGAGGGCGGTGCAGCAGCGGTTATCAAGGCAAACGACAGTCTCGAGGATCATATCTACGACACCATCTCGGGCGCCGATTGGTTGGCCGACCAGGATGCCGTGGAAGCCTTTGTCAACGAAGCGCCCGAGGAGATGATCCAGCTGGAACATTGGGGTTGTCCGTGGAGCCGCGAACCCGACGGCACTGTGGCCGTGCGGCCATTTGGCGGAATGAAAATCGAGCGGACCTGGTTCGCCGCGGACAAGACCGGGTTTCACATGCTTCACGCGCTGTTTCAGACCGCGCTGAAATACAACAACGTAACCCGCTACGACGAGTGGTTTGCGACGAAGCTGCTTGTGCACGACGGCCGCTGCCAGGGTGTGGCCGCTTTGGAGCTTCGGTCAGGGCAGATTCGCGCGATCGCTGCCAGCGCTGTGATCGTCTGCACCGGTGGGGCGGGCCGCATCTTTCCGTTCACCACCAACGCTTCGACCAAGACAGGCGATGGGATGGCGCTCGCCTACCGGGCCGGCGTGCCCTTGAAGGACATGGAGTTCGTCCAGTACCATCCGACCGGTCTGCCGGGAACCGGCATCTTGATTACCGAGGCATCGCGCGGAGAGGGCGGCATTCTCACCAACAAGGATGGACACCGCTATTTGCAGGATTACGATCTCGGCGAGGCGTTGGACGTGGCAGACCCCCAGCATCCGCGGAAGCGGACCATGGAGTTGGGGCCGCGCGACCGATTGTCGCAAGCGTTCGAGAAGGAGCAAGAGAAGGGTGGGACCCTCCCGGGACCCTACGGACACTTTGTCAATCTCGACGTACGTCATATGGGCGAGAAGAAGATCAACAAGAAGATTCCCTTTGTCCGCGAGCTGTGCCGCAACTACGCCGGCATCGATCCGGTGCATGAGTTGATCCCAGTGCGTCCGGTGGTGCATTACGTCATGGGCGGGGTGCACACGGACATCGAGGGCGCAACGTCACTGCCTGGACTGTACTCGGCGGGCGAGTGCGCGTGTGTGAGCATCAACGGAGCCAACCGGCTGGGCTCAAATTCGCTGACCGAATTGCTGGTGTTTGGGGCGCGAGCGGCGGGGGCGGCCGTTCGTTTCAGCGAAGAGGTGGGTGACATTGCGGCGCGAGAGATTACTGTCCAAGCCGAGGAGGAACAGCGGCGGATTCGGGAGCAATTCTTCCAACCCAGCGGCGGGAAAGAGACCATTGCTGGGCTGCGGGTAGAATTGACCCGCGCCATGGATAGCGGCGCCGGGATTTACCGAAGCGGTGAGTCGCTGCGATCGACTTGCGACAAGATTCGCGAGCTCAAGGAGCGTTTCGGCCGGATCGAGTTGGCGGATCACAGCGTGACGTTCAATACCGAACTCACGACCGCTTTGGAGCTGGAGTGCATGCTCGATGTAGCCGAAGCGTTGGGCCACAGCGCGCTTGCCAGGACCGAATCGCGCGGCTCTCACCAGCGCACGGACCATCCGGAGCGCGACGACGACCAATTCTTGAAACACTCGCTGGCCTACCGAACCGACGGAGACCCACGGATCGACTACCTCGACGTGGTCGTCACCCGTTGGCCACCAGGAGAACGCGTTTATGGCACTAAATGACGCGGACGAATCCGGCAAGAAGATCACTTTGGAGGTTTTTCGCTACCGACCGGATGAAGAGGACCAACCGCGATTTGATCGCTATGATGTGCCCTATCGCAGCGACTGGGTGGTGCTGGACGCGCTGAACCATGTCAAGGACGAGATGGACGGGACGCTTTCGTATCGCTGGGCGTGCCGGATGGGCGTGTGCGGCAGTTGCGGGATGATGGTCAATGGCGAAGCGAAGCTGACCTGTGCCGCCTTCCTGCGCGACTACTATCCGAAACCCATACGCATCGAGCCGCTGGAGTACTTCCCAGTGATCCGCGATTTGGTCATCAATATGGACGATTTTCTGGACAAGCTGGACGATGTCCAGGCATGGCTGATCCCGAAGGAAGAAAGATCCGTTTCAGAGGGCGAATACCGCCAGTCGCCAGCGCAGCTCGCCCGCTACAAGCAGTTCAGCATGTGCATCAACTGCATGCTTTGCTACGCGGCCTGCCCGGTGTACGGCCGACATCAGGATTTTATCGGACCGGCTGCTATCGCCCTGGCCCAACGCTACAACCTCGACTCGCGTGACGGCGGCTCGGGGGATCGGGCTGATGTGATTTTCAGCCATGAGGGGATTTGGGAATGCACCTTCGTAGGTGACTGCACTCGAGTCTGTCCCAAGGACGTTGATCCGGCTGCCGCCATCCAGCAGGCCAAAGTGGACGCCACGAAGGACCTCTTTCTCTCCGTCCTGGTTCCCCACGGAACGAAGAAACGGTAAGTAACCAGCTGTCGGCAAAAACAAGCAGGCAACGCGATATGTCAAATCCGTCAGCCGCAGGAAGAAGCAAGGAATACGTTCGGCCGATGCCCGTTACCTGGTGGCTGAATCGCAAGACGTATTTTCTGTTCATGCTCCGCGAACTGACGTGCCTGTTCGTTGGCGGGTACGCGCTGTTCTTACTGGTGTTGCTGGCGCACGCAGACGACATAGACGCGTTTACGGCCATGCTCAACAATCCGCGGAGCGTGGTTCTTCACCTGTTCGCCCTGTTGATGGTCCTATATCACAGCGTCACCTGGATCAATCTGACGCCCAAGGTCATGGTCGTTTGGCGAGGGGAGGACCGTGTCAACCCAACGTTCATTGCCGCGGCAAACTACGTGGCCTGGGTTGCCCTCTCCCTCTTGATCTTCGGGATTTGCTTGAGAATTGCGGGGACGTAAGCTCGATGGCCAAGTCCAAGGAACCGATCTGGTGGTCTCTGTTTTCCGCAGGGGGCGTCGTGGCCGCGTTCTTTGTCCCGGTCACGATCATCCTCACCGGCTTTGCCGTACCAGCGGGTCTCATCGATGTTGGGGAGCTCAATCAGTTGATCCGCAACCCGATCGCACAGGTGTACCTGTTCGTGATTATCTCCCTGCCGCTTTTCCATTGGGCGCACCGCTTCCGGTATGCCGCAGTGGACCTGGGACTAAAAGGCGTGGACGGCGTGCTGGCCGTGGTTTGCTACGGACTCGCCATCGTGGGTACATCTTTCGCACTGTACTACCTGTTGCTGCTGTAACCCCGGAGGCTTCCATGACCGGCACGATGATTGAATTCCCGAGCAACGGGGGAACCGCCCGGGGCTACCTGGCGCTCCCGCCCTCTGGCAGCGGACCTGGTCTGCTCTGATCCAGGAATGGTGGGGACTCGTTCAGCACAACAAGAACATGGCAGACCGCTACTCCGAACGCGGCTTCCTTACCCTCTCGCCCGATCTCTATCGCGGCGAGACCACCATCGAGCCCTACCACGCCATGACCCTGATGCGCGAGCTTCAGATCACGGAGGCGTCTAAGGACCTGAGAGGGGCCGCGGACTACCTGAGAACTCACGAAGCGAACAGCACCGTTCTATGGCGTCCTCCCGGGCGGACTGCCCAACACGAGCACCGTTCAGTCTCCGGTTCAAGGACACTTCGCCGATGCAAAGAACGACGCCGCAACCGAAGCGGTACCCGGACTCGAGGAGTCGCTGAAATCCGCGGGCGTCGAGTCGGAATTCTTCATCTATGAGGGGACACACCACGCCTTTTTGCAACGACGACCGCCCGGAGTATACGACGAACAGGCGTGCCGAAGTGCTCTGGAGCGGTCGGCGCAGTTCTTCCAGAGGCACCTGGCTGCCTCGTAGCCCCGCGCCATCGGGGCTGGCACTAGTCGAAAGCGGCGGATATCCTCCTATCGAGCAAGGCACCCACCTCGTCGAGTGCCTCATCGGATAGAGCGAGTCAATAGGCGAATGAGTCCGATCTTGTTTATGGATCGCAGCCGTAAGGCGGATCGATATCCCTGGCTGGAGTGGAAGGTTAGGCTCTTCGCTGTGGGCGCCGGTCTGGCTGTCGCAGGCATGGCGATGGACACCCGGTGGCTCGTGGCCGTCGCGATTGTGATCTTGTTCGCGGGCTTCTTGATCCGCTTTCTTCCCGGAGGAACGGGAGAGAGCAGCGAGGAACGGGATCCCATGCTCGACGAGACGAGGTAGACACTCGGGGGCGACAGAAGGTCGTGGTTGCTCGGGCGACCTCATCGCGGCGGGACTGGACTAGATAGGCATGTCCTGAACCGGTTCCGATTTCTTGGACAAGGGGGCGGCTTAATCATGCCGCCTTGCGGGTGAGCTCCTCGCGGGCCTGGGCCGGGGTCCGGTAGGCGTGCCGCTCTAAGAGCCATCCGTGGTTGTAGGATTCGATGAACTGGCCGATCTCGTGTCTGGCTTCCTCGAGGGTCTCGAAGTCGTGGAGGTAGAGGCACTCCTCCTTGAGCGTGCGGATGAAGCGCTCCGCCACACCGTTGCACTCCGGCTCCCCCACATAGGCCGCGGTCGACCGGATCCCGAGCCATCGGAGCTGCGGTGAACCGGCCTGGAAGCTCCTCGCGGGCCTGGGCCGGGGTCCGGTAGGCGTGCCGCTCTAAGAGCCATCCGTGGTTGTAGGATTCGATGAACTGGCCGATCTCGTGTCTGGCTTCCTCGAGGGTCTCGAAGTCGTGGAGGTAGAGGCACTCCTCCTTGAGCGTGCGGATGAAGCGCTCCGCCACACCGTTGCACTCCGGCTCCCCCACATAGGCCGCGGTCGACCGGATCCCGAGCCATCGGAGCTCGGCCTGGAACTGGTGGGCCGTGTACTGCGGACCCCAGTCATGGCGTAGCCCGAGTCCGAGCGCGATCCTGGGCGCGTAGCCGGCCATATGGGTCCGCACGCCCTGGCGGACCGGCTCGAGGGCCGCCCAGCGGTCTCCCTTCTTGGCCACATGCCATCCCACGACGTCGCTGACACAGTGATCGACTGCCATGAACAACCAGCACCAGCCGTCCGCCTTCGTGTAGAACCGGGTCGCATCGGTGCCCCACAGTTCGTTGGGCGCATCGGTCGTGATCCGGCCGCTGTGGCTCCGGTCTCCTCGCGGGTGCCCGCGGCGCACCGGCGCCAACAGCCCGTTCTCCCGCATCAGCCTCAGCACGCGGTTCTTGCCCACTCCGATCCCTTTCGGCCTCAGGCGGGCTCTCACCTTCCTGTGCCCCTCACCCAGGAAGTCGCTCTCCCGGAGCACCTCGCGGATCTTCTCGACCAAGGCCTCATCGCTCAGCTCCGTCTTCGGCCCCCGCTTCCCGGGCTCCCCAACCTCAGAGCCCAGCCCTCGAGCCCGCATCCTGTATACCGTCGAACGCGCCACCCGCCACACCTCGCAGACCATCGTCAGAGGGTAGCGTCGTCCCGTCCCCGAACTCACTCGCTCCCGCGCCTCAAGAGCTTCCTCAGCTCTTGCCCGAATCCCCTTTTTTCGAGGAGTTCCGCCGCCAGCTCCATCCGCATCGTCATCTCACCCAACTTCGCCCGCGTACGCATCAGCTCCCGCTCCGCCCCATCACCCCTCCGGCTCTTCAGCCCCTGCTGGCCTCTCTCCAAGAACACTCGCCGCCACTCTTCCAGATCCACCGGCGAGACCTGAAGCTCACGGCTCACTTCCCCCAGATCTTCTCCGCGAAGCAGCCGCAGCACTGCATCCGTCTTCCGCCGTGCACTCCATCGCTCCGGCAACTCCTCCCCTCCACGACCTCCGGTCGCTTCCCTCTCCCCACTCTCCTGGGACATATCCTCTCCCCCTCTCTCTGGACCCCAACTCTTGTGGCCAATCTACTGTCCAGATAAATCGGGGGCGGTAAAGCGGACCCCAGTCATGGCGTAGCCCGAGTCCGAGCGCGATCCTGGGCGCGTAGCCGGCCATATGGGTCCGCACGCCCTGGCGGACCGGCTCGAGGGCCGCCCAGCGGTCTCCCTTCTTGGCCACATGCCATCCCACGACGTCGCTGACACAGTGATCGACTGCCATGAACAACCAGCACCAGCCGTCCGCCTTCGTGTAGAACCGGGTCGCATCGGTGCCCCACAGTTCGTTGGGCGCATCGGTCGTGATCCGGCCGCTGTGGCTCCGGTCTCCTCGCGGGTGCCCGCGGCGCACCGGCGCCAACAGCCCGTTCTCCCGCATCAGCCTCAGCACGCGGTTCTTGCCCACTCCGATCCCTTTCGGCCTCAGGCGGGCTCTCACCTTCCTGTGCCCCTCACCCAGGAAGTCGCTCTCCCGGAGCACCTCGCGGATCTTCTCGACCAAGGCCTCATCGCTCAGCTCCGTCTTCGGCCCCCGCTTCCCGGGCTCCCCAACCTCAGAGCCCAGCCCTCGAGCCCGCATCCTGTATACCGTCGAACGCGCCACCCGCCACACCTCGCAGACCATCGTCAGAGGGTAGCGTCGTCCCGTCCCCGAACTCACTCGCTCCCGCGCCTCAAGAGCTTCCTCAGCTCTTGCCCGAATCCCCTTTTTTCGAGGAGTTCCGCCGCCAGCTCCATCCGCATCGTCATCTCACCCAACTTCGCCCGCGTACGCATCAGCTCCCGCTCCGCCCCATCACCCCTCCGGCTCTTCAGCCCCTGCTGGCCTCTCTCCAAGAACACTCGCCGCCACTCTTCCAGATCCACCGGCGAGACCTGAAGCTCACGGCTCACTTCCCCCAGATCTTCTCCGCGAAGCAGCCGCAGCACTGCATCCGTCTTCCGCCGTGCACTCCATCGCTCCGGCAACTCCTCCCCTCCACGACCTCCGGTCGCTTCCCTCTCCCCACTCTCCTGGGACATATCCTCTCCCCCTCTCTCTGGACCCCAACTCTTGTGGCCAATCTACTGTCCAGATAAATCGGGGGCGGTAAAGTCCTCGCCCGGGGCCCGGGTTGACCATCCGGTCATGCCCGTGCCCGCCGATCCGGAGATCGTCCTCCGCCGTCGCTTTGGATACGCTGGCTTCCGGCCGGGCCAAAGGAAGCTCGTCGACGCCGCGTTGGCCGGTAACGATGCCCTGGGAGTGCTCCCCACCGGTGGCGGCAAGAGCGCGTGCTATCAGGTTCCTGCCGCTATCCTGAGCGGCGTGACCGTTGTCGTCAGTCCTCTCGTGTCGCTAATGGCCGATCAGGTCCGAAGGGCCCAGGAGGCTGGTCTGCGGGCCCAAGCGCTGCACTCGGGACTATCGCGCGGCGAAGCCGTGGCGACAGAGCAGGCAATCCGAGGTGGCAGACTCCAGCTACTCCTCTTGGCGCCAGAACGCTTCGCGAGTCTGCGCTTCCAGACCCTCCTTCCGGCGCTGAACGCATCTCTCTTCACGGTCGATGAGGCTCACTGTATCTCCATGTGGGGCCATGACTTTCGTCCCGCCTACGGACGGTTGGGAAGGGCCCGCGCGATCCTGGGCACGCCGGTGGTAGCGCTGACGGCGACCGCTACGCCCCGGGTGCAGCGAGACATCGAGACCTCCTTGGGAATGAGGAACCCGGTGCGAGTTGTGGGAAGCTTCGACCGGCCGAACCTCCTTTGGGCGGTTCGGGGGGTACGGCAACGAGCCGAAAGGGATCGAGCTATTCGGGAGCTCGTTCGGCGCTTCCACGGGGCTCGTCTCGTCTATGCGGCCACCCGGTCCCGGGTGGAACGCATCCGGAGCGGTCTTGCTCGATACGGGATTCGTGCCGAGGCGTACCACGCGGGTCTCCCCGCAGAGGAGCGGACCCGGGTGCAGGCGTATTTCCTCGCCGATCGGGGTCCCGTAGTAGTCGCGACAAACGCCTTCGGTATGGGGATCGACCGGCCCGACGTTCGACTTGTCGTCCACGATCAACTTCCCGGGTCGCTGGAGGGCTATTACCAGGAGGCTGGGAGGGCCGGGCGGGATGGGGCTCCCGCCCTCTGCGTGGCACTTCACACGAGAGGCGATCGACGGGTCCACCGGTCCTTTCTGGACCGGAATCCATCCTCCCCTCACGCGATTTGGCAAGAGGACCTCTTCCCCAGGGAGGGAAACACCGGCCGGCCTGGCCTACCGCCTGCAGCGGAGACGAGCGGGAACGAGAAGGCTGCGCGGGGTCGCTCGGTACGCCTCCTCGCGGGGATGCAGGCGGTGCACGATACTCCGATGGTTCGGAGAGGCGCCCCCTCGCGGGCCGTGCGGAGGGTGCGATGCTTGTGCGCAGTGGGGTGAGCTACTGGAACGCTCATCGGCGACATAGGTATTTTCCGGAGATGACGATTGTTCTCGGACGCCGCCTGTCAGTCGGCGTCAGGGACTGAAATAACACCTTTCGTCGCCTCGCCGACGAGAGGGTTCGGGTAATTCGAGGGGTTGGGCGAGCATCCTTCACGCCCTTGAAACGGTCGTTTCCGTGGCTCCTGACGCTGTGTCGAGTCACGGGTGCGGTGTTTCAGGCGGGGTGAACGGATTCGGAATCCAGCTCCCTCGAGTGCCCGGGGAGCCAACGGTACTTGAAAAGAGAGATTCTGATCAGCGCGACGCCGCAGGAGTCGTGGGTCGCGCTATTGGAAGACGACCGGCTGGTCGAGCTCATGCTCGATCGACCCGATCAAGGGCGCCTCGTCGGTGATATTTACCTCGGAAGGGTCGATGCAGTCCTTCCTGGGATCCAAGCCGCCTTCATAGACATCGGGACCGAGAAAGCCGGATTTCTTCACGTTTCGGACCTCGTCTCGGCCGATGTCGACGACGAGGATGACGACGAGCCCGAAAATGAGGATGCCGATTCCCGTGGTGCATCGGGGAACGGCGGCAAAGGGCGAGGCGAAAAACCCTCCCCCATCCAAGATCAGATCAAGAAGGGCGAAACGGCGCTCGTCCAAGTGACGAAGGAGCCGATGGGGACCAAGGGCCCGCGTCTCACGGCTCAGGTCTCGCTGCCCGGCAGATTTCTGGTCTACATGCCCTTTTCGACCCACATCGGCGTGAGCCGGAAGATCGACCAGCGCGAGGAACGGGCCCGGCTTCGACAGCTCGCGCGCGGCATCCGGCCGGACGGTGCGGGTGGGCTCATCATCCGCACGGTTGGGGAGGAACTGAACCGCAAGAGATTCGAGGGTGAGTTCGGCCGGCTACGCTCCCTTTGGCAGAAGATCGAACGGCGCGCCGATTCGTCGAAGGCTCCGGCTCTGGTCCACAGAGAAGCGAAGCTCATCTCCGGGGTGATTCGAGACCTGTTCTCGGACAAGCTCGACGCCCTGATCGTGGACAACAAGCAGGTGCACAACGAAATCGTCCAATACGTAAAGAGCGTCGATCCGGATCTCATGAGCCGGATTCAACTCTATCGTGACTCCGTTCCACTATTCGACCGCTATGACATCGAGGGGGAGATCGGCGAGGCCTTCCAGCGTAGGGTCACGCTTCCGTCAGGGGGATATATCATCGTGGAGCCCACCGAAGCGCTGGTCTCGATCGATGTCAACACAGGCCGGTTCACCGGGAAGGGGAAGAGAGATCCTGAAGAAACGATCCTGAGGACCAATCTCGATGCTGCCCAAGAGGTGGCCCGCCAGCTGCGCCTCCGGGACATCGGCGGCATCATCGTGGTGGACTTCATCGACATGGAGTCCCAGGCGAACCGGGACAAGGTTCTACAGGAGATGCGTACCCAACTCGGCAGGGACCGTGCTCGGACCAAGGCCTTTGCCGTGTCCGACCTCGGTCTCGTCGAGATGACGAGGCAACGGGTTCGGCCGTCCCTCTTCCAGACTCTGACTCACCTCTGTGAACACTGCGGTGGGGAGGGGCGAGTCTTCACGCCTCCCACCGTCGTTCGCCGGGTCGAGCGGAGCCTGAAACGGGCAGCCGCGTCCGGAAACGAACGGTCCATCCTTGTGCGCGTGCACCCTGAGGTCGCACTGCACGTGCTGGAGGACGAGCCTGGCTTTCTGAAGCGGCTGCAGGGTCGAACGCGTCTCGACCTCGACCTCCGAGATGATCCGCTCCTCCGCCAAGACGAGTTTCGCCTCCTCTCTGGTCCCGCAGAGGAGGATGTCACTGCGAAGTACGGAACGCCGCAGCCGGGTTGACCGCGTTTCCTTCTCCTGTAAGATTCCCCGGCCGGCGGAAGAAGTACCAACCAGCTCCTACCTACCAGATCGAGGCAGGGATGTACGTGGTCTTTCGCACGGGTGGTAAGCAGTTTCGAGCGCAGCCCGGTGAGCGCCTCAAGGTTCCGTCCTTGGGAGCCGAGGCCGGAGAGACGGTCACCTTCGATGACGTTCTGCTACTCTCTGACGGCGAGGAGGTGAAGGTGGGCCGTCCCACCGTGAACGGCGCCACCGTGAGGGCTGAGGTGGTGAGCCATGGCCGGGGGAAGAAGGTGATCGTTTTCAAGAGAAAAAGGCGCAAGGGGTATCGCCGAAAGCAAGGACACAGACAGAACTATACCGAGATCCAGGTCGACGAAATCCTAGGGTGACGAAAAGCTGCCCAGGCGACGGATGAGCGAGGATTCCCATGGCACATAAGAAGGGCGTCGGTTCTAGCCGAAACGGACGTGACAGCAGGCCCAAGCACCTCGGCGTGAAGCGCTACGGTGGCGCGCCGGTGCGGGCAGGCGGAATCATTGTCCGTCAGCGCGGCACCAAGTTCCACCCTGGGCGTAACGTCCGCAGGGGTGGAGACGACACCCTCTTCGCTGTCGTAGATGGAGTCGTGAAATTCGAGACCATCCGCCGCCGTTCGGCCGTTTCGGTCTACCCAGTGGACTGAGAACCCGCCGGAGAGTCTCTGGGCTCCGTAGGTGACTGAGGGATCTTTTGGCTCTAATCACACGTAACACTTCGAACCTTCCGGACTCCCGCCCAGCTGTACCCGTCAGCGATCAGTGCTCCCACTGGACGCGAGTCCGTAGACATAGATCGGAGGAGGCCCTATGAAACCGCGCCCACAGAACAACCGCGCCCGAAGTACGGAGAAATTTCCGGCTCCGGTGCGGTATGCGTTCCTGGTCATGCTAGGAATACTCAATGGGGCGATGCTCCTCATCTTCGTCGCCTCGCGCGGGGGGCCTACCGAGGTTTCGGAAGGACCGGTTCCCGCCGTCGCGGAGGCCACTGCCGAGTTGATCGCCACCCGCCTTCCCGTGGAGGTGAACGAGCGGGTCGACCGCTGGATCCGTCGATTCGTGGGCAAGGACCGCGAGGTGTTCGAGGGATACCTCGTCCGTGAAGGACTCTATGGAGCGATGATCCGCGACCGGCTCCGCTCCCGACAGATGCCCGAAGAGCTCATCTATCTCGCCATGATCGAGTCTGGGTTTTCGGCCACGGCCACCTCCTCCGTGAGCGCGTCCGGCGTCTGGCAGTTCATGGGGCCCACGGCTCGAGAGTACGGTCTTGCGGTGGACTACTGGGTCGACGAGCGACGGGATCCGGTGCGTGCGACCGATGCGGCGCTGGACTACCTGGAGGAGCTCTACGCACAGTTCGGCTCCTGGTATCTGGCTGCGGCCGCCTACAACTCCGGACCGGGAAGAGTCGCTCGCGCGATTCAGCGGTATGGGCCCACCAACGTGGACGATGACGAGCTCTACTGGAGGATTAGCCGCCACCTGCCGCTCGAGACCCGCGCGTATGTGCCCCGGATGCTTGCCGCAACGCTCTTGGCCGAGCAAGCGGAGCATTTCGGATTCGAAGTAGAGAAGTCGCTGCCGTACCTGTTCGATCAGGTCCTCGTACCGGGTGGGACGCCGCTGCAGGATGTTGCCGAGGCGCTGGATGTGCCTCGCGCGCTCATCCGGGAGTTGAATCCCCACCTGATCCGCGGGTCTACGCCTCCAGGGCGCACCTATTTGGTCCGCGTGCCACAGGGGGATTCTCACCGGCTGGTGGCAGAATTGGATGGATTCTCGGCTGGTGGGAGACAGTAGGGGTAGGGAAGGCTGCCGGAGCTGAGGCGCAGACCTACTCTTCCGCAATCTCTTCAGTCTGGGGAGCAGTCCCCTCTGGCCAGCCCGCGGGGCGATTCTCCTGCGTAGCGCGAGCCGAAGCGATGATCCGCCATATCACGTCGCGGGTCATCTCCTCGTCGACCCCTAGCTCGCGGGCCCGAACGGCGGCGCTGCGAACGACCTTCGCTTCTTGCGCTGGATCTAAGACCGGAAGGTCCAAGACCTCCTTGAGCTGGCCCACTGTCAGCACCAAGTCCCTCCGCTCGCCGATGATCCGGATGAGCCGGTCGTCTACCTCGGAGATCCGTTCCCGAAGAGCTTCCAGCTCGGCGCGGGCCGTGTCCGGGGCGGTCGCCGGGTCGGAGACTGGGTGTTCGGGCTCAGACGCCATGCCCACTCGCTGACTCGTCACCGGCCCCGTCCTGGGGGAGGGTGTCCCCGATAGCCTCCAACGCTGCGACCACCTCGTCGAGGAGCGAGCGGGTCGCCGCAGGAGTGAGACCATCGGATCCGGCTTGTGATCGTAGGATACGAAGTCGCGTGATCGCGGCTCGAAGGCGTGACTCAGGCCCGACGCCAGCCGGTGCGTTCCCAAACGGCGAGCTTCGGACCTCGTCGGCGCTGCCGGTCTTACCGAAGAGCCGCGAGAGCGCTTCCTTCGGGTCGTTGGGGTTCCCGTCCATGGCGGCGCAAGCTACCGGCGCCTTCTGCGGGTGGTCAAGTGAATTACGGGATTGGTGAGGCGCAGGATCCCTCGATAACGGGGCGGGGTAGCTCCGCTGGGAAGGGGGCCGATCGACTCCCAACGAGACCGAGGTGATCGAGCTATGATCTCGCAGGCCGGATACCATCCGAAGGCTGGAGCTAGCGGATCCAGGGCAAGGCGAATCGGGGGACTGTTCTTGGCGGCGTTGGTAGGCTGGGGTTGCTCGTCACCGCTGGGGGCCCAGGAGCGCTCCGGTGACACGTCGGGCTCGGTCTTTAGGGTGCCGATCACTGGGGTAATCGAATTGGGGCTCGCTCCCTTCGTCGAGCGGAGCATCGAAGAGGCCAGCCTGGCGGGTGCCGCAGCCATCATCCTCGATGTGGATACGCCCGGAGGACGAGTGGACGCGGCCGAGCGCATGGCGGACGCCATCAGCGACTCGGAGGTGCCGGTCTACGCGTATGTCAACCGTAGAGCCTTGTCGGCCGGCGCGCTGATCTCACTCGCCGCGCACGGAATCTACATGCGCCCAGGGTCGGTCATCGGTGCGGCAACGCCCATAACTGGGGAGGGTCAGCGGGCCTCGGAGAAGATCGTCTCCGCGATGCGGAGCACGATGCGGGCGCTGGCAGAGGCCCGGTCTCTCGATCCAGCGGTCGCAGAGGCCATGGTCGATGAGCAGATCGAAGTTCCCGGTGTCAGCGAGTCGGGTCAGCTGCTGACGCTGACGACCGAGGAGGCGGTGGGGCTGCAGTATGCGCAGGAGGTGGAGGACTGGGATTCGTTGATGCGCTCCTTGGGCACGGTCTCCGGCCAGGTGGTAGACCAGGAGGTGAATTGGGCGGAGCAGGTCGTGCGTTTTCTCTCCAATCCCGTAGTCTCTCCCTTCCTTCTCTCACTCGGGTTCCTCGGGCTGCTCATCGAAATCAGAACGCCCACCTTCGGGATCGCCGGGGTCGCGGGAGCGCTCTCGCTTACCCTCTTCTTTGGATCTCACCTGATCGTCGGGCTCGCCGGCCTCGAGGGGCTCATCATCTTCGGCTTGGGGATTCTGCTGATTCTCATCGAGGCCTTCTTCATTCCCGGATTGGGCATCTTCGGCATTCTGGGCGCCATCGGAGCTCTGGCCGGAGTGTACATGTCCATGCTCGGCGGCATTCCCACCACCCCGGATTTCGCCCGCGCCGGAGGCGTTCTGACGACCTCCCTCGTGCTGGTAATGATCAGCTCGTGGTTCATGCTCAAACGGCTACCGTCGAATCGCAGGTTGACCAACCTTGGGATCTTCCTGGGGCAGGAGACCAGCGCTGAGATCGGGTACACATCGGCGGTTCGAAGATCCGACCTTCTGGGTGCCGAGGGCGTCGCGCTCACCGATCTTCGTCCGGCCGGGACCGGAGAGTTCGGAGAGGAGCGGGTAGATGTGGTGACCGAATCAGAGTGGATTGAGCAGGGCAGTACGATCCGGATCGTGTCGTCCGAAGGGTATCGACATGTGGTACGGCTGGTGACCGAGCCGGAGGGTAGAGAATTGGAGAGTGGAAAGAAGGAGACGGAGGCAGACGCGGAGGTAGAGGAGTAGCGGCCAACTCTGGACGGGAGATAGGCAGGAATGACTGAGGATCTATTCGTTGGCATGACTTCGATCGCACTGTTCGTGGTCGTCGCCTCCTTCATCATCATCGTGATGTGGGCGATTCCCGTGCGTCTATGGGTCGAGGCGATTTCCGCCGGCACACGCGTAGGCATCGGGTACCTCGTCGGAATGCGCCTCCGGAAGGTGAACCCCCCTGCCGTCGTTCGACCCCTTATCTGGGCGACGAAGGCCGGGCTGGATCTGACTGTGGGCGACCTGGAGGCCCACTATCTCGCCGGCGGGATGGTGGACCGGGTGGTACGCGCGCTGATTTCAGCGGACAAGGCGAACATCGAGCTGGGTTTCCAGCAGGCCGCCGCAATCGACCTTGCGGGTCGCGACGTGTTCGAGGCCGTCCAGGTATCCGTTAATCCAAAAGTCGTTACGACGCCCCGCGTGGCCGCGATGGCCCGGGACGGGATTCAGCTTATCGCCATGGCGCGTGTGACCGTTCGGGCGAACATCAACCGTCTGGTCGGTGGCGCCGGAGAAGAGACGATCCTGGCCCGGGTCGGGGAGGGAATCGTCTCCTCGATCGGTTCGGCGGACTCACACAAGGCCGTGTTGGAGAACCCCGACTCTATATCGAAGACCGTGCTGGCACGTGGTCTCGACTCGGGGACAGCGTTCGAGATCCTCTCGATCGATATCGCAGACGTCGACGTGGGTAAGAACATCGGAGCCGAGCTCCAGACAGATCAGGCCGAGGCCGACAAGCGGGTCGCTCAAGCGCGAGCGGAGGAAAGAAGAGCCATGGCGGTTGCGACGGAGCAAGAGATGCGCGCGAAGGTACAGGAGATGCGCGCACAGGTCGTCGAGGCCGAAGCCGAAGTCCCCAGAGCCATGGCATCGGCGTTCAGAGACGGCAACCTGGGGATTATGGACTACATGAGGTATCGAAACATCGAGTCCGACACATCTATGCGATCCGCGATTGCAGGAGAGGATGACGGAGAACGGGCCGAGCTGCCGCCGAGTTCATCGTGATGACGATAGCCGTACTGGAGGCCGAAATCGATGGATGACGGGCTGTTCCAGCTTCTGTTCTTTGGCATCCTGATTCTCGCCACCGTCTTCGACGCAATGACGCGCAAGCGCAGACGCCGGCGACGGATGGGCGAAATGGATCACGAGGAGAAGGAAGAGGCCGTCTCCAGCTGGGAGAGGGAGAGCCCGACCGCGGCGGCAGAGCGTGAGACAGCCGACTCCATGGTACCGTCCGACCTTTGGGAGATCCTCACGGGTGAGCAGCCCGATCCCCAAGGGAATGAGCCCGAGGTGAGTTCCTCCGATTCCCGGGCTCTTCCGGATTGGATCCCCGAGCCCGAGCCCGTACCGGAAGTGGAACCAGTTCGGAAGGTCGAACCGGTCCCGGAGCCCAAGCCGCCTGAGCCTCTCAGTCCGGTTCGCACTCGAGTAACCGCACTGCCGCCCCAGCTGACTCCAACGCCGGCCGCTGTTCCGGTAGCGGCACGTCCAAGGGAGTTCCGTGAAGCCGCCAGTGGAGGAGCCTCGTCGAACTACGCCGAGCTGCTTCGCAGCGGGGGTGCTGACTCTCTGCGCAAAGCGATCGTACTGAGGGAAGTCCTGGGGGCCCCCGCCGCCCTTCGTCCACTTGGCTGGGGTGGGGAGGAGCGGTAGGGTTTCGAAGGAGGGCTGGCGGCTGGGGCCAGCTACATCTCTCCCTTGGCCATCTTACGGAGGACGGTGTGAAGGATTCCTCCGTTCCGGTAGTATTCCACATCAACATCGGAGTCCAGGCGTACCTCCGCCTGGAATTGGACATTTGAGTCGTCGGTTTTGGTCGCGACCACGGAGACGGTCGAGGTTGGTTCCAGACCGCCTTCGATTCCTGTGATGTCGAATACCTCCGTACCGTCCAGCCCCAGGGATTGCGCGGAATCTCCCGCTTGGAACTGGAGGGGGAGAACCCCCATGCCGACTAGATTGGAGCGGTGGATCCGCTCATAGCTGACCGCGATCACCGCCCGGACACCCAAAAGGCCCGTGCCCTTTGCGGCCCAGTCCCGAGAAGAGCCAGCGCCATACTCCGATCCCGTGATCACGACGAGCGGGGTCCCCTCACCCTGGTAGCTCATCGAGGCATCGTAGATCGGCATGATCTTTCCGTCTGGGAAGTGTCTTGTGTATCCCCCTTCCTTCCCGTCAAGGAGCAGGTTCTTGATGCGGACATTGCCGAAGGTGCCCCGCATCATCACCTCGTGATTCCCCCGGCGGGCGCCGAAGGTGTTGAACTCCCAAGGCTTCACGCCACGGTCCTGAAGGTACTGCCCAGCTGGCTCGTCCTTGGGGATCGCTCCCGCGGGCGAGATGTGATCCGTGGTCACGCTGTCGCCAAGGAGCGCCAGGACCCGGGCCCCGTGGACGTCTTGGAGCTTGGGCTCGTCGAGACTCATCCCCTCGAAAAAGGGGGGGTTCCGCAGGTACGTTGAATCCTCATTCCACTCGTACAGGGAGAGGTCGCCTTCGGTGAGAGGGAGGTCCCTCCAGAGTTCGTCCCCCTCGAACACCTCACCGTATCGATCCCGGTACATCTCGGGGCTGAGGGAGGCGCGGATCGTATCCCGGATGTCGTGCTGGGACGGCCAGATGTCCCTGAGATAAACAGGATTCCCCTCCCGGTCGTCTCCCAACGGCTGCTCATGGAGGTTCATATCGATGCGCCCCGTGAGCGCGAAGGCCACGACCAACATGGGAGATGCCAGGTAGTTCGCTCTCACCAGGGGGTGGATCCGGGCCTCGAAGTTCCGATTTCCCGAAAGCACCGAGGACACGACCAGGCCCTTCTCCTTTACGGCCTCCGCGATGGGCTCCGCGAGCGGGCCGGAATTCCCGATACATGTCGTGCAACCGTATCCCACTACGTCGAAGTGCAAGGCCTCGAGATATTGAAGGAGGTCGGCGGCTGCGAGATAGTCGGTGACCACCTTCGATCCGGGGGCCATCGAGGTCTTCACCCACGGCTTCACGTCGAGGCCCTTCTCGAATGCATTCTTGGCAAGGAGGCCGGCGCCGACCATCACCGACGGATTGGAGGTGTTGGTGCAGGAAGTGATCGCAGCGATCACGATGCTTCCGTCGGTGATCTCCACGGCGATACCATCTATTTCGCACTCGGCCACACGCGGATTCTGCTCCTCCAAGGCGACAGCGAGCCCTTCCCCCGCGAACTCAGACGCGCCCCCGCCCTCGTTGTTCCAGGTCGCTACACTGGCCGGTCCTGCACCGTCGAGCAGGCTGAATCCCTGGGGCAGGAGTCCCGGTAGGTCGTTCTGGAATCCGTCCCTTAGATCCGTGAGTGTAATCCGGTCCTGGGGGCGGCGCGGTCCGGCCACCGAGGGGACCACGGTGCTTAGATCCAGCTCGAGCTTCGATGTGTACTCCGGATCGGGTGTGTCGCCAGCGCGAAAGAGCCCCAATTCCCGCGAAACAGCACTCACACGCTCGACGAGTTCGGGGCTTCTGCCGGTCCCCTGGAGATAACGGAGAGCCTCTTCATCCACGGGGAAGAAGCCAATCGTAGCGCCGTATTCGGGGGACATGTTCGCGATGGTGGCCCGGTCGGGGAGGGTGAGCGCGGACAGACCGGAGCCGTAGAACTCAACGAACCGGCCCACAACACCGTGGGCTCTCAGAATCTCTGTCACGCGGAGCACGAGATCGGTTGCGGTGGCTCCCTCCGGGAGTGACCCGGTCATCTTCACGCCGACCACCTCAGGTAGAAGCATGTAATAGGGCTGGCCCAAGAGCACGGCTTCCGCTTCGATTCCTCCGACCCCCCAGCCGGCGACACCGAGACCGTTGATCATCGTCGTATGCGAGTCGGTACCGACCAGGGTGTCCGGGAAGGCCAGGGGAACCCCCCCCTCCTCACGGCGATGTACGACTGCTGCGAGATACTCGAGATTCACCTGATGGACGATCCCCGTACCAGGCGGCACCACCTGGAAGTTCTCGAATGCGTTCTGGCCCCATCGAAGGAGCGCATAACGCTCTCCGTTCCGTTGGTATTCCCTCTCGACGTTCTTTCGATAGGCCTCATGGCTTCCGAAGAAGTCCACCTGCACCGAGTGATCGATCACCAGGTCGGCTGGGACCTGAGGATTGATTCGGTCCGGTTTGCCACCCATCCGAGCCAGACCTGCCCGCATTGCGGCGAGGTCCACGACCGCGGGGACGCCCGTGAAGTCCTGAAGTACGACCCGCGAGGGCATGAAGGGAATGTTCGTCCCGGAAGTCGCAGGGCTCCACTGAGCGACCGCCTCGACGTCGCGTTCAGTGACGTAGCCTTTCCCGGCGTGTCGCAGAACATTCTCGAGGAGAATCCGGATTGAAAAGGGCAGCTGATCGACGGAAGTGATGCCGTCCTCGTCCAGCCGACCGATCCGGTAAAGGGAGGTCGTGCCCTCTGCGAGATCCAGGGAGGTCAGCGCGCCGAAGGGGTCCTTGAGTTGGGCTCCCACCATCGCTCCTTATGCGAATGATGCGTTGGGGTTTCGTAGAGGGGAGTAGGGATGGGATAGCCCTCAGGAAGGGGAAAGTTTCATGTGGGGAGGGTGGGATCAGCGAGGTCAGCTCAAGGGGCTTTGGGGGGACCTCTCGACCGCTCGTGAGATCGCTAGACTCTTCGAGGTGGGTGCAGAGGCGGCGGGGTCCGTAGCGCTCAAGGTCTGAGCCGGACCCCGCCCCTAGGCGGGGAATCCTGCTACCGGAGGGACAGTCCTATCTTCCGGGCCAGGGCGGGCCCTGATGCCCGGAGGGCGATGCACGCTCTCCCTGGTAGACGAACTTCTGGATTCGCTTTCCTTCGTAGGTTTCGGTCACGTACAGATTGCCGTCGGAATCTTCGGCGATGCTGTGGGCGCCGAAGAATTCACCGGGGTAACGTCCGCCCTGACCGAAGGTGTACAGCTCCTCCAGCGTCTCACGGTGCACGACCCGAATCCTCTGATTCGTACCGTCGGCAATGTAGACGTAGGTCTGCTCTGGATCTCTGGAGAAGGCGATATCCCAGGTGGATCCCGATCCGAGGGTGCCCTTTTCGAAGAAGCCCTCCTCGAGGAACTCGCCCCCGGGTGTGAACACCTGGAGTCGATTGCTCTGGCGATCGCAAACGTAAACGCGCCGATCGACTGAGATCTTTGCGCAGTGGACTGGACCGCGGAACTGTTGCGCCCCGGGCTGGTCCGCGCCTCGCGGACCGAACTCGTAGTCATCATCCGGCACGTTCCCGTACGCTCCCCAGAAACGCTGCATCTCACCGGTGTCGCCGTCGATGACCGCTACGCGCCGATTGAAGTAGCCGTCGGAGATGTACGCCTCGTTCGTCTCTGCGTCTACGAAGATCTCGGCTACCCGCCCGAAGCTCTCCGGATCGAGGCTGTTGGGAACAAAGCCCATCCCATCAGGGGCTTGGCGAGCGTTCGCCGAGCCAAACTGCGCGACCACATCGCCGTCCTGCGTGAGCTTGAGGATGTGAGCGTCTCCGCCGCCGTTCCCACCGACCCACACATAGCCTTCGTGGTCCACGAAGATCCCGTGATTCGACTCTGGCCACTCGTAGCCCTGATAGTTCTCGCCGGGATCTCCGCCCCAGGCGTGAACGATGTTTCCGTCGCGATCGAACGCCATCACCGGCGGGGCTCCGACGCAGCACTCGCCTGTGGGTGGATCCTGCATGGCCCCGGTCTCACCCCCCGTCAGCGTGGCAGAGCTCCGGTGGACCATCCAGATGATGTCCGCATCGTCAACCCACACTCCAATCGCATTACCTAGCAGCCAATGGTTCGGGAAAGGCTGGGGCCAGAAAGGATCGACCTCGAACATCGGCGCCTGCATGCTCTGGGCTTCCACGGTGCTCTGCAGTTGCGACTGACCGACCCAGAGCCCCCCGATTAGCATCAAACCCGCCACGGCGATTACCGTTCGCTTGGAACTCATCGATGATCTCCCTTCTCAGACAATTGGAACTCACGGGCGCTGCCAAGAACGTGAAGCCGAGTCGTCAGGCGTCCGATCCTGGCAGATTACTCCGCGCGATGGCATGGGGCAAGGACCGCCGGACGGCCCGGAGGCTCTTCGGTCCTGCAGGCATCAGTCCAGGTGGAGTTCGCCTGCCAAAACTCGTGCCGCCGAGAGTGGCAGGTCACGTGTGGGAGCCGAAACGGGGACCGCGAGCTCTGGCGGCACCGTTTGCCGGTGGCGGAGTACCGAGAGGCCGACGCATGAGGTTTCGCCAATACAAGAAGGGTCGAGCATGCGGATTCGAGAGCTTCTCACCGCGAGCATCGCGTCTGTCGCATGTACCGCACTTGGATTATCAGCGTTTGCGTTGGGCTTATCCGTCGCCTCTCCCGTCTTCGGCCAAGACCGTCCATCACGCTTTGAGGAGATTCGGCGTTTCGTGACGGAGGAAGCGACGCAGGGTGTGGCTGTGGACGATAGACACTTCTATGCCATCTCGAACCGACGCATCGGGAAGTACGACAAGCGCTCCGGTGAGAGGGTCGGTGGCTGGGAGGGGCAGGTCGAAGGGCCGATCATCCATCTGGACAGCGGCATCGTCCTCGACGGCCTCCTGTACTGTGCGCATTCAAACTACCCCGGCGTCCCGATGGTGGGCTCGATCGAGGTGTTCGACGCGGAAACGCTAGGACACGTAGGGTCCCATAGCCTCGGCATCCTCGGAGGCTCTGCAACCTGGGACGATCAGGCCGATGACCATTGGTGGGTTGTCTTTGGGCACTACGCCGGCCGTGGCGGGGTGCCCGATCAGGGACCGGCATGGACGAACCTTGTGAAATTCGACTCGGGTTGGCGCCGCGTTGCCGGATACGTCTATCCGAGCGAGGTGGTTGAGCAATTCGAAGAAATGAGCAACTCAGGCGGCACCTGGGGCGAAGACGGACGGCTGTACGCGACCGGCCACGACCACGGAGTGGTGTTCGTGCTCTCCCTTCCTGTAGCCGGGTCAGTCCTCGAGTTGCATCAGACCCTTCCGGTGACCTCCGAGGGGCAGGGCATCGCCTGGGATCCGACTGAGTCAGGCACGCTGTACTCGATCATCCGCAGCAACCGAGAGGTCGTCGTCTCGAAACTGCGTTGACCGTTCTCGCCGCAGTTCGGCACCCATTTGTCAAGCAGGGAACTGGCGAGCGAGCTTGGCCAGCGCGGCCTCCTGCATCGCCCTGAGGAGGTGTCCCGATGTCTCGCGTCATCGTCTTCGACGTCAATGAAACACTGCTCGACCTGGCGGCGCTTGACCCGGCCTTCGAACGAGTCTTTGGTGACGTGCCGGCGCGAAGGGAATGGTTTGCCCAAATGCTCCGGTTGGCTTTCGTCTCGGTCATCACTGACCGCTATGCGGACTTTGGGACCATCGGCCGGGCCGCGCTGCTAATGACGGCGCAGCGACTGGGCGTCGACCTGCCGGAGGAGGAGCTGGCGAGTATTCTGTCAGGAATGCGAGCGCTGCCGCCCCACTCCGAGGTGCCTGCAAGCCTCGATCGTCTCAGGAAAGCGGGAATGCGCCTGGCCGCGTTGACCAACTCCACTAAGGAGGCCGCCGACGCCCAGCTGATGCATGCCGGGCTGGACGATTCCTTCGAGCAGGTGCTCTCGGTTGAGTACGCCGGCCGTCTGAAGCGCCATCCAGCTGTCTACCATATGGCTGCAGACCGGTTGGGCGTCGAGCCAGGCGGGATGCGCCTTGTGGCGGCGCACAACTGGGATATCACCGGAGCGATGCGAGCCGGATGTGCGGGCGCTTTTATAGCGCGCCCCGGCATGGTCCTAGGCCTCCTCGACGAACACCCCGACATCGTGGGCCCCGACCTGGCCGCGGTGGCGGATCGGATCCTAGAGGTTGAACTAGGAGGGGTAGGTTGAGGAGGGTCTGCCCCTCCACAAGCAGCCGAAGAGGACCTAGGTTATCCCGCCTGGCCGGGATGGCGGAATTGGTAGACGCGGAGGTCTCAAAAACCTCTGGGAGCAATCCCTTGCGGGTTCGATTCCCGCTCCCGGCATAAGGCTTTTTGGCGGTTTTCCACATTTCGGCGGTGTTAGATTTGACACGGATTTGACACAGACCACGCCGGAAGGGCAGACATGGGTCGGACGGACGATGAGCTTCGGAGGGCATCCCGCCACGTGGCTCATGACATCCGAATGCTTGGTCGTGCGTTCGATCGTCATCGCGTCGAGCCCCTGTGGGTGGAGTTGCCAGAGGAGCTCCCTGGGCACGAGTCCGAGGTAGGTCATGAGTTGGCCCGGCCGCTCGAAGCGTCGCCAGTCGCCGATCTCAGAGATCAGGGTCATGGCCGACAGCGTGTCGATGCCCCGGAAGCAGGAGAGCCTCTGGACCTGGCCCGGTAGACGTCCGAGAAGGCGACTTCTTCGATCTGGCGATCCAGTTCGTCGCGACGACCAACCTTATAGTCCATCAGGGCCAGATACTCACCGAAGACCGCACGGTCCTCGGCCGCGAGCCGCTTCTGGTGCAGGAACCGCTCCAGCCAGGCTCGATGCTTCGGGCCCCAGCGTGCGCCTTGCTGGAAGACGAAGCCACGACGGCGCAGGAATTTCAGGATATAGTGGCGAGAGCGTAGGAGCTTGACCTGCCCCGAAGAGCGGTACCACATCCTAGTGTTAGTCCCAGCAGCTGTGGAGGGCCGTGAAGGACGGGCATCCTCAGGAACCAGGGCGACGGCTTAATCGCCTCAGGGGCCGGGGGAAAGCCGCCGCAGGCGCTGTGGGGTCGGACGGTATTGTACTCGCGCCTCCATTGCTCGACCAGCACGGCCGCCTGCGCCAACGAGCAGAAGATCTCCCCGTTCAACAGCTCGTCCCTGAGCTTGCCGTTGAAGCTCTCGTTGTAGCCGTTCTCCCACGGGCTGCCCGGCTCGATAAAGAGCGTCTCGACGCCCACGCGCCCCAACCACCGCCGCACGAGCTTCGCGGTGAACTCCGGTCCGTTGTCCGACCTCAGATACTCGGCAGGCCCGTGTCGGACGAACAGATCGGCCAGCACCTCGAGCACGTCGTGCGAGCGGATCTTGCGAGCCACCACGATCGCCAGGCACTCCCTCGTGTGCTCGTCCAGCACTGTCAGCAGCTTCAGCGCACGCCCGTCGTGCGTCCTCGAGGCCACGAAGTCGTACGACCAGACGTGGCCCCGATACAGCGGCCTCAGCCGGATGCACGATCCGTCGTTGAGCCACAGCCGACCTCGCTTCGGCTGCCGCTCCGGGACCTTCAGCCCCTCCTGCCTCCAGATCCGCTCCACCCGCTTGTGGTTCACCCCCCAGCCCTCGATGCGGAGCATGTCCGTGACGCGTCGGTAGCCGTAGCGGCCGAATCGACTCGCGAGTCGCACGATATCACCTCGGAGCGCCCCCTCGTCACTCGCCACTTTCCTCGCCCGGCGCTGGGTCGGCTGTGGCTTATGTTTTATAAGTCATCGTTGTTATGATATATATGACGTGACATCAGACTACTATCCCCTCATTACACCCCTCTTTCGAAACGGGAATCCAGTGGACTGTAGCGGAGGTTCGCGGACGTAACTGTTCGGTCGTGCCGTGGCGGGGCGATCGGTGAGCATGGGCACTTAAGCCATCATGTCCTTCAGGCCGCTATCGGACTTGAGCCAGCCGATACCCCGGCAGAATTCCCTGGACAGGGGATGGCGGTTGAGCGTCGGTGGGTCGGCGATCAGTGCGTGCAGCAGCGTCATTTCCCCGGCGTTGAAGTCGATGGTGGCACTCGATCCGACCGGTAATACCGACGCCATGGGGTCGCTTCTGCGCTCCTCGCCCACCGACCATGGCAACCAGAGCGACAGGTCGAGTCGGTCGGCCGCCGTTGCGTGCGGACGCCGTAGGGCCAGCGCGGGACGTCGATACCACGGTCCAGATTGAGGGGAAGCAGGGAACGACCGCTGTTTCAGAAAACGGGGCGGCTGTTAACGCTCACCTCTCCTGCTGGCCGGACGATTCCACGGCTTGGCCGAACAGTTACTCGCGGACGAGCTGTCTGCGAACGCAACCAACTTCGCTGCCTCGCGAAGCGCTATTGCACCCCGATCGGCGTAGGCCGTCGGACGAGTCCGCATTCCGCCGATGCCGACGCAAATCAGGGAGCTGCCGGGGAGATGGAGGAGGAGCGAAGCTTGCCGGAGGGCGGGTTGTCGATGGCCCCTGTCCTCTCTCATGGCGAACTGTCAGATGATTTCCGTCTCAGATCACTCGGCACTGCTGCGGCTCGCGGCGATCTGTTCTCGGATCCACGCATCCACTTCGGACTCGATCCAGCCGACGGCGCGCGCGCCTAGCCGGATCGGTTGGGGAAAGCTCCCGTCGGCCACCCGCACGTAGATCGTGCTCCGCGCCAGCCCGGTGCGGGTCTGCACTCGAGGTAACCTCAGGACGCGGGCGGGCGCGTCCATGCCCTGTTCCATTGCTCTCGTCATCGGTCTGCCTCCGTTCTGTTCGGTGAAGAATTCCGGGGCGCGTTGCCCCGGGAGGGAACAGGGGCCACATGGGCCCGGCTGCAGGCTTCGATGAACACGGGGACCTGGCAGGCCATCGCCAGTCTCGGGGATCGGCCAGGACGGAGCTGACGCACCAGGTTGGGATCTCCCACTGCCCGCAGGTCGAACGTCGACGGCTTCAGGCCCGTGCGGTCGAGGGACGCAGCCACTCGCGATTCGAAGTGCTTCGTCAGCGTCTTCATGGCAGTTGGGGTCGAGACCCGGCATGTGATGACCCGCTGATGCAGTGCGGCGCTGAGGCCGGCGCTGATACGCCAGGGTTGCATGGGGGTGTGCTAGAGCTGGATCGCGGCCGGGTCCCGCTCGGCCGGACCCCGTGGGGAGGAGCCATGATCCTCGCAGCCGAGCGCCCGAAGCACCCGCGCTCCGGCCGGCCCGTTTGCGTGCATCCGGAACCCGGCCGCGGCCTTGGCCCGGACGGATCCAGCTCGGTAGTGCCCCGATGCGACCTCGACATTCACTCGGCCGCTCCGCCCCTCGGCGTCAACGTACTCGATCTGCGCATCGGGGTAGAGCACGCGGCCCCGGGCGTCGATGGGGAGGCCGAGCTCCCGGGCGGCACGGTGCCGCTCGGCGTCCGCGGCCCGGCGACCGTCTCTCGCACGCGCGGACTCGCTCCGGCGCGCGACAGCGCTCTTGAGCTCGCCGTCGAGCCGTACGCGCCGGATGGCGGCGCCCCGCTCGAGCAAGCGTTGGCGTTCGCGGGCGCAGGCCCGGTAGATGGCCGTGTCGTGCGCGAGCTGGGCGTGTTGGAGGAGACGAGCGGCGGACCTTATGTGCTGTCCGGGGTCCAGGCCGTGCCCGGCGTCCAAAGTTGAGGACGTTGACACACGGGAGGGCCAGGTTTAGGCTTGCGAAATCCTATTTTTAGGCGAGCCTAACTTTAAGCCGGAATTACGTGCGTGAATTGAGGATCACCCTCGTGCTGCTTGGTGGCCTGGCGATGGCCGGGTGTGATGCCCTCACGCCCAGCGCCCCGGCCGAGGAAGAGGTACTGGACGGGACCATCGCAGGGATGACCGGATCGCAGGTCGGGCAGCACCTGGCAGGCGACGAAGAGTTCGGTCGTGTCTTCGCCGAAAAGGACGGCCTGGGCCCGATCTTCGTCGCTTCGTCGTGCGAGCAGTGCCACGCTGGTGACGGGAAGGGCCACCCGGTCTTCAACCTCGTCCGTTTCGGGCGTCCCGGCCCGTCGGGCTTCGATCCGATGATCGAGTTCGGCGGTCCGCAGCTCCAGCATCGCTCGATTGCGGGCTATCCGGCGGAGGCCGTGCCCGTGGAAGCGGTGGGCGTATCGACGTTCAACCCACCCGCCGTCACCGGTCTCGGTTTCCTCGATGCGGTAGAGGACGCCACGTTGATCGCACTCGCCGATCCGGCGGACGCCGACAACGACGGGATCTCGGGTCGACTCCAGCTCCACGACCCGAGCGAGCTCATCGAAGAGGCGCTCGAGCTCGAGCGCCGTGGCTCGCCCGATCCGGACGCGCGTGGGACACTGGTCAACGACCAGTACATCGGCCGCTTCGGGAAGAAGGCCCTCACCGTGAACCTGCTTCACCAGACGGTCGGGGCGTACCAGCAGGACATGGGGGTGACCAGCGATCTGCTCCTCGAGGACCTCTTCAACCCTGCTGCCGGCAGCCGTGCATCCGACGAGGCACCCGACCCGGAAGTCTCCAGCGCCACCGTTTCGAACGTCGTTTTCTACCTGAAAACGCTGCGCGCACCGTCACGGCGCGACGAAGGACATCCCGAGGTCTTCGCCGGCGAACAGCTCTTCTCCGCCATCGGCTGCGCGGCGTGCCACGTGCCCACGCTCCAAACGGGAGCCTCGGAGATCGAGGTTCTCGATCGGGTGCAGTTCCATCCGTACACCGATCTGCTGCTCCACGACATGGGCTCGGAGCTCGACGACGGGTACACGGAGGGCATCGCGCTCACGTCGGAGTGGCGGACGCCGCCGCTCTGGGGCATCGGCATCCAGGACGCGTTCCAGGGTGGCGAGACCTTCTTCCTGCACGACGGCCGGGCGCAGACGATGGCGGAGGCGATCGGGCTGCACGGCGGTGAGGGAGCGGCGGCGCGGACCGGGTTCCAGGCCCTGTCGGCCGACGATCAGGCGCGCTTGATCCGTTTCCTCGAATCGTTGTAGGGGGCGCGACGATGAAGCGTCGAGGTTTCGTCCAGCGACTGCCCGTTCTCACGGCCGGGCTGGCTGCGGGCGCCTCCGCCGCGATGATGGGCGGATGCGCCTCGGTGCCCTACCTGGTGCCCCAACTGACCCCGCGTGGTCTGTCGCTGCCGGCGTCCGAGCTGGGTCCGGAAGGAGACGCCTTCGTGCAGGCTCCGGGCATGGAACGACCCGTCTACATCCGGCGACACGCGTCGGGTTCGCTGACCGCGGTGCTCGCCGCATGCACGCACCGCGGATGCCAGCCCGAACCGGTGGGCGATCGACTCGAATGTCCGTGCCACGGAAGCCAATTCAGCTTCGAGGGCGATGTGCTCGCCGGGCCGGCGGACCGACCGCTGACCCGCTACGAAATCGTGGAAACGGATGGGGAGATCGTGGTTCGACTCCCGCGAGGTGCACGATGACAGCCACGACGATCACCCGCGTCCTGACCACGCTCGTGGCGATGACGGCGATCTCGGCAGGGGTCGAGCCGCTGTCAGCTCAGGTGGACTCGATTCAGGCGGACTCGACGCTGGCGCAGGACGGCATCTACAACCGTCCGTTCATCGGCTCGATCTCTTCGACCTCGATCGGAGGCTACGTCGAGGGCAATACGAACTACTTCGTCGAGGACGGGGTCTCGGAAGGCTTCTCGATGGAGCTCCGGCGCTTCAACATCTTTCTCTTCTCGCAGGTATCGCAGCGGATCCGCTTCCTGTCAGAGCTGGAGTTCGAGCACGGCACGGAGGAGATCGCCCTCGAGACCGCGCTCGTCGACTTCCAGCTCGGACGGGGACTCGTGCTTCGCGGTGGCATCATCCTCGTACCACTCGGCTACCTGAACCAGAACCACGACAGCCCGCGCTGGGACTTCGTCGAACGCCCGCTGGTCACGACCGACATCATCCCGTCGACGCTCTCCGAGGTCGGGTTCGGAGCGAACGGCAGGTTCGCGAGCGGTGAGCTCGTCTTCTCGTACGATGCGTACCTGACGAACGGCCTCGGTGCCGCGGTTCTGACCAACGAGACCGGCCGCACGGACATCCCGTCCGGCAAGAACGAGGAGCTCTTCGGCGAGGACAACAACGGCTCCCCCGCCCTCTCGGGACGACTCGCTCTTCGGCACACGGGGCTCGGCGAGGTCGGCGTCTCGTACTACGGCGGCTACTACAACGACTTCCGGGTCGAGGGCGAGCAGGTCGACGAGAAGCGCTGGCTGGGCATCGCCGCGCTCGACTTCCGCGGCGACATCGGCCCCACCTCGATACGAGGAGAGGTCGTGTACGCATCCGTCGACGTGCCCGAGAGTCTCTCCGAAGTCCACGGCGACACTCAGTGGGGTGCGTACCTGGACGTCCTGATGCCCGTATGGCGACCACGCTTCCTCGGCTACACGGATGCGGTCGTCACCGCCGGACTTCGACTCGAGACGGTCGACTACAACGTCGGCACGTTCTCTTCCACGGGCTCGAAGATCGGCGACCAGGTGACGGGGATCGTTCCGTCGATCAGCTTCCGGCCGACCTCCGTTACGGTGTTCCGGGCGAACTACCGGTATCACTGGGCCACGGACTTCCAGGGCAACGACCCGGCGCGCATCGCAGGCTTCCAGTTCGGGTTCGCCACCTACTTCTGAGGAACGCGGTCTCGGCATCGCACCGGGACCCCTTCAGGCGCATACGTTGCCCAGCCTGCTCGCCCCTCCACAGTAGCTCGCATCCTGAAGCTGAATGACGATGCCGTCGGGGTCGGTGAAGAAGAGCTCTGGCGTGTCACCTTCCGCACCGCCCAGCTCTTCACTGCGCATTCGCACCCACGAAACCATCGGGCCCGGTGCGCCGGTGGCGTCGCCTCTGGGCTTCACGCCGAACTGCGAAAGGGCTTGCTGGACCTTGTCCGGATCGAATCCATCCATCACGAGACACGCTTGCGTGATGCGAGGCGTCGCGCCGGCTGCCGCGCTGTCATCGATGAGAAGGCACTGAGGTCCGGATCCGACGCCCAGCATCGGCACCGTTCCATGGCGTCCCTTCACCGTCATTCCGAAGAGCGCCTGATAGAAGCCCAGGGAACGCTCCTGGGGTGCCGCGCACCGCGAACTCTGGGAGACGCTTTGGGATCGCGGCCGCGGGATCGAAGTCGTGGTCGTCGTCCGGACAACGGACGAGCGGGGCCGGGCGGAGACGGTGCTCGCCAACTGGGCGCGAGATCCCCACCCCTCCGAATTCGACCACGAAATCGGCCGCGAGATCGTCCGAATCGAGCAAGCCATCCGCGACAAGGATGACCGGGTGCTCAAAGAGTATGGCGACCTGCAGGCCTGCCTCAAGCGGATCGTCGAGCTGAAGGACCTCCACCGATCCTCGAGTCCAGGAACGATGATCCACGGCTTCGCGACATGGCGCTCGAGACGGCTCCCTGGAGGCGGATTTTGAACGCGGATCGGCGAGCGTCGGTGCTGATCGGCGAGTGCACATCAGACAACGGGGTGCATGTGCACCGAAACGCCATTTCCATGTGCGCGCCAGCGCTCCCGTATGTGGCTGCCTGTCTTACAGTTGCGGCACGGCCGCCGGAGCTGCGACGCCGCTCCGGAGCTTTCGGCCGAAGAAGGGAGCGACCCCCGGATTCGATGCCTCGATCGGCATCGCGGAGGGTTGGCATGTGCACACCCATGCCACCCTCCGCCGGGGGTCGCTCCCCTCCAGCAATCCCTAGCGGGAAGGCCATCAAGCGCCGCTGCGAGCGCGGCGTATCAACGAATCCGGCCGCCGGTCGCGGCTTTTCACCAGCTAGGTGGCTCGGCAAGTCGTCCCAGTGAGGTCGGCGTCGGCGCTCGACCAAGCCCGAAACTGCCCCGAGGTGGTTGACGTTGCCGCCGATGCGCGCGACCTGCCGGCCGCGTGCGCGCCATGGCCTGCCGGAGCGCGGGCGTCCAGGGGATCGAAGGGGGCGGAGCCACCCTCGCCAGCCCCTGCCGGGGACGCGCGAAGCGTGGCCCCAAAGGGTAGGCTGGCTCTCCCGCCGTAGCGGCCAAACTCGCCCGCCGACGCTCGGAACACTGGGCCGTCAAAATCTCCATACCCGTATATTGAGGAGCCCGCTTCATGCGGTGTCAACAACGGGAAATGAGTCGATGTCCCAGGAGCTCCAGCGACGTACCAGACGCGGACCGGGCTCCGCCAGCGGTCGCTTCAGCTCCCCCCGGAGAGCCTGCGGAGAGCCTCAATCGCGGGCGGTCGAATTGCATGCGATCCGGGGCAGTTCATGCACCGCGGCACGCCCCGGATCCCTAGCCGAGCATCAACGCGAGACCTTGGCAGCGCACCTGGGTTGTCCGACCAATGGACTTACGAGAGCGGACATGGCAGTAACGTCGAACTCAAGGCTATGTTTGAAGCTCGCGAGCGAGACTATTGCCGGCGACATTGGCGTTTCTTGTTGTTGGAGAGCCATTCGGATCGGATCGCCGATGACATGATTGCTAAGCGCGACGAGCACCGGAAGCAGGTCCTGCAGTCACTTGGTGCGCTCGGACCGAGCAGGAAGCGGAACTAGTGCAAGGGGCTGCCCCGACCTCCACACTGGTCCTGGTCACCTTCGGTTGGCCGGGGAAGGAAGTAGCTCTGTGGGTAAAATATTCTTGATTGCCGATGGTGGTGAGCTCGTCGAGCTCAATCAGCAGCACTATCCATCCGAGGATCACTTGCAGGATCTTCTGGCTCGTTGTCCGGGCTTGCTGCCCGGTGATGAAATCGATCCCATCACACCCCGCCGGTGGTTGCTAGTCTCGCGAGAGACGGGGATTCCGGGCGAGACAGACGGCGGTGACCGCTGGTCGCTCGACCACCTCTTTCTGGATCAGGATGGAGTGCCGACTCTGGTCGAGGTCAAGCGAAGCTCGGACACGAGGCTCCGCCGAGAGGTTGTCGGACAGATGCTCGACTACGCGGCGAACGGAGTCACCTACTGGCCGCTTGAGCAACTCCAGGCCCTCTTCATCGCTTCATGCGAGGCGTCCGGGGACGATCCCGATCTTCAGTTGCGCCAGTTCATTGAACAGCAATCACCGGATGAGTTCTGGAAGGCGGTCAAGACCAACCTTCAGGCGGGTCGAATTCGCTTGGTGTTCGTGGCCGACGAGATCCCACCGGAGTTACAACGAGTCGTTGAATTCCTGAACAACCAGATGGATCCGGCGGAGGTACTCGCCGTGGAGATCCCGCGCTACGCGGAGCGTGGTCTTGAGACGTTCGTCCCCCGTGTGATCGGCCAAACTATCGCGGCCAGAATGAAGAAGGCAGGCTCGGCTCCAGGCCAGCGTTGGGATGAGCCTCGGTTCCAAGGGGCCCTGGAGCAGAACAAGGGTCCGGAAGCATGCGCGGTAGCGGAGGACCTGATCGCTTGGTGCAGGGACCGCGGCATGGAAGATTCGTGGGGCAGGGGCCCGAAGCTGGGTTCTTACTCGCCCTTTGTTGTCCAAGGCGAGGACCGGTACGTCCCATTCGCCCTATGGACCTACGGACTGATCGAGATCCAGTTCCGGCATCTCAAGGATCGACCTGCTTTCGCACCGGCCGAGATACGCGAGCAGCTGCACCGGAGGTTCAATGCGTTGCCCTCCGTCTCGAGACCCCCCGATGGCATCAAGCGGCAGCGCAACTTCCCGATCAGCGTCTTGAGCGACCCGGCCAATATGATTTCTTTCAAATCCACAGTCGACTGGATGCTTGACCGCATCAGGGATGCGGGATGATCACCCTGAACTAGCGTGGATGCAGCTGGCGCCCGTGTAGCGAGCCCGTGTATTCTAAAGTGAACCAGACGCTACAAGGTGGTCGACGGAGGAGGAGTGACCGTGCGCGGAGGGCGCGGTCGGCTTCGTGCAGCGGCGGCGGTCAAACGTCCTCGGCTGCGAGATCACGGTGTTCAATCCGACGATCGGTTATGCTGGCACGTTCGACCTATGGGATATCGACGTGAACGGCGACGCCTGGCTCCTGGACTGGAAGACGTCGAAGGGGAGGCGGTCCGATGATGGGCTTTGCGAAGCTGTTGGTCCTCATGCTAGCCGCGGTCGGCTTGTGGTTTGGCGGTCTCGCGTATCACGCGATGATTTTCGGAAACATGAACATGATCGTCATTTACGTGGCGCTGGCCGGGTTTGTGCTGCTGTTGATGAAGGTGGTGGTGGCGATGTTCGGCGGCTGAGGCCGCAAGGTGGATCCTGTCACGAGGAGGCCCAAGATGGGCAACAGGACGGACGAGGATTGAATGCCGACGAAATAGCAAGGAACATATGTTCCAGATTCCTGTCGCTTCGTGTCCGCCATTTGATGTCATTGTCCCGCTATTTCAGTACGGTAGAGCCCGCCCCGGTCTAACGGCAAGTGCGGCAGATCGTACAGTCCTGGTTAAACTTATGCGATTCCTTGCCGTGATTCACATCCTTCAGCACGCGCCTTGGTAGCAAGAGGGACACGGCGCCGTGAGCTTCCGGCTCGGCCTCAATGCCCAGCGTGGCGAGAGCCTCGGCCAGGCAAGCGCGGACCACTACCTACGCTCGACAAATCGTCCACGAACGTCTTCGACGATCGAAACGGATTCCCGTCCAGAAAACGGGAAATAAAGAGGGAATGATAGCCAGTTTGGTGGCGCTATGTGTATTATTAACAATTACTTGTATGCTTTGTGTAGTAGCGGAATGGACAACGACTTGGAGGGTCGAATTACAATTTGCCCCGCTGGGAATTCAATTGAGACTCCCTGCACATCCGCTGAGCAGGCCGCGTCCTACGTCTCCGCGGCCCTGGAGCGCCCCCCGTTTTGACGCCTTGGTAAAGGGCGTGGGCCGGTGCGGTTTTTCACAAACCTCGCTCGCCCCCCCCCGGGGGGTTCGCTCCCGTTCCAATGATCCCTGCGGACTGTTTTGTTGAGTACCATAACCTGTTTATTATAAATTAGTTAAGTAATCCTGGACGATGCTCTACCCCCCATTCGATCCACCGTGATAAAAGAGATTCTCTTGGCCCTTCGTGGTCGTAAACAGACGCGTCGGCACCGGAACACCTCGCGCCCGAGGCGGACCGGCTGACGATGCATGGCTTCCGGGCCATGGCGCGGACCATTCTGGACGAAGTGTTAGGATTCCGGCCCGACTTCATTGAGCATCAGTTGGCCCACGCGGTGCGAGATCCTAATGGGCGAGCATACAACCGGACGGCGTTCTTGCCGGAACGAAGGAAAATGATGCAAGTCTGGGCCGACTACCTGGACCAGCTCAGGGCCGGAGAGCAGGTCGACGCAAATACAACGGCATCAGAAGCTTTTCACACCGCGATGTCTTCCGACGATCATGCTCGCCGACTCCCGTGACGGCAAGTGCACGCCGAATCTTGAATCAGAGAGTCAACTAGCCATTGGACAGATGAACAGGTTCGGGTCTCCCGTTTCCTTACACGTTTGCGGATCCATCTTCCCCGTTTACCATGAGCACTTCGATCTGCCGCAGCAAGGTTCCGATCTGTTCTGGCTGATACTTTCTGATCGACATCTCCAGCATCTTCCTTCGTGAGATCCTCATTCACTTTAGCTGGTAGAAAAAGGGCTGGTCAGGCCAGGGTCACCACGCGAAACGGAAAAATCGTACGCTAAGAGCCATCCGAATGGCCGCTCGTGGCGTTGCATGTGCTGGGAGGGTAACGCCGACGGCCCGGAACAGCCGGCGTGCGCGGGTTGCCGAGGGGCGGCGCGGGAGAGGTGTTGCCAAAAAGCCCTTTGTGGTCGCCGGAACGGTATGATCGGGCAGATTCGAAGGCCGGAGTGGCAGCGAAAGGAGTACCGAACATGGCAGTAGTACGAAACCGTTACATCGCGGCCATGGTTTGACTACCCTATCTCTGCCAGGAAGGTTAAAAAGGAAATCCTGGTTTATAGTAGTATTTCCCTGGAAAAGACTAGGCCGCAGAGGCTCTAGAGGTTCTGGGATGCGGATGAGATTCAAAGCGATCCTTCAACGCAGATGTCCGCGATGTTTGCGTGGGCAGGTCTTCACCTCGGCATTTCGTATGAGGCAGAACTGCGGTGTCTGCGACCTGAGATTCGACCGTCAGGAACAGGGGTACTTTGTGGGTGCAATGTACTTCGCCTACGGATTGGCGGTACTGTTGAGCGCTCCTCCTGCTGTCTATCTCTGGTGGCAGGGATTCTCGACATGGGTTTGGGTGCTTGTGATCACGGGAGAACTAATTCTTTTTTCTCCCTGGATCTTTCAGTACTCTCGAATCATGTTCCTGCACCTGGACCATCTTTTCGATCCTACGTAACCCGGGTGCGCTACTCAAGCCTTCCTACCTAGCTAGTCACGTCTCGGCGCCGAGCCAAATTGAAGAAATTATGGGTATGCACTGGTCTCCGGTAAGTACTATATATAGTCTTCTTTCCCCATATGAAAGTCTTGGCCGGTCCTGACGTGCAGGGTCTGTCGCCAAGCACGGTATCGCGTCTGAAGCAGGTTTGGGCTGAGGAGTGCCGCCAAGCATGCGGCGAGCGCTGAAAGGCGTGCGGTTCATCGCAGTGGTCACTGTCGTGCTGCTGGCGTCGCTGCTCACTGCCACCGTCGAGATGCTCTTCCGCTACCTTGCGCGGCTGGCTGGCCAGGATGTTCGTCTGCACTGCCGAGGGTGCCGATACCGTCCTTGGCTTCTACACGCTGCAGCGCCCTGGCGATAGACCCGAGTTCTCTACCCGAAGAGCTGTCCCGAAAGCTACCCCGGCACCGGTCCCGCGCCCGGATCGTCTTCCGGGGAGATTCTCGCTACGGCGGCCCGCAGGCCATCTGCGAACCCGCCTCTTCGTTCGCCATGCGACAGTCTGCGATGAACCGTTCGCGGCCGCCTCGGCCTCTACCACGATCGTGCCTGTGCACGTCCGCCTCATCACCGCGGTTGCTCTGAGGACTACTGCGGCCTGGAGCGAGTGCCGTTACCTGGACCTCTCACTCCTCGAGCCCAAGGAGGTCGCCAAGGCAGCCTAACCGAAGCATCGAGGAGCTTCCTCTCACTTTTACACACAACTCGGGACTTGACCTTGCTATCCGACCGAAAATTGAAAGAAGTGCCCACTGCTCCCCTACCAGATGGCGTCCATCACCGGCCCAAAATGAACGGAGTAGCTTACGGTGCTAAGGATGATCCTGTTTATGCAGGATACTTTGAGTATCCCTTCCTCAATCGGTCGACCAAAAATGGCAAGATTAGCGGATATTTTCGATTCTTCCAAATTTCTATATTGTGGAATTGTACGGTTCGAAATTCCGTATGTTGTTTCGAACGGTTTCACTCCATTCCTTAGCATACTGATGACCTGACCCCCTGAAACGAGACCAGGAGCAATATTAGGATCGACCTGGTCTGAAGCTTTTGAGCGAGGAGGTCAGGATGGGAAGGAAGCGACACACTCCGGAGCAGATCATCACTGCACTGCGGGAGGCAGAGGTCGGTCTGGCCCACGGCAAATCCGTGAAGCTGATCAGCCGGGAGCTGGGCATCACCGAGCAGACGTACTACCGGTGGAGGCGGGAGTACGGCGGGATGAAGGTGAGCCAGGCACGGCGCCTGAAGGAGCTCGAGCGCGAGAACGGGCGCCTGAAGCGAGCAGTGGCGGACTTGACACTGGACAAGCTGATCGTGGAGGAAGCGGCCAAGGGAAACTTCTGAGCCCCGAGCGCCGACGACGTTGTGTGGTGCGTGTACGTCAGCAGCTCGGGGCGTCGGAGAGGAGAGCGTGCCGGGTGCTCGGGCAGCCACGCACGACCCAGCGCCGGGCGAGGAAAGTGGCGAGTGACGAGGGGGCGCTCCGAGGTGATATCGTGCGACTCGCGAGTCGATTCGGCCGCTACGGCTACCGACGCGTCACGGACATGCTCCGCATCGAGGGCTGGGGGGTGAACCACAAGCGGGTGGAGCGGATCTGGAGGCAGGAGGGGCTGAAGGTCCCGGAGCGGCAGCCGAAGCGAGGTCGGCTGTGGCTCAACGACGGATCGTGCATCCGGCTGAGGCCGCTGTATCGGGGCCACGTCTGGTCGTACGACTTCGTGGCCTCGAGGACGCACGACGGGCGTGCGCTGAAGCTGCTGACAGTGCTGGACGAGCACACGAGGGAGTGCCTGGCGATCGTGGTGGCTCGCAAGATCCGCTCGCACGACGTGCTCGAGGTGCTGGCTGATCTGTTCGTCCGACACGGGCCTGCCGAGTATCTGAGGTCGGACAACGGACCGGAGTTCACCGCGAAGCTCGTGCGGCGGTGGTTGGGGCGCGTGGGCGTCGAGACGCTCTTTATCGAGCCGGGCAGCCCGTGGGAGAACGGCTACAACGAGAGCTTCAACGGCAAGCTCAGGGACGAGCTGTTGAACGGGGAGATCTTCTACTCGTTGGCGCAGGCGGCCGTGCTGGTCGAGCAATGGAGGCGCGAGTACAATACCGTCCGACCCCACAGCGCCTGCGGCGGCTTTCCCCCGGCCCCTGAGGCGATTAAGCCGTCGCCCTGGTTCCTGAGGATGCCCGTCCTTCACGGCCCTCCACAGCTGCTGGGACTAACATAGGATGTGGTACCGCTCTTCGGGGCAGGTCAAGCGCACTAAGGAGATCCGGTCTCGAATGCGCGGGATGCTGGGTGCACTTCCCGGTCGGCGGGGGACTGGTAGAAGTCGTGCTCGACCAAGAGGCCAACTAAGTAGCTATTCGCGTGAGACTAAGGCCTGTTAACACTACGGAGCAATTTGTATTATATTGGGGCTATGAAAATCACAGAGTCCCAATATCGTCGGATAGAGGCTTGCTTTCCACGTCAGCGCGGCAATGTGAGCTTCTCCAATCTCGAAGTGCTTAACGCGATCCTGTATGTGGCCGAGCACGGCTGCAAGTGGCGCGGGTTGCCTGCGCGCTTCGGTAACTGGCATACGATCTACACCCGAATGAATCGCTGGGCCAGGGCAGGTGTGCTGGATCGTGTCTTTGCGGCCCTGCAGGGCGAGCAGATCATCCGGATCAAGATCGAAGCGCTGTCGCTCGACAGTACGATCGTCAAAGTGCACCCTGATGGCACCGGCGCGCTAAAAAAAACGGCCCGCAGGCCATCGGCAAGTCGCGTGGAGGCTGGACCACCAAGATTCATATGGTTGCCGCAGATGCTCGAACCGCGATAACCTTCTCGCTATCGCCAGGCCACAACCACGACGCACCCGAAGGACGGGAACTGCTACGCATGTTGAAGCCGGTACACTCCACTGTGTCGATGATCATGGACCGGGCCTACGAGGGGGCCGAAACACGGCAATTGGTGTTGGATCTGGGGTTTACGCCGGTCGTGCCACCCAAACAGGGCCGTGTTAGCCCGTGGGAGTACGATCGAATCATGTATCGCCGTCGCAACGAAATAGAGCGGTTATTTCGGCGACTCAAAGGCTTCAGAAGAATCTTCTCCCGCTTTGACAAGCTCGACGTGATGTTCACGGCCTTCATCCACTTTGCGCTCATCGTCGAAGCCCTCAGATAGTGTTAACAGGACCTAGTTCTCCTACAGCTGCGTCTCTGGACGACGCGACGGTTAACGAGTTAGCCGGACTGAACCGGTCCCGATTCTTTGGACAATGGGACAGCCTGATCAGGTTGCCTTACGGGTGAAGTTCCCCCACAGCGCCTGCGGCGGCTTTCCCCCGGCCCCTGAGGCGATTAAGCCGTCGCCCTGGTTCCTGAGGATGCCCGTCCTTCACGGCCCTCCACAGGTGCTGGGACTAACATAGGATGTGGTACCGCTCTCGGGGGCAGGTCACCGCCACGGACTCGGGAGCGGGCGGACTTGACAAAACAGTCATGTATAGCCATAGTATTAGGGTCCGCACGGTTATCGTGCGGAAGCTCTTTGACATTTTTCGGTGGGAGTGAAAACCCGCGGCGAGCCCTGTTTTTTCTAACAGCCCCACCTAGGCCCGAGAGCCGGGAATAGGTGGGGCGAGTCAGTCGTCTACTGATCCTGGGTTGATCCAACTCAATGTAACCGGGACCCAGAGACACTGGAGCGGAAACGGAGCAAGAGTACTCGATGTATGTGCTCAGGGAGTTTCGCTTGGTTTCCCTTAGGAGCAGTGCGTCAGGGGGTGGTCCCCTGCATGGCGATGTCAAACATCGCCGCGGTCAGTTCACCTTCAGGAAAAGGAGCGGAGTATATGGATACTCCCACCGAAAACCGTGCCCAGAGGCTCTACTTGCAGATCTTAGCGGATCTCGAGATCTACAGGCTGGGAGACTCTTCTGCACGGGACGCCGTGTTGCTCAGGATCTGCGAACAAGTTGGAGAGCTCGCAGAGATTGCGGAGGGCGCTCTGGAAAAATTCCAGGTGCCTGACAACGAGGCTCGAGTGCTGAAGCAAGCCATCAAGGTTTGTCTGACGCACATCTCGTTGAAGCTGCTACGGATTCTGAGCGGTACTGACTTCTATCTCTCTAGGACAAGCAGCGTGTGTTACTATGCCGGACAAATCCATGTTGACACTAGGCGGCGCGCTAAAGCGCATCCGGCTTACGTCAGGGCTATCGCAGCGTGAGCTGGCGATCGAACTGGAAGTCGACCCCACGTATATCTCGCACCTTGAAAAGAACCGTAGAGACCCCTCGGTGAAATTTCTTCGCCGGTTCGCTGCGGTAACCCAAGTACCCGTCGTCTCCCTTCTGGTCATCGCACTTTGGTCAGAGTTGGAGACTGATGAACGCGAGGTGCTCAGGCCTCTGCTTTCTTCCCTAACGCGCCTGACGAGTGCCGTAGGCCGGCATGCCGATGAATAAGCGGGGACCCCTTTCACATTGGAATCTTGAAGGCTTGGCCCAACGAGTCGGGCTCACACCAAGGAACCTTGTCGCCCTCAGCCAAGGTCGCGAAGACGAATATCGGGAAAAGGTAATCAAGACCGGTACGGGGAAAGAGCGAAAAGAGCGTCGTCTTCAGATCCCATCGCGGTTACTCAAAGTCGTGCAGAAGAGAATTCTCCGTGGCATCTTTGACACCCTTGTACCTCATGAGTCAACGGCCTGTGTGAAATCGCGGGGATTGCATTGGGCCTACCGTCGTCACGCCGGACACCCTGCTCTCCTTCGGCTGGATATCAAAGACTTCTTCCCCTCAGTTACAGAGCTATCCGTCGTAGAGGGGCTAACCCGGCTCGGGGCTTGTGACGTGATCGCAAAGGTCTTGAATGACCTCGTCATGCTACCAAGCGGACTCCCTCAAGGAGCACCAACGAGCGTTGCTGTTGCGGATATCGTGCTGTTCCCGATCGACATTCGCCTAGGAGGGCTCGCGACGAAGCAAGGACTAACCTACACGCGGTACATTGATGACTTGACTGTCTCAGGTGGACAACGAGTGGTCCGCTACCAGAAGGTGGCTCACAAGATCGTGACTGAACTCGGCTGGGAATTGAACGCGAAAGGCGGCGTTGTTGGCCATGGACAAAGACATACGTTGTTGGGAGCCGTGGTGAATTACAAGCCAAATATCTGCGGTGAGTACTACCGGGACGTGAGGTCCTACCTTCGGCTGATAGCAAGAGGCAGGGAGCGGCCCACAATATCGGTCTTCAACAAGTTACGATCACGGGTCGAGTGGATCTGTTCAGTCAATCCTGAACGCAATCGAGTCCTGCGTCCCCTCCTCGAAGCAGCTGTTGCGCATATGGCCAACCAGGGGGGCGTCCACATACGGAGCTTGGCGACCACCCCGCGGGCGGCGAGCTGGCCCCTGGCATAGCGGTCAGGCTCGGTTTGGTCAAGAATTGTCCAATGCGAGCAGCTATAGCAGTCCCCAAATCCACTTGATCATGATATATCCAAGAATCAAACAGGCAATCAAATAGACCGTGCCCCAAAAGTAACTGGGACGGTCATGAAAAAGGCTCCTGAAGACATAGTGCAAGAGGCCAACTATGGCTTTAGTCTGGGCTTCGTCGAAGCCAGCCTTGGACCTCCCCCGATTCAGTGGACAGATAAGTGTTTGAGTTTTTCTTCTGTTCTGCACCCCCGATGGAGTCAGAAGCTTCCGCTGCGCCAGAGGCGCAGGGGAGTGGAAGGCAGCCGAGATCCGCCAAGGTTGGAAGCACCACGGCAGCCTGAAGGCCCGAAGGGTTCACGCTGCCTCCGAGTGCTTCACTTCGAAGTTGACCGGCGACTTGTAGCCCAGCGCTGAGTGCCGGCGTCGCGGGTTGTACCAGCTCTCGATGAAGCGGAAGACCGCCATCTTCGCCTCCACACGATTCGCGAAGCGCCTGCGTTCGATCAGCTCGCACTCGAGCGTGGCGAAGAAGCTCTCGCAGAGCGCGTTGTCGTAGCAGTCGCCCACCGAGCCCATCGAGGGCCGAACTCCCACGTGCTTGCACCGGAGTCCGAACGCGATCGATGTGTACTGGGTGAATTCAAGGGGTCGTCGCAACACCTCAGGAAAGAGGAGGAGTTGCGATGGCGGCAAGCAAGCGCCGACGGTCGGATCGAGCTTTGCGTCCGCCGATGGGTTCACCCGGTCGTCCCCCGTTGGGGCGCCGGGAGCATCGGCAGAGGTTTTGGGAAGAAGTTGCTCGAGGGCTGTCGAGCGAGGAGTCGGCGGTGGCAGCCGGCGTGTCTCTGGAGCTGTCCCGCTTTGGTGGACAGGTAAACACTGAGGTTTTGATCCTATCTCCCTTGCTGGGGAGTCGAAAGCTTCCCTCGCGCAGCGGGGGAGTAGAAGGCAGGTTCACGCCGCAGCCCTCCGGCTTCGTTCGAAATTGACGGGCGACTCGTAGCCGAGCGCCGAGTGCCTTCGGCGCGGGTTGTAGAAGCCCTCGATGAAGTCGAAGACGGCCATCTTGGCCTCCGCCTGAGTGCGAAAGCGCTGCCGATCGAGAAGCTCGCACTCGAGCGTCGCGAAGAAGCTTTCGCACAGGGCGTTGTCGTAGGCATCGCCCACCGAGCCCATCGAGGGCCTCACGCCCACCTCCTTGCACCGCAGCCCGAACGCGATCGATGTGTACTGCGTCCCCTGGTCGCTGTGATGGATCACCCGTTGGGGTCGACGCTGCCAACTCGCCATGTTCAGGGCATCGAGCACGAGCTCCGAGCGAAGATGAGCCGCCATGGACCAGCCCACCACGCGACGGCTCCAGGCGTCCACCACTACGGCTAGGTAGAGAAAGCCGGCCCAGGTCGGGATGTAGGTGATGTCGGCCACCCAGAGCCGGTCGGCAGCCTCGGCTGTGAAGTCTCGGTCCACGAGATCGGGAGCCGGCCGAGTATTTCGGTCTCGCTGAGTCGTTCGAGGCTTGTAGCGCCTACGGCTCGCACCCTGGATCCCGGCCTCTCTCATCAACCGGCCGACGCGTTTGCCTCCAACCCGCTCGCCGGCTTGCTGGAGCTCGGCATGGATGCGCGGCCGCCCGTAGACCCTCCGGTTCTCTTCGAAGATCGCCTCGATTCGCCTGCGAAGCTCTCTGTCGCGCCGCGCCCTGGCCGAGGGAGGGCGCTTCAGCCAGGCGTAGTAGCCGCTGGGGGAGAGACCCAGAACACTGCACAGCACACGCACGGGGTGGTCCGCCTGATTCGTCTTCACGAACTCGAACCCCGATCGGGGATCGAGTTGCTCTCCCGAGCAAACCAGGCGGCGGCTTTTTTTAGGATCTCCTGCTCCATGCGCAGCTGCTTGTTCTCTCGACGCAGCCGTCGGAGCTCCTCTCGCTCCTCCGTCGTTAGTCCGTCGCTGCGACGTCCTTCGTCCAGGTCAGCCTGCTTGACCCAATTGCGTATCGCTCCTGCTGAGGGCTCGAACTCCCGGGCCAACGCTTCCACAGACCGGCCCGATCGGACCAGCTCGACCATCTGCCGCCGAAACTCCGGCGGGTACGCCGCATGCGTCCTTGGCATCGTGGACTCCTCCTTTCTCCCTCACTCTTGAGGGGTCCACTAAACCGGGTCAACTCCAACCTCATCGGCGGGAGGAGATTGACGAAGGCCCTAATCTGCTATAATCACACCACGGTCTCAGCACATAAGTATCACGGAAGGGAGAGCTATGCCGCAGACATCCTCGAGGGACATTGATGAGAGTGCTCTAACGAAGGGCCACCTCCGCAAGCTGAACGCACTTCGCAAGTCCGTTGGCGAAGATATCGGCGAGCGGGCGTTCGCCGAGTGGCTCTCCCGGCCAGCAACCGCAAGGGCGAGCGACCGGAACGCCGAGTTGATCGCCGAAAGTCTTTGGTCCCTTGTTGAGCAAGGCAAGCTTGCGATTCGTTCTGGCGGCTATGTGGTCAAACGCGGGCGCGGGCGAATCATCGTCGAGCCAGCGAAAAAGACGTAGACGCCCAGCGCCAGCCGCTTCCCCGATCGAGGCATCTCCAAAGGGGGGTCGCTCCCTTCTACGGCCGAAAGCTCCGGAGCGGCGTCGCAGCTCCGGCGGCCGTGCCGCAACTGCAAGACAGGCAGCCACATAAGGGAGCGCTGGCGCGCACATGAAAATGGCGTTTCGGCGAAGGAGCGAACCTTGCGGGAGGGCAGTTTGTCGATGGCCCCTGTCCTCTCTCATGGCGAACTGTCAGATGATTTCCGTCTCAGATCACTAGGCACTGCTGCGGCTCGCGGCGATCTGTTCTCGGATCCACGCATCCACTTCGGACTCGATCCAGCCGACGGCGCGCGCGCCTAGCCGGATCGGTTGGGGAAAGCTCCCGTCGGCCACCCGCACGTAGATCGTGCTCCGCGCCAGCCCGGTGCGGGCCTGCACTCGAGGTAACCTCAGGACACGCGCGGGCGCGTCCATGCCCTGTTCCATTGCTCTCGTCATCGGTCTGCCTCCGTTCTGTTCGGTGAAGAATTCCGGGGCGCGTTGCCCCGGGGGAGGGAACAGGGGCCACATGGGCCCGGCTGCAGGCTTCGATGAACACCGGGACCTGGCAGGCCATCGCCAGCCTTGGAGAGCAGCCACGGCGTAGCTGACGCACCGGGATCGGATCGCCCACCGCTTGCCGACGGAGCGTGGATGTTCTCATGCCCGTGCGGTCGAGGGACGCAGCCACTCGCGATCGGAACGGCTTCGTCAGCGTCTCCATGGCGCCTGCCGGTCGGGACGCGGCCTGCGAAGACCCGCACCCCGACGGCGGCGTCCGGCCGAGCACGACCCGATCTCGCCTCGGAGGGTGCTGCTCAAGCCGACCCGCGAGCGCGGCCAGCAGACGGGTTGTGGTGTGGGTACGGCGAGCCTCGCGCCGCGGTTTTTGTAAGCGACTTTGGCGCGTCTCTTCGGCCTCGACACAGGCTTGAAACGCATCCGACATCATGAAGCACCGGTACCCGGCCGTGCTGGCGACTGAGGTCCGGCCGCGCCGCATTTCAGACTGCCCGTCCGTCGGCGTCTACCAGCGCGCGGTGACGCGGCCGTGCAGGCTGTGCTCCGGGTCTCCCTGGCCCAGCAGGCTCTGGCGGCGTTGGGCGTCGAGGCCGAACTCGAAGTTCATGGCGCCGCCCTGCAACAGGGTCAGTTTGTAGCCCAGCCGGTAGTCGCGCCCGTACTCGGAGGTGGTGACGCCGAACCTCGGCGTTCCCACGAGCTGGCTCCCGACCGGCAGCGCGTAGCCGAGCTCGCCATCGAGGCGGTTGCCCGATCCCGGGCCTCCTGCCCCGAGCCCCGCCATCGTATCGCGGCCCCAGAGCGCGTCGGCACCGCTCATCGCCTGCCCGCCCCATGAGGGCGCCACCCGCGCCGTGAACCCCAGCGGCGTCTGTGGCGTCGGGTCGTAGCTGAACGACACCGACACACCCCGTTCCCGGAACCCTTCGTCCTGGTGCACGAGCAGCGTCCGCACGCGCACGTCGACCGACAGTCCGGTCAAGGGGTCCGATGCGATCAGGCTTGCGGCGACATCTGCGCCCCTGCCCGTCTCCGCGTCCCCGCCGTCCTTCCTGAGCCCGACCTCGAGGCTCGGCCGGAGCGCTATGCCGTGTCCGACGACGTATCCCCTCGAGGCCTCGAGCGCCGTCCGCACGCGCGTCACCACGGCCTCGGTCGCCGCCAACCGGCCTGCCGGGCCGTCCACAGCCTCACTGCCCGTGCCCACCCACATCGCATCGGCCTTGAACGCCAGCCCGAAGCCGCCCAGACCCGCATCCACCACGTCGCCTCTCACGCCCCCGGCCAGCATCGACATCGAGAGCCCGCCCGTGAGAGCGATCGGAGACGCGACAGACGTGGGGGCAGACAGTGCCTCGCCCGGCGTCAAGCTCAGCGAGCCCTTCCCGTATCCGGTCACGCCCCAGAGGGTGACCCGCTCCGTCAGCTTGTATCCCACCCACGGGTGAAGCCCTGTCACCGACGAGGCCACCTGGCCGACATCGGCCCCCTGGTAGCCGCCCAGGCCGCGCCGGTGCGAGAGCATCAGCCCCGCCATCAGCGGTCCCTTCGCGTAGTCCGCCCCGAACATCGTCGTCCGGACCCCGCCGTCGAGCGACAGCTCGCCGTCCCGGCCACTGAACCGCGACTCCATCCCGCGGCTCCAGAGCGAGACGCTCGCGCCCTGGTCTGTCTCGCGGTTCAACACGAACCCCGAGCCCATCAGCACGTCCCCGCCGCCGAGACCCATCCGCAGAAGTTCGGCGCCGCCCAGATCGGGCTGGACGCCCGTCGTATCCCGGGCGCCCTGAACCGCCGTGGACTCGAGCCGGCTCAGGAAGTTGCGTCCCATCTCCCGCTCCATCCCGCGCCGGAGCTCACGGCCCGCGAACCGGCCCCGCAGGCCCGGAGCCCTGGGCGCCTCCAGCCGCTCCTCGACCTGTGCCATCACTATGGAGCGCTGTCGCCCGCCCGAACCGAGCCAAGAGCGCGCGTGGCAGCGGGTCGGTGTTCTCGATCGTCCCGGTCGCCTCCGCGTCGGCCAGCCGGCCGCCCGACGCGTTCGACAGCCGGAGCGTCAGCGCTTCGTCGCCCTCGTCGTGCGAGTCGTCGAGCACCGGGACCTCGACTGTCTTCTCCGTGTCGCCCGCATCGAACGTGAGCGTGCCGCTCGTGGCCGTGTAGTCCACGCCCGCCTGCGCCGTGCCGTCCGACGTGGCGTAGTCGACCGTCACCGCCCCGCCCGCCGCCCGCTCGAGCGTCACCGCGAAGGCCAGCTGACCTGACCCGCTGAAACGAGACCAGGAGCAATATTAGGATCGAGCTGGTCTGAAGCTTTTGAGCGAGGAGGTCAGGATGGGAAGGAAGCGACACACTCCGGAGCAGATCATCACTGGACTGCGGGAGGCAGAGGTCGGTCTGGCCCGCGGCAAATCCGTGAAGCTGATCAGCCGGGAGCTCGGCATCACCGAGCAGACGTACTACCGGTGGAGGCGGGAGTACGGCGGGATGAAGGTAAGCCAGGCACGGCGCCTGAAGGAGCTCGAGCGCGAGAACGGGCGCTTGAAGCGAGCAGTGGCGGACTTGACACTGGACAAGCTGATCGTGGAGGAAGCGGCCCAGGGAAACTTCTGAGCCCCGAGCGCCGACGACGTTGTGTGGTGCGTGTACGTCAGCAGCTCGGGGCGTCGGAGAGGAGAGCGTGCCGGGTGCTCGGGCAGCCACGCACGACCCAGCGCCGGGCGAGGAAAGTGGCGAGTGACGAGGGGGCGCTCCGAGGTGATATCGTGCGACTCGCGAGTCGATTCGGCCGCTACGGCTACCGACGCGTCACGGACATGCTCCGCATCGAGGGCTGGGGGGTGAACCACAAGCGGGTGGAGCGGATCTGGAGGCAGGAGGGGCTGAAGGTCCCGGAGCGGCAGCCGAAGCGAGGTCGGCTGTGGCTCAACGACGGATCGTGCATCCGGCTGAGGCCGCTGTATCGGGGCCACGTCTGGTCGTACGACTTCGTGGCCTCGAGGACGCACGACGGGCGTGCGCTGAAGCTGCTGACAGTGCTGGACGAGCACACGAGGGAGTGCCTGGCGATCGTGGTGGCTCGCAAGATCCGCTCGCACGACGTGCTCGAGGTGCTGGCCGATCTGTTCGTCCGACACGGGCCTGCCGAGTATCTGAGGTCGGACAACGGACCGGAGTTCACCGCGAAGCTCGTGCGGCGGTGGTTGGGGCGCGTGGGCGTCGAGACGCTCTTTATCGAGCCGGGCAGCCCGTGGGAGAACGGCTACAACGAGAGCTTCAACGGCAAGCTCAGGGACGAGCTGTTGAACGGGGAGATCTTCTACTCGTTGGCGCAGGCGGCCGTGCTGGTCGAGCAATGGAGGCGCGAGTACAATACCGTCCGACCCCACAGCGCCTGCGGCGGCTTTCCCCCGGCCCCTGAGGCGATTAAGCCGTCGCCCTGGTTCCTGAGGATGCCCGTCCTTCACGGCCCTCCACAGCTGCTGGGACTAACACTAGGATGTGGTACCGCTCTTCGGGGCAGGTCACTCGGTTTGTCGCCACTTGAAGATCGCCGGTCGGATTGTCTTTTTCATGAACTCTTCAGGTTACCAGCCGCTGTCCGCCAAAGTTGCAACACAACCCTTCGAAGTGCAGTTCCGACTCCGTCGTCTCGCTGCCCTCAACTAAATCCATCGCTTTCAAGCTTGTACCACAGATCGAAAGGAGTTAAGTGTCAGGTGAGGAATCCGTGGGAAAAGCCCGCATTAGAACCGAGCAGTGCAACGATCCGGACGACCGCCCTTGACATCGGTCAGCCGGTGGGTCATTCCCCGTAATCAAAATTGCGCGCTATGCGGCCTATCAGAAGAAGCACGATGCAAGTCATCTTGGCACAACCGCGCAGTTTTTGCGCCGGTGTCGACCGCGCCATCGAAATCGTTGAAACGGCCCTGCATCAATACGGCCCCCCGGTTTACGTGCGCCACGAAATCGTCCATAACCGGCGCGTCGTGGAGGATCTGAAGGCGAAGGGCGTGCGTTTCGTCGACCGAGTCGAGCAGATTCCCAGCGGGGCCCTCACGATATTCAGTGCCCACGGCGTGTCGGCAAAGGTCGAGCAGGACGCATCGGTGCGCCGCTTGCGGACGCTGGATGCTACTTGCCCGCTGGTCTCCAAGGTACACATCGAGGGGCGCCGCTACGCCGCCAAGGGCTACACCATCATTCTGATCGGTCATGAAAACCATCCGGAGGTCGAGGGCACCGTGGGTCAGATCCCGGGGCGGGTACTGCTGGTGGGCGACGTGGCCGATGTGGAAATGCTCCAGGTCCGCGACCCCGACAGAGTTGCCTATATCACACAGACGACTCTGTCGGTCGACGACACCCGGGACGTGATCTCAGCCCTGCGCAATCGATTCCCCAAGATTGTCGGCCCGGGGGTCAAGGACATTTGCTACGCGACCCAGAACCGTCAGGCCGCCGTAAGAACGCTCGCCTCCTTCGTGGACCTGGTGTTCGTGGTCGGTGCCCAGAACAGCTCCAATTCAAACCGCTTGTGCGAGGTCAGTAACGACAGCGGCGTGCCGAGCTATCTGATCGAGGATCCGTCGGCGCTCGATCCGGTTTGGCTCCACGGCAAGAAGAGCGCCGGCATTACCGCCGGTGCCTCGACCCCCGAGGAACTGGTGCAGGACCTCATCGCGAAGATGCGGGAATACGTTGACGTCGAACTCTCGACGATGGATGGCATCGTCGAGAACGTTCGCTTCAGCCTGCTTCCAAAACTGAGCCAAGCCGCCGTTGCCCAATAGCGGGAAGGTGTCACACCGATTGCCACGACACCCGCGGCCGAGATCTCGATACACTGGACCGCGACGGCAGGCGGTCAAAGAGTACCGGCCCACCGGCCTGGTAGCGCGTAGATGCTTGCGCACTTGAGCCGGAGCATGCGGATAGCGGCGCGGTCCCCGCCGAGACAGAAAGCGTTCGGCTTGACTAGGGACCCTCAACCAGTCCACATATATGCCCACTGGCCACACACACCGAGCCACCAGGGGCGGCGTGTGGGAGTCTTAACACTGACGGGCATGGTTCTGTTACCATCCGCGGATGGAACTCGCCAAAGCTACCGCGCTTTCGCACCTGACCCGCGACGCTCTCCGCCGAATCTTCTTCGACAAGCTTGACGTGGTCTTCCTCGGATTCATCCTCTTCGCACTCATCCTCGGAGGCCGCCGTCATGCCAGGGCCTGTTACCGCTAATGTGCTCCGATGGGATATCAGACAGCGATCTCGCCTACCAGGCAGAACTCCTGCAGCGCGTATCCCGCACCTTCGCTCTCACGATTCCGCAGCTTCCAACCGGGCTCCGCGATGTGGGGGAAAACGCCTACCTCCTGTGCCGGATTACCGACACGATCGAAGACGAGCCCGCGCTGTCCGCCAGGCAGAAGCGGGTGTTCTGGGAACGGTTCATCGACATTGTCGCTGGTCGGGACGCCGTGGAGCCGTTCGCGCGCGAGCTCGGTGCCGGGCTGTCGTCGTCGACCCCCACTAGTGAACATGACCTGATCGCCAACACTGCCCGCGTAATCCGCATCACACGCGGGTTTGAGCCCGCGCAGCGCGAGGCGCTCGCACGCTGCATGCAAATCATGGCCCTAGGCATGGCGGACTTTCAGTTGCAGGCAACTCCTGTTGTCGGCCTAGCCGAGCTAGCTCACCTCGACCGCTACTGCTACTACGTCGCTGGCGTGGTAGGCGAGATGCTTACCGAGCTGTTCTGCGATTATTCCGCGGAAATCAACGCGCATCGGGAGGAGTTGCTCAGGTTGTCCGTGTCGTTCGGCCAAGGGCTGCAGATGACCAACATCCTCAAGGATGTATGGGACGACTGGCAGCGCGGGGCATGCTGGTTGCCGCGGGACGTCTTCCTGGATGCCGGTTTCGACCTGCGCTCCCTGTCAGCGGACCGGAACGATCCGCGCTTCGCTAATGGACTTTTCACCCTGGTGGGCATCGCCCACGGTCACCTGGCAAATGCGCTGCGCTACATCCATATCATCCCGGCCCACGAAACCGGCATCCGCCGACACTGCCTGTGGGCGTTGGGCATGGCCGTGCTGACGCTACGCCGCATTCACGCGACGCCGGCGTTCCAAAGTGGCCGGCAGGTCAAGATCTCGCGGCGCAGCGTGCGGACAGTCACCGTCGTCACCAGCAGCCTGGTCCGCTCGAACCTGGCGCTAACGCTGCTGTTCAGGGCACTTACTCGCGGACTGCCACGTGGGTGATTCAGACGCGCGGTTATGTTTCACGGGTTCTGATGCAGACAGCCAACGGGGATTGGCGATAATGAGATATGGCGCATCGCAAAACTGAAAGGAATCCTCTATTTGCCGGACGTTGGTTCGAAGACGACATCATTCTCCTCTGCCTTCGCTGGTATTTTCGCTTCAAACTGAGTTACCGGGACCTGGTCGCGATCTTAGGCGAGCGGGGTTTATCGATTTCGCACACCACGATCTTGCGTTGGGTCATTCGCTATGCCGAAATCTGCGAAAAGCGGTGGAGCCGATTCGAGCGGCCGGTGGGTGGAAGTTGGCGAGTTGATGAAACGTTCATCAAGGTGCGAGGCCAGGTGATGTACCTGTATCGAGCCGTGGATGGACAAGGCAACACCGTAGAGTTCTTTCTCAGTCGAACACGCGGCATTGCGGCGGCGAAGGCCTTCTTTCGCAAGGCACTGAAGCATCATCGGGAGCCACACAGCATCACCCTGGATGGCCACCAGCCGAGCCGTAGCGCCCTGCGACGCATGGGGATGAACGGGGAGTTCAACTTCCGGGGCCCGAACCCGATGAGGATTCGTTGCTGTCAATACCTGAACAACCTTGTGGAGCAGGACCACCGCCGGGTGAAGGGGCGATTGCAACCGATGTTGGGATTCAAGACATTCTACAATGCGCGACGCGTCATTATCGGCATTGAGCTGGCGCAGAAGATTCACAAACGCCAGTTCGCAATTCCGATCCCATGGCAATCGAATCCCGCGGTGATCTGGCGTCACGTCATGGCAGCATAGGCCGCATCGCCGCGGTGCACTCCTGGTCTTATCGTCCCGATAATCCCTGGGGAGAGGGAAGCGACCGGATCTGGACACCAGAACCCTCTGGAGGGATGTGTTGCAACTTTCAAGAATCAGCAAGAGAGCGACTGGTTGGGTCGACCAGGCTCCGCCTTCCGCAGCCGGTTGATGACCTGTGCGGGACTCAGCCTCTTTCGTGCGGCCATTGACGATGGTCTGCGTTCCCTCCCTGGGGAGCCCGGGAAGCGGGGGCCCTGAGCGATGATGATCCGCGAGGTGCTCGACCCGTCCGGATCCTAAGGGACTGGACTCGGTCTCGTTTCTAGGGGGCAGTTCAGTCTTCGCTCGCGATCGGGCGAGACCGAGCCTATATGTACCAGTTCGTCCACCGTGGCACGCCTCGCGTCCTCGCCGAGCACGACCAGCAGGCCGAGCCTGGCTGGATCCGGAGCCATCTGGGGGAGCCGACTGCAGACCCGAAGAGCTGAAACACGACGTAATTCCGCCTCGAAGGGTGCCTTCACGGGGACGGAAGACCGGCCGATGAGCCGCGCCGAAGGGCTTCGTCGCAGTGGCCGAGATCGACGCCCGTACGGCGGCGGGTCCGGGGGGCTGGAAGAAAGAGCCAGAGGAAACCAGGGAGCCGTGGCTTCTCTGGGACTCGGTCTCGTTTCTAGGGGGCCCGATCGGGCGCCTCATTCGGCATGAGCTTCGGGCGAAGCCTGAAGATCTGCGGATGATCACCGTAGACGGGGACGCGATGGAGCCGCTCCTTTCGAGCGGCGATCGCGTCCTGATCGACGCGACCCAGCAGGTCCCGATCCCGCCGGGCACCTTCGTGGTCTGGGACGTGATGGGGCTGGTCGCCAGGCGGATCGAGCATGTGCGCCACTCCGAGCCGCCGAGGGTGATGATCATGTCGGTCAACCCGGAGTACGCCAGCCACGAGCGCCTCGCCGAGGAGATCCGCGTCGTCGGCCGAGCCGTCTGGGCCGGACGCCGGCTGTGAGACGCCTACGGTAGGCGGGAAACCAGTGCTTTCGCGGATAGTCGGGCACGTCATCGTCAGGATGCTGGCGGGCGCACCGGACCCTGAGCTCTGCCACGGCTTGCCTCGATCTCTTTCCGGATCCACGCATCCACGTCCTCCTCGATCCATACGACAGCACGCACCGGCTCGGGGAAGCTTCCCTCGGCCACCTGCAGGTAGATCTTGCTCTGCGACAGCCCCGTGCGGGCCTCGACGCCCGGTAGGCCCAGGATGCGGGCGGGTATGTCCATTTCGCGTGGGATTGCTTCCGTCGTCCGTTCTCTTCTTTCTCTAATGGAAGCATCCGGTAACGGATCGCTCCGGGATGGAACGCGATCCGCCTGGTCCCCGTCGTAGGTTTCGATGAACTCCAGGATCCGGTCAGCCGTCGCTAGCGTCGGTGAGCGGCCCAGGCGTAGCTGTCGGATCAGGTTCGGATCGCCCGTCGCCCGCAGACCGAACGTCGACGGCTTCAGGCGCGTGCGCTCGAGAAACCCGCCCACTCGCGATTCGAAGTGCTTCGTTAGCGTCTCCATGGCAGTTAGGGTCTAGACCCGGCATATGAGGACCCGCTTATGCACTGCGGCGCGCGGCCGAGCACGACCGGATGCCGCCTCGGAGGGTGCTTCTACGTGAGGCGGAGGTCGGCCGACGGGTCGCGGCGACGGGCTATACCGCGGGTGCATGACATCGATGTCGGCAGCGCGGCCAGTTCCGGGAGGACGGAACGAAAGACTGACGCCACAGAGGAACCAAGAGATGTTCGACCGCACGAGCGAATCAGACCCGCATCCCACGCCAGCGGACCAGTGCTGCCGACGGCAATAGTTTACCGTTCATATGTCTTGATCACGTCGAGCATGGCCTGTTCCGCGTCGTCCCACGCGGTCTGAATCGTCCGCAGCGCCGCCGGGGCGTTCGGCCCCTGGCTGGCGAGCGCGCGGTTCTGCGGCAGCAAGAGACCCTGTGCGGTCGCATGATCAAGGAAGGCGAACAGGTGGTCGTAGTAGCCGTCAATGTTGGCGAAGCAGCACGGCTTTTCGTGCAGCTCCAGCGGTCGTTGTGACCAGCACAGGACTTCGAAGATCTCCTCCAGCGTGCCGAACCCGCCGGGTAGAGCGATGCAGCCCTGCGCCAACCGCTGCATCAGGTGTTTGCGCTCGTGCATCGTGGCGACTTCGAGGAGACGGCTGAGTCCCTCGTGGGCGAGTTCCTGGTACGACAGCTGCCGGGGAACCACACCGGTCACGAAGCCGCCGCCCTCCAGCACAGCATTTGCCAGCACACCCATCAGTCCGACGCTACCGCCACCGTAAACCAGCCCGATGCCCTCGGCCGCCATCAGTCGCCCTAGGGCCTCGGCCTCGTCAATGTAGCGCTGCTCGCGTCCTAGGTTGCCGCCCAGGTAGACGCAGATGTTTTTTCCGCTGGGCGGCCCATCGGGTTCTGCGGGGTTCTCGCCCGCCGCCGATGCTCTCGCGTTCGGCATTCTGTAAGTTTTCCTAGTGGCGCTCCGGCATCAGTACGCTGCCAGACCATCGAGAAGGAACCATTAGTGCTACCACGGATCGTGTGCCCTAGTGGGCCCCCCCTTCAGGTAAAGCGGTGGTTTCATTGTGCGTTCTCTCGCGGACGGATAGAATCGGCACAGCCCCGGCCAAGCAAATTGCGAAATCCGGCGGTCGCGGGCGACCATGTGGCGAGTTTAACCTACAAGGAAGGCATAGTCACCTTCAGCCCGTCAAGCACGACAACTCATCGCCGTGTAGGTAACATTTCGTCATGAAGAATCTTACCCAGACTGGTTCGCTCCGGGGCTGGCTTGTCGCTGTGGCGGTTCTTGCGGCTGCACCGGTCGGGACGGCCGCACAGACGGAGTTTCACTATCAGTACGGCAAGCTCACCAACCCCTTTGACGGAGCGCAGCACTACACGCACATCCTGACCTTCCAGCAGGCATCGAGCTGGTCGCTCGGCGACAGCTTCTTCTTCATTGACTTGCTCGACGACGGCGTCACGGACGGATTCAACGACATAGAGGTCTACGGCGAATGGTATCCCACCCTGAGCCTGGGTAGGCTCGCGGACCGGACGGTGGGCGCAGGACCGGTGAGGGATATCGCGCTGATCGGGGGCATTAACTTCGACAGCGACGCCGACGTCTTCAAGTGGTTGCCCGGTGCGCGACTCTCCTGGGACATCCCTGGCTTCATCTTCTTCAACACCGATGTAACTGCCTTCATCGATGCCAGCAGCGGTGTGGACCAGGGAAGTGCGCCGAGGACGAATGACAGCTTCATGTTCGATGTAAGCTGGGGCGCCGCCTTCGATCTCGGTAGCCAGTCGTTCTGGTTCACTGGCCACGCGGAGTACATTAGTGGGACGACCAACGAACTCGGTGATGCCGTAGAGGGGTGGATCCTCGCGCAGCCGCAGCTTGGTTGGGATATTGGAAAGGCACTGACGGACAGTGCCAATCAGCTCTTTGTCGGCGTCGAGTACCAGTACTGGTGGAACAAGCTGGGTGAGAACAACGATGACAACGTCCCACAGTTGTGGGTGATGTGGCGTCTGTGATGTCTGGGCGCTGCCGCACAGGAGAGTGAGGTGAACCAGAACGCGACGGACGCACAGGACGCGCCGACCACAGAGATCCGGTCGACAAAGAGGGGACTGCGTCTTGCGGCGCGAGGCTTCCTCGCGCTTGCCGCGCTGCTCACCGTCACGATCACCGCGACCTCTGCCACCATGCTCTACAACTCCGCCACCGCGCTTCGTGACGGGGCGGAGGGGGCCGCCACGCACCTAGCGGAACTTCTGGCGGCAAGCTTCGCCGACATGGGTGAGATCTCGCTGGCCAATGTTGCCCGTACGCTCGATGCAACGCTCGACGACCAGATGATCGCACAGGCCCGCATCGCGGCACACCTCGTGGCGGCGGCCGAGGAAGCAGGGCAAGATCCCGGGCGCATCATCGAGACCCTAGACGCGATCTTGGCGAGCACGGTGCTGGACGAGTTCTGGATCACGGACAATGTGGGCTTTTCCTATCTCACTAACGTCCGCGATGAGAACGGGGAGCTCGTGCCCTTCCGATTCGAGGCTGATCCGGCGGTGCAGCCACAGGCGTCGAAGTTCTACGTGCTCCTCGAATCGGATATCGACGACGACGATTTCATCACACAGCCAGCGCAAGTCCGGGAGATCGATCAAGAAGTCTACAAGTACGTCGGAGTCGGCGGCGTCGATCAGGAGCGGATCGTGCAGATCGGCAATGCACTCGACTTTGGTGAGCAGGAGATTTTGACGAACGTCTACGCCACGGAGCGGGCGGACGTTTCCGCCGTGGTCGAGGGGATCATCGGTCAGCACATGCTGGCGCAGGCGACCATAGCGGGCCACTTCATCGTTGCGGCTGAGGAGGCCGGCTGGACGGCGGAGGAGATCAACAGCCGACTGCGACGTATCGCCGGAGCGACGGTCATCGGTGAAATCCGGGTCCTCGACCTGGACGGCTCGGTTGCCTACTCCAGTCTGCTTCCGCCGCTAGAAGGCGGGGCAGACGTACCCGTACCTCGTGTGGAGGAGATCACGACGCTCCTGGAGGGTTCCGAGGGCAGCGTGGAATTTGCGACGGCCCCGCGCGCCTCGGACGGCGAGGTCTACAAGTACGTGGCGGCTGCCGGCGCCGGCTCGCCGCGGGTCGTGCAAGTTGGCGTACCCATCGAGGGTAGCTCGGGCAACCTGCTCTATGCCGTGTACCAGCGGGAGGCGGACCTGCTCGTCCGATCGCGTAATTTGGAGGCGCTCTGGGTCGTCGATCTTGGCCGCGACTTAGCTGCATCCGCGCCGCGGGCCGGACAGTTGGGCACCGAGACGGTGGGCGCAGCCAGCGTCTTCTCGCGCCGGGCTGAATCGGTCGTGGAGCAGGCCATGGACCAGGGTCAGGTGGTGAGCGAGGCTAGCCTGAGCCTGCTGGCGCCCGCCGACCGCGGCATTTGGGTCGCCTCACCGATCATCAATACAGGAGGGATCCCGATCGGAGGGCTCGCGCTCGCGGTCAGCCTAGACGACATCGCCGACACGGTTCGGGGCGAAGCACGGAACACGACCCTGATCGCTTTCGTCCTCTTCGCTCTTACCGGCGCCGCTGCGCTCTGGGGAACGCGGTGGCTGACGCAGCCCATCGAGACCATCGCCACGGCAGCCCGCCAGGTGGAAGCGGGCAGGCAGCCGGACGATGGCTTGATTGAGCCAGTGATGGAACGGACCGACGAGCTGGGGAGCCTAGCACGGGTGTTTGACGCCATGACGATCCAGGTCTTCGACCGGGAGGAGCAGCAGCTCGAGACGATGGTCTCGGCGCGGACCGAGGAGCTCCAGCAGAGCAACCGCAACCTGCGCCGTGCCCAGCGGGCACTGGAGCAGGACCTGGAGATGGCGAGGGTGGTGCAATCCGCACTAGTGCGTGAAGGCAACGTGGATTTGGCCGGCTTCGCGGCCTACGCGCGGATGACCCCGGCGCAGCAGGTGGGCGGCGACTTCGTCGACGTGTTCGAGTCGTCCGAGGGCCAGCTGTTCTTCAGCGTTTGCGACGTCTCTGGCAAGGGGGTGGCAGCGGCCCTGTTCATGGCAGCGTCGCAGGGCACGATCAACGCTGCGGCCACCAAGAGCCAGAACGGCGGCGTCAGCGCAATCGCCACCGAAGCCAACCGTCTGCTCTGCAGCGAGAATCCGATGGGGCTCTTTGTGACTGGCATGCTCGCCGTCGTCGACCTCGAGCGGGCCGTCATGGAATACGTCTGCGCTGGGCATGAGCCTGCTTTCCTGGGTGAGCCCCGACGACTCCCGGCGAGTTCTCCCGCTGACTCGCGGGCTGCCGATGGGCGTGTTGGACGACTTCGAGTACGAGAGCCGCCAGGAAGAGTTGCGCCCCGGTGACTCGCTCTTCCTCTACACGGACGGACTCACGGACGCGGTGAACATGAGCGGCGAGCTCTTCGGGAAGGAGCGGCTAGAGGAGACGCTCGACGGCGCATCCGCGCGCTCGCCCGAAGAGATCGTGGGCCACGTC
>CBDANG010000004.1:0-218722 GCA_965197485.1 Longimicrobiales bacterium
ATGCGCTTGCAATCTCCGATCGAGTGGCGGTGATGAACCAAGGGAGAATCGAGCAAATCGGTAGTCCTCGCGAAATCTACAAGCACCCCGAGTCCGTGTTCGTCGCAACGTTCGTCGGACGAACCAATCTTCTGCAAGGCATCGTCCAGAATGAGAACGGATGCGTGCTCACGGACTTCGGCTCGTTCTGTCGCGTGGACCGGCTGGGTATGCCAAACGGGAGCGAGGTGATGGTGGCCGTGAGGCCGGACGGGTTCGTTGCATGCCCCGAGTCAGAGGGCATACTGCATGGAAGGCTGCTCTCCACCACATATGCGGGCGCGCACCTGGAGGCCGAGATGGCGATTCCGTCGGCGCACGGTGGCGAGCGGCACCTCGTCGTCCACCTCCCCCCCTCTCGAGCCTATCAAGTCGGGGAGAGGCTTAGCTTTCGGCTGCTCCCGGAGTTCGCGTCCGTGGTGCGGAACGCCTGCACAACCCTCGGCTTCGCCTCGCCCCTGGCGGTCGGCTCGGAAACAGAGCGCTAGCGGACCCCGTCTTCCTCTGAATCCACGATATCCCTGTACCCCTCCCTGAAGCTGGGGAACTCGAGTTCGTACCCCGTGGCACGAAGGAGCTGATTCGAGCAGCGCCTGTTTAGTCGGGGTGGCTGAGCTTCGGGGTCGACGGCGGGAGGGTCAACGCCTACAAGCTCTGCTACATAGCGGTATACGTCGCAGATTGGACTCGGCTCATCGTCGACACCGATGTAGACCGGATCGAGACCATTCTTGAGCAACAGGTGGATCAAAGCTCCGGCCGCGTCGTCTCGGTGGATGCGGTTGGACCACACGGGTCCATCGCTTGGGCATCTCGCCTGACCCGAGCGCACCCGCTCCAGGAGTCGAGTTCGTCCTGGCCCGTAGATCCCGCCCAGGCGAACCACGACTCCGGGTATGGTCCCGCTGCGTACAAGGTCCTCGCCGTTGAGAAGTTCGACACCACGGAAGTCCATGGGGGACGGGGACGTCTCTTCGTCGACCCACTCCCCCTCTGCGTCGCCGTACACGGCCGTGCTCGAAACGAAAATCACCCGGCTCGGGGGCTCGCTGAGCGTCTGGAGCGCATCGAGTAGGTTCTCAACCCCAGAGACGTAGGCATCTCGATATCGGTCCACCGAGGAGGCATCGGCCGAGGCGGCGTAGACCACTCCATCCACGTTGGGGAGGTGGCTCTCGAGAGCCGGGGAGAGGAGATCCGCCGCAATAGGCCGGATGCACGGCGGCAATTGGATCGGGTTCCTGCTGAGGCCCCACACTTCGTGACTACCCGCCCGCGCCAAGCGGAGACCGAGTTCGGTCCCCAGGTATCCGCACCCAGCGATCAGGACGCGCACGCGCCCTAGACGCGACCGGTCGTAGCCGCAAGCTCGAAGAAGGATCGCTCTAGAATACGGCTGGCTTTGAAGGCTGGGCACGTCAAAGCTTGTCTCATCGATTCGGACTCTCCTTAGCATATTCGCGCCCATTGTAGGCAAGAGTCACGCCAGGGTCGTTGGGGATTTGGCCGTATGATGGGTCCGGCGATTTGCGGTTCTTCTGGGAATTGCCCGATTTGAAGCGTGTCAGGCCAGCCCCGAGTTCCCGGCAAAGTTTTCTGCGCGGGAAATCAGCCCGACCTTAGTTGATGATCGCCTCGTGTACGAGCGCCTTCACTTGCTGGCGGAGGGACTCGGGGTTCGCCGGCGCGCTCTGCCACATGAGCACGATTACCAGCTCTTCCGCGGGATTCACCCAGAAAATCGTGCCCGCGCTCCCATCCCATCCGTACTCTCCGAGGGAGGTCGGATAACCCATCGAGGACGGGTCCAAAACGACACTCACATTCGCGAGTCCCCAGCCCATCCCGCCTCTTCGTGTTGCAAGGACGGCATCGGAGAGCCCGTTGCTGATGAGGCTTGCGACCGTTCCCTCTTCCAATATCCGTTCATCCGCGAGCTCGCCACCGTTTAGGAGCATCTGACTGAGACTCACGAAATCTGGGACGGTCGAGAGGAGTCCCACGGCCCCTTCCAGCAACTCGGGCCTCACTGTGAACGGGACCTCTTCGATTTGGTAAGGGACCAAATCGCCGTTGTCCGCCTGGCGGTAGACCGTGGTCAATCGATCGGAGCGTCCCGGCCCCGCCCAGAAAACCGTCTCGGTCATCCCCAGCGGGCCGAGGACACGATCCTGAAGGAACTCATCGAATCGCTGACCCGAGGCAGCCTCGACGACTGCTCCAAGCACTGTAGACGAAACTCCGTAGCGGAATCTCGTGCCGGGGTCTTCCATGAGTGGCACCGCCACGACGTTCTCGATGAATCCCGAAAGAGGAATGGAGCGAGAACGAACCTGCGCCTCCCGATATGGGGCGGAGTTGCGGAAGTTCAGCCCTGAGGTGTGGAGGAGGAGGTCTCGGATCGCGACGGGTCGGCTGGGCGGGCGGAGCCTGCCGCCGTCCGGGTCAGAAACTCGGACCTCTTCGAACTCAGGCAGATACCGGGAAACCGGATCATTCACATTCAGCCGCCCCTCCTCATGAAGCACCATGATCGCAACCGCTGTGACCGTCCTGGTCATGGAATAGATTCTGAAGAGAGACGTTTCGGTCATCGGGGTGCGCGTCTGCAGGTTCTGATATCCCACCGATTCCAGGTACGCCAGCTGCCCGCGGCGTGCCACGCCTGCGACGGCCCCCGCGATCTTTCCCTCGTCGACAAACCGATTCAAGAGGTGGGTCACCCGGGTCAACCCCTCCTGCGACAACCCCACCTCGGCCGGCGCAACCCGCGAGACGGGCTCTTGAGCGAGAACGGCGATGCCTGGCATCAGCAGGAGGCAGATCAGGGAGATAGCGGCATGGGTCCTTAACATTCTCCGCTCCAGGTTCGGCGGCTGACGTTGGGTCACACCTCGGGTGGCGAGATGAAAGTATACGTTCGGATGATAGGCGCTCGACAGGCGGCAGCGCCTCCGAGCTGTAGCCGGTCGCCGGGGCGCTCTCGCTCAGTCCTCCGGAGCCTCCCGGATGAGGCCCAAGAAGAGGATGGCACCGGAGAGGCGCTCTCGGATTGCAAACAGGAAGGGTCGATCGGCCCTGAGCTGAGGTGGCGCCGAATCGATGATGACGATCGATGTGACTGCGGCGGCCTCGGTCCCTTCCTCGTCCACTCGCACGAAGCTCTTCTGCTTCACCTGATCTATCCATCCCTCCCCGGACTCGAAGAGTCGCGAGAAGTCGGCCGCTCCCGCTTGAAACGCGACTCCCATCCCCATCGCTCGCAGAGCATCGTTGAACGAGCCCTCCCACTCCAGCTCGAACCGGGGAAGGAAAAGCTGGACCCTGGAGGTCCGCAGATTGCCAATGAGATCGTCCCACTCCTCTTGGCCGAGGCTGGCCACGACTTCTTCGAGGGATTTGTCGACGTCAGGAACCAAGACGGTCATCGAGAACGCCTGACCAGCATAGGGCAGGTCCACGGCCGCGTAGTCCGCAGCAGCGTGGTACAGGAGTGTGTCATCCCGCATCATTAGCTGGACCGGTTCGACGGAACCGTCTGGGAGGTGGAAGAGCCCCTCCGAAGTGAGCTGGGGGTCGAACGGCTGTGTCCAGCCCCCCTTGAAGTACACCGCGTTCATGAGGTACGCGAGCACGTTTCCTGGTATGGGCGGCTGGACCATGCGGTCGATCCGGCCACGGGTCGACGCGCTTGCCCAATCGTTGATGACGTCGGCGGCACCTGGGGAGCTGAAGTCGAGCGCCTCCACCCGGGCCTCGAATGACCGTTCGACGCGGGAGCGAAAGTCCTCGCGCACCGTCAGGTCCTGTCGATGCCAGATGGCGTTGCCTATCGCTAGATCGACTTTCGGGTCGAGCCCGGTCAGCAGCTCCAAGAAGGCTGACCTGCCCCGAAGAGCGGTACCACATCCTATGTTAGTCCCAGCAGCTGTGGAGGGCCGTGAAGGACGGGCATCCTCAGGAACCAGGGCGACGGCTTAATCGCCTCAGGGGCCGGGGGAAAGCCGCCGCAGGCGCTGTGGGGTCGGACGGTATTGTACTCGCGCCTCCATTGCTCGACCAGCACGGCCGCCTGCGCCAACGAGTAGAAGATCTCCCCGTTCAACAGCTCGTCCCTGAGCTTGCCGTTGAAGCTCTCGTTGTAGCCGTTCTCCCACGGGCTGCCCGGCTCGATAAAGAGCGTCTCGACGCCCACGCGCCCCAACCACCGCCGCACGAGCTTCGCGGTGAACTCCGGTCCGTTGTCCGACCTCAGATACTCGGCAGGCCCGTGTCGGACGAACAGATCGGCCAGCACCTCGAGCACGTCGTGCGAGCGGATCTTGCGAGCCACCACGATCGCCAGGCACTCCCTCGTGTGCTCGTCCAGCACTGTCAGCAGCTTCAGCGCACGCCCGTCGTGCGTCCTCGAGGCCACGAAGTCGTACGACCAGACGTGGCCCCGATACAGCGGCCTCAGCCGGATGCACGATCCGTCGTTGAGCCACAGCCGACCTCGCTTCGGCTGCCGCTCCGGGACCTTCAGCCCCTCCTGCCTCCAGATCCGCTCCACCCGCTTGTGGTTCACCCCCCAGCCCTCGATGCGGAGCATGTCCGTGACGCGTCGGTAGCCGTAGCGGCCGAATCGACTCGCGAGTCGCACGATATCACCTCGGAGCGCCCCCTCGTCACTCGCCACTTTCCTCGCCCGGCGCTGGGTCGTGCGTGGCTGCCCGAGCACCCGGCACGCTCTCCTCTCCGACGCCCCGAGCTGCTGACGTACACGCACCACACAACGTCGTCGGCGCTCGGGGCTCAGAAGTTTCCCTGGGCCGCTTCCTCCACGATCAGCTTGTCCAGTGTCAAGTCCGCCACTGCTCGCTTCAAGCGCCCGTTCTCGCGCTCGAGCTCCTTCAGGCGCCGTGCCTGGCTTACCTTCATCCCGCCGTACTCCCGCCTCCACCGGTAGTACGTCTGCTCGGTGATGCCCAGCTCCCGGCTGATCAGCTTCACGGATTTGCCGCGGGCCAGACCGACCTCTGCCTCCCGCAGTCCAGTGATGATCTGCTCCGGAGTGTGTCGCTTCCTTCCCATCCTGACCTCCTCGCTGAAAAGCTTCAGACCAGCTCGATCCTAATATTGCTCCTGGTCTCGTTTCAGCGGGTCAGGTCATGAGCTTGAGCTCAGTAGGCACGGGCACGTAAAGGACCTCTCGCCCCGTGCGCTCTGCGGAGTAACGGACCGCGTCCCCCGCCTTCGCTAATGTTGCCGTCCACACGCTGAACGCCACGGCCAGAGCGGCGGTGAGACCGAGCATTGCGACGGGGAGCATCAGTACGGCCAGGCCCACTCCCCACCGCTTCAGCAGTGGGCCGAGAGGAAGCAAGATCAAGATAGGGAGCCAGTTTATCGCTCCGAGGACGTAACCCTGAAACGAGGTGATCGCGTCTCGGTCTCCCGCGAAGGCCGCGACCGCCTCGTTGAATTCGTAGTCCACGATGGTCTTGACCACGACGGTCACCAGCACAAGCCCCGCGATAAGGCGTATGTGGCGATTCGAGAAGACCCGGACGAATTCGGACGCGGAGAGGGACGCGCCCTTCCCCGCCCCGACCCTGCGGCCTGGAGACTGCACCGGTGGATATCCGGTCCAGACGAAGGGGAGGGCCATGGCAAAGATCCCCACGAATGCGGCAGCGACGAGGAGCAAGTTCGGGGTCCCGATGGTCCGGGCCAGAACGCCGGTCGTGATCCCGCCAAGCGTCGCACCAACGGAGCCTGCGGCGATCACTAGCGGTACGGCGGACTTGGCGTCCCGTGCGTTGAAGAAGATCTGGACGGCCATGAAGAACTGCGTGACCAAAGCGGCGGCAAAGAGGTCGTACCACCCGTAGAAGACCATGCCGAGGATCGCGCTACCCTCCGAATAGATAGCCCTGAACAGGAGCAGGTTCAGAGCGAAGAACGCCGCCGTAGCAGGTATCAGAGTCCGCCATGGGATACGGTCCGCGAGTCGGTTAAACACCGGCGCGAAGAGGATCACGATGGCGCTGACCAGATACGATTTGTAGAACTCGCTTTCCGCAAGCCCATCAAGGGCGAGGGCGTTTCTGATGGGCCTGAGAATGCCGACCGCAACGAGCACGAGGAAATACAGCCCCATCATCGAAAGGAGCCTGGTAAGGTCCTTGCGACGGGGCTGTCCGGCATCGGGGAGGAAACGGCCGAGGACGGTGATGCGCACCTCAACGTCGTGGCGAGCGTGATACCAGCGTGACTACTGCGAAAGCGATGGTTGAGTGAGAGAGGTGGCTGGCGCTGGCGATCCGTTGCCAAGGTAGGCTGACCATGGGTCGCTCGCCATTATGCGCGTACTGGACCGATCTCCACCTTGATGTCGCGCCACTTGGCCTGACGGAAACGAAGCATGCTGAGGGTGGCGCGCGTGACGTGCCCGAGCACGATCGCCAGCCAGATGTCGCTGGCGGTTAGCCCTCGCGTGGCTTGAATCACCGCGCACATTCCGATCGGCACCGCCAGTTGGGAGACGAGCGAGATGTAGAGCGGGCTCTTTGTGTCGCCGGTCCCCTGAAGACCTCCGGTGTAGGCCAGCGCGGAGGTGATAAACAGCCCTGAGACGCTTAGGTAGGCGAGAAGCTCCACCGTTAGATCGTACACCACCGGATCGTCCATTCCGAAGATGGAGAGGAGGATCTGCGGGACCAACAGGAAGAGCGCTCCGACCGCAGTCGCCACCCCCAGGCCGATGTACGTGGCCACGTGTACTCCCTCGATGGAGCGCTCCGGATGCCCCGCACCGAGGTTCTGGCCCGCGATGGCCGCAGCCGCGCCCATCAGCCCGACGGAGGTCCACGTGATCAGAGAGAAGAGCTGAGTATACCCGACAGTATAGGCCGCCTGAGCCTGACCGCTCAGTGCCAGCGAACCGACGAACCCCAACATGATGACGCCGCCGATGTTCATCGCGACCCCTTGGATCCCGGTTGGTATCCCGAAGCGGAACAGCGAGCGGATGATCTCGAAATCCGGCCGTAGGCCCATATCGCGATCAAACTCGACGACCCAGCGGCGGGTGAAGAGTCGATGCATCGCGAATAGAGTTAGCACACCGCCAGCGATGGTCGTGCCCATCGCCGCACCCGTGGTACCGAAGCCTGGGATGGGCCCGAGCCCACGGATGAACACCACGTTCAGTACGAAGTTCAGGATCGTGAGCGCGATCCCTAGCCGCAGGGGGGTCTTGGCGTCACCGGCAGATCTGAGCGCCCCTCCGAGCATGAAGAACATCAACATCCCGAAGCTGAACACGAACATGATGCGGAGATACGGTAAGGCTTCCGCCCTCACCTCTGGGGTGGCGTTGATCAGCTCTAGGAGAGACGGTGCGAGGAAGTACCCGATCGGGGCCAGAACCAGAAACGCCATGGCCGCGGCCGTGATGAACGCCTGGTAGACGGTCCGATTGACCTTGTCCGGGTCATTCGCGCCGGCGAACCTCGCGACCATCACTCCCATCCCGGTGAACAGGGAGCTGATGAATACCATCACGACGAGGAATATTTGCCACGATACTCCGATGGCGGCGTTCCCTTGGTATCCTACGAAGTTCCCGACCATCGCATGATCGACGATGCCTTGCAGCCCGCCGATCACGTTCTGCAGCATGGTCGGCCAGGCCAGTTTCCACACGGCGCGGTGGATGGGGCCCTCGACGATCGAGCGGTCGAATTTCTTGGTTGGCTTTGGTGGCGGCATAGCTCGCGTCAGCTACTACATCCCGGTATAGCGGACGCGCCAGATCTTCCCGGCTCCGTCGTCGGAGATGAGAAGTGATCCGTCTTCTGTGACGAGCCCATCCACCGGCCGGCCCCACGTCGTGGCGCCATCGCTCGATAGCCAGCCAGTAAGAAAGTCTTCGATGGGCCCCGCAGGCTCGCCGCCTTCAAAGGGGACGAATCCGACTCTGTATCCGCTCGGGTCGGCTCGATTCCAGGAGCCGTGCAGGCCCACGAACGCCCCACCGCGATACCGTTCGGGGAATTGGTCGCCTGTATAGAAGGTGACGCTCAACGCGGCGGAGTGCGCCGTGATCCAGACATCGGGCACGATCGCCCTTCGAACCAGGTCTGGGCGCTTTCCGATGTGTTCGGGGTCAGGGTTGCTTCCGAGGTAGGAGTACGGCCAACCGTAGAACCCTCCCTCTTGAACGGAAGTGATGTAGTCGGGGACGAGGTCATCGCCGAGGGTGTCGCGCTCGTTGACGGATGTCCAGAGGGTTTCTGTGCCAGGACGTCGGGTGAGGCCCACTGGGTTTCGAAGGCCGGAGGCGAAGATCCTATGCCCGCTTCCATCCGGATTGTACTCGTTGATGGCCGCTCGGACCGGGTCCTCCCCGTCGTCCTTGTTCGATTCCGAGCCGACAGCCACGTACATTTTGGTACCGGCCCGATTGAAGACGATGTTCCGCGTGTTGTGACCTCCGGAGGGGAGCTCTACGAGTACCTGCGGCTGACTGCGCGCCACGAGGTCACCAGGTGTATACGGAACACGGACAACGCGATCGGGCATTCCCAGATAGAGATAGTCACCCTGAAACGCCATCCCAAAAACGCCCCGGAGCCCCTCCATGTAGGTGCTCTGGACCTCTAGTACTCCGTCGCCATCGGCATCCCTCAAGACCGTGATGACCCCCAGCCTGGATCGTGCCGCGAAGATATCTCCATTGGGCGCAAGCTGGAGCCGCCGCACAGAAGGCAGATCCTCTACATATACACCTACTGCGAACCCGTCTGGCAGCTGTAACTCGGCGCCTGTAGGCTGCGGGCTGAGTCGGGCTGGTGCAGAATTCGATGGAGTCGCGAACGGCTCAGGTATGGCGAACTGCTGAGCCCTGGCGGCTTGCGCAATACCCAACGTCACCGACGCCACAACGAGGCCAAGCGTCCACATCCGGCAATTCCTCATGTGAGCTCTCGGCTGTCTGTTCATCGGCTTGATTCCATTCGAAATAGGCCTTTAGGGGTTCAGGCAGGGCCGGCGGATCCGTCACGCTCCGATCACGGGTTCAGCCAATAATTCATCTTGATCATGAAGATGTTATCGGGCGCGACCGCAAACATGTCCTCAGCGTCTCGACCCAAATCGAACGTCCCGACCCCGGGCTGAGTCCCGATTCGCTGCTCGCCAGTGATTGAGTTGATTCTCCTCTGCTGCCAAACGAAGAAAAGGGTCGAGCCGGGCCTCCACTCCCAGCGGAGCACGGCGTTGCCGAGGAGGCTTCGGTAGCTGAAGTCTTGCTCGGAGATCCGGAACCCTTCGGCCGGCCCATCGCCGTCGGGGTCCACATCGTAGTGTCCATCTTCATCACGCGCTACGGTTCCCACATCCTCTCCATACACGAGAAAATCAAAGGTCCCCGGAGCTCCGAACTCCTTTAGGGCCCCATAATCACCCGTCGAAATGAACGGCTCGACGTAGAGCTGGAGGGAGAGGGTCGGCGAGAACGTCAGGTTCACCCGAGTCTCGAGGGACAGCGTGGTTCGGTCGATGCTGGCAAACACGTACCGAGAGTTCGCCTTGTCCGGGTCCGTCACGAGCAGGTCCTCTATCCGCGCAACGTACTGCCCGGGCAAGAACGACCAGGTGTAGGTCGGGCCGACATTGATCTGGAGCGTCTCCTCGAACCGCGCGCTCAAGTTGAGTTGGGCGCGCCGGTTCCACCCGCCTTCATCATCGGAGCCCCAGCCGTAGCTTGCTCGCGCCACCGCGGACCGTCGCCCGTCCGAGTTCACATTGAAATTGCCGGCAGACCCTCCCGGAGAACGGGCGATCGGGCCCCCTCTCGTAAGCCGATCGTCATAGGACCGCGGATTATGTTGGAGCCGGACCGAGGTGCCCCAATAGTTCAGGAACTCAATCCGCCCCATGAGGTTGACGTTCGCGAAGGTGCGGTCGCCCCCGAAATTCCAGAGGGCGTCTGGACCCCCAAACACGCTCCACGACCGAAGGACGCGACCTGGTTCGGGCTGCGTGTACTGATAGTGAGTGTCTAGATAAACGCGGTCAGCGTCAGAGTGGAATCCGAGATCGTTGACCTCGTACCCAGGACTCACTGCGGCGACGGCATTCCTCATGGTGAAGTTTCCCGCCTGTTTGCCGAGGTACCCCATCGCGTAGAACCCGCTCAGCGACGTCGCCGACGGGTCGATCTCGAGGTGGGCAGCATCTGGCCTCTGGTAGTAGCGGGTCGAGGACTGCTGCGTCCGGGTGATCGCATCCACCCCACCCTTTACATGACTCCCAGAGACCAAGCCGCTGATGAGCCAGATCCGGTCCTCGCTTTCGTGGGCGAAGTCGACCCCACCGGAATACGCGGACGAGTGGAGGCGGTCTTTCAGCGCCGTCCCCGAGGCATCGCGGTTGACCGCCGATGCGATCATCCCGAAGCGGGTCTGTCCACCCCGGATCTGACGGCGCAAACGGCCGACGAAGTAATTCGCGGCGGGCTCAACCGTCAGGTGGTGTCCCGCCTGGTCGCTGTCTACATATGACGCCGTCTCCCTCGCGGTGACTGCCTCTAGGATTCCGAGCGACCACCCGTTACCAAACCGACCCGTAACCTTTCCGGCTCCAGCGATGGTCGTAGCAGTCGGAACGTCCGAAAATGCAGCGTCCCCCGGGATGGCGCCCCGGGGCGGCCGTCCGATCCTGCGCGAGTAGACGAGCTGTGGACCCGTCCCGGTGCTCCCGCGTGGGCCACCCTCACCAAAGTTGAAGATGTCGGCTCCCTCGACGAAGAAGGGCCTCCGTTCGTCATATCTGGTCTCGAAAGCGGTGAGATTGATGACCGACGGATCGAGCTCCACTTGGCCGAAATCCGGGTTCATTGTCGCATCGAGGGTAACGTTTGAGCTAATTCGATACTTCAGGTCCAACCCCATATTCCCGAAGTGGTCCGATCCGCTGCGGTACGGGTTCGCGAAGTCCACACCAGACGGGGATTCGAGCTGAAGGTATTCGCCCCGGGCAACCGCGTATGGGAGGAGCTCGAGCCTCCGCCCCGGCTGGATCCCTTCGATACCGTCAAGGTGCGCAAACCGGGAGACGCCTGAGCGCTCCAGCGTGGGGGTAAAGGGGAAGGTCGCGTTCTCCTGGTTTCGGTTGATGTCTCGCTCGATCTGTATTCCCCAGACCTGCCGCTCATCTCGACTGAACCGGAGCTGGCTGAACGGGATTCGCATCTCAACCGTCCAACCCGATCCCGTGACCTCTGTGGCCAGATCCCACACCGGGTCCCAAGAAAGGTCACCCCCCCGTATGCCATTCCCGATGCCGGTCCCTGTAACGATCTCGTCGCCCTTCACTCCAGAGGGGTTCGTCCAGAATCGATACGCCGTCTCGTGATCGTGATAGCTGTCCAGGAGAACGACGAGTAGGTCGGAGTCGCCAAGGCGGGCATCCCTCCGGGCGAGTCGGGTGGTCAAAGGACTCTGGTCGTCCAGCTGGGCGCCGATGTAGATCGCGTCGTCATCGTAGGCGATACGCACGTCGGTGCTTTCCGATGCCGGCTGGCCCTCAAGGGGCAGGGTCTGCCGGAAGTCCGTGATCGGAGGGGCCAGGGACCAAGCCAACTCATCGAGCACGCCGTCGATGGACATCGGCCCGCCGAGTCGGATCGCGCGCGCTCTCAGAGCAAGGCCGTGGTCGTACTCAGTGTCTGGACCGTCAAGGGCCGAAACCGCTTCCTGTCCCTCCTCGACGACATTCTGGGCGTCCAGACTGGGCGTGATGAACGCCAATAGGCCGGCGATGGAGAGGGGAAGAACCGTCAACCTCGACGCTGTAGTCTGAGCGTCCATTCGGAGCCGGCTGAGGTGAGCGACGCGCGAACCAAGCGCTAAAGCTCTTCAGATCCCCGCGGTGGAGCAAGCCGAAGGCTGGCTTGCCTTTCTGAAGCATCTCTGGGGGTGCTTGCCTCGCCTACGACTCCCGCCTACCGTCCCACTCGGCTTTCGTCCGAACGCGCCTCCGGGATCGATTTCCCGGAGAGCTTCGAGCGCGGGTCACCCCCCGGCAACACTTACATGCGGGCTCGGAGAAAAACCTGCCATGCGACACTCTCAGATCTTCGCCGTCATCGCACTCTTGGCAATGGCCGGAAACGCCCCTGCGCAGGAACCGTTCGACCAAACGTTCCCGCCGGATGTTCCGGTGCCCGAAGGCTTCCGTGTGAACCGGACTTCCTACTCAGCCGTCATGGACGTGCTCGGGCCGACTCGGCCTGAGGTGACGCAGGGGCAGCTTGACCAGCTCAGGTCGGTGCCGCTCGAGACACTCTTCGGCGCGATCGGTGAGTACCGCCTGAACTACGCCTCCGGATTCTCGAATACGCGCCCTGGGGAACGTGTGGTCGGCCGTGCCCTAACGATGCGATTTCTTCCGTCCCGGCCCGACCTGCTCCGAGCCGCCAACGTACTCGCCGAAGAGGGGGACTGGGACCGTAGGTACTACGCTCGCGCCTCTGAGGAAGCGCATCCGGGCGACGTCGTGGTGGCGGAGCTCGGAGACGTGGACGGCCACAACCTCTTCGGTGACATGGGGGCTACCGGGATCCAAATGCGTGGCGCCGCAGGAGTGATCATCGACGGTGGTATGCGGGACTACGTTGGCCTGCAGGACGATCGGTTCGCGGGCTTTCCGGTCCTTCACCGGTTTTCACACGTGACTACCACCTCGTGGATCGGCGTCGAATACAACACTCCCGTGCGCATCGGCAACGCTACCGTGCTCCCTGGCGATATCGTCGTCGGGGACGATGGCGGCGTCCTCGTCTTCCCGCCCGAGATCCTCGCCGACGTACTGGAGGCAGTCGCCGAACACGAAGCGCAAGAGGATTTCCAGCGCGAACTGCTGTTGGAGAAAAAGTACCGGTTCCGCGACGTGTACCCGCTGGCGCCGCCGCTGCGCGAGGAGTTCGAGAGGACCCGCGGTCGCTAGTCTTCTTCGGGCAGCCCTGACGGTTAGAAGATCGGTTCTGCGAGGCCGGCCTCGGCAACTAGGAGCAGGAGAGCGCGCTGGATGGCCAGGTGAGCATCCTGGTTGACCCAGTATTCGTCGGGAGCGTGACCGTTCGCGCCGCTGCCTCCGCGTCCGATCGTGACGGCCGGTATCCCCAGCGAGATCGGGATGTTGGAGTCCGTCGAAGATCGTACAAGTTCCCCCTCCTCTCCAAAGACCGACGCTGTGGCCAGCGCCCTCTGCACCAAGGGCTCCGAGGGGTCGGCCGCACCGGAGGGTCGGAAGCCGACTCGGTCCATGTCGACCGTCAGAGCCGGGCCTTCGCGACGCAGTCCATTCTCTTCTTCCAACGCTCGTTCGACCGCGGCCAAGAACACCTGCTCGATTCTGGCGAGGCTCTCCGGACTGTCGGAGCGCATGTCGACTTCCATCCAGGACTCGGCCGGAATCGAGTTTACTGAGGTACCGCCTCCAACCCGGCCAACATTGTAGCTAGTCGCCGGGCCCTGCCGGGTGAGCGTGTCCGCAACGCTCTGGAAGTGACCAATAGCCCGACCCAATGCGTGGGCTGGGTTCGCCGTTCCGAATGCGCCCCAGGAGTGACCGCCAGGCCCCTTCACCGTAGCGCGGTATCGCACGGAGCCAAGTCCCATGCTCACGATCCGCCCGACCCCCCCACCGTCCACGGCGATCCATGCGTCGGGCACGTCGGCCCCTTCGCGGAACACGTGCTTCATCCCGCGGAGGTCCCCGAGGCCTTCCTCCCCCACGACCCCGACGAAGAGCACATCATCCTCAGTTTGGATTCCGGCCTCTTGCATGGCACGAAGTACGGTGAGGACCAGCACGACCCCCCGCGTGTCATCCCCGACGCCAGGGGCAAACAGGGTGTCGCCCACCTGGCGCACCGTTACGTCGGTCCCTTCAGGAAAGACAGTGTCGAGGTGGCCACCAAACCCAATCGTTCGGTCGCCGCTCCGCCCTCGGCGAAGGGTGACCACGTTGCCCTCTTCGTCCGTCCAGACCGAATCGGCGCCAGCCTCTGAAAGGAGCTCCGCGTAGCGGCGGGCCCGGGCCTCCTCCATAAACGGAGGCGCGGGAATCTCCGTCAATTCAATGGTCCGTTCGAGCGCCCAGGGATCCAGCTCCTCGATGATCCGAAACGCCTCCACGATTCCGGAGTTTTCGGCCAGGCAATGAAGCGGCCATGCCGCCGGCCAGGAGCGGGATCGCGATGATGGGAAGAGTGCGCATGGACTCTAGGTGCTGCTCACTCCGAGCTCTGCCTATACTCCTCATCGAAGGCTCGCTCCACCATGCCGAAGTTCCCCTTCTTTGGGTCCATGGCCAGCACCTGCAGGGTGAGCCCTTCCTCCGCCGGCGCTCTGATCATCCCCTCGTAGATGCTGGTCTCACCGGAGTAGACGAGGGTCGCCTTCTCCAGAACCTTCCCTTCCTGGACGACCCTCCCCTCGATCAGATAGTCGTTGGAATCCCAGATGCCTCCGGGCTCCGTCGGACAGCCGCAGAGCATGGTGACGCGTGCCTGCACTGAGAGCTCAGTTCCCGCGGCCTCTCTCAGGTCCCCCAGGGGTTCGAGCAGCTCGACAGTGAAGCCATACATCTCGAGGATGATTCCGTCCTCGAGCACGTGCTGTCCTGGCACCAACACCATCGTGCGGGTAACTCTCTGCGTTGCGTGCGGCGTTCCGAGGGGACCCTCGGCTTCGATCCTCACCTGCGTGGGCTCCTCCAATTCCAGCTCTGCGAGGAATCCAGCGGCGCCTTCGGTGTCGAACACTGCCTGACCTCGGGCTCTGGGCTCAACCACGATGTTCGGCGTGCTACCGGTTCCGCCTTCCTGCATGCCCCGGGCCAGCAGCGATCCGGTTAGGGCGTTAAACACCGAGATGCGTGCACCCCCGACACCGGTCCCGATGATCTTCGCGTCGTGTGATGTCGCGCGAACCATGACCAGAGTCCTGGTGCCCTGCGCCTCCACCGACGCTGGTGACAAGGCAAAACCCGCGGCCAGAACGATTCCACCGATGCTCTTCACATATCGTGCAGTGCGTGCCATTTAGGCCCTCCTAGCGGTCAGTGACCGCGCAGCTTGTCTGTTACCCCTTGACCCAGGCGGCAAGCATCTGCCACTCCGGGTTCCGCCTGCCCGGCCGACCTAGCGCAGGGGAAGCGAAGACAATGGCTGCGAGTGTCATCATGATCTCCTCTTCAGCGTCCATCCCTTCGCCGGAGGTGGCTGCGATTGATCGGGCGTCGTCCGCTATTGGCCGGTGGTCGGTTCATAGCGCGACTCAACCCGCATTAGGGCTTCCCGAATGGCTGAAGCCCAGATCACCGTGCCCTTCTCGTTCAGGTACAGGTTGTCATCCACAAAGATGTCGGTCATCACCTCACCGTTTGGCTGGAGCATGTGACTTGCAACATCGATGTAGTAGAGCGACTCTTCCTTCGCGGCCATGGCCCGGAGCATCTCGTTGGCCCGCTGCGATCGCGCTGACGAAGAGAAGGCTCCAGAAGGCGCGCACAGGCATTTGTCTCATCTCATGTTCCGGGTTGACCAGCGGGTCCGAAGTGGAGGTCAATGAACCCTCGGGACCTGTTGAACTCCAGACTCGCGCGTAAGCTACGCGCACCCTCAGTCCCGCGCGAGGACCCCGTCCCCTCATCCTGTTGTACAAAGCTGGGATCCTCTGATAGCTTCCCGATCCGCAAGCTCTCACCGAGCCAATACATGCCCCGCTCGATAGACCGCCCTGCGCAACGCGTCGACATCCGACTGTCAGCGACCCTGACGTTCGAGGGGTCAACCGTCGGCCTTCCGGCGGTTTCCATCAACCTGTCGGAGACAGGGGTCCTGGTTCAGGCAGGCCGTCAAGTGCAGAGAGGAACAGCGGTTCATCTCGAATTCAAGGAAATCAGCTCAGACGGTGAGGTCATCTGGACTCGGAAAACCACCGACATGGGCTCGCTGCTGGGCATAAAGTTCATCTCGCTCGGTTGGCGGTACCGAAGGTTCATCAAGACCCTGGTGAGCTCGGCTGGCAGGGATTGAGGGCGTCTCGATTAGTGACTGGGGCCCCACTGGCCACCTGATGCGCGAAACGAGAAGCCTCCTGGGTGCGGCTATTCTGTGCCTTGTCGCGGTGGGTCTTCTCTTCCCCTCGCACGCACTGATCGCTCAGGAAAGTGGGGCAATTCTGGGCCGCATCGTTACAGCCGAGGGCGTCGCAGCCGGCGATGCCGAGGTGTGGCTCGTAGAGATCGGTGTTCGCACTCAGGTTGATGCCCAGGGTCGGTTCGGGTTCGAGGACCTCGCCCCCGGATCGTATCTTATTGAAGTCACCAGTCCTCGATGGGGTCGGAGCGTCGACCGGCTCGATGCGTCGGCGGAAGGGCGAGATGAGGTCACGATCACACTCGACCCCCTCCGGGAGCTGGACGAGATCGTCGTCTCTGCGTCGCCGCGAGCGCTCAGGGGATTCGAAGCCGCACAAGCCCTCAGCGTCGTGAGCGGGTCCGATCTGGCCACACGAGCCACATCCAGCCTGGGAGAAACGCTGGCCAACGAGCCAGGTGTTTCATCCTCGTATTTCGGACCCGGTGCCAGCAGGCCTCTCATCCGGGGACTCGGGGGCGACCGTGTTCGGATCCTGGAGGGCGGAATAGGCCTGGGAGATGCCTCGACCACGAGCCCCGATCATGCGGTGAGCATCGAGCCTCGATCAGCGCAGCGGATCGAGGTCGTGCGTGGGCCGTCGACCCTCCTCTATGGAAGCTCGGCAATCGGCGGGGTCATCAACGTCATCGATCGTCGAATCCCAAGCGAGCGACCGCCCCAGCTCGCGTCAGGATACGTGGAAGGCCTAGGCGGGACCGTGGCTGATGAAATCACGGGAGCGTTCGACCTGACCATAGGAACCGGCCCTCTCGTGCTTCATGGGAGCGGTCTGAGCCGCAGTACGGGCGACTACGCCATCCCGGGGTTCGCCGAAGCGGATCGCGAGCCACGGGACGGGGCGGAGCAGCCCGTTCAGGGGGAAAGAGGAGTTTTCGGCCGGCTCGAGAATAGCTCTGTGGAGACTAGGAGAGCGGCTGTCGGCATGTCGTTTGTCGGAGAGAGTGCGTACTTCGGTGGGTCCTACGGTGGGCTGGACTCCCAATATGGAATCCCGGGGACTGAGAGTGCGGAGCTGACCGTCGATCTCGAGAGCCGTCGGTGGGACTTGGAGGGAACGTGGAGGCGCTCGGGAGGCCGTCTGAACGGGATCAAAGGGCGCTTCGGTCGCACCGACTACAGGCATGCAGAGCTCGAGGGCTCCCAAGTGCAGACCACCCTCCTCACCGACAGTTGGGAGGGGCGCGTCGAAATCGATCACCAACCTTCAGAGGCGTTTGGCGGCGCCCTGGGCGCTCAGTTGTCGAGCCAAGATCTCGAGGCCATCGGGGACGAGGCGTTCGTCCCCCCGAACACGACAGATCGTGTCGGCATCTTTCTATTCGAGGAAGCGGACATTGGGGCGGTGAGGGCACAATTCGGGGCCCGCTTCGAACGGCAGATAGCCGACAGCCCGGAGCTCGCTTCCCGGAGAGATTTCAATGGTTTCTCAGGCTCCTTTGGTCTCAACTGGACCAGGGAGGAACGACTTTCGCTGGGGCTGTCTATCGCCAGGTCGGTCAAGTTCCCGACGGCCGAGGAGCTGTTCTCGGACGGACCCCACCTGGCAACGAACGCCTTCGAGCGGGGGAACCCTGACCTCGACCAGGAATCTGCTTTAAGCGTGGATGCCACCGTCCGTCTTCGCGAAGGAAGGCTAACTGGCGCCCTTACGGTGTTCGTGAATCGCTTCAGCGACTTCATCTTCGAAGCGGCGACGGGGGCAGTGGAGGGCGGCCTTCGAGTCTTTACCTTCCAGCAGGCGGATGCCGCCTTCGCAGGGTACGAGGTCGAGGCGGAGCTGGAGGTCTTCCATCGCGAGAACCACCACGTCGCCCTTCAGGCTTTCAGCGATTACGTGAGGGCTGAATTCACCCTATCCGACGAGCCGCTCCCCCGTATTCCGCCGCTCTCGATCGGCGTAGGCGCCCTATACGACGGTGCTCGGTTACACGTGCATGCCAGCGTGCGGAGGACCGCGGAGCAGACCAGGGTGACTCCTCTCGAAAACGAGACACCCGGATACACGATGATCGACGCCTCGGCGAGCTACCGTCTCTTCTCAGGCCGCTTGATTCACGAGGTGATTCTCAAGGGAACGAACCTGACCGACGAGGAAGCGAGAAGCCATGTCTCCTTCCTAAAAGATCTTGCACCCTACCCTGGCCGGGAGCTCCAGTTGATGTATCGGCTGTCGTTCTGACCGGACGGCCGTGGGTTTTACCGCGATCGCGTCAGAGGGCGCACCGGCGGGAACGCAGGTCCGGCACATCTGTATAAGACAGCATCCGGTAGGAAAGAACCGAGCGCGGAAGGCCATGCGTAAGTTGCGCACTGGGCCATCTCATACTGGGGGCGCCTCGGGTTCAGGTTCCGCTGAGGTTCAGTTCCCTGGCCCTTAAGACAAGGAGTCCCCAATGAACGTGCTGAGAGCCCTCAGTTTCTGCACTCTCCTCGGGGCCGGCATTCTAGTCGGCGTGGCCGACCAGGTTGCCGCCCAAGAGCCGCAGGGAATCCGCGTCGTCGTCAACAATCACGCCTTCTTGGACATGCACGTCTATGTGCTCCACGCCGGGGTTCGCCAAACCCTAGGCATGGCAACGGGCCTGAGCAGAAGGGACTTCAGGCTTCCGCGCGTCGTTGCGGAGTCGCAGCGGGACGTTCAGCTCTTAGCCGAACCGATTGGATCGCGGGACGCCTACGTGAGCGACGTGTTCTTCGTGTACCCGGGTGACCAGCTCAACCTTACGCTGGAAAACTATCTAGGTCTGTCTACGACGACCGTCAGCTCCCAACGCCGCGAACCCGAGCCAGAGGAGCCGCCCGAAGACGACGATGATGACCCGAAGCGGAGCGAGTTGGTCCACGTTTCCAGCTGACGGCTCTCGCGAACCCTAGACGCGGTCGTCGTCCGCCTTCCAGTTTCGGACCGCCTTCTTGATGTCGTCCTCGGAGAGATCCTCCTCCACGGGGCGTCGTGCGAGGTGCACGAACTCGTCGTCCGGAGCGAACCGCAGCCCAACGACCTGACGCATGGTCACACTCGAATCTAGCAGTTTCCCCGTCAGCACGTAGTGGCGTAGGTTCTCCTCCGCCCGGATCGCGCGGTCCTGGGCCTGAAGCGGGAATATGCGGGCGAGGAGACCGAGAATGAGAAAGGAAATCGACATGACCAGGATCAGAGACGCACTATAGAGGCTTTCTGTCCCGAGAGAACCGAAAAAGTTGATGGCTGCACCGATCAGCGTGGCCACCAAGAGCAGGCCGAGCACGTAGTGGTACACAGGCACGAAGCGACGATGGTTCGAGTAATTATGATCCACGGGGGTCTCCTTTTTTTGTCTGCGGGTTCTCCCATTCGCGCCGCGTCGAGCTGGTCTCTTCGGCGGATTCCCGGGGTCCTACCTGAACCACCAGACCCCTCCCCCGCAAGACCCGTCATGTGTCGCGCCAGCGAAGTAGGCGCCGTTCCAGCCACTCGGATAGGGAAAAAAGCAGGAGCACCAAGCTCATGATGAGGACGACCAGTGCGATCGTCAGCCCTGCGTTGTAGGTGCTTTGCGCAAACTGCAGCAGATAGCCCAGGCCACGGCTGGAGGCCACGAACTCTCCGACGACCGCTCCGGTAAAGGCGAACCCAACCGCGATCTTGAGATTGCTCATGACCTGAGCAGTAACGGAGGGAACATACACTTCGCGGATCAGGACCCCGTCTCCTCCCCCTAGCGTACGAACTCGTTCGACCAAGCGAAGGTCCACCTCCTTAATGCCACTGTAGACCGCGAAGAAGATGAGCACCGCGACGAGGATGAGAGCGAGCGCAATCTTGGAGGCCAGGTCGATCCCGAGCCAGATGACAAAAAGGGGGGCGAGAATCACTCTGGGGATGGCGTTGAGGAGGATCATCACCGGCTCGAGAACATCAGCCACGACAGGGGACAATGCAGCCGAAAACCCCAACGCGATCCCTAGCACGAGTCCGCCGGCAAGACCGACGGTCGCTGCGGTGAGGGTCGCCTGGAGGTGCGTCCAGAACTCACCGTCCGTGAAGAGGGAGAGGATCACGCCCCCAACATCCGAAGGAGGAGGAGCGTAGAACGGATCCACGACGCCCAGGCGTGAGAGTGCTTCCCACGCCGAAAAGATGAGTAGTAACGCCGCGATCCGGCGGACGGTACCCGACGAAAGCCTCTTCGTCATGGTTGCCCCTCGAAAGGAGCGGAGGCATCTGCAAGATCATCCCATAGACGCTGCAGGAGAGGCGCGAAATCGGGATGGCTCCGTGAATCGAGCACATGTCGGGGCCGCTCGATCGCAACCCGGTAGTGCGCCCGGATCGCGGCTCGCGGCCCCTGCGAGAGAACATAGACCTCGTCAGAAGCGCTGATCGCCTCCTCTAGGTCATGGGTCACCAATAGAACCGTGAGTTGGGCGCGGTCTACCCAACCCAGGAGCTCTTCCGTGATACGTGTTCGGACGATCGCATCGAGCGCCGCAAATGGCTCGTCCATCAGAAGAAGCCTCGGCTTCAGGGCAAGGACTTGGGCGATCGCAACGCGTTTTCGCTGACCCCCCGAAAGCTGACCAGGGTAGCGGTCACCGAGTCCATCGAGGCCCATCTGCGCGAGCCACTGATCGGCCGTCTCTTCTGCAGAGGGAAGGGTCGCGCCGTGGATGCGCAGTCCGAGGGAGACGTTTTGGCGCGCAGTGCGCCAAGGAAGGAGCGCATCATCCTGAAACAGGAAACCCACCTCAGCAGGCTCAATGTCAAACTCGACCGTCCCGGCATCCGGCGGGAGTAACCCCGCGACCGCGCGGAGAACGCTGGTTTTCCCCGATCCAGAAGGGCCGATCAGGCTCACGAATTGTCCCGAATCGACCCGCAAGTCGATTCCCTCGAGCACCGGCTCTCCGCCGTATCCGACCGAAAGCCCGCGTACCCGGAGCAACGGCTAGATCTCCGTCGCGTCAGGGTCCAGTAGGCTGCTCAGGTCGACACTTCCGGGTTGGAGGAGATCCGCAATCTCCTGGGCTCGCATAACCCGTTCCGCCGGCGCCCTCTCGACCGATACGCTCTCGGGATACAGTGACAGTCGATAGCGTTCGATGATCTGCTGGAGTTGCGCGACGTCCCCACCCGCAATTAGCGCTTGGGGCAGGGACTCGATGATCTCGTCGGTGGGAAGGCTTCTGGTATCGGCCAGGCCTCCGGCGAGTGCGGCCGCCAGCCGGCGGATCTCCGGGAGCCGCCGATCCCGTTCCTCGGCGCGTACCGACACGCCCATGAATTCGTAGGGTCCACCCAGCTGCGCGCGCGTCTGTTCGATCTCCATAAAGTTCACCAGCTCGCGTCCGCCGGCCTGGACCGTGAGGGTGAGGGCGGGCTCCTGAAGCATACCGGCGTCGACCTGGCCAATCCGCAGGGCATCGAACAGGTTGGTCCCAATCGCCGCGAACCGCACCCGTCCCGCGTCCGCGCCCGCTTGGTCGAGGAGATAGAGTAGAAGAGCGTGGTCGGCGTTACCGAGAGCTGAGATTCCAACCGTCCGATCCTCGAGGTCCCGGACATCAGCAATCGCATCCGTCCGCAGCGGCGATACCGCGAGCGCGAAGAGCGGAAGCCTCCCCGTCGAAACCACCCGGCGGATCTCTGCTCCATTCGCAGCCGCCTGAAGGGCGACATCGAATGATGTGCCCGCATAGTCGACCGCGCCTCCGACCAAGGCCTGCATCGCTGCGTTCCCGCCTCTCGTGTAGACGAGTTCGACATCGAACCCCTGTCGCGCGAAGTGACCGCGTGCGCGGGCGACCTCGTAGGGGATCACACAGAGGAGCTGGCCGCAGAAGGCCAGCTGGATCTGGGTACCGTTAGAATCCGAACCCCGTCCACACGCACTGATCCAGGCGACACCAGCCGCCGCCAGCATCCCCTTCAGGGCCGTACGTCGGTCGAGTTCCGAGTCGGCTGTGGTCCAGTCCCGGGACGGTGCCGGTACTACCTCCGGGATCGCGCCGCTCAGACTCGGATTTGTGGCCTCGCAGCACCCCATGGGCCCGTCTCCGTTGGTGCTGTTCGTTGGACAGCGAACCTGATCAGCCAGAAAGGTGCCGCCGGTCACGTGCGCTTGCAACGAGGAACCTGCGAAGCTCCAGAACGCTCTGGACCATGGAGGGCGGACACCGGTATCCTGGGTAACCGACCTTCACAGCACGGAGGAACCCCATGCTTCGCCGCGGAACGCTCCTCACCCTCGCAGTTTTGACCCTGCCCGCAAACGTCCTTGCCCAGTCCGAGCCCGGCCACATCTACGAGGTCTCTTGGTATCGAGCCCACCCAGGTGTGGAAGCCGAGTACTCCGAGATCTATCGCGAATACCTGCGCCCTGTGCTGGATGAGATGGCGCGCCGGGGAGACATCGTGTCCTATCTGGACCTGGTCACGACAGTCGGTGCCATCAGCGAGGCCACGCACATGCTAGTCGTAGAGTACCCCAACTGGGCAGCTCTAGACCAGCTGGACGCACGACAAGATGCCGCGGCCGAGGAGGTCATTGGCCGCCCCTACAGCGAGGTCTGGGAGGAATCCGTGGCTCCCCTTCGGCTCCATGTGCGAACGGAGGTCTATTCGTCTACCGCACAGCCCTAAGAACCGCGGGACCCGCTCGGGCCAATGCCTTTCGGGGAGCCCTAGCCTCCCTTACTCACCGGCGTAACGGCCGCCGTGTCCCGGTCCCCCGTCCGAATCCGATGGACCTGATCCACAGGGCATACGAAGATCTTGCCATCACCAACCTCGCCGGTGCCCCCCGCCCGCATGATCGCCTGAACGACCGTGTCGATGAACCCCTCCGACACGCCGATATGCAGCATCACCTTCTCACTCAATTCCATCATGACGGTTGTCCCGCGGTAGGTCGCCACCGGGCTGGTCTCACCCCCGTGACCCTGGACCCGGGAGACCGTGATTCCACGCACGTCCGCCTGAAAAAGGGCTTTCAACACGTCGTTCAGCTTCTCAGGGCGAATGATTGCCTTGATCAGTTTCATCTCGAGTATCCTCTCTTTGCCGGTTTCAGTCCGCATCTGTGGGGTGGGAGGCGCTAGTGGAGCCGGCGGGAGTCACATCGACCGAGGACCCCCCACCCGTCCCGATGATCTCATCGTCGAGAAGGAGGACGGCCCCATCGCTCTTAGCGTACGCCAGCTCGCCGTGGTTCAGGATATCCATACCACGCCCTTCCTCCTTCACCGTAGGCCGGAGCGGACGGAAGATTCCGATCACCTTCAAAATGAGAAACGTCATCCCCCCGCAGTAAACGAAGACGGCCAGAATAGACACTGCCTGGGTCACAACTTGGCCTGGATTCCCGAAGAGGAGCCCGTCTGCAGATCCGTTGACGGCGGCGCTGGCAAACACACCGGTGAGAAGAGCTCCGGTTGCGCCTCCTACGCCGTGGGCGGCAAAGACGTCCAGCGAATCATCTAGCCGGGAGCGAGCCCGCCTGTGTAGGACCAAGTAGCTGGGGATCGCCGCGATGCCGCCGAGAATCAGAGAGAAGCCGGGAGAAATGAACCCTGCCGCAGGGGTGACCGCCACGAGCCCCACCACGATTCCTGTCGCCACCCCAACCCCTGTCACCTTCCCCGAGCGGAAGTAGTCCAGGAGTGCCCAGACCACGAGGGTAGCCGCAGGCGCCAAGAGGGTGTTGACGAAGGCGAGCGCGGCGATCCCGTCCGCAGCAAGTGCGCTCCCTCCATTGAATCCGAACCATCCAAACCAGAGAAGTCCGGCGCCGAGCAGCACGAAGGGAACGTTGTGCGGAAGGACTGCGAGTCTCCCATACTCCGTCCGGCTTCCCAGAACGAGGGCCCCCACGAACGCCGCCGCCCCGGCATTCACGTGCACGACAGTCCCACCAGCGAAGTCCAGAGCTCCCATCTCCCCGAGCCACCCTCCACCCCAGACCCAGTGTGCGATCGGGGCGTAGACGAGGAGGCCCCAGATCGCGATGAAGGCAACGTACGGTCCGAAGCGCATCCGCCCGACTAGGGCGCCGGAGATAAGGGCGGCGGTGATGATCGCGAATGTCGCCTGAAAGGCCATGAAGAGCATGTGAGGTATGGAGCCGTTGGCTTCCAATCCCACTCCCCCCAAGAACGCCATCGAAAGATCACCGACGAAGCCGGTGCCGCTGTTGCCGAAAGCGAGCGAATACCCAGCTACAGCCCAAAGCACTCCTGCGACGCCGAGCGCTACAAAGCTCATCATCATCGTGTTCAGGGCGTTCCTCGAGTTGACGAGCCCGCCGTAGAAGAACGCGAGGCCAGGCGTCATCAGAAGAACCAACGCCGTTGATATGAGCATCCAACTGGTGTCGGCGGCGGAGATCATTCCTTCCTGAGCAGAGAGACTCTCCGCTCCTAGGAGAAGAAACCAGGCGGGAAGGAAAAGCAGTGCCAGCTTCTCTCGTTTCGGCATGAGGGCCTCCTTTTGGCTCGCCAATATCGAGCAGTGGTAGTCGCGGATTCCAGCGCGAGAGGAAACCAGCAGTATAAGGCGCGGGTGGCCTAGGCTCAAAGAAACGATGCGAAGTCGCTGGTGCCCACCCGACATCACTCGCGCACATCCCACAACCAGCGGGGTTCGTGGAGGCATGACTACTTCTCTTCTGGTGCCGTGATCGATCTTCAGGATGTTCGGGTGGCTGCAGACCGCATCGCCCGATACGTCGTTCGGACGCCCGTTCTTCGCGTCGAACCGCGGCCGGGAACGGAGCTCTTCCTCAAGCCCGAGAGCCTGCAACCGGTAGGCGCCTTCAAGATCCGAGGGGCATTCGACCGGATGCTCCGGCTTCCATCCGACTGTGCGGGCGTGGTGGCCCACTCGTCCGGGAATCACGCGCGCGCAGTGGCGTACGCGGGTAGGACTCTTGGGCTGCCCGCGACCATCGTGATGCCGTCGAATGCGCCAACGGTGAAACGCGGCGGCGTAGAGGCGGAGAGAGCCAGGATCGTAACCGTCGGCCCAGACAGCGAAGAGAGGAAAGAGCGGGCGCTGGCGATCGCAACGGAGGAAGGCCTCGCTCTCGTGCCGCCCTACGATGATCCCGATGTTGCGGCGGGACAGGGAACGGCGGCCCTCGAGCTTGTGGAAGACGCCGGTCCCCTGGACCGGTTCTACTGCCCGGTGTCCGGCGGGGGTCTGATCGCCGGTTGCGCGACCGTGTTTTCGGCCCTTGGCGACACCGAGATCGTGGGCGTAGAGCCCGAGTCGGGAGACGACACCCGTCGGAGCCTGGCTGCAGGTGAACGAGTCGCAGTGCCGCACCCCGAGACCATCGCCGATGGACTCAGCGTTCGGACCCCGGGGGAACGAACATGGCCCGTGGTGCAGGCCCTGGTACGCCGAATCGAGACGGTGACGGACGACGAGATCAGGGGGGCCATGGTCTTCGCGCTACGACACGTCCGAATCGTGCTCGAGCCCTCGGGCGCGGCATCATTGGCCGTTGCCTTGCGCGAGGGAGAGGGCCGATGCGGAGTTCTCCTGAGCGGAGGTAACGTCGATCCGGGGCTGCTCTCGGAGATCTGCGACGCTATTCGATCGGACTAGTCCCGACATATTTGAGACCGCTCCCCGTGTTGAAGAGGAGCACCTCGTCGTCCTCAGAGATCCTCCCCAGCTCCCGGAGCACCGGGACTGCCGCTGCAGTCGCCCCACCCTCCGGGGACGCGAACACCCCGGTATCCGCCCCCAGACGACCCACCCACGTCGCCATGTCCCGATCAGCAATGGCAACCGCGCCACCCCTCGACTCGCGGAGCGCCTGAAGGATGAGAAAGTCCCCGATCGCCTGTGGTACGCGAAGGCCAGCGGCATACGTGGTTGCCCCCTGCCAAGCCTCTGCACTCTCTTCCCCCGCCTCCCACGCGCGGACGATCGGCGCACATCCTTCGGCCTGCACGGAAAACATCTTGGGCCTCTCGGACCCAATCCATCCTAACGTCTCCATCTCATCGAATGCCTTCCACATTCCGATCAGGCCAGTCCCGCCGCCGGTGGGATAGATGATCGCATCCGGGAGCCGTTCACCAAGCTGCTCGAAGATTTCATATCCCATCGTCTTCTTCCCCTCGATCCGGTAGGGCTCCTTGAGGGTGGAAAGATCGAACCACCCGTGGTTTTCGACCCCCTCTCGCACCAAGCGCCCGCAGTCTGTGATCAGCCCCCCGACTCGTCGGAGGTCAGCCCCCAGGGCGGTGATTTCCTCCAGGATCGGCGCCGGGGTATCCGTGGGTACGAAGACGTGCACGGGGAGTCCTGCCGCAGCGGCGTACGCGGCCGCAGCGCTTCCGGCGTTCCCAGCGGAGGGGATGGCCAGGTCTCTGGCTCCCAGCTCCAGGGCTCGCGAGATGGCTAGGCAAAGTCCTCTGGCTTTGAAACTTCCCGTCGGGTTCTGTCCTTCGTCCTTCAACCATAGGTGACGCACTCCAACCCGTTCGGCACTCTTATCGGCGTGGATGAGCGGGGTCCATCCCTCACCTAGAGAGAGCTGAGCGCTTCGTTCCCGCACCGGGAGCACCTCCTCGTATCGCCAGAGGTCTGCCCGGCGCGGCGCCACCGCGGCAGGCGTGAAGCTCATCCGGACTCCATCGAGGTCATACCGGGCAAGGAGCGGCTTCCCTGCCGCCGACAGCCCGATGAGCTGTTCGCTATCCACGACCTCACCGGTTCCGGTGCATTCGAGATGATCAGCGCCCCGCAAGGAATTCGAGTGAGTCATGAACCCTCCTCTCGCAGAAGCCTGGCATGTGAGGTCAGCATCGTTTTTGCCCGTTCAGAGTGCCCCCAGATATAATAGGTTCGTGGCCAGTCGAGCGGGTTCGGTCTAGAACGGCTGTGCGATGCGGTCGCTGAACAACCAGGGCATCCGCGGTGGCTTGCTTTCAGTCTGCGGACGGCCGTTGGGGGGAGGAGGCTAGCGCAGTGGGTCAGGCTCCCTGGTGGAGTGGTGAGCCGCCCACGAGCGTGACTGTTTCCGACGCCGAAGAGCTTTTTCGGGACCTGGACCGTGAGTTGAGTGACGCCGACGTGCTGAGGATCGTCGATCGAGAGTGGCTTAAGAGCGCGGAGTTCCGGGCCAGGTTTGAGGCAATGCTCGTTTCGTTTCGCGCCCATGGTGGTCGCGCTCAGTTTTCAACCGGAGACGGGAGTGAAACGTGAGCAGGATACGGCCAATCTTCCGGCTATGGCTCCGGATCCAGTTCGTTCTCTTGGTCGCGGCGGTTGGCTGTATGCCGCGGGGCCCGTCCGACCAGGTATTGACCGAGCGCGTCGAGGAGGCGCTGGCTAGCGCAACAGACGTCCCCGGAGATATCGATGTCCAGGTGAGCGGCGGCGTTGTGACACTGACCGGCTCCCTCCTGTGCGACGAGTGCGGTGGGAACCAGACGCCTGGCGGTCTCGGGACAATCCAGCATAGCATTGGCGCCGTGGTCCGTGCGGTCCCCGGCGTCGAGCAGGTAGAGTTCTCGCTGGTAGCTGAACCCTAACATCCACATGGCGAAGGAGCCGTTTTCTAGGACCTCCTTCGCGTGCGTCCCCGAAAAAGCTAATCCCCAAAATGATACGTCGATCGACCCGCTCGTGCGGTCTTTAGGAGACTGAGGATGATTTCCGTTGAGGCGGTAAAAAAACGATTCGGCCCGATTACGGCAGTGGACGGCCTAACCTTCGAGGTGCATCGCGGAGAGGTGGTGGGGTTCTTGGGGCCGAATGGGGCGGGTAAGACCACGACCATGAAGATGCTTGCGGGGACGCTGCAGCCAGATGAGGGACTTGTCCGCTTCGATGGCAAACTGATATCGAATGATCTGACGGGGGCAAAGCGTCGGGTAGGATTCCTGCCGGAGGCCAATCCCCTGTATGACGACATGATCGTCTGCGAGTACCTGGCGTACGTGTCCGAACTTCACGGCCTTTCCGGGCGGAAGATGCGATCGGGGCTCTCTCAGGCGATCGATGAGACGGCGATCGAGACCGTGTTCTATCGGCCTATCGGAGAGCTCTCCAAAGGGTTCCGCCAGAGGGTGGGGATAGCGGCTGCCATACTTCACAGTCCGGAAATCCTCGTCCTCGACGAGCCCACGGAGGGACTTGACCCCAACCAGCGTGTGGATATCCGGAGACTCGTGGTCGAGCTGGGCCGGGAGCGAACCGTCCTGCTGAGCACCCACGTGATGCAGGAGGTCGAGGCCACCTGCTCCCGGCTCCTCATTCTCAACAGGGGGCGCCTCGTAGCCGAGGGTAGCGTCCAAGACCTCCTCGCTCAGCAAGCGGGGGCGGTGCGCTATGTGACGGAGCTGGAGGGCGATGGTGTGCTTGCTGCGCTGGCCGCACTCCCCGGAGTCCGGAGCCACCGATCCGAGGAGGTGAGCGGTCGCCTGCGAGTGTACCTGGAGGCATCGGATGGTGAAGAGCTTCGGCCAGGGATCTTCGCCTTGGCGAAGGAGAAGTCATGGACCCTCTGGGAGCTGCATCGAGAGCGCGTGAGTCTCGAGCAGGTCTTCCGGGACCTCACTCGGGAGGATGGGAACGGCGAACCGAGTCGGAGCCAGGATAGCCCGACGGAGGTGGTCGAATGATTGCTTCTGTCCTGACGGTGGCCCGCCGAGAGCTCAGGAACCTCGTCGATCACCCCACCGCGTACGTACTGACCATCGCGTTTCTGGGGCTGTCTCTGTATCTCGCTTTCCGGAACATGTATGCGGTGGGGGTCGCGAGCCTGCGCTCCTTGTTCGATCAACTGCCGATTCTCTTCGCCGTTCTCATTCCGGCGATTACCATGCGGAGCCTTGCCGAGGAGCGTCGGGCGCGAACCCTGGACTGGCTGCTGGCGCAACCGGTGAGCGAAGCCGAGGTGGTGGCCGGCAAATTCCTGGGAACTTGGATCTTCGTCCTCGTCGTGCTCGCGGGAACGATTCCCACAGCCCTCGGGGTGCTCTTCGTTTCTGAAGCCGACCCTGGAATCATCGTGGCGCAGTACGTGGGTGCGGCTCTTCTGGCAGGACAGTTGACGGCGATCGGCCTCTGGGCGTCGAGTATCACGAAGAATCAGATAACCGCGTTTATCGTCGGGGCAGGGATCAGCTTCACACTCTTCCTCATCGGTATTCCGGGGATTCAGCTCGGCACCCCACCCCTCATTGCAGGAGTCCTCTCTCAGCTGTCGGTGCTTAGTCATTTCGAGAATGTGGCCCGTGGGGTCGTAGATCTGAGGGACGTGGTCTACTTCGCGTCCACCTCCGCTCTCTTCGTGATCCTCGCGATCTCCTCGGTATCTCAGTCGCGGCTTTCGTCCGAGCGGCGGGATTCCCTTCGCCTCCGCGTAGGAAACGGGGTCGTCGCTGTGATCGTGCTGGCTGTGAACCTCCTCGGGGGTCAGATCCATGGCCGGCTCGACCTTACACGGGGAGGCCTATTCACACTCTCGGAGGGGACCCGAGGAATCCTGGACGAGTTGGACGACCTGGTGCAGATCACCTTGTTCGTATCGGATGAGCTCCCACCCGAGGTCCAGATTCAGCTTCGGGATGTACGCGACCTTCTCTCCGACCTGCGGCGGGGCGCCGGGGGCGACTTGTTGGTCACGGAGGCAGATCCTGACGAGGATGAAGAGGCGGCAGAACGGGCGCGGTCCTACGGTATCGGACCCATCGAGTTCAACGTCCTCAGGGACGACCAATTTGAGGTCCGTAGGGGTTACTACGGCCTGGCAGTCACCTACGCGGATGAACGAGAGGTCTTCCCAGCCATCCAGCGCACGGATGACTTGGAGTTCCGCCTGGCTTCGGCGATCGCGAAGATGACGGCAGACAGCCGGGAAGCGATCGCCTTCCTCACCGGCTCAGGAGCCCGACCAGCGACACAACTTCCCGGGCTTGGGCAGATGTTGGGTGACCGCTACGACTTTATCAGCCTAGATTTCGCAGTGGATTCGGTGGAAGTCCCCACACCCGACTCGGTTGCCGTCCTGGTTGTGGGTGGGCCTACCGAAGCTCTGGACAGCCTATCGGTCGAACGGATCCAGTCCTTCGTGGAATCGGGTGGCGGTGCACTCCTCCTTCTCGATCCGGTAGAGATCGACCCACAGAGCGGCATGCCCGTGCCCATCCGAAGCGGCCTCGAACCGTTCCTGGAGGAGAGAGGAATCCGGCCGGCGGAAGGGTTGGTGGTGGATCTCGCATCAGCCGAGCGGGTTTCGCTCGGACAGCGTGGGTTCATGAATGTCATCGCACCATATCCCCTCTGGCCCATAGCGCTGCCGACTGGGGATCACATCATTACGAGGGGGCTTGGCGCCCTCAGCCTCGGATGGGGAGGTGCACTGGAGGTCATAGACTCGATGCAAGTAGCACCGCTTTGGGCGACCACGGAAGCAGGGGGGATGCACGGCGTCGACCTCCCCATCTTCCCACAGCAGGAGTGGGACCTCCCAGAGGAAGAGCTGGGAGTCCGGGTGGTTGCGGCGGCGCTCGATGCTGGTGAGGAGTCCCTTGAGGCGGGCGCCCCGGGGCGCGCTGTGGTGGTCGCGGACGCGACCTTCGCCGACCTCGAGTTCGTTCAGTCGAATCCTCAGAACGTCACCTTCCTCGCCAACGCGATCGACTGGCTGGCCCAGGACGAGGCGCTCATCCGAATCCGCTCGAAGGATCGGACACCTCCCGCCCTAGTGTTCACCTCGGACGGCACGCGAGATCTCCTCAAGTGGGGCAACCTGGCGGGCGTACCGTTCCTGTTGGCGCTATTCGGGCTAGTAAGGGTCACCGGGCGGCGCCGGCGGGCCGAGACCCGTTGGAGGGAGGTCGTCTCACCATGAGCGCAAGAACCCTCATCAGGCTACTGATCGCCGCCGTGGGACTGCTGGGTCTATGGTTCGTTGTCACCCTGATCCCCCGCGGCAGTGATGGGGCCGAGGGCGGCTCGGATGATTGGAGCGGCTTCTTCGACGGTTTGAGCCCCGCAACTGTCACGGCCGTCCGGATTGGCGGGCGGGATGGGGAGAGGATCCTCGCGAGGGCTGGCGAAAGCTGGACGATCGACGGCCTTCCGACCGACTCGGCCACCTTGGACCTCCGTGGGGGGTGCACCCGTCGCACGACTCGTCGCGCGAAACCCCGACAACCACGCCCGCATGGGGCTGGCCCTGGACTCCGCATTCAGCCTGAGCTTCGAGGTCATCAAAGAGAGCCGCACGATCCTCATCGGCAATCCAGGTCCCTCCTTTACGGACTCCTTCGTTCGGCGCCCGGACAGCGACGGGGCCTACCTTCTGACCGGCGATCTCCGCTCCCACGTTACGCGCTCGCTCTCCGACTGGCGGGACAAGCGCGTGGTTGTCATCGACACGGCAAGGGTAGCGAGGATCGAGCTGAGTGTCCCAGGAGACTCGTACAGTCTGATGCGCGAGAATTCCACCTGGACGCTCGCCGGGGCTGCGGCCGCTGAGCAAGGAGCTGTTCAGGGGGTACTGCAAGAGCTGGCAACGCTTCGGGCAAGCGGCGTCATCGAGGAGGGAGACTCCCTCGCCGTCATGCCGCCGGCGATGTCGATCGCGGCCCTAGCCGAGGCCGGCGACACGCTCGCAGTGATCAGGCTTGGCGAAGGGGAAGCAGATCGCTGGGTGCGGGCCCGGGGGAACGATACCGTCTTCAGACTGCCCAGCTTCCGGGTCGATCGGTTGGTACCCTCGAGAGAACGGTTGGAAGGGGAGTAGCATCCGTTGTCCGTTTCCTAGCCTGCAGCGATCTTTTTTCGTCCCTTCCATGCGAGTTCTTGGCGTCTCTCACGAGGCTGACGCCTATGACATGTGCCCGGTCGTTGGTGGTGGCGACTCTTCTGGGGTTGGCATTCACGGGGTGCGATACCGACGCTGGTGACTGCGGCTTGTAACGCTCCGCCGGAGGCGGCTGCAGGACGATCCTGGTGCCCGATCTCGACTATTCCCTCTTTGCGATCGACGTCGTCGTACTCTTGATTCTGTTGGCGGGCGCAGCATGGTCCGTCGTGGTTCCCGAGAGACGAATCTGGCCTCCTCCTCGCAAGCGTTCCTGGCAGCACCTCCTGACCTGGGCCTGCTTCTATGCGGTCTTTGGGCTCAACACGGCCCTACTGTTCCTGGACTGGGATTCATGGGCCTTCCATAGCCGTCTCCGGTTCGTCGTGGGTATTCCGCTCGTGTTGCTTGGAGCGCTTCTGACGGGCTGGGGAGTCGTCGCCCTCGGTGTGAGAAACACCTCTGGGCTGAAGGGGGGGGTTCGTCTCCGCCGGGCCCTACCGGTTCACCCGCAACCCGCAATACCTTGGTGACATTATCCTCCTCATAGGTTTGAGCTTCGTCGCAAACTCGGTCCTCCTGTGGATCACCCATGCGCTCCTCGTCCTCGTCTTCCTGATCGCCCCTCTGACTGAGGAACCGTGGCTGGAGGCCCAGTACGGGGAGGCGTACACGGGGTATCGACGGGGCACCTCCAGATTCCTCTGAGCCACTCGGTTGGGCTCGCTTGCTCGGGATCGTAGGAGCCAACATGTTGGAGCCTATGACATGCCCGCCGCTGGCTCTCGCGCGCCTCCTTCGCCGACCCCGCTGGACCTTCCTCCTGTTCTCGGCCGCCGCTCTGGCCAGCTGCACCGAGGGCTCGGGGGAGCCCTACGACATCCTTCTCCGAAATGCACAGGTCCTCGACGGTTCCGGCTCAGCGGCATTCCCCGCAAACGTCGGAATACTCGGTGACCGGATCGCGGCTCTGGGTGAGCTGTCCGGGGCGAGCGCAACGACGGAAATCGATCTCACTGGACTCTACCTCGCACCTGGCTTCATCGACGCTCATTCCCACTCGGGTAGCGGCCTGGTCGATGCGGAGACGAGCCCTGCGATCGCCCTTCTCGCTCAGGGAATCACCACCGCATTCATCAACCCCGATGGGGGCGGCCCGATCGACATGGCCACGCAGCGCCAGGAGCTGCTGGAATACGGGCTCGGCGTGAACGCGGCGCAGCTCGTGGGGCACGGGTCTGCGCGACGCGAGGTCCTAGGCATGGCGGACCGAGCCCCGACGGCGGCTGAGCTCGATCAGATGATGGCACTGGTTAGGGCGGGGATGGAGGAGGGTGCATTTGGTCTATCCTCCGGACCATTCTATGCGCCGGGGAGCTTCTCCGAGACCTCGGAGTTGGTGGCGGTTGCGAGGGTCGCTGCAGAGTACGACGGGGTCTACACCAGCCACATCCGAGACGAGTCCGACTACACGATCGGGCTCGAGGGGTCTGTGGCTGAGGTGATCCAGGTGGCGGAGGAAGCGGGGCTCACAGGAATCGTGACCCACATCAAAGCGCTGGGACCCCGCGTGTGGGGCCTCTCCGCCACGATCGTCGAGATGGTCGATGCAGCACGTGGACGAGGTATCAGCGTCTTCGCGGACCAATACCCCTATGACGGCAGCAGCACAGGACTCAACTCCGCCCTTCTGCCAAGGTGGGCCCAAGCGGGGGGCCCGGATTCTCTCCAGGCTCGGCTTTCCGACCCCGCGACGCTGGCCCGCATTCAGGAGGAGATGGTCGAGAACCTGGATCGCCGGGGGGGAGCGGACCGCATCCAGATTCGGGACTACGAGCCGGATCCCACCCTTGCGATGAGTTTCCTCTCCGAGTTCGCAGACGAATGGGGAGTCGATGCCATCGAGGCCGCGATTCGGATCCTTCGACAGACCAGCCCCTCGATTACCTCATTCAACATGAGCGAGGAGGATATCAGAACGTACATGGTCCAACCGTGGACGATGACCTCGACCGACGGCAGCTTGCCTCGCTTTCAAGTTGGGTTCCCGCACCCAAGATCCTACGGAACCTTCGCGAGAAAAATTCGCCGCTACGTGCAGGATGAGGGAGTCATCGACCTGCCTACTGCCATCCGCAGCATGACCTCGCTTCCCTCTGAGGTGTTGCGGGTCGAGGACCGAGGGACGGTCCGGATGGGCGCGTTCGCGGACCTGGTCGCCTTCGATCTCGGTCGCGTGCGCGACCTCGCGACGTATGAAGATCCCCATCAACTTTCCGAGGGGATGGTTCACGTCTTGGTCAACGGCGAGTTCGCGATTCGGGATGGCTCGCCCACCGGAGTGATGCCTGGTCGGGTGCTCACCCGCTAAGGGCGCACCTCTCCCCGAACCTTTACCGGTTCAAGCTGTATAGGCCTACGTCCGAACTTCCGGTGCCGCTACAACTCGTGTTCTCCCCATAGCGGAGGAACTTCTGGATTCGCTGGCCGGTGTCCACCTCTCCAGTATAGATGTTACCCTGCGAGTCGACGGCTACTGCGTGAACCCAGTGGAACTCACCCACCTGGCGGCCCGATCGGCCAATCCTGTCCAGCTCGTGGAGGTTCTCCCGATTCAGGACGTAGACTGTGCCGTTGGCCAAGTCTCCCACATAGAGGCAGGTCTGGCCCGGATCGGTCGAGAAAGAGAGGGTACCTGATGTGCCGCTGGCGGTTTGGGGCGCGATGTGCACCTCCCCGACGAAACCGCATACGCCGACCTCTGCGTTGGGGTTGCTGCAGACCCCACCCACCTCCTGGACGTCGAAGACCTGGATGCGGTTGTTCCCACGATCACAGGCGTAGAGCAGCCGGTCATTGGTGACTTTTGCACAGTGTAGCGGACCTCGGAAAAACAGTGGGGTGAGGTTGCCTGCATGGTAATCGCCCATCCACGGACCGGAGTCGTACGGGTCTAGGTCGGTGCCGTCCGGATCGTCTACCGGGTTCTGGCCGTAAGCCCCAAAATGCCCCACATACTGGCCTGTTTCCGCGTCGACGATCAAAACGCGCCGGTTCCCGTAGCCGTCAGCGATGAATAGGTAATTCGACTCCGGATCGACAGACATCTCCGCCACCAGGTAGGGCTGCGGAGTTCCGTTGGGGCCACCATCGATGTTCTCGCTGTCCGGAACCTCCATGCCCGCATGGCCGATCTGGTACATGAAATCGCCTTCGGAAGTGAACTTCAGGACATGCGAATCGTCGCCAAAGGTCGCAGCCCATGGAAACTGTCCGAAGAAGTCCTGGCCATTGCCGGAGATGTAGACGAAGTCGTTGTGATCCACGAAGATTCCGTGCTCACGCGCCGGCCAGAAGCAACCGTCTTCGGTTCGACACTTCTCCTCGAGGAAGCCAGGATCGGCGGGGCCTCCCCACGCATCTAGCAGGTTCCCGTCCGGGTCGAACTTGAGCACCGATGGAGCAGGTACGCAGCAGCCCGAACGCTGCCCGAACGGAATCGGCTGTCCCAACGCGTTCACCGACACCCCGTTCTCGTTCGTCCCCGCAACGCCGAGTGCACCAGCTCCGGTGGCATCCAAGGCCCTGGGTCGATGGTAAACCCAGATATTGTCGTGCGAGTCGACGGCGATTCCGCCGATCTGGCTAACGCGCCAGTTGTTGGGCAGCGCCTTCGGCCAACCTGGGTCGACAATGAAACCGGGGGCCGATCCGGTCGCTGGGACTCGGTTGGTCCCGCGCTCGGCGAGGCGCTCGACCGCGGCGACCTCGTCTAGAGCCGCGATAACCCCTCCCGGGCTCTCTGTCATTCCGCTGTCGGCCGGACCGGCACAGGCGGAGACAGCGCTCGCTCCGATCATCACTAGACAAAGCAGGGCTTGGTGGTTCAGGCGCGTCATCCTCATACCCTCGTAGTAGAGCTTCATGTAGACCTGGCTCATCCCTCATGAGTCCGCAATGCTGCGTCGCAGAGCAAGATAGGCCTCGAGCCAGACGGAGGCGAGTTGCGGCTCCGGGCTCCCATCGCTTCTTGTCCAGTGCTTGGGACGGTCCTACGATGTCCTTGGACTCCGCTCGTTGGTTTGACCACTTATCCCTGGGATACTGGAGTCCTTGGAAAGGGGGCTGTCATGAAGCATCTGTTCGTCGTCACCATCTTCCTGCTAACGAGCGCTCCTGCGCACGCCCAGTCCACCTCCGTGATGATCGACGACCTCACAACGACTGAGGTTCAGGCAGCGATCGACGCCGGGAATACGACTGCCGTCTACTACGTTGGGGGAACTCATCAGAGTGGTCCGGCGGTGGCGCTGGGGAAGCATAATCTGCTCGCCGAGCGGCTCTCCCAGCGCGTCGCGGAGACGCTGGGTAACGCGCTCGCCTATCCTCCAAATCCCTATGCCCCGGCCGGCGACCCAATCGAAAAGACGGGACACATGCGCTTCGCCGGGACGGTGAGTGTCTCCCATGAGACGCTTGCGGCGGTCTCACGGGATGTGGCTGTCAGTGCGCTGGCGGTCGGCTTCACGCACGTCGTCATGTTGGGCGACCATGCCGAGACGCAGGGGATCATAAGGGATGTCGCCGGGGCGCTGGATGCCGAGTGGCGGCCTAGGGGTGGCCGCGTGTTCTTCATCCCGGTCTACGAGGAGGGTGAAGGACGGATGCGCGAAATCCTAGCGGCGCGTGGCGTGCCCGCGAACCTGACCACACCGATCGATGACGCCTCCGAGATGATGGCTATCTCCACGGATGGGCAGTGGGTCCGCCCAGACCGGCTCGCCCCTGAGATCGCGGCAGTCGCATCGGCAGACCTCGGCAGACAGTTCATCGACGGGAAGGTTGAGGTGGCGGTGGCACGGATTCGGGAGTTGGTCGGCCGATAGGTATTCGCTGGCTCAACCGCCGGTTGGCCCAGGCGGCATAGGGGGCTACGGGGGGTCCGTCCCCATCGCGATGTTCCCGCGAGCATACTCACGTCGGCCGGGAGGGGCACTTCCACAAACCCGAACCGACGATATAGCCCCATCGCGGGCGCGAGGGAGGAGAGACGCTACATGCGCTCTAGGGCAAACCTCTGCACGCGCCGGCCCCGGGTTTCGCCTATGTAGATGTTCCCTTCCTGATCCACCGCAATGCTGTGTGGAGACAGGACCTGGCCACCCTGGCGCCCGTAGGAAGAGAAGCTTCCCACTACCTCCAGGCCACTTCTACGAATGATCCAGATCCGGCCGTTGGAGCCGTCATTCACATAGACCCATCGCTCATCGGGATCCGAGGAGAGCGCCACTCCGTATGCGGTTCCGAGGTCACGCGTGTCAGGCGCCACGAAGCCTTCTTGCACGAATGTCCCATCTCGCTCAAAGACCTGGATACGGTTGGCCCGGCGATCAGACACGTACAGGAGCCCGTCCTGAGAGATGTCGATCCCATGCACGGGCCCTACGAATTGGCTCGGTGGCTCCCCGTCGGGGTCGAACTCTAGCTGCACGTCCTCCGGCCGGTTTCCGTATGCGCCCCAGTGTCTTAGATACGCTCCCGTCTCTGCATCGAAGGCGATCACGCGCTTGTTCGTATACCCGTCGGCAACGAAGAGCTCGTTGGTCCCGCGATCCACGACAAGACCTGCCGGCCGTCCCAGGTGAGCGGTGTCGTTGCTGCCGCCCGTCACCCCTTCCTCACCGATCGTGAGGAGATGTTCACCCTCTCGCGTGAACTTGTAGATCACGTGGGATTCATCGAGGGTGACCCATACGAGGTCGTTGTGATCGACGTACACGGTGTGCTCCCTTCTTCCCCACTCACCGTAACCTGGACCGTCCGTGGCCTCCCAAAGCATCTCGCCCTGAGCTCCAACCTGGCTCCCCTGGCCCGCTGGGGTCCCGGGCTCGGCGAAGAACTGCCGGAGCTCCGGCCACGATTGGACCACGGATCCTTGCGCATCAAACTCGATGACCGGGGGCGCAGGGCGACAGCACTCGGACTCACCCTCGACGGCAGACAACTCCCGGCCACTCACGGTCCAAGGTCGATGAATAACCCAGATATGTCCCAGGGCATCTGCTGCAACCCCCCCTACCTCACCCAACATCCACGAGCTGGGCAGCGGGGTCGCGGGCCAGGTGGGATCGTACCGGAAGTGCGGCACGTCATCAGAGATCGAGCGTCCGGTCATGGGGCCCGCAGAGTCGCCTTCGGGTGCCCCGATGCAGGAAGAGGTCACGGCCCCAAGCAAGAGGAGCGTCGCGAGAGTGGGAACAGGAGATGGAATCTTCATCCTGGGCAGCGCCTTCATGGGAGGACTCCGGTAGGGACAAACCCCACGATACGAAGTGGCCCACCGCTTCCACCTTCGATCTTCATCGGAAGGGCGACCACGAAGCTCCCGATCGGGGGAAGGAGATCCAAGTTGGTCACGTTCTCGAAGCCAGAGATGTTTTCGCCGTAGAGAATGACGTGCGAACGAAAGTTGGGTGACTGCCCATAGTCGATGCTCGGCGTGTCGATGCCGATCGCGACGATCCTACGGTTGTCGACGAGCCACTGGGCAGCCTCAGGATCGAGGCCAGGGAAGTGCAGCTCGGGCACGGCATCCGGTCCGGTCAGATTCGTTCCAAGGTATGCCGTACGGTCGCTCCACCGCGAGCTCCACCCGGTCCTGACGAGGACGATACTCCCGTCTTGGAGCCTCCCGTGCTCTGATTCCCACGAGGTCAGGTCGGACACACTCGCGAGATAGTCGGGGTGCGCCCGGTCTGAGACGTTTATCACAGCGGCCGGCCCGATCAGACCTGACAGGGGGATTTGCTCACTGGTCAATCCTCCCTCCGTGAAGTGGATGGGTGCATCGAGGTGCGTTCCTCCATGCTCGGCGGACTCGAACTCGTATGAGGCATAGAACCATCCCCCCTCGGTCGGCCCGTAGGCCTGTTCCTCAAGGAGGAACCCGGTGGTATCTGTGGGCCAATAGATGGTGGATTCGCCGAATGAGTGGGTGAGATCGACCCAGCTGCCACCGGTGCCGTCGAAGACGGGGGCGTAGTCGGAAGAGGCGGGCTGGCATCCGGCAAGGATGGCCGCCGCGGATAAAGTGAAGATGCGAGCCATGACGACTCCTAGCAGGTTTACCTACCAGCGGATCAGAGCACTCCCCCACGTGAATCCACTCCCAAATGCCGTAAGGGCCAAGAGGTCGCCCCGGTTCAGGCGACCGGATCGGGCACATTCATCCAGGGCGATGGGGATCGTGGCCGCGGTGGTGTTCCCGTACTGTTGGATGTTGTTGTAGACCTGGGCGTCGCCGAGGCCGAGGCGACGGGCCACCATCTCATTGATCCTAAGGTTGGCCTGGTGGGCAATCAGGAGGTCGATGTCTGCGGACGCCACCCCATGTTCCTTCATGAGTGCGGTCAGGGCTTCCGGCATCCGCTGTATGGCGTGTTTGAAGACTTCCCTTCCCTGCATCCGAGGATAGAGCTTTCGGTTCTCCAGGTCCTCCTGCGAGATCCATGGGAAGCCGCTCATCCCCGCGCCTTCCACCCAGAGGAGCTCCGCGAAGTGGCCGTCTGAGAAGAGGTTGGTGCCGAGCACTCCCCGGTCGCTCTCTTCAGTGGGGCCCAGAATGGCTGCGCCGGCTCCATCTCCGAACAACACTCCCATGTCCCGTCCCTCTGCGTAATCGTATTCCAGAGCCGGCGACTGGACCTCCGCCCCGACTAGCAGAATGCGGCGGTATTGCCCGGTGCGAATCCATGCGTCCGCCACCGAGAGCCCATAGATGAACCCGGAGCACTGGTTGCGGACATCCAGCGCAGGGATACCCGTGAGGCCGAGTTTTCGTTGAAGAAAGACGCCGCCACCCGGGAAGTAGTGCTCGGGGCTGAGGGTGGCGTAGACGATGCAGTCCAGCTCCCCAGGGTCCATCTCAGCGCGTTCAAGGGCTGCCAGTGCAGCCTTCAACCCGAGGTCTGAGCCGGTTTCCGCCCCGCGCTCGATCCAGTGACGCGTCTCAATGCCGCTGCGTTCCCGGACCCATTCGTCCGACGTCTCCCAGAACTCAGTGAGATCGTCGTTCGAAATGACGCGCTCGGGAACGTGGAATCCGGTGGAGATGAACTCGGTGTTAGCCATGAATCCTGGATATTGTGTCAGCGGTCGGGTCGGTTGCAAGAAGGAGTCTGCGTAGTCCCCTCTTCCTCATGCCAGGAGACGGTCTTGCGGGCGGGACCACTTTCGCTGAGTCTGAGCTTCGGCTGGATGCCATTCAGGGGAGCGTGCGCGCCCACGCGATCAGCATGGGACCACAGGATATGTTCGAGTTGGTGCGGTTGAGTAAGTCGTACGGTTCCACGCCCCCGCAAATTCTCGTCCTGGCCGCCCTTCTCGCGCTTTCGCCGCAGGCTCTCGTCGCAGCGCAGCAGGTGGCCTCGGGAGCTTTGGCGTCCTACACAGTCCGACAGGCGGAGACGGGCGCGGAGCTCTATGGGCGGGTCTGCGCGGGCTGTCACCTGGCAAACCTTCAAGGCTCGTTCGAGGCCCCTCCACTCGGAGGCCCGAACTTCCGCCTCCGTTGGACGGATCTGCCGGTTGGGGAGCTGCTGCGAGTCACGCAGGAACGGATGCCTCCGCTGGCTCCAGCTTCCTTAGGCGATGAAGACTACGCCTCGATCGTCGCATATCTGCTCCGCGAGAGTGGGGCCCCGCCAGGCGCAGTCCCGCTCAACTCTTCGTCACCCGGCCTGGTACTCGTGGGCTCGGGTGATGCACTTCGGGCATCGGCTCCGGCGGCGGTCAGCTATCCTGAGCCGGGTCGCCTAGGAAACACACCGAGCCCGTTCTCCTTCAGGATAGGAGCCAGTCGAACGGTGGGTGAGATCACCGAGACGCCGACTTCTGTCACCAGGACGGTTCAGCCGGCGAGCGGTTTCTCACCCGTGTCCGCCGCTGAACTTGCAGACCCCCCGGCCGATGACTGGCTCCACTGGCGTGGGAACTCGCTCTCATGGGGCTACAGCCCGCTGAGCCAGATCAATACCGAGAACGTCGAGCGCCTCCAGATCGCTTGGGTATGGGGCATGTATCCCGGAACGAACCAGCATGCGCCGCTCGTACGAGACGGCATCATGTACCTAAGCAACCCAGTCAACATCATTCAGGCGTTGGACGCTCGAGATGGCACACTCCTCTGGGAATACCGGAGGATCTTCCCGAGCGGGAGGAGCAACGAGGGTCGGTCTGGGACGGGCTCACAGCTTCGAACGCTCGCGATCTGGGAGGACCTCATCTTCGTATCGACGCGGGACGCGTACTTGGTGGCTCTCGATGCGCGCGACGGCACCGTTCGTTGGGAGACTCGGCTTGCGGATTCCGAGCTGGGGTTCACCAACGCCAGCGGACCTGTTGTGGCCAACGGCGTTGTGGTGAATGGGATCAATGGCTGCGAGCGCTTTACAGAAGAGCCGTGTTTCATCACGGGCCACGACGCTCGATCGGGGAGGGAGCTCTGGCGTACCCACACGATTGCCCGGCCGGGCGAGCCGGGGGGCGACAGCTGGGGTGATCTACCGCTGGAGTTTCGCGGAGGCGGAGATGTCTGGAACGGGGGGAGCTGGGATCCAGCGCTTGGCCTGGTCTTTTTCGGAACGGCCCAGGCGAAGCCATGGGTGAACGCAAGCCGCGGGACAGCCGAAGCGGACTCAACCCTCTACACGAATTCGACGCTGGCGCTCGACCCCGAGACCGGGCGCATCGAGTAGTATCGACAGCATGCGCCGGGTGAATCCCTAGATTTGGACACGGGGTTCGAGCAGGTGCTACTCGATCTGGACGATCGGCCCCTTCTCCTGACCGCGGGGAAGGACGGACTCCTTTGGAAGCTGGACCGGCGGGACGGAAGCTTTGTCGGAGTCCGGGAGACGGTCTTCCAGAACGTATGGAATATCGATACCGAAACGGGTGCTCTCGAGTACCGGGAGGACATACCGACGGCAGGCGTAGGGGACTGGATCTCTGTCTGTCCATCGACCTCCGGGGGAAAGAACTGGCCCGCGATGAGTTACCATCCAGGGACCGGGCTCATGATCATGCCGCTGAGTCAGAGCTGCATGGAGATTTCGGGACGCCAGGTTGCGATGGAACTGGGGTCTGGGGGGACGGCAGCAGACCGAGCGTTCTTTGCGCCACCCGGAAAGGAGGGACTATTAGGGAAGCTCGCCGCATACGATTTGCGCAGCATGGAGGAGGTATGGAGTGTCGAGCAGCCGGGCGCCTTTCTAACTGGTGCGCTCAGCACGGCAGGAGGAGTGGTCTTCGCCGGTGACTACGACCGGTGGGTGCGGGCGTACGATGTTCGGAACGGAGATGTGCTCTGGCAGGCGCGGCTGGGGACTGCGGTCATGGGGTTCCCTATGACATTTGAGATCGACGGAGTCCAGTACCTAGCTGTCGGAACGACCCGAGGCGGCGGTAGCCCTTCGAACGTCCCAGATGTCCTCACGCCGGAGCTGTCGGCCCCCGAGCCGGCCAACGCAATCTATGTCTTCCGAGTGGGGCCATAGCGCGCGGAGTCCGCATACGAACAGAATTCACCTTTTCTTTCGCTCCCGCCAGTTGCGGTCTGATAGCGGTGCGTGGGGCTCGAACCACTCACCGGGCTCCGAGCACAACAAGAACGCCGATCCCCGCAGCGACGAGGAATCGTCTCCACGAAAAATCTCTCCCTTCAGCACTCATGGGATCCCGGCTCCAAAGCATGATGACTCCACAGTTACTGATCCCAACATACTGGATGGGAGCTGATGAGCCTTGGTAGACCTCGATCCCCTCTAGCTGCTCGACTGCAAAGAGCTCATCGATCCTGACAGGATTGGACAATCGGACGCCGTCGAGTACGACGAGAGGAGTGCAGCCCCCTCGCAGGAGGATCCCACCGCTCCGTCCAAAGCTCCCCGTGATCACGCGTGTTCCGGGAATGCCGCGGAAGAGATCCGAGACTCGCGCCGGAAATCGCTCCTCAATGTCTTCCCGATTGATGAAGTGTCCACTCCCCCGTTGGCGCCGCTCGTAGAAACCTTCCCTCTCGAGTTTCGAGATGCGTCTCGCCGACACTACGATAGGGTCCAGCTCATACTCGACGCGGACCATCTCCACCCGCATGTCCCCCACACCTTCCTCGGAGAGCACCAAGAGGTGGGAAAGCGGCGACCATGGGATGACTTCGACGCTCAACCGATAGGCGCCGAGCGCCAGAACATCTGTACGAAACCGTCCATCTGCATCGGACTCCCCAGACCACGAGGGCTCGTCCTCAGAATCGAATCGGACGAACGCAATCGCGGCTGAGGGGACCGGCTCGCCCGTCGCGCGATCTACCACCGATCCAAATATTCGGAAGCCCTCTTCTGCACCCGGGCCGGAGGCGGAGTCCTGCGCCGCCAAATCCCACCCTAGGCCCAGAGACCAGGCCAGGGCCGTAGGAACCGCTAGCCTCATCAAGCACCGGCGGCGGATGCCACGGATCGGAGGTCTCATCTTCCCGCGCGGGTCTTGTCGCATGTTCTTGCGACCATGCTGGATCGCCTTTGGAACTTGGCCGTTGAAGCATCAAGATGTGCCGCGCTGATATAGGGAGCAAGGAAGCGCTGACAGCGATATTCACCACCTCGCTCGCAATCGGTACGGTGGCGCTGGTCTGTGTTTGTCAACCTGGTCGGTGGCGATTTCCGCCCCGGACCCCCATTTTTTTAAGGAGGCACGCACCTGTCCCCCCTGGATCAGAGAATTGATCTCCAGGGAGGGCATCGCGGGTGCAGACCCCATGGAGGAAGTCCGATGCGAAGCCGGTCAGCCGCCGTTGGTGTGACGTTCGTAACCCTTCTCCTCAGTTGGACACCGGTAGAGGCCCAGCGATATCCGCTGGCGCCCAGAGTTACCGCCGGCGAGAACATCCACCCCTTCTTCGAAGGCTGGTACTCGCTCCCCGACGGACGGAAGGTTTTCTCCTTCGGCTATTTCAACAGGAATCTAGGGAACAACGCAACCTACATCCCGCTTGGGGAGGACAACTTTCTGGAGCCTGCCGAGTTCGATGGCGCACAGCCGGAGTGGTTCCCGATTCGGCGGGAGCGGGGAGTGTTCGCGGTCACAGTGCCCGCTGACTGGCCCATCGAGCGGCCGGTGACCTGGAGCTTCCGAAGTAGGGGAGAATTCTATTCGGTGTCCGGGACGTGGCGTACCGAGGCCATGGAGCTGACCACGGGGACAGCGGCGATGGGCAGCCATCGTCCCTTTCTCAAGATGGACCCGGACGGAGAGGAAGGGTTCGGAATCATGGAACCCGTTTGGGGAGAACCCAGGCCGGCAAGGGTCGGGGAACCGTTTGAGTTGACCGTCTGGGCTAGGGATCAAGTGGAGCCGGATATGAGGGAAGAAGTGGCTGTGCGTGCGACCCTGTGGGTGCATCAGGGCCCCGGATCGGCGATCATCGTCGCGGACCAGCCGGAGGGACAGGAGGAGCCTGAGCCCCGTCAGGGCGGCCGCAGACGCGATGAAGAAGGGCCTGGGCCCAATAGCGTTCTCATCCCACTCGAATCAGAAGACGGCGCGGCAAACTTCAACATCAGGTTCGAGGAGCCCGGTGAGTACCTCCTTCGCGTCATGATCGACAACCATGAAGCGGTGGACAGCTCCCAAGGTAACCAGTGCTGCTGGACGAACGGCTACGTGGAGGTGAGCGTCCAGGATTAGCGGGAAGCGCTGGCCGCTCACGGCGAGGATCGCGCCGCCGATCAGACCTCGTTCAAGGTGCCGGTTACAGATCGAACCAGGCTTCTGAAGACTCCCCACGTCGATAGACGGCGAGAGGATTTGTATCGGTCGTTCCTGAGAGCATGTCGGCCCACCCCTCCCACACGGCTCCCGCAAAGCCTTCCTGTCCCACACTTGGGCTATTGCAGCAGACCGAGGCCCGTCCGTACACGACGCCAGTCCCAGATACGGATTCGAAGTTGAGTTCCGACTCTTGATACGCCTCGGTCGGATCATCCTGGGACAGGACCTTGATTCGGAAGCGCCCCAGTCTATACTCGAACCCTGCCAATGGGGAGTTGTTTTGCGGGCTCCAGGCAAGGGCCGCCTGTAACGCAGCCGTCCCGCTCAATGTCTCCAAAAGGGTCAGCCGCAGCGTCGTCCAAGGCACCTGAGGGTCATCGACGATTACAGTGACGGCCGTGCCCACCGGGGCGGGGTCCGCCTCAGACCTGCCTTGAGCCGCGCTTATGAGGATATTCGCGTCTGCTGGCGCCACCTCGACCCCCCTCGTGACGACGGCGGTCAACACGGTGGACCCGGGGTCAAGACCGGTCACCCTACAACCCGCCACCGTGACCGCCGCAGCCACGACCTCGGGATCGGCAGCCGTACAGGTCCAAGTTGTCTGGGCTGCTGGATCACCGCCGAGCACCAAAAGCCCGAGCTCCAGGGTCTCCGCCTGTCTCATCGAGGCCCCGCCCGGCTGGAAGAACACCTGGACGGGAGGGAAGGGAGAGGGGAGGACCGTTACCCCTGCGCCAGCATCGATCGTCTCGGATCCCTTTGAGACTGTGGCTGTGATGGTCGCTCCACCCGGACTGTCTCCAGTTACCTCGCAACCGCTAGCCGTTGAGATGACCGACGCCACTAGAAGGTTGTTAGACACACATGTCCAGGACACAGGAGTGCCCGAGATCCCACCCGACACCTGCACCTCGAGCTCAACTGTGTGGCCTAGGTCGATGATCGTTTCACTGGGGTCCAGCGCGGCCTCCAGAGGGGGAGGCGGAGGAGGCGTTCGCACGGTTACCGTAGCCGTCGCGACCGTTGTGGTGTTTCCCTTCGTGACCGCTGCGGTCGCCGTCGCCACGCCCGGCTCCCTTCCTGTTACTCGGCACCCCTCGGCGGTCGCGTCCGTAGAGGCAGTCTGTGGATCGCTGGAAACGCAGATCCATGAGGCCGATGCCTGCTGGACCCCGCCCGATACTGTGATCAAGAGGGTGCGGATCTCACCGACCTCGATCTCGAGGGCATCGGGTGCCAAGGAGACCTCGACCGGATCGATGTCGGGGTCGGGATTCGTGCCGCTATCGGCGCCGGAGCAGGCAGAAGCCGACCAGAGGATGGCAACGAGAATTCGTCTCATTCGGATTCCTATATTGGTGATGCCTCGCGCAACCGTTCCAATCCGTGCGTTGATGCGGGCAAGAGAGGGGCCGCTTGGCACAGACGGAGTGTTAGCAAGCCGGAAATCGTTGCTGTGCTGTTACTTGACAGTTCTGACACGCCCGGGCGGATCCGCCCTTGTGGCCCAACCGGCGGAAAATAGTTCGCCGGTGCCCTGAAGGCGGGCGGGTTTCGCAGATCAGGCGGGCCGTGGGCGCCAGAGCCAGAGCCTCTGCAGCTAGTCGGGCGGCTTCTCGGCTGCCACCTGGGCACGAGAGGCCGCCTGCACCCATAGCCACCGTTCGCGGCGAAGAGCAACTCTATCTATAATGACCGGTCGTTCGACAAGCGTTTCTTGGCCATCCGTTACCAAGCTGGAGGAAGGAAAATGACAACGTCCGGTCAGGGGCACCGCTCATGCCAGGCCAGCATAGCTGGAGCGGTGTTCGCCATAGCCGCCGTGCTCTGCATGGCTGACTCCGGTGCGGCCCAGCTGCAGGGCCTCGAGAGTGGAGAGTGGCGCTACCTGGGCGGAGACGCCGGGCACACGCGGTCCGCCCCCCATCTGAACCAGATCAATGCGAGCAACTTCGAGGATCTCGAGACCGCCTGGATCGTCCGGGGAGACAACTTCGGACCTTACATCGAGTACACGGCCCGGTCCACGCCGGTCTATGCGGACGGAATGTTATACACAGTGTTCAGTGGGCGTCGCCAGGTGGTGGCGATCGACGCCGGCACGGGCGAGCTCATGTGGACCTTCCGCGAGCCGGAAACGATGAGGTACTTGCGCTCGCCGAGGGCGGACTTCGGAAAGGGCGTCGCCTACTCGGAGGTGGACGGACGGGGCGTGATCTTCATAACTACGACCTCCTACTTCCTATGGGCTTTGGACGCCAAGACGGGACAGCCCTTGGAGAACTGGGGCACCCCCGTACCGATTGAGTCCTTCTCCCGGACGGGAGTCGTGGATCTGATTCCGACGCTCGTGGGGGACTGGGGGCGGTGGCAGGACTATATCGCAGGTGGGGGCACCTACGACCCGGACCACGGGATCCCTCAGCAGCTGGGCATGGTCACCAGCTCCTCGCCGCCGATCGTCGTAAACGGGGTCGTCGTGGTGCTGGTCGGGCACGAGCCCAGCTACGACCAGACCCGGATCGAGAACGTCCCGGGCGACATTCAGGGTTTCGACGCAAGGACTGGAGAGTTTCTCTGGAAGTTCCACGTCATCCCGCGGCCCGGTGAGTTCGGCCACGACACCTGGGAGAACGATGCCTGGCAGTTTTCGGGTGACATGTCCTCGTGGGCTCCCGCGTCCGCTGATCCGGAGCTGGGGCTCGTCTACATCGTGACGAACGCCTCGACCGTGCAGTCGTACGCGGGCCATCGCCCGGGGGCGAACCTATTCGGGGGCAGCGTCCTAGCGCTGGACGTCGGGACGGGCGAGCGGAAATGGCACTTTCAGATCCACCGCAGTGACCAGTGGAACTACGACATTCCGACTGCGCCCATCTTAATGGATCTGACGGTGGACGGAGAACCGGTCCCCGCGCTGATCCAGAACACGAAACAGGGCCTCGTCTTCGCATTGAACCGCGAGACCGGCGAGCCGATCTGGCCCATTGAGGAGCGCCCGGTCATGCAGACCCAGGTGCCCGGCAACTATACGTCGCCAACGCAGCCGTACCCGACCCGGCCGGAGCCGCTGGACCGGATCGTCACAGATGGCATCACCGATGAGTTCATAATCGACTATACGCCCGAGTTGAGGCGGGAGGCGGAGGAGATCCTGAGCGATTTCAGGGTCGGGGGCCTTTACATGCCGCCACTTCCCTGGGAGCACGGCAACGAGTATGTGAATGTAGTCGGCTGCTCGGGAGGGTTGAACATCTATCACCCGGGCATCGCGGACCCGACCACGGGGATCATGTACGCGTCGCACAACCGGGGTTGTAGTGCACCGAGGTTCATGGTGCCCACTGAGGGGGTGGACGTCGAGCGGGGCCTACCTGGTATGAGTGAGGAGTCCTGGAGGGGTCGCGAGCGCCATACACCCACGACTGGCACCACCGTCGCGGCATGGGCGCCCGGCGGCATCCCCGTGTCGCTGCCTCTTATCGATGGCCTGCCTGTCTTCAAGCCTCTGTATCAGGCGCTGGCGGCGTACGACATGAACACGGGCGAGAAGCTATGGGACATCCCGATCGGGGAGACCCCCGATCGGATCCGAAACCACCCGCGGGTGGCCGGTGGGGAGACTCCCGAGACGGGCGGGACGGGCAACTCCATCCAGATGGTGGTGGGCGACCTCCTGCTGCAGACCACGGAGGACCTACGGGGCGACACCGAACTGAACGAGAACGGCATGCCGGTTCTCAACGCCCGGGACAAGCGGACGGGTGAGATCCTGGCGAGCGTGGAGATCCCCGTTCCCGGAGAGTACGGGATGATGAGCTTCATGCACGAAGGGAAGCAGTACATCGTGATGCAGGCAGGCAGCGCGAAACGAGGCGAGCCGGGGCAGCTAGTGGCGCTCACGCTACCGTGAGGCTGCCTGAGCCTGGGCTACGCTGAAGGGGACGAGATGGCATGAGGTAGCGGCGAGCGAATAGGGGAGGCCGTTGCCCCTCTCGTTCTAGCGTCCCCCGTCCTCCGCGAGCTCGATCTCGTGGATCTGATAGCTCTCGCCGAGCCACACCCCTGTCACGTCGACTCGTCGCCCGGCGTAGGCCGTCAGCTGATCTTCGAACGGGGAATTATCCGGGTGCGTTCAACAATCCGCACCACTTTGACGTGGACCAGGACGGAAACCTCTACGTAGCGGATTACGCGAACTACAGGGTGCAGAAATTCGTTCCAAGGCCGGATGCCGATCGGCGGCGCCTGATCCAGCCTGCTTTCGCGTCGATCAACGCGATGGAGGACAGGTAACGCCTTAATCTGGCACCACCTGCCTCCTGCGGCTAAAGCTTCGCCCGATGGGGCCGAATCAAGGTAGCGTCAACGCCACCAGCGAACCCGGAAAGCCCATGTGGACGCTACCAATCTGCACTACGATGTACTGCTTGCCGTCGTGCATGTAGGTCATTATTCCGTACTGACCGGGAGCCGGAAGTTCGACGCTCGCCAAGACTTCGCCCGTCCGCTTGTCGCGGGCATGAAGTTCTAACGGGGCATCGGGGACGGTCTGCGATGTACCCGAGCTGAGCGCCCGGGTCTGAACCAAGAGGTCGCCCGTGATCATTTGGATCGAATTGCCGTTTCCTCCCGAATTGGGCACCTCCACTCCCGCGAGGAGCGGGTGGTTTCGGATCCTTTCCGGAGTCTCACCCACCGCCTGCGACCAGACCCGCCGGCCCGTATTCATGTTCAGGGCGGTCACCCTGTTGTCGATGGGCTTGTAGACCCGCAGGCCGTCGATCGTTCGTAGCGGCGCGCGTCGGTCCTCGGGCCCGCCGCCGGGCAGCCACGCCGCCACTGTGGTGCCCGTGGTAGGAGTAGAGTTGGGTAGCGCGTTACCCGGACCAATCACCGCATAGGCCGCATTGTCCACGTCCACGCCGCCCGTGGGCGCCATGAACCCAGGGGCACTGCAGCCCCGGTTGTGCGACGCGTACATGATTCCCGTGGTGGGATCCGCGATGGGCGCATGGTTGGTGTTCACTCCGCCCGAGCAACCCACGTTGTTGATGAAGTCGTGGTCGTGGTCGTAGGGAAGCGGCGGCACGTAGAGCCCCCCGACCCGGTATTGACTTAAGATCTCCAGAGCCTGTTGCCTCAACTCCGGCGTGTAGTCGATGACGAACTCCTCGGTCAGCCCGCTTAATACGATCGGGTCAAGGGGCTCCGGAAGGGTCGGGTAAGGCTGGGTGGGCGACGTGTAGTTGCCGGGAACCTCCGTCTGAATGACCGGGCGCTCCTCGATGGGCCAAATCGGCTGGCCGGTCTCCCGGTCGAACGCGAAGACCAGGCCCTGCTTCGTGTTCTGGACCAGCGCAGGGATCTCTTGCCCGTCCACGGTCAGATCCATCAGAATGGGCGCAGTCGGAGTGTCGTAGTTCCACTGGTCGCTGTGATGGATCTGGAAGTGCCACCTCCGCTCTCCGGTCTGGACGTCCAACGCGACAACACTACCTCCGAAGAGGTTGTCGCCCGGTCGATGGCCTGCATACGTCTGGACCGTCGAAGCGTTCGTCACGAAGTACACCAGCCCCAGCTCCGGGTCGGCGGACATTGGAGCCCACTGGGAAAGGTCCCCCGAAAACCGCCAGGCGTCGTTCTCCCACGTGTCGTTCCCGAACTCGCCGGGCCGCGGAAGGATGTGGAACTTCCAGAGAAACTCTCCGGTCCTGGCGTTGTAGCCCTGAACATCGCCCGGGACGTTCTCGATCCGGGACTGTCCGTAGCTGGCTTCGTGGCCGGCACCCACGACCACCACGTCGTTCACCACGATCGGCGGCGACGAGCTGGTGACCATGCCGAGCTCTCTCGGGATCCCGTGGTCCGGGTCGTAGGTCCCGCCTTGCGCGAGGTAGTCCTGCCAAGGGCCCCAGTCCTCCACGAGGTTCGCGACCAGGTCCACGGCGCCCGTTCGGGAGAACGACTCAAGCGGTACCGGGGTGCCCCAATTCTCCAGGGGACGCCCCGTCTTGGCGTCGAGCGCCCAGAGGAAGTAGGCGGGTGTGATGACATAAATGACTCCGCGACCGTCCACCTCGGCGTAGGCAACACCTTTCCCGTAGGCCGCCCTAGGGGAGCGCAAATGCCTGGTGGTCTCGGGCTCGCGGAAGGTCCAGAGCGTCTCGCCGGTGGCCGGCTCGATCGCCACTACTTGCCGGCGCGGAGTGGCCACCGTGTAGAGGATTCCATCGACGTAGATCGACCTGGAGCGGAAGAAGTAGTCGACGTTTGGGCCGAAGTTATCGCTCCGCCAGACCCAAGCGACCTCGAGGTCCGCGAAGTTGCCGGCGTTGATTTGGTCCAGAGGCGAGTAGCGCGTGTGCCCGGCATCGCCGCCCAGATAACGCCACTCGCCGTTCTCCGTCCCCGGCAAGCGCTGAGCGGAGGCAGCAGCTGCCGTCGCCGTTAAAACTGCGGAGGCGAGGGCCAGGCAAAGCGAAAGAGTCTGCGTCCTTATCGGTCGAAGCTCAACGTTCATGATCTTCGTCATTCCTCATTCCTCGCCTTAATAGAAAAGGGTTCCAACCCCCATAGAGTTGCCAACGCGATGGATTGCGAATCGTAGGTCGGGAGTGACATCGGCGCAACGCGACCAGGCCGATTGACCTGCCCCGAAGAGCGGTACCACATCCTATGTTAGTCCCAGCAGCTGTGGAGGGCCGTGAAGGACGGGCATCCTCAGGAACCAGGGCGACGGCTTAATCGCCTCAGGGGCCGGGGGAAAGCCGCGGCAGGAGCTGTGGGGTCGGACGGTATTGTACTCGCGCCTCCATTGCTCGACCAGCACGGCCGCCTGCGCCAACGAGTAGAAGATCTCCCCGTTCAACAGCTCGTCCCTGAGCTTGCCGTTGAAGCTCTCGTTGTAGCCGTTCTCCCACGGGCTGCCCGGCTCGATAAAGAGCGTCTCGACGCCCACGCGCCCCAACCACCGCCGCACGAGCTTCGCGGTGAACTCCGGTCCGTTGTCCGACCTCAGATACTCGGCAGGCCCGTGTCGGACGAACAGATCGGCCAGCACCTCGAGCACGTCGTGCGAGCGGATCTTGCGAGCCACCACGATCGCCAGGCACTCCCTCGTGTGCTCGTCCAGCACTGTCAGCAGCTTCAGCGCACGCCCGTCGTGCGTCCTCGAGGCCACGAAGTCGTACGACCAGACGTGGCCCCGATACAGCGGCCTCAGCCGGATGCACGATCCGTCGTTGAGCCACAGCCGACCTCGCTTCGGCTGCCGCTCCGGGACCTTCAGCCCCTCCTGCCTCCAGATCCGCTCCACCCGCTTGTGGTTCACCCCCCAGCCCTCGATGCGGAGCATGTCCGTGACGCGTCGGTAGCCGTAGCGGCCGAATCGACTCGCGAGTCGCACGATATCACCTCGGAGCGCCCCCTCGTCACTCGCCACTTTCCTCGCCCGGCGCTGGGTCGTGCGTGGCTGCCCGAGCACCCGGCACGCTCTCCTCTCCGACGCCCCGAGCTGCTGACGTACACGCACCACACAACGTCGTCGGCGCTCGGGGCTCAGAAGTTTCCCTGGGCCGCTTCCTCCACGATCAGCTTGTCCAGTGTCAAGTCCGCCACTGCTCGCTTCAAGCGCCCGTTCTCGCGCTCGAGCTCCTTCAGGCGCCGTGCCTGGCTTACCTTCATCCCGCCGTACTCCCGCCTCCACCGGTAGTACGTCTGCTCGGTGATGCCCAGCTCCCGGCTGATCAGCTTCACGGATTTGCCGCGGGCCAGACCGACCTCTGCCTCCCGCAGTCCAGTGATGATCTGCTCCGGAGTGTGTCGCTTCCTTCCCATCCTGACCTCCTCGCTGAAAAGCTTCAGACCAGCTCGATCCTAATATTGCTCCTGGTCTCGTTTCAGCGGGTCAGGTCACCACCGCCTGCCTCAGTCGCTGGTTTTGCTTCTCGAGCGCCTTGAGCCGCTTCGCCTGGCTCACCTTCATTCCCCCGTACTCTTTGCGCCACCGGTAGTACGTTTGCTCGCTCACCCCCAGCTCCCGGCACACTTGCTTGACCCTCTTCCCGTTCGCCAGGGCCACTTCCGCCCTGCGCGGTTGGTTGATGATTTGTCCCGCGCTCAGCTTCTTTGGCGCTGCTGACCTCCTTTTCCATGTCTCGACCCGTCCAGAATTCTAAAACTGGACTTGGTCTCGTCTTAGGGGGTCTTATCAGCCTCGCTGGGGCTGACCGCCACAACGAACATGCTGGCCAACCTTCTGCCCGGGCTGGCCAGGCGCGCTCTTGGGCTCGAGGAGTGAAGGTCATGAGGAATCGGTGAGTTCAGCAGGGCTTCCGTGCTGGCTATTCGGATTCTGACTCCCGAATGTTTGGCAGATCGATGGCTCTCAGGTTCCAGACGCAATTAACTGCCGCGGTATTGGTGAAACTCGCACGTGTCCGTGGACTTGGTCACCGGCTCCACTTCCGAGACTTCCGAATCCGGTTGGCCATCACTAGCGCCCCCGATGACCGGCCAAGCTTCTCATCGGAGCTCGGCGGCATTCCCTCGGGGAGTCGTGGCCTCTGGTTCTCGCGGCGCTCCGGCCAGGTAGGCAGCCCAGTCACCCATGAGCCGGCGGCGGCGCTCGAACAGGTCCGTACGCCGATAGGCCGCCTCAACCCTGTTCTGGACGACGTGCGCCAAGGCCGCTTCGATGACCTCGCGCGGATGATTCGTCTCCTCGGCCGCCGAATCGCGGAAGCTGGAGCGAAACCCGTGTGGCACGCCCGCGATCTTGTGCTTCCCGAGCATCCAGCGCAGTTGCTTCTCCTCGAGCTGCTTGCCGAGCCGATTGGGAAACAGGAACGGGCTGGTTCCCTCCACGAGCTTCCGTGCCTCGTCAATAATCTCCACGGCCCGGCCACACAGCGGCACCCGGTGCTCGCGGTTCGCCTTCGTCCGCCTGGCCGGGACAGTCCACACACCCTCGTCCCGATCAATCTCGGTCCACTCGGCACAGTACAGGTGACGTGAATCACGGCAAGTACTCGTCTAAGTTCAATCAGGACTGCACGATCTGCCGCACTTGCCGATGGCCGATGGCTGATTGCAGCGTACCGAAATGGCGGGAAAACGGCATTGAATGGCGGGAATCCCGGTCGTATCAGATCCCGTGTCCCTCACACGCCGAATTGGCGAAGATGATAGTCAAGGTGTCTCCAGCAGAGCAGACCCCATTCCTCACCCGAGACTTGCCCGAAGACCGGATGTGTACCCCACTTTTCCGAAGAATCTTTCTGGCCCACACGGTCCACCAAGGCATGGAGTGCCGCGACGTCGTCACGCCATTCGGCTGAAGACGTCGTCAACATCTCTGGGGGAGCGCCGATCCATGCTCTCGGCCACGGCAGCCAGTGGACCAAGACTCGTCGGAAGCATCTGAACCTGAGGAGTCCCGGTGTCACCTTTACTTCCCGAGTGCCGAATCTCAGCCGGAGCGGTCCTGCATGCACCTTGAGATCGCCGAGTGCGACCCGTAACTGATCGGCGTCATGGCAGACCATCTCTCTCGCAGTCATAGTACCCCATCACCGGATGCTCTCTGGCGAAACTCGGTCGCCGATTCGTGCGTGGATCGCCGCTCGCGCCGATTGTCTGAACAGGGTAGTGCTCATGAGCCTTCAGCGCCTCCAGTGAGCGTGCCAGCGGTTCGAGCGCGAACTGTTGAGACGGCATCCACCGGCAAACCCGGGGCGGTTCAGTTCCTGTTAGTGCTCTCCAGGGCACCGCGCCAATCGGACCGCCCGGGTCTGAGGGCGATTGTGTGCGGAAGGGAGTTATCGCAAGCCGCTCCGTCTCTGGCCATCCCGCCCTCGCCAAGCTCACGCTCGACGCGGTAGCGGCCTTCGAGGGCAGCGTTCGGGCGGGTAATGGGGTCGGTCATGGCAGATTTCTAAAGTCGTTCCCGTCCACAAAGTGGGGCTCGAACTCCCCACGCCCGGACAAGCTGTAAGCACGAACTTCGACGCGGTCTTCTGCTTACGGTTCGTCGGCTTTCACCAACTCCTCTACCTCAACAACCTTCGTCTCCGTGGGTTCCGACCGGGCCGAATTGCGGATGACTTTGCCCAACACTGCCGGCAACTCAATGCCCGCCTGCTCGGCCAGCTCGTGGATCGCCGGCAGCGACCCGATCAAGCTCGACAGAAAATCGGCCGTCCCACCGCCGTGCTTCGATCCACGACCACCGTTCCCCGAATCCCACACAGTGATCTTGTCGATCTTGAGGTTCTGAATCGCCTTCACCTGCTCGGCGACCAAGGTAGGAAGCTGCTCGATCATGAGCAGAGTCGGAGCGATCTGCGGATTCCCGGCGCAGGCCTCGACCAGTCTCTGGTACCCCGCGGCCTTGGCCTCCAACACCTTTTGCGTACCCTCCGCCTCGGCCACGAATTTGGCCAGCATCGCGTCGGCCTCACCGCGCGCCTCGCGCCGCAGTTGCTCCGCAGTCGCCTCGGCCTCAATCTCGACCCGCTCTTTCTCGATCTCCTGAGGCGCCAGTTCGTCTTTGCCCAAGCGGGCGATCTCCTGCTCGCGCTGAGCCCCGAAGATCGCCTCGTCCGCCTGTGCGGCCGCGATCTCAGCCCTGCGCTTCGCCTCGGCCCGCACCTCTGCGAGCTGGGCGTTTGAGTTCGCGATCTCTCCCTGTGACGAGTTCTCGCCCTGAACCGCCGTCGACTCCGCCGCGGCAACCTGCACCCGCTGCTCCTGCTCCGCGTTCTTCTTAGCGGCGATGGTCTCGGCTTCCCGCTCGGCGGTTGCGATCTCGTAGTCGCGCTTCGACTTCACCTCGCCCTCAATCGCGGTCGCCTCCAGCGCAGCCACGCGCACCCGCTGATCGCGCTGGGCATCCTTCTGCCCGGTAGCGCCGTCGCGATCCTGCTGGGCGACCTCCACCTTGGCACGATTGATCGCCTCCGCCGCCGCACGTTGCCCGATGGCTTCGATGTAGCCACTCTCGTCGGTGATGTCACGGACGTTCACGTTGATCAGCGCGAGCCCCACCTTGTTGATCTCCTCGGCTACGTTCGTGTTGATGAGATTCATGAACTTCTCGCGGTCCTTGTTAATCTCTTCGATCGACAGGGTCGCAATGACCAGCCGCAACTGACCCAGAATGATGTCCTGGGCTTGCTCGCGAATCTGGTTCTCATCCAGGTGCAGTAGTCTTTCCGCTGCTGAGTTCATGAGCACCGGGTCGGTGGAAATGCCCACCGTGAACGTCGAGGGAACGTTCACCCGGATGTTGTTGAGCGACAGCGCTCCTTCCAGGGGGATATCGATGACCAGCGGCTCGAGAGGCAAGAACGCGTAGTCCTGCAACAGCGGGATTATGAACTTGCCGCCGCCGTGGAGGCACTGTGCCGCCTGTGCGCCCGCGACCCTCCCATAGATGACCAGGATCCTGTTGGAAGGACAGCGCTTGTATTGCTTCACCAAGAACGAGATGCCGAAGAAGAGGATAAGCAGACCCCCACCTATCAAGCCGAGCCACACCCTCGAATCGCCCTCGAACGCGCCCACTTGGAGGAGTGCCACCGTGGCGAACAGGAACATCGTGTTATCCCCCTCTGGAGTTCATGCCTTCGTTACTGTTACTGAGTTGTCCTCATTTATGCTCACGACGCGGACCTTCTCGCTCCGGGGCAGTGCCTCGCCCTCCGTAATCGCTTTGTAGAACCGTTGGCGGTCGTCGATCAGGACACGCACGCGCCCCTTCCCGAGACCCTTGGCGGGGATCTTCGCGTACACCGTGCCCTCCGCCTCCAGGGTCTGGTATATGGGCACGTTGCCGCTGCTCTGGAGGCCATACATGGCCGTGAGCAATTTCGCGAGGAACCAAACCATGCCCGTTCCACACGCCACCGCGAAGACGACGCTGATCGTGCCCCCCCAGCCTCCGCCGCGGAACGCACCCAGCCCTCCCCAGCCAAAGCCCATCAGAAAAGCAGCGATCGCCTGGACGGACAGGACCTTGAAGGCGTACGAGGACTCGCCGGTATCTACGTCGATATCGGCTCCCGCATCGAGATCTACATCGACATCGAAGTCCACATCGACGTCCACGCCCGTATCGGCACCCCCGACGAGCATGAGGAGCGTACGCAAGGAGAAGAACACGGTGCCGGCAATCGCTGGCACGGTGAACCAGATGGCGACGGGACCGAAAAACAGCTCCTGCATACGGCTTCCATCTCGGGGGGTGGCGGTTACTGGAGGATACGCGGAGGCCGTGATCCGCCTTCAGAGCAGCACGTTAGTCGCCCCCCGAGGGAGCCGCAACCAACGCTGGGCTGCCTTGCCGCCTTTCTCAGTTCACGCGGGATCCCAACGGGGCTTCAAGGCCGAACGCAGTGTGATGCGGCGAGCCTGTCCGAGGGGACTGTGATCTGACCGCCACAACGAACATGCTGGCTAACCTTGGGCCCGGGCTGGCCAGGCGCGCTCTTGGGCTCGAGGAGTGAAGGTCATGAGGAATCGGTGAGTTCAGCAGGGCTTCCGTGCTGGCTATTCGGATTCTGACTCCCGAATATTTGGCAGATTGACCTGACCCGCTGAAACGAGACCAGGAGCAATATTAGGATCGAGCTGGTCTGAAGCTTTTGAGCGAGGAGGTCAGGATGGGAAGGAAGCGACACACTCCGGAGCAGATCATCACTGGACTGCGGGAGGCAGAGGTCGGTCTGGCCCGCGGCAAATCCGTGAAGCTGATCAGCCGGGAGCTCGGCATCACCGAGCAGACGTACTACCGGTGGAGGCGGGAGTACGGCGGGATGAAGGTAAGCCAGGCACGGCGCCTGAAGGAGCTCGAGCGCGAGAACGGGCGCTTGAAGCGAGCAGTGGCGGACTTGACACTGGACAAGCTGATCGTGGAGGAAGCGGCCCAGGGAAACTTCTGAGCCCCGAGCGCCGACGACGTTGTGTGGTGCGTGTACGTCAGCAGCTCGGGGCGTCGGAGAGGAGAGCGTGCCGGGTGCTCGGGCAGCCACGCACGACCCAGCGCCGGGCGAGGAAAGTGGCGAGTGACGAGGGGGCGCTCCGAGGTGATATCGTGCGACTCGCGAGTCGATTCGGCCGCTACGGCTACCGACGCGTCACGGACATGCTCCGCATCGAGGGCTGGGGGGTGAACCACAAGCGGGTGGAGCGGATCTGGAGGCAGGAGGGGCTGAAGGTCCCGGAGCGGCAGCCGAAGCGAGGTCGGCTGTGGCTCAACGACGGATCGTGCATCCGGCTGAGGCCGCTGTATCGGGGCCACGTCTGGTCGTACGACTTCGTGGCCTCGAGGACGCACGACGGGCGTGCGCTGAAGCTGCTGACAGTGCTGGACGAGCACACAAGGGAGTGCCTGGCGATCGTGGTGGCTCGCAAGATCCGCTCGCACGACGTGCTCGAGGTGCTGGCCGATCTGTTCGTCCGACACGGGCCTGCCGAGTATCTGAGGTCGGACAACGGACCGGAGTTCACCGCGAAGCTCGTGCGGCGGTGGTTGGGGCGCGTGGGCGTCGAGACGCTCTTTATCGAGCCGGGCAGCCCGTGGGAGAACGGCTACAACGAGAGCTTCAACGGCAAGCTCAGGGACGAGCTGTTGAACGGGGAGATCTTCTGCTCGTTGGCGCAGGCGGCCGTGCTGGTCGAGCAATGGAGGCGCGAGTACAATACCGTCCGACCCCACAGCGCCTGCGGCGGCTTTCCCCCGGCCCCTGAGGCGATTAAGCCGTCGCCCTGGTTCCTGAGGATGCCCGTCCTTCACGGCCCTCCACAGCTGCTGGGACTAACACTTAGGATGTGGTACCGCTCTTCGGGGCAGGTCAGTCCACGCGGCCGGCGCCTTCGAGGATCCCCCGCACGCTGTGGCAGAAGCAGGGATCAGTCTTCGCAAGTCCGGATGGGACAACGACTTGTCTACACGCTGCGGGCTGCGTGTATCACATGGTGTGTCCGAAGGTTGTAAACCGTATTACCCGTTGGGTTTACGACAGAAGCGGAGAGATCTAGAGGCTCGACCGCAGCATGATCGCCGCCCGCGTATCGCCGGCCGCGGGCGGGCGCGGTCCAATTTACTTCACCGCCGGGGAAATGACGCTGCTGCGCGCACTGATCGTCGGCCCGCGACGCTCAACCGCCATCCCCTGGCCAGGGAGTTCTGCCGGGGCAGCGGCTGGGTCAAGCCCGACAGCGGCCTGAAGGACATCATGGCTCGGGTGCCCATGCTCACCGACCGCCCCGCCACGGCTCGACCGAACGGTTTCGGCGAACGGAGCCCGGTCATGGGGATTCCCCTACCAACGGAGCAAAGGGTGATCCCAGGGGTGATTGGGTAAATAGGCTAGAATTCGTAACATACTATATAACATATAGTTAGCGCATTTATTACGGCGGACTAGGCGGTGTACCTCACCGGCGAGACGAGAGAAGCAAAGGCCGCAACGCCAAGTTGACGGTCCATCGTGCTCAGATTGGCTCTCGACCGTCTTCTCGTAGAGCTATTCTCGACGAGAGCACTCCCCCGCGAAGGGTCGATCCCGTCCGCCCCGACAGTGGCTAGGCTGCAGCTGGGGGCGTAACCTGCAGTAGTCACGGTGACATGAGGAGACAAGCAATGCATCATAGAAAGGAGCTTCGAATTCACGGGACGAGCGCACGCCGAACGCTCGAAGCTCTGGTAGTCGCCGTCGCGCTCCTTGGAGGCGGAGATCTTTCCGCCCAGCAGACCGGGCAGATCGCCGGGCAAGTGACGAGCGAGGACGGCTCGCCCGTAGTCGGGGCCACGATCCGTGTGCCGGGTGAGAACCTGCAGGGAACTACGGCGACCGACGGGCGCTTCGTCATCCCCCGGGTGCCTGCCGGCTCCTATGAGGTGGAGATCTACGCGCTGGGCTACGGGGACGCGACCCAGCAGGTGCAGGTATCCGCGGGCGGCGTGGGAACGTTGAACGTCCAGCTGGAGGTTCGTCCGGTGGAGGTGCTGGGTGTTCAGGTCCACGTTCTCCGCCCCGACCTGCGACACACGGCCCAGATCGAGGCAGACGCGGTTCGCGAGTCCAATCCACGGGACGTGGGCGATGCGCTGAGGGCGATCGCCGGCGTGGACGCGGTGCGGCGCGGACCCATCGGACTCGACCCGTCGATCCGAGCGCTCCGCGAAACCCAGGTGGGCACTTACATGAACGGCACGCGCCTCTTCCCGGCCGGCCCGGCCCGCATGGACTCCCCGCTGACCCACCTGGATCCGAGCGCGATCCAGCACATAGAAATCGTGAAGGGTCCCTACGCCCTCACCTGGGGGGCCGGGAACATGGCTGCAATCCGCATCGAGACCCGGTCCGTACCGCCCCAGATCCCGGGAGGGCTTCGCGGCACTCTGTCTGCCGGGTACGACACCAATCTGGAGGCTGAGGAGTATTCGGGAACCCTGTTCGGCAGCAGCGAGCGCGTGGCCTACTGGGGCCACGGCGTGTGGCGCACCGGGACGGACTACGAGACAGGATCGGGCGACGTGATTCCGGCCGACTTCGACTCCTGGGAGGCCCGGGGACAGCTCGGCTACCGGACCGGCGACGCCTCCTGGCTGAGCTTCGACATGGGCTACCAGAAGCAGGGCCCGATCGACTATCCGGGCCGCCTTCTGAGCGCCAAGTCCTTCAAGACGAACAACCTCGCGGCCGAGTGGGAGCTGGCCCGCGCCCAAGGGCTCCTTCGCAACATCGATCTCCTGGTCTACCTGAACAGCGTGGACCACGAGATGGACAACACGGACAAGCCGACGCGCATGGCCATGGAGGGACGGGTGCCCCCCTTCGCCCTGGACGTGCTGGTGGACTCCCATATCGACGTCACTGGGGGCCGGGCCGCCATCGAGTTGGTCTCGGAGGGCGGCTGGGACGTGGAGATCGGGGGTGACGCATACAGCGCGAAGCGGGACGCGGATCGCTTCATCGACGCCCTGGATCCCAACCAGATGACACCACCGCTGTTCCCCTTCCACGACCGGATGTGGCCGGACGCGACGATCACCGACGTGGGTCTATGGACCCGGGCGGACCGGCCCCTGGCCAACAGGCTGAGCCTTTCCGCGGCGGTGCGCCTCGACCTCGTCTCCGCGGACGCAAAGGACGTGTCCGACACCTTCCTCGACTATGCCGGGGCCACCCGGGCCGACGTGGACGCGTCGGAGACCAATTTCAACGCGGCCGCCACGCTCAGCGCCAACCTGGGCTCCAACTGGAGCCTTTCGACCGGAGCCGGCTCGGTAGTCCGGACCGCCGACGCCTCCGAGCGCTACGGAGACAGGATTCCGGGCACCAGGGCCCAGCTCAGCACCGAATTCCTGGGCAACCCCCACCTCGATCCCGAGCGAAGCACCCAGGGCGACATCTGGCTCGAAGGCCGCTTTCCCAACCTGAGCCTGGACGCCAACGTCTTCGCCCGCCGGGTCAGCGACTACATCACCATCGTTCCGAGGGACCCGGCGGAGGTACCCTTCCTGCTCCCACTGACGGGCTCGCTCGGCAACACGAACGTCGTCCAGTATGTGAACGGAGAGGCCGACTTCTGGGGGGTGGAGGCATCCGTCGCCTACCGCTGGAGCGAACGGTTCTCGACAACCGTGGTCGGCGAGTATCTGCGGGGCGACGACACGGAGCTGGACGAGCCGGCCTTCGGGGTCGCCCCGGTGCAGGGTCGCCTCCGGCTCCGCTACGAAGAGTCGGGGGCCGGATACTTCCTCGAGAGCCTGGTGACCGCAGTAGGGAAGCAGGACCGCCTGGCTGTGAGCCGGGGCGAGGGCACCCCGACCCCCGGATACGCGACGGTCGATCTACAGGGCGGATTTCAGCCCTATGTAGGAGTGCAAGTCCGTGCCGGGGTAAACAACGCGCTAGACAAGCAGTACTACGACCACCTGAACGCGAAGAACCCTTTCTCCCGGACGCCGATTGCCGAGCCGGGCCGCGTCTTCTTCATCCGGCTGACCTATTCCTACTAGACGGGTCGACTCCCGTCGCACCGCGCGGGCGGAAGCAAGAGGAAAGCGAGACGGGCCCGGGGTCTCCCCGGGCCCGTCCCAAGGTTTCCGCAATCGTCCCCCTCGCCCCCAGCCTCAGTTGGCGATGGCGTCCGCCCCGGCCTGGGAGATCTGCTCGTCGTCGACCGCCCGCACGCCGCTGGTCCCGATCGCCCCAATCAGCTGACCGCCGCGCAGGATCGGGACGCCGCCCGCGAAGGTCACGCCGTCGGGGACCTGCGGTACGGTACCGGCCTCGAGGGCGCTGTCCGTACACCGCGGTCGTGAGGCCCGTAGCCGCGACGGTGGCCGCCTTCCGCATCGCGACGTTGTAGGAGCCGGCGGAGGCGCCGTCCAGCCGCCGCAGATACACCGGCACACCCTCGATGTCCGCGACGACGATCGTCACGTTCCATCCGTTACGGCGCGCCTCGGCTTCGGCCGCGTCGATCGCCGTCCGTGCCAGCTCGTATGTGAGGGCCCTCTGCGAGCGCGATCAGACCCGACGGAGACCAGTCGAAGCGCCAGTCCTGCTTGATGCCGAGAATGGAGAAGTCACGCCGGTTCGTCACTGCATAGATCGGAGCGGAGTCAACGATGTATTACTCCGTCCCATCCCGTCGCGAGGTCACGAGGCCGGCCGACGCTATGGTGGTTACGCGGATCCGGTCGCCGAGCATTCCGTCAGCTCTCCTGGACCATGCCGTCGAACGCCACCTCACCGTTGGCGATCACCCGGATCGGACGACTCAGGTTGAACGCCTCGGGCGCAGAAGGGACGCAGCAACATGATCGACCATCTCCGAGGACGCGAGAAGGCGCTGGAGCGCTTCGGCTGGACGGGACGCCGTGCCGAATGGATCGCCCTGGCCTGTCTCCATGGCGGCGTCTTCACCCGGGCGCAGTGGACGAGCTTTCTGGGTTGCCACCATGAGCACGTGCGCCGTGCCGTCCATGCCCTCGTCGCGCAAGGCGCGGCCATCGAAGAGAATCCACCCGGCATCGCCGGCATCGGCCGCGTGTGCCGGATCCACGCCGAATCCGTTATGACTTATTATGGATAATATACTTAAGACTACTTAACCCACTCTGCTCCCCTTATTACACCCCTCTTTCTGAACGGGAATCCAGTGGACCGTAACGGAGGTTCCCGGAGGAGGCGAAGGAGCGAACCTTGCGGGAGGGCAGTTTGTCGATGGCCCCTGTCCTCTCTCATGGCGAACTGTCAGATGATTTCCGTCTCAGATCACTAGGCACTGCTGCGGCTCGCGGCGATCTGTTCTCGGATCCACGCATCCACTTCGGACTCGATCCAGCCGACGGCGCGCGCGCCTAGCCGGATCGGTTGGGGAAAGCTCCCGTCGGCCACCCGCACGTAGATCGTGCTCCGCGCCAGCCCGGTGCGGGCCTGCACTCGAGGTAACCTCAGGACACGCGCGGGCGCGTCCATGCCCTGTTCCATTGCTCTCGTCATCGGTCTGCCTCCGTTCTGTTCGGTGAAGAATTCCGGGGCGCGTTGCCCCGGGGGAGGGAACAGGGGCCACATGGGCCCGGCTGCAGGCTTCGATGAACACCGGGACCTGGCAGGCCATCGCCAGCCTTGGAGAGCAGCCACGGCGTAGCTGACGCACCGGGATCGGATCGCCCACCGCTTGCCGACGGAGCGTGGATGTTCTCATGCCCGTGCGGTCGAGGGACGCAGCCACTCGCGATCGGAACGGCTTCGTCAGCGTCTCCATGGCGCCTGCCGGTCGGGACGCGGCCTGCGAAGACCCGCACCCCGACGGCGGCGTCCGGCCGAGCACGACCCGATCTCGCCTCGGAGGGTGCTGCTCAAGCCGACCCGCGAGCGCGGCCAGCAGACGGGTTGTGGTGTGGGTACGGCGAGCCTCGCGCCGCGGTTTTTGTAAGCGACTTTGGCGCGTCTCTTCGGCCTCGACACAGGCTTGAAACGCATCCGACATCATGAAGCACCGGTACCCGGCCGTGCTGGCGACTGAGGTCCGGCCGCGCCGCATTTCAGACTGCCCGTCCGTCGGCGTCTACCAGCGCGCGGTGACGCGGCCGTGCAGGCTGTGCTCCGGGTCTCCCTGGCCCAGCAGGCTCTGGCGGCGTTGGGCGTCGAGGCCGAACTCGAAGTTCATGGCGCCGCCCTGCAACAGGGTCAGTTTGTAGCCCAGCCGGTAGTCGCGCCCGTACTCGGAGGTGGTGACGCCGAACCTCGGCGTTCCCACGAGCTGGCTCCCGACCGGCAGCGCGTAGCCGAGCTCGCCATCGAGGCGGTTGCCCGATCCCGGGCCTCCTGCCCCGAGCCCCGCCATCGTATCGCGGCCCCAGAGCGCGTCGGCACCGCTCATCGCCTGCCCGCCCCATGAGGGCGCCACCCGCGCCGTGAACCCCAGCGGCGTCTGTGGCGTCGGGTCGTAGCTGAACGACACCGACACACCCCGTTCCCGGAACCCTTCGTCCTGGTGCACGAGCAGCGTCCGCACGCGCACGTCGACCGACAGTCCGGTCAAGGGGTCCGATGCGATCAGGCTTGCGGCGACATCTGCGCCCCTGCCCGTCTCCGCGTCCCCGCCGTCCTTCCTGAGCCCGACCTCGAGGCTCGGCCGGAGCGCTATGCCGTGTCCGACGACGTATCCCCTCGAGGCCTCGAGCGCCGTCCGCACGCGCGTCACCACGGCCTCGGTCGCCGCCAACCGGCCTGCCGGGCCGTCCACAGCCTCACTGCCCGTGCCCACCCACATCGCATCGGCCTTGAACGCCAGCCCGAAGCCGCCCAGACCCGCATCCACCACGTCGCCTCTCACGCCCCCGGCCAGCATCGACATCGAGAGCCCGCCCGTGAGAGCGATCGGAGACGCGACAGACGTGGGGGCAGACAGTGCCTCGCCCGGCGTCAAGCTCAGCGAGCCCTTCCCGTATCCGGTCACGCCCCAGAGGGTGACCCGCTCCGTCAGCTTGTATCCCACCCACGGGTGAAGCCCTGTCACCGACGAGGCCACCTGGCCGACATCGGCCCCCTGGTAGCCGCCCAGGCCGCGCCGGTGCGAGAGCATCAGCCCCGCCATCAGCGGTCCCTTCGCGTAGTCCGCCCCGAACATCGTCGTCCGGACCCCGCCGTCGAGCGACAGCTCGCCGTCCCGGCCACTGAACCGCGACTCCATCCCGCGGCTCCAGAGCGAGACGCTCGCGCCCTGGTCTGTCTCGCGGTTCAACACGAACCCCGAGCCCATCAGCACGTCCCCGCCGCCGAGACCCATCCGCAGAAGTTCGGCGCCGCCCAGATCGGGCTGGACGCCCGTCGTATCCCGGGCGCCCTGAACCGCCGTGGACTCGAGCCGGCTCAGGAAGTTGCGTCCCATCTCCCGCTCCATCCCGCGCCGGAGCTCACGGCCCGCGAACCGGCCCCGCAGGCCCGGAGCCCTGGGCGCCTCCAGCCGCTCCTCGACCTGTGCCATCACTATGGAGCGCTGTCGCCCGCCCGAACCGAGCCAAGAGCGCGCGTGGCAGCGGGTCGGTGTTCTCGATCGTCCCGGTCGCCTCCGCGTCGGCCAGCCGGCCGCCCGACGCGTTCGACAGCCGGAGCGTCAGCGCTTCGTCGCCCTCGTCGTGCGAGTCGTCGAGCACCGGGACCTCGACTGTCTTCTCCGTGTCGCCCGCATCGAACGTGAGCGTGCCGCTCGTGGCCGTGTAGTCCACGCCCGCCTGCGCCGTGCCGTCCGACGTGGCGTAGTCGACCGTCACCGCCCCGCCCGCCGCCCGCTCGAGCGTCACCGCGAAGGCCAGCACCGCGCCCGCGCCTTCTTCCACGCGGGCATCGGCCACCGAGATGCCCACCAGCCCGGCGACCGTCGCCGAGAGCGAAGTGGACAACGGCCGGCCGTCGCCGGTGCAGATCGCGCCGCTTGCACCACAGTCGGTCGTCTCCGGCAGCCGGAGTGTCACCGCGCCGTCGGAGTCCGGCTCGACCGTGATCGTCCAGCCCAGGTTGCTCCCCTGCTCCCGGCGCTGGGCCCTTCGCACCGTGCCGCCCGTCACCGCGAACGCCTCGTCGCGCAACGTTCGGTAGCTGAAGTCCTTGTCGAGTTCCTGGCTGAACGTCAGCCCGAACGAGAAGTCGTCGCCGGTGTGCTCGTCCGGCATGTCGGAGAAGCTGGCTGTTAGCGACTCGGCCGGGGGACCCGCCACGGTGGACGAGGGACTGTTGCCGAGCGGCCGCGGGCTGTCCCCGCGGGTACAGACGGCCCCGGCCGTCCCGCACGCCCGACCGCCAGGGAGCGTGATCGTCACGGCCTCGCGGGAGTCGGGTTTGAGGGTGATCTCCCACAGGTCGTGGCGGCCATCGATCCGCCGCGCCCGCGTGATGGTGCCGCCGGTCACCGTGAACGATTCGTCGCGCAACGTCTGGTTGCTGATGCCGATGTCCTCGCTGAAGGCCACATGGAAGCTGAAGGCGCTCTGGCCGTCATGGGCCTCCGGCACGTTCTCGAACTGCCCCGTCAGTTCCGGGCCGCCCCCGGCCGGGCCGGGCACAGTCAGCACCGCCTCATTCGACAGCCGCCGTCCGTCCGCCGTGCAGACCGCCCCCGCCGCATCGCAGGCACGCCCCGCCGCGAGCGTGAGCGTCACCGGCTCGTCCGAGGCCGGTTTGAGGGTGATCTCCCACAGGTCGCTGCGCCCATCCACGCGCCGGGCGGCCTCGACCGAGCCGCCCGCCGCCGACAAGGACTCGTCGCGCAGCGTCTGGTAGCTGATCGCGACCGGCTCGCTGAACACGAGCCGGACCGTGAACGTGCCCGCACCGTCATGCGCCTCCGGTGCCGCCTCGAAGCGGGCCGTCAGTTCGGGGAGTGCGTCATCGTCTGCGCCACCTAGCGCCGCACTCGGGTGCCCCAGATCCGCGTCCTCTCCCGACCAGCTCCGGATCGTCGCTCCGTTCAGCGTGAGACTGTTCTGTGTCACCGACCCGCCGGTCACGCTCCCGTCTTCCCCGGTCAGGGTGTAGACGAAAAGCAACGTCTCCGTCTCCGTGCCGCCCGAGTAGGGTGTCTTTCTTGTCCCCGCGCCCAGCATCAGGCCGATCGTCGGCGTTCCGCCCGAGAGGTCTACCGTCACCGGTTCGCTGAACGTCACCGTCACCCGCACCGAGCTGCCCGACCCCGAGCTGCCCCTTGCCGCCACCGATCGCGTTCCGAATCCGTCCTGCCTCCCGTTCCCGGATTGCGTCGACATCAACACACCCGTCACCACTGGCCTGGACACCGCCACCGGATTGCCCGCGGCGCCGACCTCGACCACGAGGGCGCCGAGCGCGTTCCCCTGCGAGTCGGAGACCGCGGTGGCCTTTCCCGGACCCACCGAGATGACCAGCTTTCCTGGCCGCGGCGCCGGCACCATCGCGCTATAGACCAGCCCCGTCTGCTCCTCCTCGAAGCCGCGCACCACTACGCCGGGACCGCCGACATAGCCCGCCGTCAGATCGCCGTCCTCGAAGCCGGTCACCGCCTCCGAGAACGTCACCTTCACAGCAAACGCTCCGTCCACCGGCGGCCCCGCACCGAGCGCGATCGACACGTCCGGCGGGTGCCCCAGCGGGTCCGGCCTGCCCCTCGCCGACACCGACCAGGGACCCTCGCCCACCTCGTTGGCCGCCTTCACCCGCAGCGAGTACGTCGTTCCGTTGACCAGGCCGGTGAGGGCTGCGGCGTGGGTCGTCTCCTCCCGCTCCCGCACCGTCCCCGACTGCCGCCACTCGACCGTGTAGCTGTCCGCGCCCTCGACCGCGTCCCAGCTCACGTCCAGGCGCCCGTCGCCCGGCGTGACCACCAGATTGGCTGGCGCCGCCGGCGTCGCCGTCGGCGTGGCCGTCACCTCGGCCGACCAGAGGCTGCCCTTGCGCTTGATTCCCTCGTCCCACCAGGAGTTGCTCGCCCTCACCCGGAACCAGTGCGGCGTCTCGTTGGCCAGTCGGTGGACGGTCGTGCTCAGCCGCCCCTCGCCGCAGTCCATCGTCTCGGAGGTCTCGAACACGGTCTTCTGCCGGTCCTCGCTGTACGCCTCCGTGTCCGTCCGCCACTGGACCGTGTACTCGGTCGCACCCACGACCTCGTCGAAGCACACCGCCACGCGCCCGTCCCAGGCCGTCACCTCCATGTTCCCCGGCACCCCGAGCGGCGTCGGCGTGCCGGTGGCCGTCTCCGACCAGCCGCTCTCACCGCCCGCGTTGGCCGCCTGCACCCGCAGCGTGTAGGTGGTTCCGTTGACCAGCCCGGACACCGTCCCGGTGTTCACCGTCACCGTCAGTTGCCGCTCGGAATCGAACTCCTCAGTCCCGGATTTCCACTGCACGGTGTACTCCGCCGCGACCGGCACCGCGTCCTAGGTCACCGCCAGGTTGGTGTCGCCCGCCGTCACCTTCAGGTTCTCCGGGGTCTCGGGCGCCGGCACCTGCGGCGTTCCCGTTTCCGTGGCCGACCAGTCGCTCTCGCCACCGGCGTTGGCCGCCCGCACCCGCAGCATATAAGTCGTGCCGTTCGCGAGATCGGGCACTGTCGCCGCGTTCGTCTCCGCCGTGATCTCGCGGGAGTCCGCAAACGGCCGCCCGCCCGACGTCCACTGCACCGTGTAGCCGGTCGCCCCCGTGACCGCGTCCCAGGCCGCATCGAGGCGCCCGTCGCCGCGGGTCGCCACGACATTCGCCGGCGCCGCCAGGACCGGGGTCGTGGCCGTGACCGCCCCCGACCACTCGCTATCACCCGCGGTGTTGCTGGCACTCACCCGCACCATGAAGGCCGCCCCGTTGGCGAGCGGGGACACCGTCGCACTGTTGGTCGTCACCGCAGTCTCGCGGGCACTCGCGAACGACTCCTCTCCAGATTTCCACTGCACCGTGTAGCCGGTCGCCCCCGTGACCGCGTCCCAGGTCACACCGACGCGCGCGTACGCCCCCGTCGCCGACACGCTCTCCGGCGTCGCCGGACCCGACCCCGCGGTGGCGTTGGCGACGTTCGAGACCGCGCCCGTGCCCACCGCGTTGATCGCCGAGACCCGGTAGTGCCGCGTCGAGCCTGACGTAAGGCTGGTGTGGGAGTAGGCGGTGTCGGCGGATCCGGTGTTCGCGGTCCGGTCCGTCCACGTGTTGCCGTTGTCGGACGACACTTCGATCTTGTAGCCGTCGATCGCGCGGCCTCCGGTGTCCCCCGGCGCGTCCCAGGACAGGTCGATCCGCGTGTCGCCCCTGGCCCGCGCCTTGAGGTTGGCCGGCGCGCCGGGCGCCGTCGGCGCCACCGTCGAGTTGTTGGTGACCGGAACGTCGGTGGCCGACGGGACATCGTTGCCGGCGAGGTCCTGGATCGCGGCCGCGTCGTCTCCTTCCGTGGGATCTCGGTAGCTCACCGTCACCGTCTGTCCCTGCTTGATCGCCGGACTGAACCCCGACAGGACAACCGTGTCCGTTCCCGTCGTCGCCGTGCCCACCGCCATGGCGACGCCGTCCGCGGTGACGGTAAAGGCGTGCGCGGGAGCGCTTTGGCCGGTTCCGCTCTGGAGCGTGGTGTCGAACTCGAGGCTGACCTCGGTGCCCGCCGCGTTCGTGGCCGCGCCTGTCAACGTCGGTGGCTGGGTATCCGAGGCGATGGCGCCGGCGACGTTTGAAGGCAGGCCCGCAAAATTCCCCGCGTTGAGCGCCGAGACCCGGTAGTGCCGGACAGCGCCGTGCGCCAGGCCGGTGTGGACGTAGCTGGTGGCCCGGTTGTCGGTGCTCACCAGTGACCTGCCCCGAAGAGCGGTACCACATCCTAGTGTTAGTCCCAGCAGCTGTGGAGGGCCGTGAAGGACGGGCATCCTCAGGAACCAGGGCGACGGCTTAATCGCCTCAGGGGCCGGGGGAAAGCGGCCGCAGGCGCTGTGGGGTCGGACGGTATTGTACTCGCGCCTCCATTGCTCGACCAGCACGGCCGCCTGCGCCAACGAGCAGAAGATCTCCCCGTTCAACAGCTCGTCCCTGAGCTTGCCGTTGAAGCTCTCGTTGTAGCCGTTCTCCCACGGGCTGCCCGGCTCGATAAAGAGCGTCTCGACGCCCACGCGCCCCAACCACCGCCGCACGAGCTTCGCGGTGAACTCCGGTCCGTTGTCCGACCTCAGATACTCGGCAGGCCCGTGTCGGACGAACAGATCGGCCAGCACCTCGAGCACGTCGTGCGAGCGGATCTTGCGAGCCACCACGATCGCCAGGCACTCCCTCGTGTGCTCGTCCAGCACTGTCAGCAGCTTCAGCGCACGCCCGTCGTGCGTCCTCGAGGCCACGAAGTCGTACGACCAGACGTGGCCCCGATACAGCGGCCTCAGCCGGATGCACGATCCGTCGTTGAGCCACAGCCGACCTCGCTTCGGCTGCCGCTCCGGGACCTTCAGCCCCTCCTGCCTCCAGATCCGCTCCACCCGCTTGTGGTTCACCCCCCAGCCCTCGATGCGGAGCATGTCCGTGACGCGTCGGTAGCCGTAGCGGCCGAATCGACTCGCGAGTCGCACGATATCACCTCGGAGCGCCCCCTCGTCACTCGCCACTTTCCTCGCCCGGCGCTGGGTCGTGCGTGGCTGCCCGAGCACCCGGCACGCTCTCCTCTCCGACGCCCCGAGCTGCTGACGTACACGCACCACACAACGTCGTCGGCGCTCGGGGCTCAGAAGTTTCCCTGGGCCGCTTCCTCCACGATCAGCTTGTCCAGTGTCAAGTCCGCCACTGCTCGCTTCAAGCGCCCGTTCTCGCGCTCGAGCTCCTTCAGGCGCCGTGCCTGGCTTACCTTCATCCCGCCGTACTCCCGCCTCCACCGGTAGTACGTCTGCTCGGTGATGCCGAGCTCCCGGCTGATCAGCTTCACGGATTTGCCGCGGGCCAGACCGACCTCTGCCTCCCGCAGTCCAGTGATGATCTGCTCCGGAGTGTGTCGCTTCCTTCCCATCCTGACCTCCTCGCTGAAAAGCTTCAGACCAACTCGATCCTAATATTGCTCCTGGTCTCGTTTCAGCGGGTCAGGTCACTTCGCATAATGGCGGAGGAAGGCCACCTCTCTAGCGACGAGGCGTATCGAGAGTACGTGGAGCACACGAGGTGGCGACTCCTTCCCTTCGTGTGCTAGCCGACCCGCCCTAACCCACTAAAGTGCTACGGCCCAGGATCTCTCGCATCGCGGGGGGAGGGTCGGGAGGGATCTCCCGCTGACCGTCGTGAATAATCACATAGCTCGTCCCGATCACCTCGAATTCGTCTCCTTGAACAACGATCGCCGTATTCTCGTCTACGGCTATGCCGAGCATGTCAGGATGGGCATTCATGACCCCGATCATGTCGAACTGCCTGTTCCTGGCCAGCACATGCACGTCGATGATCACGTCGCGCAACAGGCCGAAACCTCGTCTCCAGTCCTCCCGCGGACGCTTACGCTCCGAGAAGCGCCTTCGACCTCGTGTTGATGACGCTATTCGGCATCATCGGGGTACCTCATGCGCAAGCTCGACTTCCGACTCGCTCCAGTCGTGCTGGGTCTTGTCCTTGGACCTCATCATGGAGAGAAACCTGCGCCGCGCCATGGCGTTGTCAGGTGGCGAGTGGAGGGTACTCTTTGATTCGGAGATCGCGATCACGCTTTGGGGTCTCGCCGCCCTAGCAAGCCTCGTGGTCCCGACCCTCCTCGCACGACTTTCGAAGGCTAGTGCGGCCCAGGTTGCCTCATCAGAAGGGTAGCAAAGCGACGATCGGTCCAGCATCGCGCGCAAACGGTCGTTTAGGGCCTTGAGCCCCGAGCCCGAAGCTCTCGAAACCCGATCAGGCGGCCGGCCTCACTGTCCCATAGGTGCAGCCTGGTGAGCGCCCAGCTACCCCGGACCGTCACCTTGGTGGCCTCCTGGAGTTCGGCGTGCGCCTCGAGGCATTTCTGGAGGTGGTAGTTCGGAATTCGAGGGCGTAGATGATGCACGTGATGAAGTCCGATGTTGGCTGTCATCCACCTAAACGGAGCGGGTAGCACCAGGTGCGAGCTCCCCTTCAAGGCCGCATCGTAAAAATCCCAGTCCGGCTTCCGGTGCCAGTAGGCGTCTTCGAATTGGTGCTGCACGAAGAAGAGCCACACTCCAATCGCACAGCTCAGTACGATGATCGGCCCGTGGACGAGCAGTAGCCGTTCCCAACCGACGGTGACGACCAGGGCGCCCACGACACCCAAAATCGATAGGTTCGTGAGCCAGACGCTACGCCACGATCTCTTCCACGAGCGCGGGAGATTGGTTGGGTAGCGCTGCTTCAAGACGAAGTGCCAAAGGGCTCCGATACCGAAGAGCACCAGGGGATGCCGGTAGACGCGGTAGGCGAGGCGCCCCGCGCGAGGGCGCTCCAGGTATTCTTCGACCGTGAGGGTGTCGACATCTCCGAACCCGCGGAGGTCCAGGTCTCCTGAGTGAGCGTGATGATACGCGTGGGCTCGCCGCCAGTAGTCATAAGGCAGGAGGGTGAGCACCCCGATCCAGTGACCGACCCAGGAGCTGGCGCGACGAGAGTGAAAGAAGGATCCGTGTCCGCAGTCGTGCTGAATCATGAACAGGCGGATCAAGAATCCTGAGGTTGGTAGCGCGAGTAAAAGTGTCAGCGCGTAGCTGATCTCCAAGCTGCCGAGCATGGCATACCAGAGCCCGAGGAACCCTCCCGCGGTGACCAAGAGCTGGAGCGCGCTCCTCCAGGTATCGGCTCCCTCATAAGGCGCCAACATTGAATTGAAATGGGCAACGCGTTCGCGCTCTGGGCTGAGCCGGTTCAAGATGTGCCCCGGAAGGCGGGAGCGCTTTGCCAGTGATCGCCCCGCCAACTAAGAAAAAAGGGCCGCCCCGAGAAGCTCAGGACGGCCCCCAACCCTCGGCCGGGTGCGCCGGGTGCGATAGGCATCTAGACGGTGACGACGTTCTCCGCCGCGGGGCCCTTCTCGCCCTCCACGACGTCGAACTCAACCTGAGCACCTTCGCTGAGGCTCCTGAAGCCTTCTGACTGAATTGCGCTGTGATGAACGAAGCAGTCCTTGCTGCCGTCCTCCGGGGTAACAAACCCAAACCCCTTTTGGTCGTTGAACCACTTCACCGTTCCCTTCGTAGGCATCGATCGCGCTCCTTGTTTTCGTTTGAGTCGGAGTTACGATGACACGCACTTCCCGACTGCCTGATATGCACGGAACCCCGCACGGGTGTGACCGTTCTGGTCACAACAAAAACGACGGTCTCCAGTGGGACCGCCGCCCTCATCAAAGACCCGGTGCCCCTTTCCCCCGGGACCTGACGCGACACGATCGCGGGACGCATCGGTGCTGTCAACCTGCTGTGGCTTAGCTCACTCCTCCTCCCCTGGCTAGGGCTGTTGGACGGCCCAGTCCTTCACTCGCGCACGAAGAGCAGACGGTCCGGTTGAGACAGGTCCGGGCGATAGCCGTAGCCCTCTTCCGCAAATTCCGTGAGGCCATCCGGAGTCTCGACGCGGTTCAGCACGATGAAGCGCGCCATCAGCCCACGCGCCCGTTTCGCTGAGAAGCTGATGGTGCGGAGCTTGCCATCACGGATTTCCTGGAACAGGGCGGTCACCAAAGGCGGAGTGAGCTTCTCCTGCCGTACACTCTTGAAATACTCGTTTGAAGCCAAGTTCAGCACCGCTCCAACTGGACTCTCACCGTACGCGGCATTGAGCGCGTCAGTAATACGGTCTCCCCAAAAGTCATAGAGGTTCTTCCCCCGAGGGTTATCGAGGGGTGTTCCCATCTCGAGCCGGTAGGGTTGGATCAGGTCCAGCGGGCGGAGGACACCGTAGAAGCCCGACAGTATCCGCAGGTGGTCCTGCGCCCACTTAAGGTCCTCGGGCAAAAGGTTACGCGCATCGAGGCCTCGATAGACGTCGCCCGCGAAGGTGAGGATACACGGCGTCGAGTTCTCGGGAGTGAGTGGGAGGCTCATCTCCTGGAACCTCTGGTAGTTCAGCTCGGCCAAGGGCTGACTGAGCTTCATGAGCTGCCGGAGTGAGGCTACGTCAAGTTGCCTGCAACGCTCGAGGAGTAGGGGAATGTTCTCGGAGAGGCACGGCTCGGTGGTGGGCAATCCGTTGGGGAGAACTCCTAAATTGAGCGACTTGGCCGGAGAGAGCAGGGTCAACACGAGTCATTCCTCCATGGGCACTTCGGCGCTCCGGCTGGAGCTTGATTCTGTAGAACCCTTATTCGCCGGGCTCAACTCTGTTTCGTCGTCAAAGTGGTGGCTGAACGCAGGGCACGCTAGCCACTGCACGCAGCGTGTTCGAGCCTCGTTGACGCGCCTTCCGGGCCCTCCTAGCTTCGTGGGCTCTTATCGGCTACGCGAATGGCGATGGGGGGCTGATGGACGAAACGTTCGGGCGCGGGCCACTTCTCCTCCTTTCGGGGAGGGCGAACCGCCCGCTTGCGGAAGAGATCGGGCAAACTCTTGGGAAGTCTGTGGATGGTGCCTCGATCCAAGACTTCGCTGACGGTGAGATTTTCGTCCGGATCGACCAGAATGCGCGGGGGAGGGATGTAATAATCATTCAGCCCACCACTGCGCCTTCCGACAACATTATGGAGCTCCTACTGCTGATCGACGCCGCAAAGCGGGCCTCGGCAGCGCGGATTACGGCGGTGATCCCCTATTTCGGATATGGCCGGCAGGACCGGAAGGATCAGCCTAGGGTGGCGATCGGTGCCAAGCTAGCCGCAAACCTCGTCGAGACTGCAGGGGCCGATCGTGTTCTGAGCATCGACTTTCACCAGCATCAGATTCAGGGGTTCTTCGATATCCCGGTAGACCATCTTTACGCGGCGCCCGTGTTGACCAAGTACTTCCAAGACAAGGCACTGAAGGACCTGGTAGTGGTTGCCCCTGATGTGGGCTCGGCGAAGATGGCCCGAGGCTTCGCGAGGCGCTTAGGAGCCACATTCGCGATCATCGACAAACGCCGTCCGGCGCCGAACCAGTCTGAGGTGCTTACCGTCGTCGGGAAGGTTGCCGGAAAGAACTGTCTCATCACCGACGATATGGTGGACACCGCGGGAACGATGGCCTCGGCCGTGCACGCCCTCGATGATCGAGGAGCGTCCGCAGTCTACGCCTGTGCGACCCATGCACTCCTTTCTGGGAATGCCCCTGAAAAGCTCAGGGCCGCTCCTCTCAAGGAGCTTGTCGTGACGAATACGGTGCAGATTCCCGAAGCGCGCGACTTCGAAGGACTCAGGGTGCTGTCCGTGGCCACGCTTCTGGCCCGCGCGATTGCGCACATCCACTCGAACGAGTCGGTAAGCCAGCTCTTTGAGATCCAGGCGAACGATGCGTGACTTGGCCCTTAGACCGATGACGCGAGAAACCATGGGGCTGTTGAGGGCCCTTGATTCAAGGAAAAGATCATGGCGACGAAGGTCACCCTGAAGGCAGAGCTTCGAGAGGGTCGGGGCAAGGGCCATGCTCGGAAGCTGAGAGCGGATGGGCAGCTCCCGGCGGTCCTATACGGAGCCGGTGGGGATCCCCTCTCTCTCACGCTCGACGCACACGAGGCCCTACACCTGTTTCATTCCATCTCCGTTGACAACACGATCATCGACCTTGAAGTGCAGGGAGAGAAGGACCCTGTACAGACTCTGGTGCGAGAGATTCAGTCCCATCCGGCTCGGCCCGATCTCCTGCACGTTGACTTTCTGCGAATCCAGTCCGGTGTAGAGGTCGAGTTGGACGTGCCCGTCCGCCTGGAGGGGGTTCCGGTGGGCGTGAAGGACGACGGTGGCGTCCTCGAGCAGACGATCCACCAGATCCCCGTTCGTTGTCTTCCCGCGGACATCCCCGAAGCATTGACCTTCGACGTGACCGAATTGGTGATCGGCGACGCGGTCCGCGTGGAGGACCTCGCCCTTCCAAAGGGGGTCGAGATTCTCCTTGACGGCCAGCGCACCCTCTGCTCCGTACAGGTGCCTACAGAGCTGGTTATCGAGGAAGAGCCCGAGGAAGAGGAGATCGAGGGCGAGTTGGTCGAGGAAGAAGCCGAGGAAGCCGCCGAAGAGGTCGAGGAGAGTTCAGAAGCCGAGGACGAAGAAGAGTAGCGCTCCTCTTCGGCTGATGGCTTCGGCTGATGAAGCTTGTGGCTGGGCTGGGAAACCCCGGTCCGAGATACGATGCGACCCGGCACAATGTGGGTTGGTGGGTCCTGGATCGCCTTGCCTACGAGTGGGATTTCGGGGCATTTGAGCGTCGCGAAGCCGCACTGATCAGTGGGGGATACCTGGACCAGGTCGAGGTTCTGCTCGTCAAGCCCGCCATCTATATGAATCGCAGTGGAGCGGCCCTCTCTGGCCTTGTCAGGCGGGAGGGCTTCGATGTGTCCAGGGACCTGCTGGTGGTCGTCGATGATGCAGCGCTGGAGGTGGGGCGTATCCGATTTCGGCCCGAGGGGAGTACAGGTGGACACAAGGGGTTGCGCTCCGTGGAAGCCGCGCTTGGCACCGAGGGATACCCGAGGCTCCGTCTGGGTGTCGGTCACCCACCGCCCGGGGAAGGGATGACAGATTGGGTGCTCTCCGACATGGAGGAGAGCGACGAGGACACGATCGTGAAGCTGCTCCCCGACCTGACCGAGGCGATCGGTGTCTGGGTGCGGGAGGGGATAGAGCTGGCCATGAGTCAATTCAACCGATGAGAGATACCGCATGGATTTCGTAAGCCTGTCTGGTTTCGCCTGGATCTTGGGAGCAGTTGGTTTGGGCGTCGCCCTCTCGATGTTCACCTATGTCAGGCGGCAGCCTTCTGGAAGCGCGGAGCTGACTGAGTTGTCGGACCAGATTCACGATGGTGCAATGGCCTTCCTGAGACGGGAGAACACCGTTCTGGCGGGGTTCGTTGTCGTCGTCGCTGGGCTCCTCGCGTGGGTGATCGGGACTGGCACCGCGGTGGCCTACGTCGCCGGCGCGCTCAGCTCGAGCGTGGCCGGATTCACGGGGATGAAGGCGGCCACACGGGCCAACGTGAGGACGGCGCACGCGGCGAGCATCGACGGGCAGCGGAAGGCGCTTCGGGTCTCCTTCTTTGGGGCTGCCGTGATGGGGCTCGCTGTCGCCTCACTGGGGCTCATCGGAATCGGGTTGTTCTACCTGCTCGTCGGTGGGGCGGGGGGCGGGGATCTGCCTCGATTTTCCGAGGTCATCGCCGGCTTTGCGATGGGCGCGTCGTCGATCGCTCTATTCGCCCGCGTGGGTGGGGGAATCTTCACGAAGGCGGCTGACGTAGGTGCCGACCTGGTGGGAAAGGTCGAGGCTGGGATCCCGGAAGACGATCCCAGAAACCCGGCCACAATCGCAGACAACGTGGGTGACAATGTCGGCGACGTCGCCGGCATGGGGGCCGACATCTTCGAATCGTACGTCGGTTCGATCGTCGCAACGATTGCGATCGGAGCGACGTCCACGGCGCTCGTAGCCAACACGGTCGAGGCGGTAGCGCTGCCTATCGTAACCGCGATGGTCGGCCTGGTCGCGTCCCTCGTCGGTGTCGGTATGATGAGGGTGCTCGAGGGCATTGACCCGGCGGCAGCGCTACGGAATGTCACGTTCATCGCAGCCGGTCTCCTTCTCGTCGTGATGTTCTTCGTCGTCCAGTCGATGGGATTCGCGATCGAGAATCCCGCTGGTGGAACCTATCCAGCTACGGGGCCCTTCTGGGCGATCCTATCGGGAACGCTGGTGGGGATCTCGATCGGTCTCGTAACCGAGTGGTACACGGCTGGGAGGCCGATCGAAGGAATCGCACGCGCCAGTGAGACCGGAGCGGCGACGAACATCATCACCGGCCTCGCGCTGGGAATGAACTCCGCCGCAATCCCCGTCATCCTGATCGGGATCGCGATCTTCGTGTCGTTCGCCGTCTCGGGCCTCTACGGGATCGGGATCGCCGCCGTTGGGATGCTGGCAACGGTGGGCGCTACGATGTCGGTGGACGCCTACGGTCCGATCGCGGACAATGCGGGGGGCCTGGCAGAGATGGGAGGGCTGGGCGCCGAGACTCGCAAGATCACCGACTCGCTCGACTCGATTGGAAACACAACAGCGGCAATCGGGAAAGGGTTCGCGATCGGATCGGCCGCACTCACCGCCCTTGCGCTCTTCTCGGCCTATTCGGCGAGCGTGGGGCTCCAGGAGACAGGAATCGATCTCGTGAATCCACTCGTCGTGATCGGGCTGTTTCTTGGAGGGATGCTGCCTTTCGTGGTTGCCGCGCTGACCATGACGGCAGTGGGTCGGGCGGCTGGCGGCATGGTCGAAGAAGTCCGTCGCCAGTTTCGGGAGATTCCCGGGATCATGGAAGGGACGGCGAAGCCGGATTCGGCTCGTTGCGTCGATATCTCGACCCAAGCCGCCCTGCGAGAAATGATCCTTCCGGGAATCGTGGCCGTCGTCGCTCCCGTATTGGTGGGCTCGATTCTGGGTGTGGAGGCGCTCGGAGGCCTGCTCGCGGGGGCGCTCGTCACCGGAGTACTGATGGCCCTGTTCATGGCCAACTCCGGCGGCGCATGGGACAACGCGAAGAAGCTGATCGAGGCAGGGGCACACGGCGGGAAGGGTTCTGATGCCCACAAGGCAGCGGTGGTAGGCGATACTGTGGGCGATCCGTTCAAGGACACGTCGGGCCCGTCCCTGAACATTCTAATCAAGCTTATGAGTGTGGTGTCGCTGGTGCTCGCTCCGTTCTTCGTCCGAGTGCGGGGGCTCGAGCCCGGAACCCAGCAGTCCGTAGACTCCTTGCTCGAGATCGTCCGAAGCTTACTGGGTTAAGCGGGGGGGGGGGGGGGGGGGACCCTCCCCTTCAGGACATCGGCACGTCCTGCAGGAGCCGTCCCTCGATTCGGTCGAAGATCTCGTCCAACGATTCGCCAGTGATCGTGAGACCGTGGTTCTTGAGGCCGACCACCGCGTGGGCGGGGTTGGGATGATCCCGCACGATGTCGGCGACTGCCTGCCCTAGTTCGTAGGTCCCGCAAGGGTAGTTGAATTCGGTCGACGGTACCCCGTCCATCCACGCGTGCGCATGAAGAATGGCACCTACCTCTGGGTGCTCCCGATAGATCATCCAGTGCTCGATGGCGTCGACCGAAACCCTGCGGGGCTCGATGTTCGAAGGGACAGATAGGATCATCGACCCGTTGTCCGCGTCGTAGTCCTTGACCATCAGTATGTCCCGACCCACGTCTCTTAGGTCGGACTTGTCCACCCCTGAAGCGCTCATCCAGAACCTGGTGGCGTCGTATCGAGCGGAGATGTTCCCGTACGAGAGCCCACCGATCCCGTAGAGCTTCTTCAGGTGACGACGATCCTTCTCCGCCAGGATCTCGTCGATGGGGAAGGGCGTGGGCAGGACCTTCAGCGCATCCAGCTTCTTCCCGGCGCGACGGATAGACGCGGTAATCTCATCGCCCTTCCACAACTCTTCAGGCAAATCCCCGTCGAACACGTTATCGATGACGAGCTTGGAGGTGGCCAGCGGCTCGACGCGCTCGTACACCCTCTCGAAGAACTCGCCGCGGTCGGGTGTGCCGTTCACCCTGTAGTGCCCCTGCTCGGGCGTGATGAAGTGCGCATCCGGGGCCGAGTCTCCAGGAGCCGTCACGCCAATCAACAGGTTCGCCAAGGAGCGCACGAGGAGAGGGTAGCCCTCTGGAATCGCTTGGACTCTCGATTTGTCGCCAGGGGCAAGCTCCGTGACTCCGACTACGAACACGGCTTGTCCACGGCGCCGGAAGAGCCTCGGCTCCTCCCGAGGAAACGGATTGACGATCAGCGAGGCTTGGTCGGCGTCGTTCACGTGCCTGTGACCGCGCCGAACCATTACCTGGCGCAGACCCGAGAAGAACCACTCAAGCTGCCGGAGATCATCGTGAGGGGCGAAGGAGAAGTCCATTGGGTCTCGTTGCGAGCCTCCAGGTCGCCGCATGTGCGAAGACCTACGCGGAGGGTTCGTAGATTGATGAACCCGGAAAAGGTCGACGGAAGCCAGGTCCTCCGCAAGATCCAGTGCCGCATCCAGAATGAGTGCGCCCAGAAGGCTCATTCGGGTGGCGCTCCCCCTCTGGCGCGCGAGGGGTAGATTAGACGTCATGCTCAAAGCCGGGATTGTGGGACTCCCGAATGTGGGGAAATCCTCCCTCTTCAATGCGCTGACCGCCCAGCGCGCCTCAGCCGACAACTATCCGTTCTGCACGGTCGAGCCGAACGTGGGGATCGTGGCGGTCCCCGACTCTCGGCTGGACCGGATTTTTCAACTCGTGGAGGCACCAGAGCGAGTACCGACTGCGGTCCAGTTCGTCGACATCGCCGGACTCGTCGCCGGTGCATCGGAAGGTGAGGGATTAGGAAACAAGTTCCTGGGGAATATTCGTGAGGTCGATGCCGTGGTTCACGTCTTGAGGTGTTTCAACGACTCCGACGTGACCCACGTCCTTGGAAGCCTGGACCCTGCGCGGGACCGAGAGATCGTGAACATCGAGCTTGCGCTGGCAGATCTCGAGACGGTGGAGCGTAGGTTGGAGCAGGTCGAGCGTAAGGCAAGGTCAGGGGAACAGGAGGCACGGCGGGAAGCTGTCCTGCTCGAGCGGCTCCAGCGCAGCTTGCTAGACGGAGTGCCCCTGCGGCGGGTCGCGCTGTCTGCGGCGGATCAATCGCTCCTCGAGGGCTTCCATCTCGTGTCCCGTAAGGCCGTTCTCTATGTAGCGAACATTGCAGAGAGCGAGCTTCGCGAAGGGGAAGGTGAGGAGACTGTCCGATTGAGAGAGATCCTCAGGGCGGAGGAGCCGGACGCTCGCCTGATTTCGATATCCTCGGCGGTCGAAGCAGAGCTCGCAGAGCTGGATCGCGAGGAACGCAGCGAGTTCCTGGAGGAGCTAGGACTCCGGGAGCCCGGATTAGACCGGCTCGTGCGGGCCACCTACGAGCTTCTCGGGCTCATCACCTTCTTTACGACCGGAGAGAAAGAAGCACGAGCCTGGACAGTTCGTCGGGGCGCCCTCGCCCCCGAGGCCGCGGGGAAGATCCACACCGACTTCGAGAGGGGCTTCATCAGGGCAGAGACGATCGGATACGCTGAATTCGACAGAATCGGGTCGCTCAAGGCCGCGCGGGAGCGCGGATTGATCCGATCGGAAGGTAAGGACTATGAGGTCCGCGACGGTGAGCTCATACAGTTTCATTTCAACGTGTGAGGACGCGTGCAAGCTGTCTATTCACAATGAGATAGATTTTGAGTGTGTCCAGATTGTGTCCCAATTATCCGGTTTCGCCGAATTCAACCGGCCTAACCAGCGGTACGTTCGTTGCAGAATCGCTTGGTTGTCAATCAAGCTCACCGACGTCCTCGACAAGCGAGGGGAAAGGCGAGCAAGATCGACCGAGTCGCCTCCGGGGGACTCGAGCTGCTGTAGGCTGCCAACAATCGATGCGCGGGTCCGATACGCGCTGCGCGAGGTTCCAACGCCGATAGCCCGCCAAGAGGCAACGATAATGAAGCCCCACGTGGTGATTCTCGGAGGTGGTCCGGCAGGAGTGGGTGCCGCTTATCAACTCCGTCGGCTCGACCGCGCCCGGGTCACGCTCCTGGAGCGAAAGGAGGTGTTCGGCGGGAATGCCGGCAGTTTCTTGGCCAACGGCCAGTACCTGGATTACGGGAGCCATCGCCTCCACTCGGCATGTGATCCTGCGATCTTGCAAGACATCGAACGACTTCTAGGAGGAGATCTAGCTCACCGGCAGAGGCACGGCAGGATCAGACTCAGGGGCAGATGGCTTCACTTTCCACTAAAGCCTATCGATCTACTACTGCGTCTTGATAAAGGTTTCGCGTTCGGGACAGCATGGGACATGGCCCGACGCGTGCTCCCCGGAAGGATACAGCCCGGAGACAGCTTCGCGTCCGTGACCTGCCCCGAAGAGCGGTACCACATCCTATGTTAGTCCCAGCAGCTGTGGAGGGCCGTGAAGGACGGGCATCCTCAGGAACCAGGGCGACGGCTTAATCGCCTCAGGGGCCGGGGGAAAGCCGCGGCAGGAGCTGTGGGGTCGGACGGTATTGTACTCGCGCCTCCATTGCTCGACCAGCACGGCCGCCTGCGCCAACGAGCAGAAGATCTCCCCGTTCAACAGCTCGTCCCTGAGCTTGCCGTTGAAGCTCTCGTTGTAGCCGTTCTCCCACGGGCTGCCCGGCTCGATAAAGAGCGTCTCGACGCCCACGCGCCCCAACCACCGCCGCACGAGCTTCGCGGTGAACTCCGGTCCGTTGTCCGACCTCAGATACTCGGCAGGCCCGTGTCGGACGAACAGATCGGCCAGCACCTCGAGCACGTCGTGCGAGCGGATCTTGCGAGCCACCACGATCGCCAGGCACTCCCTCGTGTGCTCGTCCAGCACTGTCAGCAGCTTCAGCGCACGCCCGTCGTGCGTCCTCGAGGCCACGAAGTCGTACGACCAGACGTGGCCCCGATACAGCGGCCTCAGCCGGATGCACGATCCGTCGTTGAGCCACAGCCGACCTCGCTTCGGCTGCCGCTCCGGGACCTTCAGCCCCTCCTGCCTCCAGATCCGCTCCACCCGCTTGTGGTTCACCCCCCAGCCCTCGATGCGGAGCATGTCCGTGACGCGTCGGTAGCCGTAGCGGCCGAATCGACTCGCGAGTCGCACGATATCACCTCGGAGCGCCCCCTCGTCACTCGCCACTTTCCTCGCCCGGCGCTGGGTCGTGCGTGGCTGCCCGAGCACCCGGCACGCTCTCCTCTCCGACGCCCCGAGCTGCTGACGTACACGCACCACACAACGTCGTCGGCGCTCGGGGCTCAGAAGTTTCCCTGGGCCGCTTCCTCCACGATCAGCTTGTCCAGTGTCAAGTCCGCCACTGCTCGCTTCAAGCGCCCGTTCTCGCGCTCGAGCTCCTTCAGGCGCCGTGCCTGGCTTACCTTCATCCCGCCGTACTCCCGCCTCCACCGGTAGTACGTCTGCTCGGTGATGCCGAGCTCCCGGCTGATCAGCTTCACGGATTTGCCGCGGGCCAGACCGACCTCTGCCTCCCGCAGTCCAGTGATGATCTGCTCCGGAGTGTGTCGCTTCCTTCCCATCCTGACCTCCTCGCTCAAAAGCTTCAGACCAGCTCGATCCTAATATTGCTCCTGGTCTCGTTTCAGCGGGTCAGGTCAGGTCCTGACCGCAGTTAACAATTACGATCATAACTGGCAGAACGCCTACGTCTATGCGGATCACGCTCGCCCGCTGCTGCCAAAGGGGACCGCGTTGGTGTTGCACTCTCACTTTGACAACTCCGAGAACAATCCCCTCGTTGTAGATCCCGACCAGTGGGTCACGTTCGGGGGGCGGAGCGTCGATGCCATGTCCAACGCACGCATGTCCGTAACGAATCTGACGGAAGGGCAATACGAGCGAATGGTGGAGGAAAGGGTGCAGCTAGCGAAGGCTCAGATGGCAGACCCGACAGGCCAGCCGATCCCTATTTGGCTCGCGCCCGAGGACAGGAAGAATCTGGACGCCGTTGAAGGAGGAGATTGAAAACCTCGGGGGGCCCCCCGGAGGTCGTCGCCGACTACCTGTAGGCTGGCGCACCTAGTCAAGGGTGTTGTTTCGCTCGCGAGCCCACACAAGACCGGGGATAATGCCCTCCGCACGCTTTCCCCTGCGCACGCACGCCCCACTGTTCAAAGCCTCCTCCCTCATCAACCTTAGCCACGCACCCCGCGGTTGTCACAAGACAGGCCAGACCGCAATTCTGCCATCGCCGGTAACGTCCCTGCTCGTGCATCCTGCGCTCGGTCGGCACATTGATCACGCGGTAGGATCGCGAAAACGTTAGCACGCATTCGCGCGTCCTCGGCAGGTGCTTTAGACATGAATGTGGTGGAGTTATGGCGCTTCCCGATCAAGTCGATGTTAGGGGAGCAGCTTTCCGAGGTTCAGGTCAGGCCACTGGGCTTCGCCGGCGACCGGCGGCGAGCGGTGATCGACGTGGATTCTGGCGTTTCGCTTAGCGCCAAGCGTTACGGAGAACTTCTTCACTGTCGGGCCAGGACCGTGGGTGAGAGAGTGAACATAGAGTTTCCAGATGGTGATGATATGGACGCCGATTCACCGAAAGCGGCTGAGAAACTGTCCACTTTGTTGAATCGACACGTCGTGGTGCAAACAATTCGCAGCGGCAGTGTGGTGCGGCACGAATTCCCTACTGAAATAGCCACGGGCTCCGGCACTCCCTTTCTGCATGAGCCCGGACTCGATGCGTATTTTGACCGGGCCCCTCTCCACCTGCTCACGACCGCTACTCTGGCCGAACTAGTGCGGTTGCAGCCCGCTTCCTCATTCGTAACCGCCCGATTCCGTCCCAACATCCTAGTCCACGTTGATCTAGCCGGGTTTGTCGAGAATGATTGGGTTGGAAAGAACTTGAGTGTGGCATCGGTGGAGTTTGAGGTCATCGATCGAAAGCCGCGGTGCGTGATGACAACCCGTCCTCAAGGGGACCTACCAAAGGACCCAGCCGTTCTCAGAACCGTGGCCCAGTCCAATGACGGCACCGCCGGGATTGAACTAAGAACCAGCCAAAAGGGAATGATCCGTGTGAGTGACACAGTGACCCTCTCGAGGTAGGCTGACCGCTTTCCAACACGACCTTGAGAAAACGCAGAGCCCCCTAGCGTCACCGCTCACTCCGGCACCACCTGCCTCAACTCCTCGAAGAAGTTCCGGACGAGGATGTCGCGCTCTGGCTGTGAGGCACTTATTAGGCTCAGTTGGGACGAATCCGGAGGTAATAGTCGAACGCGATCCCGGGGTTTAGCTCCCGGAATCCCAAGGCTAGGCGGAGCATCTCCTCCAGATACTCCGCAGCCGGGAGTGGTCCTACATCCAGCGGCTCCAGCCCCACGTCGTCCACAAGCCGGGCCACCCGTTCCTTCGCCGCCGCATCGTTACCAGCGACCGGGACTGTCACGGGTCCCCCCGCCCGCGAAGGATCCTCCATGATCGTGTAGTTGAGCGTATTGAACGCCTTCACGACGGTCGCGCCGGGGGCGAGGGCCTGGACCTCCCCGGCAAGGGAGTTTCTCGGGTCGCGTGGTGACACTGGATACCCGCTCTCGAACGACCAATAGTTCGTGGGGTCGACCACTATCTTTCCCGTGAGGTCACCGAGGGCTCCGATCACCTCGGGGAGCGCCGTCGGTGGCACGGGGATGAGGACGATCTCCCCCAGCGCCGCGGCCGCCGCCTGCGAGGTGGCCGTCGCACCATGCCCGGTCTCGGTCACCAACCTGCGCACCCGGCCTTCGTTCGGCGTGCGGGATCCGTAGATGATCGTATGTCCGGCCTCAGCCCAGATCTTCCCAAGGGTGGAGCCAACATTTCCCGTACCGATGATGGCAATCGTCTCCCTACGGGCCTGAGCTTCTGAAATGCCCGACGGGTTCAGCAGGAGCGGCCCGAATCCAACCGCAGGCAGCAAAAGAAGGCTCAGATGACGCATTCGCTTCAATGGTCTTTCTCCATTCGTGAAGGGCGTTCCGGGGGATGGACGGTTCTGATGGCATCAAATTTGGAGACCAGGCAGGCGATCCGCGAGACTGGGTAAGATCGGGACCCCCCCCACTGCTCCGTTAGCGCTAACTGCGTTCCTGGAGACGGCACTAGACGCAATGACAGTCAGTGTGATCGCAACTGTCGTTCCCTCGTCGACTCTGGAACCGATGATTGGCCCATGGAAGCAGGAGCCGCTTAACGAATGAGGGCCCATATTGCCTCCGAAGGAATTCCCGTGGATCCTTGTTCGAAGCTACGCGGCGAAGAAGGCGTCCGCAGCGCGAGCTGATCCGGACGCGGGCAAGGCTGGGCGAGACGACGATGCGGAGGCGGCATGATTAGGCCGCCCACTTTTCCAGAAAACCGGGACCCTGATTTTGCGCATCGCTTTCATCCTCGCGCCTTCCCGGCGACGCGCAAGACCCGTGCGCACGACCCAAGCGAATACTCGGACAGGCTCTCAGGTAGACGATCTCTTCTGTTTCGCCGACTCGGGTCTTTCCCCCGACCGTCGGGCGAAGCCGATCTAAAGGCCACTGGTGGTGGCGGTGTACGAGGGTCGACCGGGCCGCGACAAGTGACACCTAATCCCCGCCTCTTCGAGTAACGCCTGGTATCGGGGGTCGTTGCGCACCCAGGGATCTACTCACCTCGACCCGGCCCGGGCAGGCGCTATGAGTGCCCCAACGACGAGACCCAGTTCGCGGCCCTCCGGGCCCTTGAGCTTGACGGATATGGTACGGCCGGGGTCGCGCAACAGCCGAAGGCCCACGTGGAAGTGGAGATGCGGCTGACCAGCAAATCCGGTCGAGCCGCTGCGACCAAGAAGATCTCCCTCCCCTACACGCCGCCCCGGGGATACGGGGATCCCAGGAGCCAGGTGTCCGTACGAGGCCATCGAGCCGTCCCTATGGGCAACGACTACCACGTTGGCCCGCTCGAGCAAATCGGGATCAGGCCCGCCCTCCGAGAACCCGTCCTGAACGTATAGGAGAATCCCTGGGCGGGATGCGAGAACCGGGGTCCCCTCCGGCATGGCGAAGTCGAGAGCGTAACTCATGCCGCCCAGGTGGCTGTACGGTCCGTTGAAACCCTGAATCAGTTCGCGGGGGAGGGGTCCGCCAAACGGCACCGCGTAGAGGTAGTCGGTATCGGCCTTCGTGTCGCTCGATCCCAGGTCGATCGCGATGGACGCCTCGGCGGTAGCTGGCCGGTCTCGCTGAATTCGCCGCAGCCGCACCAGGGTCTCGGTTGATCTGGGAGGCACCACCCGCTCGGCAGGCAGGCGGACGTGGGCTCGGAGGTTCTGCAGCGAGTTAAAGGATAGCACGACCGTGGCTGCGACCGGCCCACGGTTCACTGCACGGTACACCCGGCCTGTTAGCGTCTCGGCGGACTGCACGCACACTTGCCAGGCGCAATTCGGCGCGTCTCGACGGACCGGAGCCTCGGAGGCCGTCGCACAACTGGCTAGCATCAAAGAAAGGGGGACCATCCGGCGCATAAGCTTGAGATTGTGGGATGAGTCGGCCATGCGTCCCGTTTGCTCAAGGAGACGGGGACTGCGCCCAACTGTGAAGACACGGGAAAGATGCTGGGCGGTCGAACCTGTAGCAAGAAAGAGGAGGGGCTACGGCAGGAGCAACCGTAGCAGTTTCAGTGGCCAGAGTTGGCTCCAAGCCCGAGCACGACACTACAGGATTCGCATTCCCGCCCGGTCCTGCAGCTAATCGGGGAGTGGTAACGGGGTACGAGGGCGGGAGGTGCGGGAGACAGTGACCGGCGGTCACGACTAGCGGCCCCCTCCACCCTCCGTCAACGACAAAGCCGCGCCCCAGACCAACCTTGATGACGGCCTCGCGCCGTATCGGGCCCGGTGTGATAGCCTCATTCATTCCGCCGCCGCCTCATCAAACGCTTGCGCCACCACTATCATGTCAGGGCAGCGTTCAGGCGGGTGATGGGGTCGGTCATGAGGGCTCGTTGGTACGCCGAGGAACCCTAGGCTTGACTACGGCCAGACTCCAACGTGCAACGCGTCCATCGCAAGCGGAAGGAGGAAAGGGCTAATTCCAACTCGGCTCGTGGTAACAGCCGTGTTGAAAGGCTGCGAAGAAGTGATAGACCAAAGGGTGGTCAATCGGTCGTCGCGAGTCGCCGGGCTCGAGGTTCTGCTGAGCCACGTAGGTCTGGCCGGTCGAGCCATCGACCAGCACGTGGTACCAGGGCTGCTGTCTGGTCGGTTTGTAGCCCTTCCCCTGGGTCTGGAAGGTGTACCAGGCAGCGTCAGCTTGGCACGTGGGGTCGTAGCCAACCACCACGCCGCGATAACCGTAGCGTAGGTGGTGCACGATCTGTCCCACTCGAAAGAGCACATCTTCAGTCACAAGAGCCATCCGATCCTCCTGTTGGGCCGGGGCCAGAATAGTAACTCCCTCTGCGCCCTTCAACCTGGGCTCATTGCTCGTTGGCTAATTCGCGAACGACTCCCGCGCACATCGGTCCCACCGAAGATGGCTCTGCGCTTCGGATCGAATGGGAGGATGGTCACGAATCGGTCTATCGTCCCCGCGATCCTCGAATGGCGTGCCCCTGCGCAGGGTGTATCGACGAGTTCACCAGGCGTCGGATCCTCACAGAGGAGATGGTCGATGAAGGCGTGTATCCCACCACTATCGAATACGTGGGGAGATACGCGCTCCAGTTCTTCTGGAGCGACGGCCACGGTACCGGGATCTACCCCTACGACTTCCTGCGCGGGCCGTGTGGCTGCTCGATTTGCTCGTCGCAGGGTGAGCATGAGTACCCGCCAGGACTAGTCCTGCACCACCTGCCGCAACTCCTCGAAGAAGTTCTGGACGAGGATGAGAGGCGGTGGCTCTCACGTCCCAGAGCTGAGCTGGACATTGAACCCGTCTGGATCCTTCACATGCAGGCCGGTATCGATGTCCTCATGGGGGGTGAGGCCGTGCGCCCTCAACTCCTCACGAACTGAATCCCGGTCGAAGCGGTCCACCCCGATCGCAAAGTGGTCCACCGTTCCAGGAGGGTCACGGCGGCGGATAGACAGATGGCTGCTCCCCACAATCAGGCGGACCGTCTCGGGAGACGCGTCGTTCCTGTCGCTGATGGTGAGGCCGAACAGGTTCTGGTAAAAGTCGACGGAGCGCTGCAGGTCGCTGACGCGAATCGACACATGGTTGATGCTGTTGCCTCGAATCTCGGTGTTGTCTTGACCCTCAGCTGCTGAGGCCGCTCCGCCGGTGGCCGCCAGAACGGCGAGGCCCCGGATCGCCTGCCGACGCGTGAGGGTGCCTTTTTCGTAGCGGCTCAACAGGTTGGAAATGAAGTGGTCCATAATCGTCCTTCCTTCGTGAGGGTGTTTGGCCGCGTGGGCGAGCGGCAAGTGACTTCGTGGAGTTCGTCAGCACTCGGGCACCACCCGCCTCAACTCCTCGAAGAAGTTCTGGACGAGGATGAGGCGCTCTGGGTCGGCAGCGTTCGTGCCGGTGGCGTTCCGCGCGATGATGAGCCGGTCGCCTTCGGCATTGAGATCATAGGCGACCACTAACTCCGGCTTCAGGACCTTGAGCGCAACCCTCCGTTCATGGCGCAGGTCCTCTGCGAGATAGACCGTGGCCATACCACCTTCGCCCAGCTCGCGCTCGATGGTGTAGCGGTCCTCAAGTGCTGCCTTGAGTTTGTTGATCGGATCGGAGGAGTCGGCCATACGTCCCGTTTCCTAGAGGAATGACGGAACTGCGTCCGGAATGGAGCCAAGCCAAATAATGCTGGTCGGTTAGGTCTACAGCAAGGAAAATGTGGGGCTAGCTTGCCCTGCCTCGCTAGAAGGGCTTTGGACCCCTGACCCGTACCTTCCCCGTCTGGTCGGATGCCCTCGCGCTCCCAACAGGCGGGGATCGGCGTTGGGCGGTGATCTTCATTCCGACAGGAATGTTCGTCACTAACAGCAAGGGTATTGCCCGCATTCGAGCACCGGGCGAGTTTTGCCGGCTCCGCCGACTCATCTGTGACACGAGGCCAGGCTCCCAAATGACGAACGCAGAGATCTCCACCGCGTTTCCCTTCGAGTCGAATCACATAGACGTTCTTGGCTCGAAGATGCACTACATCGAAGAGGGTCAGGGCGACGTGATCTTGTTCCTTCACGGTCAGCCCACATCGTCATATCTCTGGCGAAATGTCATCCCCCACCTGACGAACATCGGCCGCTGCATCGCTCCGGATCTGATCGGATTCGGAAAGTCCGACAAGCCAGACATCGACTATCGGTTCTTCGATCACGCCCAATATCTCTTCGCGTTCATCGAGTCCCTGGGCCTTAAGGACATCACGCTCGTCATTCACGACTGGGGTGCTGGCTTGGGGTTGTACTACGCGCGACAGAACCCAACAAACGTCAAGGCCATCGCAATGATGGAGCCTGTACTCGCGTCGGTTTCTAGCTGGGATGACTTTCCGGCCGATTTCGCGGAGATGTTTCGCGGATTCCGTTCACCCCAGGTCGGCTGGGACATGCTCGTGAATCAGAACATGTTTGTTGAAGCCGTCTTACCTGGAGCCATCGTGCGCGACCTGAGCGAAGAGGAGATGAACAGATATCGGGAGCCGTTTCTGGATCCGGCCGATAGGAAGCCGGTCTGGCGCTGGCCGAATGAGCTTCCTATCGCCGGCGAGCCACCGGACACCGCCGAAGCTGTCGATGCGAGCGCCGCGTGGCTGCAGCGATCGGACGTACCGAAGATTCTGTTTCACGCAACACCCGGTGCAATCATGCCACCGGCTGCTGTGGATATGTACAAATCGCTCCTACCGAATTTGACGACGGTCGACGTGGGGGGAGGGCATCCACTATCTGCAGGAGGACCACCCCCACGAGATCGGTGAGGGGATCGCCAAATGGTACCGGGGCCTCCAATCCTCGGCCAGATAGACCGTAGCCATCCCGCCCTCGCCAGGCTCACGCTCGACGCGGTAGCGGCCTTCGAGGGCGGCGTTGAGTCTTGTGATGGAGTCGGTCACTGATCGCCCATCCGCGGGCGAAGCTCCTCGGCCCAGTTGTCTACCAAAACGAGATGCACATCGACATTGGCGCGTCGTGACCCACATGCGAGAAAACCACACGAATCCCGCCCAGGCCACAGAGGAGGCAGTCCGGGGATTCGAGTTCGACGGCGAGCTGTTGATCCTCACCGTTGAACCGGCGCGGCAACTTCGGGTCGTCTGGCGGAAGCTCCGCTAGACCGTGACCGAACCCATGCTCGCCTAGAGTTGGCCCTGGCTGGCTCCGACTCGGTGCTTAGCGTTCGTTTTCAAGAGCTGGTGGAGAGCCCCCGGATATCGCGAGACGAAGGGGCGGTTCTTGGACACTCCCGGGAAGGGAGAGCCATTCGGGGATTCCGTTTCGGACAGGGACCGCTTGCAGTAAGCCTTCTCGCAGGTTGCCACGCGGATGAGCCCGTGGGCCCGCGCTTGGTCCGGCACCTGGCAACCTACCTCTCGACACTCGAGTCTGGCGATCCCCGGCTCACCGACTGGCAGTGGTGGATCGTCCCCCACATCAATCCGGACGGAGAGCTGCGGAACGCCACCTGGGCCGATGAAGATGCGATTGCCTACGAGTTGGGCCCCTATCTCAAGGGGTCCGTCCGGGAGCTTCCAGGAGATGACATCGAGTTCGGATTCCCCCGCGACCACGCGGACGCCGGCGCTAGGCCCGAAAACCGAGCAGTATTCGATTGGTGGCGGACCTTCGAGCGGCCCTTAGACCTCCACGTATCACTGCACGGCACGGGTTTCGGCGCCGGACCATGGTTCCTGATCGACGAAGCGTGGCAGAATCGATGTGCTGAGCTCAAGAGCCGCTGCCTCCAGCGGGTCTCGGAGCTCGGCTATCTTCCCCACGACGTGGAACGCAACGGAGAGAAGGGATTCAAGCGGCTGGAGCGCGGATTCTGTACCCGGCCAGATTCTCGTTCGATGCGCGAGTATTTCCAACGATTAGGTGATCCGGGGACGGCAGCGCTCTTCCGGCCGAGCTCGATGGAGACGGCTCGGTCCCTCGGCGGCGACCCACTAACATTGGTCTCCGAGATGCCCCACTTCATCACTCCAGGAGTGGGTGAGACGCTCGGACCGCCGGATCCGGTGGCCATGCGATGGAAGCGGCGGATCGGGGGCTGGAGGGCACGAGCTCGGGCCAACGGTGATCCGCAGGCCATCACCGAGGAAGCGACCGCGGACGGAATCGTGCCGATGCCGGTGCTTGACCAGATGCGTCTTCAGTGGACGCTAATACAGGCTGGGCTTGCCGCCGTGGCGGGTACCGAACCGTGATCCCGGAAAGAGGAAAGCGAACTTGCCTCAGATCCCGAACTGGAGTGTGTGGGAGTACTTGATTAGGATCGTACGTTCGTCACTGAGGGGGCGCACAGGGTTGAAGAAGGCTCGATCAGTGACTAGGCCTTCGTTCCACACGATGTACAGGTCGATCCCTTCTCGGGGGTTGTAGCGGAAGCGAAGGTTCGCGATGACTGCGTTCTCGGTGTTGTTATACTGAATGAAGCCCGCCGCAGAGGTCCTGGTCGAGACGTTCACCTGGGTCCGGAATCGGATGACATGCGCCGTGAAGCTCTGGTTGCGGTCGGGGAAGTCCACTTGGTCAATCTGGTAGTTGGCGGAGAGGTTCAGGTGAGCGGAGGGATCCCAAACTGGCCCGGCAGAGACTGAGAAGAGCCGCCCATCGAAGAATCGCCCCCCCTCCAGCGTAGCGGTGGTTCGAAATCGGTCGCCCGGCGGTGCGGTGTACCGAAGGCGGGCGGTCGCGAACCGATGAATGCCGGCGGGAACCGAAGCACTCTCAGGGAGGGAGAAGGGCATCTCCAGGTTCTCGTAACGAAAGGGGACGGTCAGGGTCCATTGGTGTCGGCCCCAGGTATCAAGCACCAACATCGGCCCACCCTCTACCGTCTCGAACGTCCTATCCTCGTTACGGCGGAAGGCGGCTCCGTCGAGCCGGAGCGCGTAGGTGAACAGGCGTGCGCCGGGATCAGGACGCCATCCGTAGCCGATGCTGCCCCGTCCGCCGGTATAGTCACTGCGGCGGAGAAAGCCCATTCCCGGCTCGAAAAGCGCCCCTACCCGTGAGAGGTCGACGGCGTAGGTGAGTCCGTCGGCTCCCCGGCGCTCCCAATTGAAACGGACGACGCCGCGGTCCAAGGCCCTGATGAAAGCATCGTCGGCTGACTGCTCCTGATCGTCGAAACTCTGGGCCCAGTTGAGCACCAAGTAGTCGTCACCAGTGACCCGGAAAATCGCATCGGCTCCATACACCAGATTCTGGTGCCCCCCGGAACCGACCCGGCTGGTGAAGATGCCCCCTACGTATGAGTTAGGATTCAATACGCGACGGCGAAGACGCACCACGCCCAGATTCTCTGAGGGAAGACCACTCGACTCTGCGGTCTGGAGATCCATGAAACCCACATCCCACTCTCCCACCCGGCCCACCAGGCGGCCGCCCCCGTAAATCCGGACCGGCCTTCCCTCGGCCAACCCCACGGTTCGGGAGTGGAAGAGCCGATCTTGCCCCCCAAGCGAGTACTCAAAGTTCGATGCTCGCTCCTGGAAAAAGCGGCGCCTCTCGGGGAAGAAGAGGGAGAATCGGGTGAGGTTTACCTGTTGGTCGTCCGCCTCCACCTGGGCAAAATCAGTGTTCGTGGTAACGTGCAAGGAGAGATTCGACGTGACGCCGTACCGCAGATCCAGCCCGACCTCGCCCACCTGATCGGTGCTGCGATCGTATCTTACCTCGAGGCTGTCCAGGGAGTGGGCATAGCCTCCGCCGCCGAGGGTGTACGGGGTCAGATAGATCGGCCTACCCTGCGGCTCGACCCCCTCCAAGATGATCTTTCGCATCTGTGACGGTCTTGCATACGCTGAGTTTCCCAGGTCGGGCGAGATCGCCGGATACACATGACGCTCATTCTTCCGGGAGATGTTACGGAGCATCGAGACACCCATGACCACGCGTCCGCCGGTCGCCTGAAAGAGGACGCTGGAGAAAGGGACGCGGATCTCGGCGTACCACCCCCGCTCGTCCCGAGAAACGGCCGCATCCCAGAAGGCGTCCCAGCTGTTGTCCGATCGCTGCGCATCATTGGTGCGTTGGGAGTCGCTGCGATTGCCGGCCGGCCCTGTCTTAAACTGCAGTGAGTTCTCCTCGTCATTGAGGGTGTCTAGGTATAGGGAACAAAAGTCGCTCCTGAATGATGTTTCGTCCCGCTCGAGCGAAAACATTCGGATGCCCTCGGGGTCCGAGTCGTAGGCCATGCACGAGAAGTAGAAGTACTCGTCGTCATAAGCGATCCGGAACTCGGTTCGTTCCGTCGGTTCGGCACCGAAGGTGGGCAGGTGCATGCTGGCCGGCAGGGGCTCGACGGCTTCCCACGCGGGGTCGTTTCCGCTCCCGTCCAGTACGATGGAACCCGCTATCCGAGGCACGAAGTAAGGAGACTCTCCTGGTCTCGCAGATGTAAGCTGCTGGGCGGTGAGAGGCGCTGTGGCGACGGACCAGCCAAGAACAAGAGCAACAACGCCCCGCAAGATGCCAAATGTAGACACGGGTTTGGCTGCGAGGCGGGAGGCGAGCGCAGAAGGAATCCAGGGGGGGCTGGCCATGTCAGGCCAAGATGCCGCTCGACAGGGCGGTGCAGCAAGCGAAGACGGAGCTGGTGACCTCAATCCGGGGCGGCGGGCAGGCGAACTCTGAACTCCGTTTTCCCAGGGTGTGACTCCACCTCGATGTCTCCGCTGTGCCGGCGGACGATACTTCGGGCGATATCGAGACCGAGTCCCGTCCCCTCTCCAGGCTCCTTCGTCGTGAAAAAGGGATCGAAGATCTGGGCGAGGAGCTCTGGAGGTACTCCGTGCCCATCGTCCACTACTCGGACTACGACCCGATCGAGCTCTTTTCGCGCGATGATCTGGATGTGCCCCGACTCCGAGATCGCATCGAGTGCGTTCTCTATCAGATTGAGCCAGATCTGGTTGAGCTCGCCACCCGTCGCTGTGACGGTTGGGAGGTCCGGGGCGATGTCCAGAAGAATTTCCGCAGGCTTCGCCTTGGCCTTCGCCCTCACCACGGCCAAGGTGTCCACCAATCCGGCCTCGAGATCGACCAGCTCGGTCCCCGCGGGACGGTCCATATAGGAGAACCTCTTCACGGCTGAAACGAGGTCGTGGATCCTGTGCGCAGCCCGTTCGATATCCTGAGCCAGCGCCCGTGTCGTGCAGCCTGTAGCAATCCAGTTGAGGGCCGCTCCGAGTGTTGGACCGGAAACAGCGTCGGCCAGTAGGTTGAGGGAATCGATCGAAACGGGAGTATCAGCGAGGGGCGCTGCGTGGTCCGGGTCCGCTGGAGCCAGGCGAATATTGCCTCCTCCCGCTCCCCCCTCTCGGAGAGTGAGATCCCAGCGTAGACGGGGTTTTCTAGGCAGATGTTCCTGACTCGCTCGATCTCTTCGAGCTGCTCCTGGGAGAGCCCGACCGCTCCCAATGCGCGCGCCGCGGTGTCGGCCTCGACGATCTCAGTCGAGAGCAATCGGGCCGCACTGACCGTGGCAGAGGCCGGGTTGTTCAGCTCGTGAGCTAGCCCGGCGGCGAGCCTCCCCATCGACATCATCTTCTCGTCATGCAGGTCGCCTGTGTTAAAGGTCCGGGCACGATCCAACATGATGTGCACAGTGAGCGCGGTGAACATCGGACATTCGCGAGTCAGCTCTGGGAAATGATCCTGATCGAGCTCGAGAGCCTCCGATGGCTCCAGGGCGTAGGCAGTGCCCGGAGTTGCGGCCATCCTTGAGTAAGGTAAGAGTCCCGCCACGTCGCCCGCTTCCCATTGCATGGCCCGGCGGGGCCCTGCCCCCCGGTCGACGTCGATCACGATGCTTCCGGAGAGGCAGATCCAAAGGAAGTCGATCGCTTGTCCGGCAGTAGCGACAATGTTGCCTGCCTCGTACCGCGCGACGGCTCCGTGCTCGGCCAGCCAGAGCATCTCGACCTCGGGGATCTCGGAGAGCTTCTCGAGAGTCTTCAGCCGCTGGATCAGATCGCTCGCTGCGGTGGGGACATTGGTGGTCATGAGCGAAAAGATGTTTTCCCTTCCGAAAGCCCTGCAAGAAGACATCTGCCGGCGCGGGTGATCGTCGCGGGGCCCGCGAATCCTTGCGAGTCGGGTTTTCGTAGGGACGGTCCGAGCTCCCTCGGCCGGGCGGCAGACGTCACCCCCACGGCAGTCTTCTACCTCGAAGCGACCCGGAGGACCAGCCATGTATCTTCGCGACTCCACCCTCCTCTCCCACCTCCTTGCGGGTCCACTCCGCGTTCTTGTCTGGATACTCCGCCAGATTCTGCGCTGGACCAGGCGCCGCTGGTGAACTCCACAGCCAAAAACGAGATCCGAGCCGTTTCTCGGGGCGGTTGAACCGGCCAAGTTCACCCCGTATCTTTTGTCGCTCGAAAAAAGCCCGCTCCACCTGGTTCGGTGGGGCCCGTGATCATGCGGACCAAGGGATTGAACAGATGAGAGACTACGAGGTCGTGTACATTTTTCACCCCTCGCTAGCCGAGGAGGCGGTGAACCAGAAGCTCGAGAAATTCCATCCCATCGCAACGCGCTCAGAGGGTGCCGAGGTCATCGCCCTCGATCATTGGGGGGTGCGGCAGCTAGCGTATCAGGTGAAGGGTGAGAGCCAGGGCTACTACGTCGTGGCCCAACTCACGGCCGATCCACCGGATCTGGGAGAGTTTGAACGGTCTCTCAAGCTGGATGAGGAGGTTCTTCGCTACCTGGTAGTGCTGAGCGAGGGCGAGCCGACATCGGGTATGTCCGTTATGGCGGAAACACCCGTCTCAGAGCCGCGCGAAAGCCAGGAGGACGAAGACGACGATGAAGAAGAGGAGGAGAAGGAAGAGGACGAGTACCGCCGAGGGGCGACCTCACCTCCGGAGTTCTCTGGGGGACGCGGCCGCCGCCGCCGTATCGACGGCCCGAGGATCGAGCTCCTCAATTTCAAGGATGTAGCGACGCTGTCGAGGTTCATCACCGAACAGGGGAAAATCCTTCCGAAGCGGACCACAAAGGTCACGGCTCAATTCCAACGGCGGCTTGGTCAGGCAGTGAAACGGGCCCGGTATCTAGCGCTGCTTCCTTACGTCCAGAACCACGACCGGTAACCCACACCGATGACCGAGGAGAGCACTCAGCGGGGAGGATGGCACCGGCCTCTGGGACTCCTCGCTCTCGCGCTGATGCTTGCAGTGGGTCAGCCTGCGGTCCTCGTCATCGTGCCTTTCGCGATGCTAACCTTTCTTGCCCCCGGCGGAGGCCTCCTCGTTTTGCTCATCACCGCGGTCGCGTTTTCGGCGGTGTTTGCGGGAGAGCCCTCCGGGGGACTGTGGTATCTTGAGCGGGGTTGGGCAATCCTCGTCGGGGGATGGTTCGTAGCGATTTCGCTCCTACAACCTGGTCGTCCCTTCCTGGCTCGCGCCCTGCTTGCCCTCGTGGGGAGTCTCGTTTGCGTGGGGGGAACCCTGCTAGCGGTTGACGGATGGGGCGGCGTGGAATCCCTCGTGGCCGAACGAGTCGAGGCGAGTATCGCTGCGACGGTCGAGGTGATGAGGGCCCTTGCCGATGGTGATCTACAGGCGGGGTTGACCGAAACCCTCTCGACCACGGCTCAGGTCCAGGGCGTCTTGTTTCCAGCTCTCCTCGGGCTCAGTAGTATCGCTTCACTCGGTGTCGCATGGTGGCTACATGTACGAGTGTCGCGGCGCTCGGGCCCCGGTCTCGGTTCGATCCGGGAATTCCGATTCCCGGATTCCCTCATTTGGGTGTTCATCTCCGGGTTGGTACTCGTGCTCCTCACCGAGTGGAGTGTTGGATGGGGGAGACTGGGCACTAACCTGGTCGCGTTCATGGGGGCGCTGTACATCTTGCGCGGTGCAGCCGTTCTCATTGTCCTTTGGGGTGGCTTCTCGTTCGTGGGAGGACTCCTGCTGGCGCTCGTGTTGATCTTGGCTGGACCTCTGCTCGCTCTAGGGGCGATGCTGGTTGGGGTTGGCGACTCTTGGTTTGATCTGCGCGCCCGGGTCGCGCGGCGCGGGCCACCCGCGCGGTAGAGCGATCGGAAAAAACCGGGCATCCTGTTCAAGGAGCGAGGTCATGAAGGTGATTCTGAAAAAGTCGGTCGAGAGCCTGGGGGAGTCCGGTCAGGTAGTCTCGGTCAAGCCAGGCTATGCAAGGAACTATCTTCTGCCCCAAGGCCTGGCCTACGAGGCGTCCGACAGGAATCTCAGGCGCATCGCGGAGGAACAGAAGGCAGCGGACGAGCGAGCGAAGCGCGACCACCTCGAGGGCCATCGCAGGTTGTCGAAGCTCGAGGGCGCATCGCTCGAGTTTGTCGCTAGGGCATCGGAAGAAGGCAAGCTGTTCGGTTCGATCTCAGCGCCGGATATTGTGGAACGCCTGAACGCCCTGGGCTTGGACTTCGAGCTGGAGCGAAAACAAATCCTCCTCGAGGAGCCATTGAAGCAGCTCGGCGTCTACCAGGTCGTGGTCCGATTGCTTACTGATGTACAGTCGGAGATAGAGGTTCGGGTGACAGCACAGGAGGACTGATAAGCGTCAGACGAGCATCGATTTTCGAGTCGCGAGGAGGGCTTGGTGAGGCTTCCTGACAGGGTCTCCGTCCTAGAGCGCACGGCCGAACTGGCCCTCGAGCTGAAAGCACAGGATGTTGTCTCACTGGACCTTCGCGGGATCTCCTCGGCTACCGACTTCTTTCTTCTTGCGACAGGAACATCCGATGTTCAGGTGAAGGCAATCGCTGACCATATTGTTGACCAGTTGCGCGTTGAAGGCGTGAGACCGAACCATGTGGAGGGGCTCCAAGGAGGCCATTGGGTCCTCCTCGACTATATCGACTTGGTCGTACATGTTTTTCACTCCACTACTCGACAGTTCTATCAATTGGAGGAGCTCTGGGGAGATGCCAAGCGACAAGGGTATTAGCCGGTGAGACGGCGCAAGGCTTCCAAGATCTACTCGGTCGACCCGCACCACCCCCTCCCACCCGAGGATTTTCCTGCGCCGGCGCCGGGCACGGGCGAGGTGATCGCCCTTCTGGCTGAGGAGGGGCCACGTGCACACGGCTGGCCCGCGCGATTCGCGGCAGAGTTGGCAGCCCGATGGTCGGCCGAGGGCCTGCCGGTGCTGCTGGTGGATGGGGATCTCTCTGGCGCCTCCCTGCACGAACACGTGAACCAGGAGAACGATGAGGGAGTGACGGACCTCATCTTCTTCGGCGCCTCCCGCGAGAGGGTCATGCGTGAAGTGGCGGATGGCGGCCACCTGTTTGTGCCATCGGGGACCGTCGTCGCCGATCCGGAGAGTGCTTACAAGGATCCCCGATGGTCAGTGCTTCTATCGGAGGCAAAGGACTCGGGGTCTGTCCTACTGCTCTTCCTTCCGGAGGAATCGGCTGCAGTCTCGGAGCTGGTGGCAGAGGCACAAAGAGTGATCCGGTTCACCTGGGACCCCCCAGAAGGAGCGGTGGATGGTGACTCGGTCGTAGTTTACAGCTCGGCCGGGGAAGTCCCGCTGTCCTCAGGGCCAGGGATACGGTCTGGGTCGAGGGCTTCTGCAGACACGACGGCAACACGCGAGGGAGACACGGGCGTGGCCGCGGTTGCACCCGCGGCCGGCGATGAGTCCAAGGGTCGAAAGACCAAGGAGTCCAAGAGGAGCCGAGTTCCCATTCTCCTTCTTGTTCTGTTCCTCGTCATTGCGGTTGGTCTTGGTCTCGCCTGGTTCGGCTATGTCACCATCCCAGGTCTCCCGTTTGGGCCCTCGTCCTCATCTGTCGGACCCGACCCCCTCATTAGACTCGCAGGCAACTAACTTTCGGGGATGAAGCTCAGAGCCCTCCGCCTTCACGGATTCAAGTCCTTCGCCGACCGGACTGAAATCGTCTTCAACGACGGGATCACGGCCGTTGTTGGCCCGAATGGGTGCGGTAAATCCAACATCTCGGACGCGATCCGCTGGGTCTTAGGCGAGCAACGGCCGACCGCGATTCGTGGAGCCAAGATGGAGGAGGCGATCTTCCAGGGTACCGTGCACCGGCGTCCCGTGAACCGGGGGTCCGTCTCCATCGAGGTAACCAACGAGGACGGGGCTCTACCGGTTCCCTTTAGTGAGGTCGAGATCGCACGAACTGTGTACCGGGATGGAGGGAGCGATTACTCCTTGAATCGATCCGCCTGCCGCCTTCGGGACGTGCAGGAGTTGTGTCGGGATACAGGGTTAGGCGCCAACGCGTACGCGATCATCGAGAACCGGATGATCGACGCGATCCTCTCGGATCGAGCCGAGGAGCGGCGAGACCTCTTCGAAGAGGCCGCGGGCATTGGCAAATACAAGGACCGCAGGAAAGAGGCGTCCCGGAGGCTCGAGCGGGCGGAGGTCGACGTCCAGAGGCTGGAGGATCTGATCGGCGAGGTACAGAGCAAAGTCCGATCTCTGGCGCGACAGAAGGGGAAGGCCGAACGGCACAGTGAGTTGCGCAAACGGCGACTCGACGTGGAGATCGCTCTGACGCGTGGTCAGCTTGGGGAGATGGGGGCCCGGCTGAAGGAAATCCGAGCGATGCTCAGCGGCGATCTGGCGCGAGATGAGAGTCTCAAAGCTCAGATCACGGTAGCTGAGAGCCGGCTTGAGGCCATGAGGGTCGACCAGCTCGAACACGAGAGGGCACGCGCAGGCGCCGCTCAGAAGGTCGATGAGCTGAAGAGCGAGATCGTTCGCTGGGAGCGCGAACTGGCGGTGGCGGAGGAGCGGGCGGGTTACGCCGGGCGCAGGATCGCTCAGATCGGGGAAGAACGCACCGAAGCGGCGCGCGCGGTGGAGGAATCCGATGATCGTGGCGCCGAGAGCGGGCAGCAGCGCGAGGCGCTGGGCTCCGATTTGGCGGAGCTTGTCCTCCAGATCGACCTCCATGCCGAGGCGACGACCGAGGTTCGCGAGGCCCTCGCGAAGGCGCGGGGCGGACTGGAGGAGGTGGAGGGAGAGGAGAGATCTGTTGCTAGGCGGATTGCTCAACTCCAGGGAGATGCAGACGCCTGCGAGGCCCGAAAGGCGGAGCTAGAGGAACGAATCGGACACATCGGCGATGAGCTCCAGCAGGCCCGGGATGCCCTGTCGGAGGCGGCTTCACAGGGGGACCTCTTCATAGATCGGCTCGAGGGCCTCGTCCAGGCGCTTGAGCGTGCGCGAGCCCATCTCGACGAGAAGCGTGATGAAATCGCTTCGGCCAGAGAAGCGATGGATCGAGCCCGGGACCAAGAGATGCGCGCCCAGGACGTATTTGGGGCTCTGTCGGCTCGACGCTCGGCCCTGGATCGGATGGAGAAGGATCGAGAGGGTGCCGGCCCGGCGGTAAAGGCCCTCCTTTCTGATCCGCCGGATGGCGTGCTGGGGATCCTCGCCGACTTCCTTTCGACCAGGCCGAAGTTTTCTCAAAGGGTGGAGGCCGTACTGGGCGTGCTCCTTCGAGCCGTTGTCGTTCGAGACACTAAGGTGGCCATGGCACTTGCCGACTGGTTTCGCGAGGACTGGGAGGGGGGAGGGGGGCTGATCGTCCTCCCATTGGATAGGGCGCCGAAAGGGGATGATACAGGCGGTCTGCTTACGGAGGTGGCGGCCAAAGGAGCGGGTGCGCCGTGGGTTCGGGCACTCCTCCGTGGATTCGAGCTGGACGGCTCTGCTGTGCTGGTCGTCCCCGACCAAGGTGCGATGGCCACTCCCCGCGTCTCGAAGGATGGGACATGGGTCGATCGCGATGGGGTGTTCCACTTAGGGAATCCACACGGATCCACGGGGATTCTAGAGCGAAAGGAGCACCTCGTGGCACTTGAAGCCGAGGTGGAGCGCACCGAGGCAGATGTCGAGCTGACGGTGGCCGCTCGGGAGGATGCTGCCGCCCGGATAGAGGTGGGCGAGAAGCTGCTGGAGGAGGCCCGCGCTGGTCTTCAGGGCGCCGAGGACGCCTATCGAGAAGAGCGCTCCGAGCAGGCAGGGCGGTCCGACCGGCTGCTGCGGATGGAGAGGCTTCTGAGAGAGCTCGAGGGCCAGCGGTCGGCTGCGCGCAGCGGCCTCGCAAGAACGCAGGAGGCTGCGGAGGAAGCTCGGAGCGAGAGGGAGGCGCTTCTCGTGGAGGAGGAGGCCTTCAAGGACCGGCGAGGAGAGGCGCGGTCTGAACTCGATCGCGTGCAGGACAAGTGGGAGGAGATTCGTACCACAGAGTCCAAGCTCACCATCGAGCGGACGAGGTTGGAAGGAGACATTACGCGGCTCGAAGAGCGGCAAAGGGACTTAGAGCACTCACGAGCGTCGGCGATCGCGCGCATGGAGGCGCTCGACGCAGAGGAGAAGCGGCTCACCGAGGACAAAGAGAAGGCTGGATCCCTCTTGGCGGAGGGCACGGTCGAGACGGAGCGCCTGTTCGAGCTCCTGGAGTCGGCCGAGACCGACCTCAGTGGCATGGAACAAGGCCTCGGTGAGATGCATCATGCACTTGCCGAAGCCGAGCGTAAGGTGCGCGAGGCTCGAACCGCAGAGCGCGCGGCGTCCGAGGAGAGACATGGCCTCGAATTGGAGGAGCAAGAGGTTCGCGGGAGGATCGGGCGCATCCAGGACCGCCTCGAAGGAGAGTGGGGTCGCTCGCTAGAGAGGCTGTTGGAGGAGGCAGACGCGGTTGAGGGGGGTGAGCTCGAGTGGCGGGAGGAGCTGCGAGAGATCGTCGAGTCCATGGACCGAATCGGCCCCGTAAACATGCTGGCCGTAGAAGAACATGAAGAGGAGAGCGCTCGACTCTCCTTTCTGTCGGGACAGCGCGACGATCTCGTGGAAGCGAGAAACGACCTGCGTGCCGCCATTCGAGAGATCAACGAGACGGCTACCGAGCTCTTTTCCGAGACCTTCGAAGCGATCCGTGGCAACTTCGCTGACACATTCGTACGGCTCTTCGAGGGAGGGGAATGCGATCTCTGCCTACAGGATCCGGAGGACCCATTGGAATCGGACATCGAAATCCACGCAGCGCCCCGGGGAAAGCGCACCCAGCGAATCGACCTCCTCTCCGGCGGTGAGCGAGCGCTAACGGCACTGTCGCTTCTCTTCGGCATCTACCTAGTGAAGCCCTCCCCGTTCTGCGTTCTCGACGAAGTGGACGCCCCGCTTGACGAGTCCAATATCGAACGGTTTCTCCGCCTGCTGCAGGAATTCAAGGCGAAGAGCCAGTTCGTTGTGATTACGCACAACCCACGTACGATCGAGGCAGCCGAATGGATCTACGGGGTTACGATGGAGGAGCCGGGGGTTAGCTCCATCGTCGGGGTTCGCTTGGACGAAGCGCTGGGGACAGCGGCTCTTTAGGGCCCACCCGAATGCGGGTCACGATCGTCGGTTCCGGCACCCTTCTTCCGAATGACCGTCACCGCTCGCCCGGACACCTGGTGGAGACCGGCCAGGCGACGCTTCTTCTCGATTGTGGGTCGGGAGTTCTGCACGGGCTTGCGCGGGATCGCCGGGACTGGCAGGCGATCTCGCACGTCGCGATTACCCACTTCCATACCGACCACTTCGGGGACCTTCCAGCGCTTCTCTGGGCCTGGACCCACGGAGTACCGAAGGAGGATCAGCGTCCCCGTGTTCTGTTGGGTCCCCCCGGCCTGGAGCAGGTTCTCACGCTCCTGACCGAGGTCCATGGGGATCATGTGCTTCGACCCGGGTGTTCCTTGGAGGTGATCGAGCTGGGGCCTCGCGACGCCTGGGAGGATCCTTCGGCCGAGCTCCGACTCCAAACCCACGCGACAAGGCACACGAAGGAGTCGGTTGCCTATCGGGTCGAAGCTGACGGGAGCACGGTGTGTTACACTGGAGATACGGGACCACACCCACCTCTGGGGGTGTTTTTTCGCGGAACGGAGCTGCTGATCGCGGAGTGCTCTACCCCGGATCATGCCCGCGTCGAAAACCACCTCTCCCCGGCGGAGGCGGCCGAGCTCGCCATCGCAGCCCAGGCAAGGACGCTGGTGCTCACTCACCTCTATCCGGGGGTAGAGCGCGATGGGCTTACGGAGTTGATCGCCGCGTTCGGCTTCAGGGGGACAGTCCTGGTTGCGGAAGATGGGTTGGCGATCGAATTGTGAGGGGCCGATCTTGGAATCCTTGGGCCCGCTCTGCGGCCGTAGCCTACAGACATGGGTGCCAGCCATGAGAGAGGACGTAGGGGTGAGAGGATCGCCGAGCGCCACCTGTCTGAGCGCGGTTGGGAGGTCCTGGACCGGAACTGGCGGTCGGGGCACCAGGAGGTGGACCTTGTAGTTCGGCGCAAGGCGGTGCTCGCCTTTGTCGAAGTGAAGACGCGCTCTCAGGCAGGGTCTGGAGATCCGCTTGAGTCGATCACGGGGAGAAAGCGTCTCGACATCGGGCGGGTCGCGGTACATTGGCTCCGGGCCCACGGTCGATTCCTCGGGGCGGTCGACACTCTCAGGTTCGACGCGGTTGCGGTCGATCTAGTCCCAGGCCGACTTCCGAGGGTTCGACACGTTGCAGACGCATGGCGGATCGGAGAGCTGTGACTGCGGTTCTTGGTTGACGGCATCCCCTCGCGGAGGGTAGCTTTCCGCCGTGCCCCAGGTTCACAGATCGAAAGCTCGCGAAACCCGTCAGGACCTTGCCGGTAGCAGCGGTAAGCGTGGTGATCGATGCTGTGGTCAGCCTGGGGCACTCTCGTTGTCACGTGGCCCATCCTGACATCTATCTCTCTTCCTCCGCACGTTGTCGTGTCGCATACCGCCCTTGCCCGTAAGTACCGACCTCGGCGATTCGCAGAGGTAGCTGTACAGGAGCACGTCTCTGAGACTCTCCGCCGGGCTGTTCTGACGGATCGCGTGGGACACGCTTATCTGTTCTGCGGACCCCGCGGTGTCGGCAAGACGACGCTCGCCAGGGTGCTCGCGATGGCGCTCAACTGTGACGACAGCGCAGATGATGGAGAACCGTGCGGGGTCTGCGATAGCTGTCAACGAATCTGGAGCGGGAGCACCGCCCTCGACGTGGTCGAAATCGATGCGGCTTCCAACCGCGGCGTTGATGACGCGAGGGATCTGCGGGAGCGGGCGATGTACGCCCCCTCGGAGCAGGGCCGCACCAAGGTCTACATCGTCGACGAAGCCCATATGCTCACCCGGGAGGCATGGAACGCTCTCCTGAAGATCCTCGAAGAACCCCCGCCTCGCGTAATCTTCATATTCGCCACCACCGAGCCGCAGAAGATCGAACAGACCGCGTCGCCCATCCTCTCGCGGTGCCAGCGTTTCGACTTTCGCCGGTTGGGCCTCCGAGACATCGTAAGGCGACTCGAAGAGGTCCTCGAAAGCGAGTCGATCGATGCCCCGGATGATGCTCTGCGATTGATCGCTCGAAAGGCCGACGGAGGGATGCGTGACGGCCTATCCATCCTCGATCAAGTCCTGGCCCTCTCCGAGCGAGGATTGACCGCCGAGACCGTTCAGGGCGTTCTCGGCGTGATCCCAGAGGAGCGGTACCTCGAGCTCTTTGACATTTTAGTCGAACGAAACCGTCGTGGACTGTTCGAACTCGTCCAGTCTTTGATCGACGACGGGTCCGATCTGGCTGAGTTCTACCACGGTCTTATGGAGGGCCTCCGTACGCTTCTCCGACTCCGAGTGGGCGGAGATGCACCCGATCTTCCTAAGCACTCGCGTGGGGCCTGGGAAACGCGAGCGCAGAATTTTGGCTCCGCCGACCTCGTCAGAATGCTTGGGATGGCCGCAGCGATGGAGACGGAGGGGAGTCTGCGCAGGACCGGGCAGCCGCGTGTCCTCATCGAACTTCTTCTGCTTCGCTTCACCTACCTCGATCGAACCATCGAGCTGGAGACACTCTTCGATGCTCTGGGAGGCGAAGGCTCGCCCCAGGCTGCGCAGTCCGACGATCGCACTGCAGGGGGCGATGGGGCTAAGGGCTCTCTGCCTCTAGAGGCCGGCGAATCAACTACTGGGCTCCAGCAACCCGGTCTCGATGCGCTCGCCGTCTGGCAGAGTCTGCTCACAGAGGGCAAGGGTGTGCCGCGCGGCATGCTGACGCTCCTGAGAGGCGTCGATGCCCGGGCGGACGAGCAGGGTGGTCTGGAGCTGCGCATCATCCCGGGTCCCGTACTGGAGAGACTCCGTGGCGGCGGGCAGAAAATCCTGGAGGAGGCTTTGGCGCAGACCGCATCCCGAAGGATCCCGATTCGACTCCTCGAGATCCAGGAGTCGGACCGTTCGAAGGAGGGTCGGATCTCCCGCAGCGAGGTTCGGGAGGGACGCCTCCGCGATCTCCTGGAGAGGGAACCCGGCCTACGGCCAGCGGTAGAAGAACTGGACCTCGAACTCCTAGAGTGATTGGGGGTTAGCTTCCTTCTACAGACGACTCTCTGGCCACGAACTGCGGGGCCCGGACGGCGTTTGCTGCCCGGGCCCTCATCACAAGGACAAGCGCCCGATGAACATCCAGAACCTCCTCCAGATGGGCCAACAGATGCAGTCGCAGATGTCTCAGATTCAGGAGACTCTCGGAAGCCAGGAGGTGTCGGCTTCATCGGGTGGAGGGATGGTCACCGCCGTAGTCGATGGGAAGGGGGAAGTGAAGAGAGTCACGATTGACCCCACCGTCGTGGATCCTGAGGACGTGGAGATGCTTGAAGATCTGATCCTCGCGGCCGTCTCCGAAGCCCAGAACCAGGCTCGGAGTGTCTACGAGGCTGAGGTGAAGAAGGTTGCAGGTGGGCTACCGTTTGCGATGAAACTCCCCGGCCTTCTCTAGCCGGAGTAATGTCCGTCATCGACGAGGTGACTCGCGAATTCGGACGACTTCCGGGGGTCGGACCCAGGACCGCGACCCGTCTCGTCCATCACCTGTTGCGAGGTCCTCCTGAACAGGCCAACACGTTGGCGCGATCGATCACGGCTCTGATCGATCGAGTTCGCGCCTGTGGGGTTTGTGGGAACTTCTCGGAGGATGAGACGTGCGCGATCTGTCGCGATGGCCGGCGGGATCGGTCGGTGATCTGTGTCGTGGAGAGCGCCTTCGACGTCCGATCGATCGATCGCACCGGGCAGTACACCGGGATGTTTCATGTCTTAGGCGGGTCGCTTTCGCCCTTGGAGGGGGTCGGACCCGAGCAGCTGCGAGTGACGTCGCTCTTGACTCGAATCGGCGAGTCCAACGGAGAGATCCGAGAGGTGATCCTGGCCACTAATCCGTCCGTTGAGGGAGAAGCCACAGCGGTCTACCTTGAAGAGGCCATCCGGCCGCTTGGGCCCCGCGTGACCCGGCTCGCTAGGGGACTTCCGGTTGGAAGCGACCTCGAATACATCGATGGCTCGACACTTGCAGAAGCGCTCTCAGGCCGACGGGAGATGTGATGGAGGACGGCACGAAGAAACTACTGAGGGTTACCGGAATCACGACACTGGCGGTGGTGGCCGTCGGTACGGTGGCTGCCCTCCTGATTCGGGACCAAATCAGCCGCCAGCGCAAAAACCTCTTCAATCCGCGTGCGATCCGGCGCATGGCCGCTCTCGAGCATGTGGCTCGCCAGCTCCCGACCGTTGATCATATCAATCTCCTTCGGGACTATCTCGCCTGGGAACCTCGCAAGCTGTTGAGGGAGCGAGCCAGGACGATTGTCGAGCGGATGGAGCGGCAGGCGCTGGAGCGAACCGGGCCGGTCGAGGAGCCAGTTGGGTGAACCTTGACGATCGCTTGGCGGCCCTGCGCGAGGATGGTGGGGCGGAAGCGGTGCTTCTCGTAGACGGTTCCGGGTCAGTCGCCGCTATGTCCGGGGAAAGGTTGATCCTAGACTCGGTTGTCTTTGGATCCCTCGCGTGCGCGCACCTAGCTGCCGGCGCGAGTCTTGCCTCCCTCGTTGGTGGTGTAGAGTTTAGGGCCCTCGTTCAGCAGGGGAGTGAGACGACGATCTTTCTCTCTAGTGCCGCTAACGAGTGGGTCGTCGCATCTGTTCACAGGGGAGTGCAGCCCCCCGCGCCGATCGCCGCAGATACCCAAACGAGCTTGGCACAGATGGAGGGGATCCTTAGGGCCGGCGGTTTCCGGATTGTGGCGGCTAGCCCGCCGGGCCCTGAGTGGACGCGAGCGGCCGTAAAGAGAATCGATCGGATCTTTGGAGGGGGAGCGTAACCGTCAATGTCGATGATCAGCTACGCGTCCCGCGAAATCAACTGCAAGCTCGTCTATTACGGGACCGGGCTCGGCGGAAAGACCACCAACCTCGAGCACGTTTACTCTCGCGTGAGTCCCGATACGAGGGGGAAGATGATCTCGCTTGCCACCGAGACAGATCGAACGCTCTTCTTCGACTTCCTCCCGATCGAACTAGGTTCGGTCCGAGGGTTCAAGACGCGGTTTCATCTGTACACGGTTCCCGGACAGGTGTATTACAATGCCAGCCGGAAGCTTATCCTCAAAGGCGTCGATGGCATCATTTTCGTAGCCGATTCGCAGGAACACCGTGAGGAGGCGAACCTCGAGGCGATGCACAATCTCTATGAGAACCTGGAGTCCTACGGGTACGATCTCTCCTCGATTCCGTTCGTGGTCCAGTACAATAAGCGAGATCTCGACGACATCCTTCCCGTCGAGGCGCTGCGCTCACAGCTGAATCCGGGTGGAGTGCCGGACTTCGAGGCGGTGGCCACGGAGGGAGAGGGTGTATTCGATACCCTCAAATCCGTTAGCAAGCTGGTGGTGAAGACATTGAGCTGAGCTCCTCATCATGGCGCTGAGCCGGCTCGATCTGCCGAACGTCATCACCGTTGCCCGCATTGTTGCGTGTCCCGCTCTCTTTGTGCTGATCCTTTCTGCAAACGCTTTCCATCTCACACTCGCCTTCCTGATCTTCCTCGCCGCGGCTCTAAGCGATCTTTGGGACGGCTATCTGGCTCGTAAACACGGGTGGATCACCGATACGGGCAAGCTCCTCGACCCCCTCGCGGACAAGCTGCTTCTCGTTTCGACGTTCATCCCATTCTTCATCGTCTCGCACCGCGGGGAGTCGGTCACCGGGATTCCCTGGTGGGGGTCTCTCCCACTCTGGGTAGTCGCCGTGATTCTAGGTCGAGAGCTGCTGGTGACCCTGTTTCGGACATGGGCGGCACGGAGAGGTTTCGTGGTTTCGGCTGGGCCATCGGGGAAGATCAAGGCATTCACCCAAAACGTATTCTCCGGGGCGCTCATCCTCTGGTACGCGCTCGCCCGAGCGGGGGAGTCGGGAGGTTGGGAGGGTGGCTTGGTCTGGACCCTCTGGGGCGCTTTCCACCAGACCGTGGTCGGGATCTCTCTGGGGCTCGCTCTCGTGCTTACGGTCTACTCCATGGGAGTCTACTTCTGGGAGCATCGACGCCTTCTTAAGAGAATGGGGCAGCCGACTCTATGAATCCGCGGTCACTGCCTGGAACTGAAGACGATCCTTCCGAGATTCCCTCCTCCCGCGACGCAGATTCAGAGAAACTACTTCGACGTGTCGGTGAGGCATTGCTCCGCCGCGGCTGGCGCGTGGCTCTTGCCGAGAGTTGCACGGGTGGATTGGTTTCAAAGCTGCTCACCGACATGCCCGGGAGCTCAAGGTACGTTAAGGGGGGGATCGTTGCGTATGCGAACGAAGCGAAAACCGAGCTATTGGGTGTCGGTGAGGCCTCGATCACGGTGCACGGTGCGGTCTCGGAACAGGTGGCCGTCGAGATGGCGGTTGGCGCGGCGCGGGCTTTCGGGGCCGATAGCGGTCTAGCTGTGACCGGAATCGCGGGTCCATCCGGAGCGTCGCCGGGCAAGCCGTTGGGGACCGTGTGGTTCGCTGTATCCACGCCCGAAGAAGTCACGCGGGCGGTCGCCTATTTGGGCGGCGATCGTGAGGCTGTACGTGAGTCGGCTGCCCGATACGCGCTGACGCTGCTCCTGCGCGCAGCGACTCGGGAATCGGGGGAAGCGTCGAGCCAGGTCTAGATGTAGGCCGTCCGAGAACCCCGACGCCCTACCAAGGGTAATGACCGACCCGCGCGCCCACAAAGGACGAAGCAGTGCGGAGAGACCCACGAATGAGCGAGTCCAGCAAGGGAGAACAGGAAACGGTTGAGGAAGCCCAAGGGCCCGCCGAGACGGCCGATGTCGAGGACGTCGGAATAGAGGATGCCAACATCGCCCCTGACTCAGACGATGGTGAACGCGTCGCCGATCAAGAAGTGAAAGGCGACCTGCCGGGGGGAGTCGATGAGGCGTCGCTAGAGGAGCCCGACGTAGAGCCTCGGGTCGAGGAATTGCGGCAGGAACTTGAGTTTCTCAACGATCGCCATCTTCGCCTCGCGGCCGAGTTCGATAACTATCGCAGGCGGTCTCAGGCCCAGCTTGGGGAGTCGGGGACACGGGCTCAGGCGAGTCTGATTGGACGTCTGCTCGAGGCTCTTGACGACTTCGGTCGTGTCACCTCCGTCGATCCGGAAATCGCGACTGTGGAGTCGGTTCTGGAGGGTGTGGCGCTGGTGGAACGAAAGCTTTTCCAGCTCCTCGACGACGCAGGGTTGGAGGAGCTGGATCCGGTGGGGGCCACCTTCGATCCGAATGTGATGGAGGCGATGGCCCGAGCGCCTGCGGAATCTGAAGAGGATGATGACACTGTCGACCAGGTCTTCCAAAAGGGTTTCCGGTTCGGCGGTCATCTGGTCCGTCCTGCTCGCGTGAGCGTCCGGAAGTTCGAATGAAGTTCCTGTCCTGGACGAGGGCGGTGCGATGACTCCGGCCTCCAAGGACTTATACAAGATCCTGGGGGTTTCGGATAAGGCGGACCAGGACGAGATCCGGACGGCCTACCGAAAGCTTGCCAAGCAGTACCATCCCGACGCAAACGCCGGAAATGCAGCCGCATCCGACCGGTTCAAGGAGATCGGCGAGGCCTACGGCGTCCTGTCGAACGAGGACAAGCGTAAGAAATACGATCAGATGCGGAGATTTGGGGCCTTCGACTTCAGTGGGCGCCCCGGGCCGGGCGGAGGCGGGTTCTCGCCAGGTGGCCAGGGTGGCTCCGGGTTCTCCTTCGAAGACCTGGGTGGGTTGGGTGACATCTTCGGCTCGATTTTCGACCGCGGCCGAAAGGGCCAAGAAGGGGGGTGTGGGCCACGTCGAGGTGAGGATGTGGAGTACCTGGTCGAGATCTCGTTCAAGACAGCGGCGACCGGAGGGAAGATCTCGATCAATGTCCCAATTACGGAGGAGTGTGCCACATGCTCCGGCTCGGGCGCTAACCCGGGAACGAAGGTCCAGACGTGCCTCGAGTGCAAGGGGAACGGAACCGTCTCCTTTGGCCAGGGCGGGTTCGCCGTGAATCGTCCGTGTCCAGCCTGTCTTGGGCGCGGCCAAGTACCGGAGTCACCCTGTACATCGTGCGGTGGGAGTGGCGAGGTGCGACAGCAGCGGAAGCTCCAGGTTTCGGTTCCGGAGGGTAGCGAGACTGGCTCCAAGCTTCGACTTTTGGGTCAAGGAGAGCGCGGGAGGCTCGGAGGGGAGCCAGGAGACCTGATCCTGACCTTCCAGGTGAAATCCCACAGATTCTTCCGGCAGCAGGGATCTGACATTCATGTGACGGTACCGATCAACGTCGCCCAGGCGGTCTTGGGCTCGAAGATCCGAGTCAAGACAGTCGATGGCCGCCACGTCGTGCTTCGGATTCCGCCTGGGACTCAGGGCGGCACGAAATTCAGGATCCGCGGGCAGGGAGTCGCGAAGAAGGGAAAGACCGGCGACCAGTACGTCGAGGTCAGGGTCGAGGTCCCTGGCGCCGTGTCCGAGGAGGGAAGGGATCGGATGCGCGAGTTTGCGGAGGTCTCCGACCTGCGGTATTAGTAGGCCACGCGCTACATTCGGCCCGGCCAACTCCGCTTATGTAACCTACTGTAGTATAGATAGTTACTGCTGTTATCTCATGTTCTTTATCTCGCTCCAGATCTTGATTCCCGCTGTTGCGTTCGCGGTGAGGCCTTTGCTGCGAGGGTGGTCAGCCTTGTGTAACTCAGGGCAATCCGGGTGTCGGTTTTTCAAGATTAAGATCCACTTGCCCTTCCATTTGGACCCGGATCCGATCTGGGGGTAAGACGCCTCATGCCACGAGGGCAAACGAAGGCCGGAAGGTCGCCGTATGGAAGGACCGGGCACCGAACGGCGCGCTTGGCGTTGTTCTTCGGGTTCGGGCTCACCGCCGCTTTGAGCCTGGTGTGGGCTCGGTGCGGAGTCGCGGGGTGTCCCGATCCAAGGTACCTCATTGCATATCAGTCCGGTGGCGCGCCTGTCTTGCTGGACCGGCACGGGGGAGAGCTCACGTCTCTCCATCCACTGGAGCGCCAGGTCGTGTCGCTACACTCCCTTCCGGAACACGTGTCGCAGGCTTTCGTTGCGGTAGAGGATCGCCGTTTCTATGAACACGACGGGATCGATTGGATCCGTGTCGTCGGTGCGGCCCTTCACAACCTCCAGAACCCAGAGGAAGCCCAAGGGGCGAGCACGATCACGATGCAGCTTGCGCGAAGCGTTTTCCCGGAACGGATCCCGGGCTCGGAGCGAACTTTGCGGAGGAAGCTGTTGGAGGCCCGGGTGGCACAGTCAATCGAACGCCGGTTCTCCAAGCAGATCATACTGGAACTCTACCTGAATCACGTCTATTTCGGTGGGGGTGTGCACGGGATTGAGGCAGCTTCGGCGTACTATTTCGAACGACCCGCCGGTGAGCTCACGCTGGCCGAGTCCGCGCTTCTCGCTGCCCTTGTTCAGGCTCCAGCCCGATACGACCCCAGGCAGTTTCCAGACCGTGCGCTGGAGCGTCGCGAGCTAGTCCTCCTGCTTATGGAGGCGCAGGGCCTAGTCCGGGAGGGATTGGTCACTGAGGCGCGAAGCCAGCCCCTGGTTGTAACCGATGAGCCGCCGGTCCCAGGCCCTCCCACGCCTGCGCCATACTTCGTCGACGCGGTGCGGCAGGCCCTCGAAGAAGCCTTGGGCCGCCGCGCCGACACCCGTGGCCTCCGAGTCCACACGACGCTCGACCCAATAGCCCAGGCGGCGGCCGAGGAAGAGATGCACAGCCAGTTGGGCGAGATCGAGATGGGGAGACATGGGACCTATACGGGAGCTCCGTTCGACCCGTCCGCAACGGCCGGAGTAGGGGGAACTGACTACCTGCAGGGCGCGATGGTGGTGATGGAGTCGGCCACCGGTGAGGTGATAGCGATGGTTGGGGGGCGCGACTTCCGTCACTCGAGATTCAATCGTGCCACCAGCGGCCGCCGGCCGGTGGGAAGCGCCTTCAAGCCTTTTGTGTACCTCGCAGCGCTTCGCGAAGGGTTCGTGGCTAGCCAGCCGATTGCGGACCGCCCGTTCCGTCTGACCCGGGCAGGGACTGAACCCTGGAGCCCGAGCAATTATGATGGACGACACCGGGGTTCCGTCACGATGAGGGAGGCACTCGTACACTCGCTCAATGTGCCGACGGCGAGGCTTGCGATGGCCGTGGGGATCCCTGCGGTCGTCCGAGCCGCGCGTGACGTCGGAATCCGTGATTCCCTCCCCGAGACCCCTGCGCTTGCCCTCGGCACTGCCTCGCTCTCGCCCCTGGAGTTGGCGAGCGCCTACGCGACGTTTGCCGGGCTCGGCAGGAGCGCGGGCACTTCCCTTATCACGCGGGTGGAGGACGCCAGGGGCCGGACCCTGCTCAAGGCCCATCCGACTCCGGTGGAGCGAATAGATCCGCGGCTTGCCTACATCATCACGGACATGCTAGGCGAGGTGGTAGATCAAGGGACAGGAAGCGCCGTGAGGCGCGCGGGATTCACGGGACCCGCCGCAGGAAAGACGGGAACAACTCAGGACGCGACCGACGCATGGTTCGTCGGATACACTCCGAATCATGTGGGCACGATCTGGATTGGACACGATCGGCCGCGAACCATCTTCCCCGGTGCCACGGGAGGTCGGCTCGCGGCCCCGATCTGGGCAGCCGTCATGGCAACGCTCGAAGGCAGCGAAGGCGGTGAACGGTGGATCCGTCCCCCCGGTATCGTGGAACGATCGATCGACGCACAGACCGGGCGGGTCGTCAGCACCGGCTGTAACCCGAGGCGGCGAGGGACGCCCGCTGAACTTTTCCTTGAGGAGTTCGTTCCAAGTGAGGACTGCCCCAGACCTCAGGGGTTCTTCTCCCGGCTGGCCGGTGCAGTGAGAGGACTGTTCCGACAGCGAAGCGGCGAAGGAGAGCCAGGACGCTCACCCGACTCCCAGTCGCTGGATGGGAGCGAGCCGGCCGAGGTAATCCTTGGTACCGGACTCGTCCCGTTAATCGGCCACTGAGGCTATGGCGAGCACCGCGTCTAAAGGCTGACGTGCCGCGGATAGTTCTTCGAGGAGTTGAGGCAGGTGGTGCCGGACCCATGAGATGACCACCAACACGTACCAAGCGACCTACTCCTCGTTCAGCTCAAACCCCGGTCCAGGCAGTTCGGAAAGCCACCGCTTTGGGCCGGCGTACAGGTCGAATACCTTCCTATGGGCGGCCAAGGACATGGCGCCACCTCGCGAGTAGTACGCCTCTACCCAGTTCAATAGGAAGGACAGGTTCGAGTCTTGCTCCTCCTTCGAGGAGTATTTGTGAGGCTCCCAAGGGCGAGCCCGACAATTCGAAAGACACTGTTCGAGTCCGGGATCTAGGACGAGAAGATGTGGCCTGAACTGCAGAGTCGCTCCGATAAGGGTCGCGTAGCAGCCTTCCACGACCCAGTGTTCACTCGATTCACAAGACGCCTTCACATCAGAGACCGCCTCTTCCACTGGGCGTGGAACGGCAACCTGATCCGGCTCCCATGCGACCGAGTCAAGATCGAGCACTGCAGCGTCTGAGTTGGATGCAAGCCGATGGGCAAGCGTTGACTTGCCTGAACCAGAGTTACCGACGATCGCGACGCGCATGTATCTATCTTACTCCGCTGTCCCATTGCAGCTTGCCATTCCCTTGCTGGCCCACTCGGCGCATCTCATCTTTCCCACTGTATCAGCCTTGGGCGCAGTTCCCGTCTCCCTTAGATGTGCGGGACTATGAGCGACCCTTCCGATCCTATCAGCAAATTCAATGCGGCCCTCAAAGGCTGCTACCGTGTCGATCGCGAGGGCATTCACCTAGCGAGGTCCAAACTCAACAAGGCGGAGAAATGAAACCGCGCTACATCGCTTTTCTGCTTGTGGCTTTCTGTGCAACGGCGGCCCAGGGCGTGACGTCGACCGCAGCGGCGCAATCTCAGACGAGTGACGCCGGGGCCTGGGAAGTCCCCAGGACACCTGACGGCCACCCGGACCTTCAGGGGAACTGGACGAACTCGACACTCACTCCGTTTGAGCGCCAAGAAGGTAGGGGGCCGGTGTACACGTGGGAGGAAGTCGAGGAAATCGAACGGCCGTCAGGAGATTGCCCCGCTAGCCCAGGGACCGTCGCGTGCGGAAGGGAGGACAGCCAAGGGGATCAGTCTCTGAGTGATGAGCGTCGACTGAGCGGCGCGGAGTACAACGAGGTCTATTGGGAGCGGGGCACGCGGGTAGCCGTCGTCAATGGCCAGCCCAGAACCTCTTTGGTCACCCATCCTGCGAACGGCCGTATTCCGGCCCGCACGCCGGAGGCCGAACGGCTCATCGAGGAGCGCGAGGACTTCAGGAGCCAATTTGGCCAATACGACCATGTGGAGTTGAGACCATTCGCCGAGCGCTGCATCCTTGTCGGTTCCCCCTCCGGACCCCCCATGCTCCCCGTCGGGGCGTACAACTCCAACTACATCATCGTACAGACGGCCGATCATGTGATGATCATGTCGGAGATGATCCACGACGCGCGGATCATCCGGATTGGCGAGCCCAGTCCGATGCCCAAGAGCGTCCGTCCGTACTTCGGCAACTCCTGGGGTCGGTGGGAAGGCGACGCACTCGTGGTCGAGACCACGAGCATCAGCCCACAACAGCCTATCCGGGGGGTTCTCCTTTCCGAGGACGCGAAGGTGATCGAACGCTTCACTCGGGTCGACGAAGAGACGATCCTCTACGAGTTCACTGTCGACGATCCGAGAAGGTTCACGGAACCTTGGGGCGGAGAGATCCCGATCAACAAGTTGCACGCCCAGCTGTACGAGTACGCCTGCCATGAGGGCAATTACAGTTTGTCCGGCGTTCTGAGCGGTGCGCGCTATCAGGAGAGAATGGAGGCGGAGAGCCAAGGCCGCTGACCGCTCCGCCCCCCGTGGCCGACCCCATCACCCGCCTGAACGCTGCCCTGGAAGGCCGCTAGCGCGATCAGGTTTTCCGCGGCTTGTCATTCCTCGGCTCCACCCGCACTTTGGGCATACGTCGTCGAGCGGGAAGGGACCTGAAGAAGCCCTTTGCTAGAGGCCTCCGGTGACTGGTGGGGATCGGGGGGGAGACGCATACTCCGGTCCTCATCTTCGTTGGAATTCAACACTGCTGGGCTGCGCCTAGGGTGTGCTCGGGGATCCCCAGCTTCTCGGTGATCCAGTCGATAGGCCGGTCCTGGTACTCTTCGGGCCTACTCAGGCCCCCTCAGGCCCTATCAGATCTACTTGTGCCTAGTTCGGTCCCCTAGAGCATCTGGGACTATGGATTCTACTATGGATTTGGCATGAAAAGGCCCCCTACAGAGTAGGGCGTCGCGTTTTGCTCACCTTGCTCACCCGGCTGGGTGTCGGCGAGCGACTTCCGGGGCGGGAGGCGTTTCCCCCCTTGGGCATTTAGAGAGGGCTAGACCGGGCTGTCGAGTGTGACAAAAAAAGAAAGAATTGGCTGGAGGGTGCCCTCAGCCTGACCACCGGAAAGGCCGTTCCTAGAGCAAGCAGGTCATGGGCATGCCAGCCGATGCCATGGCCCTCCAAGGGAGCGTGACACGCATTCATGCGGCTTCTACTCGCGGGCCAGGCTCCCTGCTGGCACATTGATCGGCCGCGCATTTGCCAATTGGTCAGGCGGCTTCCTCAGAGCGGAGGACTACGATGAAGCGGTCCGCACTCCTGCTCGTGGACGGTATCGGAAACTTGGCTCTCGGCGCCGTGCTCCTTGCTGCTCCTGTGCCGCTGGTGAGTTGACTCGGTTTTCCGGAAGTCACGGCTGGGTTCTTCGCCAGCCTCTTGGGCGCTGTCCTTCTAGGGATCGGGGTCGCACTCCTAGTAGGGCGGCATCGAGGAACGGGCGACGGGCTAGGACTCACTGGTGCCCTGGTCGTTAATGCGTGCTTCGGTGTCACCTTGGTCGGATGGCTGGCCGTGGGCCCTGGAGTCAGTCATTCGAGTCCGGTTCACCCTCAACGTGCCATTCCAGAATCTCTTGGATGATGGCTTGGACCTCGTGGGGCCCGTCGGCCTCGAAGGCAAGTGGGCCCGGTCGCTCTGAGCCACCGTCGACGCAGAAATACCACCTCGCATTCTCATGCGGTTCCGAAGAGGAAACGCTGACTCCTCGCGGCGAGACCCAGCAGTCGATCGTCTTGCCGACATATTCAAATGTGAGCCTATCCACACGTCCTCCGCTCATTGCCCGGCCACCTCCCTCAGCTTCGCCGCGAGCTCGGTCAACTCCCCGTGTCGGCGCTGGTCCCGCCCACAATTCACTTACGCTTCCTCAATGAGCTGTCCCCGAGTCATCCTCAAACGCTCGCTTGCGCAGGTTGGTAATCCCCGCCTCCTGGATCGCCATTTCGGTCTCAACGATGCTGTTGAGCTCATCCAGGCTGGCGTCGTCGGGCACATCCACTCCCAACCACTCGGCCACGATGTCTCGGTGTGCTGGCAAGTCGTCCTGGAGTAAGGCGGTGAGCCGAAGCGCCGAGTAGGCTACAGCGCACGCCTGGTCCAGCAGCGTATCGCGAATGATGTCCATGGCCTGGTCATCCGGAGTGCCCGGAGTGCCTGTGACACGTGTCTCCCGCACGTGGCGCACCCAATCCAGGAGCTCCCTCGCTTCTCTCATCGCTTCGTCAGCTACCTCGGAGAACTCGGCCCCGATCATCGCGGCGGAGCACATCCCGATTCGCGGATCAACCGGTCGGCCTCAATGCTCTCCTCTCTGCAGGCCACCAACCGCGGATCAGGATAGGTTTCCGGCGATGTGCGAATGATCACCATGTTGCTCCCCGGGCAGGTCCATCGATCCCCGGAGTCATCGACTTCCACGACCGGCTTGTGGCAGAGCAGGCACGCCTTCATCCGACCTCCTGCGCTAGCTTAGACCTTCCTCCATACGCCACTGACCTGACCCGCTGAAACGAGACCAGGAGCAATATTAGGATCGAGCTGGTCTGAAGCTTTTGAGCGAGGAGGTCAGGATGGGAAGGAAGCGACACACTCCGGAGCAGATCATCACTGGACTGCGGGAGGCAGAGGTCGGTCTGGCCCACGGCAAATCCGTGAAGCTGATCAGCCGGGAGCTCGGCATCACCGAGCAGACGTACTACCGGTGGAGGCGGGAGTACGGCGGGATGAAGGTAAGCCAGGCACGGCGCCTGAAGGAGCTCGAGCGCGAGAACGGGCGCTTGAAGCGAGCAGTGGCGGACTTGACACTGGACAAGCTGATCGTGGAGGAAGCGGCCCAGGGAAACTTCTGAGCCCCGAGCGCCGACGACGTTGTGTGGTGCGTGTACGTCAGCAGCTCGGGGCGTCGGAGAGGAGAGCGTGCCGGGTGCTCGGGCAGCCACGCACGACCCAGCGCCGGGCACGGACATGCTCCGCATCGAGGGCTGGGGGGTGAACCACAAGCGGGTGGAGCGGATCTGGAGGCAGGAGGGGCTGAAGGTCCCGGAGCGGCAGCCGAAGCGAGGTCGGCTGTGGCTCAACGACGGATCGTGCATCCGGCTGAGGCCGCTGTATCGGGGCCACGTCTGGTCGTACGACTTCGTGGCCTCGAGGACGCACGACGGGCGTGCGCTGAAGCTGCTGACAGTGCTGGACGAGCACACGAGGGAGTGCCTGGCGATCGTGGTGGCTCGCAAGATCCGCTCGCACGACGTGCTCGAGGTGCTGGCCGATCTGTTCGTCCGACACGGGCCTGCCGAGTATCTGAGGTCGGACAACGGACCGGAGTTCACCGCGAAGCTCGTGCGGCGGTGGTTGGGGCGCGTGGGCGTCGAGACGCTCTTTATCGAGCCGGGCAGCCCGTGGGAGAACGGCTACAACGAGAGCTTCAACGGCAAGCTCAGGGACGAGCTGTTGAACGGGGAGATCTTCTACTCGTTGGCGCAGGCGGCCGTGCTGGTCGAGCAATGGAGGCGCGAGTACAATACCGTCCGACCCCACAGCGCCTGCGGCCGCTTTCCCCCGGCCCCTGAGGCGATTAAGCCGTCGCCCTGGTTCCTGAGGATGCCCGTCCTTCACGGCCCTCCACAGCTGCTGGGACTAACATAGGATGTGGTACCGCTCTTGGGGGCAGGTCAGGTGTAGCACCTCGGTAATCGATACGGTTTGTACACTTTGTTAATCCACGTATCTCCCAATGCGCGGGGATGTCGCCGAGCCATTCGATACCCGAGGGTTTCATCGGGGCGTCGGGGTTGAGGCCCTTGGTGACGGCTCGGGTGATGAGGGCCTGGCGCTTCTCGGCCAAGCGGTCGACAAGTTCCCGCTTCTTTTCGATCAGCCCGTCGATCCGCACCGTCTTCTCATCCAGGAACCGCGCGATCCGCCGCTGGGTGTCGAGCTGGGGAAGAGGCGCCATCCAATCCTTGATGAAGCTCTCATCAATACGCTTCTGACCCCCGGCACCGCACAACTCCGACTCCCCGAGCTTTCGGAAGTCGTCAGCAATCGAGACATAGAAGAGGAAGCGCGGGTCGATGTTCGGTCCTGGACGGACAACATGTAGCTCGGTCGTCCCGAACCCCACACCGCTGGTAAGCCCCGCGGCAAGGGCACCTTTCCCATTTTCGAAGCAGGGCGTGATCTTCGCAATACAAAGGTCGCCATCCGCAAAGTAAGTATAGCCGTCGTAGACCACCTCTAGCTCTCGCACATCGTCGAGATTTAAGCCTCCATACTCGCCGACAGCGGCCATGGGGATGAACGAGACGAGTTCGTCTGGTTCCATATCTAGCAAAGATTTCTTGGGGTTTAGACGTACGTCAAATCGAAGACGGCGGCGCGTCCAACCTTTCGGTAAATCACCATATGCGGCACGTGCTTTCTCTGCGACCGTGGTCATGCGACAAACCCCTTCAGCAGCCCAGCGATCTCCCCTTCGAGCCTCGTGATGTCCGCCTCGATTTCGTCGAGCGGACGCGGCGGCTTGTAGACATAGAAATGTCGGTTGATCGGGATTTCGTAGCCTACCTTGGTCTTGCCGTAGTCCACCCAGGCATCGGGCACATGGGGCAGCACATCGCGGGCGATGTAGGCTTCGATGTCGTCGTGGAAAACCTCAACCAGCCGGTTGTTGGGCTTTTTCGGGCCGAAGTTCATCGGCAGGGGCAGCGTCGTGTCCGGCGGAAAGGGGATGTTCTCGGTGTCCCTGAGCTCTCTGTCGGGCTCCGGGCGACCCTTGCCGTCGCGGCGAATCTCGGCCTCCGGGTCGCGCTCCCCAAGGGCCGCGAAGATCGCCTTCCTGATCGGCGCAAGAAACTTGACGCCGGCGGACTTGGCGGCTTGCATCACGTCGGCCCCAAAGGCCTCTCGGTCCATGTAGCGCCCGTTGCTTTCAAGCATGGCGAGCACGGCACGGATGGCTTCCTGGCGCTTCCGGCCTTCGTCCATCTCGCGCTCGGCCGCGGCCTCGTCCTTCCGCTTCTTCGATTTCGCCAGATTTCCGAAGGCGGTCTGGTCGTCGAGCTTCGCGATGCGCTCGGGCGTCGCTTCGAAGTTCATGCGCAAGGGGCGCTCGATCGTCACTTTGAGAAAGCCGAACTCCCGGTTCTCGAAGATGCGGGAGATAACGCGGGTCTCGGTCTCGCCGTTGATTAGAAGCTCTGCTGTCCCGCCATCCTGATAGTTGCCATAGACGCGGGTCAGGTGCCGGATTTGTTCCTCGGTAATCTCGTTGCGCTTGTTGTTGAGGCTCTTCTTCATCTTCCCGAAGAAGCGGGTGCCGTCAATGAGCTGCACTCTGCCGCGCCGCTCCACCGGCTTTCGGTTCGTCACGAGCCAGACATAGGTGAAGATGCCGGTGTTGTAGAAGAGCTGGTCGGGCAGCGCCACGATGGTGTCGAGCCAGTCATTTTCGATGATCCAGCGCCGGATGTTGGATGGCCCCGATCCGGCGTCGCGGGAAAAGAGCGGCGAGCCGTTGAAGACGATGGCGATCTTCGAGCCGGGCTGGTCTTCGTCCCCCTCCTCATAGGGGTGCATCTTGGAAATCATGTGCTGAAGGAAGAGGAGTGAGCCGTCATCTATGGCGGGAAGCCCTGCGCCGAACCGGCCAGAAAACCCCATGGTCTTGTGCTCGCGCACAACGGAATCTTTCTGGTCCTTCCACTCGACGCCGAAGGGCGGATTGGCCATCAGGTAGTGGAAGCGCTCACCCTCGAAGCCGTCTTTGGTTTTGCCGTCGCCGAGGGTGTCACCGAGGACGATGTTGGCGGTGTCCTCGTCCTTGATGAGCATGTCCGAGCAGCAGATCGCCCAGGCCTCGTCGTTGTACTCCTGGCCGAAGAGCGCCAGCTGCGCCCGGTCGTTCTGGGAGAGGATCAGCTTTTCGGATTCGGAGAGCATACCGCCCGTTCCGCACGCCGGATCGTAAATCGTGCGGTAGATGCCGGGCTTATAGACATCCTGTTCACCCGTGTAGATGAGGTTCGCCATGAGGCGGATGACCTCGCGCGGCGTGAAGTGATCCCCTGCTTCCTCGTTGGCTTGTTCATTGAAGCGCATCACCAGATGCTCGAACAGATAGCCCATCTGAAGGTTGTCGATCCTATCTGGGTGCAGATCGACATCGGCCATCGACTTGACGATTGTGAAAAGGCGGTTGCTGGCGTCCAGCTTCTCGATCTGATCGGCAAACCTGAAGCGCTCGAAGATGCGACGGGCGGTCGGCGAGAATCCGCTTATGTAGGAAACGAAGTTGGGTGCGATGTTCTCGGCATCGTCGAGCAGGCGTGCAAAGGTGTAGGGGCTCGTGTTGTAGAGAGCGTGTTTCCGGTTCGGGTCGGCGGCCTTGCCGAGCAGGCGATCCATTGCCGCTTCGGGCATCTGCTGCGCCTCTAGCTCATCACGCCTCTTGAGAACGGCATCCTTGGTTGGTTCCAGGACGCAATCGAGCCGGCGCAAAACGACCATGGGAAGCATCACCAGGCGATACTGAGGAGGCCGGTACGGCCCCCTGAGCCGGTTCGCGATTTCCCAAATCTTTCCTTTCAGCTCTTCGTGCGTCTGAATGTTCACGGATAGTCTTATCTTTCCAGGTCGCCGTTACCCACGGTTGCGTGGCAGGTTGGCTTTTCTCATCCGCTGATCAATGGCCCCGATCCTGCATCCCGCGAAATCCTTGGCAATCCTCGTGGAGACTGCCGCCGCACGAAGGCTTCGGTCGTGCCCCTCATCCCGTCGCCCGAGGATTGACGACCTCGACTCCCGTGCCTTGGAAATCCCGCACATTGCGAGTCACCAGAACGGCTCCGCGTGAGCGGGATATGGCGGCGATCTGGCAGTCGGCCTCGCCGATCGGTCGGCCCGCGCGGCGGCGCTCGGCGGCGATCTCTGCGTAGTCTCGAGCCGCGGCCCTGTCGAACGGCAGGATTCGCTCTCCGAAGCCAAGATCGAGCCAGCGGGTCATGGCGGCCTCCAGCGCCTTTCGCCGCTTGCCGGTGGGCATGATCGCGACGCCATAGAGCAGTTCCGCTTCGCTCACGGCCGTCAGGTACATGTCCTTCGCATCGCGCTCGTCAATCCATGCCGCTACTGCGGAGGCCGGCTCCGGGCGCATGAGTTCGGACGCGACATTCGTATCTATGACGAACATGGGGCCGCTCAGGAGAAATCCGGAGGCTCGCGCATCGGGCCACGCGGGGGCAGTTCGAGTTCGACGCCGCCAAGGGATGCGAAGCACTCGCGCGTGAACGTCGCGAGATTCCGAGGACCGGCGCGACCACCGTTCACGACGTCGCGCAGGATGATGCGCACTTCTTCCTCCATCGAACGGTGATGCTCGGCGGCGCGTACGCGAAGGCGCGTCTTTACGTCGTCGTCGAGATTGCGGATCGTGATGCTCGCCATTGGCCGTACCTCCTCCTGTTGCGGAACGTGTCGAGAAATACCGGTTGATTGCAGTGCAAGCAAGTCTACACGATCCGACCGAACGCTGCGTCGCGCGGGCTGACCTGCCCCGAAGAGCGGTACCACATCCTAGTGTTAGTCCCAGCAGCTGTGGAGGGCCGTGAAGGACGGGCATCCTCAGGAACCAGGGCGACGGCTTAATCGCCTCAGGGGCCGGGGGAAAGCCGCCGCAGGCGCTGTGGGGTCGGACGGTATTGTACTCGCGCCTCCATTGCTCGACCAGCACGGCCGCCTGCGCCAACGAGCAGAAGATCTCCCCGTTCAACAGCTCGTCCCTGAGCTTGCCGTTGAAGCTCTCGTTGTAGCCGTTCTCCCACGGGCTGCCCGGCTCGATAAAGAGCGTCTCGACGCCCACGCGCCCCAACCGTGTACATGTGGGCGGACGGGATCTACGTGAAGGCGGGACTCGAGCGGGACAAGGCGGCAGTGCTGGTCGTGATCGGGGCGATGCGAGACGGGAGCAAGGAGGTGCTGGCCCTGAGATCGGGCTACCGAGAGTCGGTCGAGTCCTGGTCCGAGGTGTTGCGGGATCTGAAGGCACGCGGCATCGAGGCGCGCCGGCTTCTGATGGCGGACGGTAACGCGGCGATCTGGGGCGCAGTACGGCAGGTATGGCCTGAGGCGGGCGAGCAACGGTGCTGGAACCACAAGATGAGGAACGTGCTGGACCGGCTGCCGCAGCGGGAGCAGAGCGAGGCGAAGGATCTTCTCAGGGCCGTGGTCTACGCACCGAGCCGGGCCGAGGCTGTGAAGGCCCGCGAAGTGTTCGCCAGGCGCTACAGGCCGTGGTATCCGAAGGCGGTGGATGTACTCGAGGACGACTGGGAGCGGATGGTGGCGTTCTACGACTTCCCCGAGGATCACTCGAAGCATCTACGCACGACGAACGTGGTCGAGAGCCCGTTCGCTGCGCTACGGCTCAGGACGACGGCGGCGAAGCGATTCAAGCGGGTCGAGAGCGCTACGGCGCTGATCTGGAAGTTGCTCTTGGTGGCCGAGAAGCGGTTCCGAAGGCTCGACGCTCCTCACCTCCTCAAGGACGTGTTTGAAGGAAGGAAGTTCGAAGACGGAAAGCCCGTCTCAACCCAACAGCGGAAGAATGCCGCCTGATACGTTTACACACCTATTGACCCAACCTCAACCTGCAGACCTCTGCTGTCGCTGTTTGAGCAGCCTGCACGCTTTAATTGACAGCACAATTGACAGCACCGAGCATAGGCGACATCCGTCGCGAATTGGTGAGTGATCGGATATGGTTCGGGAAGAAATCGTTATATGACACTGGTCCTTTTGAAGGCGATTGAGAATGGCGGGCGACGATAGCAAGCTGCTGGCGGGCTTTCATCAAGCAATGCTTGGCATCTACACAGCGGCCCGGAAGATCAAGCCTCCGTATACTCCGTCAGACTTTCTCAGTATGGTGAACGAACTGGAGTTGACCCGGTTTAGTGGACCCCTCAAGGGTGAGGGAGAAAGGAGGAGTCCACGATGCCAAGGACGCATGCGGCGTACCCGCCGGAGTTTCGGCGGCAGATGGTCGAGCTGGTCCGATCGGGCCGGTCTGTGGAAGCGTTGGCCCGGGAGTTCGAGCCCTCAGCAGGAGCGATACGCAATTGGGTCAAGCAGGCTGACCTGGACGAAGGACGTCGCAGCGACGGACTAACGACGGAGGAGCGAGAGGAGCTCCGACGGCTGCGTCGAGAGAACAAGCAGCTGCGCATGGAGCAGGAGATCCTAAAAAAAGCCGCCGCCTGGTTTGCTCGGGAGAGCAACTCGATCCCCGATCGGGGTTCGAGTTCGTGAAGACGAATCAGGCGGACCACCCCGTGCGTGTGCTGTGCAGTGTTCTGGGTCTCTCCCCCAGCGGCTACTACGCCTGGCTGAAGCGCCCTCCCTCGGCCAGGGCGCGGCGCGACAGAGAGCTTCGCAGGCGAATCGAGGCGATCTTCGAAGAGAACCGGAGGGTCTACGGGCGGCCGCGCATCCATGCCGAGCTCCAGCAAGCCGGCGAGCGGGTTGGAGGCAAACGCGTCGGCCGGTTGATGAGAGAGGCCGGGATCCAGGGTGCGAGCCGTAGGCGCTACAAGCCTCGAACGACTCAGCGAGACCGAAATACTCGGCCGGCTCCCGATCTCGTGGACCGAGACTTCACAGCCGAGGCTGCCGACCGGCTCTGGGTGGCCGACATCACCTACATCCCGACCTGGGCCGGCTTTCTCTACCTAGCCGTAGTGGTGGACGCCTGGAGCCGTCGCGTGGTGGGCTGGTCCATGGCGGCTCATCTTCGCTCGGAGCTCGTGCTCGATGCCCTGAACATGGCGAGTTGGCAGCGTCGACCCCAACGGGTGATCCATCACAGCGACCAGGGGACGCAGTACACATCGATCGCGTTCGGGCTGCGGTGCAAGGAGGTGGGCGTGAGGCCCTCGATGGGCTCGGTGGGCGATGCCTACGACAACGCCCTGTGCGAAAGCTTCTTCGCGACGCTCGAGTGCGAGCTTCTCGATCGGCAGCGCTTTCGCACTCAGGCGGAGGCCAAGATGGCCGTCTTCGACTTCATCGAGGGCTTCTACAACCCGCGCCGAAGGCACTCGGCGCTCGGCTACGAGTCGCCCGTCAATTTCGAACGAAGCCGGAGGGCTGCGGCGTGAACCTGCCTTCTACTCCCCCGCTGCGCGAGGGAAGCTTTCGACTCCCCAGCAAGGGAGATAGGATCAAAACCTCAGTGTTTACCTGTCCACCAAAGCGGGACAGCTCCAGAGGTCACGACGGTCTGCGGTCCTCAGGGCACTGGTGATTGTGGCTGCAATCTCCTGCGGGGAGCGCCCTGCCTAACCTTCTCCATTTGATATTGTCGGTACGCCCGATCGCCCCTTAGATTGAGATCAGTGTCACCTCCTAGGCGAGGGAGCCTGGGAAGCTGGTGTGTGTAACTACGGGTAGTTCACTCGCACGAGGAAGAGGGTCATCATGAAACTCGCTAAGACGCCCTGTATCGGAGCTGCCACCGTCGCACTCGTCGCGACCTTCGCTTTCCAAAGTGCGGTGCAGGCCCAGGCCAGTTTCGCGTCGTCAGGTGACGTCGCGGACGTGACCTATGCCAACGACGTGGCGACCATCATCCAGGAGAACTGCCAGGTCTGCCACCGTCAGGGCGGGATCGGGCCCATGGAGCTGATGTCCTACGAGGACGTGCGGATGTATGCACCCCTCATCGGGGATAAGGTCGCGAACCGGATCATGCCCCCGTATTACTACGACACCGATATCGGCATCCAGGAGCTTCAGGAGGATTGGCGTCTTTCCGATGAAGACATCAACACGGTTGTTGCCTGGGTCGATCAGGGAGCGCCCCTGGGTGATCCGGCCAACATGCCGCCTGCCGCCGAGTTGTTCGACGCAGACGGGTGGTCCCTGTCGCCCACATTGGGTCCGCCGGATATCGTCGTCCCGTCGGAGCCAATCGACGTGCCCGCAAGGGGACTCGACATGTGGCATCGTCCGTATGCTCCCGTGGGCGTGACCGAAGACCGCTGCATCAAGGGCCTACAGGTGAAGCCAGCGGGGAACGCCAAGGGTGTGGTGCACCACGCCAACAGCACCTTCCAGCTCATGCAGGAAGACGGTTCCTTCGAGGGGACGGGGGACCGCGCTACCGAGTACGCCATGGGCAAGCTCGGTGAGATCATTCCCGATGGCGTCTGCCGAATTATTCCTGCAGACTCATGGGTCCGCTGGGACATCCACATGTATCCGGGGGGGCTCGGAAGCGCCGCCGCCGACGTCGTGATTCCCGACAACGTGGTAGAGCTGGGTATCTGGCTCCATCCGGAGGACTACGAGTACGAGTACAAGCAGGACCTGGTCAGCTATGTCTTCATGGAGGGTGAGCGAGACCTCCTCATCCCACCGAACGGGAAGTTTGTGACCCAGGGCTTCCGCTCGTTCGACCATCCCGTCCGCATCGACAGCTTCCAGCCGCACGGACATCTGCGGATGCGTGCCGCCGCTCTGGAGATCTTCTATCCGGAAACGGGCCGGACGGAAGTGATCAGCATGGTCTCCAACTGGAGCGCCGTGTGGCACCAGAGCCACCTTTACGAGTCTGACGTGGCGCCTCTGGTCCCGGCTGGCGCGGTGCTCGTAATGAAGCAGTGGTTCGACAACACGGCTGCCAACCCCAATAACCCGGATCCGGATCAGTACGTCGACTACGGTCAACGGACCGCTGACGAGATGTCGCATTTTTGGCTTGCCGTAACGCACCTGGATGAGGAAGGCTACCAGAAGCTCGTCGAGGAGCGTGAGAAGAAGGCAGAGGACGCCTTGGCCGCGGGCGGCTAGCCATTCGAGGAGTCTATGGAAAGAGTTTGTATGCGTATGGGTGGGGCGGCCTTCGCGCTCCTCCTCCTGGGCCCAATGGCCGCTCCCGTGGCGCTGGAAGCCCAGGGGCCGGACGGTCGCTGGCCATTACAACCCGAATCTTTGGCGGATCGCGTGGTTGTGCCGTTCCTGGAGGGGTGGTACGCGAATGAAGACGGGACGTACAGCCTGTCGTTCGGGTACCTGAACCTGCAGCAGGACGTGGTAGAGATCCCTCTGGGAGAAAACAACTTCATCGAGCCGGTCGAGTTCGATGGAATGCAGCCCACGACGTTTCATCCCGGTCGGAACCGGGGTGTGTTCGCCCTAACGGTCCCAGACGCCCTGAAAGACCAGGACTTCTGGTGGACGATTCACAACCCGAACGGCCAGGTCACCAGAGTACCCGGCCGGACGACCGCGATTGCCTACCAGTTGGACTGGTTCCCACGGCCTCACGGAAGCGTCCATCCGCGTGTCTCCTTCGACTCGGACGGCGACGAGGGCAGGGGACCTCCGGGTATCGTGGCAGAGCGTACGCTCACGGCGTCCGTCGGATCTCCCGTGACCCTCTCGGTAAACGCCAGGGACGTTTCGGAGAGAGATCCGGAAGACTTTCGGTTCCGGGAGGGGACACCCGTCAACGTGGAGTGGTACCGGCACCGGGGGCCGGTCGGCGGCGAGGTCGAGTTCACACGGCATGAGTCGACCCCGGTGCCGGAGAGCGGTGACGATGAGGAAGACGATGACCCTCCTCCTGAGCCCAACACCATCCAACTCTCGGAAGGTGAGGGATTGGCCCAGGTGTATGCGACGTTTTCCGCGCCCGGTGAGTATCTATTGCGCGTGCAGGTCGACAACTTCGCGGCGCCGGACAGCGGTACCCAGGACCAGTGCTGCTGGACCAACGGCTACCTCGGGGTGAACGTCAGCCCGTAGGATCGAGACCGGGCGCGAGTAGGGGCCACCGGCACCCCCAGCCCAGGCATTTGGGTTCCATGTCAGAGGACGCCGCGCTTCGAGCCCGCCTTCCTGCTCCCCTCCTGCGCTTCGTGGAGCTTTACCGCGCGGGGCGCTTCTGGGACAGCCACGAGGCTTTGGAAGAGGCATGGCGTACGAACGGGAGTGATTTCTATCAGGGCTTGATCCTCTATGCCAGCGCGTGGGTTCACTGGGAACGGAGGAACTCCCATGGAGTTCGGGCTCAGCTCGGAAAGACTCTACAGCGTCTGGACGCCTATCCGACCGCTTACCTCGGGCTCGACGTCGCGGCACTTCGTGCACACTGCTGGGCGGTGCAGAAGGAGGTAGCCGGGAACCCCGCCAGATGGGCCGACCGCATCCGGCCTCTGCTGCTTTCCCTGGCTCCGGATCGTCTAAGGGGCGACGAGATGGAGCTGGAGGACTGACGACACCAAACGACCTGCTTGGCCTACGCCATCCCCCTGTCGCTTGACTCTGACACTTCCTCCCAGCTACCTTAGCCTGTCCTAAACTAATTATTAGGTGCGGCTCAATGCCCGACATGTCAGAGTCCGTCGAAGACTATCTTAAGGCCATTTATGACCTAGCGCGTTTAGGGGAGTCCGTGCAAACGGGTATGCTCGCCAAAGCGTTGACGGTGGCACCCCCCTCAGTGAGTGGAATGCTCCAGAGGCTTGCCGACGGTGGGTTGGTCGAGCGCACGACTCACCGCGGCGTCAGGTTGACGGACCGGGGACGGCGAGCGGCGCTTCGGATTATTCGCCGGCACCGGATCCTTGAAACCTACCTTGCCCGGGTGCTCGGGTGGGACTGGGACGTCCTTCACGACGAGGCCGAGCGGCTCGAGCATGCGGCCTCCGACCAGCTGATCGAGCGGATGGCCGAGGCGCTCGGTGACCCGAGATACGACCCTCACGGTGCCCCGATCCCAACGGTGGAAGGGGAAGTGGAAAAACGGGAGCTGGTGCCTATGAGCGAGGTCGCGGTGGGAACACTTGCGGAGGTCCGACTGGTCGGCGACGACGATCCCGAGCTACTGCGTTACATCGCGTCGCTCGGGTTTCGGGTTGGCGCGCGGTTCGAGGTGTTGGACACGGCGCCCTTCTGCGGACCAATCACCGTACGGCGGACGGATGCGGGTGCGCGACCGCAGGTGATCGGGTTCGAGCTGGCGCAGTCGCTCTTATCTGTGTCCCTGGGACGGGAGGTGGCAGTATGAACGACCGTCTGATGTCTCGACGCGCGCTTCTTACCCGGGGCGCATTGGGCGCTGCCGGACTCGCGGTTGGAAGCCGAGCGCTGAACGCGACGGAAGAACATCCTTCGGCGACGAGTCCCCACGATCCAGCTCTGGCATCCACCCGGGGCTTGGTCAGCGACTCGTCGATCGATCCAAAGGTCTTCCTCGAGCACTTTGACTACGGCAAGGCGTCTAAGCTGCCCGATGGCAAGACCCTTCGCGAGTACCGGCTGACGGTGATCGACCGCGAGATTGAAGTAGCCCCGGGCGTGAGGTACGCCGCTTGGACCTTCAATGGCCAAGTACCTGGGCCGACCCTTCGCGCGACTGAAGGCGATGTGATGCGAGTGCGGTTCACAAATGGCGGCAGTCATCCCCACACCGCCCACTTTCACGGCATTCATCCGGCCAACATGGACGGGGTGTTTGAGGTGGTCGAGCCCGGCCAGAGCTACACCTACGAGTTCACTGCCAAGCCCGCTGGCCTCCATCTATACCACTGCCACGCTTTCCCTCTCAAGCGGCACCTTGCGAAGGGGCTGTATGGGACGTTCATCGTTGACCCCAGCACGCCGCGGCCTCCCGCGCGCGAGATGGTGATGGTCATGAACGGCTTCGACACGAACTTTGATGCCTCGAACGAGACTTACGCCGTCAACACAGTACCGTTCGCCTACCAATCCAGCCCGATCCCCGTGCGCAGGGGTGAGCTCCAAAGGCTGTATATGGTCAACGTCCTCGAGTTCGACCTTATCAACTCTATGCATCTTCACGGAAACTTCTTCAACGTATTCCGGACGGGGGCGCAAGTCCCAACCGATTTCACCGACACGCTGATGTTCTGTCAGGGGGAGCGACACGTCCTCGAGTTCACGTACGAGGACACCGGCAATTTCATGTTTCATGCTCACCAGTCGGAGTTCGCCGAATTGGGCTGGATGGGCGTCTTCAATGTGACGGAGCCGGCGGCAGCGGAATGACCGGACCCCGCTGGATCTGGGGAGTCCTGCCTCTGGCGCTCCTTGCTGGCCTTTTGGTGGTGATAACGCAGACGGGGTTGCTCGATCGGCTTCGCGGAGCGTTTCCGCCGGTGGAGGAGCTCACCGTCGAGCGCGTGTCGCTTGCACCGGGCTTGATTCGCCTCGGCGTCGTCAATGGCGGACCAGAACCGGTGACGGTTGCGCAGGTGACAGTGGACGAGGCATTTCGACAGTTCACGATGACCCCCTCAACAACCGTGAATCGCTTCGGCCGCGCGACGATCGAAGTCCCCTATCTGTGGGTCCAAGATGAGGCGCATGTGGTCACGCTGTTGACCTCGACTGGGCTGACCTTCGAGCATGAGGTCGCGCTCGCGGTAGAGACACCGACGACCGATGTTGGGAGCCTGGGCCTGCTCACGCTGATTGGCATCTACGTGGGCGTTCTTCCAGTGGCCATTGGACTGCTCTTCTTGCCATTGATCGGCCGGCTCCCGCGGGAGCGGTTCGACCTCATGCTCGCCCTGACTGCCGGGCTGCTGATCTTCCTGGGCGTCGACGCCCTCTTTGAGGCGCTGGAAACGGCGGCCGAAGTGCCAGCCGCATTCCAGGGCACCGCACTGGTCCTGCTGGGCTCACTCGGAGCATTCCTCGTGCTTCAGCTCGCCAGCGGGGCGCGCACTGGGCATGTCGGGCCTGATGGACGTAGGGCCGTGGCCTGGTTGATCGCGCTCGGTGTCGGACTCCACAATCTGGGCGAGGGCCTCGCGATCGGTGCGGCCTACGCAATCGGTGAGGCCGCGTTGAGCGCGTTCCTCGTGACCGGGTTCATGATCCATAACACGACCGAAGGACTGGCCATCGTCGCACCAGTCGCTAAGGACCGCCCGCAGCTTACGACTCTAGCTGGAATGGGCGCTCTGGCCGGCATCCCCACGATCCTCGGCACCTGGATCGGTGGCCTTGCTTTCACCCCGCTCCTAGCGACGCTGTTCATTGCTATTGGTGTCGGTGCGATCGCGCAGGTGGTGGCGGTCCTCTTCCGGATGTTCGGGCGAAGTGGGGAAGGAGTGTGGCGACCGGCGATCGCCGGCGGCGTGCTTGCGGGGTTGGCGGTCATGTACATGACCGGGCTGCTAGTGAGGTAGAGAGCTGGAGGGAAGCCCCGAGTTCGCCATCATGACGTGAGACCTCCTGAAGGTGGCGGTTGGGCCTCTCCGAATCAGGAGCACGCGGTGCGGGATTCTTGTGACGGTGTAGGGCAGGGATGGGTATTGGTCAGTGCGGTCCCGGTTGCGTCTGGACGGTCACACTAGAGATCCGGGAAAGCGGATGAATCGTACACGATCCATCCGCGTGCTCCTCTGTTGCGCCATAGGTAAGGATGTACCTCGCGTGGGAATCGGGGTCGGATCCCTGTTGGACCTCTGTCAGGAAAACGTGGCCACCTACCAGGGTAACCCTCAGCCCTGTGGATCCCTGTGCCATGACGTGCCTCCCCCGGCCGTCCACCGGACGCCACCTCAAGAAGGATAGAACTACGCCGTCTCACCATCGTAGGCAACTCAGGTTCCGAAACGGCGAGCAATTCTCCTTTCAGCTACATTCTGGGCGCAGTTCCCATCTTCTCTTGGCAGCGCGGGACCAGGAGTGACCCGGCCGACAGCCATCACCTTCGCAGACGACAGGTCCCATGGCTTCGCCTGACCGCCGAGGGCGTAGCAATGCTGGATTGTGCGCGCTCGCGAGCGCCTGTGCGGCGAGAAGTCCCGGTACGTCACCATCGGGGACTCGAACCGAGATGGTCCCACTCGGCGGCCTTGCTACGGCCGGGGCGTTGGACCTGATGAGCGAGGCACCGGTTGTCGGGAACGCGATACCTGCCGCCCTACCTGACGTCTGGTTCACTCTACCTTCTGTTTTCGAGGCGCTGCAGGTGGAGCCGGTCGTGGTCGACGCGAACGCTCTACTGATGGGCAATTCCGAATTCATAACTCGACCGATCGAAGGTAGGCGTTTGTCCAGCTATCTGGACTGCGGTAGTGGCCTCGCCGGACCCAATGCCGATACGTACGTGGTCACGCTCCAATGGATGCTTCAGCTTGAGGTGGCTCCCGGGGGAGGCACGATGGTCACCACCTTGCTGGACGCCTATGCCAGGCCTCGAGATGTGCCGGAAACGCCATCCACTGCGTGTCCAAGGGAACGCTCGAGTGCCGGGCCGGCGAGCTGATCAGAGAAGGGTTGGCCTCGGCTCGCTGATTGGTTTCCAGGCCATCCGCTCACTGGTTTCCCAGATCACCACCCTCTATCTTCCCGAGCGTCCGAGGGACTTTGGACGTCTATCCCTCCAAGGTGAGGACGAGGTCGACGGCGGGTTAAGGTACGGAGAATCGGGTCGACGACGCCCTCGTCCCAGTCGAGTGCCACGGCGCCGCGCTCGCGCGACGGCTCACCGCATTCATTAGTGGATCCCAAGTATAGCGCAGAAACCAACCGCCACGCATGTCAAATCCAGGTAGTGCCGATCAGCCGATGCGCGTGGCCGTTGTGGGCTCAGGGCCCGCAGGGTTCTTTGTGGCGCAACATCTGCTGGCCAAGCCGGATCCTGTGGTATCCGTGGATCTATACGAGCGCCTGCCGACGCCCTTCGGCCTCGTCCGCTTCGGTGTGGCGCCCGACCACGAGGAAATCAAGCGGGTGTCACGCCAGTTTGATAAGGTGGCCGCGAAACCGGCTTTCCGGTTCTTCGGAAACGTAGACGTCGGCTCGCACGTGACCCTGGACGAGCTCAGGCGCTACTATCACGTGATCTGCTTCACCACCGGAGCCCAAACCGATCGACGGATGGGCATCCCCGGAGAAGATCTGGCTCGCAGTCACGCCGCGACCGAGTTTGTCGCGTGGTTCAATGGGCATCCGGAATATCGGGACTGCCGCTTCGATCTCTCGGTCGAGCGAGTCGCCGTCGTGGGCGTGGGTAATGTGGCGGTTGACGTGGCTCGCATCCTCAGTCGGACTGTGGCTGAGCTTTCGACCACCGACATCGCAGATCATGCGCTTGAGGTCCTCCAGCGAAGCCGTGTTAAGGAAGTGTACATGCTAGGCCGGCGAGGACCTGCGCAAGCCGCCTTCACGAATGCCGAGGTCAAGGAGCTCGGGGAGCTCGCCGGGGCCGACGTACACGTGCGCGAAGATGAAATCGCGCTGGATCCATTAAGCCTCGCGGAAGTGGAGCAGAGCGATGATCGTAAGTTGCGGCGCAAGCTGGAAATCCTGCGAGAGTTCGCGGATCGCTCTCCGGACGGGAAACGTCGCACGCTGGCGATTCGTTTTCTGGTGTCTCCCGTGGAGCTCGTGGGGAACGAGGCCGGGGAGGTGGAGGGGCTGCGGGTCGTACGCAATCGGCTCGTCGCCGATGGACGCGGGGGTCTTCGAGCTGAAGCCACGGATGAATCGGAGCTGCTACCCGTGGGCCTAGTCTTCCGGTCGGTCGGGTACCACGGCGTCCCGCTGGCGGGATTGCCCTTTGACCAGAAGCGTGGCGTGGTGCCGAACGAGCGCGGGCGGGTGCTTACCTCTCCTAGCGAAGCGCCCATGCCGGGCGTCTATGTCAGCGGATGGATCAAGCGCGGCTCAACCGGCGTGATCGGCACCAACAAGCGGGACGCGGCGGAGACTGTGGAGGCGATGCTGGAAGACCTGGCGCTTGGAACTGTACCGTCACCTGCTCATCCGCAGCCCGCAGAGGTAGAGTCGTTCGTCAGGCAGCGGCAGCCCGCGGCGGTGACGTACGCAGACTGGCAACGGATCAACGAGTTGGAGACTGCGCGAGGGGAACCGCAGGGGCGGCCGCGAGTGAAATTCACCTCGATAGACGAGATTCTGGCCGCGCTGAACCGGAAGGGTTAGCCGTCGGTGCCTGCCGCGACTATTCGCTCTTCGCCCTCCTCGAAGTAGTCCTTGTTCTTCTCAATGTAGCTGTGCCACTCCTCCGGGGTGTCCTCATCCAAGAAGATCGCAGTAACGGGACATTCGGGCTCGCAGGCGGCGCAGTCGATGCACTCGTCGGGGTGGATGTACAGCATATCCTCCCCCTCGTAAATGCAGTCCACCGGGCATACGTCCACGCACCCGCGGTCTTTCACACCAATGCACGGCTCGGCGATAATGTACGTCATCACGGGTATGATGTCGGGGGCATGAGACGCTGTCAAGGACGATGTCGGGAGATCCAGGTGGATCGCGCCCGCACCAGCCAGCGCTACCGAGACCGTATACAGGATGGGTCAGAATGTTGACCGGTTGGTCCTACTTCTCCCATTATCCTGTCCCCTGAAGGGTTTCGGTTTGACATCGATGGGCGGCATAGAGAGAAGCCTCGCTTGTGGCCGGTACGGCTCGGATCTTCGGCGGCGAGGGCGACCGGGCCGAGGCTTGGGACCGGACTCGCACTTGACGACGCAACCGGCCGGGGAATATTCACAGGTCGGCTTCTTCTCCTCGGCCCGGAGATTCGTCTCCTAAGCCAGGTCTTCGAGTGCGGCATTGCTTGAATCATTCAAGGAGATCCCATGAGCGCGAACGGTCTCGACTTTAGCCTCGCCATTGGGGGTGCTGCCGGGCAGGGAATCGCAACGCCCGGCAACATCCTCGCTCGTATCTTGGCGCGGCGTGGTCTGAATCTGTACGCCTACAACGCCTATCAGTCGATCATCCGGGGTGGGCACATCTTTTTGACAATACGCTGTCGAGACGAGGAGGTCCGCACCCACGGTGACGGCCTCGATCTGCTGCTCTGCCTCAACCAGGACACGATGGACCGGCACCTGGGCCACCTCGGGCCGGGATCCCGCGTACTTTTTAACGGGGACAAGATTCAGCCGGGTGAGGCGGCGGACGACGCCCTTCTCTGCCCGATGCCCGTCGCTGAGTTGACGGAAGGGAGCAAGAACAGGCTCATCCAAAACACCGTGTCCCTCGGAGTCATGATGTCCTTGATGGGCATCGACTTCTCGGTGTTGCAGGAGGCCCTCGAGCTTCTCTTCGCGCGGAAAGGACCCGCCGTGGTCGAAGAGAATGTGACGATGGCGCGGGCCGGCTACGACCACGGGGCCGCCAACTTCGAGCCGTACCCCGCGGCGTTCCCGATCGGGGACAAGCCCCTCGCGATCTGGACCGGTAACGAGGCCTTGGCCATGGGCGGCGCGGCTGCCGGAGTCAAGTTTTACGCCGCGTATCCGATGAGCCCCTCGACCGGCGTCCTCCACTGGATGGCGCAGAACGCCCTCAAACTGGGCATCATGGTGCGTCAGGTCGAGGATGAGATCGGCGTCGCGAACATGACCATTGGAGCGGCCCATGCGGGTTGCCGCGCCATGTGTGCCACCTCCGGTGGCGGCTTCGCGCTCATGACGGAAGCGGTCGGGAGCGCTGCGATGATGGAGATCCCCGCGGTCTTCATCAACGTGATGCGCGCTGGACCCTCGACTGGCGTCCCGACGAAAACGGAGCAGGGGGACCTCTGGCAGGCACTCGGCGCCAGCCAAGGCGATTTCGAGCGCTTCGTCGTCGCGCCGAAAGACTCCGTCGATGCCTTCAGCACCGTCGCTGAGCTCTTCAACTTCGTGGACCGCGCCCAGTGCCCCGGAATCATCATCTCCGATCTCCTCATCTCCGAGGGGACGTTCACGGTGGATCCAGACCTCATCGACCTCCAACCGGAGATCGATCGAGGAGATCTCCTCGTCGATCCTTCCCCCAACGGCAACTATCTGCGTTACGCCTACACGGAGAGCGGGATCTCGCCGCGAGTGGTGCCCGGCCACGAGGGATACGTCCACGTCGTGGCGACAGACGAGCACGATGAGGACTCGGTGTTGCTCAGTGACGAGTTCACCCATCCGCACAAGCGGCGCAAGATGGTCGAAAAGCGCGCCCGGAAGTTTAGGGGCGTCGCCGCCGATGTGCCCGCGCCGATCCTTGAGGGTCCCCCCGACGCCGAGGTGACGCTGGTCGGGTGGGGTTCCACCTACGGCGTGATCCGGGAGGCGATCGGCGTGCTCGCCGAGCGCGGGGTGGCCGCCAATCACCTTGCCATCAAGTGGATCGTCCCCTTTCATGAGGAAGTCGTCGGCGGGATTCTCTCGCGATCGAAGCGGGTCCTCATCGTTGAGAACAACTACTCGGGTCAGTTCGCGCGTTACCTCCGCAGCGAGACGGGCTTCGCTGCGCACGGCCACATCCGGAAGTACGACGGGGAGCCGTTCATGCCGCACCACGTTGTCGAAGGAGTCCTCGAGCTGTTGCAGACCGAGGCCAACCTCTACGTACCGAATCAGGAGATGATCGTATGAGCACCGCCGAAAGCACGGCCGAGCTGATCGGCCTCGAGCTTTCCCAGTCCCCGGCCTCGGCGAAGGAATTCAAGGGTAGGGTCGCTCCCGACTGGTGCCCAGGTTGCGGTGACTTTGGCGTCCTGAACTCGCTCCAGCGTGCGGTCTTCGAGCTGGGGCTCAAGCCGCATGAGATCCTTTGCGTGAGTGGCATCGGCTGCTCGTCCAACTTGCCCGGCTACTTCAACGCGTACGGGATGCACACCCTGCACGGTCGGGCTCTCCCAGTGGCGACGGGCGCCAAGCTGGGGAACCACCATCTCACCGTCATCGCGACGGGCGGCGACGGCGACGGTTATGGCATCGGGGGCAACCACCTGATGCACACCGCGCGCCGCAACATCGACCTCACTTACCTGGTGATGAACAACCAGATCTACGGCCTCACCACTGGCCAGGTCTCTCCCACCAGTCGCCTTGAAATGAAGACGAAGAGCACTCCCTTCGGAAACCTTGAGCTTCCCATCAACCCCATTACGTCGGCGATCATGAACGGCGCGACATACGTAGCTCGGGGCTACAGTTCCGATGTGAAGCACCTCACGGAGCTCATCAAGAACGGGATCCAGCACCAGGGGTTTTCCCTCATCGACGTCTTCAGCCCGTGTGTCACCTTCAACCACGATAACAACGTCGCGTTCTTCAAGCCGCGAATAAGGAAGCTGGAAGACGAAGGGCACGACCCGAGCGATTGGAAGGAGGCCTGCGAGAAGGCGATGGCGTGGGGAGACGACATCTACATCGGGCTCTTCCTCGAGAACGACCGGCCCTCCCTGGACTCGCTCGAACTGGTCGTCGCTGACGGGGAACCCCTCGCACGCCGTCCCTTAGGACTCAGCAGCGAGCAGATCGATAAGGTGATCAGCCGGATGATGTAAGGGGTGCGGCCCTCAAGGGCTGCGTTCCGACTCCCCTTGATGGCCTAGTGCCGACCGCCGGGACTCAAGCTCGCGAAGGAAGCCGTCCTTATCAGTGGGCGAGATCATGATCGAGCCCCCTCGCCCGTATTCGATACGCAGTCTGTCGAGCGATGGAGCTGGGCTCGACAGGGGGTTTCGCGTCGGAGTTACCCCTCGGATCTCACTCAACGGCACACGCCATCGAAAGGGGCCACACCGCACTCGCAGCTCTGATTTGGTGAGCGTGTAGGTGGTTGAGCCCAGCACCCAGATCATGCCGGCTGCGGAAAGGAGCAGGATCCCGGCGATCACCCACCGGGCAGGTTCGCCAGAGAACGCGACCGACCCCGCTGCATACACACAGCCCAGAGCCGATCCGGCGATGAGCACAAGCAGCCAGGTGTCGATCTTGGCGGCGAAAGCCAGCGTCTCGGTCGGACGGTTACTCAATCCCGCAGCACCTGCCTCGACTCCTCGCGCGTTTCAAGGTACACGCTCGGGTTCGCTCGCTGTTGCGGGTGAGCACCTCCATAAGGGGGCGATTCCTCGTTCCCAACGCTGATCGGCTCTTGAACCATCGGTCGCAGCTGCACTGTGTCTCCCTGAGCCAACTGTGAGAGCACGGGAAAGATGACCCGCGCTGATATGGGGAGCAAGGAAACGAGCGACCACCAGGGGAATCGGTGTGGTGGCCGACTGTTTCGTTTCGTCAGCTGGCGGGCGGTGTGCGGGTCCGGGCTGCGGCCATGCCCGCGGACGCTGCCGGTGATAATGAAGAAGCCTGGTGAGCAACTGAGAAGACTGAATGATGCTTTGGATCGCCATAGGTGGCTATCTGGTCGGTATCCTGGGCGCAAGCGTGGCGCTCTTGGCTCTCGGCTGAGGATCGCGTCTCTGGAGCAGAACTGGCTCTGTGTCAATTGATGTATCACAGGGTCCGCGAAGGACCGACTCGGACTCCCCGCCTAAGAGAGTTCGGTTTTCATTCCGGCACCAAGATCCCCCCAAGACCTCCCGGGTAGTCCTCAGCCCCTCCCAGGTACAAACGCCAGGAACCGGCGTGGATTGTCCCTCTGGATCGCTTCCAGTACGCCCTCGTCGATACCTGCTTCACGCAGCAGCGGCGCGAAGACAGTGATCGAATTACCATAGCCCGGACGAGCCTCAGACCGTCGGCCGGTAAAATCAGACGAGATCAATAGCCTTTCGGCATGCCCGGCTTCCAGAAATGCCATGATCGTCTCGACTTTCTGAGGGTCCTCGACCCGTCCTCCTGTTACTCGATCGAAGCCGACGAACGCACCGCGCTCTGCTATCTCGATGAGGACGCTCGCCGACGGGTCGTCGAGGCAGCAGGCATGCCCGATCACGATGTGGTCCGGGCTGACGCCCACCGATTCGAGGACGTCCAGCTGTGTTAGGCCTGCGTCCGGTCGGACGTTCTCGCCAGTGCCGTAGGCGTTGTGCGTGAAAATCGGGACGCCGGTCGCGACGTGCGCCTTGCCGACGGCCCGAAACACCTACAGCTCGTCGGCGGTCATCGCGGCGGCGTCGGAGTTTTGGCCGATCTCGCCGAAGGCGCCCAGCCGGTCTCGGTTCGCCTCGGCGGCCAGATCCTCGGCGAGCTGGTCTTCGCTCGTCGTCGCGATTTCGGGCGGATAGAACCGCTCCATATAGTATCCGCCTGATGCCACCACGTGAACGTTAGTCTCGTTCGCGACGCGGGCCACCGCGTCTAGATCCCGACGCATATCCGGATGCCCTCCATCGACAATGCAGCCGACCCCTTCCTCCTCCGCAATCAGGATCTCGCGAACGACGTTGTCCACGTCATCGGTCGCCGACGGTCCATCAGGAGACAGCCGGATCGACAGGTGCTCATGGAACAGGGTCACCCCACTGATAGCATTGGGACTGACGTCCGCCAGCACCGTCCGGATGATGGCTCCCTGTGGAACTCCGGCAAGCGCGGGGGCCGCCGGGCCTGCCGGCTGCCTCGTTTCCCGGGTCGCCACTTCGTCGGCGAGATCCCCGCAGCCTGCGACCATTCCGAGCCCGGCCGCCCGGCCGAGCAGCCCAATCACCTCACGTCTGCTGAACCGGGCCGAGCGTTCACGTCGATTCATATCTGTCCCTCTCTTGAAGTCGGGCGAAGAGATGAAGGGGGCTCTTCCACCCGCTTGCGGGCCTGTCGGATCGCTTCGGCAGCTTCCGGGTTCTCGAGAGCTGAGAGGTCACCCGAGTCCTCTCCCAGCCAGGCGGCACGGGCGACACGGCGCATGATCTTGCCGCTACGGGTCTTAGGCAGCTGGGACACGAGAACCAACCTGCGAGGGCGCATCGGCTTTCCCAACGCGATACCCACCCGCTCTCGCAGAGCCGCAACCACGGCCTTTCGATCCGAGACCGGTCCTGCCGGCACGCAGAACCCGATCATCGCAGTCCCATCACGGGCATCTGGGACCCCGATCACAGCAGCTTCCCGAACCGCTGGATCCGCGACGAGGGCAGATTCCACCTCCGCGGGACCGATACGCCTTCCCGCGATATTGAGCGTATCGTCGCTGCGGCCCGGGATGAACCACTGACCGTCGTCATCGATCCGGGCCCAATCTCCGTGGACCCACACGCCGGGCCATCGTGACCAGTAGGCGTGAAGATAGTCAGCGGCGTCCCCCCAGAATCCACGGGCCATCCCGATCCAGGGTTGTCGGATCACGAGCTCCCCCACCCCTTCCCGGATCGAGTTTCCGTCCTCGTCCACAACATCGGCGTCGATTCCCGGACAGGGAGCCGGGAAGGAACACGGCTTGATCGGAAGGAGGGGGTTCCCCATCAGGATGCCTCCTGCGATCTCCGTGCCTCCCGAATAGTTGATGATCGGAAGGCGGCCGTCCCCGACGCGGTGAAAAAGCCACCGCCAGGGCGTCTCCGTCCAAGGCTCCCCCGTCGAGGCCAGGATTCGAAGAGAGGCTGGAGGGGCCGGTCTAGGTTCGGCGCACTCTCCCCGCCCCGCGAGGGCCCGAACCAAGGTTGGGGACACGCCCAGCACCTCGACGTCATGACGTTCGCACAAGGACCAAAGACGATCGGGCTGAGGATGGTCCGGCGCTCCGTCGTAGAGCACCACCGTTGCACCAAGGAGGAGCCCCCCATAGATGAGCCACGGCCCCATCATCCATCCGATGTCGGTGATCCAGAGGATTCGGGTCCCGGCGCCAACATCCGTACCGAGCGCCATGTCTTGGGCGGCCTTGATCGGAAAACCGCAATGCGTGTGTACGATCCCCTTCGGCTTTCCCGTGGTGCCTGAGCTGTAGAGGACGGTCAGGGGATCGTCCGCACCTGTGGCCTCGGGATCGCGGAGTGACCGTTCGGCTTCCCGGCCCATGGCGAGCAGCTCGCCCCAGGTGAGATCCCGATCTCGATCCATGGGTATGGGCGATCCCTCCCTAGTCACGACGATGACGTGACGGAGGCGCGGGAGCGACGAGCAGGCCCGGTCTACTACCGACTTGCCGGGCACCGCCTTCCCTCTGCGTTGGAAGGCGTCGAAGGTGACGAGGGCGCTAGCACCGACGTCTCGGAGCCGAGTCTCGATCGCCTCCTCCCCAAACCCCGAGAAGAGCGGGACCGCGATCCCGCCGACCCGCGCTATGGCGAGAAGCGCGACCGCCGTTTCCGGCACCATGGGAAGGTGGACGCCGATGGCTGCGGCCCTGCCCAGACCGAGGACGCGAAGACCCGCGGCGCACGCGTCCACGTCATCAGACAGCTCCCCGTAATCCAGAACCTGTGTCTTCCCGCTCTCACCCTCCCAGACGATCGCAGGCGAGCGAGCGCGACTGGCCAGGTGCCGATCCACGCACATACGGCTGATATTGAGCCCTCCGCCCACGCACCAGCGCGCCCATTCGGGACCGCGCGAGCGGTCGAGGATTTGGTCATAGGGCGGGTCGAATTCGATCCGAAGGAAGTCGATGAGCTGTTCAGTGAACCAAGAGACGCTCTCGACGGAACGCCGATGGAGAGCTTCGAAGGACTCCACCCCGCACTGATCCAGGAACGCCGTAAGACGTGCTCGTGCACGCACATCGGGGCTCGGTCTCCAGACGAAGGGATCCCGATTCACCTCTTCGCCGGTCTCGATGTCGCCGCTGGCCTGATCCCACGAACCCTTAGTGTCTTGATTCCCTCTCCATGAGACACGCGAGGGAGAGAATACGGATCTGGCGAGACATATCCTTGACCTCGTCCTTCACCAAGGTGTCAGCGGTGGGACCTGACCAGGGGCCTCGGTGATGCCGTCGATAGTCTCCAATAAGCCGCGCCGCTCTCTCCGCAATACCGACTTCCTCGCTGGTCAGCCTGAGTCGCTTGATCACCTCATCGGAGCCCTCTAGTTGTTCCACGGCACGATCCTCGTAAGCCCGAGGGAAAGCACTTCCGTCGATCTCCTACCGTCCAACCGCTCGAAGCGATTCACTCGCCACCCTCAGCACCCCGTCCACACACCAGACCAAGCGCCGCCCCGGCTAGGGCCTCCTCTACCACGTGCCAGGCCGAATCAACGAGAACCATAGAGAAGGGGCCTTCGAAGGCCCCGTAGAAGACCAGGTTAGTCGGGAACCACCAGAGGAGACCGATGACGGCCCCGAACTTCAACCCCTCACGGAGAGGCGAGCCCCCCTCATAGCCCTTGGGATACATCTAGGCCATGAGCAAGCCGACCACCAAGTAGGCAAGTCCTATCACCAAGAGGAGGGGAGGCTCGCGCATCGTTCCTCGGGCTGCCGACTCATAGAAGCCACTCATCAGAACCGTGTGCCACAGCCCCGAGAGAGGGAACGCCACCACAAACGCCGCGAGGGCTCCAAGCGCCAGTTTGCGTCCACTCATTCGAGATCTCTCCCTCTCAGCAGTCTACGAAGGGCCAGCCGCGACCTGGCAAAGATGCCGCCTGACGATGGGTGCAGCAAGAAACGAGACCTTCCGGGATCGGCCGAACGAACTTCGAGCAGGACGAGTTTGGCCAGTGAGCGCTGTCCGAGGGCCGGTGGCGCCGTCTCAGCCTTCGGTCAGGGCCAGACGGCTCGGCCTAGATCGACGGGGCACCGAGGGATTCTCAGGGGGAAGCCCTAGCGCACCCTAGAATGACGGCGCTGCCACAATTATGAATGAGCGGCTTGGAAATGAGCCAATGCCTACATCCACGTGGTCAGTGTGCCCCCATATCGCGCAAGTCTGCAACTGCACTAAGACCTCGGGCCCTGGGATCGAGTCGCTGACTGCGATCCAGTCGCTGGTAATGATCTCATATACGCCTTGGGCAGGGTCAGCGGTAACGTAGCAAGCCACATTTGGCGGGCTAGCTATCGTTCCAACTGAAGGAGGCAAATGTAGCTGACCGAACCCATTCTGGTCCAGTGTACCTGTCATGACCACGCTCCCAGCACCTGGTCCTGGCGGTCCTTCTGGTCCCATCGGGCCTGTGTCTCCTTTACAAGCTGCCAGGAGTGTCAACGTGACCACGGCCAACGCTAAACGGTTCATCCAAATCCCTCAGGGCTTAGGGGTTCTCCACATTCGGTGTTAGGCCGAATGGACGCAAAATAGACACTCCGGCTGCTTTCCGATCGATTAGCTGATGAGCACAATTGATCCGGCGAGCCCGATCTCCCCTCCGGTCAGTGTCCACGTGCCAGCTATTTGAGCCCCTTGAAGGTTTCCGGTTATCGAAAGCGTCGCGCCGCCTTCAAAGCTCATTGACCGCGAGATCGAGTTTCCTGAGATGGAGGCCGTTGGAGGCACCTCTGTGAAAAGGGTAATCAGGGTCGATCCGGCTTCTCGGATGTTGATAGTAGAGACGACCGTGTGATCAGAGGAGATGGATACGGTTCAAAGATATCAGCGCTCGGAAAACCGTTCAGGGTGCCTGACACGGTGTAGTTGCCCACAAAGTTCGGTGGGGCTGGACCGCCTGGGGACGGGTCGCTCCCGCAGGCGGCGAGCAGGACGGTGAGCAGTACGCTGGTGATCCGTCGCATGTGAGCCTCCCAGGCCCGAAACGAACTGGGCAAGTCGCTTCTGAAGAGACGGCGAAGGCCCGCCTGCCGCAACTCAGCTGCGAAAGCGGCTCGGCCCTAAATATGCCTTATTTGAAGCCAGAATTTGCTCCTTAGTATCCGAAGATCGACTGAAAACAGGGGATCTCTCCAGCGTTTTGAGCGACAGACAGGTGCGGCAGATCATGCAGTCCTAGTTGTATTTAGGCGATTTCTTGCCGTGATTCGCGCCCTCTAGCATCTGTCCTCCTTGCAGCCTGTGAGGAGTGTCAGCGTGAACACAGCTGAGCGCCAGACGCTTCATGGGAACCCCCTCCGGTAACGAATCGAGAATGGGTCGGTCAGACGGTCGGCCGCCGAGGCAAGCGACGACCCCGACCCGGAACATGGAGACGCTTCGAAACTCGCGTCAAACCTCAGAAAGGAAGACTCATCGCCATGACCCGATCGCCTGTCCCGCAGGGCAGGCGTCTCCGGCGTTGAGGTTCGGGTTGTTATCCAACTCGAGTTGTACGATTGGGAAGGCGATGTCGTCTCCTCCTCCAATTCCCGTCTTGACGGAAGGGAAAAGATCGATGTTCACCGTCGGATCCAGCCGGAGCCGCCGTGAGGTGGTGAGGCGATCTCCCGTCAACCACAGCTCCCGAGCCCGCTCACCCGCCACCGTCTCGAGGTCTTCCTCGGGCTCCCCCCCAAGGGTGAGGGGTCCTAGCGCGTTCGTCGAATCAGGGGGCTCTACATTCCACTGGATCGTAGCCCGGAGGCTGTAGTCTGCTCGTAGATCGTTGAGCAACTGCATAGCGGTCTCGGTTTGCAGGTTCCGCACTGCTACCTCGGCGCGGATGAGTGCGGCCTCAGAGCCTGACGCTACGAGCACCCTGCTATCCGCCCGGTTATAGAGGGTTTGAAGGCCCACGGGGATCGAGGAGGAAAAGGCGTCGAATCCCTCAGGCTCGCTCCGTAGGAGATTCAGAGCGCGGAACTCTTCGAAGTGCTCCCACCTCTCGTTTCCCCGAGTTGGAGCGGTGCCGTCACCTACCGTCCACCGGATCTGCTGGATATCACCCCAGGTGAACATGTACATCTCGTTGAACTGAACAGGATCATTCTGCGAGTACTCTGCCCAATACACGAAATCAACCGGCACCTCAGCCGCAAGCGTCGCCGCCTGCGAGTAATTCCGAAGCCACAGATGAGCCCTGGCTTGGCCCAGAATCGCTGCCAACCGAATCTCCTCAAGCCCAGCGACCGCTGCCATCGTTTCAGCATCCTGGAGGAAGGTCAGCCCTTGGAGCATCCGCGCATCCGGCATCAAGGGGGAGCTCTCCGGAAACATTCCCGTAAGGATGCTCCAACAGTAGAGCTCAGCGAGCCACACCCTTGCGAACCCCCCATAGAGCTTACCTAAGGCGATCCCCTCACGAAGCTGGTCCACCACATCCACGAACGCCGGATCTTGGACTCGAGTTTGCAATAGATCAACCGTCGTATCCGCCTGCATACGAGTCAGATGCAATGGAGTATAGACACCACCCTCTAGGGTCGAGTTATTCACCTGAATGCGACGGCGGTCCACCTGAAGACGCGTCTCGAATGTGCCGGATAGGATCATCTCGTCGGTGAGCAGCGCAGCATATCGAGCGATGTCGTCGACGGCCTCCTGGTAACTGCCAACCATCCCGTTCACGATCGCCGGCACCGCGGTGGGACCGGACGCCTCGACGTCCTCGAAGACGATGATTCCGGTTTCGTCGATGTCGAGAATCCCATCGCACGCCGCGATGCCCAGGACACCTCCCAAAACGGGGACCAGGTACCGGCGCCACCGCCCCCTTCCAGCCTCTGAACGCATGGTGGCCGTCCCGCCGTCAGAACGAGATCGAGAGCCGTCCGGTAATGCGCTTCGCCGGAGGCAGGGTGAAGAATTCCGCGCGCAGACTCTGAGATCCTCCCGCGAAGCTTACCTCCGGGTCGAGACCCGAGTAGTTCGTAAACAGCAGGAGATTCTCTGCGGCGATGGTGAAGCTGCCTCGCGTCGCACCCACGCGCCCAATCCACATCTGCGGAAGCTCAAACCGAGCGGAAACGCTTCTAAGCCGAGCAAAGTCCGCATCCTCGATCCACGGTGCGTACTGCAGATCGTCGGCCGCCGCCGCCTTGATCTTCGTCTCGCTGGTCCGCTCACCGTCCGATCCCACTTGAAAGAGCTCCGGGCAGACGCCACCGTAGGTGCCTCCTCCGAGGAACCCGCACCGAAACTGCTCGGTGCTGTTGAACTGCTGATGACCTGCAGCAAAGCCCAGATCCGCGGCGAGCGTCACCCAACCGAAGAGCTCCAGCGAGGTCGATAGCGAGCCCTCGAGCTCGGGCGTGGGTTGACCGACGAAGACGGCGGTGTCCGAGGCCACGGCCCTCCCGCTCCCGTCTATGGAGTAGGTTCGGCTGAAGTAGGAGGCGTACGGATAACCTTGCTCGTGCCGCTGGCTGTCCCCCGAAAGACCGAAGATGATGTGGTCTTCCAGGTCTGTGATCTCACCCTTTGCGGTCGACGCGTTGAGTCGCCAATCCCACCGCAGATTTGCCGTGTTCACGACGACGGCGCTCAGCCCCAACTCAAACCCACGGTTCGTCATTTCGCCAATATTCGTAAATATGGCCGACGCGTATCCGGTCGAGGGAGCGAGGGGCCTCGGCACGATCGCGTCCTTCGTGGTCTGGTGGAACCAGGTGAGGTCGACCCCCAGGCGTCCGTCCAAGAGATCCGCCTCGAATCCGAGTTCCACCTCCTGGCCTCTCTCTGGTTTGAGCCCTGGGTTTCCGGGTCCGACAAGCGAGAGGCCCGCCACGTCTTCCCCTCGGAAGGTGACCCGCCTTGGACCCAAAAGCTGGAGCGCCGCAAAGCTCGCAGGCTGTTTTCCGGACTCCCCCCAAGCGGCTCGAAGCCGGAGCGACTCCACGAAGGAGCCCGGGACGAAGTCCTCGAACCAGTCCTCGTCGCTGATCACGTAGGAGGCCATGATTCGGGGGTACGCCTGCCGCCCGAGGTTCTCGCCGAAGGCGCTGCTATCGTCGAATCGCAAGCCCGGGGTGAGGAAGAGGCGATCGCGATACCCGAACTGCTGCTGCACGAACATCCCAAGCGTTCGGTTCTCGCCGTTGGACTCGAAGCCCTCCGTCCGTACCGCGCTGGACACGGTCCTTGATCCAAGGGGGAGAAACCGTCCCGTTGCGCTCGCGGATTCGAACTTCTGTCGGAAAAATTGCACCCCTATTGAACTGACGGAATTGAGCTCGGGAGAGAGGTCGAAGGTGGCGTTCACATTTCCCTCGAGTGTGAACAGTCGGTTCAGGCCATGCCCGATGCTCCTGAGTCCGCGAGAGGCGTCATTGAAGGGAAGATCCGGATCCACTGGCACGAAGAAGCCCGTCTGATCGGAGAACTGATCGTAACCGACCGTCCCCGTCGCAGTGACGAAGTCCAGGGGGCGGTAGTCGAGGGTCGCGCTTCCGGTGATGCGCTCGATCTTCTGAGAGTTGCTCAGCGTCTCGATATCGCTGAAGGTGCGCTCAGCGAAGAAAGGGTTGTCGGGGCAGTTGTCTTCCGTGACGGACTCCAACGTGGAGGAAACCCCAGCCGCGACCATGGCCCGCTGGATCTCGTACGCAAGCGGACACGTGGTCCACTCCCCTCCAATGACCAGGTCCTCCCTCTTGATCTGAGTGGCCCAGGGCGCACTGAGCATGCCCACCCCGATGTATCCAAAGGCGTTGTTGTCGTTGTCGGGAAGAAAAATCTCGTTGTTGCTGTAGCCCGTGGACACGGCGATGTCCACGTTCTCCGAAGGGAAGAGGTTGAAGTTCGCCCGGATGTTTCGCTGAGTCGTCTCGTTGTTCGCTAGCGTCCCCTCCTGACGGCCGAACTCCCCCGAAAGGAAATAGGTGACATTCTCGAACCCACCCCGGAGGGAGCCTCCGTAGGTCTGCTCCACCCCCGTGCGCCACGGGGTGGCATAGACGGTTTCACCCGCCAATCCGTCTCCAAGTAGGTTGAGATGGTAGAGCGTGTCCGGGATTGGCGCGAAGTTAATTCCAGGAGGGAGCTCACCCGGGGCGAACAGTTCGGAGACATCCAAGAGTTCGTCGAAGAACGACCGCGGATTCCACACGCTGGTGGGCCAGTCTGTATTGTCCCAGTTCGCGCCCCACTCCGATCGGAAGGTCCACTCGGTGAGCCCAGAGCGGCCTCTCTTCGTGGTGATCCGGATCACGCCAGCCGCCGCCTCCGCTCCGTAGAGGGTCGCTGCGGACGGGCCCTTAACAATCTCCACCGACTCGATGTCCTCGAGGCTCAGATCATTCAGGCGGCTCGTGTTCTGGCCTCCCACTCCCGGGCCTGATTGCACGCTGTTGGAGACGCGAGAGCCGTCGATATAGATGAGCGGCGTGTTGTTGAGGCTGATGGAGCCGTTACCCCGGATCTTGATCGTCGACGAGGTGCCTACGGAGCCCGAGCTCTGCAGAACCTGCACGCCGGTGGCTCGGCCCTGTAGCAGGCCAGTGAGGGTCATGGGGGCAGCGCGCTCCAACTCGTCGTCGACTTGGATCGCCGCGGCCGCATTGCCCAGCTCGCGGCGGCGCTGAAGGCCGGTAGCCGTGACGACCAGTTCATCGAGCGCTACGGCAGAAACCAATAGGCTGAAGTTTAGGGTCACTGCTTCACCGGCGGGCACCTGAACCGTTTGGGCTACAGGGGCATATCCCAACCGCTCCAGACGCACCTCGGCTTCCCCTATCGGCACACCACCGAGACTGTAGTTTCCGTCCGCATCCGTGAATGCCTCGAGCGCGCTACCCTCAACGAACACTCGGGCCTCGGAGACCGGTCGTAGGTTGGCAGCATCCGTGACCGTTCCGCTTACGCTTCCAGCCTGCTGCGCTTCCAGCGGGGAAACGGGAAGAAGAAGGAGAGCCAGCCCTACGATGAGGCCTCCGCGGAGGCCGGGACTACACAGACGAGGGTCAGGTGTCATGCAGTTCCTCCACCTCAGCCACTCCCAGTCGACCAAGTAAGACAAGTTACCCATCGCGCCGACACCGGCTTCGTGCCAACATACGAGCCATCAATTGACAGGTCCACACCCACTGAACCGGTCTTGCACCTGATCCGTTCCACTCTATGAGATTCGGCGTACTCGATCTGAACTGTTTGCGGCGGGCGGGAGCTTCCTTTCTGCTACCCGTTGTTCTCAGCGGTTGTGATCTCGTCACCGGGAGCACACCCGAGCCCTCGTCGATCGTAATCTCGCCCACGTCGGTCACCTTCGACGCGATCGGAGCCACCCGATCTCTGGTCGCGGAGGTGCGGGACCAAGACAGTGGCGTCCTAGGGGAAGCAGCGGTCACATGGACCTCCTCCGGACCCGGCATCGTCACCGTCTCACCCGAGGGGCTCGTGACGGCAGTCGGGAACGGAGCGGCGACGATCACCGCCGCAGCGGGGGCAGCGTCCGCGTCGGTAAACGTTGTTGTCACGCAGCTCGGCACCGCTCTGGAGCAAGTGTCCGGAGATGACCAGCTAGGAGCCGCCGGAGAGTCTCTCTCAGGGCCTCTGGTGGTCCAGGCCTACGACCGGCTCGGAAAACCGGCCATCTCCGTTCCGGTGGAGTTCGAGGCCACGGAAGGGGGCGGGAGCCTAGCTCCTGGCCAGGTACTCACGGACTCGGACGGCAGGGCCTCGAGCACTTGGACCCTGGGCCCTCTCGCCGGAGAGAGCCAGAAGGTCCGAGCTTTCCTCAGCTTCAGAGTGGGGGTGGGCGTGAACTTCGAGGCCACCGCGGTTCCAGGTCGGCCGGCCCAGACCGTGATTGTCTCCGGAGACGACCAAGGGGCCCCCCGACTTTCGACTCTTTCCGCCCCGCTGGTGGTCCGAGTGGAGGACGGTTCTCAGAATCCGATCGGGGGGGTGCGGGTCGAGTTCGCCGTGATCGAGGGAGGCGGATCTGTGCAACCGGGCGTGCTGAACACCGACGCCGACGGACTCGCTACCACCGTGTGGACCTTGGGTGCGCCCCTGGGAGACCAAAGCGTTTCCGCTGCGGTAGAGACCCTACCCCTGACGATCTTCTCCGCCGTCGCTACGACAGTCCCCGAACAGGTCCAAATCCTCGATGGAGACGGCCAGACCGGGACCGTCGGAGAGCGGCTCTCCATCCCGCCTTCGGTCCAGGTCCTGGGCCCCGGAGCGGCTCCTGTTTCCTCACTGGACGTACGGTTTTCTATTTCGGAGAGCGGCGGTCTCCTGGAATCGCTAGGGGAGCAGGGGGCCGCGGCCAGCCTCACGGTCCGATCGGATTCCAATGGAGTCGCGAGCGTCGCGGGCTGGATCCTCGGGCCTGCGCCAGGGACACACGAGCTTACAGTCGAGCTTCCTGGGCTTGTGCCGGCGGTCCTGACCGCTATCGCCCTGACCGGTCCGCCGGCGCTTCTCGCCAAGGTCTCCGGAGATGAGCAGATCGGGGTCGTAGGTACCCTCCTTGAAGCACCCCTGGTCGTACAGGCGGCGGACGCGCTCGGGAATCCCGCACCAGGGGCTGCGATCAGCTTCGGGCCCGCCTCGGCTGGTGGCTCAGTCCATCCGACACAGACGACGACCGGCCCCGACGGGACTGCCTCTGCCCAGTGGATCCTGGGCTCAACCCTGGGGCCACAATCGGTCGGCGCTGCGATCGAGGCTGGCTCCGCGGTGAATTTCACCGCGACAGCGACTGACGAGGCCGGCATGTCAGGATTGGCCATCGACCTACACTTCATCGATGCGCCCACGACGGCACTTAGCCAGGCCTTCGACGACGCAGTAGGCCGATGGAGGGACCAGATTCCTGGGAAGCTCGAGCCAATGCCTGTGGATCTCGCTGCGGGGGCCTGTGGATCTGGCTCGCCGGCGATCAACCAGGTGGTGGACGACTTACTCGTATTCGTTACCGTCGGAACCATCGATGGGATCACTGGGATCCTGGGTCAGGCCGGTCCGTGCACGGCGAGGCTGTCGAATGGCCTTCCGATTACCGCGAAGATGACTCTCGACAGCGCCGACGTGATACGTCTCGAGGGCACGGGCCGTCTCGTCGACCTGATTCTCCATGAGCTGGGTCACGCACTCGGCATTGGCACCCTGTGGACAGGTATGGGGCTTCTCCAGAACCCGTCGCTGCCTGGTAACAAGGGAGCCGACACGCACTTCGCTGGCGCAGATGCCATTGCTGCCTTCGATGCCGTGGGTGGGGATGGGTACACCGGAGGAGCGAAGGTGCCTGTGGAGAACGAGGAGGGCGGCGTAGGGACCCGAGACAGTCACTGGCGCCTGTCTGTCCTTACGAATGAACTCATGACCGGATTCCTGACCGGCGGCGCTAATCCTCTCAGTCGGGTCACTGTGGCCTCCTTGGGGGACCTCGGATACACGGTCGATGAGGACGGCGCGGATCCGTTCCAGCTCAACTTTGTGACAGCACCGCCGCGCGAAACCGGGGAGCCTCTGCCCCTCGGGAACGACATTTTCCGAGGGCCGATCTACCTCTTGGACGACAAGGGCCGCGTCCGCGGTGCCCTGTATCCGTAGCTTGCAACCCCCTGAGTCGATCAGCACTTTGACCAGCCCATGCCCACCCCTTCAGAGGTGACGAACGTGCGCGCTCTTACAAGACTTCTGGTCGCACTGCCTATGCTGGGCTTGGTTGTCTCCCCGGCAACCGCCCATGCCCACGTCACGGACGTCGTGTTCACAAGCTGTATCGATGTCCTCGAGGGCCAGTTGTTCGGAGACACGGGGCCCTACGAGAAATGCGTAGGGAAGATCTATTTCGCCCTCGATCCGGAAGGCCCTCGCAACCAGGGCATCGTGGATCTGGACAAGGCACCCCTTAACGCCTCGGGAGAGGTAGAGTTTTCGGCTGATCTCTTCGTGCTGAGGCCGAAGGACCCTTCCCGAGGGAACGGCGTCCTCTTCTTCGACGTAGTCAACCGCGGCAACAAGTTGCTGCTTGGGCGATTCAACCTAGCGCAGGGGTCCGTCGATCCGACGACTGAAGCGCACTTCGGGGACGGCTTCCTCATGCGGGAGGGGTACACCCTCGTTGCAGTGGGTTGGGAGGCTAGCCCGAACACTCCGGCGGTGTCTCTGTATCCTCCGACTGCCACCGAAGCAGGCAGGGCCATCCGCGGTCGAGTCAGCAACTGGTTCATTCCCCTCGATCCGAGCCGGACCTTCGATATCACTTCATCCTATTGGACGGGGTTCGAGGAGTATCCTCCGCTGGACCCAGCCGATTCCGCCTACCGCCTGACCGAGCGCCTCGGCTACCACGGCGAACCGCGTGACCTGCCGAGGGAAAGCTGGCAGTTCGGACAGCGAGTGAATGACGAGGTCGTATTCGATCCCCGCCACATCTACCTGTGGACAGGCTTCAAGCCCGGCTACACCTATCAGCTTACCTACGAAACGAAAGATCCACTGGTCGTTGGAGTAGGTTTTGCAGCGATCCGGGATGCCGCGTCCTATTTCAAATTCGACCCGGCGGCCGAAGTCCAAGGGGAGTACGCCTATGCATATGGGGTCTCCCAGACCGGCCGGTATCTGCGGCAATTGATCTACGAAGGCTTTACCGTGGACGAGCGCGGTGACCGAAAGGCCCTGGACGGGGTCTTCGTTCACGCGGGAGGGGCATCGCTGGGTCCGTACAATGAGCGTTTCGGGCAGCCGAACGACGGCGGATTTCACTCACAGACCAAGTTCCCGATCCTCTACCAGGAGACGCGGGACCCCGCCACAGGGCGGGTGGACGGCCTCGGAGCCCGAGTCCCGGACGGGCTGGATCCCAAGGTCTTCCTCTACGAGACGTCGTCCGAGTATTGGGACCGGGGGCGCGTGGCGGGGCTCAACCACACGTCGATCGACGGACACGAGGATGTGGCCCTTGCGGAGAACGTTCGCTTCTACCTGATGGCTTCCATCCCCCACAGCAACGGATCCCTCCCTCCAACGGATCGCTTCGAGCTGCAGGAAAAGGCGAACCCAATCGATGTGCGGCCATCGATGCGGGCTCTCTTGGTTGGGCTCGACCGTTGGGTCCGAGAAGGTGAGCTACCACCACCGAGCCGACACCCCACCCTCTCGGAGCGGACACTTGTGGATCGAAGCGAGATCGAGTTCCCTAGCGTCCCAGGGGTTCAGTGGCCTTATGAGGTGCCCGGGGGATACCGGTCAGATCTCCCCGGCCGGCTGACCAACAACCCGCTGCCATTCCTCGTTCCGAATGTGGATGCGGACGGGAACGAGACGAGTGGGCTCCTTCTGCCCGAAGTCGCGCAGCCCCTGGGGACGTACACCGGCTGGGCTTTTCGCAGCGTGCGAGCCGGCGCCCCGAGCGAAATCATGATGATGGCCGGATCCTATGTTCCGTTCGCGCGGACGCGAGCGGAGCGGCGCGAGTGGAACGACCCTAGGCCATCTGTGGAGGAGCGATACTCCAGCCGTATGGAGTATCTGCGGCGCTTCGAGGAAGCCACTCAGCGGCTGGTCAGGGAAGGCTATCTGCTCAGCGAGGATCTCCAGCGGATCGTTGAAGGCGGGGCCTCGCATTGGGACTGGCTGATGGAGCAGAGCTCCGAGGCGCTGCGTCCCTGAGTTGGAAGAGCCTTCGGGTCGATCCGCGGGGTCAAGCGGTCACAGGCGGGATACCCGTCTACGGTTCCAGTCTGACCACGGCCACGTCGCCCTCGATCGTCAACTCGGTATCCAGCCGCGCGCTCAACTCCTGAATGTCGCGCAGGAGCCGTTGGGCGCGTTCCCCCTCGAGGACATAGGGTTGGACGACATCTAGCCCATGGCCGGCAATCGGGACCACTTCGACACGGCGAATCCCGTCCCGCGCCAACACGATCCGAGCAGCGTAGTTGTCGATGAAGTAGTCGTGGCTATGCCCGAAGGCAAAGTTCGCCAAGGAGTACAGGATTACCCCGTCGTTGTAGATTTCGAGTCCCTTCGGCACGTGTGCGTGGTGTCCGAGAATGACGTCCGCGCCCGCGTCGATCATCTCACGGGCGAATTTCCGGGCTTCTGCGGGAATGTCCTTGGATTCTCGCGGTCCCACCCCCCAGTGGAACGAGAGGATCACGAAGTCGACCTCGTCCCGCACTCGCCGAATGTCTTCGCGGATGACAAAGGGGTCGAGAGCCATGACGCCGGCCCCGCCTGGCCGGGCGAACCCGTCCGCGCCAAACCAGCTCACGCTGTAGGTGTAGGCCATGAAGGCCATCCTCAGCCCGTTTCGTTCCACGATGTGTGGCTTCCGTGCCTCCTCCAGATTGCGGCCCGCCCCGACCCATCCCACGCCGGCCCCCGACAGGGCGCTCATCGTGTCGAACAATCCTACCGTCTCGGCGTCCAACATCCGGTTGTTGGCGAGTGAGATCACGTCGAACCCCGCCCAACCCAAGGCATCCGCGAACCCCACCGCCCCGACGGATGCGATCTGCCGAACCTGTGCCTCATCCGAGATCGGCATCTCAAGATTTGCGAACGCCAGGTCCGCACCCTGTAGGAGTGCTCTCGTCCGTTGGAAGGCGTGTCGCCACTCCTCCTGACTCGTCTCAAAGGTCAAATCGTGCTGGAGGGTGAGGTGGTGCTGATCAGCGTAGGTCACGTCCAGGTGGTCAGTTCGCATTCGAGCGCGGATCGAGTCCCGGTTTTCCTCGAGATTGAGATAGGGAATGGGAATCCAGTTCCCCGGGTCGTGCGAATAGGCCACTGTGGGCCTATAGGGCAACCTCGACCACTCGATATCACCGCCAGCCAGTAGCTCCAACTCCTGTGCCGTCGCGGCACTCGGGAGGAAGAGTGCGATCGAAGTTGCGATGGCCAGAAGCCTACCGAACGGCGGGCTCCACATGTGAGGTTTCCTCCCACCCTGGGGGAACTACGACCAAGGACGCCAGCTATCGGAACCTAAGGCGACGACGGCTGCCTAGCGATGGCCCGGTCGGCGCGATCTCGCCCACGTCGCCATCGAATCCGATGTTTGGGTGGCGACAAGGACTCTCGTACCCGAAGCCATGCCCCGAAGGACCTTAGGAGGGCGACTCCCCGTGGGCGATCAACTGGGCGGCGTCCTGACGAACTTCCCGAGCCTTGAACTCTCGTCGACGCGCGTGCAACACGGTTTCAGTGTACCCGTTCAGCTCTGCGCGGCCCTTGAGCACGAGGTCCATTGCGGCCTGAAACTCCACGCTCCCGTCGAGGTCCGGGGCCATTGCCGTGTAGTAAGGATCTCCCGCGTTCTGGCGATCCACCACCGCGGCCATTCGTTCGAAGGTGGCCCTGATCTGGTCCTCGCCAACGATTCCGTGGTGCAGCCAGTTGGCGATATGCTGGCTCGAAATTCGAAGCGTCGCGCGATCCTCCATCAGCCCGACATCGCTGATGTCGGGCACCTTCGAGCATCCGATCCCTTGCCCGACCCATCGCACGACATACCCGAGGATGCCCTGGACATTGTTGTCTAGCTCGTTCTGGATTTCTTCGGGACTCAGCTGCCGGTCACCCATGAGCGGAGGGGTCAGGATGTCACCCAGGTCCGCCCGTACGCGGGATGCGAGCTCGGACTGGATATCCCTGACGTTCGCCCGGTGGTAATGCAGAGCGTGTAGGGTCGCCGCGGTAGGGGAAGGGACCCACGCGGTGTTCGCGCCCGCCGCCGGGTGGGCGCCCTTCGTCTCGACCATCGCCGCCATCAGGTCTGGCATTGCCCACATCCCTTTTCCGATCTGGGCCCGCCCCGGAAGGCCAGACTCGATGCCAACATCCACGTTCCAATCCTCGTACGCGAGCATCCAAGGAGAGCTCTTAATCTCCGGCTTGGGGATCATCGGTCCGCCTTCCATGCTGGTGTGAATCTCATCACCGGTCCGGTCCAAGAATCCGGTGTTGATGAAGATCACTCGATCCTTTGCGGCGCGAATACACTCCCTCAGATTTACGGTGGTGCGGCGCTCTTCATCCATGATCCCGATCTTGATCGTCCGTGGAGGCAGTTCGAGCGCTTGCTCGACCCGCTCGAAGAGCTGGACCGTGGCCGTCGCCTCCTCGGGGCCGTGGAGCTTGGGCTTCACGATGTAGATGCTACCCGTCCGACTATTCCGGACGCTGCTACCCCCGTTCAGATCGTGAATGGCGGCGAACGCTGTGATCAGGGCGTCGAGGAACCCCTCCGGGATTGCGTCGCCCGCGAGGGTCGTGACCGCGTCCGTGTACATATGAATCCCGACGTTTCGCACCAAGAGGAGGCTGCGGCCAGGCACTGTCAGCGTTCCGCCGCGTGTGTCGTAATAGCTTCGATCCGGATTGAGCGTGCGAGTGACCGGCTCGAGATTCTTGGTGAAAGACGCCTCGAGTGAGCCCTTCATGATCCCCAGCCAATTGCGATACACAACGACCTTATCTTCTGCGTCCACCGCCGAGACCGAATCCTCACAGTCTTGGATGGTTGTGACCGCGCTCTCCAGCAGGACGTCGCGGACTCCCGCGGGATGCGCGGCTCCCACCGGATGGTCTCGGTCGATTCGGATTTCGATGTGAAGCCCATTGTTGCGCAGCAACACCGCGCTGAGGACTCCGTCCGCCTCGTTATATCCGACGAACTGGGACTCTCGCGCTAGCTCCACCTCTTGTCCGCTTCCAAGGCGAGCCCTCAGCTGCGTGCCCCCCTCAGCGTCGGTAACCCGCAACTCAACGATCTCCGAGTGACTGCCCTTGCTGAGAGGCGTGACGTCGTCCAGAAACTGCTCTGCCCATGCGACCACCCGCTCCCCCCGAACCGGGTTGTACGTCCTCCCTTTCTCAGCTCCCTCGTCCTCCTCGATCACATCGGTTCCGTAGAGCGCATCGTAAAGACTACCCCACCGCGCGTTGGCTGCGTTGAGGGCATAGCGCGCATTGTCTACCGGCACGACGAGTTGCGGTCCGGCGATCCATGCGATTTCCGGATCAACGTTTTCGGTCGTGACCTGAAAGTCCTCACCTTCGGGCAGCAGGTAGCCTAGCTGGAGGAGGAAGTCCCGGTACTCGGTCGGGTCGATCGGTTGGCCAGATCGATCCTCGTACCAAGCGTTCAACTGTTGCTCGTGGAGAACGCGAGTATCGAGTAGGCTCTGGTTCTTCGGTCCAAGATCCTCCACGATTTGGCTGAATGCCGTCCAAACCTTGTCCGGGTCCAGCCCTATCCCGGGAGCGACCTCCGATTTCACCAGGTCATAAAGCGGTCTGGCGATCCTGATATTCGCGACCTCAATGAACTCGCTGTTGCTCATGACTCCTCGCTCGACTTCTGTCCCAGGGGCTAGGGTTTGCCTCAGGGTAAGCGGGAGAATTGCTACGGCGCAACAACATCGGAGGCCGTATCAAGAGCCTATCGAGCCGGGTCGGGTGGCGGGTCCTTTCGGAACGATACTAAGATGCGCTGTCTCAGCACCGCGCTCTTCCCGCGGTGCAGCTGACCTCTGACAGGGAGGAATCGGCGTGTCCGATGCAGAAACCGTTCGAGCGCTCCTCGAAGAAGGCGACCCAGCCTCCCCAGCGATCGCCGCCCCTGGGCGTGCCTACCTCGACTACGCCGGACTTCGAGATCACGTGGACCGAACCGTCACCGCGTTGAACGAGATCGGTCTAGGGCGGGGGGACCGAGTCGGCATCGTGCTTCCGAACGGGCCGGAGATGGCCTCCGCGTTCATATCGATCGCAGCAGGGACCACTACCGCACCGCTCAACCCGAACTATCGCCGGAAGGAGTACGACTTCTACCTGGAGGATCTGGCAGCAAGGGCGCTGGTCGTCGAGGCGGGAAGCGAGTCCGAGGCGGTGGAGAGCGCGCGAAGTCTCGGTATTGCGGTGCTCGAGCTGCGGGTGCCCGAGGATGCACGCGCCGGCGAATTCCAGCTTTCGGTCGATCCCGCCTCTGACCTTGGGTCGACCGCATCCCCGGGACCGGCCGGGCCCGATGATGTAGCGCTCGTGCTCCATACCTCGGGCACGACCTCTCGCCCGAAGATCGTCCCCCTCCTCAACCGGAATGTATGCGCCTCAGCCAGGAGTATCCGGACGACGCTACGTCTGGCGCCCGAGGATCGATGTCTGAACGTCATGCCGCTCTTTCACATCCATGGGCTCATGGCTCCGGTTCTATCGTCCCTTTCGGTCGGTGCGGCCGTCGCATGCACCCCGGGGTTCAACGCACTTAGGTTCTTCTCGTGGCTTGATGAGGTTCAACCGAGCTGGTACTCCGCAGTCCCTACGATGCATCAGGCGATCCTCGCCAGGTCCGCGAGGAATGCGGAGGTGATCGAGCGAGTCCGCCTTCGGTTCATTCGCTCGTCCTCTGCATCCCTGCCCCCGCAAGTCCTGGGGGAGCTGGAGGAGACCTTCGGGGCACCGGTCGTGGAGGCCTACGCCATGACAGAGGCATCGCACCAGATGACCTGTAATCAGCTTCCGCCAGGGGTGCGGAAACCAGGAACCGTGGGTCCCGCTGCCGGTCCCGAGGTCTCGGTGATGGACGATGAGGGTAATCTGCTGGAGCGTGGTCATGTAGGTGAGATCGTTATCCGGGGACCGAACGTCACCCCTGGATACGAGAACAACCCGGACGCCAACGCGACAGCCTTCACCAACGGGTGGTTTCGGACCGGCGACCAGGGCGTCATGGACGAGGACGGGTACATGACGCTTACCGGGCGGCTGAAGGAGATCATCAACCGTGGAGGCGAGAAGATTTCGCCTAAGGAAGTCGACGAGATCCTGATGGACCACCCGGCGGTTCAGCAGGTCTGTACCTTCGCCGTCCCGCACGACAAGCTCGGCGAGGAGGTCGCTGCAGCCGTTGTGCTCCGTGAGGGAAGCGAGGCGTCCCCGAGCGAGCTGCGGGATTTCGCAGCGCAGCGGCTGGCCGACTTCAAGGTCCCGCGCACCGTGCTTCTGATGGACCAAATCCCGAAGGGCCCGACCGGAAAGCTCAGGCGGATCGGACTCGCTGAGCAGTTGGGAATCGCCTGACCCGGCATTGCCGATGCGGATCTGTATCTACGGAGCGGGCGCGATAGGAGGCTACCTGGGGGTGCAGCTCGCGTTGGCGGGCGAGCAGGTCACCCTGATTGCGCGGGGTCCGCATCTCGAGGCCATGCATGAGCGCGGCGTTAGGCTCAGCATCGATGGCGAGGAGCGGGTGGCCCATCCACTCTGCACGAGTGATCCGTCCGATGCGGGCCGGCAGGACTACGTGATCGTAACGCTCAAGGCACACTCCGCCCCGGCAATCGTCGAGTCGATACAGCCACTGCTCGGCCCCGAAACTGCCGTTGTGACGGCCGTTAACGGTGTCCCCTGGTGGTACTTCTACGGACTCGAGGGCCCGTGGCGGGACCACCGGCTGGAGAGTGTCGATCCTGGCGGCGTCCAATGGGAGGGCATCGGGCCGGAACGAGCGATCGGGTGTGTCGTCTATCCGGCGACCGAAGTCGTCGAGCCAGGGAGGATCCGTCACATCAGTGGCAACCGGTTCACGCTTGGCGAGCCCTCGGGAGAGAAGAGCGAGCGCGTTCAGGCGCTCGCCCAAACTCTCATTTCGGCGGGCTTCCGAGCCCCCATACGTCGCATCCGCGACGAGATCTGGCTGAAGCTTTGGGGGAATCTGTGCTTCAATCCCATCAGCGCACTCACCCTCGAGACCCTAGAGGTGGTTGCAACTGAGGTTGGGACTCGGGCTGTAGCCAAGTCGATGATGTCGGAGGCGCAGGCGATCGGTGAGCGACTCGGCGTGCGCTTTTCGGTCGACATCGAGAAGCGGATCGACGGGGCGGCCTCAGTAGGAGCCCATCGGACCTCGATGCTACAGGACCTAGAGCGTGGGCGCCCCATGGAGATCGACGCCCTGGTCACGGTGGTCCAGGAAATGGGCCGGCTCGTAGAGGTACCTACGCCCACAATCGATGTCGTATTGGCGTTGATCCAGCAGCGGGCCTATCAGGCCGGCGCCTATCGGTATCCGGCAGCGAATCAACAGGGCTAGCCTATCCCCCGAGGATCGGGACCCAGAGCGTCCAGTAGATCAGGACTAGAGTCATGGCGGTGAACACCACCAGGCTGGTCCAGCCGAACCACCGGGCGAAGGCAGAGGGATAGAACGCGCCGTCCTCCCTTGGGATGATGACGAGGCAGTACCAGAAGTTCAGGAAGAAGATTACGGGCGCGACGAATGCGGCAAGCGCCGAGGCCACGAGCACGAGGAAAACCGGGCGTTCGAGGCCTGCAATGATCGCTACCGACGCAACGAGGGAGTAGAGCATCGTAGCGCGATAGATGTTGTACTCCGAGTAGAACTTCCCGCGATGGGTCGAGGTGAGGCTCTCCGGATCGATGCCGCTCAAATCAGCCGTGCCCTGGAAGAGGTTGCGACAGCACGCACCCACAATTCGAGGCCACCCGTCGAAGTAGTTAAAGGCGGTGGAGAAGGTGGCAGCGAAGGCTCCCAGCATGAACACGGCCATCATTCCGGGGCCGAGGCTCTCCGTGAAGATGCCTGCGATCTCACCCATGACCGCACGACCCTCCACTGGGTTGGGGTAGAGCCAGACTGCGGCGAGGAGGAGGAAGATGCACGCGAGCACGAAGGAGATGACGTGCCCCTGCCGGAAGTCCCAGATGCCGATCTTGAACCATCTCTGGCAGTACTCGATGGCATTCACGGGGAGCTTGGAGGTATCGACCGCGAGGTCGCTACGGTTGGGAGCGAATGGGTCGAATCGCTTGGCGAGCCCCAGGTTCTCCATGCGATCGCGAATCTTGCTCATCCCCTTCTTCTTGGCCTTTCCCCATTCGGACGCCTGGAGAGATACGTCCATTCCCGTGGGCAGAAGGCCGAGGAATGCAGCGATCACGAGCCAGGAGCCGTCAGGAATCTCCACCATGAAGAAGTGCCCCATCTCGGACAGGGGCGCAGGCTCGGCGAAGTAGACCGCGAGTGTCGAAAGGACGAGGATCGCTGCCAGGAACTTTGCGGCTAACTCGACCGCCTTGTAGCGACCCCGAAGGATGATCGTGACCGATACGACGGCCAGGACCAACCCGTACATGGTAAGCGAGATCGGTAGTCCCAGCGCTTCGGTGCCCACGTAATACAGGACGGCAGCTGCCGCGATCAGGCGTCCGGCCTGCCCAAGAGCGCACTGAATCAGCGTCGTGATCAGCACATACCAAAGCGGCCACTTCTTCCATGCGGTGCTATAGGCCTCGATCATGCTTTTCCCGGTGGCGTTCGTGAACCGGAAAGCCATCTCGAACCCGTAGTACTTGAAGATGTACGCCACTGGAATGCACCAGAGGAGGGCGTAGGCGAAACGACCACCGGCGGTGGGCGCTGTGACCAGGTGACTCGTTCCGATTCCGGTCATCATCAGGATGACCCCCGGCCCGAAGTGGCCGATGAGACCCCTCAGGGTCAGGTCGGGCGCCTCGAGGTCGGCGAAGGCTTCGTCTGTATTCGGGCGAGCGGAGAGGGAGTCAGTCGGGTCGGAGGGCATGGCGGTACCGAATCGATTAGAGGGGGCTGGCTTCTGGAGCACGTGGAGGTCCATATTGCGCGCTTGCCAGGTGGTGGGCAATGATCCCGAGGATGTAACCGAACTCTGAGGTGGGGCCATGTTCTTCAAGCACGCGCGAAGAGTGTTGGCGATGCTCCTGCTCAGCCTAGCGAGCCACCTTCCTCTGGCTGGGCAGGCAGTCGCGTCGGGGCCGCAAAGCATCGATCCCGCGTTAAGGGTCGGGTTGATTGCCTCGGCTCGAGGGAGTGCATACGGGTATGGCGGGGTCCACCTCCCCGTCCCGCTCCCCTTGGGATTGCTCGCCCGACCATCCTTCTCGGTGGGTCTCTACGAGAAGGGACAGGGCGTGGAGCTGGGAGGGGTGTTGGAATTCAGGTCCAGCCTGGTTCTGGAGCGGGCAGTGTCTGAAAGGATCCGAATCTCCGCCATGCTCTTCCATCTTTCCAATGCCGGACTGGGGCTGGAGAACCCCGGAATGGAGGCCATCGGATTTGCCGTGGTGATCCCACTCCCTGACGGAGGGCGCTGACGCCGCTCGCAGCGCATCGGTTCTTCCTACGGGCGCCAATGGGTGCATTCCCACATTGAATGGAGGATACACGTGACTGGTAAGCTGCTCACGGAAGGCGTCGGCACGTTCTTCCTCGTGCTCACGATCGGACTGACTGTACTTGGAGGCCTACCCTGGGCGCCGGTCGCCATCGGCTCGGCGCTGATGGTCATGGTCTACATGGGGGGGCACATTTCCGGGGCGCACTACAACCCCGCGGTCACACTGGCCGTATTGCTGCGTGGGAAGATTCTGGGCAGGGAGGCGGGGGCTTACATGCTTGCCCAACTGATCGGCGCGCTCTTGGCCGCAATCGCTGTGGCCCTCCTAAGGGAGGAGAGCCTGGTCGTCGCTCCTGGAGCCGGCGCCTCTGCGCTTCAGGTCCTGCTAGTGGAGGTTCTCTTTACGACTGCGCTCGCTCTCGTCGTTCTGAACGTGGCCACCTCTCCCCGCACTGAAGGGAACTCATACTACGGCGTGGCGATTGGCTTCACCGTTCTGATCGGTGCCGCCTCCGGTGGAGACATCTCGGGTGGTGCGTTCAACCCAGCTGTTGGGTTGGGGCCCGCGTTAGTCGGTGCGCTGACCGGTTCGGGATTCGACGCGACGGTTTTCCTCTACTACCTCGTGGGCCCCTTCATCGGAGGCGGCCTTGCTACTTGGATCTTCCGATTGCAGCATCCGGAGGAGTTTGCCTGAGAAAGGAGTCGATCGCCGTCCCTTCAAGACACCATAATCGTCCGGTGGAAGAGCTCGTTGTTCTCCCAGCGCGTCACCTTCGTGTCCAGGTCGTCGGGCTGCGAGCGCCCCAGGGCGTCGGTCGCTCGAGATACCAGCGTATGCTCGCCGACGGAGAGCGCGGGGATCTCGAGGGTGAAGAAGGTCCATGTATACGGATCGCCCGGTCGGTCCAGCTCAGTTGAGGTCCAGCTCCCGCCATCGACCCGCACCTCTACTCGGTCGAGCGGCGTGCCATCACTCCAGGCTGCTCCGAAGATCGTGAACCGGTTTCCACGCCCGGTCACCCTCGCGATTATAGACTTTGGCCGCTGGTGTGTCACCGAAGTCTCGACCCACTCCGTCTGGCCATCGACCTCTCGGCCCATGAGCGTCACGTAGTCCTTCGCCATGAACCTAGTCATTAGGCGATCTGGGCTAAGCTCTATCTTTTCCAGCCACTTAACCTGACACACCCCGTACCATCCGGGAACGATGAGACGCACCGGGAAACCGTGAGCCACCGTTAGAGGGCCACCGTTCATCTCGTATGCGACGATCGGATTTCGCTCCCGTACGTGCTCCATGGACATGGACCGGGCGAAGTTCTGCTCGTACTCGTTCCCTCGGATTTCCTCCGTTCCCGTGTCTGCTGCCCAGAAGTGCACCTCGCGTGAATCCTCGGTGAGCCCCGCCTCCTCCAAGAGGGGGATCAACTCGGTGCCCACCCAGTTGGCGTTTCCAACCATTCCATGGAAGATCCCGCGTGAATTTCCGGAGCACTCGAAGACCGTTGTACGCTCTACCCTGGGCCGGGCCTTGATCTCATCGAGAGTCAGGGCAAACGGCTGTTGGACGGCTCCGCTGAGTTGCAGCCGGTAGCTCGACGCGCTCAACTCCCGGTAGCCGTAGTGCGCGACAGCGAAGAAGTCCTCGACAGGGGTCACCCACGAGCTCAGCTGACGCAGGTCCTGCGCTCTCCGGTTCTGACCCGGGAACTGCTCAGGTCCGGGTCGGAGGGGCGAGAATCCATCCGGAATGTCCGTGAACGGGATGATCGTGTCTTGTTCGACGAACCAGGAGGCAGGAAACCCCGGCACCGGGGTCACCGCGAGCCCCACCGAGGCGATCCCCAAGTGCCTCAAGAGGTCTCTGCGGGTCATGGAAGCATCGGCTGTAGCGGAGAAGCGGCGTTCTTTCATCGGAGTCTCCCCGAGTGGATGGAAGCTTCCTGGGCAGGATACGGCGGGACTCTGAAGGTAAGCAAGGTGGGAAGGCCGCCCCGCCAAACCCACTCCGCGGCCCGCTAAGGACCGCGGGTCAGCGTTAGGTGCAACTACGTATGGCTGCTCCCCACTTCGTGACGTAATCTGCCTTCAACCCTCTGGAGCCGCCCATGACAGACCGCCCACCTGCCCCCGCTTCCTCTCCCTCACCAGTGCCCCCGCTTCCTGTGGAGCTGATGCACCTGCGTGCGACCAACCACGCGGGAATTCTCGCGGTCAGTTCATGTGTCTTGTTCACGGCAGTCGGGCTCTCACTGTCGTCAGCGAACGCGGCCCTTTGGCTACCGGGTCAGCTTCTGCTCGCATTTGCGCTCGTCCAATGGTTCGCAGTGCTTCACGAATGCGGTCACGAGAACCTCTTCCGCTCGCGCTGGATGCATTGGCCGTTGGGACAGGTCGCCGCCTTCTTCGCCGTCATCCCATTCCGAAGCTGGAAGCGAGTCCACGCCCGCCACCACAAGTGGACCGGATGGCAGGACATGGACCCCACGACCGAGGCCCTGGTGCCCCGAGAGCTGAGTCGCCCCGAGCGGGCGCTCGTAAATGTCTGTTGGAAGTATTGGATCCCTCTGTTTTCCGTCCTCTATCGTACGAGTAACTACTGGCACCTTCGGCGCCTCTGGTCCCTGTTCCGCGACCGGTCGGAACGCAGGCGACTCACCTTGAGCGTCGTATCCCTGCTGGTGATCTACGGCGCTGTGATCGGCGTACTCGGGCCCGGGACGGTCCTCCGACTCTTCGGGCTCGCGGTGCTCCTGGCCCTGGTGGCGGAAGACCTGCTCATACTCAGCCAGCACACACACATCCCTCAGAATCTGAGCCACGGTGAGCCCGTTCGTGCCTATCCAACAGTGGATCAGGAGGTGTTCACCCGCTCCCTATCCTCTCCTCGATGGCTCTCAGGATTGCTGCTGCATATCGACGCGCACGAGCTGCATTACATGTACCCCTTCGTCCCGAGCTACCACCTCCCGGAGATCGCCTACGAGACGGAGAACGAGATTGGGGTGTGGGCCTGGATTCGGCGGGCACGGCGGATCCCGGGGGAGGTGTTCCTGTTCCAGAATCGCCTAGAGTCCGGAGCCGACATTTGAGCGGACCATGACACAACCTGACTCCCTCTACGCTGCCCTCTTTCTCATCGTGGGCCTTTCCATGGCAGGATTCCTTCACGCGGCGTGGCTGCGTAGCCCCTCGTCTCGCCCGTTTTCCATCCCCATCGACGGGAGGGCTCGGTTCCGGGGGCGACGGATCTTGGGTGACAACAAGACCCTGCGGGGGTTCATGGCGATGGTGCCGGGAAGTTCACTGTCGTTCTCGTTGCTCGCCGGGCTCTTGAGTTTGGATCCGCGCATGGGCCCTGGCCCGTGGGAGCTGTCCGTGCTCCAGTATGCGGCACTCGGTGGTTGGGCCGGTCTCGGGTTCATGCTCGGCGAGCTCCCCAATTCCTTCTTCAAGCGGCAATTCGACGTACCACCGGGAGAGGCGCCGCGCAGCCGACCGGGAGCTGTGATCACACGGGTCACGGATCGCGTGGGTCTATGTCCTCCTCTTTGGCTCAGTGATTCACGGGGCTTTTAGCCTTCTGCTATTCCGCCTCGGAGCGAAGGCACGGCGCGCATGACTGTTCGGCCTCAGCTCCGGCGCGGGACCCAAGCGGACAGGCGGCTCATCGTTCCTCTCGGCGATACGTCGGTTGGGGTCGGCCGAATGGGCGGCAAAGGGCACACCTTGAGCCGGATGATCGCGAGTGGATTCAGTGTCCCGCCTGGTTTCGTCCTGACTGTCGCGGCGCTTGAGGATCACTCGGAGGGGTGCGGGCGAAGCTCCGCGCTCGCGAGGTGCTGTGATGCCCTCGACTGCGAGAACCCGGAAGGGATTCGACGAGCTGCCGAGGAAGCCAGCGCGATCGTCACGGGCGGACCTCCGCCAGAGGGAGTGCGCGATGTCTTGCGAGATGCTGTGGCCCCGCTCCTCACCAAAGGGCGCGTGATTGTGCGGAGCTCAGCCATTGGTGAGGACGGCCCGGACCACTCGTTCGCAGGACAACTCGACTCGATCCTTGACGTGGCCACATCGGAGTCCGTGGAGGCCGCGGTGCTGGCATGTTGGGCATCCCACTGGTCGGATCGCGCCTTGTTCTACCGAACGGCGCGCGGCATACCGCCTTTGGGCATGGCTGTGGTAGTTCAAGCCCAGGTCAAGCCGTTGGCGGCGGGGGTCCTCTTCACCTCGGCGGGGCGGGATATTGACCTGCCCCCAAGAGCGGTACCACATCCTATGTTAGTCCCAGCAGCTGTGGAGGGCCGTGAAGGACGGGCATCCTCAGGAACCAGGGCGACGGCTTAATCGCCTCAGGGGCCGGGGGAAAGCGGCCGCAGGCGCTGTGGGGTCGGACGGTATTGTACTCGCGCCTCCATTGCTCGACCAGCACGGCCGCCTGCGCCAACGAGTAGAAGATCTCCCCGTTCAACAGCTCGTCCCTGAGCTTGCCGTTGAAGCTCTCGTTGTAGCCGTTCTCCCACGGGCTGCCCGGCTCGATAAAGAGCGTCTCGACGCCCACGCGCCCCAACCACCGCCGCACGAGCTTCGCGGTGAACTCCGGTCCGTTGTCCGACCTCAGATACTCGGCAGGCCCGTGTCGGACGAACAGATCGGCCAGCACCTCGAGCACGTCGTGCGAGCGGATCTTGCGAGCCACCACGATCGCCAGGCACTCCCTCGTGTGCTCGTCCAGCACTGTCAGCAGCTTCAGCGCACGCCCGTCGTGCGTCCTCGAGGCCACGAAGTCGTACGACCAGACGTGGCCCCGATACAGCGGCCTCAGCCGGATGCACGATCCGTCGTTGAGCCACAGCCGACCTCGCTTCGGCTGCCGCTCCGGGACCTTCAGCCCCTCCTGCCTCCAGATCCGCTCCACCCGCTTGTGGTTCACCCCCCAGCCCTCGATGCGGAGCATGTCCGTGACGCGTCGGTAGCCGTAGCGGCCGAATCGACTCGCGAGTCGCACGATATCACCTCGGAGCGCCCCCTCGTCACTCGCCACTTTCCTCGCCCGGCGCTGGGTCGTGCGTGGCTGCCCGAGCACCCGGCACGCTCTCCTCTCCGACGCCCCGAGCTGCTGACGTACACGCACCACACAACGTCGTCGGCGCTCGGGGCTCAGAAGTTTCCCTGGGCCGCTTCCTCCACGATCAGCTTGTCCAGTGTCAAGTCCGCCACTGCTCGCTTCAAGCGCCCGTTCTCGCGCTCGAGCTCCTTCAGGCGCCGTGCCTGGCTTACCTTCATCCCGCCGTACTCCCGCCTCCACCGGTAGTACGTCTGCTCGGTGATGCCGAGCTCCCGGCTGATCAGCTTCACGGATTTGCCGCGGGCCAGACCGACCTCTGCCTCCCGCAGTCCAGTGATGATCTGCTCCGGAGTGTGTCGCTTCCTTCCCATCCTGACCTCCTCGCTGAAAAGCTTCAGACCAGCTCGATCCTAATATTGCTCCTGGTCTCGTTTCAGCGGGTCAGGTCAGTGGTCGAACGCGGTTCGCAGGGCAGTGGAGGAGGACGATCATCCGCTTCGCCAGCTCGCCCCGTTCTTCCTCAGGCCGATTGCCGACGAGGGCGGGGCCAAGCTCCCCGAGCTCTACGAGGAGTCCAGAAGAACACAGGCGCTACATGACCGATCCGAGAGACTGCTTTCAGAGCGCGCCCTTAGTAGAATGCCACTCGAGACCCGCGTCTTGGAGCGATACTTCGGCGCGTGGGTGGACGAGGGGTCCCTTCCCCCCCCGGTCCGCGGCCCCTCCGCGCGGCCGATTCGCCGGAATGGTGAACCCAACCCAGTAGTCCCGGACCTTGCTCGCCTCTTGCCCGAGGTGGAGCGCACCGCCCGCATGCGATTAGACGACGAATCCGTCCAGGTTCGCTGCGTAAAGCTCTCACCTCTGAGCGGAGCCGAGAGCATCGTGGCGGAGCTTACTTCGTGGCCGAGCGGGAGCGCCTGCGGCCTGTTTCACGCCCATTTTGAGTTCCAGCGGGTTGGTCGCCCCACGCATAGTGTGGAGTGCGTCGTCAAGTCCAAGGCTTCCGATCGGCGTGTGATCGAGGTAGGCGAGGCAGTCGCGTCGCTATGCGCGCTAGACCTCGCGGAGGCGTACACGGGCTTTCGCGAAGACCTGGGCTTCACTCTCGGCCACCGCAGGGAGGTAGCACTGTACCTCGCCTCGCGCGACGGCCTGCGGCGTCACGCACCTCTTTGCTTCGGTGCTGTGGAGGACGCCGACCGAGGCGAATGGCTGATCGCGCTCGAGCTTCTCTCGGACCCCGTCCTGATCAACGCCTCGGGAGATCCCGCCCTATGGAGTCCGGCGCACATTAACGCGGCGGTCTCCGGCCTAGCCGCGATCCATGCGGAGTGGTTTCGTAAGGAGCGCGAGCTGAGGCCCGCTCCATGGCTCGGTCCCGAGCGAGGGCCCCCCAGCTCGTGGAGGTGCCGGTTCAGCGGCGAGTTTGCTCCGACATCCGAGCAACCTCCTTTCGTACGGCGGGCTGGCTGCTGGCCTCGTCGGCATCGTAGCTGTCGTTGGGTACGGGTCGGTCTCACTAGGGGGGGCCGGGCTGGCCCTCGCGGTTCTAGCGGACACATTCGATGGTCGCTTCGCGCGGCTCTTCCCACGTGATCCCGCGATTCGGGCCTTCGGAGGGCAGTTGGACAGCCTGGTCGACGCGGTCCCAGCCGGCCTAGCACCCGTGGTTACACTTGCCGCTGCGGTCTCTCTTCCGCAGGGGAGTGCCGCGGTAACCTGGTGGATGTCAGCGTTCTTCTTTTCTCGCTGCAGCCCTGACCCGACTGGGGCACTTTAACCTGGAGTCGGGTGAGTGGACCGCCTTCGTCGGGCTGCCGGCGCCGGCAGCCGCACTATTTGTCTGCACCGCGCTTCTCGGTCAGCCGGGAGCCTCGACCTCTGCTCTACTCTTGGTTGGCTGCGGTGCAGCGATGCTCGCCCCGGTTCGCATCCCTCGGCCAAGAGGGATGGGACTCCTGGCCTTTGCCTCCTGGGCGATGGTGCTGGCCACACTCCACCTGTGGGATGTGGTGGGTGGTTGAGCCCCCATACGGGGGTCTAGAGGGCCAGCCTCCCCGCTTGACACATCAACATATATTGATGTTTCATTCGTGCATGGCACACCAGACCCTACCCGACCATGCGCTTCTTTCTCGTTTCCAAGCGGTAGCAGAAGAGACTCGATTCCGAATTGTCCAGCTCTTGGCTCGTGGGGAGCGGTGCGTATGCGAGCTACAGGGGGACCTGGGCGCGGCGCAGTCGAGACTCTCCTTTCACCTGAAGAAGCTCAAAGACGCGGGGGTGGTATCGGACCGGCCTGTGGGGCGGTGGGTGTACTACTCGCTGGTGCCGGAGTCGCTCGAGGAGATGCGGTCTTTTCTGGGAGAGGTGCGACCGAGCGAGCGGTGGCGAGTGATGCCCTCGGATCCCTGTTGCTGAGCCCGCGACCAGGTGGAGAGGAGAGACCCGACTTTTTTTTTGGTCTATGACATCAACATTCATTGATACGGGAATCAAGATGAGTCAGGAGCTGAAGACGATCGTGCGCGAGAAGTATGGTCAGGCGGCGCTGAGGGCGCAGGGAAGGGCCCAAGGAGAAGAGAGCGGAGGATGCTGCGGCCCCTCTTGTGGCTGCGCGTCCGGGGAGAGTGACCCGGTCACCGGAGATCTCTACGACTCGGTGACCGTATCGACACTCCCAGAGGAGGCGGTTTTGGCCTCGCTCGGGTGCGGAAATCCGACAGCCCTTGCACAGTTGAGGGAAGGCGAGGTTGTACTGGATCTCGGTAGTGGGAGTGGGATCGACGTACTTCTCTCGGCCAAACGGGTGGGGCCGAGTGGCAAGGCCTTCGGATTGGACATGACGGAAGAGATGCTCGCACTAGCCGGGCGAAACACCGCCGCAGCCGGCGCGGAGAACGTAGAGTTTCTCAAAGGGGAGATAGAGCAGATTCCCCTGCCGGACGAGAGCGTCGACGTCATCATCAGCAACTGCGTGATCAATCTCTCCGCGGACAAGCGAAGGGTTCTGGAGGAGGCGTACCGGGTTCTCAAGCCCGGAGGTCGCTTCGCGGTCTCGGATGTTGTGGTTCGGGGCGAGATTCCGGCGGAGGTGCGTCGCAACATGGAGCTTTGGGTCGGCTGTGTAGCGGGCGCGCTCGAGGAGAGAGAATTTGAGCAGCTGCTCCTAGAGGCCGGCTTCGAGGAGCCGAGCCTCGAGACAACCCGGGTATACGATCCCGATGACGCGCGTATCATCCTGGAAACGACCGGCCTGGATGCGGACGAGCTGGCCGAGGCGATAGATGGTCGGCTGATCTCGGCCTTTGTGCGGGCCAAGAAGCCGGAAGCTTGACGCGAGTAGGCGTGTCTATAGATCCTTTCTGCCCTATGGCGACCTGCGAAAGAAGAAGGAGAATAGGCCGCTTCAACCTACGTCGCGGCGCCGCCCTGTTTATTGGCGGGGTCCTCGCCCCGTCTCTGTTATTCCACGGGTGTGGCGGTGCAGATCTTGGCGGTGTCGAGGAAGACCTTGCCGAGGAAGAGGTCCGGGATCCCAATGAACCAGGGGTTTGGGAGATCGGCCCTGGAATCTACGAGGTGGTGATCGTCGCCTACGAGGGTGGGTTCGATCCCTCTGAGGTACGGGTTCCCGTAGGTTCGGAGGTGCATTTTCGGGCCCGATCCGCCGACCTGGTCCACGGGTTCCTCATCGAAGGCACCGACGTGGAGATGGAGATCGACCCGCTGGACGCATCAGAAACCTCGTACACCTTCACGGAGGCAGGTGAATACGCTCTGCATTGCCACATTTACTGTGGCGGGGGACATCCTTCCATGCTGGGCACGGTAATCGTCGAGTAGCCTACTCTTCGGTTCCCTCAACGGGAAGTGTCACCGTAAAGACGGTCCTGCCCGGGCGAGACTGGCACCGGATGCTCCCGTAGTGGTCCTTGACGATGATCCGATGTGCGATCGCAAGGCCCAGACCCGTACCCTTACCCGGCGGCTTCGTCGTAAAGAAGGGTTCGAAGATTCGCTGACCCACCTCATGCGGAATCCCAGGGCCCGCGTCCGTGACCTCGACGGTCACCTCTCCCGCATCTGACACAGCCTTGACCTCCAAGGAACCACTCCCGTCCATAGCGTCGACGGCGTTCTCGATCAGGATCGTCCACACCTGACCAAGGTCTGCGGCGTTCCCTTGTACAGGACTCAGCTCTGGTGAGATCTCTGTCAGAAGGGTGATCCCGTCCTTCATCCGGTGTCGCAGGAGGGTCAGGGCGGTCGCGATGCTCTCGCCTACATCCACCGGACCGCTCGCGGCGGCCTGCCGCTGGTGAGAGTACATGCGAACGGCCGAGACCACCTCCGAGATGGCCCGGGCCGACCGCCGGAGCTCAGCTCCCAGCCCGTGCACTGTCAGACCGACCGCGAGCCAGTCGACAACCGGTCGCAGGGCCCTAGGTCCCAGACATTGCGCCAGGTCGTCGAGGCCCTCCCTCGTCCATCCGGCGGCCGCGAGCGGCGGAGCGATGTCCCACGGGTCATCGAAGCCCTTGCGCTCAAGCCAATCCTCGACCTCCCGTTCCGCATCGGCCATCGCGAGGGGATCGAAGTGGGTCTCCGGCGAGTCGCTCAACTGCGCCTTCAACTGCCGCACGCGTTCATCGGCTTCTTCCTCTAGGTCGAGGCATTCGACCTCGGCGGACATTCGGCCCCACTCCCCGATCAGCTCGCCGAGATGCCGGGCAGTTCGCGGGAGAGCCGCAGCCGGGTTGTTCAGTTCATGAGCAAGACCCGCGGTGAGCGTTCCGAGTGCGGCGAGCTTCTCCCTCTCGAACAGCGTCTCTTCCGTGCTTCGGAGGCGCGCCATGACCGTCCGGAGTATGCTCAGCGAAGTTGCGGGGCTGACCTCCAACAGGTCCCGAAACTCGTCTGGGCCGATCACCAGAAACTCGCTGGCTACGACAGCGCGGACCGAGGCGGATCGCGGACCTTCCTCGAGGAGCGCCATCTCGCCGACGAAACTTCCGGGTCCCTCCACTGCCAGAAGGACCTCCTCTTCGGCGCCGACGCTAAACACCTCCACCTCTCCCCTAAGAACCACATAGAGGCCGTCCGCGGCATCGCCTTGGGTGATAACGAGCTCGCCGGGCTCGGCGCTGCGCTGGTCGGCGGTCTGAGCGAGCCTATCCAGATCGGCGTCGCTGAGGTCCGAGAGCAAGGGAATCCGCCGTAGGAACTCGGTAACGGTACCGTCTCCCTGGGACCTACCTCGGGGGGTGAGGCCCTGCGCCATCGCGACGAGGCTGCCGGTGTCAATTCACGCCGCCCACGGGATGCCGGCGCGGCCGGGCTCGCTTCGGGAGCGACGGCGAGTTCAGATGTATGTGTACGAAACGAACCGCCATCGCTCCCTCACCCACGGCAGATGCGACACGGGGTGTGGACCCATGCCGGACGTCTCCCGCCACGAACACCCCGGGAATGCTACTCTCAAGCCAAAGCGGGTCGCGAGGCGCGCTCCAGCCGTGAGGGCGCCCCCCTTCGCGAAGCAGGTCTGGACCTGTGAGGATGTACCCTCGGGTATCTCGCTCCAATGTGTCGCCTAGCCACTCAGTCTGAGCGTTCGCCCCGATGAATACGAACACGGCCTCTGTGGCCACCGACTCGGAGCTATTTGTGGAGGAGTCAAGCAGGGTAACCGACTCGAGGTGATCCTCACCCGTGGCTTCGGTCATCACGGTCCTGGTCCTCACATGGATGTTCTCGGTCTCCTCGATCTGCGCGATGAGATAGCGCGACATTCCCCCGGCCAGACGGTCCCCACGGACCAAAAGGGTGACTGAGTCTGCGTACCCCGACAGGTACATCGCCGTTTGGCCAGCCGAGTTGCCTCCTCCGACGACGAAGATGTCCTTTCCTCGAACGGCGAGAGCTTCCGGGATCGCGGCGCCGTAGTAGATTCCCGCACCTGTGAGCCGGTCCGCCCCCGGCAGATCCAGCAGCCTGTAGGAAACGCCGGTGGCGATGATAAGCGCCTGACAAGACAGCTCATTCCCGTCCGAGCACTCCACGACCCGATAATCGCCTGCCACGCGCAGCCGGCAGGCTTCCACAGGGGTGAGGATCTCGGCCCCGAAGCGACGGGCCTGCGAGACGGCTCGGCGGGCCAAGTCGCTCCCGCTCAATCCCACTGGGAACCCCAAGTAGTTCTCGATGCGGGAGCTGAGCCCCGCCTGGCCCCCCGGTGCCTGGCACTCCAAGAGCAGAGTGCTTAGACCCTCCGACGCTCCGTATACCGCGGATGCCAGCCCGCCAGGACCCGCTCCGATGATCACCAGGTCGTAAGAGCTCGAATCCGGTTGGGTCTGCAGGCCAATCCTTTTCGCTATCTCGGTACTGCTGGGTCGAGCCTGTGTGGATCCATCTGGATAGATGACCAGAGGGAGCCGACTCGGGTCGGCATCCGCCGACTCGAGCAACCGCGTTGCGTCGGGGTCCTCCTCGACATCAACCCACCGGTAGGGGACCAGATTGCGCGCGAGAAAGCTGCGGATCTGATGACCGGGCGGCGACCACCGGTGACCGACGACTCTAATCCCCTCGAACGGCAGCTCTACGTTGGCCCGCCAGTCTTCGGGGAGGTCTGAGATGAGTGGGAAGAGCTTTTCTTCTGGCGGATCCCAGGGCTTGAGGAGGTAGTGGTCGAGTCTCACGTCGTTGATGGCCCGGATCGCTGCATCCTTGTCCGCGTAGGCCGTGAGGAGAATCCGTCCCGCTTCGGGAAACAGGTCTACCGCCTCGGAGAGGAACTCGACCCCCGTCATTCGAGGCATGCGCTGATCCACGACGAAGAGCGCGACCGACTCGCCCCGTCGGACCATCTCCCAAAGCTCCTCTAGCGCTGCGGCCGGCTCCTGGGCTGCGACGATGCGGTAGTCGCTCCCGTATTCGTGTCGAAGGTCTCGCGCAACGGCCCGCAGCACGGCCCCGTCATCGTCTAGGGCGAGGATTACCGGTCTTTGCATCTGGCGCGCGACCTGGACTCGAAAGGGGGATGGGTGTCTTCCTTTGTGCGAACCGAGCAATAGCCTGGGGTTTCGGTTGCCGCAATAGTCCACTTTTCCCGGGTGGAGAACTACTAGAGGCGGCAGTATGTCTCACGTTCCAATGGCGAGGCGGCGGCGGGTGTTCGAGCAGCCGGGACTCGCGCTGGCCCTCGTGTCAGCGCTCCTCGAGGGCTTCCGCCCAGGCCTGCGCCCGCGCCAGCCGCTCCTGGGTGCCGATCTCCAGCCAAAGGGCGTTACCAACGTCGAACGGAGCGATGCGCAGACCCTCTTTCGCCAAGCGCATGTACGTCGTGATGATCGAGAACACGCCCGTCTCGGTGATCTGATCCAGAAGGCTCGGGTCGGCGAGGTGCACACCACTGAAGGGAAGGTTCTCGGGCTTTCCAACGAGATCCCGGGCGAGGTTCAGTACACCCGTGCGGTCGTTTCCCCAGCCACAGAGGCCGTCGTCGTCGAAGACCAAATACCTGGGGGACTCGCGTCCACCTACCGCCAAAGTCACCAGGGCTTCGGTCTCGGCTTGGTGTGCCCGGTAGAGAGCTGCCAGGTCGATTCCCGTGATGATGTCGCTGTTGTGGATAAAGAAGGGCTCGGCCCGTCGTAGGTGGGAGGCCGCGGTCGCCAGCCCACCGCCGGTACCTAGAGGCTCGCTCTCTTCCAGCGAGAGAAGCACCTCCACTCCGAATCCCCCCATATTCTCAACGAACGAGCAGATCTGATCTGCGTGGTGGTGTACGTTGATTACGAGCCGGTCCACGCCGGATTCGATCAGGCGGACGGCGACCCATTCGAGCATCGGCCTCCCACCCACCTCGATGAGAGCCTTTGGGGTCCGTTCAGTCAGCGGCCCGAGTCGGGTGCCCAGGCCGGCAGCCAAGATCATGGCGTCCAATCGCCTTCCCCCGTCCTCTGTGGCCAGCTCGACCGCTCCAGATGAGTAACGTGAACGTCGACGTGTGGGAAACGGGCGCCCAAATGCCGAGCCATCCTCTCGGCGAAGTATACGGACCTGTGCTGCCCGCCAGTGCACCCGAAAGCGATCGTGAGGCTGCGGAAGCCTCTGTGCAGGTAGTTCTCGACCTGGGCCTCCACCAGGCTTCGCGTATTCTGCCAAAAGGGTTCGATCTCCGCCTGGCTCTCCAGGCGCTCTACCACCGGTCGATCGAGGCCGGAAAGCGCGTGATACCGCTCCTCGCGCCCGGGGTTCGGTAGGGCTCGGCAGTCGAAGACGAACCCACCTCCGTGCTGACTTCCCTCGTCGGGATAACCGTGCTTGTAGCTGAAGCTGGAGAGCCGGATCGCAAGGTCCGAATCGGCATCGCGGTCTCCGGGCGCCCGCGTATCTGGCCCTGAGGTTGCGGATCCCCACCGTTCCACGATTCGTTCGAACGCGGATTCCAGCTCAGGCAGTTCTAGGGGTAGCCCTTCTTCCAAGAGGTAGGCCAGGTTCCGAGCCGCCTTGGGAACGCCCTGGCGGAACCGAGGTCTGCGCTGAAAGAAGCCGCGGTACCCGTAGGCACCCATCGCCTGCATCAGTCGGATAAGCACAAAGCCACGGTAGTGCTCGCGCCACCGCGCTCGGTCCACAGGATGCTCTGCCTCCAGAGTATCCAGGTATCCTTCGAGAAGCCGCTCTCGTGGCCCGGGGGGGATGCCCGTGGTCGCACTGTATAGCAGAGAGGCGACGTCGTACTGGAGCGGGCCGCGCCGACCCCCCTGATAGTCAATGAACCACGGTTCCTCTCCCCGGAGCATGACGTTCCGGGACTGAAAGTCCCGGTGAAGGAAGTGTCGGCTGTCCGCCTCCACCGCAAAGTCCGCCAGAGTGTGGAAATCCTCCTCCAGTCGCCCCTCGTTGAATGCCACTTGCGCTAGCTGGAGGAAGTGGTACTTGAAGTAGTTCAGATCCCAGAGAATGGACTGTTCATCGAACTCGGCGCGTGGGTAGGCCGCCCCGAAGTCGACGACCCGGCCTCCCTCGATCTGGAAATGTGGGAGGTTGCTCAGAACCAGGCCGAATACAGCTTCAACGTCGGACGGGAACGCCTCACCTGTACGCTGGCGGGCCTCCTCGAGTGTACTCAACAGTGTGGTGTCCCCAAGGTCTTCAGCGAGCCAAACGCCCGCGGTCTCGTCGACCTCATAGATCGCGGGGACATTCAGCCCCGCTGAACGAAGCGCGCGGGAGAAGGAGAGAAAGGCCCGATTCTCCGCTGGGTTCAGTCCCAGTGCTCCAATTGCGGTCTCACGGGCCGGTCCCAGCAGCCGATAATAGGTTCTAGATGAGCCATCGGCGGCCAGACCCCGGATCTCAAGGGGCGCTGAGCCGAAGTGCTCCTCGAAGAGTTGAACGATACGGTCGCGCACGTGAGGCATGCGTGCGTGTACGGGTCCTTCGCTGCTAGGTTCCCGATACGGCGCAGGTCCTTCGCGTGAAGGCCGGCTTCCGAGGGCCCGGTCGCACCTTCGAGAAGGAGTGAAAGGAGTCCAGATGAAGCAGAAGTTCCGCCGGTTCATCATCTTCGTCACGGTGCTCCCCGTACCGATGCTCTGGGCCGCGCCCAGCGCCTTCGGGCAAGAGGCTCCCGCGGTGGCGGTTCCTGCGGATGCCCGAACGGCACCCCTCGGCCAGCTCACGCCGGTAGCTGCTAACGTAACCGTCGGAGAGCTCGCGAACGGCCTTAGTTATTTCATCCGAGAGAACCAGGAGCCAGAGAACAGGGCCATCCTGCGGCTCGTCGTGCGCGTCGGATCGATCGTCGAGGACGACGACCAGCTAGGGCTCGCGCACGTGTTGGAGCACATGGCCTTCAACGGCACGGAGAACTTCGAGAAGCAGGAGTTGCTCGATTTCATGGAGTCGATTGGGATGCGCCTGGGGATGGGCCTGAACGCCTCGACGAGCTTCGACGAGACGATCTACCGGCTCGAAGTCCCGATGGATGATCCCGAGAATCTGACCACGGCATTCCAGATCCTCGACGACTGGGCACAGGGTCTCACTCTCGATCCTGAGGAGATCGATCAGGAACGGGGCGTTGTGGTCGAAGAGTGGCGGATGCGGCGCGGCGCCAACTCGCGGCTTCAGGATCAACAGTTCCCTGTGATTTTCCGGGACTCACAGTACGCCGAGCGCCTCCCCATTGGGACGGTCGAGAGCATCGAGACGTTCGAGCACGAGGCCCTCCGCCGGTTCTACCGCGACTGGTACAGACCCGACCTGATGGGGGTCATCGCCGTGGGCGACTTCGACCGGGGGGCGGTCGAGGCCACGTTGATCGAGCATTTCGAAGGCTTAGCGGCTCCCGAGAACCCTCGGGAGCGACTCCAGTATCCAGTTCCCGACCACGAAGAGGCTCTCTTCTCGATCCTTACCGATCCGGAGTTGTCATCCACGAGCGTGACAGTCTACCACAAGATGGAGCCGGAGCTTGACTGGACGGTGGGTGGCTATCGCCAGAGGCTTGTCGAGGGGATGTACAACAGCATGTTGAACGACCGGCTCCGCGAGATCGCTCTGGAGCCCGACGCACCGTTCCTCTCGGCATCGTCGGGGCACGGGCAGTTCGTGCGCGGGAAGGCTGTATACTCCCTGAGCGCGTCTGTTCTTGACGATGGCGTAGAGGCGGGAATGCAGGCCCTCTTCACGGAAGCGGAGCGCGTCGCCCGCTTCGGATTCACCGCCTCAGAGCTCGAACGAGAGAAGAGAGCGCAGCTCCGCAACATCGAGCAGGCGTACACGACTCGGATGGACCGCAGTTCGGGTTCATTCGCGTCCGAGTATACCCGCGCTTTTCTCGATGGCGAGTCGATTCCGGGGATCGAGTACGAGTTCGAGCTCTTCCAGCGATTCATTCCAGAGATCGCACTCGAGGAAGTGAATCGGGTCGGTAGGGACTGGATCACCGAAGCCAATCGCGTCGTTCTCGTCACTGGCCCCGAGAGCCAGGACGTTGTGCTTCCGGATGAAGCAACGCTGATGGCAGTCCTAGCCTCGGTAGGGGACGCGGAGATCACCCCCTACGAGGATTCGCTCACGGACGCAGTCCTTCTGGCGGACATTCCCGAGGGCAGCGAGGTCGTCGATGTCCAGCTCCGAGAAGGTGACGTCACGGAGTGGGTCCTCGAAAACGGAGTGCGCGTGGTCGTCAAGCCCACCGACTACGAGGGGGACGAGGTCGTTTTCCGGGGCTTCAGCTCGGGCGGGAGTTCACTGGCGGAGATCGAGGACTTCGTGCCCGCGATGACTGCGGCAGAGCTGATTTCGGGTGGTGGCCTCGGTGAGTTCGATTCGATCGAGCTGCAACGAATGCTGACTGGTACGGTCGCCGGAGTCAGCCCTTTTATTTCGGAGTTTGAGGAGGGGGTCGCGGGCTCCGCATCGACCACGGATCTCGAGACGCTGTTTCAGCTGATTTACCTGAACTTCACGGCGCCCCGCCCGGACGAGGATTTCTTCGAGGTGTGGACGACACAGGCCCGGCAGGCGCTCGAAAACCGAGACGCCAACCCCCGCACCGCGTGGAGTGACGCCTACCTCAGGCTGATGACTCAGGATCATCCGAGGGCCCGTCCGATGACGCTCGAGACGCTGGACGAAGTCGATCTCTATGAATCACTCGAGTTCTATTGGGACCGTTTCGAGGATGCGAGCGACTTCACCTTCATCTTTGTCGGCGATATCGACCTCGCTGGGATTCGGCCCCTGGTCGAGCGCTACCTGGGCGGTCTTCCCGGCACCGGCCGGCAGGAGAGCTGGATGGACGTCGGGGTTCGACCTCCCGATGGCGTGCTCGAGGAAACCGTGTATAGGGGACTGGAGCCACAGAGCCAGACCGTGATCACCTTCCTGGGTCCGTTCGACTACGAAGATCAGGTGCAGCGCAGCGCCATCCGGGCGCTCGCGATCGCGGTGGAGAGCCGGCTGCTGGAGGAGGTACGCGAGGAGCTGGGCGGCACCTACAGTATAGGGGTGGGGCCGGGCCTATCCTTTAGGCCCGAAGAGACCTTCCGGATGACGATCAGCTTCGGCTCCGACCCCGAGAGGGCCGACGAGCTGGTCGAGCGGGTCTTCGAGGGACTTGAGGCCTTCAAAGAGTCCGGGCCGACGGAAGCACAAGTCGCGGATGCCCGTGAAGCGATCTTACGCCAATTCGAAACGGACTTTCAGGAGAACAGAGTTTGGCTCGGTCAGCTCGTTAGCGACTACCAGCGGGGGACCAGTCCGGGAGCCAGCGTGGAGACCTTCGGGGCGTCCGTCGAGATGCTCACAGTGGAGGTCATACAGGAGGCGGCGCGTCGTTACTTCGACGTGGAGAACTACGTGCGGGTCACCCTGATGCCGGAGTAAGCGTCAAGCCAGGTAGCGTGAGAAGCCGGTCGTCGTGTGGGTCTCCCCCTCCTTGGTAACAAGGAGGCCCTCGCATCCTTCCAGTCGCTCCAGCAAATCCAACCCGGTCGCGGGTCCGAGAATGAACACGGAGGTCGAAAGCGCGTCGGCCTCCATCGCCGTTGGCGCGACCACCGTTACACCACTGGCGTGTTCCGGAGATCGCCCCGTCCTCGGATCGACGATGTGGTGAAGAGTGAGATCGTCTGTGAACGCCTGCATGTAGTCGCCTGCGGTAGCCACTCCCTCGTTCCGTATTCGGACCACGCCCAGAATCTCCGCGGCGTTACGCGGATCCTGCACCCCGAGACGCCAGCCGCCACCTGGAGCCGCTCCCCCTACCCCCGCCACATCCCCTCCAGCCTCGACCATGACCTCCTCGGCTCCTCCAGTCACCAGAGCCTCCGCGGCGCGATCCACAACGTACCCCTTCGCGATCCCATCCAGGGTGACGGCCGCCCCCGGCCGTGAGAGCGTGACGACGCGGTCGTCGATGCGTACGGCTCGATAATCCACCAGGGACAGCACTTCTTCGATTTCGGCCCTCTCAGGGACTCCTCCGGTGTCCTCGGCAGAGGCTTCGTAAAGCCAAAGAAGCGGAAGGACAGTGCTGTCGAAGGCGCCCTCGGTAAGCTCGGAGTACCTGCGGGACTCGGTCAGCAGTCTGAGTAGTTCGGGTGGGGCGTCATGCAGAATGCCCTCGCTGTTGAGTCGATCCAGAGCCGTCCCCGCCTGGTGTCGGCTCAGAATCCCTTCCAGGCGAGCCATTTCAGCGAAGGCAGCGGCCACAAGTGCCCGAGCAGCAGTGGCGTCAGGGTGAATGACGGTCACCGTGACGAGCGTCCCCATCTGAGTACGCGTAGAGCTGATCCGCTCGAGACCTGCGAGCCGCAGGAGTCCTAAGGCGACGCTCCCACCGACCGCTAGGGACACTCCGGCGGCCGCCGTGATCTTCAGAACCTGACGGCGTGTTTTGGTTGGTATCTGAGGGTCAGGCATCCGGTGCCCCCGCCCCGGCCATGGGGAGCGTCACAAGACGTGCGCGAATCTCCTCCATGTCGTGGCGGCAGACCCCGGTCTGCTCGATGAGCTGGATCTCGCAGTCGTTGCAGCGCACGCACTCCTTGAAGTCGATCTCCGGCCCGTTGATCGCGCCCGTCGGGCACTTCTGCTCGCACACCTTGCAGAAGTCGCACTGTTCGACGCGTCGAATCCGAAACGGAGCCGCCAACGACCCCAGGGCCAACGCCGCGCCGAGAGGACATGCGTAGCGGCAATAGAAACGGGGCACGATCGCGGAAGCGACGATAATCCCCCCCGCGATGGTCCAAAGGAGGAGCGAGGAACTCCAATAGAAGACGGTTCCGAAGGGCTCGAAGTACTGGAACAGGCTGAGGCCACTCCCGACGACGGCGGGTGCCAGAACTAGGGCCAGAAACACGTATTTGACGAGCAGTGCTCGTTCATGAATGGCACGCGGTAGCTCTCGGTGGAACCGCTTCGGGACGACCTTCTCCAAGAGATCCTGGAGTGCACCGAACGGGCAGAGGAACCCGCAGAAGATCCTCCCCCAAAGCAGCGTCGTGACCACGGTGAAGATGACCAGAATCAGGAGGGGAAGGTCTCCCAGATAGACCGATGGACCGACTGAAATCCCCGCCATAATGTGCGACACCGAGAGGAACCCGCCATCGACGTATCCCAGAAACAGTAGAGTTGCGGTTAGGGTGATCCACCGTGCGCCAGCGCCCTTGCCGACGAAGGTCCAAGTCGTCAACGAGAGAAGGATTAGGAGGCCGGCGACCCTCGTCCACGAGGTGCGCTCCAGCATCCGCGTGAGAGCCGTCTCCTCCTCTTCCTCGTTGTCAAAGAGCAGCGCTCCATAGTCAATCGCCTGATCATCGGGCGGAGGCGCTGCCGCCACGGCGGGCGCCTGCAACGCCTGCTCCGTCAAGCTCTGTCCGCCCTCTCGCTCTGGTCCCGAGGGGGGGGCGGGGCCATCATCCGCCAGCGCCACGCGGCCCCTGTCTCCCGACGGCGCGGGCTCGGAGCCCCCCGGCTCCGTTCCGATCGGTACCGGGGTGGGCGTCACGGCCACCGCAGCTTCCGGCGGCATCACTGTATACTGGCTCGAGCTGAGCTCACCGCGCGGCGCGAGATCCAACACCACCTCGAAGGCTCGAGATAGGTCGAGGGCGTCATCCACATAGAGGACTCCGGAACGCCGCACTTCACCCTGGAGTTTACCGTCCCGAAGAATAGGCATCATGACGAGGTCGTCGTTAGAGACCCTGATCGTGTCTCCACCCTGAACGAGCCCGAGCCCACTCACGCGGAAGAAGAAGGGGTCACGACCGCCGAGCCCCATCAACATCATGTGCCCTTCTTCTCTCGTCCCGAGGCTGTCCAGAGCCGCCTGGAAGTAGGTAGGTCCAACCATCAATTCCCCAACGGCGGGCTCCGGCAGGTAGACCATCGACAGCATCATCTGGATCGAGCCCTCGGCCACGCTCACTTGGGTCGCGAGTCCCCGATTGATCATTTCTGCCCACAGAAGCCCCTCCAGCTCCTCGGCTCCCATCGTCCCGATGTAGGTGGCCCGCGCATCGACGGGGAGCGCACGGAGCCGGGCTGCGGCCACCCGTCGCGCCGCGTTGCGGATCCCGCGGGACATCGCGTCGACGGTTATCGTAGCTCCCGAGATGCCGTCGATGTCGTCGCGGACCTTGAACCGCTCCGCTACGTGCTTCCCTCCAAATTGCCGGAGGTAACTCGATCGGTTGAGAAAGTCTCCCCGACTGCTTCGGAGTGACTCGCGGTATTCGATGAGCTCGATCTCGGTCAGCGAGCCCTCGAGGTTCATCCCCACGAGGACCGTGATCGGAGCGCTGTAGCCTTCGACCTCGGGTGGAAGATCAGAGGTGAGGAAGACATAGCCGACTAAGAACTCGGCTCCTGTGGCGGGATCCACCCCGTAGCCCTCGTAGACCGGCGGATCCCCCTCTTTCGGGCCAAAGCGTGTAGCCTCCGGCAACACCTCCGTGAGGAGCTCCGAAGGCACGTCACCGAGGTCCTGAGCCGTCGCGGGATCGGATGTAAAGCCCACCAACATGAGAGCCGCGCAGGGCGCGCGACCCCAGCGGGATAGGATCATGAACCCTACCTGATCCCTGAGAAGTCGGTGGCCTCCATGAAGACCGAGACGACATTATCGACGATCGCACCGTCGACTTGTGATGCCTCGGCTGCCGCGCGCCATACTGGATCCGATCGGAAAGCGTCCCAGCTCTCGACAGCGGCCTCGCGACTATCGTGCGCGAGCACGTAGATCAACGTGTTCTCTGAAAGGGGGCTGTCCTGAGGAACCCAATATCCCACATTCACCATCCCGTGCTTATCAAAGAGGCGCGTCGTGTGATCGCGGAAGCGGCGAATCAGGGCGTCCAGCCTTCCCGGGTGCGTGGTGTAGGTTCTCAGCTCGTATACCTGCTCGGAGCCGTCGGAGGTCCGCTGCTGGGCAGCCAGGTCGGTCGTAACCGCAAGCATCACAAGGAGCACGCCGGACAGGATCATCGTCGCCTTGCCCATGACTGGTCCTCCTTCTGGGGGGTAGCTCGAACCCAACCGAACGATCGGCGTGGAAGTCCATCGCCAGAACGCCGCCTCACGGTAGGGGGAATCGTCTGACCAAGCAATGGAGTCTTGGCATCGCGCTGCGAGGTGCGCCGGTCGAGATCCATTCGCTATCATGGTTGCCTGGGCGCGACTCCCGAACAGTGCGCCACCCTCGAAACAGCTACCTCCCCGCGCCAGGCATGAGTGTGGTTTCGAACGCGCCGATTCGAAGAGTCCTGCTGGTCCACAACTCTCCTCGAGTAAGACGCTATTTTGCGCGCCTGAGGGAGGGAATCACCTCCCCTGAAATGCTGGCTTGCCGGATCTCGGTGCAGGGTGCCAGGTCGGCCCCTCCTCCCGGGACCGTCGAGGAGATCATCGATTATGGAATGCGACGGAAGCGGGCTCGCGCCCACTACGGCAAAGGGCGCCTCGCGGCTTTCCGTAGCATCTACGCGGCCGCCGGCCGGCTCCACTACCAGCACGTCATGTCGAAGGTCCGACGGTCCAGGCCTGATGCTCTCGGCGTGTGGGGGGGTAATGCGGTGGACGCGAAGGCAGTCGTGATCGCCGCCAGGGACTCGGGGATTCCATGCTTCCACTTCGAGAACGGCTTTCTCCCCAACACGACACAGATGGACTTGCGTGGTGTGAACGTCGAGTCATCGGTGCCCCGCGAAGCTGGGTTTTACGAGAAGCGGAGTGGTTCGCGCGCGCAGGATCTCCCAGACACCATCGCTCCCAGGGCACCTCGTCGACGGAAGAAAGATTTGGCACCGATCCGCCTTCCGGACCGTTACATCTTCATCCCCTTCCAAGTTCAACTCGATAGCCAGATCCTCCTTCATTCGCCGTGGATCGAAAGGATGCACCGGCTCTTCGAGGTCGTGACCGAATCTGCGCGACGGGTCGCCGGCGATCCCCCGGTGCTCGTGTTCAAGGAGCATCCGAGCTGCCCACTCCACTATCCCGATCTTCGGAGGAGGGCGGCTGACCTGGAGAGAGTGCACTTCGCCAGCGGGAACTCCACCGATGAGCTCATCCGGAACTCGCTCGGAGTGGTGACGATCAATTCCTCTGTGGGAACCGAAAGCCTGCTTTTGGCGAAGCCGGTTCTGGCCCTGGGGAGCGCGGTTTACGAGATCCCGGGAGTCGCCTCCTCGGCCCGATCTATCGACCAGGTTGCCGAGTGGCTGGAGGGTGTGTGGCGGGACCGCCCGCCGGCAGCGCCGCTGCGAGAACCCTTCCTTCGTTTCCTGATCGACTACCTGATTCCGGATCGTCACCAGGATGCGGGCCCAGCACACATCCGAGCGGTTGAAGAACGCTTGCGGGCCTGATTTCCCCCGTACTCCAGTGAGGCGGCCCGTCGCGTCCAGCATGCTGAGAAGGTAACGTTGATAGATGGACCCATCTGATCGGCTCGATGCTCGGCGTGTTGGCGGTACGCCAGCGCTTCTGCTGGCCGCGATCCTAGTCGCTCTCCTGGTAGTTCTCACGGCACTGCGCAGCCAGTCCTATTTCTCAGAAAGGCCAGAGCCGGAAGGCGCAGCGGGTCCCATGGGGTCCTCCGCCCCCATGCAGGCCAATGGTGAGCCCGAGGGGGCCAGGGCGTTGCCCGAGACCCCCGTCAATGTGCCCACTGACTCCGCGGAGGTCTCTTGGGTGCTGGCTCAGGTACCCCAAGGGAGCATTTTTCAGCTCCGCGTCGCACCCGAGACGGGCCAGATGGAGTCAGTCGAGGGGACATTCTCGGGGGAACCCCTCCATTTTCGGGTGGGGGAGGGGGGCACGTTCTTCGCGCTCGCGGCAGCGCCAGTCGACGCACAAGGGGAGGTCGACCTACAGTTGGAAATCCGGTATGCGACAGCCGCCGCCGAGATCCGATTTCTGAAGGTTCCCGTGGTTCCAGGGGAATACCGGATGGAGCGACTGGCTGTGGCCCCGGAATTCGGACGCCCTCAGCCGGCAGAGATCCAGAGACGCATCAACGATGAGTCCGCGAGAGCGATGCAGGTGTCCAGGAGCTCGCACGACACACCGCGAGTCTGGGATGCTCCCTTCCTGCCACCTAGAGAGACCCGAATCACCAGCGGATTCGGACATGGTCGGATGTTCAACGAAGAGGTCCAGAGCCGGCATATGGGGACGGATTTTGAAGGGGCCGTAGGGGCTCTTGTCCTTGCGCCGGCCAGGGGAAGGGTGGCGCTTGTCGACGCCTTCTACCTCGGCGGGAACGTGATCTACCTCGATCACGGGGACGGGCTGGTCACCGCGTACCTCCACCTGAGTGAGCAGGAGGTCGAGGAGGGGCAGGTGGTCGAACCGGGACAGGTCACCGGCCGGGTCGGTGCGACAGGACGGGTGACCGGCCCTCACCTCCACTGGATCGTTCGCTATGGGGTGATCACGGTGGACGGGATGAGCCTACTGGATATCGGGTAGGCGAAGTCCAGGGGCTCGCCCAAGTGCTCCGACATGCCCTATACTGCACGGATTCCGTCGCTGGCATCGGCCCTCGAGCCCCTGCCACTTCCACCCGCTCCATCCATGAGGTGACCGAGCTTGGAGGCATCGGACCGACCTGACGTCAACGCGAGGCTCGGAGAATTCGCACTTAAGGCCTATTGGGAAAGGACTCTCCGGCTCACCGCGGCTCTCCTCCTCGTCTGGTTCTTGGTGGGCTACGGCTTGGCGATCGTGCTTGCCCCCAGTTTGAATCGGTTTCAATTCCTGGGTGGTCCCCTCGGTTTTTGGGTCGCTCAGAACGGTGCGATTTACGTGTTCTGGCTCCTGATACTGATCTACGCCCGCGCGATGAATCGCCTCGATCGAGAGTTCGACGTTCACGACGACGAGGGTTGAGATGGATATTCAGCTCGACATCGCGGCGGCCATCGGACTCACCTTCCTCCTTTACATTACCATCGCGATCTGGTCTCGCGTCTCGAGTACCAAGGGCTTTTATGTGGCGGGGCAGGGAGTGCCCCCGGTACTCAACGGGATGGCGACTGCAGCCGACTGGATGAGTGCGGCATCCTTCATATCGATGGCCGGACTCATTGCGTTCCTCGGCTTCGATGGAGCGATATACCTTCTGGGATGGACCGGGGGTTACGTACTCCTGGCTCTCCTCCTGGCCCCCTTCCTCAGGAAGTTCGGGCAATTCACCGTGCCGGCATTCATCGGCGCACGCTATTACTCGGGGACGGCCCGAGTGGTGGCGGCCTTCTGTGCGGTCGTCGTCTCATTGACCTACGTCGCGGGCCAAATGAGGGGAGCGGGAATCGTCTTTTCGCGCTTCCTCGAGATCCCGATCGCGGGGGGTGTGATTGTCGGAATGGCCGTGGTCGCGTTCTATGCGATTCTTGGCGGCATGAAGGGGATCACCTACACGCAGGTAGCTCAATACGTGGTCTTGATCACCGCCTTCCTGATTCCCGCGATCGGTATCGGTGTGTCTTTGACGGGGATCCCCATCCCACAGATCGCGTTTCCCGAGGTAGCCTCGAGGCTCGACGGAGTGATGACCGAGCTCGGGTTCGGGGCCTATACCTCGCCCTTCACCAACATTTCGGGCCTGAACGTCTTCCTCATCGCCATGGCCCTGATGTGTGGCACCGCCGGCCTGCCGCATGTGATTGTCCGTTTCTACACGACTCGGACGGTTAGCGGGGCGCGGTGGACTGGCGTGTATGCCCTTCTCTTCATCGGCCTTCTTTATACGACGGCCCCCGCGGTGGCGGCCTTCGCCCGATTCAACCTCGTGGACACGGTGGTCGGCCGCCCCTACGCGGAGCGGCCGGAGTGGTTCCGGTCGTGGGAAGAAACCGATCTCATCCGGTTTTCGGACAAGAATGCGGACGGGATCATCGACTACGGACCGGGAGACTTGGCGGACCCTGCGAGCGCCAATGAGCTTGGGATCGATCCGGACATCATGGTCCTGGCAAATCCCGAGATCGCTGGACTACCCAGCTGGGTCATGGCGATCGTAGTGGCAGGGGGCCTCGCGGCCGCTCTCTCCACCGCATCTGGACTGTTGCTGGTCATTGCCTCGTCTTTCTCACACGACATCTACAAACAGTTCATCCGCAGGCACGCCACGGAACGAGAGGAGCTGCTCGTGGCTCGCGGGTCGATGCTCCTAGCGGTGCTCTTTGCAGGTCTTCTCGGGATCTACCCTCCGGCCTTCGTGGCTGAGGTGGTGGCCTTCGCGTTCGGATTGGCGGCGGCCTCCTTCTTCCCCGCTATCGTGCTTGGGATCTTCGATTCGCGCACGACCAAGGAGGGTGCGATCGCCGGCATGACAGCCGGACTCATCTTCACGGCGAGCTATATCGTCACCGTGGCTCCCGGATTCGGGATCGGCCTCGACCCGTGGCTGTTTGGCATCTCCCCGCAAGGCATCGGAACCGTGGGAATGCTGATAGGCTTCGTGGTGACCTGGGGGATATCGCGGGTGACGGCACCCCCCCCGGAGGGCATTCGCGAGATGGTAGTGGACCTCCGGTATCCGAGGAGGCAGCAAGTCAGCACGGGTTCTCCCGGATTCAGCTCCTAGCGAATTCCAGCAACATACTGGGCTACATCTTCCCTTGACGGCCGGGGTGTCCGCGGATTACATATCCCTCGCTTTGAGTATGAGAATCGTTCTCATCTTATAAGGTCGAGGTCGTCGAGTGCGAGGACTCCGAACTTGGGTGGACTGCTCGTGGAGCTTGTCGGTCCGAATGGCTCTATTCGCCGGGCTCGGCTTCGCCGCGGCAGCCGGTGCGCTGAGGGCCCATGGGGAAAAGGGCATCGAGCGGCCGTCCGCAGTGGAGGCGGTCTGGGTCGAGAGGGAGAGCTTCGCGATGGGAACGCGCCTTCGTATCCGCGTTCAGGCCGATGACAGACCGACGGGGATATCCGCAATCGACGAGGCCATGGGGTCGGTACGGCTGCACGAGGCGATGCTGAGCAGCTGGACCCGAGAATCGGAAATCTCGCGTATCAACGAGGCGGAGGTGAATGCGGCAATCCCGCTTTCCGCGGGCCTATCGGAGCTGCTCGCCGAAGCGGTTGGTTGGTCCGAGGAGACCGGAGGGGCTTTCCAGCCCGTGATGGGTGCGCTCATCGACGTATGGGGGGTCAGAGGGGCAGGTCGAGTTCCGAGGAAGGAGGAGGTTGATGGCGCCCTTCTCGCTGTCGGGCCAGGCACGATCAACTTCGATCCAATAGGGGGCACCGCCACCCGAAGGGATCCAGCCGCCTGGATCGACGCCGGAGGCTTCGGGAAGGGTGCCGCTCTTCGGGTAGCCGCCCGCAAGCTCCGCGAAGCAGGAGTGGAGGACGCGCTGCTGGACTTCGGAGGCCAGCTCATGGCTCTAGGTGCGGCGGCTCCCGATCAAACGGGGTGGCCGGTGTCGGTCGCTCACCCTCAGACGCGCTTCGAGTCGAAGGTAGGACTCAACCTGTCGAACGCCTCGGTCGCGACCAGCGGGACCTCCGAGCGACCGGCACACATTCTCGATCCGCGGACCGGACAGCCGGTCCCCCCGTGGGGGAGCGTAACCGTTGTCTCTCAGGACCCCCTTGCAGCGGATGCAGTAGCGACCGCGCTGTTCGTCCTCGGACCGGAGGACGGGATGGAGTGGGCGCGAGCCCGCTCGGACGTCGGTGTCCTCTTCCTGGTCGCGGCGCCCGGTGGCCAGATCGAGCGCCGGCAGAATCTCCGCATGGCCCTCTGGCTTGAAGAAGAGGGGGAGTCGTGAGCTGGGATCCGAGATTGAGGATCCGGTTGCAGCCGGCGGTAGGGCGATCGGTGCTCTATGCCTTGCTCGCTTTGCACGGGCCCGCAGGATACGCGGTCTCGCAGGATTCCAGGCCGGATAGCCTGGATCTTCGGGAGATCGAGCAACGGATCGAGGCCCTCACCCTGGAGCTCGAAGAGCTCCGGCTGGGGAGCGATGTGGTTGCTCGCGCGGATACGAGCGTCCTGGGGTTCGGGCCCGCGGCCTCCAGGGTGTACGGGGTTCAGCAGGGGGTGTCGATCGGAGGATACGGTGAGTTCGTCTATGAGAACTTCTCTGACTCTCGAGAAGACGGGACTCCTTCAGGCAGGACAGACCAGGCAGATGCCCTCAGGGGGATCATCTACGTGGGTTACAAGTTCGACGACCAGTTCCTCTTCAACTCCGAGATCGAGTTAGAGCACGGGTCAACCGACCGTGCAGGCTCGGCTTCGCTCGAGTTCGCCTACCTGGACTATCGTTTGAGGGAGGGCTTCGGTTTTCGCGGTGGTCTTCTGCTTAGCCCAATGGGATTCGTGAACGAGCTCCATGAACCGCCCGTATTCCTGGGCGCTGGCCGGCCCGTGACGGAGAGTCGGATCATCCCCTCCACATGGCGGGAGAACGGCCTTGGGTTCTTCGGGCAAGCGGGATCGTTTGACTACCGATTCTACCTGATGAACTCCCTCGATGGCGTTGGGGGTGGCTCGTCTGAAGCCGCAGGGTTTAGCGCATCAGGACTTCGCGGGGGCCGTCAGAAGGGATCCAAGGCCCTGGCCGAGAACTTCTCCGCAGTGGGACGAGTCGATTGGTCGGGGATCCTCGGGCTGACGGCCGGCGCTTCTCTCTACGCTGGGAATTCAGGTCATGGACGTACGCTCGATAATGGCACGACCGTGGATGCACGCACCCTTATCTGGGAGGGGCATGTCGAGTATCAGGCGAACGGTCTAGACGTTCGAGCGCTCTTCGCCCTTGCGGACGTCGACGACGCGGAAGCTCTGAACGCGCTGAATGGACTGACTGGCAGTGCATCCGTGGGTGAGCGGCTCCGAGGTGCATACGTCCAAGTGGGCTATGATCTGCTGACCAGCGCTCCGACGAGCCACCAGCTGATTCCCTTCCTGCGATATGAGAGCGTGGACACCCAGGCGCGAGTACCTGCGGGCTTCACGGCCGATGGGGCGAGTGACCTCACCGTCGTCACCCTCGGGCTCTCTTGGAAACCGCTCACCCAAATCGTGGGCAAGGCCGACTATCAGGTTAACCAGACCGGGGCGGGAACCGGGGTCGACCAGTTCAACGTCGCTCTGGGCTACCTCTTCTGAACGACGGGCACCGGGGAGATCCGACGTGATAGCGCCCGTTATCCTTGCGTTTCTTGCGGTCGGCCTGCTGCCAGCCTCCGCATCTGGCCAGGTGTTTCTAACGCAGGAAGAGGCTCTTCAGCTGGCCTTCCCAGAGGCGACGAATGTGCAGCGGTCCACGGCGTTTTTGGACGACGATCAGCTACAGACGGCGCGACGACTGGCTGGCAGCGCGGTACGGCTCGACCAGCGAATCGTGACGTACTATGTGGGCCGCAGAGATGGCCGGTCCCTCGGTGTGGCCTATTTCGACGCCCATCGTGTGCGCACGATGCGGGAGGTGACCATGGTCGTGGTCTCCCCGGAGGAAACGATTGATCGCGTGGAGGTGCTCAGCTTCCTCGAACCTCCCGAGTACCGGGCGCCGGGCCGGTGGGTCGAGCAGCTCTTCGGGAAGCCGTTGACCGACGACCTCGCGGTGGGGCGGGGGGTCGTCAACCTTACGGGGGCCACGCTGACGGCCGGGGCTCTGACTCGGGCGGCACGCCGAGTTCTCGCGTTGCACCAGGTAGTCCTCCCCTTGGGAGAAGGGATCGGAAGGTGAATGCCTTCGAAAAGTGGCTGGTCTGGGTGACCTCCGTGCTGACCGCGGTCACCGGTATCGGGTACTTCTGGACCAAGTATCTCGTTCAGAATCCCGACCCGTTTTCCGTCATCAACCATCCGCTGGAGCCATGGCTCTTGAAGGCGCACATCGTGATTTCGCCCTTCCTGCTTCTTGCGCTCGGATCGATCCTCGTACGGCACGTCTGGAAACACTTCAGCCTGGGGGCGCTCTTAGGGCGGAGGAGCGGCTTGATGGCGGGCTTTGTGTTCCTTCCGATGGCGGTGTCGGGCTATTTCATCCAGTCCGTGACCCACCCTCGATGGCTCCAGGCGCTTTCGATCTCCCACATCGTGTTCAGCGCCGTATTCCTGGCCGGTCTCTCCATCCACCAATTGGTGGTCCAACTGCGGGAGGGGAGACGGGGCGCCCCGTACGTCGGCGACATCTAGACCTCTAATCCTCGAGTCTCAGGGCCCACCGGATACCCCCGAGTAGATGGGCTCTGAACGTCGGGTTGTCCGTCCAGATCTCATCCGTGTGCCCCAGCGCCGTATAGAACGAGCGGCCCTCGCCGTACGTGCGATACCAAGCCTGAGGGTAGTCTCTCTCTGCTGGCACGTCGGTGAGCCCCTCGAGATCGCTTGCCTCCGTGTCGATGCTCAGCAAGACGTTGACCCGGTCGCGAGAGAACCCCACCGGTATCTGGTGGCCGAAGAGCACGTCCGCGTTCGCTTCGGGGCGCCGGTAGTCCCATGCCTCCATTCCGAACTGATAGAACTCGTCCTGAAGTGTCCACGTCTCGCCGAGCATAGACGTGGCGGGATGTGTCCTGTCCTCGACTCTCAGAACGAAGGCCCGATCCTGGCTGACCGTGCGGCGGAAGTAGCCTCCCAGCATCTCCCCGAACTCAGCGTAGTTGTAAAGGGTGAGGGCGGCGTTGTGTGTGCCTATGAATGCTCCACCCCTCCGAACGAACTCGATGAGGGCCCCTTTCTGTACCTGAGTCAATGGCAGATTGCCGTTGGTAATCATCATGAGTCCGTCGTACTGAGAAAGGTATTCGGCCGATATGAAGGACAGATCGATGTCGTCCGCCTCATAGCGGTAGCCTTCGACGGTCGTCACATCGAACCCGCCCTGCCGCCCCAACTCTGTCACCGTTCGTTCGGCGCGCTCCAGACTGGAATGTTTGTACAGCCCCGCATGTGTGAGAAAGAGGAGTCTGGGGCGAGCCGAGTCCTGAGCCTGGGCGGCGGTGTGGCCCGCTACGAGGCCGGCAGAAAGGAGGGCGCTGAGTATCACAAACCGCTTCATCGGAAACCCCGCGGGGATCGGGTTACGGGCGAGGGATGAGGGCAAGAGACGAAGCCCCGGTGGCCATGTCAACCGCCGGATCCGCTCTCGCTGGGCTGGGTAACACGGGCCACCATGCCCTGTGCAACGATTCACCTTCTTCTCGCAGATCGCGCTCTAGAAACGTGGTGTCGTCACCCAGCTTCTGCCCCTCTCGAAGCGGCCCGACCCGAGATCCGCGCAGCGTTCATCCATGGGGCACTCGCTCCCGACATGGGCTTCATCCCGGGCGTCGATAGATTCGTCTCAGAGCTGGCGCACTATGTGCGTCCGGCCGCTCTGGCGCGAGCGGTAAAGCATCTGGCCGAAACTCCTCTAGATGAGGCGTTCGCATGGGGCTGGGCGACGCACCTGCTTGGGGACATCGAGATCCACCCCATCGTCGGGAGGGCGGTCGGCGAGCGGCTCTACGGAGACAGGGAGCGACGTGTCGACGCCGGGGAGGATGTGGCCACCCACGTCAGCTCCGAAGTGGGGCTCGACATCGCATTCCTTGCGGGGAACCCGGAAGTCTCCAAGCCTCCCGACCAGCCCCACTTCAACAGGAGTCGAATCCGACACTTCGCGAGCGCGCTGACCCGTGCGTCTGGCATCCCCTGGGACGCGACCGCACTGCTGTGTGGACATCGTACGGCTGTGCGACTGAGTCGCTATTGGCCCGGGGCTCTCACGGCTCTCTCGCTGGGCCGGCCGACGCTAGCACCCGAGGAGCCAGTAGGCCTGAGTCGTCGGCTCGCGACCGCCGCCCGAATGGATGACGCGGGAAGTCAAGCGGGCGATCGAGGAGTTCCCCGACCGATGCTCGGATGTGGTGAGGAACGGATTCGATCAGATCCCGGACCGAAACCTGGAGACCGGCCTGCCCGCGGGGGCGAGACTGGGCCACCCGGCTTCGGACATGGCCGCCCGGAAGCTCGACGGACTCGTTCGCCAGCTCTAGTGGTCCTCGTATCGGTGCCGTAGATCGAGGATGCCGTGTGGTTCTCCGAGGATCGTCAGCCGATCTCCCTTCTCTATCCTCGTGCTGCCGTGGGGTACCACGAATTCAGATCCACGGCGAATCATGGCCACGAGTGTGCTCTCAGGGAGGGAAAGATCGCGGATCTCGTTCCCGACCAAGGCGTCGCTCGAGTGGCCCGGACGTACGTCGAGCACAAACATACGTTCGTCGCGGAGCATGACCTCCTTGACCTCCTGTTCATCACTCGCCTCGAGCCACTCCTCCAGAAAGGTCTCGTCGTCCACCCTTCCCGCGATCTGTGCAAGGATTCGCAAGTGGCGTCCGGGTTCGGTTTCTGGACTGGCCAGGAAGAACGCCGCCCGAATGGGTTGATCGGGCCCCGGCGCCGAAACCCCTACGTCGACATCCAGCTCGATCCCTTCCCTGGCCCGTACCAGGACCATGGCGGGCTCGGGGAGCTCGGAAAGTCTGAGGTGGGGGAGGACGACACCGTGGGAGGTCGGCGTCAGCCCGGCGGCGGTGCCGTCCAAGAAGCCTTCGGCCAGATCCACCGCCGGAGACTCGAATAGCTCTCCGAGAGCTTCAGAGACCCGATGCACCACCGCGGTGAAGGAAGCCGGTCCGCTCACATCGATCACCAGCGACCGAGCGACGAGCTCCTCGAACGGATCGGCTGCTCGTAGCCCCTTCTCCTTCAGGATCTCCCGCAACTCCCGCTCCAGCCCCACATCGCGCTGACGCCCTAGCCGCTCGAAGACATGGTAGATGGCTCCCTCTCGCGTCACCCGGTCACGAGCGTAGTACGTGTACCAGATGACCCCTACGCTGATGAATCCCGCGGTGACCAAGGTGGCTACCCATCCCATTTCAACGATGATCGGGAAGGGGAGCCCGATTCCAAGGATCTGAATCCACGGGTAGAACGGCGACCGGAATCCCGGGTCGTAGGAGGCGATCCCGCTCTCACGCATGACGATCACGGCGAGGCAGCTCAGGGCAAACATGACCAGCAGAAACGCGCCGGCGAGCTCGGCGATATGGGTCGGGTCGAAGAGCGTCAACGCCAAGACGATCAGGCCTACCGTCGCGAAGATCGAGACGTGAGGCGTCCCCCACCGGCTGACGCGCCTGAAGGCAGCTGGCAGTACGTGGTCACGACCCATAGCGAGCGGATAACGGCTGGCTGACAGGACACCCGCATTGCCCACTGAGGAGAAGGCCAGCACGGCCGCCAGCGTCATCACCAGGATCCCCACTGGCCCAGACAGACCACCGGCGAGGGTCGCCGCTGGGGTCAGGTCACCTCCATTCAGAGCGAGATCTTCGACGCCGACCACACCCACCATGACCCACGTACCGACGACATAGATCACTAGGGCTGTGAGAAACCCGAGGGCCATACCGAATGGGAGGTTTCGCTCTGGGTTGCGAACCTCTTCGGAAATCGAAGCCACGTTCGTGAGGCCCATATACGAGACGATGACCAGGCCTACGGTGGCCACGAATGAGCCTGTATCTGAGGAGAACACGCCGCTTAGTGCGGCTGGGGTGGCCCGCGTGACTCCCAGACCAATAAACCACCCCAGCACACTCAAGAGGATGGCTGTAAGGACGAATTGAAACGACCCCACCTTCTTGACGCCCAAGAGGTTCAACGTTCCGAAGCCCAGAGCGAAGGAAACCGCGATGGGGACCGCAGGGGCGTCGGGGAAGTAGAGTCGTAGGTATGCACCCAGCCCCACTAGGGCGAAGGCCGACTTGAGAACCAGGGTGGTCCAGGTCCCGAATCCCCCCACGGTTCCCACCAAGGGCCCCATACTGCGGTCGAGGAAGTAGTAGATGCCCCCGGCCCGCGGCATGGCGGTCGCCAGCTCCATCATGCTGAGCAGTCCGGGGATAAGACACATCCCTGCCACTAGATAGGCGAGAGGAATCACTTCTCCAGCCTGTGCCGCGGCCAAGCCCGGTAGGAGGAAGAATCCCGAGCTGAGGGTCGCGCCGGTCGCGACGGCATAGACGTCCAGTAGACCCAGCTCTTTCTTGAGGCCGCGAGCTACCATCTGGGTCCACCTGCGCGGCTCGAGGGGCGGTGATGCAGAGGATGGGGGAACGCGATCGGGACAGAGACGAACGGTAAGGCCAACCCCCGTTCTCACCTAGGGTTCCGGGTAGGTGCGTGCACGGAGTGTCTGCCGGTAGCCCCGCTCGGGACCAATGTTATATGTTACGGCCCCTTGCTCGGAAGGCCTGGCGCTCGGCGCGTTCGTCTGGCGAGCAGGAGGGACCATAGATCATCGGAAATGTGGAGGAGCACATGGGTGGGAGCGCGGACAGTTCAAAGAACAGCCTGTCGGTCCGCGACAATCGAACAGGGAAGGAGTACGAGCTCGAGATCCTCGAGGGGAACGTCGTACGGGCTATGGACCTGCGGCAGATCCGAGTGGATCCAGACGAGTTCGGTATGATGGCGTACGATCCTGCCTTTACGAACACTGCGTCGACCCGAAGCACCGTGACCGAGATCGACGGCGGGAAGGGGATACTTCGTTACCGCGGGTATCCCATCGAACAGCTCGCGGAGCAGAGTTCGTTTCTGGAGGTGGCCTACCTAATCCTCAAAGGTGAACTCCCGACAAAGGAGGAGTTGGACCGCTTCGTCCAGGACGTGACATATCGTACCTACATCCACCAGAACATCACGAAGCTGCTGAACGGCTTTCGTTACGACGCACACACGATGGGGATGATGATCTCCGCCGTGGCCGCGCTCTCGACGTTCTACCCTCGCGCCCAGGCAATCCATGACGAGGAGAGCCGGTGGCACCAGACTATTCGGGTCATAGCCAAGATGCCTACGCTCGCCGCATTCGGGTACCGACATCACCGGGGCTTGCCGTATGTCTACCCCGAGAACGAGCTGTCGTATACCGCGAATTTCCTCAACATGCTCTTTAGGATGGGGGAGAAAGAGTACCGTCCGAGCCCGGTGCTGGAACGTGCGCTCGACATCCTCTTCATCCTCCACGCGGACCATGAGCAGAATTGCTCGACTACCGCCATGCGTGTGATCGGTAGCTCGCATTCCGACCCGTACTCTGCCCTCGCTGGAGCCATGGCGGCCTTATGGGGGCCGTTGCACGGTGGAGCGAACGAAGCGGTCCTGCGAATGCTCAACGAAATCGGTGATCTGGATAACATTCCCCAATTCATGGAAAGCGTGAAGAAGGGTGAGCGCCGTCTCATGGGATTTGGGCATCGCGTCTATAAGGCTTACGACCCTCGCGCCAGCATCATTAAGACGGCGGCCCACGATGTGTTCGAGGTGACGGGGAAGAACCCCCTCCTGGACATCGCGCTAGAGCTGGAGAAGATCGCGCTGGCCGAGGACTACTTCGTTTCTCGTAATCTCTACCCCAACGTCGACTTCTACTCGGGTCTCATCTATCAGGCGATGGGCTTCCCGGTGGAGATGTTCCCCGTGCTCTTCGCGATCCCCCGCAGCGTCGGCTGGTTAGCCCAGTGGGCAGAGATGCTGGGTGACAAGGAGCAGAGGATCGCCCGGCCGAGACAGGTCTACGAGGGGAGCGGGGAGAGAAACTTCCAACCGATCGATCGGCGCGACTGAGCGCCTCCGGCCATCGTCAGAGAGGGCCCATTTGAAACAGGTCGGGGTGTACGGGTGGGGGATCGTCGCGCCCAGATCCCCGAACATGGACGCGTTCGTTCGGAACCTGCAGTGCTCTGAAAGTTGGTTGGACTCCTTCGACGGGTTCGGGCCGAACACCTTCCTGGTCGGCAACCCGGACTTCGACTTCGGAGACTACCGCGAGTGGATCGACGCTCGCTTCCCCCCCAGCCGCTTCTCCCAGCTTGGTTCCAAGATGGACCCATTCGCGCTCTACGCGGTGGGCGCTTTCATCCAGTCCTTGGGCCAGAACCCCGGGATAGAAGAGGTCCTCCGTGAGCTGGGCCCGGAGGCTCACGTCTACGTGGGGACGGGACTGGGCGCCTTTTCCGCCGTGCACGATGCGGCCCTTCGGCTGGATCGAGCACAGCGCATCTGGGACCGCTTCTGGGCCGAACCGGACCGGTGCGAGCCACTCCGCCGGTACCTGAGTGAGAACGAGGCGGAGGACCTCACCGCGGTGCCGTCTGCACCCGACGAATTCGACGACGTCGAGGAACGGGAAGACGCGGAACGGTCCTGGAACGCATACTGGGCCGATCGCTCTCCCGATCTGCGGGAGTATCTCGACGAGTTCGCGGAGATCGAAGAGATCTCCGTGGGGGGAGAGGTCGAGGCTGGGAAGCTCAGCTTGATTCGGGAAAAGGAGCGTCGGCGGGCCAAGCTGCAGGAACGCTGGGGGGCACCAGACCCACCGTGGACCCAGATATCCGCGAACGTGCTGTGGAATATCCCGAACATCCCGGCATCCCAGGTGTCGATGGTGGGGGGCATTACCGGCTTCACCTTTGCACCGGTCGGCGCGTGCGCCACCTTTGGAGTTTGCCTCAAGCTCGCAATTGACGCCATTCACCGAGGCGAGGCGCGCGCCGTCGTGATCGGCGCGTCCGATCCTCCCCCGCACCGTCTGACGGTCGGCTCTTTCTACACTGCGCGTGTTCTCGCGGCGGGCGGGAGGATCTCGAAACCTCTCACGGGGCTTCGTGGGACGCACGTCTCTGGGGGCTCGGTGGTGTGGATTGTCGGCGAGCGATCGTTCATGGAAGGCAAGGGGTTCCGTCCCCTCGGCATGGAGCCTGTGGCCGTGGGCGTGTCCGCGGACGCCGACCACATTATCACCCCTTCCAAACCGGGTCCTTTGACCGCGATCCAGGGGGCGTTGCATGGGGGGCAGGTGGACCCCGAAGGAGTTGTGAGCTGGGATCTCCACGCCACGGCCACTCCGGGTGATTTCTTGGAGGTCGAGAATGTACGCGAGCTCCTCTCTGAGGACGTGCTCGTGACCGCCCGCAAAGGGACCTTCGGCCACGGGATGAGCGCGGGAGGGGGCTGGGAGCTCACAGCCCAGTACCTCGGGGCGGAGCGGGGGGTCGTCTTCCCCACTCCACTCGTTCACGGCGAGCTCAATTCTCAGATCGCATCGGTGCACAGCGCCTTCGTCTACGACTCCGGGTGCGATCTTCCTGCCGGAGTCACTGGGAAGCTCTCCATGGGCGTGGGCGGAGTGAACGCGGCCGTCGTGTCGAGGCCCTTGGGGGAGGTGCAGTCGACCAAGGACTGATCCGTCAGCCCCTCCGAGAACGCATGGCCGTGAGAAGCGCCACCGCGACGGCCACATTCGTCGGAACACCCACCGCAAGAGCCTCCGCGTTTCCCTGCCGAATAATCGTCGAGAGCTGAAGCAAACCGGCGAAAACGGATAGGGCGCCGATCAAGACCGCCAGCCTCGTAGCGACCCGACCTAATCCTCCGTACCCCCAAGTTTCCCGGGTGAGAGCCAAAACTCCGGTCACCATTAGTGGGAGCGCCAACGGACTCAGCTGGAAGATGTTGGCGTTCCACTGGATGAAATCGTGGTCGGTAAACCAAGCGGCGAGCAACAACGCACCGAGCAGCCCAGAAAACAGCCCCCAGACGCCCACGGTCCCGGCCAGTGCGAGTTTCGCCGTCCGGCTCCCCCGACCTGCGGATGAGCCCAAGGTAAGGAAGAGCGCCGCTGACCCGAGGCCCAGCCCCAACCAGATAAAGCGGAACGAGGGAGGAGCCTCGGGAGCCACGGATCGCGTCGCCTGAACCAACACCTGTCGCGGGCCGAGCAACGGAGTCGTTCCACCTAAGCCATCGGACCGCCCGAAGTCTTCCAGGATCCGCATCATCTCCATGGGGATGAACATCGCATCCCACTGGGTCCGAGGAGGATCACCTCGGGTTCCGAGGAGAAACGAAAGGCCCTGGTCGATCCACGCGGTCTGTTGAACCAAGCGACGCGTGTGCCACCGGTAGCTCATCGGAGTGATCGCCTCGCTGAATCTCTCGCTCAAGATCCCGCCGAGGGCCACATCCAAGATGTCTCGTGCGCGGGTGGAGCAGTTGTCGAGGAAATAGTGGTAGACGTACTCCCGATTTCCGGGCTCAAAGTTGCGCCGCACAAGCTCGTCCAGCTCCCCCGCCTCGGCCTGAGTCACGAGGATCTCATTGGCATAGACCGTACGATTGGTTTCGCGGTGCCGCGCGAGGAAGGGTTCGAGTAGGGCAGGGCCCATGGTGTAGCGCATGGTTCCACGTAGGAACCGGGGCAAAAAGTCCGCGTCCTCGAAGTTGTAGAGCCCCCAGTTCCATGCGAGGTCCTGGCCCGTAGAGCGGTCACGGATCAAGATCGCGTTGTGTCCGAAGCGCTCCCAAAGGTCGTCTCCCTGGTCGATGGTGAGCAGGACCACCTGATAGCGCTCCTGTGTCACGTTGGGCTGGAGGGCAAAAGACCCTTCCGCCATGGGCGGTGAGAGCCATGCGAGCAGGCTAGCCAGGACGGCGATTCGATGCATCGCAGTGATTTCGGAGACCGGTAGACTACGCGACGTTTGATCCTCGGCCTGTCGGGTTTGCCAGTCAAGCGTGCGGCGGGTAAGGTGCCCCCACGCGTCCCTTAGTCTGCCGTCTGAAAGCCGTGAGCCAATCAATCCTTGATGTGCGCGATCTCCGAAAGAGCTACGCCTCCAGGGTGCTACTGGAAGGCGTCTCCTTCTCGATCTCGGAGGGCGAGAAGGTAGGGGTCATCGGACGCAACGGGTCTGGAAAGACGACTCTTTTCAGGGTGCTGGCGGATGTCGAGGGCTGCGAGGAAGGAACCATCTCGCGCCGAAAGAGCCTGGCGGTGGGCTATCTCCCACAGGATCCGCTGATCGATCCGGGACGCACTGTGTTCGAGACGGTGGCGAAAGGGCAGATCGTGGCCACCGGCAGCGCGGCTGACTGGGATCCCGGTCACCGCGTGGCAGCCGTCCTCACCAAGCTCGGCCTCGATGGCTGGGAGCGACGGATGGACAAGCTGTCCCGTGGCGAAAGCCGACGGGTGGCCCTCGCCCAGACGCTCCTCTCCGATCCTGAGCTCCTGCTTCTGGATGAACCCACTAACCACCTGGATGCCGACACCGTTCTCTGGCTCGAGGAGACGCTCTTCGATTTTCAGGGAGCCGCCCTAATCGTTACGCACGATCGCTACTTCCTCGACCGCGTCGTAGATCGGATGCTCGAGATTTCAAAGGGCGCGCTGACCTCGTACGAAGGAGGGTATACGGAGTACCTGGAGGCCCGGCGGGAGCAGGCGGAACGGAAAGAGGCCGAGGATAGGAAGCGGGTCAGGTTCCTTGAGAAAGAGCTGGCCTGGGCTCGGAGATCTCCTCCGGCCCGGACCGGTAAGCAGAAGGCACGGCGGCAACGGGCACAGGAGCTCGCTTCCGAGAAGCGAGAACGCGAGCGTACCCGACAGGGTGAGGTCGAGCTGGACATGGGCGACACTCCGCGTCTGGGCAGCCGCGTCGTCGATATCCACAACCTGTCCTTCCGATATGGTGACGAGGTCGTGATCAAGGACTTCTCCGACCGACTACTCGCGGGAGAGCGTGTGGGTGTAGTGGGCCCGAACGGGGTGGGGAAGACGACGCTCCTCCGACTATTGAACGGAGAGGAGGAGCCGGATGCGGGGACAATCGCAGTGGGTGAGAACACGCGAATCGGATACTTTAGCCAAGACCGCGTCATCAATCCGACGCTCAGCGTGGAGCGGGCCGTTTCCGAGACCGAGTGGGTCCAGGTCGGTGGACGGTCTGTCCATCGTCGCGCATATCTGGACCGCTTCCTGTTCCCACCCGATGTGCAGCGACAGACGGTAGGCTCGCTATCGGGAGGGGAGCGAAACCGACTCCGGTTGGCCGGCCTACTCCTCCAAGAATTCAACCTCCTCATGCTAGATGAGCCAACGAATGACCTGGACCTCGACACGCTGCAGATCTTCGAGGAGGCATTGGAGTCGTTCTCAGGATGCGTGGTGGTCGTAACCCATGACCGGTACCTTCTCGGCAAACTTGCGACCTCTCTATGGGTTTTCGAGGGAGAGGGTAGGGTCTATCGGCATCACGGAAGTTGGGACTCGCATCTGGCCCACAGGGAAGAGGCCCGCGAGCTGGAGGAAGCAGAGCGAAGGGAGAAGGAGCAGAGTCGTCGGACAGAAAAGGCGACCGCGGCCCGAGCCGCCTCTCCTTTCAATGAACAAAGGGAACTCGAGGGGATGGAGGCGCGGATTGCTGGACTCGAAGTGGAAAAGGACGAACTTTCAACGCTCCTGGGCGACCCGGCGTTCTATCAGAGGGAGGCGACCAGAGTTGGCTCAATGAAGTCGCGTTACACGAAGGTCGAAAAGGAGCTCGAGGCTCTCTACGAGCGATGGGTGGAGCTTGAGGACCGCGCCCAAAGACACCGATAGAGGAAATGAAATACAACACTGACGATACGCGCATCACCGGGATGGAGGAGGTCGATGCTCCGGAGATTCTGATCCACGACCAACCCATGTCGGACACCGCGTCCGAGTTCGTTTTCAGCTCGAGGGCCGCGATCGGCGATATCCTTCACGGCCGTGATGATCGGTTGCTCGTGGTCATGGGCCCCTGCTCGATCCACGACCCCCATGCAGCATTGGAATACGGGGATCAGCTGAGGGAGCAGGCGGAGCGATGGAAGAGTGCGCTCGCGATCGTGATGCGCGTCTACTTCGAGAAACCTCGCACCACAGTAGGGTGGAAGGGGCTGATCAACGACCCGCATCTGAATGATTCTTTTTCGATCAACGAGGGTCTACGGATCGCGCGCGGACTGCTGAGAGACCTGGTCGGTATGGGGCTTGCCACCGGGACGGAGTACCTGGACCCGATTACGCCTCAATACGTCGGGGATCTGGTTTCCTGGGGCGCGATTGGAGCCCGCACAACCGAGAGCCAGGTCCATCGGCAGTTGGCCTCGGGACTTTCCTGCCCGATCGGTTTCAAGAACAGCACGCTGGGCTCGATCCAGGTGGCTGTAGACGCGGTGGGTTCAGCTCAGAGCTCTCACATCTTCCTATCTGTTACCAAGCAAGGTCACTCCGCGATCTTCTCTACACATGGCAACGAGGATGGCCACATCATTCTTCGCGGCGGGGGAGGGGGGCCGAACTACGACAGTCAATCGGTCAAGGCGGCGGTCGGGCTGCTGGAGCCGGCCGGACTCCCCGCGCGGGTGATGGTCGACATGAGCCACGCGAACAGCGGAAAGGAGTTCAAGCGACAGCTGGAGGTCTGCGCAAGTATCTGCCACCAGCTGAGAATGGGCGAGGATGGGATCATGGGCGTCATGATCGAGAGTAGTCTGGTCGAGGGCAAGCAGAAGCTGGGAAAGGCCGAGGATTTGGTCTACGGGCAAAGCATCACCGACTCGTGTCTCGGATGGGATGACTCGCTGGGGATTCTGGAGGACTTGGCGGAGGCGGTGGAACGGCGGCGGGAAAAGCGTGAGTGAGCGGTCCCTCGCCTTCGTGGTCTATGGCCTCTCGGCCGTCGTCTGCATTCTGGTGTTCGTGCTGGTGGCTTCACCGCAGCTCTTGGAGATCGATGGGCTCGATGTCTCCCGCCTCCCCGCCTTCCACGCGGCGCTGAATGGCAGCACCGCGGTCCTATTGACGGTCGGGTATATCCTGATCCGATCGAGAAAGGTCCGCTGGCATCGGTTCGCGATGGTCGCGGCCTTCGCGCTCTCTTGCGTGTTCCTGATCTCCTACCTGATCTACCACTCTCAGGCACCGGATTCTGCATACGGGGGAGAGGCATGGCTCCGACCTGCCTACTTCTTCATTCTCATCAGCCACATCGGCCTCGCGCCCGTGGTCCTGCCTCTTGCGCTGTATGCCGTGGTGCGCGCGCTGAGGGGAGAGTTTCCTCGCCACCGCAAGGTGGCACGCTGGACCTTTCCTCTCTGGCTCTATGTAGCGGTGACCGGAGTCATCGTCTACCTGATGATGGCCCCGCACTATGCTTCCGAGGCGGATCCGTCAGATCCGATGCGTTCGGCGGAGGCCTCGTTTCCAATATTCGGCGATCACTAGAGAGCTCGACCTGACGGTCGCCGGTAATCAACCGAATTCCACGTTGATATGTGAGGTAAGCCCAAGTCCATTGAAGCATTACAATCAGTCGACTGCGAAATCCGATGAGATAGAAGATGTGAACCGATACCCAGACCAACCACGCGACCCACCCGGAGAAACGGATCCTCCCGATGCGCGCGACCGCCGCAGCGCGCCCGATCGTTGCAAGGTCGCCCTTGTCCCGGTATCTGAAATCGATTCTGGGTTGCCCAACGAGGTCGCCCCGTATCATCCGGGCCGCGTGCTTGCCCATCTGAATCGCACCCTGGGCCACGCCAGGGACCGATGACCCGTCGCCCTGGCTAAGCCTGGCCAGGTCTCCGACCACGAATACGTTCCCTTGGTCGGGCACGCTGCAGTCCGGCTTTACACCGACCCGTCCAGCGTCGTCGGTCTGCCCCCCGAGCTCCCGACCGAGTTGGGATGCGGCCACCCCCGCCGCCCAGAACACGTTCTGCGTACCGATCCGCTCCTCGCCGATCATCACGCTGTCCTCTCGGATCTCTGTGACCCGAGCGTTCGTCCTCACCTCCACACCCAGCTTCTCCAACTGCAGCTGCGCTTTGTCAGACAGGTCGTGGGGATAAGCGGGGAGCACGCGATCTACACCTTCTAGGAGCACAATGCGCGTGGCCGTGGTGTCGATCGAGCGAAAGTCGTTCGGCATGACCTGACGGGCGATCTCGGCCATTGCTCCGGCGAGCTCGACGCCTGTTGGTCCGGCACCGACGATCACGAAGGTGAGAAGGTGTCTCCTGGCCTCCCGATCCGCCTCTCGCTCGGCCGACTCAAAGGCCAGGAGGAAGCGCCGTCGGATCTCCGTTGCGTCATCGACCGTCTTGAGGCCCGGAGCGTGTTTGGACCACTCGTCGTGGCCGAAGTATGAGTGGGTGGCCCCTGTGGCAATCACGAGGTAGTCGTACTGCAATCGCACTCCGTCGGCCAACACGACCCTTTGGTCGTCCGTATCGACGCCTACGACCTCGCCCATCCAGACCTGCACGTTCTTCTGCCTTCGGAGGATCGTACGAATCGGACTCGCGATGTCCGCCGGAGAGAGAGAGGCGGTCGCGACCTGATAGAGTAGTGGTTGAAAGAGGTGAAAGTTTCGACGATCGATCAGCGTGACACGGACGGGGACCCTTCTGAGGGCCTGTGCGCAGCTCAACCCACCGAATCCGCCACCTACGATGACGACGTGCGGAAGATTCTCCGACCTCAGGCGGACTCCACCTCAAGGTAGATCCACCAATTGGACATGCGTTCGGGATCGGTGGACCCTTCGTCTCCAGGGTGGTAGAAGCCGATCCAAGAGGAAGGATCACCCTCGAAAACTCGATGGTATCGCTCTAGCTGGTCGTTCTGAAGGAAGTCCAGCTCCTCCCCTCTGATCTCAATCTCCAAGTGATCGTCCACCTTGCCCTCGAACAGCGTCTTGTCCAGGTGGAGTCGATTCCAGGCGGGATTGTCAGAGACTTTGTAGTGCCCGTCCTCGGAGGGATGGACCGTTTTTCGCACGATTCCGCCACGGTTCCGGCTCGAGACCGTAGCGGTAAAGCGGAATTCCCCCTCGTCCTCCCAGACCGGCTCGAGATCATCGTGGATTTGCACCATTCGGAGGCTCGACGGATCCCCTCGCCGCTTCCCTCCGCCATTGTGGCTCCTTTCTAACGCGGGTGTGAGCGCCTTGCTTGTGCAGGCGGGACGACGCCGGGCCATTATAGTGCTCCCATGCTTTCATTGTCCAGAACCGGTGGGCGCTCCTCGAGCCACCGCTTTCGCGGCTTCGGGTGGCAGGTTTCGGCGTCTTGTTGGCCGCTCTTAGCGCGAGGATCTTGATCGCGTGAATCACGTGTCTGAGCGCTCACGGGATAGAACGCCGGCACTGACGCGATCCGTCACGGGTCTGGCCGGCTGGGCAGCCTCAGTCTTCCACCACATCGAGGTGCGAGGCGGACCGATCCCTGATGGCCCGGTAATGGTGGTCGCCAACCATCAGAACGCCCTGCTTGATTCCCTCGTGGTTTTCAGAGCGGCTGGACGCCCCACTCGACCCCTAGCGAAGGCTCCGCTCTTCGATCAGCTCCTCCTCGGCACCGTTCTCAGAGGTCTTGGAGGTCTGCCAGTGTATCGGAAGCAGGACGATCCCGAGCAGATGCATAGAAACGAGGACACCTTCAGGGCGGCAATCGACGCCCTACACGCAGAGGATGCACTCCAGATCTACCCCGAGGGTCGCAGTCACTCCGAACCTTCGATCGAACCGCTCAAGACGGGCGCGGCGCGGATTGCCCTGGCGGCTGAAGCCGAGCGAATGGGAGAGCTGGGGTTGCACATCGTGCCGATCGGCCTGACCTGGGAACAGAAGCACCTCTTTCGCGGCCGGGTATTGGCTGATATCGGCGCGCCGTTTGCGGTGAGGCCGTGGCTGACCTCCGAAGGCGCGGACGACGTAGAAGCGGTGCGATCCCTGACCGAAGAGATCGCCTTGAGGCTCGGACGGCGCACGGTCGTTTTGAGCAGCAAAGAGGACCTCGAGCTGGTTTCGGCAGCCGATCGGATCTACAGCAGGGAGAAGTCCCTACACGGGTACCGAGAGCGGGATCTCCTGGCCGACCGCGTCCCGCGGCTCAGACGATTCGCGAAGGGGCTGGCATGGCTGCGAGACCGAGATCCCGCAAAGTACGCGGCATTGGCCACGCAGGTGTACCGAGTAGACGGGGTTAGCCGAGCCCTCGGAGCACACACGGGCGGTGTCCCGCGGAGGTATCCCTTAAGATCGGTTGCCCGATACGCGGTCACAGAGGGCATTACCCTTCTCCTCGGTCTGCCACTGGCCATCCTCGGCAGCGTGATTTGGTATCCTGCTTGGATCACGCCGCGCTGGGTCGTGGCACGGGTCAGACCCGCACATGAGTCGGTGGCGACATACAAGCTTGCAACCGGCTTTTTCGCCGCGCCACTGACGATCCTGGTCATTGCGGCTATGGGATTCCTTGTCGGCGGGACACTCTGGGCGCTCTCGGCCGCCGCGGCCGCACCTCTCCTCGGTCTTCTCGCCCTGGCCTGGCGCGAGCGTTGGGGCCGGGTCAAGGAAGACACCGCTCTCTTCCTCCGCGTCCTGACGCGACCACGGCTTCGAGCCAGGATCGTGGTGGAGCGAGCCGAGCTCACTGCCGAGTTCGACGAGGTGCTCGAAAGGATGAGACAGTGAGACCCCGTCCCTTGGCCACAGCGGCTTGGGCCCTGCTGGTGCTCCTCGTCGTCGGGGTCCTCGTGGGGCCTCGACCCAGAATCGACCCGTCGGTTTCACGTCCCCTGATCCCTGATACGCCAGCCGCGCTCACCGCTTACCTGGCTTCTGGAGAAGCCCGTTTTGGCGACATCGTCCCCGGTGTGGAGAAAACGGTGATCTGGGCGGACCCCACGGACCCCGCACGGACAGAGCTGGCGGTCGTCTATCTCCACGGGTTCTCTGCCACCCACCGCGAGACGGCCCCGCTTACCGAGCAGCTCGCCAAGGAGCTTGGCGCCAATGCCTTCCTGACCCGTCTCGCAGGCCACGGGCGTACGGGCGAAGCTCTCGGAGAGGCCGTTGCCAACGACTGGCTGGCCGATGTCGCAGAAGCATTGGAGATCGGGAGTCACCTCGGTCGGCGAGTCGTCGTCTTCGCGGTTTCGACGGGTGCGACGCTTGCCACATGGGCCGCTGCCCAACCCGAATGGAGGGACCAGATCGCGGCGCTCGCGCTGATGTCACCGAACTACGGAGTTCGTGACGAGCGGGCATGGATCCTCACCCTGCCGTGGGGAGCCCAGATCGCAACTGTGCTCGAAGGCGAGCAGTTCTCCACTCGATCCGCGAACGACCTCCAGCGCCACTATTGGACCGACGAGTTCCCGACGAAGGTGCTGCCCGAGATGGCGGCGCTGACGCGATTGATCAACGAGGATCTTGTGGCGGGAATCACAGCACCGACCCTCGTTTTTCTGTCACCGAACGATCGGGTTATCGACCCGAGGACGGCCGAGGCCGGGGTGCTGGGGTTCGGCTCCTCTGATTTTGAGTTGATCAAGGTGACTGAGGACGAGGACCCGGCGAATCACATTCTGGCCGGAGACATCCTTTCACCGAGCACGACCGACGCGGTGATGACCCGAATCGTCGACTTTGTGTCGCAGGCGGTGAGGTAGAAAATGATCGAGCCTCAAAAGACACTCGTTTTGGTGCGCCACGCCAAGTCGAGCTGGCAGGACTCGAGCCTGACCGATCATGAACGGCCGCTGAATGAACGAGGAACCCGCGACGCTCCCCGGATGGCCCTCCGCCTGGCTTCTCGCGGCGTCCAACCCGATCACATCATCTCCAGCTCGGCAACTCGGGCACTGACCACCGCCCAGGTGTTCGCCGCGCAGTTTAGACTCGAGCCTGAGGGGCTGGTGGCGAATGAGGTGCTGTACGGCGCTTCACCGGACGAGGTGATGGAGTTGATTCGCGCGATCGACGCTGAGTGGGAGTGCGTGGCGTTGGTCGGGCACAACCCAACCTTCACGGAGCTTGCCAACAAGCTTACGGCGAGCGTTATCGGTCACCTGCCGACTTGTGCCGTAGTGACCCTAGCCCTCGACTCGAGACGTTGGTTGGATGTCAAAGCCTCGCAGCTTCGTCTGCTCGATTTCGACTTTCCAAAGAAGGACCGGCGTTAGTCGACTCTTAGGGAAAGGCCCTCGAACGCAGCCGTACACTCGATCCCGTGTAGACTCACCAACTCTTTCGCATCCACCTCGATCCGCTCGATTTCCTCATCCGTTCGACTCGGATCATGATGAAACAGCACGAGGTGCTTGGCTTCCGCCTGGATCGCCAGCTCGCAGGCCTCATCGACTGTGCTGTGCCCCCACCCTCGCTTTTCCCGAATCTCTTCACCCTCGTACTGCGCGTCGTGGCAGAGGAGATCGGCGGAGCGGGCGAATCCCACACACTCGGAGAAGGCTGACGCTTCGCGGGATCTCCCGCTGGATGTCCCACCGAGCTCGTTGTCCGTCATATAGACGAGGCTCTTGGAATCTCGCGTAATGCGGAAGCCAGTGGAGCCTCCCGGGTGCGCTAGGTCGAGGCACTCGAGCCCAAACCCGCGGTCCCCAAGGAACTCGACCGCATCCTCTACAATGTTCATGGTTGCGGGCAGTTCCCGCCGATGCCTCGGGAAATAGATCCCGTCGACGAACTCGAGGGGGGATCGCAATCCGTCTTCCGTCCTAACCGGGACCAGGTTTACGGTCCGCGTCTCCTCGTATAGGGGTGCGAAGAAGGGGATCCCGATCACATGGTCGAGGTGGAGGTGTGACGTTAGGAGGGTGATCTCGGAGTCGCTTCCCCGAAGGGCCTCCCCGAGCGCCCGAATCCCGCTCCCTGCGTCTAGCACGAGGACCTGATCGCCAGCCTCTACACTGAGGCAGGCCGTGTTCCCGCCAATACGGGAAGTCTCAGAACCGGGTGCTGGGAGGGAACCTCTGACTCCCCAAAAACGCACGATCATGGTCGTGGGTCCGGCGCGCCCTCCGTGAGCAGTCGCTTGAAGTCCTCGACGAGAGTCACGGGGGTGGGATCCACGCCGCGAAGCAACGCTGCGGAGTAAGAGATCCAATCCGCGAGGGTCAGAGCGGAAAACACACGCTCCAGGCAGTTGGAACCGCGCATCTCCCACTCCAGAAGGGTGATGTTGGGACCCGTCAGAACGCTCCGCAGCACTTCGAATCGCTGGTGGACCCGAGGGTGGCTTGTCGGATCCCGGAGGTACAGGACCGCGAAGTTCTCTACGGCTCCAGAAAAACCAATCATCTCGTTGTGGTTCGCTTCCGGCAGGGCGTTGAAGAAGGCGGGTCGCTTCGCGTTTTCGTTGATCTTGATCTTCGCGATGCGCGCCACCGAGCGCAGGTGAGCCTCATCGGCGTAAAAGACAGGGATCCGGCCGTCCAGAGCGCGGGCGAGCGTCTCTCCCTCTGCTCTCAGATCGAGGTCACGCACGAACGGGACGAGCGCCTCGAACCGATCGAACGGCAGGTCCGCATAGCCGACGGCGCCAAGGAGTCGTGCCAGATAGGTGACGATGTAGCCACTGGCGCAACGAGGCTGGAATCCGTCCGGCTCCCGTGCGGCCGGGATCAGCACCGTAGGAATCCTGCGTGCCCTTCCGATCTCCGCCAGCTGGCCACCCGCCGTGATAATGGCGACATCATCTACGGCTGAGGAGAGCCTTTGAAGCGGCTCAACGACCTCTTCCGTGTTTCCGGAAAAGGAGCTGAACACGAGGAGTCTCCGCCCAGCCGTAGCAGACGGGAGCCGATAGTGGCGGCAGATCCTGATCGACCGAGGGAGGCGATCTTCCAAGACGTCGTTGAGAATGTCCACGGGCAGTGCGGAGCCTCCCATTCCCACCACGACGACCTCTTCGATCCCTTCCGATCGGAGCTGCGGGAAGTCAGGATCCCGTAGAGCGAACTCTATCTGGCTGCCCATCCCGGCGATCACCCGGGCCATATGGGAGTGGTCCCACCGGCGTGCCAGCTCCTGGAAGTCAACCAAATCTGGGGTGTCGATCATGAGTACGCGGTACGGCTGCGCCGTGCGGTCACCCGGCTGCGGCGATGCTCAACTTGAACCCGTCCGGGTCCGTCACTGAGAACGCCATTCCGCCCCAGGGGAGCTCCTCCGGCTCGCTGTCGAGCGTGATACCGGCCGCTTTCGCCCGCGTGGCAAGGGCGTGCAGGTCCTGTGAGGTCGTGATCCAAACCCTAAACCCCACTCCCTTGCTACGGTCACTTCCTTTGGCAAAATCGTCCTGACCGAGCCCCAGGTGAGTCGATCCCGATTTCAACATTACGAATCGGAGCTCCCCATCGGCCTCGTGTTTCTCATGGATCTCAAAGCCCAGGCCCTCGGTGTAGAATCGTATGCTTCCCGGGAGGTCATTCACGGTGAAGTTGGGTGCGAGGCCGACCGCGTTCAGGGTAGGCGCGACCGCAGATTCGGCGTGGGACATTGGGTCCTCCGGAGTTTGAGTGAACGAGGCTGGTAAGGTACCCAAAAAGATCTCCGTCGCATATTGCGGCGGCTGTCGGTTTCCGGGATACAAAGCACGCTGAATCCCCTACACATGAGGCGCCCAACCCTCCGGACCCCGATCCCCCTCGAGCATCCGGCCTCTAGCGGATTATGGCGGCTGCTGCACAAGCGGCCCCTCCCCGGGATCGAGCGCATCACGAGCGGCGGCCTCGATGGGCCATGGGATGTCGCGATCCCGCTTCCATTTAGGCGCTCCCCTCCAGGGGTCAGGCGCGACCCCCCGCCTCCGGTTCCTGCGCATAAGTCTCGCGACGGGATCCTGCCCCAGCGTTGCCCGCTCGGCCACTCCCAACAGCGCGTTCCCCCTCGGGCTGAAGAACACGACCTGCCCGCTCTTATCCATACACAGCTGATAGCCCTCCTCGTGCACCCGCCGGTGATGACGCCTGCACAGTAGGATGAGGTTATTCATCGCGGTCCTACCTCCGTCTGCCCAATGCCGGATGTGATGGGCATCGGTGAAGCGGAGTCCACAGCCCGGGAATCGGCACCCACGGTCCCTGGCCTCTAACGCGCGACGAAGTGCAGATGGGATCGTGCGGGTCCTGCGACCCACATCGAGCACAGAGGGATCGGAAGCGCTGTGACGCACCTGGACCGTCCCACAGTCACATGCCAGGCGCCGGGCAGTTACCGCGGTAACTCGGGTACCGTCTTCGAGCTCGGATTGACCGGGCTCGCCCTGCTCTGTGAGAGTTGCCTCCTCCACATGGAGCATCACCTGATAGCGCTCCGCCCGGGAGCCACTGACGGGTGCCTCACCGGTGAACCCGGCCGCGAACGCACGCTCGGCAACGAGTCCGATCGCATCGGCTCGCAGCTGAGTGGGCTCCGGCCGTTGCTCCCCCTCCTGGCTCGTTCCAGAGAACAGAGCGTCACTCGCTGCCTCTACGGCTCGCATCACTGCAGCCCCTACCTCCGGCGTCAGTACTCCCTTCACCACATACATCCCCTCTTCATCTGGGAACACTGAAAGGCAGCGTTCGCGGTGTCTGGCTCGTTCCAGCTTCTGTTCATCGCAGCGGCTCAGCTTCTTCCACCCCCGAATCACACGCTCCAGGCTTGCGGCTGAGCCTGCACGTGCGAACTCCAGCAGCTCGCTTTCATTGTCTCGCGTCGCTGCACGTGTCAGAGCCCGCACCTTGGAAAACGACACCTCACCCCTGCCCATCGCTTCCGATATCAGTGGTAGATCCTCTAGCGCCCGAGCCGCCCTCACCTTCTCGCTCGCCGTGTTCCGCGTGACTCCGATCCGCCATGCCAACCACTCGGCACACGATGCGAAGTCTTCTTCGGCCCAGTCTCGATCCTCCCCCCCATGACCCCTCCCAACAAACCGAGTTCGCGAAAAGTTATGTAGAAATATATGAGCGGTTTACGCCACACTCTGTGGGGCCAGCAGAGGGCTAAACGCGGGCTGGCAGGGCATCCGGTGTGGCGTCGCGATAGCTCGGGGCTCAGGGGTCCAGTGGGGGCGCTTATCGCAGCGGTGGCAGGCGCCTCTCGGACTGCCTACGATGCACGCGCCTACATCCGTCCATGGCTGGATCGCACACTCAGATGGCTGGATGCGCCCGATCGCCGTCCCTCCCTCACCCCGACCCGCCCACCTCGATTACCGCGGTAACTTCGCGAGGGGACGCGGCCGCATGCGCTCCTCCAGGCAGAGTCGGCCGCGACGCGATCCGTGGCCGTGCCCCGAGCCGCCCCAGCCCGTGCCCCAAATCACCGCGGCCCGTGCCCCGATCCGCCACAGCCGCGCCCACAACCTCTCGATCGGAGCTTCGCCGAAGGAGATGACTATCGATTTCAGTCGGGAATGGGTCATTCGGGAGAACGTCCCCCATCGGCCACGGAGTCGTCTCGGTGGGGGGAAGGTGACCCGATACCTGGGCGGGACTGTAGTAGAGGGAGTCCTCTCCGATCGCGTGGGCGACGCAGCCTTGACTGGCGTACCGCTTCGCACTTCGGGTCACCCCGTCGCGAAGGGTTAGCCTGACCTCCAGGCGCTCGAAGTCGACAATGGTATCGACAACGTGCTGACGCTGATCAAACGGGCTCGTGAATCCTCCTACATTCGCGGCCGCATCCTCCGGATCCAGACCCGTGAGGAACACAGCCGAACAAAGGACTTTTGCGAACCCAGCTGTGTAGTGATGCAGGGCCTCCCCGGGGGGCGGTTCGTACTCCGTATCCAGCTCGAGGGACATGCCTCTTGCGACGACGGGCGACACCTCGGCGATAGTCTCAGGTGGCGAAGAGTCGACCTCCGACCCACCGCACCCAGCGAGTGCCAACAGGAGACAGGAAGAAAGCGTCCGAGAAAGGAGCGTCGGCTTCATCAGAGCCGTCCAATGGGGGAATCATGACCAGTCATCCCCGGAACCTGCAGGGGACGCCGGCTGGTTAGCAACCAGATCTCGTCGTGTCCGACTACCGAAGTACAGGCGCTTCAGCGGCCCTGAATCAGGGATTGCGCGTGGGCACGCGTCCGCGCATCCTTAGCCTGAGGCAAACCTGGCCTATCGACCGTGGGTGACGGTGGCTTCATCACGATCGGCGCAACCTCGAACGTATTGGAGGAAGAGAGCATGAGCACTCGAGGAGTGTCGCGACGTTCGTTTCTCAAGGAGTCGGTTACCGGCCTAGGTGGGGTCTGGGTCGCCGCCAACTACCCCGGCATTCTGGCTGCGGAAGAGTATGTGCGGAAGGAGGCCGAGTCGGGGCTACCGCCCACCTTCGCCTTCTTCACTCCTGAGCAAGCCATCGAAGTGGAAGCGATGAGCGCCCAGATCATCCCCACCGACGATACGCCAGGCGCTCGCGAGGCTCGGGTCGTTGCATTCATCGACCGAGCGCTCGTGACCTTCGATCGCGGACGCCAAGGCGACTACACACAGGGGCTCAGGGAACTAAAGGCAGAGTCAAACCGGCGTTTCTCCTACGCCGACGACTTTTCGGATCTGACCTTCGACCAACAGCTCCAGGTGCTTACCGGCATCGAGGACACGCCGTTCTTCAATCTGGTCAGGACGCACACGATCACCGGCTTCTTCGCCAGCCCGCTCCATGGCGGTAACCACGACAAGGTCGGCTGGAAGCTGGTGGGCTACGATGATTCGCTGTACCACGAGGCTCCGTTCGGCTACTACGACGCACTCCCCCAACCCGAACCCCGCCGATAGGCCCGGAACTGGAGAACGCACCATGAGACGGTTCATGCCGCAGGATGAGGTTGATTTCGTGGTCATCGGTTCCGGGGCCGCTGGGGGCATCATGGCCAAGCAGCTGTCGATGGCCGGCTTCTCGGTAGTGGTCCTCGAACAGGGAGGCTGGGGGAAGTACGGACACGAGCAGGATTACGTAAAGGACGAGTTGCTCAACCGGAACCTCAGCCCAGAAGACCGGCTGTTGAGTGATCCCTCACGGCAGCGCAATACCTTCCGCAGGAACGACCGAGAGGAGGCCGCTCCTGGCAGACACTCCTACGGATGCGTCGTCGGGGGTGGGACAGTCACGTACGGGGGCAGCAGTTGGCGCCACCTGCCGTGGGAATTCAACGAGGCCAGCACCGTCGGGACGATCGAGGGCACCGGCTTGGCGGACTGGCCGATCACCTACGAAGAGCTGGAGCCTTACTACACGCAGGCAGAGTGGGAGATGGGTATTTCAGGACTGCGCGTGGATTCCCCGTTTGTCGCGCCGATGTCCAAGGAGTACCCTGTGCCTCCCGTGCCGCTTAAGGCCTCAGGCGCGCTGTTCAATATCGCAGCCGCGAAGCTCGGGTTGACGGTAGTCCCGGGTCCGCTCGCGCTCATTACCGAGCCCTACATGGGTCGGGCTGCTTGCGTAAAGTGCGGGCTGTGTTCGGGCTACGGGTGCCATGTGCGAGCGCGATCGAGCTCTGCGGTCACGGTCCTCCCGATCGCGGTGGAGACAGGCAACTGTGAGATTCGGGCCCACAGCTACGTCCGCGAAATCTCGGTCGACAACAACGGCCAAGTGACGGGTGCCACCTATTTCAACGCCCAGAAACAGGAAGTCTTCCAGAGGGCAAAGGCGGTCGTGCTATCCGCAAATGCTGGGGAGTCGGCTCGTCTGCTCCTGATGTCGAGGTCGGCCCGCTTCCCCGATGGCCTGGCGAACTCGAACGACGTCGTCGGCAGGTACCTGATGCTAGGGGGCGGCGCGAGCGCGCACGGGATCATGGAGCATCCGCTGAATGACTATAAGGGCGTTGTCTCGGGGACTGGAATCCTGGATTACGTCCCGTCCGATCCCGACCGGGGCTTCTATGGCGGAGGCCGAATGACCTCGCGCGGCTATGCCACCCCGATTAGCTACGGCCTTGGGGGGCTGAGCCCTGATGCTCCGCGTTGGGGCGCTGGATACAAACAGGCGCTCAGGGAGGAAGCCGGGCATAGGTTCACGATCCAGTCGTTCGTTACCCAGTTACCGCTGGAGACGAATCGTGTGGACCTGGATCCCGAAGTGACCGACGAGTGGGGTCTACCGGCGATGCGCATCACCTCCACGAGCCACCCCGACGACATCAAGAACATGGAGTTCTTCAGACAGAAGGGGATCGAGATTCTCGAGGCGGTCGGAGCCAAGAAGATATGGGCGTCTCCGGGCAGCGACAGCCGTGGCGGTGCACACAACCGCGGCACCTGCCGAATGGGGGACGACCCATCGACCTCCGTAGTGAACAGGTTCCACCGGGCACACGATGTCCCGAACCTGTTCGTCGTTGATGGCAGCAACCTCGTCACCGGTGGGCGCAATCACCCCACTATGACGATCCAGGCGCTCGCGTTCCGTGCGGCGGATCATCTGGTGCAGGCAGCGCGAGGCGGTGATCTGACGGTGGGTGGCTCCTGATTCCGGGCGTGTAGGTACGCTGTCGGAACGAAACCGAGAACGCACCGTCGCTGCGCGAACGGCGGCGGCGGTGCGGAGCCCTCACATGCGGTTTGCCTCTTCCGAGCTCCGCACCCACAAGCACATTTCCTGAGACTTGGCGGCGTAACGACCGCTACCGGGAGACCTACGATGTTTCGAGACTTGGGTTGGGTTGAGCTCACAATGTCGCTGGCGATCCTCCTCTCCTGCGGGGCATCGGCCGTGGCAGCACAGTCGGGTGCCGTAGGTGGAGAATGGCGCACCTTCGGCGGTGATCTGGGGAGTACGCGGTACGCGCCGCTCGACCAGATCAACGGCGACAACTTCGAAGACCTCGAGGTCGCGTGGCGTTTCAACCCAGGCAACCTCGGGCCATTCCCCGATTCCAACTATCAGGCCACTCCGTTGATGGTCGACGGGGTGCTCTACACGACGGCCGGTAGCCGCTGCAACGTGGTCGCACTCGACGCCGCGACGGGCGAGGTGCTCTGGATGTATCGGATCGACGAGGGCGAGCGGGGAGCGAACGCGATTCGCCGACTGTCCGGTCGGGGTGTCGGCTACTGGACCGATGGGCAGGGCGACGAGCGGATCTTCCTCGTGACCATTGGCTACCAGCTTGTCGCGCTCGATGCGAGGACCGGACGGCCCGTCCCGGGCTTTGGCAACGACGGCATCGTCGATCTCAAGCAAGCCAACGATCAGGACATCGACCCTCTCTCTGGCGAGATCGGCTGGAACAGCGCTCCGATTGTGGCCCGAGACGTGGTTCTGGTGGGCGCGTCTCACCGTTCCGGTGGGAGCCCCCCGAGCCGGGAGAACATCAAGGGGTACATCCGCGGATTCGATGTTCGCATGGGAGCGCGGAAGTGGATCTTCCATACCATCCCGCAGTTCGGCGAGTTCGGACACGACACCTGGCTAGAAGAGTCCGCCGCCTACACTGGCAACACCGGCATCTGGACGACCTTTACCGTGGACGAGGAGCTCGGGATCGCGTACCTACCGGTCGAGATCCCGACGGGGGATTACTACGGCGGGCATCGGCCAGGCAATAACCTGTTCGGTGAGAGCATTGTCGCTCTAGACCTCGAGACCGGCCAGCGCCTCTGGCATTTTCAGTTCGTCCATCATCCGATCTGGGACTACGATGTGCCGTGTCCTCCGATCCTGGTAGACATCACAGTCGATGGCCGGGAGATCCGGGCGGTGGCACAGCCGACCAAGCAGGGCTGGGTCTATGTGTTCGACCGTGTGACCGGAGAGCCGGTGTGGCCGATCGAGGAACGGCCGGTCCCTGCAGGGGACGTGCCGGGTGAAAGGTATTCGCCCACATAGCCCTTTCCGACCAAGCCTCCTCCATTCGAGCGTCAGGGCTTCCTGCTCGAGGAACTCATCGACTTCACTCCTGAGATTAGGGCGGAGGCGTTGGAGCTCGTGTCGCAATACAGGACGGGCCCGATCTTCACACCGCCGATCGTCCAAGAAGAGAACGGGCTCCTGGGGACCCTGTTCGTGCCCAATGGGGCGAACTGGCCGGGCGGGTCGTATGACCCGGAGACCGGGATCATGTATGTCTATTCGCACACCCTGTCGCGGGCGATCGGGCTCGTCAACGACCTGGATCGGTCGGACATGGACTACGTGAGAGGACCGTCCGGACCGCTCAACGTACAGGGACTGCCCCTGATGAAGCCGCCTTGGGGCAGGATCACCGCCATCGATCTGAACGAGGGGGAGATCGTTTGGCAGATCGCCCACGGCGAAACGCCGGACTTCGTGCGAGATCACCCTGCGCTCCAGGGTGTCGACATTCCTCGCACCGGTCGGCTGGGCGCCGCCGGCGGGAGCTCAGGCGGGATCGGCACCCTCACGACTACGACGCTTGTGATCAGTGGTGAGGGGGGCTCCCTTCACGACGCCGTCGGGTGAGCGAGGAGCGATGCTGCGGGCCTACGACAAGACCACCGGACGCGAGCGCGGAGCGGTATATCTTCCCGCCGCGCAAACCGGATCCCCGATGACCTACATGCTGGATGGCCGGCAGTACGTTGTCGTTGCCGTGGGTGGGGGCGGGGATCCCGGCGAGCTGATCGGCTTCGCGCTACCGGATTAGCGTCAAGCAACGAGGGAGGAGCACCTGTCATTGGCAGACTAATGCGGGGTACCTACGCAATCCTCAAGAAGCTGGGCGGATTCCGGAGGACGTCGTCTGGACGCCTGACGGGAGGTGGCTCGTCTATCGCGAGGGTACCGGTGCTGGGCAAGGAAACGACCTCTATTACGGAGCGCCGCACCCCGACAGCGCATCCTTCGCCATCTTGGACACTCCCTTCAATGAGTTAGCGCCGTCCCTTTCACCCGATGGGCGCTGGCTGGCCTATCAGTCCGATGAGTCGGGCAGACCCGAAGCCTACGTTCGCCCCTTCCCAGGCCCAGGCGGCCGCGTACCGGTCTCCCTCGAAGGGGGACTCAGGCCCATCTGGGCGAGTAACCAACGGGAAATCTTCTATGTGGCCGGCGATGCCTCCCGGATGATAGCTACGGTGCGCACCGACCCGGAGTTCGTAGTTGAATCACGGGAATCGTTTGCCTCCGCGGCCGGATTCTACGGCGGGACCGGAGCCAGGCTTTTTTCGCTGGCACCCGACGATCAGCGTCTGCTCGCTGGCCGATTAGAGATGGGAGGCCAAGCCAACGACGACATCCTCGTCCAGAACTTCTTCGAGGAGTTGAGGCAGGTGGTGCCGGAGTGAGGCTTGCGCCTCAATCGCGCAGCCATGGTTGCTTGACCGGGGGTCGTTATTTGCGACCCACAGCTTGCCGGAATCGGATGATCAAACCCTCTGAGCGGGAGGATTACCGATGGACACGAAGCGAGTGGTGGTGGGAACGATTGTCGGTGGCATCACGATGTACCTGCTCGGCATTCTCATCTTTGGCCTGGCGGCTGCGGATATCTACGCTGCGAATGGCGGCGGTGCAGCTCGTGAGGCTCCGTTGGCATGGGCCATCGCGGTGGGGACGCTCTCGCTTGCCGCGCTCGTCACCCTCGCCATCGGCCACAGTGGCGCTTCGGGAATCGCGCAAGGATTCAAGGTGGGCGCGATAGTGGGCTTCTTGGTCTGGTTTGGCGTCGACTTCATCCGCTACGGAAACGCAGACCTGTGGAACGTCACGCTGACCATCGTAGATCCGCTGCTTGAG
>CBDANG010000005.1:0-274620 GCA_965197485.1 Longimicrobiales bacterium
ACCGGTCCCTTTCCGGCTCTTGTCATCGTGCACGAGTGGAATGGGCTAGTAGACCGGGTCCGTGAGCTTGCCGATGATCTGGCAGCCGAGGGTTACGTAACCCTCGCTGTGGATCTGTTCGATGCTCGGACGGGGTCCAATCCAGAAGAAAATATGGCTCTGGTTGGTGAGGTCCGCGGCAATCAAGAGAAGATGATTGCGAACATGAACGCGGCCGTGGCCTACCTGCGAGCGCGACCGGATGTGACGGGCCGAGTGGGTGCCATGGGCTGGTGTTTCGGGGGAGGTATCGCCATGACATACGGCCTGGACGGAGACGAGCACGAGGCCACGGCGATCTTCTATGGGGCCCTCGTCGATGATCCCGCACGTCTTGCTTCGCTCAACCACGAGGTATATGGCACCTTTGCCAGACTGGATCAGGGACCCTCACCCGAGTCCGTAGAGTCGTTCGAGGCCGCCCTGGGGGCTGCCGGCATTGAGAACGACCTCCACATCTATGACGAGGTCAACCATGGCTTCTGGCTCCATGTCGACCAGGAGCCCAACCTACGTAGCGGGCCGGCTTTGGATGCCTGGCAACGACTGAAGTCCTATCTCGACAGGACGCTCCGTCAGGGGGCATAGGCAAGGGCAGTTTCGTGGACTGGATCTCCGCTCCTGAGGCTTGGATCGCGCTAGCGACCCTCACCCTTCTCGAGATCGTTTTGGGGATCGACAACATCGTCTTCATCACGATCCTCGCCGACAGGTTGCCAGAGGAACAACGGAGCGGGGCGCGGCGCCTGGGTCTAGCTCTGGCCATGGGGACCCGCATCCTGCTCTTGCTCTCGCTGGCATGGATCATGGGTCTGACTCGGCCCCTGTTCGAGCTCTTTGAACGGGGGTTCTCCGGCCGCGACCTGATCCTATTGGCTGGCGGCCTCTTCCTCCTGTGGAAGGCCACCCACGAGATCCAAGACAAGCTGGAGGGGCAGGACGAAAAGCCGGCAGAGGACAGGGCCGCGAACACCCTTACGCGTGTCATCACGCAGATCGCTCTGCTGGACATCGTGTTCTCACTCGACTCGGTCATCACGGCGGTGGGAATGGCGGACGATCTGGCGGTGATGGTCATCGCCATCGTCCTGGCGGTGGGTGTCATGATGATCTCGGCCAACCCGATCGGTGACTTCGTGACGCGACATCCCACGGTCAAGATGCTTGCCCTTTCCTTCCTCCTCTTGATTGGAGTGTCGCTCGTGGCCGAAGGGATGGGCTTGCACATCCCAAAGGGATACATCTACTTCGCAATGGGCTTTTCGATTTTCGTCGTAATGCTGAACCTTCGAGTGCGCGGCACCCGCTCCAGGCCAGTGGAGCTCAGGGGGCCACCGACCCACGTTCAGGGGGAATGAGAATGACGAGCGGAAAAGGGGTCGAACTGAGATTCGAGCGGAGGCTGAAGGCCCCGCCAGAGGTGGTGTTTACCGCGTTGACCACTCGGGAGGCCATCGGACGATGGTTTGGTCCCAGCGATGAGTTCGACATTACGGTGCATGACTGGGACTGTCAGGTTGGCGGGAAATATCGGGTGGAATTCAACACTCCGGCGGGGGAAACTCATATCGTCGGGGGCGAGTTCAAGACGATCGTTCCGAACCGAACCCTCGCGTATGCATGGGCCTGGGAAGGCCAACCCCCGGTGGATACGCTCGTCACCTTCCAGATCGCCGGCACAGGGGATGACACTGAGCTGCAGTTCAGCCACGAAGGCTTCCCTTCCGAAGACATGCGGGACCACCACGAGACGGGGTGGAAGAAATCGGTGGCGCGATTGGAGCAGGAGATCAGCGCCCAGCACTCATCCCACTGAGACAGGCTCCCGAGCTCTGGCGGCCTGGTGGCGACGCTTCTTCTCCCATCCATGCCGGAATGCGGCTGGCGAGGAGTACGGCCAGGATGCCTCCTAGCAACAACGGTAGACGCGTGTCCGCCTTGACCTGCCAGTAAAAGTGGATGACGCCGAGAGTCGCCGCGAGGTAGACCAACCGGTGAAGGAGGGTCCAGCGGCGACCCAGCCGTCGTATCCAGCCCTTCGTCGAAGTTATCGCAAGCGGAACCAGTAGCGCGAAGCCCGTGAACCCTACGGTGATATAGGGGCGTTCCATGATGTCTTCCCAGATCCAGGACAGCTGAAAGCCCAGGTCCAACACCATCCAGATCGAGAAGTGCAGGAAGGCATAGAAGAAGGCAAAAAGGCCCACTGGCCGACGAAGCTGAATGACCGCATTCCAATGGGTCACCCGGCGCGTGGGCGTTACCCCCAGCGTTACGAGCAGAAGGATCAAGCCGGTTAGCCCAGTTACGTGGGTGATCTTCTCGATCGGGTTCACACCGAGCCAGCCCAGAAGGGCCCCAGCACCGATCCAGGCGGCGGGCGTGAGCGCAGAGACCCAGAGGAGGATCTTCAGGCCGCGAACGCTACTGCGGGTTTTCATGGATCAGACTACCGGGTACCTCAGATCCAACGAGTGAGATCCAACCCCGAGTACATATGGGAGACCTCGTCGGCATACCCGTTGAACATGAGGGTCTCACGCCGCCGGAGCTCACCGATCCGCCGCTCCCGCGCCTGACTCCACCGTGGGTGATCGACCTGGGGATTCACATTCGCGTAGAAGCCATACTCTCGTGGATTGGTCATCCACCAAGTGTTCATGGGCATCTCTTCGACGAAACGGATTCTGACGATCGACTTGATCCCCTTGAAACCGTACTTCCACGGCACGACAAGGCGAAGCGGGGCTCCGTTCTGGTTCGGTAACTCATCCCCGTAGACACCGGTGATCAGCATGGTCAGTGGGTGCATTGCCTCATCCATGCGGAGTCCCTCGATGTACGGCCAATCCAGAATGCCCATCCGTTGCCCCGGCATCTCTTCAGGGCGAACGATGGTCGTAAACTCCAGGAATTGCGCGGCCCCAGTGGGTTCCGCTCGCCGAACCAAATCCGCCAGCGGGAATCCCCGCCAGGGAATCACCATCGACCAGGCCTCGACACAACGCATGCGGTAGACCCGATCCTCGATCCGGTGTGGCGCGAGAAACTCGTCGAGTTCAAAGGTTCCGGGGTTGTTCACGTGGCCTTCGACAGCAATAGTCCAGGGCCTCGGCTTGAACGGACCCGAGTTTCTTGACGGATCCTCCTTGTCAGTCCCGAACTCGTAGAAGTTGTTGTACGAGGTGATCTCATTCCATGCATTGACTGGTTCGCCCAGCTCGGACTCTAGATCGGCGAAGGCAGGATCTTGACGCGGGGCTAATGGCCGGAGCCCCGACACCGAGGACGGCAGCATCGCCAAAGCGGCCGTTCCTGCCGCTGCCTGCTTGATGAAGGCACGCCGGTTGAGATACACCCCTTCAGGAGTGATCTCGGAAGACGGAATGTCGTCAGGTCGGCGGATGATCATGCTCGCTCCAGTGGGTAGAGGCGCGTGGCAGACTACTCTCTTAACCCGATGCGGTGGGATGGAGTTCCTTGGGTCCCGGGGACCAGAACCCGGGCACGGTTCTCGAGCGCAGATTAGCCTCCTTCCCTCGACAAACCAAGGATATTGTCGCAGCGCAGGAGTCTTGCGATCCGCTTGCACTGCACCCTCGTGGTACCCGATGCGCCCTGCCAAGTGATTATCCGCTGGCTCAACTCCCGTCGTCGGACAAGGACCGCGCGCTCGGCGAAAGAGGAAGGCCTGGGGACCTTCGGTGGCGTTTTCACTCCGTCGATCCTCACGATCCTTGGCGTAATCATGTACCTCAGGCTCGGGTGGGTCGTAGGGAGTGTGGGCCTGCTCGGGACCCTCGGGATCGTCACGATCTCGACCGGTATCACCTTCCTAACGGCTCTCTCCGTCTCTACCATCGCTACCGATCGGAGGGTCAGGATCGGCGGGGCATACTACATGATCAGCCGGTCCCTGGGGGTCGAGTCGGGCGGCGCGATCGGTCTTCCACTGTATACGGCGCTGGCTCTATCGGTGGCACTCTATACGATTGGCTTCGCCGAGAGCTTTGTTGCCGTGTTTCCGCAGGTCAGCCAGCGTGGCGTCGCCTTGGTGGTGACTGTCCTGGTCGCCGCTCTCGCAATGAAGTCGGCGACCGTCGCCATCCGCGCCCAGTATCTCATCATGGCCGCGATCGGCATTTCGCTGCTTTCGCTCCTGCTGGGCCGCCCCGTCGAGCCGTCTGAGGCTGAGCTCGTCCGCCAGGATCCCGAGGGAACCGTCGGTTTCTGGATCGTGTTTGCCGTCTTCTTTCCGGCGGTCACCGGGATCATGGCGGGCGTGAACATGTCTGGAGACCTCCGGAGCCCCGCCCGATCGATTCCCATCGGTACGATGGCCGCAGTGGGCGTCGGCTATCTCGTCTACATCATTGTTGCGGTTGTCCTGGCTTTTCGTGCTGATGCGGCGAGCCTGGTAGAGGACCCGCTCATCATGAGACGGATCGCATTCTGGGGCGATGCGATCCTGCTCGGCGTATGGGGTGCAACCCTTTCCAGCGCAGTTGGAAGCATCCTCGCGGCGCCAAGAGTACTGCAGGCTTTGGCTCTGGATGGAGTGCTGACAGCGAGAGGGCGGTGGGTCGGGCGGGGTAGCGGGCCGCAGCATGAGCCCCGGATCGGCACGATCCTGACGCTGGGGATCGCGCTCGTGGCGGTACTGCTTGGGGACCTCGACGCGATCGCGCCCATCCTTACGATGTTCTTCCTCACCACATACTTGGTCCTCAACCTCGCTGCCGGGATTGAGGCTCTGGTGGCGAGCCCCTCCTTCCGTCCCGCCTTCCGAGTTCATTGGACGCTGTAGCTGGCTGGAGCAGTGGGGTGCTTGGCGGTGACGTTCATGATCAATCCCCTGGCCTCCATGATTGCAGCGACTATGGTATTGGGCGTTTATCTTTGGCTCGAGCAAAGGGGAATGCGCGCGACATGGGGAGACGTGCGGGGCGGAGTGTGGCTGATGCTCCTCCGGTCCAGCGTCTTTCGCATGAGGGGCGCTTCAGAGAAAGACTGGAAGACCTGGCGGCCTCACTTGCTGGTACTGTCTGGCGCACCCACGCGGCGATGGCATCTAATCGATCTCGCGAACTCGCTCACCCATGGGAGAGGCCTTGTGACGATCGCCAGTGTCCTCCCTGAGGAGTCCTGGGATCCCTCCCGGCAAGACAAGCTCGAGAACACGATCCGCGACTTCCTGGCTCGTAGAGGGGTCCACGCGCTCGTCCGGCTGATCGCGGCGGAGGATCCGTTCAAGGGCGCTCGCTACCTAGTGGACTCCTATGGGATGGGCGGGTTCAGGCCCAATACCATCGTTCTGGGAGACAGCGAGCGCGAGAGCGCTCGCGAGAACTATTGCGGAATGATCGACTCCTTCCACCGCGGAGGAAAAAATGTGGTGATCGTCCACGCGGATGGAACGGACTTCGGAAAGCGCGAGCGCATCGACGTATGGTGGGGGGGGATGCAGCAGAACGGTGGCTTGATGCTCCTACTCGCATATCTGCTCCGGAGTAGCGTCGAGTGGAGTGACGCCCGGATCCGGGTCAAACTCGTAGTCCCAGAACGGACCGCCCGGGAGCGCGCGCAGCAGAACCTGAAGGGGCTCCTAGATGAGACCAGGGTCGACGCGGAAGGGGAGGTCTTGCTCAGTGGAGGCCGACCGTTCAAGGAGGTGCTCACCAGGTCGTCAAGGGGAGCGGACCTGGTCGTGTTGGGGATGGCGGAACCAGGCTCCAACTTCACGACCTACTATGACCGGCTCCATCACCTCGCTGACGGAATGCCGACCACGCTCTTCGTACTGGCCGCCGAGGACCTGCCCTTCAAGCAGATCCTGCGCTAGTTGGGGGAGCTTGTCACCCATATGTGTAAGTCAATATTTAAATATGAGTTATATAGACATCGTGGATCACGCGCTCCGATCGGAAGGTTAGATTCCCGCGGTTCATTCCCGCGGTTGACGTTCATGATCGAGCACTTCGACGGTTCGCCAGAGCTTTGCTAAGCTGGTCCTGATCGGGACGTTGGTAGCAATCCAGCACCGTCCTTGCCTGTTTCCACCCTCCGAGATCACACAACACCTTCAAAGGCTCGTCCATCAGGTCTGAAGCAAATTTTCGTCTCACCGAGTGCCAGCCGCATCCCCACACGTGTTCAAGACCGGCCAGCTCTTCGGCCTTGGGCCACCAGTGCTTTACCACATGACTGCTGACAGCCTGCGAGGGATCCGTGAACGCTGGAAGCACCGGGGCATTTCCGATTCCAGGACTCGTCCTCCGCACCCCTTCAAATACCGTGACAGCCTCACGGGAAAGCGGAGTTACGTGCTCGCATCCAGCGACAGCCGACCCCGGTGGTGCTTTCCACAGACTCGCTGTTTACCCGAGAGGTGGTCTAGTATGATCTCCATCCCGAAGGCGGCCGGCTCATCGTCGCGCAGAACGTTGGCACAGCGGACGCTGAAGACGGTGCGTCGGAGCCAGAGCGACTCATCCTCGTCCAGACCTTCTTCGAGGAGCTTCGGCAGGTGGTGCCGGAGTGAGGGAGAGATCGCGTGAAGCGCGTAAAGGGCGCCAGGAGTGCTTTCGAGGCGCTAGGTGCAGCACTCGAACCGCGGGAATCGTCACTCCCTGCCCTTCAGTTCCACATGCCTATTTCTGTAGCCTTCGTACGTCCCCCTCTAGGTTCTCGACGCGGTACAAAAGTTTCGTTGCCGTGCTTCGGACTTGGAGGATCGGTCGAACGATATCCTCAAGGCGCTTCTCGATTCGGTCAAGGCGCTCGCTGAGATCGGCTTCCTCACCCATAGTCTCATCCTGTGGAGGTGCGTGAGCGAGACAGGGCGGGGCGCCATCCTTCGGCGACCCGCCTCTCGGTCCTTCCCCGACCCCGTTCGGGGTTCAGGTTTCGCTGTCCTGACTGCTGGAACTAGGCGCAGACGATCGTGCCTACTGCGGCGTCGTAGTCGCAGGCAACAGCCGTCGATCCGTGCGTCGCCGTGGCATCCCAGGTTGTCGCGGTACCTGCGTTGATCACGACCGTCACGCCCGTGGTCCCCGTGAAGAGGTTCGCGGCGGTAAGGTCGGTGAGATCATCGGCGTACACGAAAGCGTTGTCCTGATAGAACATCTCCTGCGCGGTGCGGACCTGGTTCAGGTCCGCCTGCATCGCGGAAACGAACGCCCGATCCCGAGTCTCGCCGAAGCGCGGAATTGCGATGGCGGCCAGGATACCAATGATCACGACCACGGATCAGAAGCTCGATTAGCGTGAAGCCTTTCTTGTTCATTCTCAGTCTCCTTCGGTCAACCTGCTTGAAACGGTACGAGTGAGAGATTCACTCGCGATGGCCGTCCGTACTTAGTGGCAAGGTGCGAACCGGAGCCCAGAGGATCTGGCGTACATTCATATGTGGTTGTCTCTTACTGACCACATGACTCCGGCTGGCACCCGGTTGCGGACCCTGGTCTGCCTTGGATTGTGCGGAGTGTCTCGCAGGATGAACGTGCAGAATGTTACAGCCTGTCCTTCTAGCGGGTCTTCTTACCTTCTGTGCTTGAGCGACCCCAATGCGAGATCGGGAGGTCGAAGACGCGGGCTCCGGCTTGCGCCAGCCGAGGCAGCATCGACGACGCGATCCACATGAGGGGCGAGTTCCGTCTGGCCCTCGTGGCAATTATCGGTGAAAAAGGTCCGATTGCGCCAGGCGCCGCTGGAAACTAAGCTGGCCGGTCCCATGGTCTTAGGGAAACCCCAGTTATGTGGGCCGATCAACCAAGCAATCTGAAGTGGCCCACGCACCCCGCATTGACATCCAACTAGTGGTGGCCCTGACATTCGAGGGCTCCGGAGCCACCGCCCAGGGGATCTCAAAGAACCTTTCTGAAACGGGAGTGCTGATCCGCACTGCAAGGATGGAGCCGCGCGGTACCATCGTCCGACTAGTCGAGCGCCTTAGAAAACTTCCTCAGGAACCATGCTCGTTGGAGAACTCGACGAAACCGCGTATTACGTTCCGGCCTCGTCGCCCGAGAGAAATGAACCTTCCGCAGTTTGCTAGCCTGCTCCATCGCCGGCTTCGTTTCCCGTACGAACTTCTTCGAGGAGTTGAGGCAGGTGGTGCCGGAATGATCACTCCGACGCGATAATGCCAGACACACTGAGTGGTTTCCTGGTCCTATTAGGCGTCGTCGCTCTCGGCTCGTCGCTCCTCGGGATCGGGGGAGTCCATCCGTCCGAGTCAACGAGATTGGTGCACCTGCCAAGAAGAACACGGCGGTTCGTGGCGCTGTTGGGGGTCTTGTTATTGGTCTCCGCTCTCGTGATCTACACCACTTAGGGGCTGAGACTGAGTTGCCAGAACTTCTTCGAGGAGTTGAGGCAAGTGGTGCCGGACCCATGACTCTTGGCCGAGACCTGCGGCGCGCCGGCGTCGAACTGGCAATAATCGTCGTCGGCGTGTCAATGGCGCTCGCGGTTGACAGATGGATAACAAATCTGGACGCGCGCGAGTCCTACCTGTCTCAGCTTCTTGCGGGCTCTTAGTTCCTGACGTAGCGGACGAAGCGGCGCGGGCCCACTTCAGCGCCGTAGAGAACCTCCCCACCCCTGATCATGGCGGCTCCCTCCGCCGCGGTTGTTCCCCCCTGCGTCGGGTCGGGATCCGGAATGAGGTAGTCCACAGAACCATCCCTGGCGCTGCCAACGCGGAGACCGCGCTGCCATCCGGGGTGAGATAGGTCCATGCCATTGTCGGGTCTGTCGCTCGACTCGGAGTCGGCAACGATCATGTTGTCGTCCTCGTCGATGTGGATCCCGCTCGGTCGGCTGAACTGGTACCAGCAGTCCAGGTAGTTGCCGTCCTGGTCGTAAATCTGAATGCGGTTGTTGTCGCGATCGCCGATGAACAGGCGGCCCTGTGAATCGACATCTATCGCGTGCAGGCTGGAGAACTCACCCGCTCCGCACGGGCCGTTGCCCGCCCTACCCCATTGCATGAGGAACCTCCCGTTCCTGTCGAACTTCATGACGCGCTCATTCGTGCCCTCTCCATGGCCGTCGACCACAAAGATATCGCCATTACTCGCCACGACCACGTCAGACGGGGAGCTGAACTCGTTGGGGCCGTCTCCGGTGACCTTGAGGGTACCAAGCTGCATGAGAACCTCGCCGTCCGGGCTAAGCTTCGTGACCTGCTGCCCAACGGTGCCGCCCGCACCGCGACCATCGGGCGGCAGCGGGTCGGTCACCCAGACGTTACCCTCCTGGTCCACGTGGATGCCGTGCGGGAAGGCAAACAAGCCGGCTCCCATTTGGCCGATCAGGTTCCCGTCTGCGTCGTAGTGCAAGATGGGATCGACGTCAGGGGAGTCCACGCAGCCATTGCTCCCGCATCGGTCAATGGCCCAAATGTCCTCATGGCCCTTGGCGGCATCGACGCCCGCCGTAGAGCCCCACTCACGGCCGTCGGGCAGCGGCATCACCCGCGGCTGGGAGTAGCCCCTCGGAAGCTGGTCGTTGACCGGCGTCATGTTCGGGTCGCTGTAATCGTCGTCCTGTGCCGCCGCTGGCACCGCCCACGCGGTTAATGCCGCAACCAGGAGCGGGCACAAGGCCCAACTCATCCTTGCGTGCGTCATCTGATCCTCCCGTCTTGATGATGGTCGAAAACGTCTCGAAGAAAAAAAGGGGACTCTAGTCAATTCCTTTGCCCTTGGAGGCGTCCCACAAAGTGGCCGTCGGCTTCCAAGGCGGCAAGAACCTTCCGTGACGCACCCAGGACCGTCCCCTAGACTGTCCTCAGGTCGCAGTCCATCCACTCGCCCAGGGGACCCTCCATGAACAAGCTGAACGAGCGCCGGAAACATTCCACGAGCGTCCGGTGGGAAGTCCCGTGACATCGTAGGGGCGGCTGTCGGGATGTCGGGGGGCGATGGCGGCCCCCTAGTGCCCAGCAACAGTTACAAACCGGCTTGATCAGAAGGGGTCTGGAAAAGGGATCTCCCAACTGCGACAGCCGGGCACAACCATCTCGCTGAGCTCGTAAGGTATGTACCCACCCGAGGGGTGGTTAGGGTGGTCAAGGTGGTCTTCGGGAAGGGCCCACTTCGCCGCGTCCCACGCCGCCATGAATTCCACCAGCTTGGCCTGTGTCGCGGCCGCCGCCTCGGGAGCGAATACCTGAAATGGGCAGACGTGCCCGTGCGGAGCGTTCACCATCACCTCTACGACCCCGAGGGTGTGGCCGCCTCCCCCCGGGTAGCCCAGCAGGTCGCCTACTTCGACCTCGTCTCCCTCGGCCACCGCGACCTGCGTGACGTGGTCGAGTTCCACGAGCCAGAGTGTAGGACCGCCACGTGGCTTCAGGGTGATAAAGAAATCCTGGAAAAGCTCGTTCTGCAGGTGGACTCCGTTGACGACCCCCTCCATCGGCCATATGAACTCGATCGAGCGGTCGAGGGAATAGGTGAAGAGAGAATCGCATCTGCTATTCCCTGGTGATGATGGAAGAGACCGGGAGGGTAGGCGTTCTTCAGCCGTCATACGGCCCCTCGCCTTGAAATGTCTAATCGTCGCATCAGGAGTAAGGAAGACTGCTTCTTCGAGGAGTTGAGGCAGGTGGTGCCGAAGTAGGGAGCCCCGTTCTATCCGACTGTACCAGCCGTGCAGACCTTGATCTGAATGGACCAGCGACAGCTAGACGCCTTGCGGGGCCATGTTCTCGACCAATGCGGGGTCATCCGACGGGCGGAAGGTGATATCGAATACTACCTGGGTCACAGGGGGCTCATTACTGACGACGAAGTGACGGAGGGCGTGTGGGCCGCCGTGCAATCCTTGTTGTCCGCTGCCGCTAACCTTCAAAAGGCTTTTGGGGGACAGGGGGGACGCAAGGACGACGAGCGCAGGCCACTGCGGGACGCCTTCAGGGTTGATAATAGCTCTCCGCTACGCGCTGCTCACGAAATGCGCAACCACTTCGACCATCTGGACGAACGTTTCGAGCGGTGGGCCAAGACCTTGGTCCGCATGACCCATATTGACCGGCATATCGGACCCACAGGCGTCATGGCAAACTTCGATACTCCTGATCGGATGCGTGCCTTCGAGCCAGACACTTGGGACGTCATCTTCCAGGGAGACCGCATCAATCTTCGTAGCCTCACAGCGGAGGCCGACAGAATCCTCAAATACACCCAACCTTCTGGATGACTGGACGGCCCTCAGGATATGGGCAGCGGCTTCAATCGGGTTTGGGACGGTGATCGGAGTTCATTCGCCCCCAGCCTCAGAGCCGAGATCGACCGCATCGTAGCGGAGGTGGGTGGGTAGACGAGCGAGGCCTGGTCGAAGGCTCCCAAGGCGGTCCATATATATAAGGAGAGGGTCAGGGGGACTCCCGCGGTAATTCCAGCGGTTGGATGCCGTTTTCCCGCGGTTTAAGTCCGGCAGAGTCCGACATGGCAGGAGGGCAAGTGCGGCAGATCGCGCAGCCCTAGTTGGATTTATGCGGTTTCTTGCCGTGATTGTGGCCTCAGGGACCTGCCCTTCAAGCAGATCCTGCGCTAGTTGGGGGAGCTTGTCACCCATATGTGTAAGTCAATATTTAAATATGAGTTATATGGACATCGTGGATCGGTGCCTTGAAGCGCCGACAGGTGCGCGGGACCAACGAAGCTGCCATCGAGTACTGCAAGTGAATCGGCTACGAGGTCGAAGATCGGCTCCAGCGTCTGAACCTCGTTCGAGAGGCCACAACCTTGTCGCTCGTGAGAAAGTGACGCCTGTTCTCGGAAGGTCTTTCTTCGCACGCGGGCGTCGCCGCGCGATCTCGTTTGCGGTTCGTGTTTTGGGAACCTCGGCATGACGGGAATGTGCCGGTTCAGGGCGGGCGTCGCGGCGTTCACCATCTTAGTCTGGAGCGGTTCCGCTGTGAGTGCCCAGGAGCAGTGCTTCGCTGGGAGCGTTGACCATCCGGGAGGTTGTCGCTTCGAAGCCCCACGCTGGGCGGGCGAGTTTGCTACGATGAGCGCCAACGGGATGCTGGGCGCTCTGACCGCTGGGTTCGCACAACACTTCCGCGGCGGCTCGTTTCAGGATGGGTTCGTTCGAGGCGCTATGGGTGGGGTGATCGTCTATGCAGGCAAACGCATTTCGTCCGAACGGTTCTCAGGCGCCGGGCTGCTTGGGCGTGGGGTCGCTGCCGCTGGCTCCTCCGCAGTGAGGAACGCGGGTACGGCGGCGCCGTCGTTCTCGCGTCTTACGCTCCCGCTGGGCCTCCTCTGGCTCGATATCGATACACCCACATGGGAGCTTGGAGCGCGTGTCGATCCCGCTGCGTTGGCCTGGGTAGTCTACGCGATCGCGGAGCCCGAGCTCAAGATCGACTGGAGCGGAACGTTGTCCGCTGGGACACCGCTGTTCCTCACCAACAACAAGTCGCTCCGTTTGCCGGGTGACAGTATTCACACAGCCGGCGTGACCAATGCCGGGACTGTGTTCCTTGCGGATGTGCCCGCTTTCGGCCCGGACCACGCTCGCCGTCAGAGCGCGCACGAACGGGTGCACGTCATCCAGGAAGACCAGTTGGCCATCATGTGGACCGATCCCTTGGGCGGGTGGGCCCTACGCCGCACGCCGGGTCTGAGTGGCGCGGGTCCGCTATTGGTAGTGAATCTCTCCACTGAGATCCTACGTCTGCTCGGTGGCGCGATTCCTGAACATAGTGACCGACCTTGGGAGCTAGAGTCGATATTCCTCGCGCGCTGAATCAAGCGCTGGAAGCCGCTCTCGCGGTTGCCTGCGCCACCGGTTGCATCGACTTCGTCGAACCCAACATTCCGGGAATTGAGGACCGAGGTTCCGCCGCCGTCCTCGACGCGCGGATCATGGTGACGGACAGCGGTCGAGTGAACACGGATGCAAGCCTCAGGCCTGGTCTCGATTTCGAGGGCTTTCGGCGCCCGGTCACGGCACCACAACTCGAGGTGATCGACCGAGTGCTGGAGCCGGACACCGTGCGACCCGACGGCACCCTACGTTACATCGCCTCCTGGGACTCCGACCGGAACACCATCCTGGGCCCGATCACACTTGGTGCTCCTGAGGTCGAAGGCGTGGCGGCGCCCTTGGCCATCGAATGGTTCGGCCTACGCCGAGCTGGGCCCGGTTCGATTCGGCTTCTCGAGGGAGAGGACCTGTTGCTACCAGTGGTGGCAGTCGACGGCAGATCTCGACCACAGCCTTCGATCCGACAGTGGTTCTTGACCCTGTCCTCAGGTGGTCGCTCATTCCGCCTCGGCTCCGACGGGGTACCGCCCGATCCCATCTCTGTGCCCCCGCGCTGGATCCCCGAGGGGGACACGCTGCAGGTTCGTCTGATCTTCACCCAGTCAGCAGTTCTGGAGGAACCGCCAGGTGACTATCTGGGGGTCGTCACGACGGATACTTGGCTTTTCTGGTCGGTTTTGGTTGAGCCGGCGCCGAGGCAGTGAGTCAGGTGATTGAATCGCCCTGACGAATCCGAGTCTTCGTAAAGGCTTCTCTCTGGGCGCAGTTCCCGTCTCCTCTTGCAGTTCGGGACTATGAGCGACCCCTCCGACCCCATCACCCGCCTGAACGCTGCCCTGATATGAAAGGGCTGGCGTCAAGTAGGGTGTGGCCCTACGGGCCGAATCCGCGCCTCTAGAAAGAGCCGGCTCCAGACGAATCTGACTTCCTGCCGCGCGCTGCAGTACATAACCCGCCCCGCTCGCCTCGTAGCAGCCCCGGATCTCGCCGCGCCGGCTCAAGCGCTCGAAAAATCGCTTCAGTTTCCGGGTGTCGTTGGGTAGCTGCTGAACGATCTCCGGCTCTTTCGCCTCATCCGCGTACACGGCTACCATCACGGTGTCTTTGTGCACATCCATCCCGATCCAGATCATGGACGAAGACATGGGGCTGGTCCTCCTGTCGGTTGCGACTTCTAGCGTCGCATGTGGCTCTGGCGCGTTACCCGAATCGGTCACGCTAACCCACGCTAACCCGATCAGGCTGGGCCAGCCCTTTCCACATCTTCTAGAGGGCCGCTACGCCATTTGTAGTGATTCTCTTTCCGCTTCTCAGTGGTCCTTAACAGAAGCCGGAACGACGGCCTGCGCCGCTCAATCAACCCCCAATGAGCGCCACGTCACGTGAAGGGTCTCCTCAACCTCGTGGGGATGTCGCTAGGTGGATGGGTGGGCTGGGTCCTCGGTGGTCAGGTCTCTTTCTTTGCCGCATTCATCCTTGGCGTTGTCGGGACTGGACTGGGCCTGTACTTGACTCGACGCACACTAGGACGCCTCCTACCGTGAGTGAGGACTCTGCTTCTCGGTCGAAAGCGGGGGGTGCCTGATTAGCCGCCGCGCGAAGGCGGCCGGTGCCCAGAGCGCAGGAGGGGAAAGAACCTCCCCGTGCACTCCATGTATTCTCGATACTGCCCGCCGAGGGAGGGCGCTTCAGCCAGGCGTAGTAGCCGCTGGGGGAGAGACCCAGAACACTGCACAGCACACGCACGGGGTGGTCCGCCTGATTCGTCTTCACGAACTCGAACCCCGATCGGGGATCGAGTTGCTCTCCCGAGCAAACCAGGCGGCGGCTTTTTTTAGGATCTCCTGCTCCATGCGCAGCTGCTTGTTCTCTCGACGCAGCCGTCGGAGCTCCTCTCGCTCCTCCGTCGTTAGTCCGTCGCTGCGACGTCCTTCGTCCAGGTCAGCCTGCTTGACCCAATTGCGTATCGCTCCTGCTGAGGGCTCGAACTCCCGGGCCAACGCTTCCACAGACCGGCCCGATCGGACCAGCTCGACCATCTGCCGCCGAAACTCCGGCGGGTACGCCGCATGCGTCCTTGGCATCGTGGACTCCTCCTTTCTCCCTCACCCTTGAGGGGTCCACTAAACCGGGTCAACTCCACATCCTTGGCGTTGTCGGGACTGGACTGGGCCTGTACTTGACTCGACGCACACTAGGACGCCTCCTACCGTGAGTGAGGACTCTGCTTCTCGGTCGAAAGCGGGGGGTGCCTGATTAGCCGCCGCGCGAAGGCGGCCGGTGCCCAGAGCGCAGGAGGGGAAAGAACCTCCCCGTGCACTCCATGTATTCTCGATACTGCCCGCCGAATCGTTCGATCAGCTTCTCCTCTTCCGTCCGCGTCCGGACGACAATTAGCGAGACCGTCAGTCCACCCGTCAGAGCCAGAAACCAGTTTGCCGTAACCAGCGAGTTCGCGGCGACTGCTAGAGCAGTTGCCACATAGAAGGGATGGCGGACCCATCGGTAGGGGCCCGAAGTGACCAGCGTGTGCTCCGCCCTTGTCACGACGGTGTCGGTGATATTCGTACCCAGACTTCGGAACACCCAGGTCAGCAGCAGGGCGGCAGGCAGCCCAACGCCAACTCCCCACCAGCGTAGCCAGATCGGAAGCGCGACTTGCGACCAACTCATCCAGGCTGGGTTAATGACGTAGGCGAGGAGCCCGAACACCCCTGCCAGGCCGATGGGCCGGAGTGTGGCGAGGATGAAGATTCCTTCCTGTCGTCGATCGAGTCGTTCGCCCGTAGCCTGCGACTTCAGGCGGTGGTAGATGCCGATCGGACAAACGCTGACCAATCCGACGATCAGGATCAATCGGAACACTTGGTCGTCGTTCATCGAAGAAAACCGCCGGATGGTGAAAGTCCCATCGTCGATCACTGTCTACGCCAGACTACCCACAGCCCGATTGAAATGTCGCGATCCATCCGCAAGAAGCGACCGCCCAGAAACCTCATTCTTTCTTGCCTACCCATGTGGCGACTACTCATGTTCCCTGTAGCTGAATCTTAGGCGCGGTCCCTGTCTCCTCCTGACAGCGCGGGACGATGATCCGCCCCTTCGATATGCCGGACGCCTCGCCAACGCACGCTTTGCTCAACCTCCGCCTCCCCGTGAGCCCATGAGAATACGACTTCTTGGGGGACTGGTGCCGGCCATCCTCGCTTTGGCCTGCGGAGAGCAAACGCCTCAGGGGCAGTCGGAACCAAGCGGCGGTACTTACGTGGAACCCACTTCTACGGCAACGAACACCCTGCGAGCCTCAGGCGAATCTGGACTGCTCGGGGCACCCCTGCCTGAAGGGACGGTGCTAGTGGGGAGCAATGAAGGTGGCGCCAGCCTACCCCCATCACAGCGGTACGAACTCAACGCCTCCGCCGAGGAGATCGGAGCGTTCTTCCAGGAGTCCCTCGCAGAAGCTGGCTGGGAACAGGATGGCCCCCCGTCCGGCGGCAGTTTCTTCTTCAGGAAAGGGAGCCTAATGCTGGGCGTTCTCGTTTCGGATGAGGGAGGTATGTTTACCCTGATGGGCTCCTAGGAGGCAGCTGCACGGCCTCCGCATTTCAGAAAGATCCTGAGGTAGTTGTCGAGGTCTGCGCCGCGTCCTCTACGATCACCGAGATCGGGCTACCCTGCTTCAGAGTATTGGCCGCGATGCACCCACGCTCGGCGATCGTCACCAGTTTCTGCATGAGCGCTGAGTCCTCGTGTACCGCCGAGACCTTGATCTCGAAACTCGCAAAACGGACCGGAGTACCTTCCAAACCTGCTGAGACCGTCAGCTCTAGGTCCGATACTGGGGCCTCCCGCTCCCGAATCGCCGCCAGCAGGTTGCTCATGAAACACCCCCCGAGACCCAGCAGGATGAGCTCTCCACCCATCGGGCCGCGGTCCGCTCCCCCCTTCGATTCTGGCCGGTCGATCAATAGGGAGTGATCCCTCACGAAGCCCTCCCCCGTAGAGGGTCCCGCCTGTCGCACGCTCACACTCGGTCCGTCACTCATGTTGCCTCCGTCTTTCTTGGGTGCTGGAACCAGGCTCTTACCACCTGTAGGTATAGACGAACTTCGCTGCCCCGCGCCGATCCTGAGTCAAGAAACGGTTCTCGATAAGGTCATCCAGCCAGTTTTGCGTGAACACGACATACAGGTCGTTTCCTGGGTCGATGGTCCATCTGAACCTAATCTGCCAACCGAGCCTATCGCTCACCGAGTCGTACTGGATGTTGTTCACCACGAAGATCCAGGGGTTGAACTGGTTGTCGAGGGTAAGCCTGTAGAGACGCGTTTGGAACTCCCCTTCAGGCAGGTCGATCCGGTTCCACTCGGTTGACAGGTTCGCGACCATTCCGACGAAGGGCCGGACACCGAGATTTACGATGACCTCTTCACGGTTGCCCGAGAAGAAGTTGCCAAATTCGAAGCTGGATTGGGTTGCGAGCACCCGCTGATTCGCCGTTCCGAATCCCACACGGTAGCGAGTGAAGTTGTAGTCCCGGCCCTCGGGCAGCCTCACACCAGGATGGATCTCGAAGTCTCCCTCCAAGTGCTCGAAGGTCGGTATCATCATCAGTTGGAAGTTGTCCTGGGATTGGAACTGGACGCCAAGTAGCGTCAGGTTGACGTCGCGCGTGACCAGGCGGTCATCCATGTTGGTCAGGAAGTTCGCAGCGGCGTCAAAGGTGAACTGGCGGATCCACGGGTGGGCCTCTGGACGGGGCCCGAATCCCATCTGTCCGCTGTATGACCGGAAACCTCGCCTGGGAGTGAAGCCAATGGCCGGGCTGTGGTTGGGCTGTATCTCTGAGAAGCCCGCGGTCCCGAACCATAGATCGTTTGGATAGTCGACCTGCATGCCGTATGAGAGGTTTTCACCCAGATCTTCGGGCTCGGTGCTTCCAAGCAGGTAGCCCGCAACGGAGAGGTTTTCCGATCCTCGAAAGGCCGAGGTCGCGAGCCGGAAGTCGATGCCTGACGTGAAGAGATCACTCGCCCCTTCCACGCGCGCAGCACGGCGAGTGAAAAAGGAGCCGACATACGACTGTGTGAACACCCTTCGTTTTAGCCTGAAGACGGTGAAGTCTTCTCCAGCAGCGGACTCTCCGAGCGAGGTCGTCTGAGCGCCCGTGCGCACGTGGACGAAGCCGATATCCTGCGCCCCCATCTGACCCGTCAGCTTTCCGCCCACGTCGATTGCCTGCGGGACGCCGTCCGGCCCGAGCCCGATCCGCCGACTGAAGAAGGGCTCCGTCCGTGGCACGCCGCTAGGCCGAAATCCCCCTCCACGCCGAAAAGACCGCACTTCATTCGATGCGAAGTCGAAGTAGCCGGATCCATCCAGAAAGAAGTCGCGCTTCTCCTGGAACCGCAGTGGGAACCGGGTGAGGTTCACCAGTCGCTGATCCACCTCCGTCTGCGCAAAGTCAGTGTTTAGGGTGAGGTTACCGCGAAGGCTCGGGGTAAAGTTGTAGAAGAGATCCACACCGACATCCCTTTCGGTTTCGCGGGGAGTCGGCTCGGAGGCACCCGGGGCGTCGAAGGTCGTCGTGGCGACGTAGGGCTTCACATCCAGGCCGCGGCCCTGCGTTACGTCGCTGATCCCGAGGAGTAAGCCAGCATCCGACATCCGCCGTAGCTGCTGATTGCGCTCGTGGCCTTCCCAGTAGTTCTCCTCGTTCTTCCGTCGAACCGTCCGCTGGAAGTTGATTCCCCAGGCCGGAGCATCAGGGTCGAAGTTCAGTGTGCGGAAGGGAATCTCGATCTCTAGCGTCCAGCCCTCTTCGTGCCTTAGGGCGTAAGCGTCCCAGATTCCGTCCCAGGCACGCTGGTTACCGCCTCCGGCAAGAATCAACGCATCAGCCATGAGCCCGGACGGGTTCATCTCAAAGAAGTAGCCGGTCTGCTGGTCCATGAAGGTGTCCATCGTCCACATGAACCGGTCGTCCGCCCGAAGGAACTCGTCCCGCTTCATCGTGTTTCCGAAAAGCCGGTCGGGCTCGGAGTCGAAGGCCGATACGCCCATGTAGAGACTCTCACGGTCGAACACGATCCGGACTTCAGTTCGCTCGGTGGGTGTCCCCTCGTATACGGGGTCCCGCTGGATGAAGTCCGTCGCTGGCTCCGCTCGGTCCCAGACTGCCTCATCGAGGCGCCCGTCCACATCGATCGCCTCACCCTCGCGAAGTCGCTCGGCGGTCATGGCCCGGCGACCCTCGGGAAGCCGAGTGTCTGGCGGCCCCTCCCCTTGAAGCTGTCCTGCTGCGGGAGTTGCACCCAATGCGAGGGCCAATCCAGCAATCAAGGTGGCCGCGCAGGACCAATGCCTAGGGTGTAGACGACGATCGGCTGACCGCCGGTCAGCGGATTGGCGTGCGAGCACGTACGCGGCTCCAGGTTCGATCAAAAAGTTGGGTGCTGGGAGGGCGCGCCCTCCCCACTAGAAGTGTCGGAAGTTAGGCGGGAGATTCAAGAACGTATGTGGGTGCCGCTGCCTCGGACAAGCACACCCAGTTAACGGAGGGGGCCTCCTGGGCGTCACCCTGGTAGGTAGGAGGGCTTCGGCAGGGCCTCAGCACGCCAACTAGGCAAGGAGGGGTTCCGTGGCCATCAGGTGCAGAGACCGACTTCAGACAGGGCTCAACGCCATATTAGGCGTGGTCGCGGTAAGCGCGGCCGTGCCGGCTGCGGGATCCGCGCAGATCCAGCGAGCCCAGGGCCCGTCGATAGAGTTCGCGGCCGAGGTGGTCGACACTCCCTTGGTCGACGATCGGACTCGCGCAGTCCACCTACTTCAGCGTGCCAGCTTCGGTCCTCTCCCCGAGGACATCGACGAGGTGATGTTGCTCGGTGTCGAAGGGTGGATCGATCAGCAGCTCGACCCCTTCGCGATCGACGATGCCAAGGTGGAACGACTGATCGAAGAGCGGTTTCCCGCCGCGACCATGAATGCCTCCGAGCTGCTGGAATTGCATCCCCCGAACCAGATCATGCAATCGCTGAGGAGGCTGGCGCGAGATTCGACCAGCACCGAGGCCGAACGAAGAGAGGCCCAGCAGGTGCTCCGCCGCAGCAACCCCGGACGAATCGTTCAGCAGCTCACGGGAGCTCGCCTGGCGCGGGCCGCTCACTCTGAGCGCCAGCTCGAGGAGATGATGACCGAGTTCTGGTTCGACCATTTCAACGTCGACTTCCGAAAGAACCAGCTTCGCTGTCTGGTCGCGGACTACGAATCGAGCGCGATTCGACCCAACGTCTTCGGATCGTTCTACGACCTCCTGGTGGCCACAGCTACCCATCCCGCCATGCTCGTGTACCTGGACAATGCCCAGAGCGTCGCGCCCCAGCCCGGTAGGCCGCAGTCGACGCCACGATTCGGAATGAGGAGGCGGATCGTAGCCGGGTCACCCGATCGTTTGCGGATCGGGAGCCGCGGCAGGCAGCAGGCTTCGAGGCAGCGAATACGGGCCAATGAGCGTGGCCTCAACGAGAACTACGCCCGGGAGCTCTTAGAGCTCCACACTCTGGGAGTAGATGGGGGATACACGCAGGCCGACGTGATTGATGTCGCCCGGGCGTTCACGGGCTGGGGGGTTTCGCGACCCGCGTTCAATCGGGCCGATCTACGGGGTATGGCAGGCTCTGCGCCGACCTCTCTCCCGGCCCTCGTCGAACACATGGAGAACGCGTCATACGACGGGGCGTTCGAGTTCCTCTTTCGGCGACAGTTGCACGATCCAGCCGACAAGGGCGTCCTAGGTATCGAGATCGCCGGGAGTCAGGGAATGGACGACGGGCTGGCGATCCTGAGGATGCTCGCAACGCACCCCTCGACTGCAAAGCACATCGCTACACAGCTGGTTACGCGCTTCGTCTCCGATGATCCGCCTCAGGACATGGTCGATGAACTGGCGTCGGTTTTCCTCGAAACCAACGGGGATCTCGCCGAGGTCACGCGGGCTCTCTTCACCTCCGCCCATTTCTACTCTGCCGAAGTGATCGGCTCGAAGGTGAAATCTCCGTTCGTGTTGATCGCCAGTGCCGTGCGGATGACCGAGGCAGAGGTCGTCAACGTTCGACCGCTTGCCCAAACGTTGGCCTCGCTCGGGGAACAACCGTACCTGGCCGAGGCGCCGATCGGGTATCCAGAGACGAGCTCAGACTGGGTCAGCGGGGGCGCGATGCTGAATCGCATGGACTTTGGCCAATCCTTCGCGTCGGGCCAGATCAGAGGTCTTGCAATCACCGGCGAAGGGGGGCTGCTTCGCGGGAATGCGACCCAGAGCGTGGTTGGGGCTCTCGCCGATCGCCTGCTCCCAGGCGGGAGGACGGAGGATGCGGCGGTCTCTGTTAACGAGGTGATCGCCGAGGAGTCGATCCCGAATCCACGAGACAGAGCGATTCGTGCACTCGGACTGCTCCTCGGATCCCCGGACTTCCAAATCCATTGAACGAGGAGGCCTGATGATCGGGCGCAGAGTTTTCATGAAGAAGGGGGCGATGGCCCTCATGGCCATCGGCCTCTCCCCCCCCCCCCCCCCGACTTTCTTCTCCGGCCTCTCCTCGACGGCACCCGAGGCGGTGCACGCCGGAAGACCCTTGTCTGCATCTTCCAGCGGGGGGCTGTCGATGGTCTGAGTATGGTCGTGCCCTTTGGGGATCCAGCATACCCGCAGAGCAGGCGGTCGACTCTCATCCCCTCTCCGACTCGTCAGGCCGGCGAGCCCTGCGGGTCCGCGATCGACCTTGACGGGTTCTTCGGGCTCCATCCCTCCATGGCGCAGCTCGAGGCCCTCTTCTCGCGCGGAGAAATGGCGGTGGTGCACGCTGTGGGATCGCCCCACCCCACGCGGTCGCATTTCGATGCGCAGGACTTCATGGAGACTGCAACTCCGGGTGAGAAGAACACGCGGGACGGGTGGCTGAACCGAGTGCTACAGGAGACGGGATGCGCGGACTGTCGGGGACGCGCTCTTGTTGACGGGGAGCTTCATAGCGCCGATCACGCGGTGGGACAGCTAGGAATGGCTATGACGGTACCGTCGCTACGTGGCCTGGCGATCGGCGCTGCGCTGCCCAAGTCCCTTGAAGGCGTCCATCCAGCCCTGGCGATCTCCGACCTGGGGTGATTCTCGAGTGGGGGCCCCGGTCCCGATCGGGGGGCGTTCGAGCGCCTCTATCGCACACACCGCGGGGATCAGATTGCCTCGGCAGCGGATGAGGCGTTTGACGCCGTGCGGGTACTGGAAGGCTTGGATCCGGAGCAATACCGGCCAGCAAACGGGGCGAGTTACCCGAACGGAGCTTTTGGTCGATCGCTCCAGGAGATCGCACAGCTCATTAAGGAGGACGTGGGGGTCGAGGTCGCCTTCGCGGATCTAGGCGGTTGGGACACACACGCGAACCAGGGAGCGGCCCAGGGTCCTCTGGCCCGGCGCCTACAGGAGCTCTCGGGAGGGATCGCGGCGCTTTACGCAGACCTCGGCGACCGGATGGAGGATGTAGTGATCCTGACGATGTCTGAATTCGGCCGAACCGTGAGGGAGAACGGAACGAGCGGGACGGACCATGGCCACGCAAACTGTATGCTGGCCCTGGGGGGACCGGTCGGTGGTGGAGTGGTGCTGGGAGATTGGCCTGGACTTCAGCCGGAGCAGCTCTATGAGGGCAGAGACCTGGCCCTGACCACGGACTTCCGGGACGTCTTCGCCGAGATCGTTCAGGGGCACCTTGGGGCTGAGCGACTCGAGCGGGTTTTCCCTGGATACGAGGTTCGTCCAGACCGATTCCGAGGGCTGTTGAGGGCCGTCTAGGGACGCCTATCGATCCACAATAGCGCGGAATACTCCTCGATGTCTGACACCGCAACCGAGATGGGGTAGGGGGTGAGATCACGAAGTCGAAACCGGTACGATGGGGTTTCGACCCCGTCTCCCTCGAAAGCGCCGCCTCCCTCTTGCCCGCCTCGGAGGCCCAGCTCGACGGAGAGTACTGGATTGGTGCCGACCCAAACGTCGAACGCGATCCGTGCTCGCCCCTCCCAGACGCAAACGACATCGCTCGGACACCTCGAGTCCTCCGCGAGCTCCTGAAACCGGACCCGCAGATTCCCGTCGTCCAACTCCGCCGACTCGCGGTAGCCCAGCCAAAAGGGTTCTGATAGCTGGGCGGCGATCGGCTGCTCGCTCTCTTCTGGGTCAGCCGGCGAAACGAGCCCGGCTTGACAGGCTGAGAGGAGAAGCGCGATAAGGCCGATTGAGGTGTGCCGTCTCATCGGGTCCGATCCATGTCCTCTCCGCTAGGGCAACGAGCGAACGTTACATTTTGTGACGGGAGCCTGTTGATCCCGCAGGCGACTTCCAGAACAGAGCCTTACTCCTCATGGTACAGAGCCGCGCCACGACCGTCTCAGAGTATCTAGACGAGCTTCCCCCCGACCGTCGTGAGGTGGTAGAGGCGGTTCGCAACGTCATCATCGAGCACCTCCCGGAGGGATACGTCGAGTCTATGACCTGCGGAATGATCAGCTACGAGATCCCCCTGGAACGATACCCCGACACCTACAACAAGAAGCCTCTAGGATATGTCGCCCTCGCGGCTCAAGAGAACCATTACGCCGTATATCTCATGGGTGTGTATGCGGATCCGGCGCTTCAAGAGCAGCTACGTGCGGACTTCGAGCGGGCCGAAAAGAGGCTCGATATGGGGAAGTCGTGCATTCGCTTCAAGAAACTGGATGCGATCCCTCTCGACGCCATTGGTCGCGCCGTGGCTGCTACGCCAATCGAAGTCTATATCGAGATGTACGAGAAGGCCCGCAGGAAGAGCTAATACGCCATCGCGTACGCGATGATATTGAAGGCCAAGCTGAAGGCGAAGTTGGATCTGTCGTAGGGATATCTCGGCTGCTCGGCCCACTCCCAGGCGTCGCCCAGGTCACTGTTGTGCGCGATGACAACCATAAGGCGGCCGTCCTCGTTGAAGATGCCGCGCACGGTTGGGGTGCATGACCCACCGCGGTAGCACTCCCCATAGTACGCTGGATTGCCCGTGGATCCGTTGCCGATGTTCGGGACCTGAAGGACCTCATTGATCGGGTAGACGATCCGAAAGATGAGGTGGTCCATCGGGATATCTTCGATACTGTGACCCGGGAGCACCTGCCGGATTTCTCGTTCGAAGTTGGCCCACTGTCCCTCTCCCCAGAAATCGTCGATGAAGAGGAAGCCACCCGCAAGGAGGTAGTTCCTCAGACCCTCTACCTCGGGGGGGGTCAGGCCCATCGCACCCACTTCGAGCATATAGAGGAAGGGAAAGCTCCGAAGGTGTGGGTCATCCAATCTGATGGGGTTCTCGCAAGAAAAGATGTCCCAGCCGAGAGTCCGCTGCATCACATAGATGAACTGCTGATCCGCCTTGGGATAGTCAGTCGCCCACGACCGTCCCCTCCAGCTCCACGGAGAGCTGGAGTACGCCCCTCGCGTGAAGTAGAAGTTCCGATGGGGGTTCTGTTCAGGTCGGTCGCTGCCGTACCGAGAGCATTCTTGCCGCACAGCCGCCGCCGAGTTTCCAGTCTCGCTCGAAGGTTCGGGCGGGATAACGAGGAAGCCCGCCAACAGCGATAGGGATAGGGCGGCCCCTCCTGCCAGGATTCGGATAGGAACCATGGCGGGCCTCACCCGTCGATAGGCGAAAGAATGCGCATGAAGACCACCTTGCTCGTCGAGCTACCGGAAGGAGTGGTACCCTCCACTCGACCACTCTTTAGGGATGCCGATTGCGGCAGAGGCATGACGAGCGCCCAGCGGGGGTTCCAGCTCTTCCCCCGTTATATACGGGGGTTCTGGAGAGGGCACAAGTGTCAGCGACTGTGGGCCCTTGCCTGATCTGGGTCCCTTCCGTACCGTCCCTGCGACATTAATACGCTAATTCTCAGGAGAGGCTCGTTCGTTACGAAACGGACGATCCATCCCCCGCTCAACTTCGATTCGACTCCCGGTTCACGTGTCCATACCCACAGAGACAGCGGGATATCAACTCCTCAGAGGGGTCGAGGAGGCCGTCCACCGCAGGGTTGTAGGACAGGACGAGACGATCCAGGGGCTCCTGATCGCGCTCCTCACCGGTGGACACGTCCTTCTGGAGGGGCTTCCCGGGCTGGCCAAGACGCTGCTTGTGCGATCTCTAGCCGGCGCTCTGCATACCTCCTTCCGCAGGATCCAGTTCACGCCTGACCTGCTGCCTGGCGATGTTGTAGGAACCCCGGTCTATCATCAGGGGACCGGTGAGTTCAGGGTGTACAAGGGACCGGTGTTCGCTAACCTGCTGTTGGCCGATGAGGTCAATCGGGCCCCGCCAAAGGTTCAGTCCGCCCTTCTGGAGGCGATGGAAGAGGAACAGGTCACGATCGACGGGACTACGTATCCACTCCCGGCTCCCTTTCTCGTCCTCGCAACGCAGAACCCGATCGAGCAGCAAGGCACGTATCCGCTCGCCGAGGCCCAGCTCGACCGGTTCATGATGAAGTTGCGCATCGAGTATCCCAGTCGGGAGGAGGAGCGGGAGATCGTCGAGCGGATCGCTCTCAGCCCGGCCGGCGCATTGGCTGAGGGTCGGTCAGATGCCGACCTGGCCTCTGGGAATCCAGAGGGGGCTGGAGCCCCCGCCATCATGGCGGCTCGAGCCGAACTCGATACGGTGAATGTGGATCGGAAGATCCAGGATTACGCTGTCGAGTTGGTATTCGCGACCCGGGAGCCAGCAGCCGCGGGTCTGCCGGAGTTCGAGAAGCTCCTGGAGTTTGGCACCTCACCACGCGCAACGATCTTCGTGACGCGTGCAGCGCGGGCGCTCGCGTATCTGAAGGGGCGAGACTTCGTTCTTCCCGACGACATCAAGGCCATGGCTTACCCCGTACTCCGGCACCGACTCCGGACGACCTACGAGGCCGACGCCAGGGGCATCGACGCTGACGAGCTGATCGATCGGCTCCTCGACACGGTACCCGCCCCCTAGGGAATCCACCGCAGATGCTGAGAAGCCTGTGGGGGCGTGCTCTTGGGTTGGTCGTGCGCACTGCAGAAGACCTACCGTCCAGTGACACACTGCGGGAGGTGAGACGCCTCGAACTCCGAACTCGTGGGCTGGTGGACTCCCTCTTCAGTGGCGAGTACTCGTCCGTTTTTCATGGTCGGGGCTTCGAGTTCTCCCACGTTCGAAGCTACCAGGTGGGCGACGATGTCCGAGCCATCGATTGGAAGGTGACAGCCCGTCGCGGTGCGCCCTTCGTCAGACAGTTCGTAGAGGAAAGGGACCTTCTCGTGGTGCTCCTCGTTGACGTGTCTGGGTCGGGTCGCTTCGGTCCCGGGGAGCGGAGCGCCGGAGAGGTCGCCGCAGAGATCGCCGCGGCGTTGGCTTTTGCCGCTGCCCGAAACAACGACAGGATCTCCCTCCTTCTAGTGAGCGACCGAGTCGAGCACTTTATTCCACCAGGCTCTGGGCGAAGGCACGTCGTTCGCCTACTTGCCGACTTGGTCTCGCACGTGCCCCGGGGACGCGGCACCGACCTGGGCACGGGGCTGGATCGGCTGGCGCGCACGCTAATTGGAAGGGGTACTGTGTTTGTCATCAGCGACTTCATTCAGAGTAGCCCCGCATCTCCGTTTCGCGAAGCCGTCATGAGGTTGGCGAGCGCTCACGATCTGATCGCTATCCGGCTCGTTACCGCGGCAACGCTGGAGATCCCCGATCTCGGATGGGTCGAGATGACCGATCCTGAGACCGGTCGCAGAGTCACGCTGAACACCGGTCGCCGAAAGGTGCGCGAGCACTACCGTCACAGCGTGCTTCGAGCTCAGGCGGACACCGCTGCCCTTCTCGGCGAGGCGGGAGCGGAGCTCGTCGACATCAATACGGCGTCCGATCCACTGGCGGTTCTCTCCGCATTCTTCCGTATGCGTCGGGGTATGCCTCGATGAACTCCAGGCCGCGCAGCCTGGCGATTCTCTTTGCCATCCTGGTCGCGGCCTTGGGGATGGATGGGACTCCACGGCGAACCCAAGACCTCCCTTCTGAGGCCCGTCTGGTCGCCTTCACGGTGGAGCCCCAAGCTCCGGAATTCGCGGAGGTTTTCGACCTACAGGTCACCGTTAGGATCGCCCCCGGGATCGTCGCTTTCCTTCCGGACACGCTCGTTCCTTCAGGAGCCTCGGTCAGCGCCGGGTCGGGAGGATGGACCGAGACTGCTGGCCCTGGAGACTCGGTGGATGTGCGAGCGACCTATCCGGTCATGGGGTTCTTGAATGGTCGCGTGGAGTTGCCATCGCTCGAGCTATGGACGCGGCCTGCAGCTGATGGCGAGGCCAGCGGTCCCAGGCTTGCGAGCGACCTAGGGGAAACGGGGCCGACCTCCGGAGCCGCCCTCCGACGCATCCAGATCTCCATAGGCGCAACCGAAATCACACCGCTCCGGGAGATGGCGGAGGCGGGAGACGGGCTCTTTCCGCGCCCTACAGCGGATGTGCTGGGCGGCCAATGGAGCCTCTGGTTTCTGTCTGCGGTCGGCCTTATGACGATCGTCCTTGCCGTCCTCGCCTGGCTTCTGCTTTCCCACTGGAGGTTGACCAGGGACGAGGCCAGCGAAGGTCTTGGTCACCGCCTCTCGCCCCGCAGCGAGGCGCTTCGTGAGCTCGAGCGCATTCGGGGTCTTGGGTTGCACACACAGGGCCGATTCGCCGAGTTCTACGACGCGACGACCGGTGCGCTTCGGGGTTTTTCGGAGCAGTACGAGTCCGCATGGGGTATCGCATTGACGAGCAATGAGTTGCTCGTGAGGCTCCGGGACCGATGGGGACGCGGTTCGGTCGACGACCTGGGCTCCGCGGTGTCGATCGCCGAATGGGCCAAGTTTGGGCGGTATCGTCCAGAGGTTGAGGCCGCAGAGGGTCACTGGATGACGATTCGTGACTGGATCGAGGGCATGCCAGAAGACTGATGCAGATCGAATTCTCTCGCCCCGACCTCCTGTATTTGTTGGCCATCATCCCTATTTGGGGGCTGATCGTCTGGCCAAGAGCGGGTCGGGGAGTTCTATACACGCGTGGAGATCCAAGTGCCCGCCGACCACCCTGGTCGAGCGTCCGATCGGCCCTGACGCTAATGGCACCCCGGATCCTGAGGGCCGCCTCCGTTGCCAGTCTGGTGGTGGCGCTGGCAGGCCCTGAAAGGGTGGAGGTTCTCGAGGAGATCACAACCGAGGGAAAGGGTATCGGGCTAGTCGTCGACCTCTCGAGTTCGATGTTGGCCGAGGACATGGGCGACCGGACGAGTCGGATCTCGGTGGCGCGTGAGGCGGCCGTTCGCTTCGCCCGCAGACGGCCCTACGATGAGCTCAGCCTAGTGGGCTTTGGTGGAGAGGCGGTTACCAGAGTCCCGCCGACCACGGACCCCGAGCTGATTGCCCAAGGCGTCGAGTCTCTCGAAATACAGCTCGTGCGTGATGGTACGGATATCTCTGGCGCTGTGCTCACCGCGATCTCGAGACTGCTCGAGTCCGAGCGCGAACCGAGGGTCGTCGTTCTACTGACGGACGGCGCCCACAACGGCGTTGAGTTGCCTCCGCTAGCGACAGCCCGAGCCGCTGCTGCGCTGGACGTCCGCATTCACGCGATCAGCGTCCTCTCCCCCGACGAATCCTCTCTCGGCCCCAGAGCTACCATTGGACGGAGGAGGCTGGCGGAGCAGAGGGAGACCGTGTTGCAGGGCCTCTCCGGCCTCACGGGCGGGCAGTACTTCCGTGCCTCCGACGCGGCTGCCCTCGACTCTATATACGCCCAGATCGACCGCATCGAGACCCCGACCCAGCGGCTTGTTGAGCGAGAGCAGCGCCACTTCGACCGCGGATGGTTCTTTCTATTGAGCCTGATGCTGCTTGCGACTGAGCTGCTGCTTCGGGGATCGCGCTGGGGGCTCGTCCCATGATCCTTCTGGATCCTGCCTTCCTGCAGCTGGGAGTGGGGTTGACCGCACTCGTGCTTGTCGGCCTCTGGAGCCATGCCGGCCGACGACGGCGCCTCGCCAAGTTTCTCGGGGGTCAACGGGCGGTAGACCGGCTTTCCAAGTCAGATCTGTATCGACTCAGAATCGAACGAGCCCTGTTGCTCGGGCTCGGCGGACTAGCACTCGCTGCCGCGGCGGCAGAGCCCCGCTGGTTGGAGGCCCCGGAGCCCGGACCTCCAGTAAAGAAGGTGATTCTGGCCATCGATGTGTCCGCATCGATGCAGGCATCTGATGTTTCCCCAACCAGACTGGCCCAGGCCGTAGGTGTTGCCGTGGATCTCCTCGATTCGCTCGAAGACCACCGCGTGGGACTTCTGTTGTTCGCGGGAACGGGATATCCCCTGGCACCGCCAACCCACGACCATGAGGCTCTTCGTTTCCTCCTCGAAGGTGTGACCCCAACGATCGCGAGCGCTCTCGATCCCGGGACACTCCTGTCCGTAGCGATCGAAGAGGCTGTCGTGCTCCTCGAGCGAGAGGCTCAGCAGGCCCAGGCAGCCCAGGACCAGGAGGAGGAGGGCGTCGGGACCGTTGTCGAGCCTGCACAACCGCTTCTTGGACCGCCTGGGGAGCGGCTCATCGTGTTGATAGGGGATGGCGAGACGGGCGAGAACGACGAGGGTGTGGTGCAGGCGGTCGAAATGGCAGAGAATGAAGGGATTGGGATTCACACCATCGGGGTCGGCACGGCCGAAGGGGCAGGGATGATCATGCCCACCGGTACCTATCAGCTTGGCGGTCCGGTTGTGGACGCAACCGGTGTGAGAACTACCTCTCGGCTCCAGGAGTCTCTACTTCGTGAAGTGGCGGGGACAGCAGGCGGCCAATATGCTAACGCGGCTAGGGAGTTGGAACTCAGGAGGATCCAGGGGGACCTCCTGGAGCCAGGATTGATCCCGGAATCGAGTTCCGGTGACCCCATCCCGTTTTGGCTCCGGTATGATCTCTCATTCCTTCTGGGCCTCGGGGCGCTTCTCTTTGTTCTGATCGAGAGTCTACTGGACGTGACTCTGCCGAGGCGTTGGCCTTGGACGCGGAAGTTGGCATGACGAAGAAGGTTGAGGAACACGAGGTTCGGCCCGAGGATCGGCGCTGGGCGCTGGTAGTCCTGGTCGCTGCCACGCTCATGGTGCCGTTCCTCATGTGGCGGGATCATCGCAGCATGGAGCATGGCAACCGGCTGTATCGAGCCGGTGAGGTGCCAGCCGCTCTGGAAATCTACCGGCGCTCAGAGGCCGAGAGGGAAGGAGTCCCCACGGCGGAGTACAACCTGGGTACGGCCCTCCTCCCTACGGATCCCGATTCCGCTGAGGCGTACTTACGCAGCGTGACGGAAGGGGAGGATCGGACCGCAGCGCAGCGAGGGTTCTACAACCTCGGATACCGGTACCTGACCGCTGTTCAAGGTCCGATGGAACCCGATTCGTCCGTGAACGCCCTGACTGGCGCCATTAAGAGCAACCGAGCCGCCCTTCGACTCGATCCGGCCGACCAGAGCGCCCGCTGGAACCTCGCCCTCGCGCAGCGCAGGTTGGATGCCATGGCCACTCCAGGCGAGGAAGCGAACAGAGAGAGCTCGGGAGCCGCCACAGATGAGCTGGTAGTCGAAGATCAATCGTTGGCCAGGTCGGAGACCGCGGACGCGACAGCCGGTTTAGAGCCCGAGGATGCACGGATGGCCAACAACAGGGGCGAGCGCCAGGGGGCCCGCGAGGGCGCCCGCGAGGCGTGGGCGAGCCAGGATCCGGGGCCGCTGACACGGGCGGCCGCGGTCGGACTACTCGAGAGGGTTGATGACCAACCAGAGTCTCTCATTCGAGGGATCCTCTGGTCTCATCGCCCGGACATCGCCTGGTGGGAGTCCCAGCCATACCCAGGAGGTGGTTGGTAGAGCGAGTGTGGGCGCGTCGACGGACGTCTGACGGGCGACAGACGCTACGCCTCATTTCAAAAAAAAAAATGGGGGTCGGAAGGCAGAACCGCTCGCCCTCCGACCCCCAAAGAACGCCCGTCAGTTACGGGCCTCAGTGGCTACCCTCCCGCCGTGTTACGGAGCTCCTCCAGAGCTTCGCGCTCGGCGACGAGCTGATCGAAGGTGTCTTGATTCAGGTGCGTAATAGCGATCCAGTCGTGCGACATCTCGTCGGTCGTGCGGCTACCCCGGCCGACATAGATGGTGGGATCCGGATTGCTCCTGTTGTTCTCGGTGTTGTCGTACCAGTGGGTCAGCACGAGGACCGAACCTGCGGGAATCAGCGGAGCCACATGATTCTCGTACACGTGGCTCAGGTGCCAATAGGCGGTCCAGTTGCTGACCATCGAGACCAGATCCCGCTCACCCGTCTCGGGGTGGAAGATCTCTAGCGAGGCCGCCGCCAGACGGAAGTGCCCGTGCGGCTGCCAGCTGTCGATTCGCACCGGATGGTCGAAGGAGTGGAATCCCTGCGTCATCGTCGTGCCGTGTGGCGCCAGGTCGATGTCACCCTCGCCCGGATACGACCTGAGGTCCTGGTCGTGCTGCGCGACATAGTCCTCGGGATAGAGCCAGATTCCGACCTCGACCTGGTCGTCCACGACCTCTTCGCCCATCGGGTAGTAGTGGATATCCCAGCCAACGTTAGAGTTCACCGGCGCCTTGCGGCACGCGCCCTCGGGGATGATCTCACCCAGCTTGCCCAGCGCGTACTCGGACAGACGAGCATACGACTCCCATTCGCCGTCCTCATCCTGCACCACGAACTGGGAGTTCCCGTGGTGCACCGAGGAGCGGCCGTCCACCGAGGGCTTCGTCTCGATGGCCATGATGCAGCGCTCTTCGGTGATCCCGGTCTCGACCTGCGGACGCCACCAGGAATCTCCGCCGTTCGCCGGGATCGTGTACGGATCCGACGCGATCACGAGGTCGGGCTGGCCGAACCGCTCGGCCATCCGCCATTCCGCGGCGTCCGGCCATACCACCGGCTCCGGCATCGCGGCCAGGTCGCCCGAAGGCGCGCCCGCATCGACCCAGGCGACGATCATCGCGATCTCGTCTGCCGAGAGCCGTGCGTCTGACTTCAGCTCCTGGACACCGACATTCGTGTCGTAGTGATACGGGGGCATCTCCTGAGTGACCACCTTCTCCTTGATGATCGGCGCCCAGGGTCGCACCTCGTCGTAGCTCATGAACGACATCGGCCCAATCGCCCCAGGCTGATGACAGACCTGACAGTTTTCCTGGAGAATGACTGCGATGTCGGGGGCGAACACCGGCACGCTATCCTGTGCGACCGCGGGGCCCGATGACGCGAGTAACACGCCCAGGGCCAGAGCCGGCGCGGCGCTCCGCATCCAACCTTGGAATCTCGTAGATCTCATGGTGTCATTTCTCCTGGCGGAGCCGATCTGAAAAACGAAACACCTCTACAGCCTACACCAATTTGCAAGATTCCGGCCCGAAGGGCGAATGTCAAGAAAAGATCCTTCAACCTGCCGACGATCTTTCACGGGGTGACGGTTACAGGAATGTAGGCGTTTGACCAGCAGCACTGATAATCGAAGCCACTGTCGGCAGCGTCAAAGTTGTCGGCCCGCACGCGCAGCACGTAGTCGCCCGGCTGGCGGAAGGTGACCACCGTGTTGGAAACACCCCACCCTTCGGCGTCTACGTTATCGCGTTCCCTATCGAACTCCACCCAGGCCGGGCCTTGGTGCATCCACTCAGGGTGCTGCGCGGAGCAAACGCTGCAGGGCTGCCCTCCCGGCGACCAGCTGCTCATATCCCTCCTCGTCCAGGTGGGTCACCGCGATCCAGGCGTGGGACATCTCATCAGCGGTACGTTGACCGGTCCCGACCCACTGGTCCGGATCCGGGTTGTGGGGGTTGTTTACGGTGTTGTCATACCACCCCGTGAGGACGAGCACGGCTCCGGCGGGCACCAGAGGGGCAACGTCGTCCTCGTAGATGTGACTCAAGTGCCACCCGGGGTTCCAGTTGGAGATCATGCTGACCATATCCCGCCGACCCGTCTCGGTATAGAAGATCTCGAGAGACATCGCCGTCAGGCGCAAGTGCCCGTGGGGCTGGAAGCTATCGACGCGCACCGGGTGGTCGAACGAATGGAACCCTTGCGTCATCAGAGTCCCGTGGGGCGGAATGTCATAGTCGCCGCCCTGCAGGAAGTACAGCGTCAGATTCTGGTCGAAGGCGGCTTCCTCGTCGAAGTCCTCATCGTGGAGCCAAATGCCGACCTCGACCTGGTCGCCCGGCACCGCAGTACCGGACGGGTAGTAGTGGATGTCCCATGCGACGTAAGAGTTTGCCGGAGCGGTGCGGCAGGCATCGTCTGGTACGATCTCGCCCAGCTTTCCCAGGGCGTACTCCGAGAGTCTGCCCGCTTGACGCATGTTACCGCTCGGCGTTTCGACCCGAAACGTCGAGTTCGCGTGGTGGGTAAAGGCGCGGCCTGGCACGGAAGGCTTGGTCTCGATTGCCCGAATGCAGCGGTCCTCGGCGATGCCGGTCGGAACAACGGGCTGCCAGTAGATGTCCTGACCAACGGCAGGCAGGTCGTACGGGTCCGAGGGCACAACGACATCCGGCGGTCCGAGCCTTTGCGCCAACCGCCACTCACCGGCGTCCGGCCACTCCACTGGGGGGGGCATCTCCGCCAAGTCACCTACTGGTGTTCCGGCGTCGATCCACGCCACGATCGTCTGGATTTCCTCCTCAGAAAGGCGCTTGTCCTCCTTCAGCCTCTGGATCCCGACATCGGTGTCGTAGTGGTACGGCGGCATTTCGCGGGTGCTTACCTGCTCCCTAATCATGGGCGCCCACGGACGTACTTCCTCATAGGTCATCAGCGACATCGGACCGATCGCCCCTGGCTGATGGCAAACCTGGCAGTTCTCCTGCAGGATCACTGCGACGTCTCGCGCGAACGTCACGTCATCGTTGTCGCCCGCCTGCTGGACCGACAGAGCCGATGCCGGAAGTACGAGCAACGTGACGACCGCGAGCGTCGGCAGGACCGCCCCGATTCTTAGCCAGGTGGACTCAGTACCATCCCGCATGGTCTGCCTCCTCACAGGGGTTTCAACGCGCAAAGCGCGACTGCCCGGGAGCACTTGCCAAAGCAGACGCGCGTCGATTCTAGTCCAGCACCAGATGCACCGTAACCAAGGTAAGCGAAAATCGGCCCGCTCGCTCACGGGTGTCAAGCGTGCAGCACTCCTGTCCGGGGGTCGCTCATCGCGGTTAGCCGCTGGGTCGATCTACCTGGACCGCCTCTAGTTCTACCGTCGAGAGTAATTCCACGGTTCCGTTCTCTAATGAGCGATCGAATTCGGCGATATCCCTCGGCTCCGGATCACCCGCGTAGTTCTCGTAGTCCTGGATCAATAGACCACCGACCTCTCTGCGATTGATGGCTCGGCGGAACCGTGCCCCACCGCCGTCCCTCGTGTATCTGTAGGCCAGATAGTCGAGGGTGGCCTCATTCTGATGAATCCAGAATACGAATCGTGTGTCCCAGTCGAGGCCGCCCCCCTCTTGTTCGAAGGTAACTTCGATCTTGTGGTAGGGTTCGCTCTCGACTTCAGCGGATCCGAGATTCGCGAGAATCGCGGCGGAATCGTCCAGGCGAAACGGTAGAAACCCAAAGTATACAACCGAGTTCACCGCCGTCTCGAGCGAGTAGACTCCTTCGGGACTCAGCTCCACCCGGGCTCCCTCCACCTCGGCCCAGGTCCCCTCATTTTCCATCACCTCGGTCGCGATGCCTCCGACCGAGTCGGTTACGGCGCGCTGGTACCTAAAGCGGCCGTCGTCGCGGATTACCTGAAAGGGCGCTCCGCGGAAGTCGAATCGGATATGGACATTATCGAAAACATCCCCACCGTACCTCTCAATCGACTGGGCAATGATCTGAGTCGCCTCATCGTCCTCGGGCTGGCAGGCGAAGGTGACAGGGAGTAGCAGCACGAGCAGGGATTGGCCAATCCCTCGAGGAGTCAGGGAGGTCATGCCTTCGGCTCCGGGTTAGGTTATATGGACTGCCGGTCTGCCCAGTAGGTTGCGATACCTAAGGGATAGTGCAGCGGTCACTTGTCCCTAGTGCAGCTTTCAACCTATGCTTGGCGAACAGGAAACAACCAGGGTGACAGCCGGTGTTCCCTGGTGACCCCAACTTACGACCACTTGCGACCCTTGGTGGGCAGTTTGGCGAACTAGCGCGATGGGCGAGTCCTCCTCTTCCCCTCGATTTCGGATTCGCCTGGAAGACGGCGCCGAGCTGCCGATCAACTCGGTCGAAGCCCTCGCCCGCCGCGTGGCCAAAGGGGAGCTGGATCCAGAAACGCCACTGTATGACGGAAGCACCGGAGCGTGGCTGAAGGCCGCAGATGCACCGGTCGTCCGATTCATCCTCGAGGAGATGGAACGGGACGGAGTAGAGCTCCCACCGGGCTGGGAGCTCGAGTCTCAAGTTGATGCATCAGTGGTTGACCAGGAGGAAGCTCCGGCCCAGACGGAACCCACGGATGTCGCTGCGTCCGAGGACGCCACACCTGGGCCCGAGGAAGAAGGCGATCTGCTGACGCTGGGGCTCACCCTCACACCCGCATATGAGCCTCCGGTCGAGGGGGAAACCGCCCGCGAAGAGCGCAAAGAGGAAGAGCGCGAAGAGAAGGAAGAGGTTAGAGAGGCCCCGGAGCCGCCTCAGCGGGCACGAACTCCTCGCCACCCTGCGAAGGAGTGGATGACCCCGCGGGCCTCAGGGGGGATGTTTACGCCGACCGTCTCGGGGGATGAGCCCCCGGCCGAGGCGGATTCCGCGGTCTTGGTGCCGCCCGCCGACCTGTCCGGAGCAGATCCTCGGTCGTCCCTTCGTATCGTACGAAGGGAGTGGATGTGGCTGGGCGGCTTCGTAGCCGCCGGTGTTGCCCTCGTGGGAATGATCATGCTCGTCGGCGTGGGACAGGATGCCGATGGCGACGGTGATGCCGGGTCCGGAGGCACGCCTTCCGATGTTGTAGGCCCCGAGACCAGCCTGGCTCTTGACGCCGAGATCGCAACGGCCGCCGTGCCCATGCCACCGGGGCTGGAAGGAGAGGCGCAGCGAGGCGCCGAGCTCGTCGCTCAGCGCTTCCAGGCAGTCGCGGATTCGATCGCTGGTGTACGCGGTCTTGCCGCGGCTCCACCCGAAGCCTGGCTGGGAGGATATTATCTCGCCAACGCGGCCGAATTCCCGGACGTGCCCCGTTTCTGGGATGGATATGACCGTCTGGTACGGGAGCTGCAAGTATCGGATCGGGCTCTGTTTCTAGAGGCTCTAGAGGACAACCTAGACGATTCGATCGCGTCTCCGGCCGAGCTGCCTGCGCTGGAAAGCTACCTCCGAGATCGCTACGAGGCCGTCCTTCCCGTCCGGCAAGAGCTCCACGGCCACCTGCGATCCGTCGCAGGGGCGGCTCTCGATCTGCACGGTTTCCTGGTCGATCGCAGCGAGGATATCCAGTTCACCCCCGCACTGGGGACCGGCGCCGTCGCCCGAGATCCAGTCCTCGAGGTGGGGACGCAGGACCCCGAGGTCCAGCGTGAGCTTGAGCTTCACTTGGATGAGCTATTCCAGGCCCTCGACCGCTCGAGGGGTGGGGGAGCTCCCTCCCCGCCCGGACTCCGTGCCGAGCTGTTCGGAGGATTCTCCATCTTCTAAGTCGGGCTGTACCACAAACAGATGGTGTCGGTGCCCGACCACGTTCAGGCGCTGTGAGCGGACCACGATTCCACCCTGGGCCCTGAATGTGGCTTCCCAGTCCGGGACTGTGCGGAGGTGGAGTCCCTCCGCTCCAGAATGTCTGGCGGCCATCCCGCGGGTCCGATTCGCCCACCCATCGACGAGCTGGAGGAGCCTGCGTTCCCATTCCCACCTGTAGGTCGATTCGGTAACCACCACGCGTTCGCGTGCCACTCGAAGGGCCTCGGCGATCACCCGGTCCGGGTCGTCTGCGTGGTGTAGCGCCACCGAGAGGAGCACCGAGTCGACCGATCTGTCGCGTAACGGGAGGCGAAAGCCGTCATAGACTGCCCCCGGATTCCGAACACGGAAGAAGGGGCCGACGTCCATCAGTAGTAGACTCCGATCGTGCCTCGTCAGAGCCTGAGCCACGTAGCCTTCTCCAGCGCCCAGGTCCAGAACGAGGCTCCCCCGCAGGTGAGGGGCCACCTGGGCTCCCTTCCGACGTCCCGCAATCCGAAGAAGCCAGTCGCGGACACCCTCCTCCCACTCGAGGAGCAGGAAAAACCCCGTACCAACCCAGAAGACCGTGGCAGGAGGCCCCTGGGGCACGCCCACGTAGATGAAGTACGTGAGAAAGGCCGCCCAGGATGCCCAGATCCAAGCGCCCCTGAGAAACGGCGTCAGGGGCACGAAGACCAAGCCCCAAGTGAGGTACCACGGGTGCACGGTGGTAGCCGTCAGCAGATAGAAACCCAGCACCGCGAGACTCGCCCGGAAAAGGTCTTCGTCTCTGTCGATAGGCCAGCGAGACCAGGCCAGGAGCGCCCCCGCGAGAAAGACCCCTCTGAGGATCGGCCCGATCGTCTTTCCCCAGTCGGTGCCGGTAAGCCATAGGCCTGTTTCCTTCACCGCGAAGTAAGGACCGGCGTTGAATTCGAAGAGTCGAACGTACAGATCCGCGGAGGACGCAACCGCCTGAAGCACACCCGGGAAGTAGAAGGGAGCGAAGAGGGCGACCCCGAGGAAGAAGGCCGGGGCGACCACACGCAGCGTCTCTCCCGGGCCGGCCTCCTTGCGCTGTCGTCGCAGCAGGAGCGGTGCGAGCAGGAAGGGGATGCCCTTGGCGGCTCCTGCCAAGACCAGACCTACCCACGACAGTCTTCGTTTCCCCAGCGCGACGCCGTAGGCCATGATTCCGAGCCCCATGACCAGTCCGCTCTCGGAGTGACCACCCGCGGTCAGCGTGACTAAGACCAGCGGGTTCAGCGCGTACAGTGCGAGCAGGCCTGGCCGGAGCCCCAGGATGCGAACCGCTCGGAATAGGAACGCGAGGCCCGTCATCTCGAGGAGCAGCAAAACGGCTTTTACGGCGTAGCCTGCGGCCGGCCACCCGGCCCATTGGTAGATCGCCCCACCGGCGAGAAACACGGTTTGCGAAAGCGGCGGATAGATAGAGTGGTACTCAGGGGAATTGATGGCACGGAATAGCTCCGAGTCCTGAAAGCCTTCCAGCTCTGCTGCCGCTGGGATGAAACGGAAGGGGTTCACCCCGGAGATACTGAGCCACCCGTCCCACACGTACCGGTATAGGTCGTCTGATAGGTCGGGCAGTGCTGGGAAGAGGGTGAGTCGGAGCAAGAGGCTCCCTCCCAGCAGGACGCGAGGGTCATCCAGGAAATCCAAATCGCGGTGCCACAGACGGAGAAGGGCTGCAAACCACACCGAGTAGGCGAGGAGCGACGCCGGGAGTAGGTCCCGCGAGGGGCCACAGAGGGCAAGCGCCAGGGCCGACGCCCACAATAGCGCGGCGGTCACGATCGTTGAGGGCCGAAGTGCGGACCGGGAGCCCGTACCGTGCCCGCTACGACCTCCCATTCGGTGCCCTTTTGCGAGCGAGTGAACGCGCCCTGCTGCGGTTGTCGGCCATCCTACCGGAGGAGGGCCCCGAGCGTTCCCCGGATCACATGCCCAAACCCCTGTCCTCGCAGGGATTCCCGACTGGTAGGATTCTTGCACATGACCATTAGGTGTGACACGAGGCACGGGCATCGGAACCGGAAGCGCCGAGCCCGAGCTCCGGGCCCTAGGTAAGGTCGATAAAGCTTTGACTACTACGAATAACCACCTCAGTTCAAGCAGAAGGCGAAGGCTGAGCTGGCCCCACGGGCCTCACCGGTCATCCCCAGGATGCCCCTGCGAGACTCGGCATTTGTTTCCGAACAGGCGTGTGAGCGGCCTCCACGACGGGGAGGTCTCTTGATCACGGCGTTCTGGAAGCACGGAGAGTCGCCACCCGTTCCGCTGAGAGCCCTGCTGCTGTCCATTCTCGCGTTCTCGGTTCCTATCATGGGGGTCGCGGTCGCTCCGGATTGGGCGATGGGGGACCAGGGTGGTCTTCTCTGGCTCACCGCTCTACTCCCGCCGTTCCTCCTCACATACTACCGGGGTTGGCAGGGAGCATCCATCGGGCTCGCAGCAGGTATGGCGGCCCTTGTGATGACGCACCGGAGCATCATGCTCCTCGGGGTCGCGGGCCCCGGCCACGGGCTGATCCTGTGGATCGTCGCAACGTACATCGTTGTGTGCGTAGGCGCCGGCCTCTTGGGCGAGCTCCTTCGGCGGGAACGGAGGGCTGCCGAAGAGATGGCTCTAACAGACCCGCTGACAACCCTTCCGAACCATCGGCATGCTGCCGTGTTTCTGGATGCTGCCTTTTCCGGGGCCGCGCGGGGCCAGCCCGTCTCGGTGGTCCTCTTCAGCATCGATCAGTTTGAGCGGATCGGAGAACGCTTCGGCGATCAGACCGGGGAGCAGGTACTAAGGAGATTCGGAGCGATCCTTACCGAGCTTACGCGAAGGATGGACCTTTCCGCGCGGTGGAACGGCGCGGTGTTCATGTCGATCCTCTCTCGATGCAAGTTCTCGACTCGCGTCCAGGACGAGCTACGATCGGACATCTTTCCCTGGGGGAAGGTGACCGTCTCAGCGGGGATCGCCGAGTTCGAGCCCGGAATGGGCTCCTTGGAGCTTCTCATTGCCGCCGCGGATCGAGCACTATTCTGCGCGGGGGAGCAGGGGGGGGATCGTTACGCGATCGCCGGCACTCGCGCAGAAGTATTCGCGGATCGCGAGGAGCCCCACAGCCCTTCGACGCAACGCGGCAGTCTCCGCCTAGAGAGCAGCCCCGATCGCGGCTTCCAGCTGGTTCCGGCTCCCAGACTGCCCGGGGCCGAGGCCAGTTCGGAGGACGGAGGTGCACGGGATCAGGAGGTCGCTCTGCCTGAGGGTACGGAGCGGGTCCTGGTGGTCGATGACGACGTCCGGGAACGCGCGAGAGTAGCCGGATTCATGAAGAGTCTTGGGTACGAAGTGATCGAAGCCCCCGACGGACACGCGGCTCTGGCAATAGCGCACGCAGTCGGAGGGCCGGATCTGCTCCTCACGGATCTGATCATGCCCGTGATGAGTGGCTTCACTCTCACCGATCGACTCGAGGCGGATTTCGGGCCTCAGCGCGCCCTGTACCTCTCCGGGTACGTGCAGGGAGAGGTTTCGTGGCGTGGAGCGCCGGGATCACAGGTCGGGTTCGTCGCGAAGCCGGCGAACGGTGTGGAGCTCGCTCTGACCGCACGGGAGCTCCTGGACTGTCCTCTCACCTCATCGGAACCCGCCCCGGTCACCGTTTGATCCGGCCCCGATCCATCCGCACACTCAGTCTCCCGACGTAGAGGCGGCTCTCTGCCGTACGAGGCCGGGATTCGCTATCATTGATGGGTGGTCCTGTGGGGCTCCGTAGTCCTTTGTCGTGAGGCTCGCACTCAGAACCTCTGGAATAGGGCACGAGACCGAACCACATGACTCCCCTTCCTCGGAACGGGACACATAGGGCGGGCGGAGCCCGTCTAGGGCTTCTCTTCCTCCTGAGCCTAGGAATCCTCACCGCGGTCGTTGCAGGCGCCGCGCTGTGGGAAATGCGGACCTCGACCCTCCAGTCAGGGTGGTTTACCTCTCTTGCCGGTGACGTCTCGTGGGAGGTCTCTCCGGGACCCTCGCCCCATATTCTCTTCCCGAATCAGGCCCCGTACGATCATCGCCTCGGGTACTCCCGGCTTCCGCGCCTGATCGAAAGCGCTTCGGGTCAGGGCTTCGATGTGGCGGAGCAGGCCCGCGTCTCGCCGCGATATCAGGAGCTCGTTCGGTCGTGGAGACTGTTCCCCATCTATCGTGAGAAGTCGCGTGGGGGCCTCTCGATCGTCGATCGTCGCGGTGAGCTCCTCTCTGAGGCCCGGTTCCCGACCCGGGCCTACCCCAGTTTCGACTCGATTCCGCCGATCGTTTGGCAGACCCTCCTCTTCCTCGAGAACCGAAGCCTGCTGGATCCGGATCAGCCCCTTAGGAATCCCGCCGTCGAGTGGCCTCGTCTCCTTCGCAGCACCGCTGAGCTGGGGCTCCGCTATCTCGGGAGGGAAGGGAGCATCGCCGGCGCGAGCACCCTTGCGACCCAGATCCAGAAGTTCCGACACTCCCCCGACGGTCTTACGTCATCACCGAACGACAAGCTGGCCCAGATGGCTTCAGCTTCCGTCCGTGCTTACCTGGAGGGGCCCCAAACGCTTCCTGCCAGACGTCGCGTCGTACTCGAATACCTGAACTCCGTTCCCTTGGCGGCCCAGTCGGGCGCAGGTGAGGTTACAGGCCTCGGCGATGGCCTTTGGGGGTGGTACGGTCGTGAGCTCGCCGACGCGAATCGAGTTCTCAGGACGCTGGGCTCTTCGCCCGCGGTCGGGCCGGAACGGGGGACAATCTACCGGGAAGTGCTGAGTCTGATCCTCTCCCAGCGGAGGCCCACCTATTATCTGACGAACGCCGAGGGACGAGAGGCACTCCAGGCGCTTACCGACCGGCACCTACGCCTCCTGGAGCGTGCGGAGGTCATCTCCCCGTCCCTTTCCCGAGAGGCACTCGAAGCCAGCTCCGAACCGAGATCCGCCCCGCCACCCCGACCGCCCCCCGCCTTCGTAGAGCGAAAGGGCGTAAACGCCGTCCGCAATCAACTCCTCGGTACGCTGGGAGTACCGGGACTCTACGACCTGGACAGACCGACCTCACAGCGGTCACGACGATTGATGCGCCCGTCCAGAGGTCGGCTACCGATTTCATCCAGCGCTTGGCGGATCCCGAATTCGTCAGCGCTAGGCACCTAGACGGTTACCGGCTGCTGGACCGGGGCGATCCCGCGAAGGTTGTCTACTCTGTTGTCCTGCATGAGCGGACTGAGTGGGGAAACCGGGTCCGGCTACAGACAGACAATCTCGACGCCCCCTTCAACCTGAACGAGTCCGCTCGGCTTGAACTCGGGTCCACGGCGAAGCTGAGAACCCTGATCAGCTATCTGGAGGTCGTTGCCGAGCTCCATGGGGCGTTCTTCGAGCTGGAGCCCGATTCGCTCCGCTCCTTATCCCTTTCCGGGAACGATCACTTGGCTCGTTGGGTGCGCAGCCAGTCCCTGCTCTATCCGCGAATGGGTCTGACGGAGCTCCTGAAGCGCTCCCTGGACCGAAGCTATTCGGCGAATCCCAGAGAGAGGTTCGTAACTGGAGGTGGGGCGCAGTCGTTCTCAAACTTCGACGCCACCTACGACCAGCGGAGCGTCACCGTATCAGAGGCCTTTCGGCAGTCGGTCAACCTGGTCTTCGTCAGGGTGATGCGAGATGTGGTAAACCACTACATCTACCGAGAGCCTGGGTCCGCAGCTCACGTCCTCGAGGAGACGGACTCGCCCCTCCGCACGGAATACCTCCAGCGCTTCGCGGATCGGGAGGGGATCCAGTTCATCAACCGGTTCCTGCCAAAGTTCAGGGAGAGAGGCCGGGACGAGGTGCTCCAAGCGCTCGTTCTGGGTCGGAGGCTGACCCCTCAGCGCACCGCATGGGTCTATCGGAGTGTGACCCCAGATCCTTCCGTCGCAGAGTTCGAGATCCTACTGCGGACCACCCAGCCTGATCTGGAGGCCACCGACGAAACGATCCAGACCTTGTTCGCGCGGGCCGATCCGCAGGATTGGGGCCTCGCGGACCTTGGGTACCTGGCCGCCGTGCATCCGCTGGAAATCTGGCTTGCCCGATATCTGATCGAAAACCCGGGGGCCAATCGCCAAGAGATCGTGCGCGAAAGCGCTGGGGCTCGACAGGAGGTGTACCGTTGGCTGTTCCGCACGAGTCGACAGGGCGCGCAGGATCAGAGGATCCGGTTCCTTCTGGAGATCGAGGCCTTCACGAGGATTCTCGAGGGGTGGCGCGCCCTCGGGTACCCGTTCTCCAACATCGTGCCCTCGCTGGGGACTGCGATCGGCAGCTCGGGAGACCGTCCGTCTTCGTTAGGCGAACTCGTAGGGATCCTCGTGAATGATGGCGTAAGGCTGCCCACCTATCGAATCCAGGAGCTCCGTTTCGCAGAGGGGACTCCGTTCGAGACGCGGATGGTTCGACGGGCCGCGATGGGAGAACGGGTGATGCCGGCGGAAGTCGCGCAGGTTACGCGCGAAGCCATGATCGGGGTGGTCAGCGACGGAACGGCAAGGCGAATGAGCGGTGTGCTTCGCGGTTCGGATGGGCAGCCGCTCATTGTCGGTGGCAAGACAGGTACGGGCGACAATCGGTACCGTACGTTCGCACCCGGAGGGAGATTGATCGAATCACGTAGCGTGAACCGAACCTCGACCTTCGTCTTCTTCGTTGAGGATCGTCTGTATGGTGTGGTGACTGCCTACGTGCCGGGAGAAGCCGCCGATAACTACTGGTTCACGAGCGCGCTGCCTACTCAGATCCTGCGCGAGCTCGCCCCGGTCCTCCAGGATCTGATCACGGAAGGCACGGAGGATGGCGTGCCGACGAAGGATGGACTGTTAGAGGTCGTCCCCGTGAACGACGCCTCGGGAGGGGAGGGGATAGCCGCTGTCCTCGATTCTCTCCCGAGAGCTGAGGTCAAAGACGGTTCCGACACCGAGGCGGCTGGGCTCCAGTGACGCGTCAGAGGCATCGTACACGAGGACCTGGCTCTCGCCGATGACCTCGGCCCGATTGCCTTGGACAATAATCGCCGTCCCCTCGTCCAAACCGATTCCCAGCAGCTCCGGGTGAAGCTCTAACACCTCCCAGAGATCCGATTCGCGACCGCGCGCGAGAAGGTGCTGATCCACGGCGACGCTCTCGAGGAACCCAAATCCCTCCGCGTAGTCAGGTGAGTAGACGATCTGGTTCGTCTCTTTGTCCCCACGGATCAGGAACGAGGCCTGGATCGAGGCTCCGGCCGACGTTCCACCCACCACACCGCCCCGGTCGAGGAGGGCGAAGAGCTCCTCGTGCACTCGGGTGTGGAGGTACGCATCCACCAGTCGCCATGGGCGGCCTCCCGGCAGCCACACACCAGTGGCCTCTCGGAGCGGGAGCACGAATGCGTCGAACTCGGCTTCTTGGGGGTCCCTCGTGTGCAGAACTACCAAGTCACTCGCGCCGGCAGCCTGAAGGGCGTCGGATCCCCGCCAATCGTCTGGAATATCTTTGTCGAGGCCAGCCGTAGGAATCACGACAATCTTCGCCCGGTCACCACCGGCCAGGCTCACGAACGTCTCCCAGATCTCCGGGCCTAGGTCTCCACCCCCGGCGACAACCAATGTCCCCTCGGCTGGCCCCACCCGCTCCAGTGCGGCGGGTGGAGGCCCCTGGGGAAAGAGGGGTTCGGAAAGGAGTGCGGCTAGGAGAAGGGCTAGGCTGAAACCCACGACGCCCTGAAGGGCCCTACCCGAGCGCGTGCGACTCACTGGCTGAAATAGGGGTTTTCGCCAGAGGCGTGATCGGTGACGTCGTGGATCTCGGTCACCTCGGGAAGGTGCTGCCTGATCATTCGCTCCACCCCCTGTCGGAGCGTCATTCTCGACATCGCGCAGCCTTGGCAACCTCCCGTCATCTCCATGAACACCTCGGTGCCTTTGACATCCACCAGGTTGATCTGTCCACCGTGTGCGGCGATAGCCGGATTCACCTGTTCGTCGAGAATCAATTGGACCTTGTCACCCAGCTCGCCTTTCGACACGGCGGCCGGTGACCCAGCGGCCAGAGCTTGAGTCGCAGGAATGATCTCGAAGCCCGACCCGTTCACTCGATTCACAAAGTCGACGGTTGCGCCTTCGAGCTTCTCTGCACTGCCCGGGTCAACGACCACCATGAAGCCCCCGGCATCGAGCTCGAGATCCTGCTCGGCGCGATCCGAGTCCTCCACGAGTGTTAGCTCGAAAGATGGGGCTACGGGGCTACCTCCACTGGCGTGGATCCTGAGGGCTCGAAGGTCCTCGCCGCCCTGGTCCATGAAGGTCAGTACCATTTCCCGGGCCTTATCTGTAAAAGTCAGCATGCGATGATTCCTTTGACGGTCTTCCTCTTGTTTTGGTCGGCATCGCCAACTCCGCGCCCAAGATGCCGCCTCCAACGTAATCCCGACAGGGGACTCTGGCGCAGCGGACATCCGTCCTACCCGCCGCCCGCTCACGGGTTCGATCGCTCCGTCCGCGGAGGAGCCTGGTTGCTCACGATCGGGCCCGTTCCTATCATTCTGGCCATGTCGGGTCCCGGCCTCCTGACGGCCCCCGGGGCCCGTTTTTGTTTCGACCTACTGACTCCTAACGCGCCATGGCGGAGCACGACGTAATGGAAAAGCTGGTGTCGCTCGGAAAGCGGCGCGGCTTCATCTTCCAATCCTCCGAGATCTATGGTGGGACGGGATCCGTATGGGACTATGGGCCCCTCGGGATCGAGCTCAAACGGAATGTCAAAGAGAGCTGGTGGAGCCGGATGGTTCACCAGCGGGACGATGTAGAAGGGGTGGACGCTTCGATCCTAATGCATCCGCGGGTCTGGGAGGCTTCGGGTCATGTGGAGGGCTTTACCGATCCCCTGGTCGAGTGCAAGGCCTGCAAGCTGCGCTTCCGCGAAGACCAGCTTGAAACGAGTGAGTGTGGGCGGAAGCCATCGCGCGCCCCTGGACACCACGACCAGTGCGAGCTGGGGGAGGCGCGACTCTTCAACCTGATGTTCCGGACGTTCATGGGTCCGGTGGAGAACGACGGATCCGTCGTGTATCTCCGGCCTGAGACTGCCCAGGGGTCTTACGTAAACTTCCTCAACGTCCAAACCGCGTCTCGGCAGAAGATTCCCTTCGGGGTTGCCCAGATCGGGAAGGCGTTCAGAAACGAGATCACCCCGGGGAACTTCATTTTTCGAACGCGGGAGTTCGAGCAGGCTGAGATGCAGTTCTTCGTCGAACCTGGGACGGACGAGGAGTGGTTCGAGAGTTGGCTCGACGAACGGCAGGCCTGGCACCGCTCCTTGGGCGTACAGAGCGAGAACCTTCGCCTCCATGAGCACGGGCCGGACGAGCTCGCGCATTACGCGAAGAAAGCCATCGACATCCAGTACAACTTCCCATTCGGATGGAAGGAGCTGGAAGGCATCCACAACCGGACGGACTTCGACCTGAGTCGCCACGAGGAGTACTCTGGAAAGCGCCTGGAATACATCGACTCGGGTGGGGGGAAGCGCTTCCTTCCCTACGTCGTGGAGACCGCGGTCGGGGTGGACCGCACCGTCCTCATGCTCCTATCGGATGCATACCGTGAGGAGGAGGTCGAGGGGGAGCCTCGGGTCGTCTTGGGCCTTCATCCGCGGATGGCTCCTGTGAAGGCGGCGGTCTTCCCACTAGTCAAGAAGGATGGACTGCCTGAACGGGCAAGGGAGATCGTGAAGGACCTGCGCGGAGCCGCGGTACCCGCTTTCTACGACGAGGCCGGATCGATCGGCCGGCGGTACCGGCGCCAGGATGAAGCCGGGACGCCCTGGTGCATCACTATAGACGGTCAGACGAGCGAAGACGGAACGGTCACCGTCCGAGACCGTGACAGCCTCGAACAGACCCGTGTCGACGCATCACGGGTGCTCGAGTGGATCCGCGAGCACCTGGAGGGATGACGCCACGCGGCTCGAAGGTCTTCACCTCCCGGTGGGGGATGCTCCTGGCCATGATGGGTATGGCCGTCGGCACCGGTAACATCTGGCGGTTTCCGCGGATCGCCGCGACACAGGGTGGTGGCTCTTTTCTGGTCGCATGGGTGGTGTTCCTCCTCCTGTGGTCCGTGCCACTCCTGATTCTCGAGTTCGGATTAGGGAAGGGCGCGCGCGCGGGCCCGATCGGGGCCTTCGTTAAGACGCTCGGCCCTCGATTCGGGTGGATGGGCGCCTGGGTAGCGTGGACCGCGACCGCGATCATGTTCTACTACTCGGTCGTCATGGGGTGGACGATCCGCTTCTTCGCCGCTTCGATTATGGGGGTGGTTCCCGCGGATCCAGCCGGGGCGTTCTGGGAAGGCTACGCCGCCTCGCCCCACGCCGTCTTGACTCACGCAATCGCGATGGGCCTCGGTGTATGCGTGGTCTCCCGCGGCGTACGCGGGATCGAGACGGCGGCTCGCGTCCTGATCCCCTCCCTCGTCATCCTGCTGATCATCCTGGCCCTACGCGCCGTGACCCTGCCCGGGGCCATGGACGGCCTCGCGTTCCTCTTCACTCCGGATTGGTCCGACCTGAGCGAACCGGGAATCTGGCTCCAGGCGTTGACCCAGAACGCGTGGGATACCGGAGCGGGTTGGGGCCTGGTCCTCTGCTACGCCCTGTACATGAGGAGTCGCGAAGACACCGCACTGAACGCTTTCGTCATCGGATTCGGCAACAACAGCATGTCGCTTCTGGCCGGAATCATGGTGCTGTGCACGGTGTTCTCGGTGATGCCCGATGCGGCGGCCGAAATCGTGGGCGCCGGCAACGAGGGGCTCACCTTTATCTGGGTTCCCCAGCTGTTTGCGACCCTTCCCCTCGGCCAGTTCTTCCTCACCCTCTTCTTCTTGGCTCTGGTGTTTGCCGCATGGAGCTCGCTGATCGCAATGATTGAGCTGACAAGTCGTGTGCTGATGGACATCGGACTCCCTCGGAAGCGGGCGATCGGGATCGTGGGGATTGCGGGGCTCCTAATGGGGGTGCCCTCGGCCCTTTCCATGGACGTTTTCGCCAACCAGGACTTCGTCTGGGGGGTGGGGCTAATGCTATCCGGCTTCTTCTATGCGTTCGCCGTGCTTCGCTATGGCGTTAGCCGCTGGAGGGCCGAGTTCATCAACACCGGGGACTCCGATATCCGGGTGGGTGTCTGGTGGGACTGGGCGATCCGGTTGGTAGCAGTCCAGGCGGTCGTACTGATTGGTTGGTGGCTCTGGCAAGCCCGTGGCGAGGGTGTCGCGGCAAGCCTGAATCCCGTTTCGGCCTTCAACGTTGGCACGGTGATCGCGCAATGGGGTGTGGTACTCATCGTCCTGATCTCGCTGAATCGCCTCCTGGTCGCCCACACGATGAAGGGTGGGGTGGCGGTCTCGGGGCAAGAGCCTCCCGGATAGGCGCGCCAGCCACCCGCGAGTTTCCGATGACATACGAGGAGTTCGAAGAGGCCGCTCACCGGATGTGGGAGCAGGTCCCCACCCAGTACAGGGAAGGGATCGACGGGATCGTCGTCAGGCGGGAGGCTGAGACGCACCCCGATCACGACGAGTACTTCACCATGGGGATGTGCTTTACCGAGCCGTACCCGTCTGGATTTGGAGGTCCGGACTCGACCCATTCGATCCTCGCCCTCTATCACGGATCCTTCTCGAAGATCTCAGAATTCGATCCTGACTTTTCGTGGGAGGAGGAGCTCTGGGAGACGGTCACGCACGAGCTGCGGCACCACCTCGAGTTCCTAGTGGAGGACGATGCATTGGGGCGCGAGGACTACGCACTGGAGCAGACCCACCGGCGCCAGGAGAGCCTCGATTTCGACCCCTGGTACTTTCAGTCAGGGACCGCCATCGCCCCAGGGGTCTACCGGGTAGAGCGAGATGTCTACATCGAACAGCCGTGGCGCCCAAACCGGGTCCGAGCTGGCGAGGCCGTGGAGTTCGAATGGGCCGAGCGACGGCGGGCGATTCTCCTGCCGCGAGGTGTGGGTGACGTGCACTATTTATGGCTCCCAGAGCTGGTTACGGAAGGGTGCGAGGTGCAGCTCGTTCTCATCCGCGAGCTCCCTCTCTGGCAGCGCATCAGGAGATTGCTGATGCGGGCGCCGCTGGAGCTCACCGAATCCGAAGGCGACGCATATGTCGTGGAGGGAGGCCCCTCGACCAGCGGGGAGCCTCCTGGGGCAGGAGGGGACTCAGGGTGAACTCGGAGTGTTCTTGGGCGCGTTTGACCCCGTACGAGATCGGAATCCCCGGCCGCGAATTTGCGGACCGAACCTTCCGCGAGATCCGAGACGAGGCCCAGGCGCGTGGATCTGATCTCACCGATCCTGGCGCCTTCATTCTCCTCGGCGAGGTTGGTCGGACGATTCGCGAGATCCAGGGCGAGGAGCGCGGCGGCGGCACCATCCACCGTTTCGGCGCCTTCCTGTTCCATTGCTTTCACTTCCACGCGGCGGGGGAGGCGCTGTACCTGCTGGAGACCGATGTCGCCCGCCATGTGGTCGAACATTCGTTCGAGGGCTACCGATGGAGAGGGCAGCTTCCGGTTGATGCCGGATATCTACAGCTACCCCGCCATCTCTTCTGGGCTGTGCCGGAGGAGGGGGATCATGCGGAGCCCCTGGATGGCGTGTTCTGGACCCGTTCCTCCAAACAGACGCTTTCGCTTCTTGTGGCTCTCGGGGTCCGCGCTGGGCGGCCGGGGATCTCCCTGACCGAACTGCCGCCAACAACCCTAGAGGACTCGGAAGCGTGGCTCACGGAGACGGTCCGACCTGAAGGGATGGATTTCTCCACAACGCTCCCCGGAGGCCAACTCGGAGGACTTTATTCGGTAGGCACCCTCGGGGAAGTCCTGAAGCTCGTGGGTCGCTCATTCGCGTACCTATATGAGGTCTGCGAGGCCCTAGGACCTGAGGAAAGCGGGCCACGACCAAGGACCGCCAGGGAAGAACCTCGGCCCAGCCTCCTGCCCTTCAGGCGAATCCGGCCCGTAACCCAGAGTCGGGGAGCTTCCGAGGCCCAACCGGAGCCCTAACCGTGATTCGCGAGTCGAAGAAGACGAGGAAGGGCCGCGCTGGCGAAATCTACGATCTCCTGCATGAAGAATACCCCCAAGCCCACTGCGCCTTGCACCATTCGAACGCCTACGAGCTTACGGTGGCCACGATCCTCTCGGCGCAGTGTACGGATGAACGGGTAAACATGGTCACTCCCCAGCTCTTCGCACGCTTCCCGGACCCGCACGGTCTGGCGGAGGCTTCCCAGGAGGAGCTGGAAGCGATCATCCGCTCCACCGGCTTCTTCCGGAACAAGGCCAAGAACCTGATCGCGATGGCCGGGGCGGTCGTGGACCGTTATGAGGGGGAGGTGCCGAGACGGATGGAGGAGCTCGTGAAGCTTCCTGGGGTCGGGAGGAAGACCGCGAACGTGATTCTTGGAAACGCGTTCGGAGTGACGGAAGGAGTCGTGGTCGATACCCACGTCACCCGGCTTTCGAAGCGTCTCCATCTCACAGCGCAGGGGACTCCAGAGAAAATCGAGAGAGACCTCATCGAGCTGTTCCCCAAGGAGCGCTGGACCCTACTGTCCCATCTTCTCATCTTTCATGGGAGGGCGGTGTGCGCCGCCCGAACCCCCCGCTGCGAGACGTGTGCCGTGTCATTTCTCTGCCCCTCGTCCAAGGTCTAGCAGCGCACCCTTCAACCCAGTTCTCCCCTGGGACACAGCCATGCCAGACCGGAATGATGCCCTGCAGCTCTTGAACGAATGGGTCGAGAGTCCAGGACTCAGGAATCACATGCTGGCCGTTGAGGCAGCCGTACGTCACTACGCTCAGATGAGGGACGCGGACGAGGAACTCTGGGGACTTGCGGGGCTCCTCCACGACCTCGATTGGGAGCGAAATCCGGAGGAGCATCCCCTCCCCGCGGTGCAGATGCTTCAGGAGCTTGGCTACCCTGAGCAAGTGACGAGAGCCATCCTCGCTCATCGCTCTGAGTTCACAGGAGTGGAGCCCGAGACCGATCTCGACCGCGTGCTGGTCGCTTGCGATGAGCTATCGGGCCTCGTCGTCGCTTGTTGCCTGGTGCGACCCAATGGGATAGACGAACTGCGCCCGAAGTCCGTGGCTAAAAAGCTGAAGGACCGGGCCTTCGCTGCAGGGGTCAGCAGGGATGAGGTAGCGCGCGGTGTCGAGCTCTTGGGGTTGGAAAGGAGCCAACACATCCAAAATGTCATCGACGGGCTTCGAGCCCAAGGGGCGGAACTCGGGATCCGAGGTGAGGACCTGAGGTAAAAGCCCTCATGTTGAAGCCTCGGGTCTCTCTGATCTTATCTCGCGAGCTCCATTCCGCTCTCCTGGTCACCCTGTCTCTTTTCGCTGGGGCGTTGGAGGGTCAGGACGTGGAGTTGTTGGGAGAGATCCATGGGACTCGTCCGCCCAACGGCTACTTCGAGCAGCTTCGCAGTGATCGAGGATCGTTCGAGTTCGGACGCACTGGTCGGGCACGGCTCGATGGACTTCGACAGGGAATGCGTGCGAGCACGTCGGGCGTTCTTCTCTCCACCCAACCCCAAGCCCGAGTGCTCGGTCCACGCGAGGAGCCACTGGTGGGCACCTTCCGGTTTCCGCTGGTCCTGGGGCTCTTCTCCGACGGGCCGGGAATCGCAGCCTTCACACGCGAGCAGGTCCAGGCAGAGTTCTTCGATGGACCGAACTCGTATCTGCAGACCATTCCGGAGTTCTTCTCGGAGGTCTCGGGGGGGTTGGTAGATCTCGAGGGGACCACCTCCGACTGGCGACAGACAGGAATGACTCGGGCGGAGGTGACGCTAGGCCAGAGCAGTCTGACTTCGAGTTTTTCGCAGGGGATTGGGGCCTTCATCGAGGCGATCGTGCAGGGGTTGGACGACGCCGGAATGGACTGGAGCCCGTTCGATCAGTCAGGGGACGGATACGTCGATGTGCTGACCGTTCTTCACCCCGATCAGGGAGCTGAATGCAGTGGGGCGACGGACCGAATCTGGGCGCACCGCTGGACTCTGCGCGCAGCAACGCAAGGAAGGCTGCCCAACGGTTTTCGGACGTCGACTCCACGGCCGGATGGCTCGGACAATATCTACATCGACGACTATACGATTCAGCCGCTTCTCGCCTGCGACGGGGAGGTCATAAGCGAGATCGGGACATTTGCGCACGAACTGGGACATGGCTTCGGTCTGCCCGACCTCTACCGCTCTGGGGGGGGCGGAGGCTTTTTCGCCGGAGCCGGGAATTGGGACCTGATGGGAACCGGTGGCTGGGGCTGTCTGGGAGGCACGCCCGAGCGCCCATGTCACCTGGGAGCATGGAGCAAGTCGGCTCTGGGATGGGTCACCGTAGAGGACATTGTGCCTGAAACGAACGAGATCACCACCCTCGAGCCTGTCGAGTCAGGGCGGAGGGTATTGAGGCTTCCCGCGCGTGACGGATCGAACGAGTACATCCTCCTCGAGAACAGACAGCGGTTGGGCTCCGACGCCACCCTTCCAGAGCCAGGACTCCTTATCTGGCATATCGACGACGACGTTCTCGGAACCAAGTGGCCCCCGAATACGGTGAACACAGATCGGAACCGGCTGGGAGTGTGGTTAAGGCAAGCCGACGGTCGAGGCGATCTCACCCAGCCGGGAGGGGGAAGGGGAGATCCAGGCGACCCCTTCCCGGGCTGTATCAAACCCTCGCCCCTCGACTACCTCGATCCCTCCATACCGTGCAGCCAAAACCGGGAGTTTCATGCAGGAAAACCACCGGCGGCAGTTTCGCATCTGGGCGGGGGCCTCGGTGCCACCCTGGAAGACATCGAGCAGTTGGGGGTCGCGCCCCACGACCTTCGCTTCCGCCTCAACACTCAGATTTCGACTGTCACGCTGGCGGCGGAGCAGAACGGCCTGCTGGTGGACATCCCAGGATTCGAGGTCGATAGCTCGATTCAATCGGGCACTCCAGTCGACTTCCTCTCGGCGCCTTTTCAAACTCATGAAATCACTGCCGCCGGCGGGATCCTGCTGGATCCAGATTCTCGGATTTCCTTCGATGCTTGGGCGGACGGCGCGCCCCGGAGCAGAGTTTTTACGACTCAGTTTTCCGATGAGACCCTCGTCGCCCTCTATCGAGACACAGAGATCCGGCTGACCGTGACCACCAATGACCCTGCCCAGGGCATTGCACCCGGCACCTTCAGCGCTGATCCGGGGGCTGTGGCTCCGGAGGGTGAAGACTTCTGGTTCCCACAGGGGACCCCAGTCTCGGTACTTGCGACGGCGCGCACGGGGTTCGCCTTTCGCGATTGGGTCGACGTACCCACGCCTGTGGACAACCCGATTGCCCTGACTCTCGATGAGCCAGTGCGGCTCCAGGCCAACTTCGATGTCGTCTATGGCCTAGCACCCGTTCCCGAGACGGTCGAAATCGAGGCCGCTACCCCGCATGAGATCGTGTTCGCAGTGAATGAAGGCAATGATCCCGTGACCTGGAGTGTCGAGACCGGGCTCTTGCCCCCGGGGCTGGAGCTGACGGCCGAGACGGGTGTGATCGGCGGAACCGCGACGGAGCTGGGGGAGTTCGAGCTCGAGATCCTGGCCCGGGATGGGATCGGGTTGGAGGCGAGAGCGGCGCTCTCAATCCGAGTCCTGCGTCCTAGTCTGACTGAAGAGGTTCTGGTCAGCCCGTTCATAGGTACCGAGGACGGGCTGACAGCTCCCCAGAAGGACTTCCTAGATCTAACCGGGAACGAGAATGGGGGCTACGACATCGGGGACCTCCGGGCCTATCTTGTAGGCACTCCCGATCCTCAGCAAATGCAGGCAGGGCCGCTCCCCTCGCGGACCGTTATTCGACTGGGAGAGCTCGAGCTCCCTGAGCCCAAGGCGATCGGACCATGATCGAGCTTCCGTTGGCGCAAAGGGCCGTTCGATTAGGGCTCACGATCCTCGCGTCTACCCTACTCCTTTGGGGGTGTGACCTGGGCCCATCGGGGCCGGGACCCTTCATCGGGTCCGTCCAAACTGCCGAAGGAGCACCTGGTTCTGCCCTCATGCTCATCACCGGCGAGGGCCTGTTACGGGTCGAGGGGACCGGGGGAACGTTGGGCTGGTCCGGACCGGTCTCGGGAGATCCAGGTGAGATGAGGGTACTACTTGTGGATCCCGATCCCGCGGGAGCGATGACCTTCCGCCTTTACGTCCAGGACCGGGCCGGACCGACTCCGTCCTTCACAGTACTGCAGCTCGCCGACCGTCAGAACGAGGTGTTCGAACCGGAGGACATCCAGATCCGGCTCGAGCGATGACCCCCGCCACCTGGATCACGATGTTCGCGACTGTGGGCTTGGTGTGGGGCGGCTTCGCCGTGGTCCTGCTGACGGCGGCCCGAAAGGAGGCAGAGAAGGAGGAGTAGGCTTCCCAGGCCTCGTGCGTGATCTCCTCTTCTTTGCTCGCTCCCTTTTTTCTACGTTTCCTCCGCTCTTGGCCCTCCGCTGGCAGCGCGGACCTCTGGTCCCGGCAGGCGGCAGCGCCTACCACCGTCATGAAACCTGGATAGTTCTCGTGCCCCGCCGTGACGACCTAGAAACCATCCTGATTCTGGGCTCGGGCCCGATCGTCATCGGTCAGGGCTGCGAGTTCGACTATTCGGGTACGCAGGCGGTTCGTGCGCTGAAGGAAGAGGGCTTCCGGGTCGTTCTGGTGAACTCGAATCCGGCCACGATCATGACCGATCCGGGGCTGGCCGACGCCACCTACATCGAGCCGCTCACCAGCGAATGGGTGACCCGAATCGTGGAGAGGGAGAAGCCCGATGCGATCCTTCCCACGATGGGTGGCCAGACCGCCCTGACCCTCGCGATGGAGCTGCACGAGCAGGGCGTGTTGGACCGATGCCGTGTGGAGTTGATCGGCGCGAACGAGCGCTCGATCCGCATGGCGGAGGACCGCGAGGAGTTTGCCGAGGCGATGACGCGCATAGGGCTCGCGGTCCCTCACTGGGGTTTCGCCCGGTCCGTTGGCGATGCGTTCAAGATCGTCGAGGATACGCGGTATCCGGCGATCATCCGACCCTCGTTCACCCTGGGGGGCACAGGGGGAGGGATCGCCTATAACAGTCGAGAATTCGAGGGTGCCATACGACGCGGTCTCGATGCCTCTCCCATTGACGAGGTCCTCGTCGACCGCTCGGTGATCGGATGGAAGGAGTTCGAGCTTGAGGTCGTGCGCGACGGTGAAGACAACGTCATCGTCATCTGCTCAATCGAGAACGTGGATCCGATGGGTGTGCACACAGGGGACTCGATCACCGTGGCGCCCGCGCAAACTCTGAGCGACGTGGAGTACCAGCGGATGAGAGACGCCGCCATCGCAATCATCCGCGAGATCGGTGTCGAGGCGGGAGGCTGCAACATCCAGTTCGCAGTTCATCCGGGCACTGGAGAGCTGCTCGTGATCGAGATGAACCCTCGCGTATCCCGGTCGTCGGCGCTCGCCTCAAAGGCCACCGGATTCCCGATCGCAAGGGTCGGCGCGAAGCTGGCGGTAGGGTATCGGCTCCACGAGCTTCCCAACGACATCACCAAGACCACCCCAGCCTCGTTCGAGCCTACGCTGGACTACGTGGTGGTGAAGTTTCCCCGATTCGCTTTCGAGAAGTTCCCCGAGGTGAATCCCGTCTTGGGTGTTCAGATGAAGGCGGTGGGCGAGACCATGGCTATCGGCCGAACCTTCAAGGCTGCTTGGCAAAAAGGACTCCGAGGGCTCGAGATAGGCCGGGCTGGGTGGGTGGAGGGGGACAGGCCCGAGGACGACGGGCTGGCGGGCACGAGCCGTGAGTCACTCTTGGCGGCCCTTCGGCGGCCGACGGCCGATCGTCCCTTCCAATTGAAACGGGCACTCCAGGCTGCGGCCCGGCTGCAAGCGGTGGGCGGAGACGAGGCGGCCGAGGAATTGGCGCCCGATCCGGGCAGAGCCGTCGACCTGATCGAGCGAGGTCAGGAGGAAGGAGCCCCAGCCTTCCCGCATCCGTCCTCGCAACCTCTCACCGTGGACGATATCCACGAGGCCACCGCCATCGATCCGTGGTTTCTCGATCAGTTGCTCGAGCTAGTCGAGCTCGAGGAGTGGTATCGGGCCCTCCCGGAGGTGGAGGCTGGAACGATGCGCAAGATGAAGAGCAGTGGATTCTCTGATGCGCAGCTGGCGGCGATCCGAGGCGAGACAGAGGAGGAGGTACGGGCGCTTCGGTGGGACTGGGGGCTTCGCCCCACCTTCAACGTGGTGGATACCTGTGCCGGCGAGTTTCCGGCCGAGACTCCGTACTACTACTCCTCCTATGAGACCGAGGACGAGATCAGGTCCTCGGATCGGGAGAAGGTAGTCATCCTCGGAAGTGGGCCGAACCGCATCGGACAGGGGATCGAGTTTGACTACTGCTGCGTTCAAGCGGTGCTCGCACTTAGAGAGGCGGGGTTGGAGACGATCATAGTCAACTCGAACCCCGAAACTGTCTCGACGGACTTCGACGTCTCAGACCGCCTCTTCTTCGAGCCTCTGACCCTAGAGGACGTCCTCGAGATCGTAGATCGCGAGAAGCCCAAGGGCGTCATCGTGCAGCTAGGTGGACAGACCCCCCTTAATCTCGCTCAAGGGCTCGAGGCGGCGGGCGTTCCGATCCTAGGGACCTCAGTGGACGCGATCGATCGAGCCGAAGACCGTGGGCGGTTCGAGAAGGTCTGTCGTCAGGTGGGAGCTCTAGTGCCCCCGAATGGTGTGGCGGTCTCGCAGGAGGAGGCGATCGAGGTGGCTGGCCGAGTCGGATACCCCGTTCTGGTCCGTCCTTCCTACGTTCTGGGCGGTCGAGGGATGGAGATCGTCTATGACGACGCTTCCATGGAAGGTTACTTCGAACGCGCGATTCGGGCGTCGCCGGACCATCCCGTTCTGATCGACCGATTCATCGAGGACGCCTTCGAAGCTGACGTCGATGCCCTGTCGGATGGCAAGGACGTGGTGATCGGAGGGATCATGCAGCACATCGAGGATGCGGGAGTCCACTCGGGAGACTCCGCGTGTGTCCTTCCTCCGTACCGGCTAGGGCCCGAAGAGCTGGATCGCATTCGGGAGCTCACTCGAGCCTTCGCGCTGAAGCTGGGGGTGGTCGGCCTCCTGAACGTCCAATACGCGATCCGCGATGGTGAGGTCTTCGTATTGGAGGTGAACCCGCGGGCTTCCCGGACCATCCCGTTCGTGAGCAAGGCCACCGGGGTGCCCCTGGCGCGGCTGGCCGCCAGGGTGATGGTTGGCGAAACCATCCAAGAGCTCGATGTCCCGAACGAGCCTGAGGTGCCCGGCGTGGCGGTAAAGGAGGCGGTCCTCCCCTTCACCCGTTTCGATGTCGACATCCTGCTGGGACCGGAAATGCGGTCGACGGGGGAGGTGATGGGCTTTGACGACTCGTTTGGGATGGCGTTCGCGAAGGCGCAGGCAGGTGGGATGAACGTACTGCCCAAGGATGGGGGGAGGGTTGTAGTCACGGTGAACGACCGAGATAAGGAGACCGTGACGCCGATCGTGCGGAGGTTCCACGATATGGGGTTCGAGATCGTGGCCACCTTGGGGACCCATGAATACATGGCCCGCCTCGGGATTCCTTCGCGGAAGATCTTCAAGGTCGGTCAGGGTCGGCCAGACCTCGTGGACGCCATCGTGAGTGGGGAGGTGGATCTTCTCATCAACACTCCTCTGGGAAAGAGGTCCCAGTACGATGACTACGCCATGCGGCGGGCGGCGATTACCTACGGAGTGCCCTACCTGACGACCATGTCGGCGACCAGTGCCGCATGTGACGCGATCATCGCCCTGCGGTCCGTGTCCCCGACAGTGCGGCCAATTCAGGAGCGGGTCGGCTCGAAGGCGGATCAGCCTGTGGCTCCCGCCGCGCTCTAAGGCAGGGATGTACGACCCCCGAGCGGACGGGTGCTGCCGTCGTGGCGACGCTCCTGGCGCTATCCGAACCCACCAGTTCGAGGCCTGCACGGCCTTCGACTTGAGTCCCCTGGTCAGGACCGTCATCTTTATCAACACATCCATCAGACTGGTTCCTCGATTCCGGATCACTTCCATGCGCCTGCGCACGGTCGGTCCCGCCCTCATCCTATTCTTCCTTTGCTTGGGGCTTACGGCGCAGATCCCGGAGGGAATGGAAGGGGCGTTTCAGCCGCATCCGGAGGGAGAGGAGGCGATATCTAGCCTCTTTTCGCCTTTCTGCCCGGGATTCATGCTGGAGGTATGTACCGCGTCACAGTCTGCTGCGCTCCGGGATTCCATCCACGCATTTGCCTATCAGGGATGGTCGGCAGACGAGCTCATAGAATGGATGGTCTCGAACTATGGAGAGGAATACCGCGCTGTGCCTGAGACGGGTGGGTGGGGACTCTTCGCCTGGCTACTTCCACCACTCGGCCTCCTCCTGGGAGTCGCCATGGTCGTGGTCGCCCTTCGTCGGTTCTCTCCATCTGAGGAGCCCGTTGAAGGTCGTGTCAGCGATACGGAACGCGTGGAGACGTTGATCTCGTCGGAAGAGCAGGCACGGCTTCGCTCCGCGATTCGAGAGATCGAGCTGAGCGAGGATCCGTCGTTCTGACGTTTCCGTCATGAGCATTACCTCTTCGGGCCCGCGCCGCCAAGGCGCTACCCCCTCTATGCTAGATCTCGTGCGATTGAGCCGCCGCACGGTATTCCCGCCCGGTGGGCGCGACCTCTATCGCCAGATCGCGCTTCTCACAGACATGCAGGATGGCGCGGAGGTTCTCGTCGCCGCGTGTGGCCCGGGGATCACACTGGGCTACTTCGCCCACGAGTTCGGCATTCAGGGATCGGGAGTAGACCAGGACGAACTCCTGATTGAAGCTGCCGAAGCTCGATCGCGTGAGGAGGAGCTCGAGGGCCGGGTCCAGTTCCAACATGCGCCGATGGACGATCTGCCCTACCGAGATGGGGTGTTCGACGTAGTGGTGGGTGAGATCGGACTGACGAGCAGCTCGGATCCTACGCTGGCCATCGCTGAGCTCTTCCGCGTGCTGAAGCCGGGGGGGCGGATCGCCTTGGTTCAGCTGGTGTGGAAGGCGCCGGTCGAGCCCGAGAGACAGGTGCTTCTATCGGGTCACCTCGGCGCCCGTCCGGTCATGCTTGTGGAGTTGAAACGGATTCTCCGGGAGGTCGGGATCGGGAGGCTGCACACGGAGGCCTGGTCCGACCAAGAGACCGCCTTCAGACGGACGGCGAAAAAGCCGTTTCCCGACTTTGCAGAGCTGTTCAGTATCCCCGAGAAGTTGGTCATTCTGCGACGCGCGTGGAGCCGGTGGGGGTGGCGGGGGGTCCTGGCTACGATCAGTCGTCAGTTGGAGGTGCATCGCCTTCTCACCAAGGAGCGGGTCCTCGGCCTCGACATGATTAAGGGGACGAAGGGGGAAGATCCACCAGGGCCAGAGGAAGAGTCCGAGGCCCGAGCACCCCGACGGGTACCCAGCGACGCAGGCGAACCAGATCGAGAGGAGCCCACCGAGCCGGAAGGAACGCTCGACCTGGAAGAGGCGGATGAACCGAAGCCCCCCGATACCGAGACGCGGGGTCTTCCCTTGTTTGTTCGAGGCGATGACCGTTGACCCGCGCGGGTCCGCTCCTGACCGAGGACCGATTGGAGGAGGTGTCGGCGCTCCTGACCGACTGTGGAGCGGATGCCTGGCTCCTCTACGATTTCCACGATCAAAACCCGCTGGCGCACCGTCTCCTCGGCCTTGGGAGGACGACGCGTCGGGCGTTCGCGTTCTTCCCGCACCAAGGCGACCCAACCCTCTTGAGACACGTGGTCGAGGCCTCGGCGTGGAGTGGGTGGGCTTGGGAGTCGAGAGTGTACCAAGGGTGGCGACTCCTGAACCGCGAACTCACGGAGCTGCTCTCCGGCATTCAGGTCGTGGCGATGGAGGTTTCAGAGGGTGGCGTGGTTCCCGCCGTGGATCGCGTCCCATCTGGCGTCGTCGACCTGATAAGCAGCAGGGGGGCACGGGTGGTCTCGTCGGCGAATCTCATCACGGCTTTCTGCGCCCGCTGGTCCAGTGAGGGACTCGAGCTCCACAAGGCGGCGGCTGAGGTGGTGCGAGCAACGGCCCTTGCGGCGTTTCAGAGGGCGGCGCAGGCGGCCTCGGGCCAGGCGCCCATGTTGGAGGCCGAGCTCATGGATTGGATCCGGGTACAGCTACGAGCCAACGGGCTGACCGATCAGGAGGACTGCATCGTGGCGGGCGGCGCCCAGGCCGCCGATGCGCACTATGAGCCGGATGGCAACGGTTCGCCACTAGGGGAAGGCTCGGTGGTTCTGATCGACCTCTGGGGGTCTTTCCCGAGTGGAGGGATCCCGGCCGATCAGACATGGATGGGGTTTCTGGGGTCGCGCCCCCCGGATCGAGTCATCGGAGTCTGGTCCGCGGTCCGGGAGGCTCGAGATGCGGCTCTCCGGTTCCTATCCACGCGGGCCGCAACAGGGGAATCGGTCCGAGGGTGGGAGGTAGACGACGTCGCTCGAGCGACCCTCGCAAGAAGGGGACTCGACTCGTACTTCATACACAGGCTCGGGCATTCGATTGACGTGGAGCTGCATGGTTCGGGGCCCAATCTCGATGATCTGGAAACCCGTGAAGAGCGCCAGCTTCTTCCGGGAGTCGGCTTCTCGGTGGAGCCTGGCGTCTACATCCCCGGCGAGTTAGGTGTCCGGAGTGAGGTGAACGTCCATTGGGGAGTGGATGGGCCCGAGGTGACCCCAACGGAGATCCAACGCGAGTTGCTCCTTCCACCGGAACACTAGAGATGCATGTGGAGGTCGCCCTCCCCCTGCCGATCGATCAGACCTTCACATACAGTCTGGAGGGAACCCTCCCGTCTCCCGGGACCCGTGTGCTCGTTCCATTCAAGCGGAGTGAGCAGATTGGCTGGGTCCTGAACGAGGGCGACCCCGCCGGACTGAAGGGCATCCGGTCAGTCCTCGACGTGCTGGAGCGGGGACCCTCCGTCCCTCTAGAGCTTCTGGAGCTCGCCGCCTGGGTGTCAGAGTACTACGTGGCGCCTCTCGGACTCACGCTCAGGTCCATGCTTCCTGCGGTTCTCTCGGACCGTTCGAAGGATGTTCTCCGCCTCACGAACGCCGGCCGTTCCGTTGTCTCCGGAGAGAGGCGCTCGCCCCCAACTGTCTCTGGCGCAGAGGCCGAGGTCCTTAAAGGTCTGGGGGGAGCCGGTGGGGAGATGAGTCTATCGTCTCTCCACAAGACGGTTCGCGGCCGCTCAGGCCGGTCATTGTGGCCACAGATCCGACGTCTCGCGGCAGACGGGCTCCTCGAACACCGGATCATCCCACCTGCTGCACCCCCGGTGAAGACTCGGAAGGTGGTGCGGATGACGCAGTGGATTCCCGACCTGGCGCTGCGCCAGGAGCTGTTCGGTCGATCACCACGGCAGCTGGAGTGCTACGAATTCCTGGAAGCGTCTGGCGGAGCCTGCGAACTGCGACGGCTCCAAGGCTCAGGAGGGTTCTCGCGCGCGGTCGTCTCCGGGTTGAGCAAGAAGGACCTCGTCTCAATCCGGGAAGAGGAGGTGTTTCGTGACCCGTTCCAAGGAAAAGAGCCCGAGTCTCCGACCGACCACACGCTCTCCGACGCCCAGCGGGAGGCGGTGCAGGCCCTAGTCGGTGCGATCGAGGAGCGGGACGCTCCCCCCTTCCTCCTCCATGGGGTAACCGGATCGGGCAAAACCCTGGTCTACATTCACCTCCTTCGCGAGGTCGTGGGACGGCTCGGGCGGGGCGCGATCGTGCTCGTTCCTGAGATTTCGCTCACTCCTCAGACCGTCAGCCGGTTCCGCGCTTGGTTCGGAGATGAGGTTGCCGTCCTGCATTCCGGACTCTCCGGCGGCGAGCGATACGATCAGTGGCGGCAGATTCGTGCCGGTGGCAAGCGTGTGGTCGTCGGTGCGCGCTCCGCCCTATTCGCGCCGGTGCGGGATCTTGGGGCGATCGTGGTGGATGAGGAGCACGACGGCTCGTATAAGCAGTCCGACACGCCTCGCTATAACGCGAGAGATGTGGCGGTGGTACGCGCAGGTCTGGCGAGAGCGGTCTGTGTGCTCGGAAGTGCCACTCCCTCTCTCGAAAGCTGGAGAAACGCCGAGGTCGGGAAGTTTCGTCTGCTCTCGCTTCCGGAGCGGGTGGGCGGCAGACCGATGCCCCCTGTGGAGATCGTGGATCTTCGCCGTAGCCGCCCGGAAGAGGATCGCAAGTTCGATAGAGGAGGCACCCTATCCCCTCGGCTGGTGAAGGCAGTCCGTGATCGCCTTGAGAAGGGCGAACAGGCGATTCTGCTCCTGAATCGGCGTGGGTACGCGGCCTTCATCCAATGTCTGGCGTGCGGACAGGTCGGCGAGTGTCCAAACTGCTCGGTATCCCTGACGTTCCATCGCACCCGCAAGCGGCTCCTCTGCCATCACTGCCGACACGAAGAGCAGGTGCCAACCCGGTGTCCTGGATGTGGCGATCCGGACCTCTCGTTCCGGGGCATGGGCACGGAGCAGGTCGAGCGTATCGTCGCCGAGACCTTTCCGGGCGCGCGCATCGCGAGAATGGATGTCGACACTACCTCTGGGAAATGGGCACATCAACAGATCCTGGATCGGGTTCAGCGCGGTGATGTCGATCTTCTTCTGGGAACGCAGATGATCGCGAAAGGACTGGACTTTCCGCGCGTCACGCTAGTCGGCGTGGTCAATGCCGACGTAGGCATACACCTGCCTGACTTTCGGGCTAGTGAACGGTCGTTTCAGCTGCTCAGTCAGGTGGCGGGGCGAACAGGGCGCGGCGCTCTCGGCGGCGAGGTCATCATTCAGAGCTCTCTGCCCGAGCACTACGCGATTCAGGCCGCGTTGAGCCATGACGTGGTAGGATTCTCTCGACGAGAGCTACACGAACGCCGCGATCCTCCTTATCCACCGCATCTCCGCCTCGTCAACATCATTGTAAGCTCGCCTGATCCTGGGCTCGCAGCCGAGGGTGTCGAGGCAGCCGCCGGCTGGATCCGACGCGAGTTAAGGGGATGGGCCGGGCTCGTCCCAGAGCTCGTAGGGCCTGCGCCTTCTCCCATCGAGCGACTGCATGGTCGGTGGCGCTGGCACTTCTTCCTCCGGGGAGGCCCAGTGGCAGAGATCACGAGGCTGCTACGGCGATTCTTAAACCAACACAGGCCCTCCTCCGGCGACGTCCGAATTGCCCTGGACAGAGACCCGGTTGCCCTCCTCTGAGAACGAGGTTCAACGACACGAGGGCCTACTGGACCCGCTCCGAATCGCCCCGTAGATTCCCGACAACTTCCCGGGGGCGCAGCGCGAAGAACTCGGATCGCTGTGTCCAAGCCTGTAGATGGTTCGCTTTCTTCGGAGCGGCGTTGCGATGGGTTGCCTCGCCCTGAACGCTTCCTTCGAGCCCCTCGCGCTCGTGCCGGCGCGGAGGGCCGTTCGGCTGGTTTTGGACCAGAAGGCCGAGATCCTCGAGGTGGACGGGGTGAGGCAGTTTCGCTCAGAGCGCAACAGCTTGCCCTGTCCGACCGTCATCCGGCTTGTGCGATTTGTCCATGTGCCGCGGCGCTTCCGGCGGCAGGTCACCAACACCTTCCTTTTCGCTCGGGACGACTATACCTGCCAATACTGTGGCAAGCACCGTAGAGATCTCCGAGGGCGCCAGTTCCTGACTAGGGACCATGTCCGGCCCCTTTCGCAAGGAGGAGGCAATGATTGGGGGAACGTGGTTACCGCCTGCTCTCCCTGTAACAACCGAAAAGGGAATCACTCGCCTTCGCAGGTCGGGATGCTCCTCCGTTCGGTGCCTGGCGAGCCGAACTACGTCCACCTTGTGTGGGCCGTGAGACGGGTGACCCCGACTCAGGCCCGTTGGATCGGCATGTTCTACGGGGAGGATGCGCTTGCCCTACTTACCGGCACGGGTGGCGCGCGCGATGCACTGACCGGGGTCAGGCTAACGATCTAGGTTTCCAACCAGGCGTAGGGACGCTCGTAGAACTGCCCCGCGCCCCGCACTCTCCCGTCCTCCCAGTATTCCTTCCAGCGGATGACCCAACCCCGAACGGCGTCCTGGTCCATCTCGAAGGTGAAGCCGGGGGAGTCTCTTCGCTCGGCGAGAAAGCGATCGAGTGCCACGGGTAGATTGGAGAGCCCAGCAGGGACCCGCTCGCCCTGTGAGGCAACGAGCTCGCGGTGGATCTCGGATTCGCAATACTGCGCCGCTCGAATCGCATCCTCTATCTTGACTATTACCTCTGTGACTCCTTCCTCGAGATCCCCGGTAGTCTCCGACCGAAGTCGCTTGAGAAGCGACTTGGTCATGGGGGCGTCGACCTCGTCCATGATGCGCTGAAGCAGTCCGAGAGCCCTCTCTTGCTGTCGCAGGAGCTGGGAAAATGCCTTTGCCTGTTCAGGAGGCGCCTCAGGGTCAGTCATCCTCCTCAACCGCCTCCTCATGCCCGCCGTCCCATTCCCGAAGCATCTCCTCAGTCCGGCGAAGCGCGTCTCGCACGACCTTCAGGGAATCGCGCACCACCGGGTCCGCCTCATCGGTTGAGGAAGCCGCAGGCACTTCCCCGTCTGACTCGGTGCCGGGCGTCCCAATATTCCAGAGGCTCGCACGGATTTCGTAGGCAAACAGCTTCTGTCTCATCTCTCCAAACAATCTTTGAAGATCTGGAGCAGAGGTAAGAATTCTTTCCTGCTTGTCCATCTTTAGAATCAACCGAGCAAGGTTCACGAGATCTGAACGCAGCTGCTCCGCCGAAATGTCGTCGTATCTGCCCATCACCCTGGTCAATGGCAGAGAACGTAACCTCCAGACGGCTGAGGCAAAGAGGGCCCGCGGCCGCTGATTCCGAACAAACAATCTGGGGTGAAAGGGCTTCAAGGACCAACTCGGCGTGCGTCGCCCGCTGTGGCGCGTATCGGTTCGGCGAGTCCTGTCGTAGGGCCCCAGCCACGCGTATTCTGGTCAGAAGTCAGCCCTTGTGGAGCGTTGAACCATGCGTGAAAGATCGTCTCATTCCGTCCAGGCCTCCGGAAGCGCCCAGGAACCTCCCGCGAGGCCGACCCCTGTGAGAGCCGTGATGGGATCGGCGGATCCGGCTGATGATTCGGCCGGCGGGTCCTCACCGCCGGTGATCGAGATCGCGGACGACCGCTGGATTGCTCAGGCGATAGGGTCAACTCGATCCGGAACCGCGCCCTTACTCCTCGTCGCGTTTTCCCGAGTCGACGAGCCCGACGTGTTTGTCCGCGAGGCTCTGGGGGTCGCAGAGTCCCTGGCAGACCTCGGCTCCCACGACCTCGAGGAGCTATTCGCCCGCTCCAGGCCGTATCGGGCTCAGGGCGTCCCCGGCGGCGACGCTCACGGGTCTGCCTGAGCCCGACGGGTGTCGTTCTGACACATACGGTGTCGTCAATGTGACACCCACTCCAATCACCCCGGGTCCAGAATTCCCCTGTTCCGAGCCCTTTCTCGGGCGATTTACCGGAGCCCGAGCCCTGGCACAGAAACTGCTCTGGGTCCCCGCCGAGTTGCCGGTCTTCGCCATGGGTCCGGTCGCCCACCCACAACAACGGAAAAACTTCATGGATGAAGACGCTGCGACGTCTCGGTCCGACAGCCTCCCCACCCGTGAGAAGGCTGAGGCTCTGGGAATCGTGATTACCGATGGGGGGCTCGGCGCCCGCACAGGGCTCAAGACACCGGTCGTTCGCGCATTCGTTTATGGAGAAGAGTCACCGGCTCCGCCCACCCTACCGTTCGGTCGTTGGAAAGAGGCCTCCTAGCCTTCCAGGTGGCACCTCCACCCACCTGATGTCGACGGTGGTCTCGGAACCTTATCGCGGTCGGCGCGATAGATCCTGACAACCCGTCAGACTTCAACAGGGATCTCGAGCCCGGTGTCTCTATGGGTGAACTCTCAGGGCTGGACGATGGGGCCCTCGTAGCTCGCGCCACTCGTGGGGAGGAGGACGCGTACGGCGAGCTGGTCCGACGTTACCGTCGGGCCGCATTTGCGATGGCCCTATCAGTCACCGGTCGCCCCGAGGATGCGGAAGACGTCGCGCAGGAGTCCTTCATCGTAGCCCTCGAGCGACTGGAGGAGTGTCGGGAGCCCGAGAGCTTCGGCGGTTGGCTGTTGGCGATCACGAGAAACCGGGCGCGAAATCTGCTCCGAAGAGAGATGCTTCGGGAGGGAGGGGAGCTCCCCTTCGGTGTCGCGTCCCGCGCTGAGAGCCCCGACCGTAACGCTGAGCTGACAGAGCTGCGCGAGAGGTTAACTTGGGCGCTGAAGAAGCTGAACGAAGTGCAGCGCGAAATCGTTCTTCTTCACGATCTGGAGGGCTGGAAGCACCGAGAGATTGCGGCGAGACTCGAGATGCCGTCGGGGACGGTGCGGTCTCATCTGCATTATGCCCGCAGACGACTGCGGGAATACCTCGGGCTCGGAGGCCCGCTGGTTGACGAGGAGAAAGAGAGGGCTGGATGAGGAAAATCGAGCCTAGGGCACCCCTAGAGGTATTGGATCCGGCGTATGGTGATCCAGGGTATTGGCAGCGGTTCCAGAACCGGATTATGGACGCGCTGCGGCCCCAGCTCGTGGCTCGGCGCGAACGGCGGGTCACAGTTGAGAGCGTGATGCTCTCGTGGAGCCGCCTCGTCGTTCCGGCGACCGTCGCGGCCGCAGCGGTTGCGGGCGCCCTCCTCCTTCCTCAGCCCCGTGCGTTGGAGACCGAGGAGGTTGCCGGTGTCGAGGAGGTCATTGGAATTCCTGCCGATGGAGAGGCACCCCTCCCCTCGTTTCTCCACTCAGACGAAGTCGTCGATCGGGACGTCGTCCTTTTGGCGGTCGAGCAGTTCTAGGAGGGACGGACTATGGGCCTGAGTCGAGACGCTGCCGTTCGCCTAGGTGCGGCTACCGTCCTGACCGTAGTCTTTGCCGCGGGGACCGCACTGGGATTCGCCATTGATCGAGATGACGAGCGAGCGGGCTTGGAGCCGCCTGGGGTAACCCGAGAAGAGGGGCAGCGCCGGGCTGGGCGACCCAGCGACTGGATCATTGATCGACTGGATCTTTCCTCTGGCCAGCGGGAGCGTGTGGATTCGGTGGTCGACCACTATGGAGCTCTCATGAGCGCCCTCCAGCACGAGTACCGGCCCCAATACCGCGCCATCGTCGATTCAACCGATCACGCCTTGAGAGAAATCCTGAGCGAGGGGGAGCGGGCACGATACGATTCGCTGAGCGTGGCCGCTGCGCGGTGGAGAGCTCGCAACCGGTCGAATGGCCGGGGCCGCTAACCCGGCGGTTCCACTCCGACACACACCTTCCCGCACCGGTCTGACGAGTTAACACCGGCCCCCCCAGAGGCGTCTAAGATCCGCTCAAACGGATGATGGGACTCTCCCGACATCTGGCTCCGCAACGAACCGCTCCACCCTGAAAAAATGATGAAGACGACACCGTCCTCCCGGTACTCCATGGCTCGCCATCTCGGTCCTCTGGCGCTCTCGGCCCCTCTGCTTCTCGCTCCTGCGATCTGTTGGCCCGAAGGGGTTGGAGCCCAGCAAGCCGTGACGCTGGATGAGGCGATCACTCTCGCTCTCGGTAGGAGCCCGGTCTACGCTCAGGCAGAGGCTTCTCTCGACAATGCCTACGAGACCCGGAGGATGGCTATCGGAGCGTTCCTTCCATCGTTGAGTCTCAGTACGGGAGCCTCCGTGCGACCTGGTTCGGTCTTCGATCCGACGACACAGACTCAGGTGAGTGCCACCAACCGGAGTCTCACCACTGGGCTGAACGTGGGCATGGATGTCTTCGCCGGAGGCCGGAACAGGGCCGAACTAGATCGGGCGGCTGCCGAAGTCCAGGCCGCCGATGCCGGCCTCGAGGGACAGCGATTCCAACTCATCCTCTTGACCAAGCAACTCTTCTTTGGCGCCCTGGAGCAGGCGGATCTGTTGGAGGTGGCCGAAGCGAGGGTGGCACGCGCCGAGGAGAGTCTGGAGCTTGTTAGGTTGCGAGTGAGTGCCGGAGCAGCGACCGCCTCGGATTCCCTGCGGGCTCGGCTCGAGCTGGCGAATGCTCGACAGTCGGCGTTACAGACGGAGGCTCGGCTTCGCGGAGCCAGGATGTCGCTCGGACGACAGATCGGGATCTCCGGACCCGTGGAAGCCCGGTCGCCCGGGGATCTGGATCCATCCCCGCTGTCTCTCCTCGACGAGGAGATCTACGAGCTTGCCGAGCTGACCTCCCCGGAGGTGCGTGCCTCCGAGCTGATCGCTGTGGCTGACCAGTCGTCTCTAAGCTCGGCGAGGGCCGCCTATCTTCCCACAGCCCGGATCTCGTCGGGGTACAATTGGTCCAATAACGAATGGGATTTTGGGGGTGGGGAGGGGAGGTGGGGCGGTCTTTCTCTCATCTTGAGCTATCCTCTCTTCAACGGGTTCAGCCGTGAATCGAGCGTTGCCAGGGCCGAGAACCAGCTACGCATCTCGCGGCTACAGGAGGATGACACGCGTCTTCTAGCTCGCGAGGAGGCAGACGCGGCTCTCTTCGCGATCCGAACCGCGGAACAGGCCGTGGAGATTGCGGAAGAAGCGGCCCTGGTCGCACGGGAGGATCTAAGGATCATATTGGAACGTTTCCAAGTGGGAGTCGCTACCGTGTTCGAGATCGTTACGAGCCAGGTTGCACTCGATGAGGCAGAAGCGGGTCGCGTCACGACCCGTTACGATTATCTGATTGCCCGGGCCGAGCTCGAGTCTGTGTTGGGCCAGGAACTATGATCTTCGGTGAGAGTGGCGTGACGGAGAACCCGACAAGCGGCGGAACCCGGGAGAATCCGGTTGTCATCGAGACTCGGAGGCTCAGAAAGGACTACGTGCTGGGTGCCGAGACCATCCGAGCACTTCGCGATGTGGACCTGACAATCCGGGAGGGAGAATTCGTTGCCATCATGGGACCCTCGGGTTCGGGGAAATCTACCTTCATGAATCTCCTCGGATGCCTGGACACTCCGACCGAGGGAGAGTATTGGCTGGGCGGGCAGGATGTGAGCAAGCTCTCGGAGCGGCAGCTTGCCCGCATACGGAACAAGCAGATCGGGTTCGTCTTTCAAACATTCAACCTGCTTCCGAGGGCGACGTCCCTTCACAACGTAGAGCTTCCCCTCATCTATGCAGGAGAGCCAGCGTCGGAGCGTCGACGGCGTGCCCAGGAATGTCTCGAGATGGTGGGCCTTGGCGACCGGATGGCCCACAAGCCCCCGGAGCTGTCAGGTGGACAGAGGCAGCGCGTAGCAGTCGCTAGAGCCCTCGCAAACAACCCCGCCATCGTTCTCGCAGATGAGCCCACGGGGAACTTAGACTCGCTGACGAGCGCAGAGATCATGGATGTGCTCGTCCAGCTGAACGACGAGGGGCAGACGATTCTGGTCGTCACACACGAGCGTGACATAGCGGCCCACGCAAAACGGCGGATTCACCTGCGGGACGGGATCATCGAGCGAGATCTGAGGAACGAGAACCCCCGGCGGCCGAACCACGCAGCGGCGGCGGCACCTCGCTACGAGTGAAGATCCAGGTCCCTGAGGATACCCGCCGGATCCCCGGTCCCGGCGCCGCTACAGCCCTCCTACTGATTGTAGCGGTGCTCTTTCTGCTGGGAGGGCTCCCGCTCCAACTCCTTCTGGGAGAGGCCGGGCTGCTCCTCTCCCAGCTCGTGTTCTTTCTGCTGCCGGTAGTGATCTTCGTGCGCAAGGGCGGCTTCGACGCGATGCGTACGTTTTCTCTGCGGATTCCCTCCGGCTCTCAGGTAATCGGGGGCCTACTCTTCTTGGCCGGGGGGCTGCAGTTGGCTTTAGTCCTCACCTGGCTCCAGAGCCTCGTGATGCCGGTGCCCGTCGAGTATCTAGAAGCGATGTCTGGTGTCCTGCAGGCCGACTCGCTCGCTCGGTACTTCTGGCTGCTCATCCTGGCGGCTGCACTCCCAGCGGTGGCGGAAGAGGCGCTGTTCCGAGGTGTGGTGCTGTCGGCCTTCCGAAAGAGGCTGCCCACGGTGTGGGCCGTCGTCGCAGTCGGGCTCGTCTTTGGGCTTTTTCACCTCACGCCCGAGACCGCGTTCCGGTTCGCTCCGACCGCCTGGCTGGGGATGCTACTCTCGTGGGTCGTGGTAATCTCAGGATCACTGCCGCTGGCGATGCTTCTCCACTTCTTGAACAACGCTGCAGTTCTAACACTTACGGCGATTCCCCTGACAGCCGATGCGGCGACCCCGCTGGGACAGGAGGGACCACCGATCGCTCTCCTGGTTGTCGGGTTATTCCTACTCGTTCTGGGGCTGCGGGTTCTTCGACGAAACCGCGAAGAGTCCTAGGAGACCGATGTCGGGCAGCTGGATCCTGATCGTCGCTGCGGCCGCAGGCCTCTGCGGACTCTTGGCGCGTCGGAGGATCCAGCGGATTGTGAGGGGCCAAGAGAATCTGGTTACCGACGCAGTCCTTCGAAAAGCGTTGGATGAGGGCGAAGTCGAGGTACCTGATCCCGATGAGCCTCTGGACGAGTATCAGATCAAGAAGGCCGAGGACGAGTTCTGGAGCACCGAGGATTGGGACGAATCGGAGCCGTGGAACGGCTGATCCCCGTCCAGCGTAGCCGGTCCCTCCTTAACCGACCTTCAGGGGTCCCAGCCGTAGCGGTAGTACAGCCCTGGAATCGGTACCAGGCGGGTACTTGGCGGAGTGTCATCCTCGGGATCGAGGCGATCCACGGCCAGGGCCCGGTTGAGACCGACCTCCATGCCAAGCGCATGCCCGCCCCCGAACTGCCAGTCTACGCCGATGGGGGCTCGAAAGATGAAGACCGATCCACTGCCATCGTCTGTCCACGCACTCAGGCTCCAGAATCCGGCTCCCACGAAGGGGCGCAGATTCCCGCCCGAGAAATAGCGCTTTCCAGCTAGAGCCACCGCGATCTCCCGGAACGTAACGGTGCCGAGGGTGAGCTCTGCTGACCAGTCGCCACGTTGGTATTCGGTGACGAGCCCAAGAAATCCCGTGCCTCCAACGGAGATCCCAATCCTGATCCGATCCTCGCTCGAGGTCGGCGGCGTCATCTCCTGTGCTGACACAGGAAAGACGGACCCCATAATGATTAGAAAGCCGGCGAACGCGGTCGGGAGCTTGGAGCGGCTCGGTGGCATGGGCCGGAAGGTAACACCTGGATCCTAAGGGTACACAGAGGGGTCCTACTCGACTCCTGTGATCGAAAAAGGACGTGAGGGTCGATGAGTCAATCGGGGGAGGAAAGCCGCTTGGGAGGCTTCGGCTTCCGGCGATCGACAACGCGTGGCGTTGCCGGTGTCCTGCTCTATAGTACGGCTCTCGTCGCCCTCACTGTTGCTGGCTGCGAGCCTCCCGATCACCCACCAACGGCCTTTGGGGGCCTCCCGTCGAGGGCGATTGACCTTCTGGAGCCACAGAGCGTCTCGACCTTCGATCTGGAAGACGGCGTAATATACCGGTCCGTCCGAAGTGGAGCTCGACCGCTGAGCGTTCACCTCCTAGAAGTGGACGCGGGTCGGTGCGAGCTGGGGTTCCAGGTAGTGAGAGCGGACGAGGCCGAGGGGCGGGTCGAGGTAAGCGAGATGGCCCGCAGGAGCGAACCCGGCGTGATCGCAGCGATCAACGGGGATTTCTTCACCCCCGAAGACCAGCCCATCGGTGTGGAGGTCTCTGGCGGTGAGCTCCGGGGTCGAACGTCGCGGCCCGTTTTCGCATGGCGACCCGGAGAGCTCCCTTGGGTCGGACCGGTGGAGTGGGAGAGCGACTCACTTCGACTCGGGGACTGGGCCGTACCGGAGAACGGACCGGGTGAAGGAGTTCAGATGGTTTCAGGATTCCCGTCCCTTCTCGAGGGAGGCGCCTTGGTCGGGGATCTGGAGATGAGCGAACGGCCGGGGTTTTCGGCCGAGCGTCATCCTCGGACTGCGGTGGGTTTCGATCCGATGCGACGTCGGCTTTGGCTGGTGGTGGCGGATGGCCGGCGAGAAGGAGTCTCGGAGGGAATGACTCTGCTAGAGCTCTCAAGCCTCTTGCGTGCTCTTGGAGCCGTCGATGCGCTCAATCTCGATGGAGGCGGCTCATCGGTGATGGTGATCCGCGGGGAGGCGGTGAGCCGTCCCTCCAATCCCGCGGGGGAGCGTCCTGTCGTCAACGGCCTGATTCTCCGCCGGGACGAGGCCTACTGTGTTCAAGACCGGGGCGGACGGTCCCGCGCAGCGCCAGGATCGCCGTAGAATGGGTCCTTCCAAATGGTCGTAAACGGGTTCCCCCAAGCGGTATTCTTCGAGCGTAGGAAGCGGGTCCTGGCTGCGCTGGGCAAAGGGGTCATGGTTCTCCCGGCAGCCCCCGTCCTCTTCAGAGCAGGAGATTCGGAATTACCCTATCGCCCAGACTCTGAGCTCTTCTACCTCACGGGATTCACAGAGCCCGGGTCCGTTCTCGTATTGAGAGGATTCGCCGACGAGGACCGAGCCGTGCTCTTCAGCCGACCTAGAGATCCCAAGGCGGAACGATGGTCGGGGCCGCGAGTCGGACCTGAAGGGGCGCGCACTCGGATTGGCGTGGACGACGCCCGCTCGATCGACCGGCTCGATGCCGAATTGCCTGCATTGGTGGAAGGCGCGGACCGGGTCTTCTTCCGATTGGGCTGCAGTGCCCGAGCTGAGGAGGGAGTCCTGGGTGCCCTCAGGACGGCGCGCACGAAAGGGCGTCGGCGAGGAACCGGCCCCCGCGGAATCATCGATCCCGGCGTGATCCTGGACGAGTTGCGCCTTCGGAAGGATCCCTCAGAGGTGGAGGCGATCCGGGAGGCTGCCGCGATCACAGTACAGGGCTTTCGGGCCGCGTTCGCTCGACTGCAGCCGGGAATGGGTGAATGGGAGTTGGAGGCTGAGCTAGAGGCCACATTCCGAAGATTGGGTGCGGATGGCCCGGCCTTCGCCAGCATCGTCGGTTCCGGCGAGAACGGCTGCGTGCTCCACTACATCGAGAACTCGCGGCGGATGGAGGACGGGGATCTGGTTCTCGTCGATGCCGGCGCTGAGGCGAAGATGTACGGTGGCGACGTTAGCCGGACGGCTCCCGTTTCCGGACGGTTCTCTTCCAAGCAGAGGGACATCTATCAGGTCGTAGAGATGGCGCGACACGCAGCGATTGCGGAAATCCGGCCGGGCGCACTGGTGTCGGACGTGCACGCCCAGACGGTGAAGGTCCTGGTGCGTGGACTCAAGGAGCTAGGCGTGATCTCGGGGACCGAAGAGGAGCTGATCGAGTCGGCTGCGCATGAGCCGTTCTTTCCACATCGGACCTCACACTGGTTAGGGCTGGAGACACATGATGTGGGGGACTACGCTCAGAATGGGTCCTCTCGAGGTCTGGAGACGGGAATGGTCCTGACGATCGAGCCCGGCCTGTACTTTCCTCCCGATGTCGAGGGAGGGCCTTTCGAGGGGATTGGAATCCGCATAGAGGATGACGTGCTGGTCACCGAAGACGGGGCCGAGATCTTGAACGCGGGCCTTCCCACGGAGCCGGAAGGGGTAGCGGCTATGGTGGGGACGCAGATCGAGTGACACGCGGTGCGCAAGAGTGATCTGAGTGGCGTAGCGGTCCTGGGGGCCTGCGGCCGATTCTATCGTGGGCATGGGCTGGGCAACGACTACCTCGTGTTCGACACTGCTCGGTCCGGGGGGGAAGTGGACCGTTGGGCGGTGACGCCCTCTGCGATCAGGCGGGTGTGTGAGCGGGGAGAAGGGGTCGGGTCCGATGGGCTCGTGGTCTTGATGAACCGCAGCCTCGCCGGTGGGGCCTATCCGGTTCGGGGCTTCAATCCCGATGGTACGGAGTTCGAGCGCAGTGGGAACGGGCTACGAGTCCTCGCATCGTATCTGCACAGGGAGGGCCTCGTGGGGGAGGAACCCTTCGCTGTACGATGCGGAAACAGCGGCGTCGTCATGACCGTGCACGAGGCCAGTCCGAGCGGCCCCTACGACATCTCTGTCGAGATGGGGCAGGCCCAGGTGGGCTTGCGGTGGGTGGGCGGGGACCCGGCCGCCCTCGACTCCGACAACCGGGCTCTTCATCCGTCGAGGGGCCCGATCGCGTTCGTACCCGTATCCGTCGGGAACCCGCACGCCGTTGTCTTCTTCTCAGAGTCTTCCGAGGAGACGTTGCGGGAAATCGGACCATTCCTTACTGATCACCCCGCCTTCGCCGAAGGCATCAACGTCCAGCTCGCCGAGGTCCAGGGGCCCGATCGCCTCCGCATCAGAGTGTGGGAGAGAGGAGTAGGACGAACGAGTGCCTCTGGCACGAGTTCGTGTGCGTCGGTCGTGGCGGCGGTCTGGACGCAGCGGTTGGATCCCGGAGTGGTGACCGTTGAAATGGAGGGCGGGGAGCTCCTGGTCACGGTTACTCGAGATCTCGAGGTGACGCTGCGCGGCCCAGTGGAAGACGTCGCGGAGGGACGGCTGACGCCCGGTTTTGTCAGAGGGCTTGGGGAGTATACCTGACCCGCTGCAGCGCTAGGTCCTCACCCGCTTCAATAGGACAAGCCCCGCTACAAAAAAGATGACATTTGGTAGCCACGACGCGATCAAGGGATCTAGCGTGCCAGCGTATCCCAGGTTTTGGGAGACTCGGAGCATTGCCATATAGACAATCGTGGTCGCCAACGAGAGCCCCACTCCGAACGCCGCGCCACCCCGCCTGGATGATGCAGCCAACGGCGTTCCAAAGAGGATGATCACGAGAGTAGCCGCGGGGATCGCGCGTCGCTGCTCCATCTTGGTAAACGTCCTTCCGACGTCGCCACCCGATCTCAGTAGCCGATCCCCAAACCGCCGCAACTCCGCAAAAGTCATCTCGTCCTCGTCTCGCACTGTCTCCATGAGATCCTCGGGCCGCTCGGTAATGTCGCGAATGAGCGCGGATTCGAACCCAACGGTAGACTCTCGATCGTCCGGGAAGATCTGGCGACTGAAGCCGTCCTGGAACAACCATCCTCGTCCCTCCCACCACCTGGCCCCGTTGGCGCGAATGTATCGGACGGGAGCATCCGGGTTGCGGGGCAGCCGCTGCAGGGAGACGTCCAACATGCGGCCATCGTTGAGGGTCAGGCGGCGCGCGCTCAGCGACTCCCCGCTGTCTGTGATATAGACGAAGTCGCTTCGCCAGGTCTGGGCCAGCTGTACGTCCCCTCGTAGGTCTCCAGCGATCTTCGTCGCGCGCGGGGCGATCTCGGCCAGAGCCAGACCGAAGCCCACCAGCACGACTCCCAGAAAGAGGAGAGGGGCAGCGAGCCGGTGAAAGGAGATTCCTCCGGCCTTGGCCGCAATGACCTCGCGGTGCACGGTCATCGGGTGGATCGTAAACACTGCGGCGAGTAACCCTGCGATGGGAAACGACCAGAGGAAGAATTTCGGATACTCGTAGGCGTAGGAAAGCGTTGCGTTTTGGAAGGTGACTCCCTGCGCCAAATACCGATCGAGATTCTCCGTCGCGTCTCCGAGGATGAAGAGGAGAGGTGCTCCGAACACGAAAATCAGGAAGAGCTTCACAAAGCTCCTGATAATGAGGCGGTCGAGAATCCGCATGGCTACGCTCCCTGTCCCGCCACAATCCTGGACTCCGACTTGCGGGATCCCCTGCGCATGGTCGTCTTGAGCCTAAGCAGAGCCTCGCTCCAGCTGCCCCCTCTATTCGTGGAGATTCGATCCGACACGTTCCAGAGGAGGAGGACGGCTGAGGCCATGAGGACGAGGTTAGACGCCCACATTCCGAGGAACGGATTCACCTGGCCATCGTCGGCGAAGCGCTCTCCGCCGATCAACCCCATCCAATAGAGGAAGAAGATCCCCACAGAGGCGGCGATGACCATCCCGACCCCCCCCTGAGGAAACCGCATCGCCAGCGGAGGCCCCAGGAGGATGAAGATGATACAGGCGAAGGCGATCGCATACTTCTTATGGATCTCTACGAGATGTCGCGCCGCAGAGAGACTATAGACATCACGCCGAGCCCGGTTGATTCGGTGTACGCTGGTCACGTCTCTGATAAGGGATTCCGCCGCGATTTGAAAGTCTGAAACGAACTCGGAACCCTCATCGGGTCCGCCGGGGTCCAGCGGGACAGACGTGGCACTGCCGACGGGATCCAGCTCTTCGGCTGTGCTACCTCCCAGAGCGAGGGCCACCGCCCGTTGGGATGCTCGTAAACTCTCCTGCTTCACCGTTCGCAATTGAGCCCGACTGTTTTCTACCTCCGCCCGCAGCATCCGAACCGTCATCTCCCGGTCGCTCCGACTGCCACCGGCTTGCCGCTGGAGTTCTGAGGCGACCCCTCGCAGTGGGAGGAGCTGGGTGTCGTAGTTGAGCCTCTGGAAGGTTCCCGGCCGTGCCTCGGAGACCTCTAACATCATGCCATCTTCGAGAGTCAGGATGAGATCTCTGAGGTCTGGGGTAAAAGCCATGTGACCGTGTTTCGCGATGATCGTACGTGACTCCCCCGTCTCACTGAGATCGAAGATCGTCACGTCCCGGAGCTGGTTCGTCTGAGGATCGATCGAGCTGGCCCTGAGGAAGTACTGAGTTTCGTCAGCAGTGTAAATCTCGTTGACGACCTCTTCTCTGAGCTCAAAGGTTGGGCTCTTGCTTCCTATGTCGGTGAGCAGGGAACTTAGTCGGTGGTTGGCCTCGGGTAGGATCTGGTCGTTAAAAAAGAAGACTGTCCCGGCAAGCCCCAAACCCACTCCGACCAATGGGACAATCAGCCGTCCCGGGTGAATCCCTCCGGCGGCCATTGCGGCCACCTCGTTGTTCCCAGTCAGCTGCGAGAACGCGTAGAGGGTGGCTACGAGGATGGACATGGGGAAGGTGAGCGCGATCACGTGAGGAAGAGAGAGAAAGGCGAACTCCCCGATCACGAGTAGGCCTAGCCCTCGCCCGGCGAGATCGTCCAGCCGCTGCGCGACGGCGTTGAGAAAGATGAGACCCGTAAGCGCTGTAAACGCGAAGAGGAAGGGCCCCACATGGGCCCGGATCACGTAGCGTGTGAGGATCTTCATGGGCCTCATGATCTGCGGGCGAAGCTGTTTCTTCCACCCAACACCGAATTGGACGGGTGTCTTACCCGCAGCTCGATGTGGCGGTCCAGGTACGCCCGCGGCCGGACCTCGGGGCGTAGGGGCGATCCGCCACCTCCTTCTTGCGGCCTCGCTCTTCCCGGTCGGCGCACTGTCTGCTCAAGTCCCGAGCGGCACACCCCCGCCTTCCCCTCTCTCCGGCTTGGCCGTGCGCTTCGGCGCGAGGGCGGAGTTTGGCGGAGATTGGACCGTCTTTCGACCCTGCGACGTCTCCTTCCAGGTGTCCTGCGAGCCGGGCCTCATTCCGCAGCTGCAACCGGAGATTCAATTCGGGCTCGAGGCGGCGGGCTCGATCGCGGATCGGCTATTCGTGGACCTGGACTACGATCAAACGCGGGAGTTTGCTGGGGCGAACCGCTTTCAGGTGTCCTACCAGGGCCAAGAAAGCGACCTGCTTCAGCGCCTCGAGATCGGGGATGTGACCTTCGCGCTCCCCGAGACCCGGTTCCTTACACGGGGAATCCCAGTCGGGAATTTCGGAGTGCTCGTGGGTGGCGAGGTGGGGGGAGTTCAACTCCAAACGGTCTTCGCCCAGCAGCAAGGGGCGCGTCGGACAAGGGAATTCCGGCTCGGTGGCATCGGGACAGATGCCGGTGTGATCTATCGGGATACCCTGGTCCTCGACGACGCGGACTATGTCCAGGGCCAGTTCTTCTTCCTCGCGGATCCTGAGACTCTGACCGGAACGCCTCACATCGACGTCCTCTCTCTGGGTCCCGAGGACGCCCCCCTTTCACTCGCGCCCGGAAGTGCTCCCATCCAGCTCTATCGCATGGAACGCGACCCCGTGCTGCGCCAGCAGGTCGAAGGGTACATCCGGGCCGATGCGGTCTTGGAAAGGGAGGGTGGGACCGTTCGCGAGTCAGGGTGGTTCCGCTATCTGCGCCCTGGAGAGGACTACTACCTGCACTCCTCGGGACTCTGGTTGGCGCTCCGAACACCGCTCCGACCCGGTGACGCCCTTGCCGTTACCTACATCACTCAGGACGGCCAAAGGATCGGAGACTATGATCCAGAGGTGGTTCACAACCGCGGCGAAACGCCGATTCTTCGACTGATCCGCTCGACACAGCCTCAGCATCAGCCCGACCGGCCCACCTGGGATATGGAGATGAAGCAGGTGTACCGCGTGTCCGGCTCAAGTGACGTCGACCAATACTCGCTGGAGGTGTCGATTTCTCTGGGCGAAGAGAGCGGGGGACGCGTCTTTCGCACGGCACCCAGCGGTGAGCCGATCTCTCTCCTGCGGCTGTTCGGGCTGGACACCGAGTCTCCGGGCGAACGCGTCGACTGGGCCGCGATCCTCCAGCCGGCTGAAGAGGTGCTCGAGGAAGCCGGCCTTCAGGGGACGTTCCTGATTTTCCCAACGCTCCGGCCTTTTCTCGAGCCCCCCTCGGTGCCATCCGCCGGGCTCACTCCGAACGATACCGCCCATCTCCTTGGCGCCGACATCAATCGCCGCATGTATGAGGCACTCGATCCCTTCGAACGAAGCGCGAGCGGCCTCTATCGCCTCAATCTCACCGCCGAGATCCGAAGCTCGGGGGTCACCTCCGTGTTCTCACTCGGGGCGTTTGGGCTTCGTGAGGGAAGCGAGCGGATCTTTCTTGGAGAGGAGATCCTCCAGCCCTTCATCGACTACATTATCGAGCCTCAGGCGGGGGTGGTGACCCTCCTACAGCCCGAAGCGCTTCTCGCACGCGGCACATCCGATGTCCTACAGATCAGTTGGGAGGAGCCGGGACTCTTCCAGGTCGCTCCGACCTCGGTGCTGGGGATGAGCGCCCATGTCCCAGTGTCATCGTGGGGAGGACTGGATCTGATTGGGCTCTATCAGCTTCAGCAAGAGCAGGTGAACCGTCCTCGATTCGGAGCGGCCCCGCCGGCTCTGGGAATGCTCGGTATCCGGTCCACCGTCGGCACTCCCCTCCCTGCTGTAGATCGTGTCCTGACTGCCCTCTTCGGTGAGAGAGCGGGAGCGGGTTCGCGCCTATCGATCGAGGGCGAAGTGGCTCTTGCGCTCCCGGATCCCAATCGCTCAGGCGACGCGTTCCTGGACGACTTCGATGCCGGTGACGAGCGTACGGTTTCATTGCTGACGAATTCGTGGTTTCTCGGGAGCGCTACATCCTTCCGCGATGGTGCCGAGGATCGCCTGCCGGCTGTCCTCGACGCGATGTCAGCGGCTCCCCTCGTGTGGCAGCACACCTTGATCGAACGTAACGTGGTCGGAGATTCCGTCGGCACCTTTGACGGCTTCCTGCCTCAGGACATTGACCGGCAGATCAACGTGGCCGGCACACAGACTCGCGAACCGGGCCTCCGTCTGACCTTTGGGGCACCGGGCGAGGATTCGCCCATTGAGAATCGGTGGCGGTCTCTTACGACATTGCTCTCGCCAACGGGCACCGACCTCACCTACACCGAATTCCTGGACTTCTACGCCGCTGGCGGCGACTCCCTGACCCTCCTTGTCGATCTGGGAATCGTCTCCGAGGATGCGTTCTTTATCGATGGGTCGGGTCAGATCACCGGAACCCACCCCAATACCGGAGAGCCCTGGGGGGCTGGGATTTTCGATCAAGAGGCCGATCCACTGCGGGGGGAGATCTGGGATCCTCTCGCTGACGGGAGAGGAGTGTGGGTAGAGAGCTGCTTTGCGGAACCCGGCAGCGTCTACGATGCCGGCGACGCTGCGGCAAACTGTACTCGCGGAAACGGCAGAAGGGAAACCGAGGATCTCAACGGCAATCAGGTGCTCGACACGACTGAGCGGACCGTCCGCTACGTCGTGACTCTCGACGGAAGCTCACCCTATCTCGCTCGGGATCGCGAGGAGACCCGGACCGAATTTCGTCTGTACCGGATCCCGCTCCAAGGCCCCCTCGCGCTGACCCCCGCAGGCCAATTCACTGCGGCTGACCGGAGGGCCGTGCAGTTCATGCGGGTGACAGTGACTGGAGCCGGTGCCACCGAACTCACGCTCGCGCGCACACGTCTCGTGGGGTCTCGCTGGTTGAAACGCGGAGTCGAGGGGGTCCTGAGAGGGATTGGTGGGGACACTCTGGCACTCGCTGGACAACTGGAGGTGACGCCGGTAAGCGTTCTCACGGAGGGCAGCGCCTACCAGCCACCGCCGGGAGTCCTCGAGGAACTGGATGACCCGACCTCCGCTGTCTCAGGTCGGGGCGTGGAATTCAACGAGAAATCCCTAGGCCTTCGGTATCGGGATCTGGGCTCGGGGACACGCGCCGAAGTATACAACCGATTCCTTCAACGCCCACGTAATTTCCTCTCGTATGGAGAACTCCGGCTCTGGGTCGTGGCGCGGGAAGGGAGCTGGGGCCTGGAGACTTCGACCTACTTCTTCGTGAAGGTAGGCAGTGATCCGGACAACTTCTACCTGTACCGCTCGCAACTCGAGTCAGCTTCCAACTCGGCGACCGTGAGCGCGCAGGACTGGCTCCCGGAGCGAGTCCTGAAATTCAGCGAATGGACGCGACTTAGGCGCCTGGCTGAAGAGGAGCTACTGTCCGCGGCGCGGCCGCCCGGAGCGCCGGCTGTCGTGGTCTGGAGTGCCGACTCGACCCACGCGGTCGTCCTCAAAGACCGGGCCCGGGCACCCAACCTCGCGGCGGTCCGAGAGATTTCGATCGGCGTATGGAACCGAGGTTCGTTCCCTGTCGATGGCGAGATATGGGTCAATGAGCTGAGGCTTGGCGGGGGGATACGGACGCCCGGAACGGCGCGCTATGTTAACGTAGCCGTCGACGGGGGAGAGTTCTTTCAGGCGCGCCTGGACTACAGCGGGCAGGGGCCGCGCTTTCGGCAACTCGATGAGGATCCGACCTACCAGGCAGACGATGCCGTTTCGCTGACAAGCACGTTCCAATTGGGTGCCGCCGTTCCCGAAGGTTGGGGCTGGGACCTGCCGGTCTCGATCGCCCATCGCTGGTCGGATCGGGACCCCTTCTTCCTCGAGGGGACGGATCTTCGGACCCAAGGACTCTCCGGCCTCCGCACCACCGGATTCAAGGAGACGCGGGTCTCGCTCTCCTTTCGACCTTCGGGCTCCACGGGGAACACCCTAGTGGACGCTGGACTGTCTGGATTAGACGCGCGGGTCACTGTCATCCGGTCTTCTGGCACCAGCCTGACAACAGAGAATCGAACCTCGGGGGTCACCGGGGCCGTGGGGTACTCGTGGCGCCCGACGCCTCGTGCGATCTCACTTCTTCCAGGCTTTCTCGAGCCCATCGCCCGGATCCTGCTTCCCGGCGCAATCCTGCAGCGACTCCGAGAGACCGAGTTCCGCTGGAACCCGGAAGAGGTTGGGTTTCAGAGTGGTGTAGATCGCCAAACATTGAGAGTCGACAGGTTCGACGACATCCTGACCGACCCCGAGACCGCGCCGGTCGGTACGGTCGCCGCACCAGAGTCGTGGCTAGAGAGTAGGGCTCGCCTAGCTCTCCGCCCCTTCGAGGGGTTCGGTATGTCTCTGGATGTGACCACCAAAAGGGATCTCCTAGACCCCGCCGAAGGAGTCCGAGATCTGCGAGGCCGTCCCGCCGTGGAGGCCCAGCGTGCGCGGCTCTTCGGACAGGACATCGGATGGGAGACGCGCAGGGAGGTGGTAGGCAGATTCACAGTTCAACCTCGCCTCCCGAGTTGGGTGCGAGCAGATCTAGGGATGCAGACTCGATACACCGGCGAGCGTGGTCCGAGGTTGGTCCAGTTCGAAGAGGATGTCGATTCCGTCCCCGCCCTGTTGCGGAACTCGGGGGGGCAGCGAGATCTGAGCGGGAGTCTCACGGTCGACCCGTCTGCATTGCTGGATGAGTTGCTGGGTGAAGGAGAGCGAGGACGAGTGTCGGGAGCTGTCGGGGCAGTCGGCGGTATCGTCAGCCCCATGACGGTCAGCGTTCAGGACGGAATCAGCTCTCGTTTCTACCGCGAAGCGGTCGACCCTGGGGCGGCCTACCAGCTGGGGTTCGGGCCATCCGAAAGATTCGGCGAGATCGACGAGGTGTCAGCAACAACGCTGGTGGATCGCCGCGGTGTTTCGTCGGGCTCCGGGATCCAGCTTCCGGGCACCGTTTTCGTAAACGTGAACTACCGGAGGACCCGGGCGAGAGCGCTCGACCGTCGATCCGATCGCAACTCCTTCTCGAGGACCTGGCCGGACATTCGAACCGGTGTCACCGAGTTTCCACTTCCGGCAGCCCTGAGGCGCCGCCTGCCCCGAATCTCGATGAGCGCGGGGGTTCAGGAAGTCCTGCAGGAGATCACCTTCGGCGGGGGGATTGCCCAGCGCAGGGTCCGCGTGGACCGACGCGCCCCGATAGAGATCGCGCTTGAATGGGCCTCCGGCATGATCGCCCGATATCGCGGACTCCTCGGACGAGGCAAGGGCAATGATCCGACCGGGGTGACAGAGCGGGATCTTGTTGAGCACGGCTTTTCCGTTGAGACCCGATTGGCTCCCGCGAGCGGCCTGGCGGAAGCCATCGGAGGCCCGCTACGGCTCTCCCTCATCGTGGAGTACGCAGCGAACACGGAGTGTAGGGTGGTCACCGGTCAGCAGGCATGCGTGGACTTCATCGACCAGACCAACCGCGGCGCGAGTCTCGCGCTGGACACCGATCTTTCCGGGGTGGAGGTCGGGGTCCAGCTGAGCGTGGTGGATCGCGGATCCCTGACGGGCCTCCGAAGCGGGTTCACGCAGTTCCAGCTGGGTGTGTGGGGACGCATGCTTTTCGAATCGGGCCCGATCGAACAGCTGCGGAGGGTCCCGGATCTTTTCTAGGGCGACTCTTCGACCTAACTGCCAGATTCCCATCCAGGTATTCGCCGGCCCCGGGAACGGGTAGATCCTCCCCGTTACCATGTCCGACGAGGAACGCCGAACGGTCGTCCTGACCACTACCATCCTGCTCGCCGCTAGCCTCCTTCGTCTTGGGTGGGAGGCTCGCCCGGTACCCCCGATTCTTCCTCCAGCCGGAGTCCCCGCGGAGCTACTCACGGATACACGGAGGGAGGTGGAGCGGCAAGAGCGCATGGGAACGCCCCTGGCACCTGGCGAGTTGATAGATCCCAATCGGGACCTCGATGTCGAGCTGGCACGCCTTCCCGGCGTTGGGCCTACGCTGGCCGCCCGCATTGTGGCAAACCGCGAGAGCGAGGGGGCGTTTCGCCGATCTTCCGACCTACTTCGCGTCTCCGGGATTGGTCCCGCAACGCTGGAGCGGATGAGACCACATCTAGAGCTGTCGGCTCCATCCAGAAATATCAGGGCGCCGGTTTCCGCCCGCGGGCCGCCGGGCGAGGGCCGTCTCGACCTGAACAGGGCCAGCGCGGGGGAGCTTGAGGCTCTCCCTGGGGTCGGACCCACGCTGTCCGGTCGGATCATCGAGCACCGTGCGCGGGCGGGAGCGTTCCAATCGGTAGAGGATCTCGCTGAGGTCCCCGGTGTCGGAGAGGTCACGATTGAGCGGCTGCGACAGCTCGTGCTCGTGCGCCAATGATCCCGCTACCCGGTTGACCCATCGACACGGCCAACTACCTTTCTCTAACGGGTTCTCGCGTCACTCCAACTCCTCCCAGACCCACACTCGCCCGGGATACAATAGGACGCCGAACTCACACAGAATGCCAACTGACCTCGCACAAGACCGTTTAGGCGATCTTTTCGTTCGCGAGGGACTCGTTTCTGCGGATCAGCTCAAAGAAGCGCTGATCGAGGCTAAGCAGTCCGGAACTCGCCTCGGCCATGCTCTGGTGAAGCTAGGGTTGGTCGATGAAGACGAGCTCACCCGTATGCTGTCCAAGCAGTACCGGGTCCCCGCTGTCGACCTCGGCAAGGTAAAGGTGGACGAGAAGGTCCTGCGCCTGATCCCGGATGAGCTCGCGTTCAAGCACTTGGTTCTCCCCATCCGCAGAGTGGGCAGGACGCTGACGGTGGCGATGGCCAATCCCACCGACATGGGTGCCGTCGACGACCTCAAGTTCATCACCCGCCACGAAATCGAGCCGCTGGTCGTCGGGGAATACACGCTACGAGAACATCTCGAGACGTACTACGAAACGGCCGATGACCGGATGGCCGAACTCCTCTCGGACTTCATCCAAGAGGAGGACATGGAGTTCGTTGAGGAGGATCAAGAGGAAATCTCGATCGCCGCCCTTCAGGAGCAGGTCGATGCGGCGCCGGTCGTGAAGTTCATCAATGGGCTCCTTACGGACGCAGTCGCGAAAGGGGCGTCCGACATACACATCGAGCCCTACGAGAAGGAGGTTAGGGTCCGGTACCGGGTCGATGGCACCCTCACAGACGTGATGAGCCCCCCCCATGAAGATGCGGGCCGCCCTCACTTCGCGCATCAAGATTCTGGCGGACCTGAATATTGCGGAGCGGCGGGTCCCTCAGGACGGACGGATCAAGCTGAGGATGAGAAAGCGGGTCGTCGACTTCCGGGTCTCTACCCTGCCCGTGATTTTCGGCGAGAAGATCGTCGTAAGGATCCTGGACAAGGGGAGTCTGAATTTTGACCTAGAGGAGTTCGGATTCGAGGCGAAGGCCCAGCGGGATTTCATGGAGGCCATCGCCCAGCCGTATGGCATGGTCTTGGTCACCGGCCCCACTGGATCGGGGAAGACCACGACGCTCTACTCCGCACTGTCCAAGATCAACACTTCTGAAGTCAATATCATGACGGCCGAGGATCCCGTGGAGTACAACCTCCATGGGATCAATCAAGTCCTAGTGCGTCCTCAGATCGGGATGACGTTCGCGGCAGCGCTGCGGGCGTTTCTCCGACAGGACCCCAACGTCATCATGGTTGGTGAGGTTCGCGACCTCGAGACCGGAGGGATCGCAATCAAGGCGGCCCTGACCGGCCACCTTGTGCTCTCGACCCTGCATACGAACGACGCGCCCTCGACCGTAACGCGAATGCTCGATATGGGACTGGAGCCGTTTAATGTCGCGTCGGCCCTAAACGTGGTGACGGCTCAGCGCCTGCTCAGAAGGATCTGCGAGGGTTGCAAGTCGGAAACGACGTATCCGGCCGAATACTTCCAGGTCGGTAAAATCCCGGCTCAGTTCGTGACTCATACGACTCTCTACAAGGGAGAGGGATGCGAAGCGTGCGATGGGACCGGGTACACGGGTCGCCAGGGCGTCTTTGAAGTCATGGCAATGTCGGCCGGGCTCAGGAAGCTGGTGATGCAAGGGGCAGGTACCGACGAGATTCGCGACCTGGCTGTGCGGGAAGGGATGCTCACGCTCCGTGAGGATGGGCTCGAGAAGGTTTCCAAGGGGATTACGACACTGGAAGAGGTCATCAAAGAGACCACTGCGGCCTCCTAAGGTCGTGTCACCCACCAAGGTTTACTGGTTACATAGGATTAGACAACGTGGAGTCAAGCGCGAAGCCCGCTGGTGACGGCGGCCCGAACGTACGTACACTTCTCGACGAGATGATACAGAAGGGGGCCTCGGACCTGCACATCACCGTGGGCGAGCCACCGCGACTCAGAGTCGATGGGGGACTCGTGGACTCTGCTGAGAAGCAGGTCCTGACCCCACGAGATACGCTGACTCTCGCCTATTCGATCCTTACCGAACAGCAGAAAAAGCGCTTCGAGACGGACGACGAGCTCGATTTCTCGTTCGGGGTTCAGAACCTCTCCCGTTTCAGGGGCAACCTCTATAAGCAGCGCGGATGCGTTGGCATGGCCCTTCGGCAGATTCCCTACGAGATCCTCACCCTGGAGCAGTTGGGACTGCCTCATCCGTTGAAGAAGCTGGCGGAGAAGCCGAGAGGTCTCGTTCTCGTAACCGGCCCCACGGGCTCGGGGAAGTCCACCACGCTTGCCGCGATGGTCGACAAGATCAATAACGAGAGGACCTGCCATATCCTGACCGTGGAGGACCCGATTGAGTTCATTCACGGCCACAAGAGCTGTACGGTCAACCAGCGAGAAGTCGGCGCCGACACGAGCAGCTTTGCTCAGGCCCTGAAGTACGCGCTTCGCCAGGACCCCGACGTCATCCTCATCGGAGAGATGCGGGATCTCGAGACGATCGTTGCGGCTTTGACGATCGCCGAGACGGGACACCTCGTTCTCGCCACGCTCCACACGAACTCTGCCGCGGAGTCGGTCAACCGGATCATCGATGCTTTCCCTTCGCATCAGCAGGCTCAGGTGAGGGCGCAACTGTCCTTTGTCCTCGAGGGAGTGGTCACGCAGACACTCCTACCCAAGCCGTCCGGTAGGCGGCGTGTCTGCGCCGTCGAGATGATGATCTGCACACCCGCCATACGGGCGATGATCCGGGACGAAAAGATCCATCAGATCTACTCCCTGATGCAGGCGGGGAAGAAGCATGGGATGCAGACGATGAACGATTCCTTACAGCAGCTCTACATGCAAAAGGCCGTCACCCTCGAAGAGGCCCTCAAGCGCTCGCCCGATCAGGAAGAGTTCTTGCGTGCAGTGGGTGAGCCTGCGCCAGTCGGGTGACCGAGTCCCCGTACCTCGACAACCGTCTCTCGGAGCCCTGACGACTCATGCCAACCTTCACGTACAGCGCTAGATCTGCATCCGGAGGGGACCTTCGCACAGGCGAAGTCGACCTGGGGTCGAAGGACGAGGTCGTCTCCTACCTGCACAGGCAGAAGCTGATCCCTGTCGTGGTGAAGCAAAAGCAGAAGGAGCTTTCGTTCTCGTTCGGGACCGGTGTCAAGACACGAGACATCGTGATCATCACGCGGCAGTTCGCGACGATGATCAACTCTGGGCTGCCTCTCGTACAGAGCCTCAACATCCTGGCCGAGCAGACGGAGAACGAGAATCTGAGCAAGGTGGTTCGAGATGTCCTGCACGACGTTGAATCTGGGAACACCCTTGCCGATGCGCTGGATCGGCATCACGAAGTGTTCTCGAAGCTCTACGTCAACATGGTGGCCGCTGGTGAGGCCGGTGGGATTCTCGACACGATCCTCCTCCGACTCGCCACCTTCTTGGAGAAAACCGACGCTCTAATCCGAAAGATCAAAGGTGCCATGATCTACCCTGCCGTGATCGTGGGAGTGGCGATCACCGCAATCGTCGTGCTCCTCATCTTCGTGATCCCAACGTTCCAGGAAATGTTTGCCGCTTCGGGGGTGCCGCTTCCCCTTCCCACACAGATCGTCATCGCTCTGTCTGAGGGCCTCCAACAATACTGGTGGGCTGTCGGAGGGGCCATCTTGGGGCTCGCCGTTGGGGCTCGCCAATACTACAAGACGGACGGCGGGGAGCTCGTGATCGATCGAATAGTATTGGCCCTCCCCATCCTCGGTAATGTGCAGAGAAAGGCTGCTGTCGCGCGGTTCACTCGGACCTTGGGGACCTCGGTCTCGTCCGGCGTCTCCATCCTTGAGGGTCTCGAGATTACGGCAAAGACGGCGGGAAATAGAGTGATTGATGATGCTGTCATGGGTTCCCGCGCGTCCATTGCTGGAGGCGAAACGATATCGGGGCCGCTGAAGGAATCCGGGGTCTTTCCACCCATGGTCGTCCAGATGATCAATGTGGGGGAACAGACAGGCGGTCTCGACGAGATGCTCAGCAAGATCGCCGACTTCTACGACGACGAGGTGGACGCGGCGGTCACCGCGCTGTTAGCTGCACTCGAACCGCTGATGATCGTGGTGCTTGGGGTGGTGGTGGGCGGCATGATCGTGGCCATGTACCTACCGATCTTCGACATGATCGGGACGGTTCAGTAGCGCTCCAATTCCAAGCGGGGGCTAGGAGGGCTTCACCAGATAAGGCCCCCAGCGAGCCGCGCGGCAGAATGCCCTTCTAGGGTCCGCTCCCCTGTGGGCCGCCTGGCACCTCAGCCGCTTGCGGAGGGGGCATCGGAAGGATACGCTCCCCGAAGGCTGATCCGCGGCGGCGGCATTGGCCGCTCCGCCCTCCCCGTCCTGAGCCGGATTTGCCGAGGGAATCTCTCAATCTCGGAGGCTGGCCATGCGTCACCGGAGCGCCGTAGGTCCCTTGCTGCTCGTGAGCGTCCTTCCCGCTGTCCTCCAAGCCCAACAGGTGACCCTGAGTCCAGCCACAAACTCGGGCCGGTCCACCGTATACGCTCCCAACGCCATCATCGCAACGAGTCAACCGCTCGCGACGAGCGCCGGACTAGAGATCATGCGTACGGGAGGAAACGCGGTCGATGCGGCTGTGGCCGCCGCCGCGGTACTGAATCTGACTGAGCCGCATATGACAGGGATGGGTGGAGACATGTTTGCCATCCTCTGGTCGGAGCAAGAGCAGAGCTTGGTCGGGATGAACTCAGCCGGTCACGCCGGGTCGCTGATGACGCGAGATGAGCTCATCCGACGCGGTCACGACGACGTCCCTAGCAGTGGACCCGAGTCAGTCACAGTGCCCGGGGCCCTGGCAGGTTGGGCCGCACTGATCGATCGATTTGGGAAGTTGACCCTAGGCGAAGTGCTTCAACCCGCGATCCGATTAGCGGAGGAGGGATTCCCGGTTTCGCCCATCATCGCGCGGAATTGGTCAGGGAGTGTCGAAAAGCTGTCGCGGAATGCCGGTGCGACGGCCACCTTCCTGATCGACGGGAGGCGGGCTCCGGAGGCGGGAGAGTGGTTCCAGAACCCCGAACTCGCTTCGACTTTCCGGCAGATTGCCGAGCACGGTCCGTCGGTCTTCTACGAAGGAGCGCTCGGTCGGCGCGTCGTGGACGGCCTCCGCGAACTGGGCGGCTTTCTCACCTACGAGGATCTACAGAAGGTGAGGGTCGAATGGGTCGAGCCCGTAGGAGTGGAGTACGCGGGACACAAGCTTTATGAACTGCCGCCCCCGGGACAGGGGGTCGCCGCACTCCAGATGCTCCGGTTACTCGGCGGAATCGACCTCAAGTCGATGGGCCACAACTCGGTGGAGTACCTGCATCATCTCATTGAGGCAAAGAAGATCGCCTACGCAGATCTTGCAGGACACATCGGGGACCCCGACTACATGCGTGTTCGGGTCGAGGATCTGTTGACCGACGAGTACATCGATGCCCGGCGCGATCTTCTCGATCCGACCGTGGCCGCCGCGCGAGTCGAGCCGGGTGACGCGTTTACCCAGAGCGAGACCATCTATCTCGCGGCAGCCGATGCGGACGGCAACATGATCTCGTTCATCAACAGTCTGTTTGGGTCCTTCGGCTCCGGTGTGGCCATTCCGGGCACGGGATTCGCCCTCCAAAACAGAGGCGCTGGATTCACCTTGGAGGACGAGCACCCGAACACGGTCGCGCCCGGAAAACGGCCCTTCCACACGCTGGTGCCCGCCTTCGCCACCAGAATCACGGCGGAGGGTGAAGAGCCATGGATGGCCTTCGGAGTGATGGGCGGAGCCATGCAGCCGCAAGGACATGTCCAAGTTCTCCTGAATCAGATCCTTTTCGACATGGATCCACAGGAGGCCAACGATGCCGCGCGGTTCCAACACGGCAGCGCGAGGCGGGTGTCCTTCGAAGCACCGATTTCCGGAGAGGTCCTCCAGCATCTGACTGCGATGGGGCATGAGGTAGCCAGCGATAGGAGGTTTGCCTTCGGCGGCTCTCAGATGGTTGCCAAGCTTCCTAGGGGTTGGGCAGCGTCGTCCGACGTTCGAAAGGACGGGCACGCGGCCGGGTTCTAGGAGTCTCTGTCGGCCTTGGCCTCGGGGCAGGGAGCCTGGCAGGCCGGTCCCGCCTGGTACCGGAGAGTTGATGTCGTGAATCGCGGACTCGAGAAAGATCGGTCCCCCGAGGTGGTGGTCATCGGAGGGGGTCCGGTGGGGTTTCATCCGGGGGGTGGAAACACAGTCGTCTGGGCGGGACGGGAAGCCCGGTCTATACCCTTTCCCGATGGACCGGGATGGCAGGCGCTGCGAGAGCCACTCGCTCGCGTTCTCCTGGACGGCACCCTGGTCGGGGAGCGAGGGGCAACCCTTTCAGCAGGGGAGCGCCAGCGGATCGCCGTAGCGGAACCCTCTTGGCGGATCCTGTGGTCCTCGTGTTGGGCGTTTCTCGCGAGCGCAACCTCAACGGCATCAGCTTTGCCGCAGCGAACGTGACCGGCCTGCTGGCCCGACTGCTGGAAGGTAGGCCCGAGATCCGGAACGCGGCAGAGGTAGCGCGATGGATCCGGGCCGGACGAGCACCGCGTTAGGGTCACCCAGCAACCCCTCCTGCTTCGGAAACGTTGAGCCAGATTCTCTCATTCTTTACGGGGTTACCGCCCATCTTGATCTACGTCCTCCTCGGGGCGGGTGCGGCGCTCGAGAACATCGTGCCTCCGGTTCCGGCTGACACCTTCGTCGTGCTCGGCGGGTTCCTGGCGGCCCAGGGGAGGGCGGAGCCGCTCAGCGTGTTTCTTGCAACGTGGGGAGCGAACGTTGTCTCCGCGCTGGTGGTGTACGCGGCGGGAGCCCGATACGGCCCCGACTTCTTCGGAAGGGGACTCGGACGGCGCCTCCTTCAGCCCCAGCAGCTCGAGCGACTCAGCAGGTTCTATGATCGGTGGGGTCAGTGGGCGATTTTTCTTACCCGATTCCTACCGGGGTTCCGGGCGGTCGTACCGGTCTTCGCAGGTGTGACGCATCAGCGCTTCCTCCCGGTTGCCGTCCCGTTGGTGATCGCCTCGGCGATCTGGTACGGCTTCCTCACCTGGGCGGGCGCGGTGACCGGACGTAACATCGAAACGATTCTCGCATGGGTTGGCGATCTGAATCGGACCCTGTTGGGGGTGGCTCTCGTCCTGGCAGCCGCTGTCGGCTATCGGTGGGTTCAGAGTCGCGGGGGGGGGCGGTCGTGAGTGCTCGGGGCTCCCTGCTCGTTCTCGGTCACCGCTCGCTCCAGGACGGACTGGCGCTCAAGGGTCCCCTGACGGCCCCGGTTTCGCTCCGACTTCATCGCGAGTTCCAGAAGATTCTGCGTAGGTAGTTCCGGAACAGCGAAGTGGGGGCAGAGCCATCCCGTACAGCGGAACCTGTAGTCGAGGCATGAAACGGGCTCTCCGGGACCCGCCTGTGCGGCAGCGTCGAGCTCCGCTTCTCGATGCCGGAACAGGATCGGAACGTCCCGGTCGTTCGCGGGGCAGAACATCCTTTCAAGCCGGATCGACCCCTCGTCCTCCATCCCCATCCTCCCGAAGGAACGCGCTCCCCAAGAGAGAGTCATCAGCAGGGAGTCCCCCAATTTACCGGGCGCCCAGTTGGGGAGAAAGGGCCGATTCGACCCGCCCAATCCGCAGCAACGCACCAGGCCGAACGCGCGACCGCACGATAATCCCTGCACCAGTGGCAGCAACTCCTGTAATCTCCGGAGAGCCTAGCTCGCCCTCGAGGTTGACCTCGTCTGAGATCTGGTAGCTTAAGCCGTTCGGGAGATTCCAAACTGCGGCCAGCATTTCGCTCATTGGGACGGTGACTCCCAGATCGGCGTATATCGGTCGTCCTAGGCTCATCAGCCAGGCGGTCGCTCGAGCGAGCAGGTCGTCCGTTTCGACGGAGACCTCCAGGTCGGGGAATCGGATCTGGCCGGCGCTCGCATCGAACGCTGGTGTTCCGACTAGCCGGACCCGGCCCTCACGCCCACCCGAGACTTCGAGTTCTGCAGCGACCCAACCGTCATCGGATCCCGAGAGCTCCAGGGAGAGGATCTCGATCGTCTCGTCCGCGAACTGGAAGCGCCGGCCCCGGACCGTGCCTGAGACAAAAGCCGACAACGCCTCATACTCGACGCGGCCTTCGACCACGACCCAGGGGTCCACGCCTTTGAGTTCGGAGCCGAGGGGCGGAAGAGGTCGGGGCGATATGTCCGGCGATCGACCGACAATGATTCGCGGCTGAGCGGTGATCTGGAGTTGCCCCTGAATCGGATCGAGGGGGGAAGCAAGGCGCGAATCGATGCAATATGCCAGCCCGATAGGACTCAGCGAAAGCCACGTGTTAGAGGCCAGGGAAACTGGTTGTTGGATCGTCGCCCAGGCCCCTTCGACGAACGGCCGGAGGGGGAGGGCAGCCAACGCGGAATCGAATCGGCCGGCTTCCTCGTCGAGCCATCTCCGCACCTCGGCCATGATCGGCTCCGTCGCATCCAGCTGAAACTGGAGGACGGACATCCGACAGCGGTCGTCCGGTGTGAGCGGTTCGACACGCTCGACGGTCACCCTTGAACGTAGATTCCAACCCTCGTCCACCTCGATGGGCGTGGAGAATGCGACCAGGGCTCTCGGCGCATCCGAGGCCGTCTCCCCATCCGCGACTCCACACGCTGCGGTCAGTTCGAGGCCGAGCGGTGTCTCGTACCAGACCTGACCGCTGTATCGTACGATAGTGGACAGGTGCACCGTGTTACCTCGGACTTCCACATCGAAGGGCTCCCGCTCGGCATCGAAGGCATAATGAAGCCGCGGGTCTGTAGGTGAGCTCCAACGCTCTTCGAGTCCGCCCAACCGCATTGGAGCTGCGCGCTCGAGCCTCTCGATGAGGTCCTCGGGGGAGTACACCACGGGGATCGCAATCGTGGACACCGGTAGCTCGCCCAGCTCCGTCGGGAGCACACCGCCGCCGCGATCGGGATTTCGCGCCATCGTGAGCGCCATCACAACAACGAGCCCCGCTCCCAGTAGGAGCAGGGCAAGTATCAGGATGAGCCCTCTAGACTTCCGAACCGGCTCGGCCTTCGGCCCCGAATGTACCCGGGGGGTTCTCACTCTTCCATCGCAGGCTCGAGCCGAATGATGGGAGAGACTCCGCCATCGGGGTCCTCAACCGCCACGTAGACGTATCCGTCCGGGCCCTGGCGAACGTCCCGGATCCGGAGCCCACGCAGCAGAGTCTCCTCACCCACGACCTCCTGCGCGTCCAGTTCCAGCCGGACGAGCTGCTCGCCTCTGAGGCCCCCTGTGAAGAGGTCCCCACCCCAATCGGCGAACCGGTCACCTCGGTAGATCATCAGCCCCGAAGTGGCAATGGATGGGACCCAAAAGTGCGTCGGCTGCTCCATCCCCTCGCGCTGCTGTGTCTCATGGATCGGAATTCCCGGGCCATAGTTCACACCGTACCCGATCACCGGCCATCCATAATTGTGGCCGCCAAGGATCAAGTTCAGCTCATCCCCGCCTTGCGGACCGTGTTCTCCCTGCCAGATGTCCCCCGTCTCTGGATCGATCGCAAACCCCTGCGGGCTGCGATGCCCGTAGCTCCAGATCTCTGGCAGTGCCCCGGCTTCACCTACGAACGGGTTGTCCAAGGGGACGGTCCCATCATCGTTCAAACGAATCATCGAGCCTCGATGATTCCTGAGGTCTTGGGCTGGGTGGGCCGCGAGATCACCTCGTGAGGGCGCCTGCCGGTCCCCTACGGTGACGAAGAGATAGCCGTCCGCATCGAAGGCGAGGCGCGACCCGTAGTGTCCGTTTCTGTCGCCCCACGCCCGTGCCTCAAAGATCTCTTCGACGTCCGTCAGACGGCGGCCGTCAAACCGCGCGCGCGAAACGGCAGTGGTCGACTCGGTTCCGTCGGTATTGGCCTTGGAGTAGCTGAGATAGAGCAGCTGGTTAGAAGAGAAGTCGGGATGCGGTAGGACATCAAGGAGTCCCCCCTGGCTCCGAGCGTGCACCGTAGGCACGCCTGGGATCGCGTCAGGCTGAAGCTTGCCGTTTCGGATGATCCGCAGCCGGCCGGCCCGTTCGGTGATCAGCATGTCGCCGTTCGGAAGCCACGCCATCGACCAGGGCACTTCGAGGCCTTCGGCGACTGTAACCACCTGAAAGTCGGCTTGCTGAGATCGTACGAATTGCGACTGGCCGGCAACGGGGAGGACCGTCGCGAGAGCGGCCGCGGTGAGTAGGGGCACGTGTCCTACAAGGGAACCGGTGACTCGAAACATCGGAGGAACTCCACCGAGGATCGGGGTCCGCGAAGCGGCTAGCAGCTATACCCGTGAGCGGCTGGAACGGTGCAGCACGGCCTGAGACGGCCCGGTTCAGTGGCCCACCCCGGATCGAGCCCGGATGGTGGGGGGGAGATCTTCCGGCCGGTTCCAGCTTCTCAGTTGCTCTCTCTTCGCAGCGGGGACGACGTAGGCGGTCATGGCTCCTTCACTCGCCAACGCCGCGACGAGCGCGGAGGGGGATCGTGTCGGGCCCGCCAGCATCTCCTCTGCCAGCGCGAGGGAGTTCGGAGGGTAGATTGCGCACAGGGGCTCCCAACGCCCAGATACCCGAGGTGCGGCCCCACTTGCGCCGAACGACCGGCCGAGGAGCGATCGAAGGAAGGGGGCGTCCACACGAGCCAGGTCAACTGCAAGGACGAGGAGGCGCCGATGGGGCGCCAATCGCATCGCGGCCACGATCCCGCCGAGCGGCCCCAAGCCCTCCGTCTCATCCCGGATCACCATGAGTCCGGCATCCGGGCAGGTCGTGTCTCGGCGAAGCGAGATAAGGATCTGCGTTAGTCCGAGCTCTTGAAGGAGCGCGACCTGCCGCGTTAGGAGCGTCTCGAACCCGGGTTCCTCAGAGGGCAGGAGGGCCTTGTCCCGGCCCATGCGGGTCGACATCCCACCCGCCAGCACCACCCCGTTCACGGGTCGGAGACCCGGAGCACTCCGTCCGACAGGATTCGGGCGCGAAGGCCACCCCTGCCTCTTAGTTGCGCCTCGGACCCGGGTCCAAACGCGGTGTCCATCCAGTGGCACGGGGAGCACTCTACCACACCCCGAAAGCGAACGCCTTGAATCTCGAAGTCGCGTCGGACGTACGAATTCAGATCATCCCCCGCCGTGATCACGTTCCGCCGAAACACTCCTGGATGCTTGTCCCAGACGTACAACGCACGACAGAGGTCCTGATAGACTTCCGCCGAGAAGAAGGTGATCTGACCCCGATAGTCCGCCTCGTGATCGAAGAAGCGGTCCCCCTCGATCCCACGGCCGGCGCGGCACACAGCCGTATCCAGGCTGAGGAGGGGGTGCGCGCCCGGAGGCTTCCCGTGATGTCCGAAGAAGTTGTGTCCGGGTGAGACGTAAAGCCCAACGATCGACAGAACTCCGCCCACAGTTCGCGGAGTCGGCGCCGGACCCATCGACCCCGACCGGGGTGGGACGCTCATCCCGCCGCCCCCGCAGATCCTACAGCTGCGCGCTCGGATCGGAACCAGGCGAGTTGCTCATGATAGGCTGCAACCTGCCCGACGACGATGACGGCAGGCGGCTCCATCTCGCCGGCCACATCTCCGATCGTCGCCAGTCGTCCAATGACGGTTTCCTGATCCTTGGCTGTTCCCGACTGAATCACCGCGACGGGGGTCTCGGGCTCCTTGCCGGCCTCGATCAATCGGCGCGCGATCTCGGGGAGGTTTCTCAAGCCCATCAGAATAACAAGCGTGGGTGAAGCCGCGAGGGCCTCCCAGTCGTATGGGTGGCTTTCGCCGTGTAGATGCCCGCTGATGACGGTGAACGCCGTAGAGATATTCCGGTGAGTGACGGGGATCCCCGCATACGCCGGAACCGAAGTGGCGCTGGAGACCCCAGGAACAACCTCGAACACGACACCGGCCTTGGCGAGCTCAAGGCACTCCTCTCCCCCCCTCCCGAACACGAACGGATCCCCGCCCTTGAGACGGACCACGTCTTTCCCGGCCTGCGCGTACCGCACCAGCGTCTCATTGATCTGGGCCTGAGTGATCAATGCCTTCCCGCACCGCTTCCCGACGAAGATCCGGATTGTATCCGGTTGGGTCAGCTCGAGGAGCTTGGGACGAACCAGCCTGTCATAAAGCACGACATCGGCGTGCTCCAAGAGGTGGGCGCCGCGGACGGTGATCAGTTCGGGATCCCCGGGGCCGGCTCCTACGATGAACACCTTTCCAGCGATTGGAGTGTCGATCATCGGGACTCATCCTGCGGTTGCCACATCGGTGCGCGACTCCTAATACCTCAATATGTCGATCGGGCTCCTTCGGGGCATGTCAAGGTCGATCCGTGAGAGGACAACGAGTGAAAGGAAACGATGAATCGAACCATTTAACGATCGCCGGTGTTCAACCATCAGAGAGAACCCGGGGGTCACCCGGAAGCGGGATCCTTCCCGCAGAATGAGTTGATTGCCACATCGAGCGTCCTGGAGGCCCTGTGATCCATTCTTCCGTCCGCACCCCAGTACTATTGCTCGTCGTTACGTTTGCCCTGCCCTTGCCCGCGACGGCGCAATACTTCGGCAGGAATAAGGTCCAGTACGAGACTCTGGACTTCCACGTCCTCCCGACGCCGCACTACAACGTTCACTTCTATCCAGAGGCGGCCGTCCCCGTCGAGGACGGGGCTCGGATGGCTGAGCGCTGGTACGAGCGAGTTGCTCGGATCTTTCAGCACGAGATCCGAGAGGCGCGACCGCTGATCCTCTACGCCGATCACCCCGACTTCCAGCAGACGAACATCCTCTCTGGTCGAGTCGGGGAGGGGACTGGCGGTGTGACGGAGGGGATGCAGGATCGGATCATCTTGCCCCTGGGGAGCTCCTACGCAGACACCGACCACGTCATTGGGCATGAGATCGTTCACTCCTTTCAGTTCGACATCGCCAGCGGTCAGCAGGGGGCGGGCCTTCGAGGCCTCATGCAGGTCCCCTTGTGGTTCATCGAGGGGATGGCTGAGTACATCTCGATCGGGCAGGTGCATTCGCTCACCTCGATGTGGATTCGGGATGCACTCCTTCATGGTGAGTTCCCCACGCTCCAGGATCTGAGCCAGAATCCGCGGCGGTATTTCCCCTATCGCTTCGGGCATGCCTTCTGGGCGTACGTGGCAGGGAGATACGGGGACCCCGCCGTCACCTCGATGATGCGGGTGGCGGCACGGTCAGGCTGGCCCCCAGCCGTCACCGGAGTGCTCGGTATATCGCCGGACACTCTGGCCGCGGAGTGGAGGCAGGAAATGGAGGCGCGGTACTCTCCCCTCATGGAGGGACGGACCCCGCCCGAAGAGGCCGGGACGCTTCTCCTTTCGCCGGCGACCGGTGCCGGAGGGCAGAATCTCGCTCCTTCGCTGAGTCCGGACGGCCGCTATGTGGCCTACCTTTCCGAGCAGGACCTCTTTACGATCGAGCTATACCTGGCTGATGCCCGGACCGGTGAGGTTCTTCGTTCCATCACCAGCTCGACGCGAGATGCCCATTTCGACGCCCTTCGATTCCTCGATTCTTCCGGGGCTTGGACCCCAGACGGTTCGGCGATCGCCGTGGTCGTCTATTCAGAAGGTCGAAACCGAATCCAGCTGTACAACGCAGAGAACGGCGCTCGCGACCGAGTGATCGAGGTTCCGACCGCGATCGGGGAGATCCGGACTCCGTCGTTTTCCCCGGACGGGACGCAGATCGTGTTTTCCGGCCAGTCGGGTGGCGTGACCGACCTGTTCATCGTCGATATCGACGGGGGAGAACCTACCAGGATCACGAACGACCGGTACGCGCAGCTCCATCCCACCTTCTCACCGGATGGACAGCAGCTTGCCTTTGTGACTGACCAGGGGCCTGCGACGGACCTGGATCAGTTGACCTATGGACCCATGGCCATCGCCCTCCTCGACCTGTCAACTGGAGAGGCCGACCGGGTCACGCCTTTGGGCGAGACGGACCACTGGAACCCCCAATTCACACCCGATGGCGAGGGCCTCTACTTCCTCGGGGATCGGGACGGATTTCAGGACATCTACCGGGTCAGCCTGAACGACGGTCAGGTCTGGCAGGTCACCCGGATCGTCACGGGTGTAAGTGGCATCACCAAGTCGACACCCGCGATGAGCGTGGCCCGTGAGACAGGCACCGTGGCCTTCTCTGTGTTCGACAACGCGGAGTACCACGTATATGCGCTGACGGCAGTCGAATCCGAGGGGTCTCCCCTCACCTCCTACGATGTCGTCCAGGAGTCGGGATCTCGACTCGCGGCGGCACCTGCCGCGGGGACCGATCGAGTGGCGCCGCTACTGGTCAACTCGGGGGTCGGACTCGTGTCGCCCGGTACCTACTCCGCGGCCGACGCGGAGCCCTTCTCTGGGGGCCTCCACCTGGTTGCCTTGGGACAGCCTGCGGTAGGAGTAGGTAACGATTACTTCGGCACCTACGTCGGCGGCTCCGTATCTGTACTTTTCTCGGACCTTCTAGGGGATCGGAACCTCTACACTGCGGTCCAAGCACAAGGTGAGTTGAAGGACATTGGGGGTCAGGTCTTCTATCAGAACCTGGGCCGGCGTTGGAATTGGGGTGGCGGAGTCTCCCATATCCCGTATCGGTATCTTTTTCAGGCCTTGGTTACTCCCCCCGACGGCGGCGCCTACGCCTACGAGCTGCATGACCAACGCATCTTTATCACTCAGGCCGAAACGCAGCTCTCGTACCCGTTCTCCGCGATCCGACGGGCTGAGCTCGGAGTCGGCTTCACTCGATACGGCTCCGATACGGAGATCGAGACCTATTCGTTCGATAACTTCGGGCAAATCATCGATTTCCAGCAGAGGCCGGGGAACAGTTTCGATCCGCTCAACCTGGCCGAGGTGAGTCTCGCGTTCGTGGAGGACAACAGCTTCTCCGGATTCACCGGACCGATCCGCGGGTGGAGGACCCGTCTAGAGGTGGGCCAGACGATTGGCACCCAGAACTTCCAGTCGGTGCTGGCCGACATTCGACGATACTACTCGCCGCTTCAGGAGCTCACCTTCGCGGTGCGAGGTATGCACTACGGCCGTTACGGAGTCCCAGCCTCGAACGAGTTTATTCTCGGCGACCTCTTCGTCGGTAATGAGTACCTGATGCGCGGATATTCGACGGGTTCGTTCGATGTCGGCGAATGCACACCGACCGAGACGGGCAGCTGCGCGGAATTCGATCGACTTCTCGGACAGCGCATCGGCGTCGTCAACCTCGAGCTCCGAGTGCCCGTGCTCGGGACCGAGCGCTTGGGGCTGATATCGTTCCCATACCTCCCCACCGACCTCGTCGCGTTCGTTGACGCCGGCGTCGCATGGAATGCGGGTGACGGGGCTTCGCTCGTCTGGGACCGTAATTCGACCGGACGGGTCCCCGTCTTCAGCACGGGTCTAAGCGCGAGAGTGAACCTCTTCGGCGCGCTGGTCCTGGAGTTTTACTATGCCGTTCCTTTCCAGAGGCCTCAGAACAGCGGCCATTGGGGCGTGAATTTCGTGCCGGGCTGGTAGGAGTAGACTCCAGGGCGCGGCTTTTCTTGGGCCGCAACGTAGGCCTCAGGTGGGTTCGGGACGGCTCTGGCCGGTGGCGTCTCCGGCGCGAGGTGATTAGAGTGGCATGCCTATATCGCCGCGCGTTGGAGGTACGCTATGCTGAAGGAGTTCCGTGAGTTTGCCCTACGGGGGAACGTCTTGGACATGGCCGTCGGGATCGTCATCGGTGCGGCCTTTGGCACGATCATACAGTCCCTAGTCAACGTGTGAGCACACCCGTAAACTAAATGCCCACAAGCTATTAGCTGTGGGCTGTGTCCCAACTGTGTCTTAGCCGGTCCTCTCGCCAAACTCCACCACCTGCCGAGTCGTTACTGGATCTGCACCTTGGTACGCCTTCTGTAACGCCTGCACATCGCGCCACCCGCCGGCTGCCATGACGTCCTGGACGGGGAGTGCCTTGCGTGCCGTCGCCCATGCTCGCCGGAACGCGTGCCAGCCGCCTCGCTCGATCTGGGAGAGACCGGCGAGCTTCTCGGCGTGTCTGAGGTGGCAGCTGGCTCCGAGGTTCGTCTGCGGCCGCTCGGGATCTGTCGCCATCGCGAAGAGCCAAGCGTCTCCGAGGCGGGGACTGCGCCGCAGGTACGCCTCTAACTCACGGACTACCGTCGGCCCGATCGGGCTGATGTTCTCGAAACCCGATTTGTCATGCTCTGCTCGCCAGCGAATCGCGTTCGGCCACTCCGAGGCCCAGCTCTCGTTTTCCCCGGAGGCTGCCAGGGCCGTGCTCACCCGGTCCCGTCCCAAGAGCACATCGGAAGCACGAAGGTGGCAAATCGCGTTGACCCGCCGACCGGTGTGCCAGGCAAGCACGAGCATTGCCCTGAATTGGCCGCGTTCGTCCACTTGGTCCGAGACCCGGAGGAGTTTGTCGAAGCGACCCGGACTCTCCACGGGACGCTTCTCGTTCTTCTCGCGGGGCATGGTGACGTCCCGTACCGGGTTATGAGTGAGAAGTCGGGCGCCGTTGACCTTGTATCCGACCGCCCAGTTGCAGGCCGTACTAAGCGCCTGAAGCTCGTTTCGGAGCGTACCGTCTCTCGGACCTGAGGCTGCTCTCCGATCGCCCGGTCGGACCCTCCCCGAGCGTCGCGCCGCCAAGTAGGCGTCCGCGTGGTGCTGGCCGAAGTCATCAAGAGGGAACGGGCGCCTATCGGGCTCGAGGAAGGCCGAGAATAGCCCTAGAGCCTTTTCCATGAAACCGAGGCGGGCAGGGGAGAGGAGCGGCCCCCTGTTGGCCAAGTAGGCCCGCCGGACCTGGCCAAACGTGACGTTGGCCCTCGGCGTCAGGCTCCCATCACTCGCGGCGAGCCCAATCGCAATGGCTTCAGCGCGCGACACGGCCTCCTTGCGGTCGCCAGTCCCAAGTGATCTCCGGACCTTTCGACCGTTCACCATGACCGAGTGGTGGATTATCGCCGATTCCGCCTGTTCATAGATGCGGATTCGCCGCCCTCCGTCAGGGTGAACGATCTTCGACCAGCGTTTCTTCTCCGGTTTCTTGGGCATCAGTCGGCTCCTTTCTCACCTTCGGCTTCGAGGCCGAGGTACTTCTTGACCTCAGCGACGGTTAGGGGTTCCGTGGCTGGTGGGGTCACGAGCTCCTCCCGTCTTGTCATCCCTCCCCCCAGCCCGAGCAGCCATTCGAGTCGAACATCGAAGACTGAGGCAACCTGGGCGTAGTAGTGACTAGGGGCGTGTCGATCGTGATGGTAGTTGCGGACGGCCTCGTAGCTGATCTGGTAGTTGCCCTCCTTATCGGTCTTCGCCGTAATGAAGGATCTAGATGAGACTCTGAAATCCGAAGCTCCTGGAATCCTCTGCTGGCTCGTGGACGGCTGTCTCGAATGGCAGAGGGACGGTCTGCTCGAACCCGAGGCGGTGATCCGTGAAACGCTCGCCTATCGGAAGTCGGAAGACACGTTCTCGCGGTTCGCCTCCGACAACAACCTCAATTTCGGACCGGGGCTCAAGATCCAGTCAGGTCGGCTTCAAGACATGCTCACGGATTGGGCTCAATCAGAGGGTATCGATCCGCCACGGCGGGACCTGGTGGAGTGGTTGAAGGAGAACGGGGCGAGAAACAAGCAACGTCGTGTGGACGAAGACGGAGAACGTAAACGCCGAAGATTCTGGATCGGAATCGGTCTCGGGGACGAAGAAATCGAGGAAACGCCGTTCGATGAATCTGGTTTAACCACGCCATTGTCACACCCGTCACGGGGGTTTCCATATTAACCCCTCGCGCGCGCGTGTATGGAAACAATACGGGAGTGGGTGTGACGGGTGTGACACCCCCCCCAGGTGGAGGGGGTGGGGGAGAGGGAGCCGGAATCTTTAGAAAAGTTTTGGTCTCCGACCGCTCCGCGGATGAGTACACATGGCCGCGAAAAAAAATCAGGGGGGGGTAGATGAGAGGCCGAAAACCGACTTCGAGTGAGATCAAGAGGGTGGCCGGCAACCCTGGCAAGCGGAGGATCATCAATGGCCCCGCGTTTTCCGACGGGGAATCGCTGGCACCCCCTGATCGGTGGCCTACAGATGGCCTCGAGCGGGCTGAGTGGGCTCGACTGGTTCCTGAGCTTGTTCGCTGCGGTGTCGCGAAGTCGGTCCACCAAGGGCTGTTAGAGATCCTCTGCGAGTTGCACGCAGCGGTTGTGACACTATACGGGCGAGAGCACTTCTCGAGCGCCCGAATGGCAGCGAGCGAATATCGAAAAACCCTTGGCGAATTCGGGTTGACGCCCGCCAATGCCCCGCGGGTCGAAGGAGCGATGGCCCTCGGCAACACCGACGATGACGCGGAAGAGTTTTTCGGACCGAAGCCGGTCTACTGATCCGATCACGGCCTACGCTCGGGGCGTGTCGGCCCTCTCTCTCGGTTCACAGACCGACTGGGGATGCGCAACATCACCGAGTTCAACTCCCAAGATGAGACCTTCGACTTCAACGTCCTCTTCAATTATCGAGTGAACGCCGGGACCGTCGTTTACCTAGGCTACGACGAAAGGGTGCGCTGACCTTTCCGGCGGACGCCCTCGAGGAATTAGGCCGTAGTATCCTTGCGCCGGGCGCTCTTCTCGCGCGCGGAAAACCAGCTCCAGGTAAGGACCAATGCTGCTAGAGTCAGGATATACCAGTAGATGGAGGGCACGACGAACCAGGATCCGAACACTACGGCCCAAACGAGTACGATCTTGCCGGGGTGCCAGCGACGAAGCCGGGCCATCACTCCTCCCTCAATGCGGTGGTACGCATCCCGATTCGCGGATCAGGCGATCAGCCTGAATGCCGTCAAGCCGAAAGGTAACCAGGCGCGGAGCCGCAGGGGCCCCGACGCCAACACCATCACAGCCGCGCATGTCTCGCATCGCCACATCTGCGGCTTCTCGGTTCGCTGGATCTCCTCGACCGTTCGGCTTGCACCTCACACCTCGGGTCGGCATCGTGCTCTGGCAGCAGAAGCGCCGAGCCGTTGGGCCGAAGGACGAATCGAAAGCGACGACAGCGACGGAGGCCCCGATGAGTTCCATCAAGGAAAGTGCGGCGCAGTTCTTCGATGCGTGCGAGACTGGAAAAGGCTGGTATGTGTGCAAGGAGTTCTGCCACCCGGACGCGGGCTTCTCCGCTCAGGCAGGTGCCCTGGCCGACGTGAACACGCTTGAGTCATACACAGAGTGGACGAAGGGGCTCCTCACCCCAGTGCCGGATGGCCGATATGAGTTGCGTTCGTTCGCGGTGGATGAGGATCGGCACAATGTGATGGCGTTCTCCATTTTCCGCGGAACGCACACCGGTGAAGGCGGACCGGTACCACCAACCGGGAACAGTGTGGAGACCGACTACGTCTAGGTCATGGATTTCGACGGTGATCGGATTCAGCACATGACCAAGATCTGGAACGACGCGATCAGCCTCCAGCAGCTTGGATGGACCTAGCAGGCCGTGGAAGAAAGGGGTTTCCAGGCCCGCCGGGTGTATGAGGGGTGTCAGCACCGAGTCGGGGCTGAACTTGTGCCAAGGGCCGATCTCTTGGCTTAGAGACCCGACAATGGGGCGCCAAAGGCCAAGATAGCTGCAATAGTGGTGAAGAGTGTGCAAGACGGCGGTGCTTATGTGGCATGCGAGTGCGGCTTGCGCCGCGGCGAGGCCCTGCAGGCCTCGCGGGGTGCCGAAGCCGAAACGCTTACGCATGAGAAGCCCGAGGTTGAAGGCGGCGGCCTGAATCAGGATCCGTTTTCGAATCTCCTCCTGCCCGCGAACGTGGACGCGGCGCAGTCCTCCGGTCAGGAGCATGTGCGCGAATCCCCGCTCCACCTTCTCCCCGCGCTGGCGCAGTAGCCGCTTTCCCCGGTCGCCGCGGATCCGCCGGCGGTTGGCGTAGGTCGGCTTCTGCGCGTCCCGGTTCCGCTTCCACTTCCGGCGGCCACGGTTGGGCTCGCTCACGTAGCTCCGCAGCCCGCGGTCCCCCACGCCCGTCATCGTCTGGTTCGAGTGGTAGCCCTTGTCGGCCACCACTTCCCTGGGCTCCACCTCCATCTCCGCCAGCTGCCGCTGCGCCTCGTCCAGCGTTCTGGGCAGCGAGGCCGTGTCTCCCCCATCCATCGTCTGAACCGTCACCGCGACCACCGCCCCGGTCTCCATGTCGACCGCCTGCTCGAACTTGTGCGCCAGGCCGGTCCTGCCGTCCTTCATCTTCGTGACCCGCGCCTCCGGGTCGTGCGGATGCACCCACTCCTTGTTCGAGCCCTTCTTCGGTCGCTTCCGGTCCAGCTTCGCGAGATCTTGCCGCGTCGGCGTCTCGATCCCCGACGCCCGCGCCACCTCCTCCAGCCACTCCTCGTAGCCGGTTCCGTCGTCGCGCCGCACGATCGAGCGCATCACCGCGTTCGCCTCCAGCGTCGTCGCGTCCACGCCCAGCGTCTTGCCGCTCAACAGACCCGACCCCCGCAGCACCTCCAGCACCCGGCTGAACACCGCCGCGTGCGCTTCCACGCTCAGCCGCTTCCTCGTCTTCGACAGCCCCGAATGCTCCGGCGGGTTCCTCTCCAGCCCGTATCCCAGGAACTCACGCAGTGAAATCGAGTCCCCACACCGCCACGCAATCCCCCGCTCCGACCCGATTCCCTTCCAGATACCCCACCAGCAGCATCCGAAAATACACCCCGGGCGGGATGCCCGGCCGACCCCGCTTCTGCGAATAGAACTCGCGGCACGTCTCCTCCGCGAACTCGTCGAAACCCTGCTCCTCAAGCAGCCTGTTCAGTGCACGGTAGAATGGGTTGCCCAACGCCCGAATCTCGCTCGCCGCCACGAACAACTCCTGCTGCCGCCCCTTGCCCCGCTTGCCTAGCGCCATCCCCGCCCTCCATGGCAAAGACCCCGGTAACCCCCAAATCTATATCACTCCCATAGATGCCGCCGATGAGAATTTTTCCACAGGCTGCTAGGGCTCTTGTCGTAGGGAGGGATAGTGTCGAAGTCGGCTTCAACCTCAGGAAACGAGCCATGCGTGCCCTCTTGATTCTTCCGCTTATCACGCTCGTATCCTGCACCCACCAGACCGGGGTCTCTCGGGCGAACACCGGCGCGGGTCCCCGGACCGAAAGCGAACGGTTGAAGCGCGGGTCGACCGTTGGATAGCGGAGTCGGGCTGAAGGTCAAAATGTTCAGGCTCCAAGCCGATTGCCCCCTTTTTTGCGGGACCTCGATGAGCCAGGGCCGACCCGACCGAGAGTGATATGACCCCCAGTCGTCCTCCATACGGGCACGCTGCCGCGGCGTCCGCCTCGGCACTCCTCCTCTACGTTGTGACCCTCGCCCCCACGGCATGGTTCTGGGACTCCGGAGAGTACATCGCCGCCGCCGCCACGCTGGGGATTCCGCATCCCCCCGGAAGCCCGCTGTTCGTCCTGCTCGGGAAGCTGTGGAGCATCCTCTTATCTCCATCTGGGCTCTCGGTCGCAGTGCGGATGAACCTGTTTACGGCGGTCACGTCCGCATTGGCGACCGGGTTTCTTTTTCTGGTGGCTCATCGGGTGCTCACTGGGTGGGTTCATTCGGCGTCGGAGAGCCAAAAAGGAGGTGGAGGTGCAGAGAGGGTCTCTCGACTATTGCCGCTCGCCGGTGCTTGGGCCGGGGCTATCCTGGCCGCGACCGCGTTCACGGTCTGGAACCAGTCGAATCTGACCGAGAAGGTCTACTCGGTGAGCCTGCTTGCCATCGCATCAGTTTCATGGCTGGCGATGGTCTGGGTTGACCGAAAGGACAGACCCGGCAGTGGCTGGCTCCTAGTCATGGCCGTGTATGTCATGGCGCTGGGCTCGACGAGCCACCTGATGTCGCTTCTCCCTGCACCGGCTCTTCTCGCCCTTGTCCTGATAGAGAAGCCGTCGGTCCTCATTAATCGACTCCTCCTTGTCCACGGTCTCGCAGCGGTCGCGATTGGGCTGTCCTTCAACTTCTTCCTTCCCATGCGGTCGGCCCAACGACTAGCGATCAACGAGGGTGAGCCAAGTTGTGAGTCGATTACCGGAGCCGCCGCCGCGATCTACACTCTTGGCCGAGCGGGTTGTCCGGCGTTGGCTGCAAATCTGACCCGTGAGCAATACGGCCATCGATCTGTCTTCGAAGATCCGACCTCCCCTCCACTGGATCCGCAACCGAGAGGGGCTGGACTACTGGCGCACCAGTTTCTCAACTATTTCCAGTACTTCGACTGGCAGTGGGCACGTGGGTTGGCCGCCTCGGATCTACCTGGGAACCAAAGGATGCCGGTTTCCCTAGTGATCCTAGGACTCGGGTTCTGGGGACTGGTGGTGTCGCGTAGGTCCCGCTCGGGGCACGCCGCATACCTGGGGATTCTGGCCCTGACGCTCTCGCTCGGGCTGGTCCTGTACTTGAACTTCCGGTATGGGTACTCCCTTGGACCAGAGACGGCTGACCCCACGATGCGTGAGGTCCGTGAGAGGGACTACTTCTTCATCGCATCGTTTCATCTCTGGGGATTTCTGGCGGGCATGGGCTTGGTTGCAGCCTGGCGCTGGTTGGCTGGTGGCGGGTTGAGCTCACGGAACCTCACGTTCGCGTCTCCGCTCATGGCGGTTGCCTTCATCCCGCTGGCGCTCAACTGGACGTGGGCGTCTCGCACAGATGACTACTCGGCACGAGACTGGGCTTACGACCTGCTGCAGAGCGTTGAGCCTTACGGTATCCTCTTCACAAACGGCGACAACGACACCTTCCCCCTCTGGTATCTCCAGGAGGTTGAAGGCCTGAGGCAGGATGTCACCGTCATCGTTGGTGAGTACCTAAGCACCCAATGGTATCCGCGACAGCTTCGAGACCGCACGTCTCCAGAGAGGCAGCGGCCTTTCACGGACCGAGAAGAATTGGGCCTTTACGAACCGCCGGGTTCGCCAGCCCAAGCAATCACGACGCTGTCGGACGCGGAGCTGGACAGCGCCGGGTTCGTATCCCTCCGAGAGCCCTACACAGTGGGCCTCGGACCGATTGCCCTGGAGTATCCAGCCGGGTTTCAATTCAGCCGGGGCAGTCAGATCGCGCTCGCGATTATCCAGGATTCGATCAATGAAAGGCCCATCCACTTCGCCGGTACCACGGCGCTCGCGCAGGATCTCGGGCTAGACCGATGGTCCGTTAAGCAGGGCTTGGCCAAGAAGCTACGGGTGGTTGAGCCTCAACCGGAGCCCGGGGTGATTCAGGTCTCGGCAGAGCTTGGGGGAGAATGGATAGACCTTGAGCGATCACTCAGGCTGGCCCGTGAGGTGTACTCCTATCGGGGATTGAAAGATCGGGAGGTCTGGGCCGACGGAGCATCCACCAACATCCCGTGGCAGTTCTATTTTCTCTACCTCCAGCTCGCTGATGCCGTCGCACAGGCTGGAGGTAGCGAGGAGTCTGTAAATGAGTTGCGTGACGAGGCCGAGCGATTCGCGGTTACGGCGCTTGGAGGGTCTAGGGGGGCGCGATGACCGACCCCATCACCCGCCTGAACGCTGCCCTAGAGGGCCGCTACCGCATTGAGCGTGAAACCCCCGCGCATCCCCACTTGAGAGGAGGCCCACGGTGAGGAAGCATCTGAATGAACGGTCCGGAGTCCCAGGAGTAGGAGCGGCCGTCCTGACCATTGGACTACTGGTGGCCGCCTGTGAAGCGGCTCCTCCGCAGCCCGATCTGGAGCCTCAGACTGAAGAGACTTTACCGGCAGAGATCCCGATCGCAGAGTTCCAGCCGGACGACTCAATCGAGGAACAGTCGGATGAGCCCGTTCAGGAGCCTGAGGACGCCCTCCGGACAGCACTGACGGAGTTGCGGTCGGCGACTCAGGATCCCGCAGCTCCGTGTGAAGCCCCGGAGCCTGACGGGGCCCCAGCCTCGGATCCCAGCCCGCAGCGGCCGACTTTTACACCCTACCACTCGGCCCCTGTAGTGCGAAATCGTGCCGAGGCTCAGCAGGCCCTTGTAATGGAGGTCCACTCGGTGTTTCGCGATACGGGAGTAGGAGGGACGGTAATGCTCGACTTCTACATCTCCGAGGTTGGAATAGTAGACGATGTCCTCATCTCGGAGACATCTGGTTACGAACAGCTAGACCAGGCGGCCCTTCGTGTCGCTCCTGTGTTCGAGTTCTGCCCGGCCCTCTTGGATGAACGGCCGGTGGCGGTTTGGATCCAGGCACCCATCACCTTTGGCGACTCACAAGGCGCTTAAACGTGTATCGGCTAACGTGTGCGCTTCCATGACCGATCCTATCACCCGGCTGAACGCCGCCCTCAAACGAGTCGAGCGTGAGACCCGGGGTCTGGTAGGATGGGTGTCATCACAAAACCTCAGGAGCGACCCTTGGGTGTCCTGACGCGATCGTATCCTGTACGCACCAGATCCAGGTCCCTCAGGCAATCGCTGACGTGGATCCGCTGAGCGAGAGCGAACGGTTGAATTCCTGGTTTGATCAAGAGTTCGACAGGTTTCTTGATTTCAGTCCGGTGTGGCGCACGAGCCTGGGCGACAAGTAAGGATTACGACAGACTAGGCGACCTGTCCGAAGCAGCCTTTAGCGATCAGCTGGAGTGGCGTCGCGAGAGCGTGGTTGCCATGCAGACTGAATTCGATTACGACCTGCTCACCGAGGAGGCGAAGACGTCCTACGACCTGTGGGAGTATCTCCTGGATACTGCCGAGCTTGGTGACCCGTTTCGGCGTTACAACTATCCGATTGGCCGTGGTGGCTTTCAGTCATCCCTGCCGAGCACCATGATCAGCCTTCACCGTGTGGACACCCTCGAAGACATGGGCGCCTACAACTCACGTCTGAGACAGATTGGCCGAGTAATGCGGCAATCCATGGAACTCGCTCAGACGGCGGCGGCGGACGGCATCCGAGGGCCTCGCTTCGACTACGAATTTGCCATCGACGAAATCAATCGCGTACTGAGCGGGGAGCCGTTCACTCAGTCGGGTAGCTCCGCACTGTGGGAAGACGCCACCGAAAAGGTCACGACTCTGATCGAGGGCGGACTCATCGATAACGGCGAGGGCGAGCGGCTCCTGGCTGACGCCCGCCAAGCGATGCTTGAACAGATCGCGCCCGCCTATGGCGAAGTACGAGCTTGGTTGGAGCAGGACATAGAGAACGCCGCCGCGCAGCCCAGCGGCGCCTGGGCTTTGCCCAATGGCGAGAACTACTACGACTACCGTCTGCTCCTGATGACGACGCTCGATCTGAGTTCTGAACAAGTCCACGGCATCGGGTTGGCTGAGGTAGATCGGATACGTGGGGAGATGGAAACCCTGAAGGAAAGCGTGGGCTTCCAGGGAACACTACAGGAATTCTTTGCCTTCATGCGCGAAGACCAGCAGTTCTACTTTCCCGATACCGATGAAGGCAGAGAGCGTTATCTCGATCTCGCCGAGGAGTACCTAGACCAGATGACCGCCGCACTGCCCGACTATTTCGGCATCCTGCCGAAGGCCGACCTTGTGGTGCGACGAGTGGAGGCGTTTCGGGAACATGACGGTGCTGCTCAGACGTACATGCCCGCTGCACTCGACGGTTCTCGCCCAGCGGTGTTCTACGCGCACCCATCGGACATGAGATCGATGCCCCGGTACCAGCTCGAAAGCATCGCCTATCACGAGGGCGTCCCTGGACATCATCTGCAAACATCGGTAGGGCAGGAGTTAGAGGACATTCCACGCTTCCGTTCCCAATCCGGTTACACCGCTTTTACCGAGGGGTGGGGCCTGTATGCCGAAGCGTTGGGCAAAGAGATGGGATTCTATCGGGATCCATATTCGGATTTCGGCCGCCTCGCCTCTGAAATGTGGAGAGCTATTCGGCTAGTGGTGGACACTGGCCTGCACGCTGAGCGGTGGACCGAAGAGGAGGCCATAGAATACTTCCTGGACAACTCGCCCCAGGCGGAAGGGTCCGTGCGCTCAGAGGTTCAACGCTATCTAAGCAGGCCGGGCCAGGCGGTAGCCTACAAGATCGGCATGCTGAAATTCCTAGAGCTACGGGAGCGAGCACGAGAGAGTTTGGGAGCAGGCTTCGACATACGACGGTTTCACGACACGGTCCTAGGCGGTGGACCCCTTCCGCTTCCCGTCCTGGAAGCACGGGTCGACCGTTGGATCGCTGAGTCGGGTTGAGGGTTGGAGCGTTCAAGCTCCAACGCGATCGACCTCGCCCCAGAAACCTTCTTCGAGGAGTTGAGGCAGGTGGTGCCGGAGTGAGCCTCTTAACGCCTCCAGGATGCCCGTCCTTCACGGCCCTCCACAGCTGCTGGGACTAACATAGGATGTGGTACCGCTCTTGGGGGCAGGTCACCACGAAGACGCGGGTTGTAGGCGTGCATGTCTTCGACCGTGTCGACACGGTGAAGGTTGATCATGTAGTATGGCAGTATCGACTGTGCGCCACCGCGGCCGATCGGATAGCGGTAACGCCGAAACGGGTCGCTACGCTCGGCACTGTCCAGGAGGTAGGCCCACAAGTCGTAGGAAGTTTTCGCTTCCTCGGTCAGCAGGGCGTAGTCAAATTCTGCCTGCATGGTGGCCACGCTCTGCCGGCGCCATTCCAAGCGCTCGTCAGCAGCCTCTTCAGAGACGTCGCTCCACCTGTCGTAATCCTTCTTGTCGCCCATCTGGGTGCGCTGCTCAGGTTCGAAATCGAGGCTCCTCTCGAACTCCTGATCAAACCAGGCGTTTAGCCGCTCGCTTTCGGCCAGTAGATCGGGGACGCCGGTCGCCGGAGAGACCTCAGTCTGATGGGTGCAGGATATGCCGGTGACAACCGAAAGGACTATTGGGAGCAATCGGCTACGGCGGTGGATCTCAGCGACGAGACGTTTCAGAGGATTATCAGACGAGCTGGCCATACGTCCCGTTACTAAAGGGGAATCAACGGAACTGCGCCCAACTGTGAAGGCAGGGGAAAGATGCGGGCCGCTCAGAGGGCCTGCAAGGAAAGCGGGGGCGGAGCCAGAGCACCCTGGACAACGCGGGAAGGTAGGCCGCAGGTTCGGGGTGGAAGAGGTGGTGGCATGATGAACTGCCCTCTTTGCCGTGAAAGGGTCGAGGAGATCCAGCGAACCGAGAAGCCTCAGATGTGGCGATGCGAGCGGGAAGCATTCGAGGACGCCGGTATCAAGTACGGCCGCGAGGGGGACGGGCTCACGCTGCACTCAGGAAGGCACACCTACGCGAGCTGGCTGGCCCAGGGCGGTCGGCCCCTGAACGTGATTGCCAGCCTTCTGGGAGACACGACTAAGGTGGTCGAGGATACTTACGCCCATCTCGTGCCAGACACGTTCCGTCATGCGGTGCAGCACATAGAAGACCTGATCGGTGACAAGTGACGTGTATAGCCACCTGATACCCGATACCCTCCGAACAGCCGTGGAGCACATATTGCGGCGGGAGTGAAGAAGCACCCTCTCCCTCGCTTGCGGGTATCTTTGGGGCCCGGTAAGCTGTTCGCGGCGTTTCAGCCCGACCGGAGCTGTGGACTAGATGACCGACGAAGAGTCGCCAGGTACCGAAGTCCCGAAGGAAAGGGAAATCGAGCTTAAGTTATCTTGGGTCGGCTTCGACGAGGCTCAAATTGTCGCTGCGAACCAGTTCGTCAGCCAGGCGCTCGCCGATGGTATGTTCGTTATATCATTCGGAATGGCGAAACCCCCGCTGGTCGTTGGAACGCCGGAGCAGCAGCACAGGCAACTGTCTGACTTGTCCTTTGTGCCGGTAGAGACTTTGTGCCGCATGGCAGTCACACCTGAGAGTATGCGCCGGCTCATTGAGTTGCTGCAGCTAAACTTGGCGAAGCACGATAAACGCAGTCAGTTCGACCCCTCTGGGTGAGGCAGACATGGACGTCTTGAGAATCCGCCCCGAATCATACGTCGAGAGCGCATCATCCATGAAGGTGCACTCCGATTCGACCGCTGCTAGTCTTAGGATGGAGGTTGGCGGTCGGCGAATCCCGCTCTCCATTCCGGTCTCGCAACGGTATTTCTGGACCCGAACCTGGCAGCAGGGCGAAGCAGAGTCGGTACGGGACATCGCGAACGGGGATGTTCGGACCTTCGCGGACCCCCTCGATGCAATTCGGTGGCTCCTCGCTTAGGGAAGGGGTGGCGGGAACTAGCGTGCCGCACCTTACCATCCCCAGCTCGTTTAAGAAGCGCCTAGACAAGAAGCAGAAGAAGTCACCCCAGCTTGTTGCAGCGATCGTGGAGTGTGTGAATCGCCTGGGAAAGGACCCGTCGTATCCAGGCCTGAACGCACACCGCGTAAAGGGAACCGACGGAGTGTGGGAGTGCTACGTCGACGATGCCAACCGCGTCACATGGGAATGGGGAGATAAAGGCATCATCCTCCGAAACCATTGCAACCATGACATAGTAAAACGGAATCCCTGATCCCCACAGAACTTGCTGTCTCTGTATGGGTGCTCCGGGCTGGGGCAAGACATACGGCCTCGACGAAACTGTGTCCCAACTGTGTCCCGGAGACCGGCGAAACCCGGCATAGACACACCCGAACCCGGCGAAGCGCCCTCCGAAAACGGCTCAACTAGGCAAAACCCGGCAAAATGGGTACCTTGGCCGATGTGCCTAGTCAACGACGTGCTCATGCCTCCCGTGGGGATGCTTCTCGGGGGGGTGGACTTCGCGGAGCTCTTCCTCGTGTTGCAGGAGGGCACCGCCGCGGGTCCCTATCCGACGGTCGCAGCCGCCGCTGAGGCGGGTGCGGTCACTGTGAACTACGGCCTCTTCATCAACGCAGTAATCGCGTTCCTGATCGTGGCCGTCGCACTGTTCATGGTCATACGCAGCTTTAACCGAGTGAAGAAGGAGGAGGAAGTCCCTCCGGAGGAGCCCAAGGAACCAGAGCCCACCGCCGAAGAGGTCCTGTTAACCGAGATCCGAGACCTACTTAGGGCCCGCCAGGCCTGACGGCGAACGAAACGGAGACTCCCCTGATGGTTCGCGCCTCACGATCCCTTCTGCTTGGTTCACTCGTAGCGTGGCTGGCGGCATGCCAGCCAGCGCCTGACCGCGGCCCGTTCGCGCTCACTTCCCCTGCGTTCGTTGAAAACGGCGTTATTCCGCTTCGCTACTCGGGAGACGGGGCCAACGTCTCACCTCCGCTCCGATGGAGGGGTGCGCCGCCCGGCACTCAGAGCTTCGTTCTGACCTTCGTCGATCCCGATGTTCCGTTCGGCGAGGAGGTCCCGGTCTACGGCATGATGCCGCCCCCCGGCACGACGCCAGGAGACCTGTTCGTCCATTGGATTGCCGTCGATATTCCGGCTGGGACGGGATCGCTCGCCGACGGCGCGAGCCCCGGAAACATGCCGACGGGGATCCGAGAGCTTCAAAGCAGCTTCGCGCTTTTCGGAGGCCCGGCGAACCAATACGGGGGCCCCGCACCTCCGCCGCAGCTAAGGGCGCACACCTACGAATTCACCCTTTATGCCCTGGACTTGCCCGCGTTGACGGGCCTCTCGCAGGACAGCGACCACGCCGCGGTGACCGAGGCGATGGCCGGGCACGTCCTCGGAACAGCAAGCCTTACTGGGTACTTCGGGCACTGATCGTTGACCCAGCCCCGCCGCGAGCCGGTGGCCATCGTTACGGGCGCATCCAGCGGTATCGGGGCAGCCACAGCGATTGCGCTAGGCTCCGCCGGCTATCGCGTGGCCCTCACCGCCCGCCGAGCCGATCGGCTGGAAGCCATCGCGACACAGTTGGAGGGGCACGCCTCAGGTTCGACACCGGGCACTCTTGCGCTTGTGATTCCCGCAGACATCACGGATCGCGAGGCGGTGGAAGGTGTGGCCAAGGCCTGTCTTAGCCGGTGGGGGCGGATCGACCTTCTCGTGAACAACGCAGGCGTCATGCCCCTTTCCCCCATCGAGAAAGTCCGTGTCGATGATTGGCTACGGACCGTCGACGTAAATGTCAACGGGGTGCTCCTCGCGATCGGCGCAGTGCTCCCAATTCTCCTTCGCCAGGGGTCGGGTCATATCGTGAATATCTCGTCGCTCGCCGGTCGGCGACCCTTCCCCAACGGGGCCGTGTACAGTGCGACAAAGTTTGCGGTTCGCGCCCTCTCCCAGGGGCTGCGGGCGGAGCTATCGGCATCAACCGGCATTCGGGTCACGGACGTTGGCCCCGGAGTCGTGGACACGGAGCTCATCGACGGTACCGAAGATAAAGGGGCGCGTGACCTCTTCGAGTCCTTCTGGAAGGACCGAAGTCCCCTCGACGCGAAGGATGTCGCCCAAGCGGTTCTCTACGCCGTGCAAACCCCTCCTCATGTAAACGTGAACGAGATCCTCGTTCGTCCCACAGACCAAAAGACGTGATCGACGGATCACAATCGACCTGGCGATTCGTGACTTGACCTTGAGCCATAGTATATATCTATTTATTCGGATAAACGGATAAATAGATATATCGATCTCTCCCGCGCCCTCGCCGCTAGCGACCGCTCCCTCGGTCGCGCCCATCCTGGATCGGCTTCAATCGCTCGCCGACGAGACCCGCACGCGCATCCTTCTCCTTCTGGAAGCGACCGAGTACACGGTGGGGGAGATCTGTCAGATCATGCAGTTGCCTCAGTCCACTGTGAGTCGGCATCTCGGGATTCTCACGCAAGAGGGCTGGTTGAACGCGCGTTCCGAGGGGACGAGCCGCCATTACCGGATCTCCCCAACGCTCGAGCGGGGCGCAAAGCAGCTTTGGGCTGCGGTGCGCGAGGACCTGGCAGCGACGGCCGCGGTGCGCGAGGATCGGATGCGGGCTCACTCTGTGCTTGAGGGGAGAGCGGAGCGGTCTCGGGCGTTCTTCTCTTCTGAGGCAGGTCGCTGGGATCACCTACGGCACGAGCTATTCGGAGATCGCGCGGAGCTGAAGCTCCTTCCGGGCCTTCTTCACGGGACCGAGGTGGTCGGCGATCTAGGCTGTGGTACCGGTCATTTGACCCGCTTATTGGCTCCTTTCGCTCGTCGGGTGTTTGCCATCGACCGGTCGCCTTCGATGCTCGAGGTTGCTCGGCGCCGATTGAGTGACTGCGCGAATGTAGAGGTTAGACAAGGAGAACTGGGCGCCGTCCCCATAGAGGCGAGGACCCTGAACCTGGCGATTCTCTCCTTGGTGCTTCACTACGTGGTGGACCTCGACGAGGCGTTGGCTGAGGTTCACCGAGTGCTCCGGCCGGGCGGACGCATCCTGATCCTGGATATGCATCAGCACGACCGGGCGAGCTTCCGCGATGAGATGGGTCACGTATGGCTGGGGTTTTCCCCAGATTCGCTGGGCGCCCTCTTGGAGGAGATCGGATTCGGTGGCGTCCGCGTGGCCCCGCTGCCGCCAGACCCCGAGGCAGAGGGACCCCGTCTATTTGCGCTTCGAGCGATTCGCACGGAGAGAGGCAGGCTCTCGCGCAAATCTGCGGGCAGCTCCATGCGGATGTTGGAGCTCTGAGTGAACCGATTGGCGGGCCAGATCTCGAACCACGAATACAAGGGAATGAACATGTTGACCGCGACAGAACCAGATTCGCCACTCCTCGGGAACCGGAGGGAAGGGGAGCCAGATCATAAGGTGAAGGACCTCGGCCTCTGGAAGCTCGGCCGCGAGGAAATCAGACTTGCTGAACAGGAGATGCCTGGCCTGATGGCCCTCCGCAAGGAATACGGCGACTCCCGCCCGCTCCAGGGGGCGAGAATCACAGGTTCCCTACACATGACCGTTCAGACTGCGGTTCTTATCGAGACCTTGACGCATCTGGGCGCTGAGGTGCGCTGGGCCTCCTGCAACATCTTCTCGACGCAGGACCACGCCGCCGCCGCTGTCGTTGTTGGGCGCGACGGCTCCCCGGCGAATCCAACGGGCGTCCCAGTCTTCGCTTGGAAGGGGGAAACCCTGGAGGAGTACTGGTGGTGCACGGATCAGGCTCTCGGTTGGCCCGACAGGAGCGCCCCGAACCTGATTCTGGACGACGGGGGTGACGCCACACTGCTCGTACATCGGGGAGCCGAGTTCGAGGGAGTGGGCGGTGTGCCTGACTTCGATCCAGAGCACGATCCCGAAGAATGGGGTGTGATCCTGGATCTCCTGCGAAAGATCCGGCAGACGGACCCGACCCGTTGGACGCGGGCGGCGGAAGAGATCCGGGGGGTGTCCGAGGAGACGACGACGGGGGTACATCGCCTCTATGAGATGATGAAAGAGGGAACGCTCCTCTTCCCAGCTATCAACGTCAACGACTCTGTCACCAAGTCGAAGTTCGACAATCTATATGGATGCCGACACTCACTCACGGACGGGATCCTGCGGGCCACCGATGTGATGCTGGCCGCGAAGGTCTGCGTCGTTCTCGGTTACGGTGACGTGGGGAAGGGGTGCGCTCAGGCGCTTCGTGGGCAGGGCGCCCGAGTGGTCATCACGGAGATTGATCCAATCTGCGCTCTACAGGCGGCGATGGAGGGTTACCAGGTCGCACGTCTCGAGGACGTCGTCGACACAGCGGACGTTTTTGTCACGGCGACGGGGAATCGGGACGTCATCACGGTGGAGCATATGGCCCGTATGAAGGACAAGGCGATCGTCGGGAACATCGGCCATTTCGACAACGAGATCGACATGGCTGGCCTAAAGAAGCAGGGCATCAAGCGGAACAATATCAAGCCCCAGTTCGACGAGTTCCTATTCCCTGACGGGCACAGCGTCCTGATCCTTGCCGAGGGTCGCCTCCTGAATCTCGGATGCGCGACCGGGCACCCGAGCTTTGTGATGTCGGCGTCCTTCACGAACCAGGTGATGGCGCAGATCGAGCTGCATCGGAAGAGCGGCGAGTACGAGCGAGCCGTGTACACCCTCCCCAAGCACCTCGACGAGAAAGTCGCTCGCCTTCATCTGGACAAGTTGGGCGTGCGACTCACCGAACTCACGGAGGGTCAGTCCGAATATATCGGGGTCCCGCGCGAAGGACCGTTCAAGCCGGAGCACTATCGGTACTGAACGGAGTTCTAGGCGCGGCCGCCTCGCCGCGTAGTCGAGTTCCCTTCGGGTGGAGCGCCACTACGGGTCACTTTCCGAAGGGGCAGCATCATCATCCCCCGAAAGGTCCGCCACTCCCCTTCCTCCAGGCCGAGTCCCAAGCGAATCGCACTCGGCTCCCGTCGGAGGCGAAAGCTCCCGAAAACGCGGTCCCACACGGAGAAGATGCTCGAGTAGTTCGAATCGGTCTCGGGTTGCCAGTCGGAGTGATGCACCCAGTGCATCCACGGCGTGACGATCAGGACTCGTAACCGCCGATCCAGCCACTCCGGTACGCGAATATTGCTGTGATGAAAGAGGACGATTGGCAGCAGGATCGTCTCATAGGCGAGGACGTGCCTAACCGTGAGTCCGAGTAAAGGGAGAACCGCCAGCCTCACCGAGGATGAAAGCACGATCTCGCCCGTATGGAAGCGAAGGCCTGCGCTCGCGTCCAGATCGCCATCTGAGTGATGGACCGCATGGAAACGCCACAGGAATGGAATCCGGTGATTGAGGCGGTGCCACAGATACTGCCATGCGTCGAAGCCGATGACCGCGGTCATCAGGGTCAACCAGGCGGGCAGGTCCAGTCGGTGGAGGAGGCCCAGCTCACGAGCGCTGGCCCACCCGGTTACCGCCAGGGTGGCGGCAGCGAAGAGTGCGGAGACCACGAGGGCGTTGAACACCCCCAGGCCGATATTCGTGAGGTCGTGCCGGGCCTTACCCTTCCGCCCCTCGAACATCGGGAGGAGACCCTCGAGGCTCCACAGGAGCGCGAGGCAGACGGCGGTAGCGAGGGGCTTTGTGAGCTCGTCAGGAATCAACCGGTTTCAATCCCGACCGGTCCAGCGAACTCGGAGCTCCTCGCGCTCGATTTCCCATGCGCCGCTGCCTCATCTAAGACTGCCCGGTAGACGTCCGGCCGAAGCTTCTCCTGGGTCCCTCCCCGGTCGTCGACCCAGATCTTGATGAATGGGATGCCTTTCTGGGCGATCTCGCGGGCAGCTGCCCGGCCCTCCTCCTTGGAAGCGGCCCCACGGAGAATGGTCATCCCTATTTCCTCCTGGACGGCCAGAACGTGTCCGAGGAACTGATTGTTCGGTCCTTGGCTGGGTGGGGTGACTCCGGCAGCGAAAAGGAATCGGGCACTGCGAGTGAAGCCTAGGCCTCCAGAGGATAGAGCTCCATCCGGCCCCGCATCGGACGGCGCGCATCCCTCCCCAAGAGCTGCTGAAGCGCAGAGGGCCAAGAACAGCCGCCAGCGGATCATGCGCCGCCCCCGAATAGCAACAGGATATATGCGAACATTGCCAATCGGACGAGATCGAACCCCGAGTTAATCATGAACTCAAGGTAGAAGGGCGATTCCGGCAGATTTAGCATGGTTAAGCCATTCCGCGCAATCATTCTGCCGGGTCGAATCGGGGTTTTTGCCGGGTTTTGCCGCCCTTCTGGACTCACTTTGGACTCGCCCTCTTGGACCCCGAGGCTATGGAACGCCGGCGGCCTCTGACATAGCCCTGGATCGCACCGCGTCGGGCAGCGACTCGTCCCTTGCAATCCGAGTCCAAAGCGCCACGCGGTTCGGAGCCTCCCTCTCAGAGACGGCCTGCCAAAAGTCCTCGTACCCGGTACCAGCCGGTAACTGCGCGAGCAGGTGGTCCGAGATCCACCGATCAATACGAGGATCTGGACAGTCCGTCCACGGAAGGTCCCCAAGAACCCCGGCCACCTCATTGGTGCGCGGCTCACTCCACGTTCTCCCTAGTAGGCCGTCCAGAATCCGTTGTCCTCGGACGTTATCGTCCGCACAAGGAAGGATGAGCTCTACAAATAGAGGTGCACCATACATCACCCCTCCAGCCTCGAAAGCGTCCAGCGCCGCAAAGGCTTGTACCGTGGGATCGCCGCTGTCTGTTTGCACCTGGGCCAACAGCGGCTCGGGTGCGCCAAGACAGAGTAGCATGGCTGCGAGCCGAGTGAACCGAGCCATTATCATCCTGGCCTCCAAAGCGAGCTGCCGGGTTTCGCAGAGCTGTTCGCCTAGACTTCGCCCACGCGGATCGTCTACCCGCGTCAGGTGGGCGTGTTACCGGTCTTGTTACCGGGTTTCGCCGCCTTCTGGGATGCATTCTGGATGCAGCTCCCCGAGAACGCTACGATCCGGAGGGACTTCAGGATCACCGGGAATAGGTTGGAAACCCGGGGGACGAACGCGGCGGGCGTGACCGGCATTATCAGATATAGGCGTGTTGAATGAGTAGGGCGGTCGCCCGCTAGGGGCGACAAAACGCCCAGCAAGAAGGGGGTGTGACTGTAGAGTTCGTCTGCGGTCCAGCCCTTTTCTTCCTTATCTTTCTCCTTAGCATGACAGCTTCAGAGCCGAGATCGACCGCATCGTGGCCGAGGTGGGTGGCTAGGGGGGCGCTCCGCTAATCGGCTGGTGTCGGCTTCCGATGCAGGCTGCTGAGCTCAGCCGGGCTGGTGACCTCCAAAGCCTGAACGAACTCGTCTGAGTAGATGGAGCTCCTGAGTTCGGTCGTCCACCATTCGCGGTATAGCGGCAGTTCTAAGATCCCTCGGGCTACTCGCTTTCGGTTCTCCCACACACCCGCTTCGAGAGAACCGTACTTGTACAGGTAGTATTGGCCCTCCAGCTTCTGGAAGATCGTCCGATGCGCAACGGCCATCCGCATGAACTCCGTCTCTGACAGGTCCTCCGCTGTCGCGTTCGGATCGTAGGTCCTTAGCGTGAGCCCCAGAACATCCTCCGGTGCGAGCATCATGTGCTCGTTGAACTCGGCCCAAGAATGCGAGGCATCGAAGCTCGCGCTCGCCATCGTCGCCCGTGTATTGGGCTTGATTTGGACTGACAAGTAGACAATGGAGATCACGACGGCGGCGGCACCGGCTGTCTCTCCAATTGCAGCAATCGCTTCCCAGTTCATAGCTTTCTTACTCCGTCGGCGTTACGTCAGGCGTCCGGAGACAGCATACTACCGCGAGGTGTGGCGGGATACGCGCCGGGCAGACTCTACGGCTTCAGAGCCGAGATCGACCGCATCGTGGTGGAGCTGGGTGGCTAGAGCCCGCTAACAGCCCTGGGCGCTCAGACTATCTCTTCTTCGAAGCGCAGGACTCCAAGACACCGTTCAGAGATCCGCCCACACGACTACCGGCTCGCCCGTCTCCGCCCCTCTTCGCTCGCAGGCGTCTACGAGATCAATGAACACCTGCACCTTCGGGTGCCGCCTCCCAATGTCGATAAGCGTTTCAGGCTCACAACGGCGGAAAGGGCGGGACTTCGGTCGGTGGAGCTAGGCGAAACCGGCTAACTGGACACAATCTGGACACATCTAAGCCGCATGAGGGCCGCCAGCGGATCATGCACCGCCCCCGAATAGCAACAGGATGTATGCGAACATTGCCAATCGGACGAGATCGAACCCCGAGTTAATCATGAACAGCTTGAACGAGGCCTGTTCCCACGCGATCCGGCCCAGTTGGAAGGGAACGACGAACCCCAGCCACGTCCAACCTGCTCCGTTCAGGGCGTACACGGAAATGGAGCTGTCCTGGATGCCTGGTACGCCAAGGTGATCCGCCCAGAGCGACGGCAGATGAATGTGCAACAGGTGCCAGAACACAAAGACCATGAATACATTGCCCAAGGCGAAGAGAGCGAGCGACTTGCCCATCTGACCTCCCGCCATAGAAGCATCGATTCTCATCTCCTTGGCCCATGCCTGCCCGAAGATCGGCCCAAACCACAGGAAGCCGACAAACATGGCCGCGATAATCGAAATCAGCATCCCGAGGTAGTCTCCGCCGTCCATATAACCTACCAGGTCGATGTCTGGGGTCATGGGTCTCCTCCAGCTAGTTGGTGATTCATTCGGGCCTCCTTCGACCCATGGTCGTTGCGCCATATAGCTTAAGGGCACCGTTCACATTACGGCTCAGGATCGGGCCGCGCGAACCGACTGTAAACCTGGCGAGACGGCAAGAGGCACTGCATAATTCAGCAGTGCTTATCCAACGCAAAACGGGAGGTTGTTTGATGTTCAGGGTCGCCCGATCTCAAGCCGGTGTTTACGTCCGCTCTGCCCTAGCCGCTCTGCTTGTGGCTGCCCTGATCCCCGTCCTTGCGCAAGCGCAGGCTGGTGACATCCCGAGGACGCCTTCTGGAAGGCCTGACATGAACGGGATCTGGCAGGCGCTAGGCAACGCCCACTGGAACATCGAGGCACACCAGGCCAGTGCCGCCCTGGAGCTGCAGCCCGGCCCCCTGGGTCCGGTGCCCGCGACCGATGCGGTAGCGTTTGGGGCGATCGGTTCTGTGCCTTCCCACTGGGGAGTGGTTGAGGGCGGTGAGATTCCGTACCTGGCCGACGCGCTCGCCATGAGAGAAGACAACCGGGAGAACTACCTCGAGCGCGACCCCGTCATCAAGTGCTATATGCCGGGGGTCCCGCGCGCTACGTACATGCCGTTTCCCTTCCAGATCTTTCAGAGCGAGAGCGCGTTCTTCCTGGTCTACGAGTTCGCCGGCGCGGTCCGCAACATCTACCTCGAGGATCCCGGTCCGGCCCAGGTAGATTCTTGGATGGGCCAGTCCGTGGGCCGATGGGAGGGGGATACGTTCGTAGCCGAGGTCACCGGATTGAACGGGCAGCAGTGGTTCGACCGTGCCGGAAACCACCATAGCTATCAGATGCGGGTCGTTGAGCGCTACACGATGACAAGCCCCGACCACATCCTTTACGAGGCTACGATGGAGGATCCGAGCACATTCTCTCGACCGTGGACGATCCGCATGCCGCTCTACCGTCACATCGACCCGAACGCCCGGCTCGGTCAGTTGAAGTGCGTGCCCTTCGTGGAAGAGCTCATCTACGGAGACCTCCGTAAGACGCTCGTCGGCGCGGAGGAGCCAGGATGAAGATCCGGGCTAGGATCTTTCTCTTGCCGGTGCATTTCGCGCCTGCCGTTGGGGCTCTCCTCATGCTGACGGCGGTGGCCTACGGCCCTGCAACGGCACAGGTCGCAGCATCCACTGGTGGAAGGGTGGACGTGCCCCTGACGGCCTGGGGTCACCCCGACCTGCAGGGGAACTGGTCCAACGCTACGCTCACCCGTTTCGAGCGTGAGGAAGGCCAGGGGCCAGTTCTGACGCCGGAGGAGGTCGCTGAGATCGAGCAGGGCCAGGCGGACATCGTCGTGGCCTCTATCTTGGCGCCCAGTAACCCGGATCGCCCGCCCCCGCCGGGGGGGGATGACCCGGTTTGCATCGATGCCGCGACCACGTGCTACAACGAGGTCTACCGGGATCCCGGCGATCGGGTGGCCATCGTCAATGGTGAACCCAGGAGTTCGCTCGTCACGAATCCGCCAGACGGCCGCGTGCCTGATCTGACCCCGGAGTGGCAGCAGCGGATCGACGAAACTGCGGCGCTCCGAGAACAATTCGGCGAGTCTGACCATCCTGAGCTTCGACCCCTGGCAGAACGTTGCATCGTCTCCTTCGGGTCCAGCGCGGGGCCGCCGATGCATCCGAACTACTGGTACAACAACAACTTCTCGATCGTGCAGGACCCTCACCACGTGATGATCGTGGCCGAAATGGTTCACGACGTGCGGATCATTCGTCTCGGCGATCCGGAACCACTGCCGAAGGACATCCGTCCGTGGTTCGGCGACTCCTGGGGTCGGTGGGAGGGGAATACCCTCGTGGTGGAGACCACCAACATACACCCCGATCAGATCTTCCAGGGTGTCCGTCCATCAGAGGACCGGAGGGTGATCGAACGCTTCACCCGAGTGGACGAGGAGACCATCCTCTACGAGTTCACGATCGACGACCCTAAGGCCTACTCGAGCGTCTGGGGAGGAGAGATTCCTTTCAAGGCCCTGAACGACCAGGTCCACGAGTACGCATGTCACGAAGGCAACTACTCTCTCACCAACGTGCTGAGCGGCGCCCGCTATCAGGAGAGAATCGAGACAGAGGAGCCGGCTGAGGGCAGCCGGGAATGAGAAGGGTATTCGGCTGACGGGGTCCAAACTCAACAAGGCAGAGAAAATGAAACCGCGCTACACCACTCTTCTTCTTGTGGTTTTCTGTGCAGCCGCGGCCCAGGGCCTGATGTCGCCGGCTGCGGCGCAGGCTCCGACCAGAGACGCCGCAGGGTGGGAGCTTCCCCGAACATCCTATGGTGACCCGGACCTCCAGGGAAACTGGACCAACGTGACGCTCACTCCGTTCGAGCGGGAAGAGGGTAGGGGACCGGTATTCACACGCGAGGAGGTCCAGGAAATCGAGCAGGTGTCAGGAGTGTGTCCTGCTAACCCAGGGACCGTCGAGTGCGGAAGGGAGGACAACCAAGGGGATGAGTCTCTGACCAATGAGCGTCGCCTGAGCGGCGCGGAGTACAACGAGGTCTATTGGGATCGGGGCTCGCAGGTAGCGATCGTCAATGGCCAACCCCGAACGTCACTGGTGACCCGTCCCTCGGATGGACGCCGGCCCGCTCTCACGCCAGAGGGTGAGCGGCGGGTCGAGGAGTACGAGGCGTTTCGGGACCAATTTGGTGCGTACGACCACCCGGAGCTGCGACCCCTCGGGGAACGGTGCGTCGTTTCATTCGGTTCTAGTTCCGGGCCCCCGATGATGCCCAACACGGCCTACAACAACAACTATTCGATTGTGCAGACGGCCGATTATGTGATGATTTTGGCGGAGATGGTCCACGACGTACGGATCATTCGGCTCGGCGAGCCCAAGTCACTACCGGAGGGCGTCCGCCCCTGGTTCGGAGATTCCTGGGGCACTTGGGAAGGGAACACGCTCGTCGTCGAGACCACGAGCATTCATCCTGATCAAACCTTTCGGGGGATCCCTCCCTCGGAGCAGATGAAGGTGATCGAGCGTCTCACGCGGATCGACGAGGAGACGATCCTTTACGAGTTCACGATTGAGGACCCGACAACCTACACCGAACCCTGGGGAGGCGAGATCCCCTTCAAGAGGTTCGAAGACCGGCTCTACGAGTACGCCTGCCACGAGGGCAACTATTCTCTCTACGGCGTTCTGAGCGGGGCGCGCTATCAGGAGAGAATGGAGGCGGAGGGTCTTGAGTCGTCTAGGTAGCTAGAGAAAGAAACGGCCCTTGGCTCAGGAGGCTGGGAATGATCCCGCGTTACGCCCCTTTGCTTCTTGTGGCGTTCACCACGACCGCAGCGCTGAGCTCGCTCTCCTGCGCGGCTGCACAGGCCCCCGCCACCTCCGATATGGAGTGGGAGGTCCCGCGCACTCTCGAGGGTCATCCCGGCCTACAGGGGAATTGGACGAATGAAACGGCGACTCCCTTCGAACGTGAAGAGAGTATCGGCCCCGTTTTCACCCAGGAGGAAGTCGAGAGGATCGAGCAGAGGGAGGAAGCGCGCTTCCTGGAGGGCCAAGGGGCGAGTGACCCTGGCCGTCCCCCACCTGTCGCGGGTGGCGACGTGGGGAACTACAACAATGTCTACTTCGCCCGAGGTGACCAGGTGGCCGTCATCAATGGCGAGCCGGGGGCTTCTCTTGTCACAAATCCACGGAATGGGCGCGGGCCACCCCTGACTCCGGAGGGCGAGCGGAGAGCCCGGGAATACGGGGAGAACAGAGACCGGTTCGGCCACTTCTATCCCTCGGGGTACGGTCGTGATTTCGTTTGGCTCCAGCGCGGGACCGCCGATGATCCCAAACAGGGCCTATAACAACAACTACACGATTGTCCAGATCGCAGACCACGTGGTGATCATGACAGAGATGGTTCACGACGCCCGCGTCATCCGGCTGGGTGAGCCCAAACCCCTGCCGGCACAGGTCCGTCCTTGGTTCGGCGATTCCTGGGGCCGCTGGGAAGGTGCCGCACTCGTGGTCGAGACTACCAATTTCCAGACGGATGAGATGCTCCTTGGGGTGCGCGACTAGAAGGTGATTCCGCGCTATGTCGCCAGTTCGAGTAGATCCTTGGTTTGGCGACTCGTGGGGTCGATGGGAGGGGGACACCCTTGTGATCGGGACCAGGAACATCCATTCTGATCAGATGTTCTGAGGGATTCCTCCCCTCGACGCATTTGAGCGTGGTCGAGCGCCTCACACTTGTCGACGAGGAAACCATCTTCTACGAGTTTACAATTGAGGACCCCACGACTTAAACTCAGGCGTGGGCAGGCGAGATTCTGAGCGCGCACGTTACCAAGAAAGCGTGGAAGCGCAAGAACACAACGAGACGAGGTGACCATGATTCGATCGCGACTCATTTACGGGACTCTGACGGCTGGCGTTCTGGCCCTCCTCGTGTACGCGGCTCCGGTAGTCGCCCACCATGCCTTCGGCGCTGAGTTCGACGCAGATGCGCCGATTCGCCTTGAAGGCACGGTCGTCCGAGTTGAGTGGGTAAACCCTCATTCGTGGATTCACATTGAGGTGGACAACGCCGACGGTTCGTCCGACGTGTGGATGGTGGAAGGTGGGACGCCCAATGTCCTCCTGCGGAGAGGCCTCCGCCGGGAGTGCCTCACGATCGGAACCGATCTAATCGTGGATGGCTATCAGGCGAAGGACCACTCGCTCACGCGGGCCAATGGCCGCGATGTCACCTTTCCCGATGGTGAGAAATTCTTCCTGGGCTCCTCCGGTACCGGCGCACCTGAAGACGGGGCCGAGCGCGCTTCGTCCCAAAGAGGTGGGGATAGGTGCTGAGGACTGACCCCGAAGGGATCTAGGCGTAGCTGCGCCGTGGCCTAAGAGTGCTAGAGCTCCAGAGGCCTGTGGCGGGCCCCACGCTTCTCGCGTGGGGCCCGCTTTCGTTTGGCTGCTTGTCTGTTAGGAGTATCCTATCCAGCGGCCCGCTGCCGCCACGGTGAACCAGAGCGCGAGGGATGCAACGCTGGTCAACCGGCTTCGCCATGAGGTGTCGAACGACACCCTCCGAGTGATCCGGCCCCGAACCAGGAAGGTGAAGGCAAGGGCGATCGGAAGGGTCGTCATCTTCACCCAGAAAGAGGTGTTGTAGTAACACTCGATCGCCTCCGAGAGGGTCCCTTCACACCATTCGAAGAACGGAAGCAGCACCCTCAATCCCTCCCTACTCGGCCGGGAGAATGCAGCCCGACACCCAGTTCACGAGGTCGGTCTGTGGCTGGATGTCGCAGTCGAACCAGTTATAAGCGATCAGCCGCCCAGCGACGACAACGCTAGCCCACGCGACGATGGACACCGCACCCGCGATCAGCACAGCGTTGGGCGGGACGGAATCCAGGTCCCACTTGGCGACGCCTCGATGGGTTCTCGAGTGGAACCACCATGCGTTCAGCGCCGCCGCCAGTAGGACCAATACCTTGAAGCGAAAGAAGATGTTGTGGATAGCGCACGGGATTCGAATAGAAGAGCAGGAGACCCGTCACAAGAAGGATGAAGAAGCCCACCCTCGTCCACGGTAGCATTCGACTTGTGAACTCGGAAATCGGGACTTTGCGAAAGGTGACGCCCAACAAACGCAGGTCCATCATCGAAACCGTTCCGACGAAGAGCGTGATCGCTAGAACGTGCGTTGACTCTACGAACGGCCACACGTAGTATGACTCGAGGAGGGCTATGCTCCACGACGTGCTTCCAAGCCACTCCAGTAGGCCGCGCATCGATCCGAAGAGCGCTAGTCAGACCGGTCGGCCGGGTTGAGGGTCTGGATCGCGTACGCTGCGTGGCAGTTCGTGCAGGTGAAGTAGACTTCCGCGCCGACGTCGAAGACGGCCTGCTCGTTTCTGGCCTCCGCGGCCTCGATCGCCAATCGTGCGACATCGGTCATCGACTGGGCCATGCCCATCCACGGCCCATCGTCTGCCGCCCGACCTTCCATCATCAACAAGTTCCCCGACTCTGCGATCACGAAGGCCGCGTTGCGGACCGCCTCCCACTCCTCGGGCGAGCCGGGCCGTATCTCGGTCGTGCCGCTGGCATCGATGATCCAGCCCACCGCATCCCAATAGATCTCGGCTGCCGGCTCGAGGATGGTAGCCATCAACTGTTGCGTGTCAGCGACGGGCGTGAAGGGCACCGAGGCGCCCCCCGGTGCGTCGGTGCCACAACCTACGAGGAGGATGAGCAGAGCTATCGGGGCGCTTCGTCTTGGTTTCATGCGCGGGAAGCTAATCGGCTCTGAGGTCGAACGCACTACTGCTGCGGGATACCCGCGACCTTGTCCACAGATCACGGTCGCCTGGGGTATCCCGGTCGATAGTGCTGGTGACAGGTGACGCATGACTGGTACAGCTGATCATTGAGTGCCTCGAGCACTGCCACGTCCCTTTCCTGTGCCGCCCGGAACGCTGCCTCGCCAACATCGCGCAGCAGCCGTGAATCCCTCATCCACTGATCGTCGTCCCACGCACGCTCGGGCGTCATCAGCAGATTGCCCGATTCGGCCAACATGAGCGTCATGCCCTCGAGTTGGCCCCACTCCTCACTGTCGGTGGGGGTCCGCGTGGCGATATAGAAAACGGCGTCGGAAGCCGGATAGATGATCCGAACCATGAGCTCACTCATCGTGCCCACCGGCGACCCGCCCGGAACCCCCTGGCGCGCTGGCTGCGCCTGAAGGGACACTGCCTGAGGCAGCGCAGCAGCTATGAGAATCGACATAGAGAGGCGCATCACTATCTCCTCAATCGCAGCAACCTCATCGGGGCGATCCTTGCCCGAGAATGGCACGGCCCGCTGGTGCTAGGTTAGCTCAATTAGCGTCGATCTTCCACCTCCGAGTCCCAGCTCGGATGATGACCCCGCCGCTCACGACTAGTCCGGGGGTCTAGGTGAAAGCGGCGATAACGCTGGGCATGGCCGCGCTCTTGGCATCGACGACTCCAGGGCAGGCGCAGCAGGGCGCTTCCTCGGGTAGTTGGCCGAGCTACGGAGGGGTGGGGCCGGAAATGACTCGGGATCGATCGGATTGGCGCTGCCCAACCCCTAAGAGGACTAACGCACGGGCTCCCCTCGCTCGGCCGCGATCGTGTCCCTGAGTTCCATCAACTTCGTTTGAAAGGCCTCGGCGTTCTCCGAACCCATGCGAATGAGGTGTTTCTCGGCCGGCGAGCGAGTCTCGACCCCCAGGTCACGGAATTCGTAGATCGCCTCATTGGGCTGCACCTCTAGAGATCCCTCAGGGATCTCAGCCGCGAGGAGATTCTCGATCGCCAGCGTTGCCGCGTCGTTGAAGCTCTGATCCGGGATCCCGAGTTCCGCATAGGCCTCCTCGAAGAGGGGGAAGAGCTGGAGATAGAGCCGCGCCGTACCCCGAACGTCCAGAGAGACGAAGGTCTCCGACAGGAGGTCGTACCGGCGGTAGCCCTCTGGATCCATCACCAGCCTCTCCCCTAGCTCGCGAACCGGGAATTCCTCTTCGGGGACCAGGAACTCGACTCGCGACCGAGGACTCAGTCCTCCTGCGAGGTCGACAACGACCCCGACGAAGCGGTGCACGAGCTCGTCTCCGATCAGCCACGAGGCCAGCCGGGGATGTGCCGAGAGTCCCGCCACAAGGTCGCGAACGAACGCGTCGCTCATGCCGAGTTCCGGCAGGACGAGTGGCTCCACGCTCGCGGGTAGGTCTACCGGGGCCTCGTCAAACACGGCCGCCGGCGTCCCTGGTGGTGCGGGCGCCTCCCGAGAGCTGGCCCACCACCAGCCGACCGCCACGAAGACCACGACGATGCCAAGTACGATGAGGATGGCGGGCCCGAGCCCTTCGGGTTCACGCTGCCGTCTCGTCATCGATTCGCCCGGTCGTCCGCTTAAGGGGGGCTCCGAGGGTACGGACGGGCGGTTTCTCGTCCGACGTGCCCCTCACCTGACTGGTAGGACTCTGCCGGGAGTTCGTTCCCAGGACAATCCGGTATCCTTCGGCGAATCCGGCTCTCTTGCAGCTACCCACCCCCCCGGTGGCTACCCACCTCCTCCACGGCCCCTTCCAAGATCTCCAGGACACCGGCGTCGCCGTCCAGTCGAGCCAGCGCTCCCAAGGGCAGGGTGCAATTGTGGCTGGTGTGTCCGAAGGGGAGCTCGGCGACCGTTGGCACGCCCACCTTCTGAGCGAACTCTTCAAGAACCGCGAGGATGCCTTCCCCATCCGCCTCTGGTTCCTCCCAGAACTTTCCCAGCGCCAACCCCGCCACGCCTTGGAGCACGCCCGCCCGTTCGAGCTGCACGAGCATCCGATCCACCCGATAGGCAGGTTCGTCGACATCCTCTAAGAAGAGAATTCGCCCTGCGGCGGACAGCCGACTCGAAGAGCCGCAAAGAGACGCCAAGATCGCCAGGTTTCCTCCCCAAAGCGGTCCTTCCGCGATACCTCCGCTCAGCGAGTGAGCTTCGGTGTCGGCCGTCCCGAGCGCTAAGGGTCCGGCGGCATTCCCTGAGAAGAGGACCCTCCGGAACATCTCTTCCGTCTCCGGCGGGAAATCTGCCCCAGGGTGGGGACCATGGAACGAGATCACTCCGCTCGCCGCATGCTCGACATGAATCGTGGTGTTGTCGCTGAAACCGATGAATGGAATCGGATCGCGCCGCTGCCGCTCTAGGCTGAGCCGATCCAGGATGCGGAGGGTTCCGTATCCGCCGCGAAGCGCCCATATGCCGTCCATGGACGGGTCGTCGAAGGCGGCCTGAAGGTCACTCAGCCGCTCGTCGTCGGGGCCCGCGAGGAAGCCCTCACGTGCGGCCGCGGAAGGAAATACGACCGGCTCGAGGCCGAGCTCGCGGCAGAGTTCCTGCGAGACCGAGATACGCCCCGGATCGAGAGGACCGGCCGGCGCGACCAGCGCCACTCGGGCTCCATGGAAGAGCGCCCGGGGACGAAGCGATCTGGGGAGACTGGTCAAGACCCGGCTCCTTGGGGTTCGACCCTCAAGTGAACACAGAAACGCCGGCGCATCGTTCCTTGACGGCGCGCTACGGTAGTCTGAGTGCGACAAGCGAACCCGGAATCTGCTCCCCATCCCGGCCCTCTCCCGCAATGGGCACCACGACGTATTGAACGCCCTCGTGCAGAAACGTCATCGGGGCCGTGCTCGCCGGGGCCGGGATCTCCACTGAGCCTATCCTCTCGCCCGTCCGTTTGTCCGCGGCGTACCAGAGGGGTCGTCCGCCCCGGCCCTCCGCGAACATCAAAAGACTGCGCGTGACCACGACAGTGGCATTCCCTTGGTAGCCCGTGTTGGCGATGTCCACCCCCTCGAGGAGCTCGTGGTTCGCGATGTCGTCGGGCGTGTCTCCGTTCGGGATCCACCAAAGGTGCTCTCCCGTATTCATATCGATGGCCGTGATCCGGCCGTACGGAGGTTTGAAGATGGGGAGCCCGTCGATCGCCGCGAACCCTCCGCCAGGTGCGGAGGCGTAATCGACCACCGTACGGCCCGGCTGGTACGGGCCGGACCGGGTAAGGTCCCTGGTCCCGTCGTCACGGTCGGAGCCGGGCCCCAGCACTCCGCCGCCACAGGCTTTTCTAGACTGTACGTAGAGGATTCCCGTCTCTCGGTCGATGACCGGTCCTCCTGGAATATTGGTGCCACCGGTCGCGCTGGGGCACTGGGCTGCGGCCCTCCAACCATCCTCGTTGTCCGTGTAGACGTACGGAGTGAAGATCGGACCGAGCTTGATGTCGCTTACGGCCTCGAGCGCCATCTCGCGGAGCTCCGGTGTGAAATCCATCAAATCGTCTTCCGTCAGACCCTGGAGCTCGTAGCCCATCGGTCGCGTTGGGAAGGGCTGGGTAGGAGAGTACCATTCTCCGGGCACGTCTCCGGGCGGCACGGGGCGCTCTTCGATGGGCCAGATCGGCTCTCCCGTCTCCCGGTTGAAGGCATAGACGAACGACTGCTTAGAGCTCTGGACGGCCGCCGGAACTTCCACCCCGTCGACCGTGACGTCCACGAGTTGGGCGGAGACGGGGAGGTCCCAGTCCCAGATATCGTGATGGATCATCTGGAAGTGCCAGCGTCGCTCCCCCGTCCGGATGTCCACCGCGACCAGGCTGCTACTGAAGAGGTTGTCTCCGGGGCGGAAGCCGCCGTAGTAGTCGTTCGTCGGAGCGTCCGTGGAGAGGTAGACCAGCCCTAACTCCGGGTCGGCGGAGAGGGGTGCCCACACGTTGGTGTTTCCGGTCCACTCCCACGCGTCGTTCTCCCACGTATCGTTGCCGAACTCGCCGGCCTGAGGGATCGTGTGAAATATCCAGAGATGTTCACCCGTCCGCGCGTCGAACGCCTGAACGTCGCCCGGAATATTCTCGAGCCTCGTGTAGCCTCCCCCCATGTGGCCCGAATTGCCTACGATGATCACACCGTCGACGACGAGAGGTGGGGAGGAGGTCGTGATCGCACCCACCTCCGGATCGATCCCCGAGTAGACGTCATACGGGTGGCGCAGCGTAGCCATCATGTCCACCGTCCCCGTCTCGGGGAAGCCGTCGATGGGGATCGGTCCCCCGAATCCCTCGATCGGCGCACCCGTCTTCGCGTCGAGTGCGTGGAGGAAGAACGCGGGTGTAACCACGTAGATCACACCCCGCCCATCGACCTCTGTGTAGGCGACTCCGCGTCCGTAGTTCTTGCGCGGCGACCCCTCCCATCGCTGGGTGTAGGGCTCGCGGAAGGTCCATAGGGTCTCGCCCGTGGCGGGATCGATGGCTGCTACGGTTCGCCGTGTCCCTGCTACCGTGTAGACAATCCCGTCCGCGTAGATCGGAGTCGAGCGCATAATGAAGTCGGCGGAGGGACTGAAGTTGTCTCCCCTCCAGACCCACGCGACCTCGAGGTCCTGGAAGTTGTCCGCATTGATCTGATCCACCGGGGAGTATCGAGTGCTCGACATATCCCCCCAGATGTAGCGCCACTCTCCATAGGGGTTTTCGCCCACTTGGGCGTCGGCCCCGGGCACGATTGTACCCAGCAGGAGAAGCGAGGCAGCAAGGCTCAGACCGATGAGCCGAGTGAAGGTGGGATGGCGCAAGTCTGTAGGCACATCGAGCCTCGTGGAAGCAGTGCTCGAACGTACAATTCGGTGATAGTAGGCGAGGGATCCGATATCCGTCAACGACGCTCGGAAGGGGCTAGATTCTCCGCAGGTCCTCTTCCGTCTCCTCCCAAACCGTTGCAACAAGTTCGGTGACGACTCCCAACGACTACTGGCCTCCCTCATGGTCCTACCCGCGGAAGGCCGAGGTGACCTCGGGGGCGCGGGCCATGGTTGCGACGACCGACCGGTACGCCTCGGAGGTGGGGATCGAAATCCTCCGACGCCGGGGGAATGCTGCCGACGCGGCAGTAGCCGTGTCCTTCGCACTGGCCGTGGTGAACCCCGAGGCGGGAAATATCGGGGGTGGTGGGTTCATGTTGGCCCGCCAATCCAATGGGAACGTCGCGGCTCTCGACTATCGGTCGAAGGCTCCGGCTGCGGCCAGCCGGGGGATGTTCGTGGACTCCAGCGCAGTCGACGCGGGCTCGTCTGTCCTCGGGCACCTGAGCGCGGGGGTGCCGGGTGCCGTGGCCGGTTTGTGGGACTCGCACCGACGACTCGGCTCCCTCCCTTGGGCCGATCTGGTGGACCCCGCGGTATCGCTCGCGAGGGGCTTCGCGGTTCGGGAGCGATTCGTTGCCTCGTTCCCCACCCACATCGTTGAGGCGCTTCGCCGGTTTCCAGAGTCCGCCAGGCTCTTCCTCCCCAGTGGGGAGGGGGATGCGCCCGAACCCCCGAAGGTCGCAGACACCTTCTCGCAACCCGATTTGGCGCGGACACTCGAGCGCATCCGCGACCATGGTGCCAAGGGATTCTACGACGGGGAGACCGCCGATCTCATTGTGGAGGAGATGCAGCGTGGGGGCGGAATCATTGCTCGGGCGGACCTGGCCGGGTACCTGCCGGTCTGGCGTGATCCTGTCCGCTTCAGCTATCGGGGTTGGCCGGTCTTGTCGGTGGGGCCTTCGTCATCCGGAGGAGTGACGCTAGCCGAGACCTGCAATATCCTCAGCGCGTTCTCCCTGCGGGACCTTCCCTGGCACGGGCCCGAGCACATCCATCTGGTCGCGGAGGCCTGGCCGCGAGCGTACGCCGATCGGAACCACTACTTGGCCGATCCGGAGTTCGTGGACGTGCCAGTTGACCCGCTCGTGTCACTGGAATACGGCGCCCAGAGAGCCCGAACCATCGCCATGGACAGCGCCACACCATCCAGCGGGGTCGCCCCGGGTGACGCTCTTGGCCCGCCTCAAGACGGTGCCCATACAACCCACATCTCGATCGTGGATCCGATGGGCGGGGCGGTTTCCCTCACGACGACGATCAACACCTGGTACGAGAGTAAATTGGTCGTGGCTGGAGCGGGCTTCCTGCTGAATAACGAGATGGACGATTTTAGCGTAGCGCCGGGGGTCCCGAATTTCTTCGGTCTCGTTCAGGGAGAGGCGAACTCGATCCAACCCGGCAAACGGATGCTTTCGGCAATGACCCCGACGATCGTGCTCACTCCCGAAGGTCAATTGTTCATGGTCGTTGGCACCCCCGGAGGGGCGTCGATCATCACGACCGTGTTCCAGGTGATCTCAAATGTAATCGAACATGGGATGGCGCTGGCCGAAAGCGTTGCTGCACCGCGGATCCACCATCAGCATCTGCCCGATCGAATCGCGTTCGAGCCCGGAGGGCTGCCGGAGTCCGTGATCGACCGACTCGTCTCGTTGGGGCACCCTGTCGAGGAGGAAGACGAGGAGTGGGGGGACGTTCAAGCGATTCTGGCTCTGCCGGACGGATCGCTCCAGGGTGTGTCGGATCCCAGGCGCGGGGGCGTCGCGCTCGGGTTCTAGATTTGCCCTAGGGGTTGAACCCCACCGCATCTGCTTGGCATTCTCGCGTCCTACCCGGACTCGTCCCTTGGGCAGCCAGACCGAGCAACCGGGCAGCGGCTTGTACTGCGCCCCGCGCATGCATCGCAGACCAATTCCAGCTTCTCCAGTCGGCCTTGCTGTCCGGTCCCCATGAACGCAGGAGCCTCTGCGCGACAGCGCGTTGGGCACCGTCGGGCAGGTCGGCTAGCCCTTCGAGTAGCGCGGGGACTGCGTCACTACTGAGGGAGTTCAGATAAGCAACATCCACGGACGCGGGTGTTTCCGAGACGGATCGGCTACCGGAAACCATGCTCACAGCTTCCCCGGCCCGGTGCAGGTTGGTACGGGCGATCAGGGCGTCGGGATTCACGATATGCAGGCCGGCTACCAGGGCGAACGCCGAGACGAGTGCACCGGAGGCGAAAACCTCGCGCCGCCCTCGCAGGACAGTTGCGCCGAACCAGAGCACGAGGACCGCAAGCCAAACTAGCAAAGCCGTTACGAAGAACCGAAGCTCCGTGAGGCCGAAGACGCCCTGATATACGCGCATCCGTTGGAATGCCGAGGCCACGATGACGAGTAGGAGGAAGAGTTGGATGCCCGTTAGGACTCTGAAGACTCGAGCTTCCCTCCGCGACGGTCTTGCGAGGAGCCAGTCACCCGTAAGGAGGAGAGGGAGGACGAGGCAGACCGCCGCGACGAGCTGGAAGAAGCCCTCGCGCGCGTATTCGGCATATGTAAGCCCTGGCGTTACTTCGACCAACGAGGAGCCCCCGAAAAGATAGCGGAACTGCACCAGGACGAATCCAAGAAAGAGAAGATCGAGTAGGGCGAGGGTGATCCCTACTTCGACGATTCCGAGCGACACCGCCGGGACGGCCGTCCCCTTACGCTCTCTGATCGCCGTGCCGGTGAGGGCACCCGTTAGATAGCCCGCAGTCAGCCATGAGAGGACCCCGATTCCAACGGCGTGAGACCAGGGCGTGCCGAGGTCGATCCAGACCAGGTCGCGCACGATTCCCGCGAAGATCTCGTCGGCCGAGATGAGGAGGGCTCCGAAGACGACAAGCAGGGGTGTGGCGAGTAGGACTCCCCGCGCGACCTCTCGGGCCTGGCGCCATACGGGTCGCACACGGGTCGGAGACGTTCCCCCCCTCCACCCCTCGTTTCCGACGAGCCGTGCCGCTCCGAACGCCGATTGGACCGCACATCCGGCAATCGCCTCGAGTAGGTCCGTCACTCCCGCACGACGCATCCAGGCTGCGCCCGCGTGGAGCGCGGGGAGTGAGAACGCACATCCGGCAGAGAGGAACGCGAGGGCTTGCAGGGAAGGAGAGCCGCGCCAGGCGAAGCCGAGGGCGAAGAACAGACCAACTCCGACCCACACAGCCGCCTCGAGGCTGATTCGAACCTCTGCCCTTCTTGACAGGACCCATAGCGAAACGGCAAGGCCGGCGAACAGGAGCGGGAAGTTGAGGCCCGGTCCGCCTGGCGAGCGGAGGAGATAGTTGCCAGCCACACCGATCGCGAGTCCTGAACCCAAGACAGCTCCGACAGGCAGAACCGCGGCATTCACGACCCGACCGCCGCCGGGGAAAGCGAAGGTCCCGCGTCCCTCTCGTGGGGACTCAGGGCACCGTAGCGCCGGCTACGGGATGCGAATTCTTTGACCGCCAAGCCGAGCTCTCGGGGAGTAAAGTCCGGCCACAGAGAAGTGGTGAAGACGAATTCCGCGTACGCACACTCCCAGAGAAGGAAGTCGCTTAGTCGCTTCTCTCCACCCGTCCGGATGAGCAGATCCACGTCACGAGTCCACAGCGGGGCGTTCGTGGCCTTCGCAATCGCGAGTCGAAATGCCTCGCGCGACGGATGGAGGTCACCCACGAGGCCGGCCGCGCGTAGGATCGAGTCTCTCGACGAATAGTCAATCGCCAGCCGCAGATGGAGGTTCGAGCCGGAGCGGGTTCGCGATTCGGTGAGGTTGATCTGCTCTCGTAGTCGGGCCGGCAAGCGGTCACGGCGGCGGCGCCGCCTCGACGACCTGACGGACAGCCTTTGCGCCCGCCCGGTGACCCTCGCGGCGGGGACGACCTCGGCGCTTGGCCCATCGGCCGTTCCCATCCATGATCAGGGCCACATGAAGTCCTCTCTCCCGGCTCGCCAGCAGTTCCTCGGCGCAGGCTTCCGCTCCCAGGACTCTCCCCGAGGTGCGAAAGGCCAACACTTTTCCATTAGTCAAAGTACTTGTCATAACAAAGTATTCCTCCAGAAAAAAAAGGCGTGACCTACGACCAATCCCCGCAGAGGTCACGTTTCGCGAATCCTCTCTATGAGGGCCTCCATGTGATCGAGGTACCGCTGCAGGGCCCGTCGCCCCGCGACAGTCAGTCGGTAGTCGGTACGCGGAAGGCGACCCTTGAACGACTTCGAGACCTTCAGGTATCGAGCATCCTCGAGCTTCCGAGCGTGCACACTCAGGTTTCCGTCGGATGTATCGAGACGCTCCTTCAGCTCGTTGAAGGTAAGGGAATCGTTGACGGCCAGGGCACTCACGATCCCGAGTCGCACACGCCCGTGGATCAGGCGGTCCAGCCCGACGGGATTCGTGCCTGGAACCTGTGACCTCTGCAATTCCGATCCCCGTTGTGGGATGGAGGTTGGGTGCCCCTTCGAGGAGAAAGCACGCTCAGCCACCGTGTCTCCTCGCGATGATCCAACCGAAAAGGATGTGGAGGCCTCCGAATCCCGCCGCCATGAGATGATCTCCCCACGTCGGCGCGACAAAGAGGGCGAGCGCTCCGGTAAGGATGAAGCAGACGCCCATCACCGGGACAACCTCCACCGAGAAGGTCCCGGCCGTCACGACAGCGACACCGTAGAGGAGAAGCCACATTCCTGGGACCACCTGCACCGCCTCAGCCTGGAGAAGCGCCAAGGTAAGCACGGCGCCCGCGAGCGCAGGCGGAAGGAAGCTGAGCAGGAACTTGCGTCCTGCTCCCGATAGGATCGGAAGCCCTGCCCTGCGGGCCTTTCGTTGGAGGGCCCACGCGCCGATTCCGACCGCGATGATCGCCTCGCCGAGCCAGACGGTGAGCCATGCCCCCTCGGTCGATTGGGCCACTGCTACCCAGGCGGCCAGGAGGGCCGACAGTCCCATGCCGACGCCGCCCCATCCAGGTACCGCTGTGAACGCGCTTCCTCGCTCCATCGTGCGGCGGATGTAGCGGAGATCTTCGATCGCGCGGTCTCCGAGTGCGATCGGCCCAGAGCCACGGTCGGATAGAGATGATTGAGGCATGGTTTCCCAATCTGGGCCCAGCTGCCCGATGCTGTCAAGTACTTTGTAAAGCCAAGCCAACACCGCGGACCGTAGATGAACCGGTATCACGCGCCCAACCCATCTAACAGCTTCTGATGGATACCGCCGAACCCGCCGTTGGAGAGGACCAGAAGAACATCTCCGGAGCTGGCCTCCGGCACTACCGTGTCCACAATCCGGTCGACCTCGGGAATGTAGTCCGCGGAGATGCCTTTTGCGCACAGTGAGCTGACGACCTCCTCGGGATCCATCCCGGTACGCTCGTCAAAGCGCTCCGGATGAAAGAGGCCGGCAAGGATGACTCGGTCGGCGGTCCCAAGAGCGTCGCGGAATCGGTCTTGGAATTCTCTTCGTTGTGCAGTGTGGCTGCGAGGCTCGAAAATGGTCACGATCCGGCGGTCCGGGAAGCGCTGTCGGGTGGCCTGTATGATTCCGTGCACGGCGGTCGGGTGGTGGGCGAAATCATCAACTACCGCAACGCCCCGCACCTCGCCCTTGACCTCCATGCGCCGCCGGACGCTTCGGAATGCCGGCATGCTGCTCCGGATCCTTTCGTATCTGATGCCGATGCCGTGCGCCGCTGCGATCGCGGCAAGACAATTCTGGATGTTGAACGTTCCGAAAAGCGGGGTCTGGAGTCGGCCGAGCCGTTCGCCATCGTGGACGAGCTCGAACGAGGTGCCCTGCGGAGTGTGCTCGACTCCGTCGACCCTCCATCGCGGGTGCCCGTCATCTCCCGGGACCTCAAGCCCGAACGACTCTATCGGAGCGAATGAGAGGCTGCTCAGCTCCCGCGCCAGTGGAGATGCCCACCCGACCACGAGCGTCCCGCTGCCGGGGATGAGGTTGACGAAGCGCTCGAATGCGAACCGGTACGAGTCGGCGTCGGGGTAGATGTCAGCGTGATCGAATTCCACGTTCGTGACGACGGCGGTCTGTGGCATGTAGTGCCACATCTTCGGTCCTTTGTCGAAGTACGCTGTGTCGTACTCGTCCGCTTCGATTACGAAGTAGTCCGACTCGGTGAGCCGAAACGAAGTCCCAAAGTTTTCGCAGATCCCTCCGACGAGAAGCGATGGGTTCAGCCCTGCAGATTCCAGCAGCCAGGCCAAGAGTGCCCCAGTCGTGGTCTTTCCGTGGGTGCCGGCCACGGCGAGAACGTGCCGTCCCTGCAGAAACTCCTCTCTCAGTACGCTAGCGGAGGAGGTATAGCGAAGTCGCTGGTCGAGGACGGCCTCCAACTCCGGATTCCCTCGACTGATGGCGTTCCCCACGACGACGATGTCGGGAGCCGGCTCGAGGTTCGTGGGATCGAAGGTGAGCGAAAAGGGGATTCCCATCTGCTCCAGTAGGGTCGAAATCGGTGGATAGACCCCTTCGTCCGACCCGGTGACCCGGTGCCCAGCCTCCTTGAGGAGGCCGGCAAGCGAGCCCATGGCGGTTCCCGCAATCCCTATCAGATGGTAGTGCATCAATGCCAGGGTGATGGCGCTACCGGCGAAGCGGTCCTCTCTAGCGCCAGGTTTGCCACGCTCCTCAGCCGAAGAGCAGCCGCACGGTCCAGACCGCGATGATCATGGCGCCGAAGTCGGCCGTGAGACCGGCAGCTACGGCGTGCCGCGTCTTCTTGATGTTGACGGCACCGAAGTAGACCGCGACGACGTAGAAGGTGGTCTCGGTGGAGCCGAACATCGTGGCCGCCATCTTCACGAAGAGTGAGTCCTCTCCGTACTGAGTGATCATGTCCGCGACCAGACCCGCCGAACCGGATCCCGTGAGCGGGCGCACGATCGCCATCGGCAGGACCTCGCCTGGGAACCCGATGAGGCCCAGGAAGGGGTTCAGACCCGCGACCAGAAAGTCCATCGCGCCGCTCGCGCGGAACATCCCGATGGCGAAGAGGATCGCGACGAGGTACGGAATGATCCGGACCGCTACCTTGAAGCCCTCCTTGGCCCCCTCGACGAAGCTCTCGTAGACCGGCACGCGCTTGAAGAGGCCGTAGAGCGGGAATCCCACGACGATTACCGGGATCACGAAATAGGCGAGGAGGCCGATCAGGCTCCGCAGGGTTTCCATGCCCTCAGACCTCCGCGGCGCTCGGGGGAGAGGGCTCGCCATCCCCGGAAGCCGTCGCCCGGATCAGGGCTGGGTCCGAGGCTCGCACCTGGGGCAGTTTCCCGTACAGCTTCACAGCCAGGATCGCGATCACCAGCGACAGCCCGGTGGTGATGATGATTGCAAAGATGAGCTGATTGATCTGCAGCCCCATCAGTGCCAGGAGGAGCACCGGCGGGACGAGCTGAACACTTGCTGTATTGATTGCGAGGAGCATGACCATCGGGTTTGTGGCCGTGTCGTCCGTGGAATTGAGCTTCTGGAGCTCTTCCATCGCCTTGATCCCGAACGGAGTGGCCGCGTTACCCAATCCAAAGACGTTTGCGGTCAGGTTAAGGGCGATCATGCCGAGCGCCGGGTGGTCCTGCGGCACATCGGGAAACAACGGGCGAAGGATCGGACGCACGGCCTTAACCAGCGCAAAGATGATCCCGGCTTCTTCGGCGATCTTGAGAAGCCCCAAGAAGAGGGCCAACACCCCCATGAGCCCCAGCGAGATTTCGGCGGCAGTCTCGGCGAATTCAAGCGCTGCGGCCCCGATCGCGTTCATTCTCACGAAGCGGACCGGCTCGAACACTACGGAAGTCTGAACCGCGGGGATCGAACCTGGGAGTGGACCCGCCGCGGCCCCGATCGGGCCCGGTGGCGTGAATCCGACTAGGGCCCCCTGGAGCTGGCCCTCATTCGACTGTGATACCTCTTGGATCGTGGCGAGCGGGTCGGGTAACGCGACTCCGGCATCGAACCGAAGCTGGCGGCCCTCAGCCGTCTGAACGAGCTCGCCGGCGTAAAGCTGTGGGGGGGGGTCGGCGACGCCATAGAAGATCCCGTATTGCTCCGAGTCGATACGGATCTCGACGGGGAGCTGACGGGCCTCTGCCTCGTACCCATTGGGAAACGCGACCTCTACCGGAAGAGGCTCCCCATTCCGGTAGGTGTCTCGGGCGAGCTCGCGAACGTCATAGCCTCCCGCGAAGACGAAGGAGGATATAATCAGCGCCGCCCAAATGTAGTTGAGCAATGCCTAGGACACCGGCTCGTAATCCACTCGAACCGTCGCGATCCCATCGTCGATTGGCCGCACGGCGGAAAGGTATAGAAGGAGTCGGGGTGTCGCTACTTCCGCCACTACTCGGACTCTAGCCGAGAGCCGGGTGTGCAAGATCTCTCGAGCAGCGCGTCGTAGAGGGTGAAGGAAGATGGCGAGCGTGCCGGCCCCCAAACACCGCCTGCCAACGGAGGACCCGATGCCCTCGTTCCCAAGCCTGCGGCTTGCGCTTGCCCTTCTTGCCGCCTGTTTGCTTTCTCCGGCTTCCGCCCAGGGTCAGGGATGGATCCAGCCCGACCGGCCTTTCCCCGGTTTCGCCGTGGAGCGTGTTCGCACGCACGTGCAGATCCGAGTCATCGACCGGATCGCACATGTGGAGGTCGAGGAGTGGTTCCATAACGGAGGGGGTCGGCTGGAGGAGGGGATTTACCTCTATCCTCTCCCCGGCGAGACGGTCTTTCAAGACTACTCGCTTTTCCAGGGAGATGTCGAGCTCACCGGCGAAACGATGGACGCCCAGCAGGCGAGCTCGATCTACGAGGAGATCGTGAGGCGCAAGAAGGATCCCGCCCTGATCGAGCTCGTCGGCCATGGGCTCATCAGGGCGCGAGTCTTTCCCATAGCGGCCGGCGAGACGCGGAGGATCACGCTTCGGTATACCCAGATCCTCGAGCGGGCGGGCGACGTACTGGAACTCCGATACGCCGCCGGCGGACCGGGGCGAGCGGGTGTGACCGGGGTCCCCCAGCCGCGGCCAGGTCAGGAACCCACGCCCCTATCGTTTACCGTGACGGTTGAAGATGAAGCTCGCTTTCTGGACCCATTCTCCCCCACACACGAGCTCGCTGTCGACCGTGGGACGGGAGAGATGCGAATCCGCCCTTCAGACCAGCTCTCGGGGAGCTTCGTGCTCTTCCTCCCGCCAGCGGGAGAGCCGGTGCGGTTGGCCTTGTCGACACATCGACCTTCTTCCGAGGACGGCTATTTCATGCTGAACCTCTCCCCCGGTGGGGTGGGAGAATCGGCAGTGCCGCGGGACGTGACCATGGTCGTCGACGTGTCAGGCTCCATGTCCGGTGAAAAGCTGAGCCAGACGCGCCGCGCTCTAGGTCAGCTTCTCGGAAGCCTCAGAGCGGCGGACCGGTTCCGCCTGATTCGCTTCAGCAGTGGAGTCACCTCGTATGCCCGGGGCTGGACGCCAGCCGCCGGGCCGGAGCTCGTGAGGGCCCAGGCGTGGGTCGAGCGGCTGCGCGCTGATGGGGGCACGAACATATCAGGTGCCCTGGATGAGGCATTCAGCGAGACCTCTCCAGAAGGCCGCCTTCCAGTCCTGATATTCCTCACGGATGGCCTTCCGACGGCGGGTGACACGAACCCAGAGGGGATCGCCGATCTAGCCGACCGGCTGTGGGGGCGGGCTCGAGTCTTTGCGTTCGGTGTCGGGTATGATGTCGACACCTATCTGTTGGACCGGCTCACAATGGCCGGTCGCGGGGGAGTGCAGTACGTGGGACCAGGCGAAGATGTCGAGCGGGCGTTGGGGCTGCTGGCCATGAAGATTCAGCACCCCGTTCTTGCGGATCTGCAACTGGGTGGAGCGCCCGTCCGATTCAGTGAAGTCTATCCGACGGCGTTACCTGATCCCTTCGTTGGAGAGGAGCTGACCGTGTTCGGCCGGTACGCCGACGAAGGGCAGGGCCAGCTCTCGATTCGCGGGGAGAGGGAGGGACGAGCCGCGAGCTTCTCGGCGGACGTCGTGTTTCCTGAACACGAGACACAGAACGACTTCATTCCCAGACTCTGGGCGGCCCGTAAGATCGGAGAGCTGACTCGCGAGGTGCGAGTGAACGGGCCCCATCCCGAGTTGATCGATGAGATCCGACAGACTGCGTTGAGATACGGGATATTGACCGAGTACACCTCATATCTGGTGCTCGAGCCGGATATGGTGGCGGGCGAAGGTGCCCTGATGGCCCCTGCCGTGAGGCAGGAGGCACCCAGAGCCGGTCGAGACGCTGTGTTGGGAGCGGTAGCCGCGAGCCGAGCGCGCGAGGCCAACCATGTCGATGACGTCGCCGAGATGGAACGGATGGCGTTGGATGCAGCTCAGGCGCAAACTGCAGCCGCCGGCCCTGGCTCGGTTGTTCGACGTGCTGACGGAACTCCACCAGGGCTGAGAGTCGTCTCTGGTCGCGCCTTCGTCCTCAGGGAGGGCGTCTGGGTGGACCGGACCCACTCTTCCGATGCTCCCACGATTGAGGTGGAGGCGTTCAGTGCGGGGTACTTCGAACTACTGAGCGCGATGCCTGAATTGGAACCCTGGTTGAGCGAGTTATCGACGGTTGTCGTGGCCGGAGAAGAGCTCAGCCTTCGGTTCACCGAGACCGGCGCCTCCAGCTTCTCGGACCGAGAGGTCCGGCGAATCGCCCACCAGTTCAGAGGTCGGTAACCGGTGGGTCGACTATGAGTACGGATTGGAGCCAGGTGTACCAGGCCACCTTCCCAGAGGTGGTTCGGTACATCTATCGGAAACTCTGGGACGAGGAGCGGGCTCACGAGCTGGCCCAGGATGCCTTCGTACGGGCCCTGGACCATGACCCGGACGACGCGCGGGCCTGGGTGTTCGCGATCGCCGGCAACCTGGCGAAGGACGAGGTGCGCAAGGCGGTCCGGCGGCGTCAACACCTGACCCTGATCAAGGCGGAGTCAGACCCTGCGGATCCGGGTCCGGACCCGTACGAGGACCTGGAGAAGAAGGAGCGAAGCGAGAGGGCACGGAGCGCACTCGAGTCCCTCTCCGAGAGAGACAAAGAAGTCCTTCTTCTCTGGGATGCAGGTCTGAGTTATGGAGAGATCGCGGAACGGACGGGCCTGGCCCCCGGTGCCATGGGGACAACGCTAGCCAGAGCCCGCCAGAGGCTGAACCGAGCATTCGAGTCGCCGGAGGAGATCCATGTCGCACGTGGATGAGGGTCGGTTGCACGCCTACCTGGACGGAGCTCTCCCAGGGGGTATCGAAGCGCGGAGGGAGGTGGAGGATCACCTCCGAGTCTGCGTGGATTGCAGGGCTTTGCTCGAGGCGGCGAGCGTGGATCGAGGCGGCGCCAGAGAGATCCTAGGGTTGCTTCGACCAATGGAGGTTGAGACCCCTCCGTTCCAAGAGCTTGTCGCGCGGCAACATGCAGCCGCCGATCCAGGGGCGGTCGGTGGGGGTTCTGGTGGACCGAGCGCGGGCCCGGTCGAAACCGCGGCGCAGGGTGCGGCTGGAGTCAGCGACTACACCACCCGTCGAGGCTCCCGGTTCTCGCTCGCGTGGGCAGCCACCGTCGTGCTGGCTCTTGGCGCGGGTTGGATGGCGAGGGGGGTCTGGACAGCCCCGTCGCGCACAGGTCAGGCGGCCGTCGAGGTCGCCGCCAGGGCCGAGCCCCAGGGTCAGCCACGGCAGATCGTCGAACAGCAGGCATCCTCGACCGCAGCCCGGGCTAATGAGGCCCAGGATGCCGAGGTCAACGCCATGGCCCCTGCCGAGACCCGTGCCGAGGCTCCTACAGAGGCCGGAACGACCGACATCGACGCGGTGGGCGAACCGACGCAAGCCGCCTTCCCTCCTCTGGATCCCGAGCCGCCGCCTCCGGAGGCCGCGGTACCCGACCCAACGGCGACAGCCGAGCGCCTCGCGAACCGCGCCCCTCCTGCCGTCCAAGCCGCGACTCAGCCACGGGCCCGTGTGGCTGCCGATGCAGCCCTAGCAGGGGCCACGGTGGCAGGCCCGGTCGAAACCGCGGCCGCGGGACTGATCGAAGCGGAGGCGCTGCGAGACGACGCTGCGGAGCTCGTGAGTGTCTCAGCCGATCCGGACGCGCTGACCGGTCGACGGATCGAGGCGCGACTGTCGATGAGGGAGTCGAGCGCAACCGAGATGGGAGCGTGGGTCATGGCGACGCCAGCAGAGGCCGCACGCCGACTGGGGTCGGTCCCCCTCCAACTCGACGGATTCCCGTGGGAGCGGATGGAGATAGCTGAGATTGAAGGGGAGATCCTGGTTCGAACGGTGCATCCGGTCGCCGGTTTCGGTCGGGTTGAGCTGATCCAGGGCCTTTCTCCTCTCGCTGAGCCGGAGCGGAATGCCCAGATGGAGGTTTTGCGAGAGGCTTTCGAGCGCGACGCTTTGCCGACGTCGACGATCGTGGCCGAGCAAGGTGGTATTGCCTTAATGTTGCGTGGTTTAGAGAATCGTGAGGCCCTGGAGTCTCTCTTGGAGCGGCTTCGCTAAGCTTCCGGCCGTAGACCGCCCGACCGGCAACCATGACGGAATCCTCTTTCGTAGTCACCTGCCTGGATACTCTTTCTGCCGTGGGGCCGGTGCGCGCCCGCGCGATGTTTGGCGGCCACGGCATCTACCACGAGGATCTCATGTTCGCCCTCATCGCGGACGACGTGTTATACCTGAAGGTGGATGAGGAAACCCGGAGCTCCTTCGATGAGGCGGGTTCGGTGCCTTTTGTCTACCATGGAAAAAAGGGTGCCCCCGTGACGATGTCCTACTGGGAGATGCCCGCGGAAGGCTTCGAGTCGCCCGAGGGAGCGCAGCGATGGGCGGGCCTCGCGCTCGAGGCTGCGCGCAGGGCGAAGCGGTGACCCACAATTCTGCGTTCCTTTCTCTGGCCCTGCTGGGTGTCGCTCTGATCATTCCAGTGACCGAGGCAGACGGGCAGGATCCGGTCCCGGAGGGGCAGGCACAGGATCCTGTCCCTGCGAGCCCCACAAGCGTCCCCCGGGTATTCTTCGACTGTCGCGGACCCCGCTGTGACAACCGCTACAACCGAACCGAGATCGGGTGGGTCGCCTGGGTAAGGGATCAGCGCGACGCGCACGTCCATATCATCATGACCAGCTAAGGGACGGGAGTCGGTGGACGCGAGTTCTTACTGGACTTCATCGGGCGCGGGCCATATTAAAGCTACGAAGTCCGAAACCGCTACCAGACTCTTCCGACCGATACACAGAGGGAGGAGCTGGACGGGATCGCTCTTGCCCTCGGGCTTGGGCTCGCGCAGTTCGCCACGGAGGCTGGGTTCAGGAACATCGTCGAGCTGGCCGGATTGGCCCCGGTGGGCGAAGTCAACGCTAACCTTGACTCGGCGCCGGAGGGTCTCCTTTCCCCCAACGAGGTGCAGGACCCTGGAATCTTTGGGTCTTCCGCATCAATGCGAACGGGAATCTTGACAACGAATCCAAGCAGCAGGAAACGCGGCTGAGGAGCGGTTTCCGTGCCTCTCGGGTGACTCCGACCTGGAACCAGCGATACAACCTCAGCGTCAACTACCACCAGCAGGAGTTCGAGCTCAGCGACGGTTCCGGAGCGAACTATCTGCACGATGCCGGGCTGAACAGTCTCTCTGCACGCGGCTTCTTGAGCTTCAGAGTCACGCGCGGCCTCGACCTGAACGTAGGGGCCTCATACTCGAGAGTGCGCGACCAAGTTTATCTTCGGGTGAGGGGCTAACCGACGAGGAGAGGCTGCTGGAGCTCCAGCAGCAGCAGACTGACTTCCAGGCTTCGCTGAACTTCGGCTTCTCTTACCAGTTCGGCTCAATCTTCAACAACGTCGTCAACAACAGATTCCCCGGTGGTGGTGGGGGCGGGGGTGGGGGTAGGTTCTGATTCCTACCGGTCGCGCCTGGCGCACGGCGTCCGACCACTCACCGTCACCGGACCGGAATCGATACGGATAGCTGGTTCGTGAGTACCCAGGCGTCCTGAAGCGTGAGTGGTGCCTCCGGTGCGAGGAGGAAGTCACTCCGGGCAGCATCCAGAACGGCTGCCTGCACCGGACTCCATGCCACGCCGGGCCGCCCGGTTCCGGTCGTCGCTCGCCCCAAGTACCGAAGCTCTAGGTCAGAGACGCCCACGCTCAGGCCCCAGGTCGGTGTCCACTCCATCCAATTCTCGTTCTGAGTGCGCCTTTCCTCGGCAATGTTGTCGAACTGCTCCAGGTGGTAACGGATCGACCGCAGCTCGAGGCCAAGGCCGAAGCCACCCCAAGAAAAGTCCTGCCCCATCCCCATCCGGATCTTCGCATTCGAGAAGAAGAACTCGTTCTCGATCGTCTTCTGCCCAACGCCGATCGTCTTGCCGCCAGCTGAGATCGTGTCGGCCCCCACCTCCGCCCAGGTGTCGCTCCATATTGGCTCGAACACCAGATCAAACCCGTACGTCGCGCCAGCCCCGCTCCGGGAGAGGCCCACTCCAAGGTCATAGGCCCAGGAATCCCCAGGATCTCTTGGGATGTTCTGGATCTCGTAGTCCGGGATCTTCGGGTGGGATTTCTTGTTGACGGTCGCGATCGTGCCGAACTTCCATCCGCTCTCCGTGAGCGGCAGGGTGTATCCGAGGTGAACGCCGGTCGTGTTGGTCTCGTCCAGGTTCGTGTCGACAGGGTCATCCATTCCCAGAACATGCGGTCCTGGATCCAGACGTTGTCCAGGTAGCTGACGTCGTGCGTCATATCGAAGCGGCTGTGCAAGAGAACTGCCTCGAAGCTCCCGCCGTCCTCCCCCTCGCCGAGGAGGCCTAAGCGTAGGTCGACGCTCGAGCCGTCCTGATCGATCCGCTGGCTCAACGCATAGAGGTGCTCCACGCCGTCCACCGCTCCGAGGCTGGCCCATGAGGCACCTGCCGCCAGAGAGAATCCCGTGTCTCCCAGGGCACGGCCAACGTATCCGTTCAGATAGAGGTTCGGAGCCGATTGCTCTCGTAGCGTCTGGTCGGTTTGCGGGCCCCACCAGATGCGAAAGATCTGGTCGCGATCCGCGGCAGTCAGTTCCTGGAGGGCGAAGCTGCCACCACCGAACCAGGTGTCGGATCCGGCCAGCATCGAGATAGGGAGTGTGCGGCCCGCGCCGTTGCGATCTGAGATCGTGTAGAAGACGGGCGAGCTGATCAGTGTCAGCTCTTCGATACGTGATCCCTTCGCCGGGTTTACGAATGGATCCAAGAGATGGTCGTCGAGGGCGATACTGGTACCTCCGAGAGCCAGGTTCTCGGATGGATAGAGGAGAAACTGATCGCCCGTGGCGACCGGCACGGTCTTGATGGAGATGAGCTGCGCCATTGCAGGGCCCGCGAGGAGCGGGCAGGTGGCCAGCAGGCCCAGCAGCATACTCTGCATCGACGACTGAGTCATGATCCTCTCCCCCTGTGGACAGGCCGCCCCGAAATCGCTCGAGCGCGCTCTCGAAACGGGAACGAGTGGGGGGGAGACTCTGTGACATCGAGGGTCAAACTATAGGGTCGGGATGCGAAGATCTGGGTTCGGAAGGGGCGGATTCCGGTAAGCTGCGCCTCGGCTACTGACCAGATCGTACGATCTGGCCGGAAGAACCGCTGGTTGCCTGCGAGGCGCTCCAAATCCCCGTGTTCACCGCACCGCCCAGCGCGGTAACTGTGCCGATGGCGCCATGGCGATAGGGATCCCTTCCCAACGGGACACTTCCTTGGGGGGCCCGCTGCCCCCGTTTGATTCCAGAAGACCATGAGCTCAAGTACCGCCTTGTGATCCCGGAAAACATATGTGTGTGGCTGGTGCACTTCCTGCATTGCAGATCAATGCTAGTTGGAGAGAACGGGGCGTTGTATCAAGCACCGGATGAAGCCCAACGCCCCCGCCACCGACCGGGAGCGTGACCAATGAATCTCAACAGTTCTACATGGTGTGAAGTGAGTCTTACGGCGTGGCCTGCGCGACCAAAATGTTGCGATGGCGCCTCAATTTCGGGACGTCGGGACGGTCGAGGCCTCCGATTCCCTGCGTTGGCTGTGTTGGTGCTCGCTACACTTCCGCAAACGGCACTCAAGCAGAGCGCGGGCCAGGCCTCTCCATTCCTACCCCTCGATCACTGGAGCTACGCGTCGTTGGCGCACCTCCAGGGAGCCGGACTTCTAGAAGAAGGGTTCGATCCGGGCGCGACTACTCTCAGTCGCCTGGAAGCCTTCGAAAGGCTCGAGTACGCAGCCGCCGCCGCAGACGAGCGGGCACCTGGGTGGGTCGCCCTCGCTGGGGCCTATCGGGATCGATTTGAAGAGGAATTCCCGAGCACGGCGGCGCGTGCCTCAGGGGCATCGTCTTCCTTCGTTTCGGAAGGGGCGCTTGTTGCGGGCCTCGAGGCCCGAAAGAATGGGCTCCTAGCCAAGCATCTCATGGATGACGGCAGCGGCTTCCAGACTTTGGCTGTCCGAGATGTGGCTCAACCTGTAGGCGCTCTGGAATTCGGCGCTCTCCTGCCCCCCAAGAGCGTCTCGATAGCCGCCTACGGCGCGCTGCTACTTCCAGCCGATCGCGTAACCGCGTCAGAGGTGTATGGGATGCTCCGGGTCGGAAGGGTCGGACTGTGGACCGGACGACGGAGGCTGGGATTCGGGTCGGCGGACGGCGGCTCGGTGATCCTCAATAGCCAACTGCCAATCGATGGGGTCGGTTTGTTCCTAGCCGACGCTGTCCGTCTTCCTGGCTTTCTTCACCATCTCGGAGCGTTCCGGGCCGAAACTGTAGTCTCGCGGTTGGACTACGCTGGAGAGGTGCGGTCACCTTGGCTCTTCGGGTTCAGAACGTCGCTCACTCCGCACCCCCGGTTCCGAGTCGGGCTGAACCGAGCCGCCCTTTTCGGTGGCGGCCATTCCCTCGTCCCCCCGGTGACCTTCGGGCGAGTTGTGAAGGTGATGACTGCCGTCGACACGGAAGAAGAGGGACAAAAAAACTTCGAGGATCAGATCGGCTCTCTCGACGTGTGGTTCGCTCCTCCGTTGGGCTCATTCCCTCTCGTGGTGTACGGAGAGTGGGGAGTCCAGGATCTTTCAGCTCAAAGAGAGATGCCAGCCCTCGTTGGCGGGATGGAGGTCGTCGGAATCCCCGGGGCGCCGTGGTTGAGTGTGGGTCTTGAGCACACCGTGTTCAAACAACCCAAGCGAGGCTCGCGGTCCTGGTACGACCACCGTGTGTTCGGAACCTGGACAGACGACGGGAATCTCCTCGGCCATGGGCTCGGCGGTGAAGGACGCGAACTCCGAGTCTTCGGGGCTGCGGACCTCTTGGAGGCCCGACTCGGCCTCGAAGTACGAGGGTTTAGCCGCGACCGCGGGGAGGGTAACCTTTTCGCACCTGAGCGAGAGGGTTCTAGTAGTGGGTTTGCGGGAGCCGCTCGTTGGCGGTTGACTCCCACCGTCGAGCTGGAGGCAAGTGGTGCGCTGGAATCGGGAACCGGTTGGAGAGAGAGTGCAGGATTCCTCGGAGTCCGGTTCATCTTCTGAATGATTCGCAAGCCGCGGCGTCCCGGAGCTGACAGAGCCGGCACAGAGGCCCCTCGGAGCGGCGGGGGAGTGAAGGAGAACCAAGGGTGACTTCGCCTTCGAATACGACGGAAAGACCCTCGAGCGCTACACGTGTCAACGCCGGTCGAAAGGTGCGCATTCGTGTCGGGTGGAAATGTCACACCCGACGGAGGTGACGAGCCTCTAGACCGTCGCTTTCCCCTTTGATCTTGCCCTCCTTGTGGGAGGGGGTGAGGGCCGGGCTCGCCGAGGCGAGTGAAGTGCCTTCGAGAGCTCCGTATGGTGACGCATGGGGCAGCTGTTGCCGCCGATGTTGACGATGTGACAGTGGTGGACGAGCGGGTCGATGAGTGCGGAGCCATGATGTCGCCGCCCAGGATTTCACCCCAGTGCTCGAAGCCCTTGATACTCACGCAGGCTCCCTCGTGGACCTCCCGAGAAATGGGGAGGGACGATGAGAGCGCGACCACGTTCAAGAACTGGGGCAGCTGCGCTGGTCCACGGTGAAGGTCCCACTATTGAACGCCTTCGCGCGGCAATCGAGTTGCCGCAGTTTGTTCACGGATGGTTCTTGCGAGTGTAGTCGCCCCGGGGCCCTGCGGACGAGTCCTCTCGTGGAGCTAGGACTCGGCGCCGTCGGCCGTTGCTGAGACCGGATCCAAAGCGTCCAAGCGCCCGTCGGATTGCCGCCAGTTTTCGAGTCTTGCGTGCTTAGCTTACCGGTCACTACCCTGCGTGGGCTATGGTCAGGTTCGGTGCCTGCTTCTCTATCTGCCGGTCCGTTGGAGTGCCAGGCCAGGTGACACTTCCGAGGGGGGACATGACGGTAGCGAGGAAGAGGGCTTCGATCGTCCTGCCCCTAGCCACGACCATCGGGTTGAGCGGGTGCGCGGTCGTGCAGACGACAGGTGGGCAGGGGACCGGTGGTCTAATTTTCGCCTCGGACACAGTCGGGAGTCCCACTTTCTACGCTGACGCTCTCCCGATCTTCCAGAGGAACTGCGCCGCGTGTCACCAGCCCAACGGACGGGATGTGGGCGGGATTACGGCCCCGATGTCACTCCTGACCTACGAAGAGGCGCGGCGGTGGGCACCAAGAATCAAGGAAGCCCTGGAGAGGGGATACATGCCCCCCTGGGGAGCCCACGAGCAGCATAAAGGGACCTTCAAGGGCGAGCGGTACATCGAGGCCGAGGAGAAGCAGACGCTGATTGCGTGGGTGGATGTGGGCGCACCGGCTGGCGACCCAACCGACGAGCGGTCGCCGGAAGACCTTGCTGAAAGGGGAGAGGCACGGCCGGGCGGAACGACTCTACCGCCTTCGGGCTGGTGGATTGGCGATCCGGATCTGGTGGTTCAGTTCGAGGAGCCGGTGCATGTGCCGGACCACGTCCAGGACTGGCAGCCGACCGTCCAGATGCCGGTTCCCGAGGGGGCCCATTCCGAGCCAAGGTGGGTCTCGAAGGCCGAGTTGCGCCCCGGGGGCGCTTGGGTCCACCACATCGTGTCCAGCCATATGGGCGTCGGCGTCCCGGGTCGCGGGCCGTTCACCTACCCGGAAGGTTGGGGGGTTCTGCTACCGGAGGACCCGTTCATCACCGTCAACATGCACTATCACAAGGACATCGGGCGGGGACGGCCGTCGAAGATGTGACCCGTGCGGCCTTCGATTTCCGCAAGCCAGGCGACGTGATCGACTATGTGGTCGAGACCAACTTGCTCCCCCATCGCGAGTGGACGATTCCGGCCGGTCACCCGAACTACGAGGTCTCGAACAAGCACTACATCGAGGAGGATATCTGCCTCCTCTCGATGGGGCCCCATATGCATTACCGGGGCAAGGCGATGCGGTACGATCTCGAATATCCGGACGGGGAGATGGAGACGCTGCTGTGGGTGCCCGACTACGACTTCAACTGGCAGTTTCTGTACGAGTACAAAGAGCCGAAGTTCATCCCAGCGGGCTCCACCCTTCACATGAAGTGGTGGTTCGACAACTCGGTGGCCAACCAGTACAATCCCGATCCGACCGCGGATGTTGTGTACGGCCCGGCGACCACGGACGAGATGTCGAACGCGCGGATCTACTATGCTCCGGCAACGCCTCGAGGGATCGTCGTGGGCGAGGAGATTCCCGAGGAGCTGCTCAGGCGGGCCCGCGAGGCCGAGAAGGAGCGCCGAGAGCGCGCGAACCTCGATGTCGCCGTCGAGGAGCAGACCGATGACTTCGACTGGCTGGACACCGACGGACAGGCGAATCCTGGGCAGACCGACGGGCCACCCCGATAGAGGAGGCCGACAAAGACGGGCTCGATACGGGCAATTCGCGTTCGCAAGGACTTTGCGGCCTCTGTGCGATGCGATAGTCTGCATCCGCGGGGGCCGTTGTCGTGTGACGAATCGTAGGAGGGAGGCGCGAAGGTGAAGTCACGAGGAGAGGCACTGCGGGATTACGTGATTCGAAGACTCCTCTTGATGGTTCCCACCTTCCTCGGTATCACCTTCGTGACCTTCACACTTTGCCAGTTCGTGCCCGGCGGTCAGATCGATCAGCTGCGGATGCAGTTGGCAGGTGCAGCAGCGGGTGGCGAGCTCGGAGGCGGAGCCGGGGCCCCTGTCCAACTCGAGATCCCTGAGGAGCAGCTGGCCCGGCTGAGCGAGTACTACGGCTTCGACGATCCCCTACCCGTGGCCTATGCCACCTGGCTCTGGGACGTCGTCCGGCTCGACTTCGGAGACTCCTTCCGCTATAGCGAGCCGGTGCTCCGGGTGATCGCAGACCGATTGCCGGTCTCCATCTACTACGGTTTCATCACCGCGTTCTTCGTCTACGGGATCTGCATTCCCCTGGGGATCCTCAAGGCCATCAAGCATCGAACGAACGTCGATAATCTGACCTCGGTCGTGATCTTCATCGGCTTTGCCATCCCCGGTTTTGCGCTGGGGGCCGTGCTCAGCAACCTGCTGGCCGTCCGCTATGAGATCTTTCCGCTCGGCGGTTTTCGGTCAGCGGGTGCCGAGGAGCTCACCCTCATGGCACAGATCGGCGACATCGTGTGGCACTCGATCCTCCCACTGATCGCATATCTGGTGGGCTCCTTCGCGATCATGACCATGCTGATGAAGAACAGCCTGATCGAGAACATGAGCGCCGACTACGTAAAGACCGCGCTGGCAAAGGGCCTCAGTTGGCGACGAACGGTCTTCGTGCACGCGCTTCGAAACTCCTTGATCCCGATGGCGACGAGTGTGGGCTCGCTCCTGGGCATCTTCCTCACCGGCAGCTTCCTGATCGAGCGCGTCTTCAACATTCAGGGTGTTGGGCTTTTGGCCTTCGAGGCGATCCAGGCCCGAGACTTTCCTGTGGTGCTGGGATTCCTCGTGATTACTAGCGTTATCCTCATGGTGGGAAACCTGATCTCGGATCTGGCGGTCGCATTTGTCGACCCCCGGGTCAGGTTTGAGTAATCCTCGCCGCGCCGGACGATTGAATGAGGTGGATCAAACTCGACCCGATCACGCGAAAGCGTCTGGAGCGGTTCCGCAGGATCAAGCGCGGTTACTACTCGTTCATCATCCTGACCGTCGCGATTGTCCTCTCGGTCTTTTCGCCCTATCTGGCCGAGAGCCGGGCGCTCCTGGTGTGGTACGAAGGGCGAGTCTATCTCCCCACCTTCGAGTACCTCCCTATGGAGACCTTCGGCCAGGTGCCACCGCCCGCCTGGGGGATGGCGGACCTGGAGACGGAATACCTCCGACTCCAACGAGAGTGGCGCCTCGAGCGAGAGCTGTACGAGCGGGAGCGAACGCGGGTCGGCGACAACGCGACCACACTCGCGGCGCTGGATGGGCGTTACCCGAATCGGGGCAACTTCGTCATCATGCCTCCAATCCCCTGGGATCCGTACCAGAACGACTTTTGGTACAACGAGATTCTGAACGAGATACAGGATCTGCTGGACGCAGGGGACGCGATTGCGGCGGCCCGGCTGGCACGCCGCGATCGGCTGGTGGAACTAGCCGATGCGATCGAGAGCGGCGGAATCGAGCTGATGATGATGAGTCCGGAGCTCTCGCCAACCGGCGATCTCCTGGGGTTGGCACGGACGGGTGCTATGCCCTCCCTGGCAGGTCTGGGAGTCGTACCACCCACCGCGCCCGACTTCACCAGGAGGCACTACCTGGGAACCGACTCCCAGGGAAGGGACGTCGCGTCGAGGCTCCTGTACGGATTTCGGATCTCGGTCTTTTTCGCGCTCTTCCTCGTGCTCATCGGCCAGGCCATCGGAACGGTGGTGGGGAGCCTCCAAGGTTACCTCGGAGGACGCTTCGACATTCTGAGCCAGCGACTCATCGAGGTATTGATCGCGGTACCAACCCTCTACGTGGTGATCATCATGGCTGCGCTGTTCGCGCCCACATTCTGGATGCTCCTCGGGATCCTGGCGCTCTGGCAGTGGATTGCCATCACGTTCTTCATGCGTACCGAGATGTACCGAGAGAAAACTCGAGAATACTGTCTGGCGGCTCGCTCGTATGGGGCTTCGCACCTGAGGATCATCTTCAGGCACCTGCTCCCGAACTGCCTGACGCCCCTCGTGACCTTCACCCCGTTTGCGATCGTCGGGGCCATCTTCGCGCTGACGGGGCTCGACTATCTGGGGTATGGTCTTCCAGCGCCGACTCCGAGTTGGGGGGAGCTCATCGACCAGGCGCTCCAGCTGGAGAATCGGGACAAGCTCTGGCTGATTCTGGCGCCGTTCGGGGCGCTGACGGCCACCCTGGTGCTCGTGGTGTTCATCGGCGAGTCCATTCGGGAAGCCTTCGATCCCAAGAGATATGCCAAGTACGAATAGGCCCCCAAAGGGAGCCCCGATTCTCGGGCGCGCCTCACCCGCATCGGGTGTACCAGGGATGAGGGCGTCGGACCGAGTGCTCAGATGAAGCCGGAAGGAGATTGAGATGAAGAGAGACGCTTGGGTTCGCCTCGCACTGGCAGTTTGGGTCGCGACAGCTCCCGCGGCTCGTGCGCAGCAGGGGCAACAGGAGGGTCAGGCTGAAGGGACGGTCGTCCTTCCCGACGGGATCGTCTGGGAGACCAACAACGATGACCCCCTTATCGGGTCCACCGAGGCCATCCGGGGGGGAACCTTCAACTTCTACATGGGGGCCTATCCCCTCACCTTCCGCCTCATGGGGCCCAACTCCAACGACGCCTTCGCCGGATGGAATCGGGCCTTCACAATGGCCTTCGGCCTGGTGGGACAGCACCCGGTGACGGACAACTACATCCCGCTGATGGCGACCCACTGGTCGGTCCAGGAGGATCAGCGGACGATCCACTTCCGATTGGATCCCGACGCGCGCTTCAGCGACGGCGAGCCGATCACGGCGGACGACTACGTGTTCACCTGGAGGATGATGCAGTCCGAGCACATCGTAGATCCGTTCTACAACAGCTACGCCGCGCAGTACTACGAGTCCGTCGACAGGATCGACGACTACACCCTCCGGATCGTGGGCACGCGGCCTAGCTGGCGGCCGATCCCCGATTACGCCGGCCTATGGCCAACGCCTTCCCATGCCGTGGTCCTCGACGAGGACTGGGTCACCCGGACCACGAATGAGTTTCAGATCGCAGTGGGCCCGTACGTCGTTTCCGACGTCGCGAGGGGAGAGTCGGTGACCTTCGAGCGGATCGACGACTGGTGGGGAGATGGGAACCGCTACTTCATCGGGCAGTACAATTTCGACGAGATCCACCTCCGTGTGATCCAGATCGAGCGGGCTCTGGACTACCTGCGTCTAGGGGAGCTGGACATGACCCTCGAGAACACCGCACGGACGTGGAACGAGGAATACACCTTCGAGGCCGTGCGAAACGGCTGGCTGAAGCGGGCCCGGGTCTTTGTGGAGCTGCCGTCTGGAGTATATGGGCTCCACATGAACTTGGAGGCTCCGATCTTCGAGAGCAAAGACTTCCGGAAGGCGATGCAGCATCTGTTCAATTTTGAGCAGATGAACCGGAACCTGATGTTCAACGAATACTTCCGGCAGATCTCCTTCTTCGAGGGCACCGAGTATGCGAACCCCAACCTCCAGCCCTATGAATTCGATCCGATCCTAGCCCGTGAATACCTGGAGAAGGCGGGTTACCGCCGTCCGGAAGACATACGTAGCGGGAACCTTCTCGGGAGCGTCTGGAACGCCGTGCGGGGCGTGATCGCGACGCGATCCGACACAGACGACATCCTCGTGAATGAACGCGGAGAGAAGGCCAGCTTCACCGTCATCTACGGCTCTCAAGGACTTAGTCGTCATCTGACCGTGATGCAGCAGGAGTACCGGCGCGCCGGAATCGACATGCGGCTCCAGCTCTTGGAGCCAGGCACGGCCTTCGAGCGGGGCCTCGAGAGGAAATACGAGATGACCGTGACCAGACGGACAGCCGGCCTCTACCCGGCGCCCAGGCAGTACCTGCACACCGAGTTCCAGGCGGCGACGAACAACAACAACATCTGGGGCTTCGGGAGTCAGGAGGTGGACGAGCTCATCCAGATCTACGAGGAAGACCTCGACTTCGAGGACCGGGAGGCTGCGGTGCACCGGATGGATGATATCGTCTACGAGGAGGCGTTCTACATCCCCTTCTGGATGGCGCCCTATCTGCGGATCGTCTACTGGGACTACCTCCAGTTTCCGGAGTTCTATCTTCCCCGGCGGACCCAGAGTATTACCGACTGGATGGTCTACTGGATCGATCCCGAACGCAGAGCCCGGCTGGAGGAGGCGATGGAACGGGGTGAAGCGCTCCCTTTGGACGAGGACATCGACAAGGACTACTACGGAATTCGCGAGCGCTTCGGTTCGTGAGTCAGTCCGATGGGCCTCTTCTTCAGGTAAACCGCCTCGAGGTCGCCTTCGAGACCGAGGACGGGCTCCTCCATGCGGTCGATGGGGTGTCCTTTCAGGTCGATGCGGGTCGCACACTCGGCATCGTCGGAGAGTCCGGGTGCGGCAAGAGCGTCAGCGCTTCGTCGATTCTGAGGCTTGTTCCGAGCCCTCCCGGAAGGATCCTAGGCGGCGAGATTCTCTTCCACGGCGTCGATATTCTAAAGCTGTCCATCGAAGAGCTTCCCGACATCCGCGGCAACGACATCTCGATGATCTTTCAGGACCCCATGACCTCTCTGAATCCCGTCTTCACCGTCGAGAAGCAGATGGGAGAGGTCCTGAAGCTACGCTTCGGGATGGAGAGGACCGAGGCTCGCGAGCGCTCGGTCGAGATGCTCCACACGGTGGGTATTGCGGAGCCGGAGGCGCGAATCAGCTCTTATCCGCACGAGCTCTCCGGAGGCATGAAGCAGAGGGTGATGATCGCGATGGCCCTCCTATGTGAGCCCAAGCTCCTCATCGCGGACGAGCCCACGACGGCGCTGGACGTGACCATCCAGGCTCAGATCCTACATCTGATCAAGGACTTGCAGGAACGGACCGGAGCGGCGGTGATCTTGATCACCCATGACATGGGGGTCATCGCCGAGACCTGCGATGAGGTCGCGGTGATGTATGCCGGACGTGTGGTCGAGCAAGGTGAGATCCGAGAGATCTTCGCCAGGAGTCGGCATCCGTACACGAAGGGCTTGCTCGAGAGCATTCCCAAGAAGGGAGTCGCCAAGAAGTCGGAGCTGCCCACGATCGAGGGTCTTGTCCCATCGCTCCTGCAGCCACCCGAGGGCTGTCGGTTTGCGCCTCGCTGTGTCAAGCGAGAGACGCTTGGAGAGATGGATCAGCGGCGCTGCTATGACGAGGATCCGCGACTCCACCCGGAGGGCGATGGGCTCGTCGCCTGCCACTTCCCGTTGGGAGAGGCGGATCTGGCGACAGCCGCACTGGTGGCGCCGGTGGCGGGGGGTGGGGCGTGAGCTCCGGCTCGAGTCGCACTGCCTCGAACGGCGCTAAGCCTATTCTGGTCGCAGAGGGCATCAGGAAGTACTACCCCGTCCGTGGCGGGGTCTTGGGTGGGAAGGTCGGCGAGGTGCGAGCGGTTGACGGAGTCTCCTTTTCAGTCCGCAGGGGAGAGACGCTGGGTCTGGTCGGGGAGTCGGGCTGCGGAAAGTCGACGCTCGGGCGTGCGCTGAACCGGTTGGAGGTGCCAACTGAGGGTCGGGTCCTCTTTGAGGGAAGTGACGTTTCGCACGCGTCGGGTAGGGAGCTCCTGCAGCTCCGGCGCGACATCCAGATGATCTTCCAGGACCCGTACTCTTCATTGAATCCGCGCATGACCGTGGGTGAGATCGTGCGGGAGCCGCTCCTCGTCCACAAGGCAGGCACGAAGGCGGAGCAGATCGAGAAGGTTCGCAAGCTCCTCGAGGTCGTCGGTCTTACGGGAGAGACGCTCGGCCGCTATCCCCACGAGTTCTCAGGCGGTCAACGGCAGCGTGTCGGGCTTGCCCGTGCCCTTGCGCTAGAACCTAAGCTCGTCATCGCGGACGAGCCCGTATCGGCGCTGGACGTGTCGGTGCAGAGTCAGGTGCTGAACCTGATGGTCCGGCTGCAGCGCGAGCGGAATCTGACGTATCTCTTCATCAGCCACGATCTGTCGGTGGTCGAATACATCAGCGACACGATCGCGATCATGTACCTCGGCCGGATCGTGGAGATGGGACCCGTCGAGGCCCTCTTCGAGCGGCCTGCCCACCCATATACTAGGGCGCTGATCGAGGCGATCCCCGTTCCTGATCCCAGAGACAGACACCTAGCTGCACCTCTGGGGGGTGAGGCGCCGAGCCCTGTGTCTCCGCCTCCAGGCTGTCCGTTCCACCCGCGTTGCCCTTTCGCGATTCCCGAGTGTCGCGAAGCGGTTCCGGTGTTGGAGGTGGTGGGGGGTGCTGTTGCGACGGGGAGTGACGCGAGCCCCGAGCACTTGGCGGCCTGTATTCGGAAGGGGGAGATCTGAAGGCGTACGCCTTCAGACATGTATGAAATGCCGGCTGATATTGGCATCGGCCTACTAGGCTTCGGATGGATCGCGGAGATCGCCCATCTGCCAGCGCTCCTTCGCTCAACGAGTCTTCGTCTGGTGGCTGGCGCGGAGAGTCTTCCAGAGCGCCGTGCTCTTCTGGAGGGGCTAGCGCGGGGCATCCACCTTCATGACAGCATCGAGTCGCTGCTCGAGGATCCGGACGTCGAGGCAGTCTTGATCGCGTTGCCCACAGCCCTTCATGCTGAGGCTGCCTGTGCCGCTTTCGAAGCTGGGAAGCACGTCTACGTCGAGAAGCCGCTGGCGACGGATATGGAAGGTGGGTCGAAGGTCGTCCGAGCTTGGCGTGCTGCTGGCACCACGGGCGCCGTGGGATTCAATTTTCGCCGGAACCCGATCTTCCAAGACGCTGTCAAAAGGGTGGCGGCAGGTGAACTCGGAGATCTCATTGGACTCCAGGGAAGCTTCCAGTGGGCTGCGCAACGGATCGAGGGCTGGCGGGCCGCGCCAAGCGAAGGCGGAGGGGTGTTGCTTGATCTGATCAGCCACCACGTTGATCTGGCGGCCGCGGTCTTGGGGCTGAGGCTTGTCGAAGTTCGATGCACCCTTCGGTCGCTGCGTTCCGAGGAGGATGTGGCGGCCCTCACCGGGGTCACCGCGGATGGCACCCCGGTTCAGCTCCTAGCCTCCTTCGTGGCCGGCGCCCAGGTGAACCGTCTGGAGCTGGTCGGCAGGAAGGGGGCTCTACGCGTTGATGTACTGGAGGGGCGACCCCGAGCCGTGGAGCGTCCTCCGGGTCGAGGTGCCCGGCTCATGCGAGGGCTGCGTGCACTTCGGGAGCTTCATCCCGCGCAGCTGCTACGCTCTCCCGGGCGGGAATCTTCGTTCCAGGCGACCGTCGAGGCCTTCGGTTTGGCGGCAGCGCAGCATACCTCGTTTTTTCCGGACCCTGAGGACGGACTCTATGCGCTTGCGGTCGTCGAAGCGGCCCGTGCCTCAGCGGAAGGCGGAGGGCATCTGGTCTGAGTGGAGCCGGTAGGGTCAGCGCGCGGGCCGTCGGGGTGACGCTCCCAACCGTCGAGCGCGTACTTCTAGTTCATGACTACGCGGGGTCCCGAGGCGGGGCTGAGTTGGTCGTGCATGACCTCAGAAATGCCCTCAGGGCCAGGGGCGTGGACGCCAGACTGCTCTCCTCGGACGCGGACGGGCCGGACCCGAAGCCCCCATCCGATTATCTCTTCCGCGGCTCGACTGGGTCAGCGCGTGCCTTGCGGGAGGTGGCGAATCCGTCGCTGATCCGGACCGCGCGGCGAGTGCTTGCTGAGTTCGATCCTCAGGTGGTCCACCTGGGCATGTTTCTAACACAGGTATCACCCATGATCCTCCCACTGGTGGCCGATCGGGCCGTGGTATGGGTCCCCAATGAGTTTCGTCCGATCTGTCCGAAGGGCAGCCGGCTTCTGCCCGATCGCTCACCCTGTGAGCATGAGGTCGGAAGAGCCTGCTTACGGGAGGGCTGCTTTCGACTAAAGGGGCTCGCGCCGAGGATGGTCCAGCTAGGGCTCCTGAGCCGCTGGCGCGGTGCCGTCGACCGCGTCGTCAGTCCGAGCCGCTCATTCGCGAACGACCTGGCACGCCACGGCCTCCAGTGCGATGCCGTCATTCCTCATCCAGCGCCGGATCTGGAGGCGAGCACGAGCCTGACGACGCGGCCTCAGATCGGCTTTGCGGGGCGGCTCGTGCCCGACAAGGGTGTCGATGTGCTGATTCGCGCGATGGGCCTACTCAGGGGGGTAGGGGCGGACGCGTATCTGACGGTGCTGGGCGACGGGCCAGAGAGGACGAGGCTGGAGGGGCTGGTCACAGATCCGGGCTTGGGAGACTGCGTGGACTTCGTGGGACACGTAACGCGGGATGAAGTGCAGCGGCGCCTCTCCGGAGCATGGCTTCAGGCCGTCCCGTCTCTGTGGGCAGAACCGTTCGGACTCGTCACGGTCGAGGCGATGGCCCGCGAGGCCTTCGGGCTCGAGCGCGTCAGGGACAGCTTCCTCGACCTCTACCAGTCGGTGCTAGCCGAGAGAAGGGCTTCGGCCTGAGCCATCCACAGGAAGGGGGGGTCGTCCGGGACATCTGGAAGCCACAGGTGTGCGGGGCCCTGCTGGCACTGGTCTTGCTATTTGTCCGGCACATCTACACCAGAGTGCTTGCGCGCCCCAGGTAATTGTGATCATGGATCACCCTGAAGGACCCGCTCTCAGCGTCGTGGTGGTCACCCGTGACCGATACCGGACGTTGAGGCCCATCGTTGCGGCCCTGCAACGGCAGACCATTGCAGGGACGCTCGAGGTGGTGGTCGTGGCTCCAGATCGCGCGCGCGGAGCGATTCCGACAGGCGAGGCGGCCCCCTTCCTCTCGAGCCAGGTCGTCCCCGTCGGTCCGATCGTGAACAGAGGACTGGCGGCAGCCGGGGGCGTGAGGGCAGCTCGCGCGCCGATCGTGGCCCTCTCGGAGAACCACTGCTTCCCAGAGCCGGACTGGGCGGCGCGGACGCTCGAAGCCCACCAGGGCCCGTGGGCTGGGGTCGGTCCCGCAGTCGAAAACGCAAATCCGGAGTCGTGCTTGAGCCTCGCCTTACACGCGGCAGGGTACGGCATGTTCCAGCGGACGGAACCGGTCGAGCGGCGGAGGGAGTTGCCACTCCATAACAGCTCCTATCGAACGGAGCTACTCCTTCGCTTCGGGACCGATCTCGAGAACCTGCTCTCGGACGAGCGCCGCCTCCAGGCGGCGTTGCTCGAGAAGGGGCAGGCGTTCCTCTTCGACCCTCGGATAGTCAAGTGGCACATCAACGAAGCCACCTGGCCCCTGATCGCCGGCCTCGGGTACGCCGGAGGGCGGAGATACGGCGGAACCCGAGCGAAGGATTGGCCGCTGTGGAAGCGTCTGGGCTATGCTCTCGCCTTTCCGCTGCTGAGCGTTCCAATCGCTCTTGAGGTGCGAAGCAAGCTGCCAAGGGACGGGAGCGGCAGGCACCGGGAGCCCTGGCTGAGCCTCGTGGTCTGGATCTACGCCTGCACCCATGCAACTGGGGAGGCGGCCTCGTATCTCGGGGCCCCGGCCGCCGAGTTCCCCTTCGTCGAGGAAGACGAATTTCTGATCCGTGAGCGCCTCGGGGACCGAGATCTTCACCACCCCGACGTGGCGGCTCTCGTGTCGCTCTTAGACCAACCGGTAGAAACCCCTCCGGCCAGGGTGCCGTGAACGCATCCCGACTGTCCGTCGTGATAACCACGCGGACCGGCCTCCCCGAGCTTCGTCCTGTGCTCAGCAACCTGTGCCGCCAGACGGTCGCGCGAGAGATCGAGTTGATCATTGTGGCACCGCGGGGAGGGGTGGAACCTGAAGAGATCTCCGCGGTCGAGGGATTTCGATCGGTGACCCTGCTGGAGATCGACCGAGTGGTGAATCGTGGCAGCGCTGCCGCCCAAGCGATTCTCCGGGCGCGCACACCGTTCGTGGGTCTTCATGAGAACCATGCCTTCCCAGCGATCGATACCCTCGAGAGACTCATCGAGGACCGCTCGGAGCTCGATGCGGGGGTGGCCCCGAGCATGCGAGCCGCCAACCCTGAGACTCGGCGGAGTTTGGCCATGTTCCTCCTCGCCTACGGGCATGTGGCCGCCCCCGCGCATCCCGCCCCTCGTGATCTGCTTCCCGATCACAGCGCCGTCTACCGTACAGAGGCCCTTCAAGCGTTCGGGGATCGGCTACCGGGGCTCATGGAAGAAGAGATTCGCCTACAGCGGGCGCTCTCGGCTAAGGGATTGGTCTTGAGGGTGCATCCGCACGCACCGACGTGGCACATCAACGAATCGCGGTGGTCGCGCACGTTTTCCGACCCCTTCGTCGTCGCTATGAGGTTCGGTGCGGACCGAGCGGCCGCTTGGGGCCTCGCGCGAAGGGTAGCCTACGCGCTGGCCTGGCCGGCCGTGGTGGCCTTGCGACTCCGTCAACTCGTGCGAATGGGGCGGCGGGCAACCGACACCTGCGAACGGATCGGCTGGTTGGCTCCTATGCTGGCCCTCGCCGCCACGGTGGGCGCTTTGGGAGAAGTGTGGGGATACCTTGCGCCCGAGACGCCCATGCCCAGGGGTTTTCAGGAGCACGAATTCCATATCCGGAGTCGTTTGGCCGGAATCGAGCTGGAGATGGACTGGATTCGGGGTCTCGTCTCGAAGCTGCCGGTCGGGTTGCCTTGAGGACTTGGGCCATCACCGGTGCCACGGGTTTCATCGGCACGAGGCTTTGCCGCCGATTGGTCGAAAGGGGACAGGGGGTGGTAGCCATCACCCGTCCTTCCGGAACCCGGGAGGTCGCGGGGCCACGCGAGGTCCGCAGCTGTCCTGTGGATCTGCGCGACCTAGACGAACTGACTCGGACGCTCTCGGGATGCGAGGTGGTCGCACACTTGGCCGCCCCACGCCGACAGCCCGATAGGTCCCGGGGGTTCGGCACGGGAGCGAGCAATCTGTCGGTAATCGCTCAGGGTAGCGCCACGTTGGTCGAAGCCACCGCGCGGGCGGGTGCACGCAGGTTCGTCCTGGCGAGCTCCACCGCGGTATACGGCCACCCGTGGCAAGAGGTGGACGAGGAGTCGCCAGTGCGCCCGGACACGCCTTACGGGCATTCACGGCTTGTTGGTGAGCGTCTTTCCCGCGCGGCCGCCGTTCGTCTTGGAGTCGAGCTCACGGTCGCCCGGCTCAGCGAGGTCTACGGTCCCGGAAGCGTAGGCCACCAATCGCTCATCGAGAGCGTATTGTGTGGAAACTTCCGGGTGGTCGGGGATGGACGCCATGCTCACCAGATCGTCCATGTGGAAGATGCGGCCCGGGCGCTGGAGGCTTGTGGGAGTCGAGACAAGGCGGCAGGGGCTACGATGCTGATCTCGGGCCCCCGAGTGACGTTCCGCGACTGGGTCGGCGGCATCGCCTCAGCCGCAGGTGTGGAGGTGACTTACACCCCCAGGTTCGGCCTCCCTGCGAGGCTCGCACTTCGATCTCTACCCAGGGCGGTGCTTGGCAGTCGGTGGCAGATGCTGGACTACCAGATTCGGCCTCGGGCCTACGCCCTAGATCGTTCCCTCGAGCTCCTGGGCCCCTACCAGCGGGTTTCGCTCGAACGGGGTCTCTCCGACCTTATTCGTCCCTACCCCCAGGCGGCGCGGTCGTAATGGGCCCGCTCGAGGAGCATGTGACCAGGCCCGCTCAGATCCTTCCCCTCGTATCGGTCGTAGTCCCGACATACAACCGAGCTGAGGCCCTGACTCGCTGCCTACAGGGGTTGCTGGAGCAGACCTATCCGCACGAGCTGATCGAGATCATCGTAGTCGACGACGGAGGTACCGTTGACCCCGCTCCCGTGGTGGCGCGATTCGACGGCTTCCGCCGAATCGCGGTTCTACGACAGAGAAACGGGGGCCCCGCGTCGGCGAGGAACCGAGGTGCCCGCGAGGCCACCAGTGAGTTTCTGGCGTTCACGGACGACGACTGCCGTCCCAGGCGGGATTGGATTATGCGTCTGATAGAGACCATCGCGCGGCGGCCCGAGGCCATGGTTGGGGGGCGCGTGGCGAACGGCCTCGTCGGCAACGCGTTCGCTCAAGCGAGCCAGGATCTGGTCAGCTTCCTATATGAGTACTTTCCGAGGGCTCGTGCACTTCGGCCTTTCTTCACAACCAACAACATCGCGGTCCACCGCGAGACGTTCCTCCGGATGGGCGGTTTCGACCGAACTTTCCGGTTCAGCGCTGGCGAGGACCGAGACCTTTCCGAGCGGTGGATGAGAAGTATTGGCCCACTGGAGTTCATCGGCGAGGCGGTGGTCGATCACTTTCACGAGCTGAACTTCGGACGGTTCGTTCGCCAGCACCACCATTACGGAAGGGGGGCCGTCAATCTGGCGCGATGCCGCCTGGCTCGCGGGGACGGGCCGCCCTCTCCCGAGCCCTTATCCTTCTACGCGCGCATGGTGACCTATCCTCTCCGCCGCCGGTCTTTCCTGCAGGGAACCAAGCTCGGCTGCCTTGTCGCAATCGCCCAGTTGGCGGGGCTCACCGGAATGGCGGCGGAGGCTCTCCGGCCGGTCAGAGCTAGTCCGGTGACCCGGCGTCGAGCCGCCGACACTACCCACTGAGCAAGACGATCCACTCCTGCGGGCGGTCATCGTACCGAGGGGTTCACGGAGCGGACCGAGTACAGTCCGAACTCATCCCGCATCTCCGTCGTGATCGGGCGATGATAGAGCAGGCGGCGCGCCAGACGACGAAGCGGGGCCCGCGGCCAGAGAATCGGGGCGTAGTCATTGAAGTTCTCACCGTGGGAAACGTTGTAGACGGCGCCAGGGAAGGGAAGCGGGCGCAAGGGGGTTCCGAGATCCCGTTGCCGGGCTACGATCCACCGATGCCTCAGGAGCCAGCGATGCTTATCGGCGGCACCGAGCTCAATATTCGCCAGCTTCAGAATGTGGCTGCTCCCGCACCACTGATGGAAGCGGCGCCGCTCCAGGTGCACAGTGGGCACTCCGTCGCTGTGGATGTAACCGCTCCGAAGGTACCAGCCATTCGCTGCAGGATGGGTGGCGACGTGCGCAGCGAGCCGCTTACTCACCAGGTCGTCCGAGTCGAGAGCCATGACGTGGCTCGGATCAGTCTCGCGTATCCGCTGCAACCCCTCGTAGAGCTTCCTCGTCTTGTCCTGTATGCGTTCGGTCCGCACCGGGCCCGGCGGGTCGAAGCCAACGGGGCAGAGTTCGACCTGGGGGTGCCGGAAGTCGAGGTTCGGGACCTCATGGCAGACGACAACAACGAAAAAGCCCGGATGGGTCTGGGCGCAAGCGGATCGTAGGGTCCGCTCCAAGAGTTGCGTGACGAGGTCCCAATCGCGCGCTACCCGTTGGCTCTTTAGGGGGATGATGAAGCCAAGCATCCGAGAGGCTGCTCCCACGAAGGTGAATCGCGCATGCAATCTTCGCTCAGCCCGAGCTCCTTCCTTGGTTGCATCGCGTATCGGCTCAAAATTTGCAGCAAATGACGGGCCAACCCGGTGAGCAAGATACCATGACCCTACCCCTTCCGAATCTAGTCGTCATCGGAGCGATGAAATGCGGCACCACGGCCCTTCACCGTTATCTTGGTCGTCACCCGGCCATCGACATGTCCAGGGAAAAGGAGCTCAACTTCTTTTCCCGTGACGAACGTTGGGCTCGCGGAGTCGACTGGTACGCGGGACGGTTCGACGCCGCCGTGGCGGTACGCGGTGAGACCTCGCCGTCGTACACGGATCGAGGGAAGTTTCCTGAGGCCGCCGAAAGAATGGCCGCGGTGGTTCCTGAGGCCCGACTCATCTATCTGGTACGCGATCCCGTCCATCGGATCGTGGCCGACTATTCGCATCGGGTCTCCGCCGGGGAGGAAGCACGCTCCTGGTCCGAGTTCGTGGGCTGCGTCGAGAGCACCGATCATTTCGACCGAAGCCGCTACTTTTGGCAACTGCAGCCGTATTTGAAACGCTTCTCCCCCCACCGGATCTTGGTGCTGGCGCAGCGGCGCCTCAGAGATGAGCGGAGCGAGACCCTCCGGCAGGTCTTCCGCTTCTTGGGCGTCGACGACTCTTTCTGGTCGTCCTCCTTTGGGAGCTTGATTCACGAGACGAGAAGACGGCGGACCAGGAATGCGGCCGGTCGGGCCTTAGGGAAGGTCGCGGATCCCTTGCTCAAACGTCTGCCGGGTGACCAGCGCTATCGGATCGGCCGGTTGCTATATCTCCCCGTCTCGCGACCTGTGGAGATCCCCAGGGTCGACGGCGCGGCCCGCCGCCGGATCCTCTCCCTCTTGGAGGAGGATATCGTGAGGCTCGAATGCTTCCTTGGGCCTGATAGTGATGGGGGCCGTGAGGCCCGAGCCTGGCTGAGCTTCGAGCGACATCGATGAGATGAGCCCAGAACGAGCGGAGGTACCGACTGGCTCGGGGGGCCTCAACGACCTCCTTCGAACGGCCCTATGGGGATTCGGGCTGATATGGCAGCTGAGTTCCAGACTCTCCGCTGCTTCGTTCGGCCTCATGATCGTACGAGGGGCGCTGCCCGCCGCCCTGGCGCTCGTGGTCCGCGGTCTGGTCGACACGGTCGTGGCCCTCATGAACGACAGCTCCGACGGCCAAGTCCTGGCATTTTGGGTGGCCGCGGCCTTTGTGTTGGCCCTAATTGAGGGCCTTTCCTGGTTCTTTCAGCGCTACGTTCGCAGCCGCATGGCTGACGAGCTTCAGCTGCACGTGTCCACGGACATGATGCGGCACGCGATGACGCTGGATCTCGCCTTTTTCGAGAATCCGGCCAACCGGGACCTGATTGACCGTGCTCGTGCCAATTCCGGTGACCGCGTGGCGAGCCTTGTCATGGAATGTCAGAACACGGTGACGATGGCTCTTCAGGCGGTCTCCCTTCTTGGGGTCTTGATCGTCATCGAGCCGCTGGTCCTGGCGGTGGTGCCTCCGTTTGCGATTCCCTTCGCATTTTTTCAGTGGAAGTTGGCGAGACAGCGGTATGAGGAGCAGCATGTGCGCGTGGCCAAGCAGCGCTGGACCGACTACTACACCGGCCTAGTGACCGGGCCCTACGCCGTTTCCGAGACTCGACTTCTGGGCCTAGGGCCCCTCCTCCTAGATCGGTATCGAACACTGATGACCGAGTTTCGGGACCGGGACCGCCGCCTGCACAGGAGGAACCTGACGGGCAGCTCAGTTGCCACCCTCCTGATCTCGATCGCCCTCTACGGCCTGTTTGCTCGAGTGGCGTTCAACGCGGTCGCCGGCGTAGCCACAATTGGTGACCTGGCCATCTTCACGGGAGCGGCAGGACGATTGCGCACGGCGATGGACGCAGCGATCCGGTCCGTGTTCTCGGCCTTCGAACAGACGCTTCACTTGGCCAACCTTGAGGCGTTCATGGCCGCGAGGCCCCAGCTGCTACCGGGGAGTGCAGAGGTGTTGCCCACGCGAGGATCCGCGGTCCGCATCGAAAACGTCGGTTTCGCCTACCCGGGCTCGACCCTGCCGGTCCTCGCAGGCGTCTCGCTCGACATTCGCCCCGGAGAGACGATCGCGATCGTCGGTGAGAATGGAGCCGGCAAGTCCACGTTGGCCAAGCTGCTTGCCCGCTTGTACGATCCCGATCAGGGCCGAATTCTCCTTGACGGCAGGGACTTGCGGGACCTTCCCCTGGACGCCCTCCACTCTCGAATGAGTTTCGTCTTTCAGTCCTTTGGCCGGTATGAGGGCACGGCCGGCGAGAACATCGCGTTCGGGAACTGGAGGGGGCTCCTCGATCGCCCGGATCGAGTTGCCGAGGTTGCCAAGAGGGCCAGGATAGAAAACTTGATCGAGGCTCTCCCCGACGGGTACGAAACCCTATTGGGACGGCTCTTCGGAGAGATCACCCTCTCGGGCGGTCAGTGGCAGCAACTAGCCGTGGCACGGGCCTTTGCCCGTGAAGCCTCGCTCGTCGTGCTGGACGAGCCCACGTCCAACATGGACGCGCGGGCCGAGTTCGAGGTCTTCACCCGATTCAAGAGGCTCTCCAGGGATACGACGACCATCCTGATCTCCCACCGTTTCAGCACGATCGCCATGGCAGACCGAATCGTCGTTTTGGCTGAGGGAAGAGTTGCGGAGGAGGGCACCCACGAAGAGCTGATAGCGCAAGCCGGCACGTACGCTGCGTTGTTCAACCTCCACCGGGGCGAGCTGTCGGATTCCAGCCGCACAGAGGAACTAATTCGCTCGGCGGATTCCGAACCGGCTTCTTAGGTAAGCTTAGAGAGATCACCGAGGTCCGTACCCCCACTTGATCCCGCGGGGGAAGGCACGAATCCTGCTTGCGGGAGATGTGACGTGTAGAGGGCCGGTTTCGAAGAATCAGGTCAGGATAGGAAAGCCACCGGACTTCGAGATTGGGCTCCGACGCTTCCCCTAAGGTACACCATTTCCATCAAAGCGGCTGCCACCCTGTTCTCCCGCGGTAGAGCAGCATCGCTTCCGGCGATCACTTAGGCCCTGCTTGCCAACGCATAGATCCCAGGCATCTGTATCGCAATCACCTCAGCCTCCCTGAGCCCTTGATCACATTGGGCTCGGACCCGCCCGGTCGCCTCGTCATCCATTTCCAGCATCGTGCGGCGCATTCCCCCTCCCATCACCGCCAGCCACCAGTCGTCGGATGTGGGGATCGGCACCTCCGCCGACTCCGACCGCACCGTCGGCGCCACGACTCCAGCCCCCCCCAAGAGCGCCCAAAGGCTGTCGGGATCTTCCGTGCGCTCCCACGAGAAGGTGAGGGAGGCGTTCGGCCGCTCGGATCGGACCGCTTCCCTCCAGATTCCAAGCGCCGGCTCGAACGCTCCCTTGCCGAGCGTCGTGATGGCCAGCTGTCCGCCTGGCTTCAGGATCCCCCAGAGTGTGGAGACCAGGGCCGGCATGTCTGGGACGAAGAACAGGCCCAAAACGGAGATGACCGCGTCAAAGCTCCCCGAAGGGAAGTCCAGCTGCGCCATGTCGCCTAGCTTCAGCTCCACATTCTCCAGTCCATGCTCGGCCGCCCGCTCACCCGCCATGCGGAGCATCTGCTGGGAGCTGTCTAGCGCGACCACCAGGCCCTCGGGACCAACCGATTCAGCAGCTGCCACGGTTGAGGCTCCGGGCCCGCACGCGACATCGAGAACGCGGCCACCGATCGGCAACTTCATCTGATCAACCGTGCGCAGGGAGAGGAATCCCCAAAAGCGCTCGGAAGCCTCCTTGTAGTCGAGCGCCGCTGAGTCGTAGGCCTCGGGAGGAGTGTTTCGCCAGAGACCCGGGGCCCGCCCGCTCATCGGGGCCCAAGTCCGAGCGACTGCCGGTGGCGTTCGTCTCCAGGGGCGTTCAGGTCCCAGTAGGCCAGCCGCTCGGTACCGAGAATCTCAGCTGTCTCTCCGGTCGACGTTTCCCAGGCCAGCACCCGTCTGGGAGCCGCCTGCTCGACGTCGAAGGTCCGCCAGTAGTTCCCCGCCTCCAGCCGAAACCGTGTGACCGGAACTCCATCGCGGAAGGCGTTCGAGCGGGTGATCCGCGCCGAGACCGATTGCATTGCACGGTGTCCGGTACGAAGGCTCCATAGCTCCCGGACAAGCCGACCCTCCCAATCACCGCCCCCTAGGAAGGGTCCGTCCAACTCCCGGACCTGGATCAACAGGGCGTCCTCGAACAGCGTCCCCTCATCGACGTCGAACTCACGGCGGGTTTCCCCTTCGCTCTCGAAGTAGGAAAGCCGGATCGACCGGACACTATCAGGGCCAGGGAAGACACGGTGCGTGACGCTTCCACACCATTCTTGCACATCTAGGTTGATGCGGACCGGCCGAAAACGCTCCGACCGCCAGTCGTCCACGGGCGCGAAGGTGCTGCCCATGACGAAATATGGGTAAATGCCCGTTATGAACTGCATACTTCGGATGAGCTTAAGGACCTCCACCCTGTCGGGCTCCTCGACACCGTCGTCCTTGACCCACGTCCTGCGGTCATGTGGCTCTGTCACGTAGATCAGGGACAGCTGCGCTTCGCGTGGTTCTCCGTAGCGGGAGAGGGTTACTCGATACCCCGAGAGCTCCGCACGACCGTCGCCCCAGTGGTCCCAGAAGTCGCTCGAAGCTCGGTTGCGAGGCGAGGAGGGGTACCGAGTGAAGCTCTCGAGATCGCTGTAGAGCGACTCCGCGCCGGCTTCACTGACTGTCGCCGACCGCTCCTCAGCCAAACCCGCCGCGTTCCCAGGTCGGCCGGACCCCAGCCCGCTCGGTTCGTCAGTCGGGCCGCTCTCGTTCGCGCAACCTGTCAACAGCGCGGCCGACCCGAGCGCAAGAAACCCGGCCCTAACCGCACGGCCCAGGATGGCTGGGTCCATCCGACACCGCCTTGGCAGGCCGTCCACGTTAGCTCTCCGCCGCTACAGACCCTCGGCCGACATCAGGAGACCCAGGTGGGTCTGGGCCTGCTCTAGTCCACCCTCGCCATCGCCCCAACCGGTCCGTCCATCTCCGTTCGCGTCGACGCCGGAGACGAGTTGGTTGGCCAGCGTGCGCATCCGGCCTACGAGTGTCTCTCCCGCTGTGTAGTCGCTGGCGGAGGCGACTTGACCGGCGAGCTCGGCGATTTCGGCGGCCCGTTCCGCTACCGTCCCTGCGGCGGTGCCAACGTGGTTCGCGTGGGTTCGGACGGCATCGGAGGCTCCGTCCGAGCCGGCTGCAAGCCCGATGTGCTGGGCAACCCCCTCGGCTGCTGCGATTACGCCGAACCCCAATCCCGGCCCCCCATCCGCTTGGCTCGGATCCACGGCGTGGAGCGCGTGGGCGGCGTGTGTTTGCATCCACTCCAGGTTGGACGTATCCCGCCATGCGAGATCGAGGTGCTGAATCGCGGTCTCGGCTTCGGCGACGGCCGTGGGGAGTAGGCCGGCTCCGTCTGGCGCGCGGCCGAACCCAGTCGCGACGTGGCCGATGTGGGTGTGGACAGGGTTGGCCTGAATCGCCGATGCAGGATCAACCGAGACAGCGAGCACAAGGCAGATCGCCGCCGCCTGGAACATCAGTGTCTTCGAACGCATCTAAGACCTCCTAATCGGGAAGATGCTTGGTATCCGCCGCTTTCCAAAGAAGGGTACCAAAGGTGATGCCATTGGCACTGGCCCGGCAAGGTTGAAGGGACTCCGTCGGAACTTCTCCGAGCACCGACGCTTGCTGCAGGGTTTCAACCGAGGAGGGGCGGTAGTATTTTCGCCCCTGCCGTATGAGCTGATGCGAATCGGACTGAGGGAGCGCTTGATGACTGGGTCGATGAACTGTGATATCCGCCGGGGCTTAGCGAGTGGAGTTGCCGCGCTCGGTGTCTGGGGTGTGGTTTCGTGCGGGAGCCCGCCGCCTGAGCAGGCTGGACAACAAGAGGATACGGAAGTTGCGGGCGCGGCCACATGGACCGGCCCGACACCCGAAGGCGAATGGACGGGGGCTCAAGAGGTTGCCCCGTTCCCCGGGGAGGACAGCTTCGCCGCGATCTCTCAGTTGACTCATGGCGGCACGAACGCGGAGGCGTATTTCTCGGCCGAGGGCGATCGGCTCATCTTTCAATCCACCTGGCCTGGCGTGAGCGAGTGCGACCAGATGTACACCATGAATCTGGACGGCTCTGACCTCCAGCTCGTCTCAACCGGGGAAGGCCGCACGACGTGTGGATACCACTTCCCAGGTCAGGATCTCCTGCTCTTCAGCTCTACCCACCTCGTCAGCACGCAGTGTCCACCCGCTCCAGACCGGAGTCGCGGCTATGTTTGGGGCCTCTTCGGGTATGAGGTGTTCACGCGCGACCTGCGGACTGGTGAGGTGTCGCAGCTCACTGACGCACCGGGCTACGATGCGGAGGCCACGATCTCTCCCGACGGGCGCACCATCGTCTTCACATCGATGCGAAGCGGGGATCTGGAGATCTGGGCGATGGATGCGGACGGTTCCAATCCGCGTCAGCTAACGGATGACCTCGGGTACGAGGGCGGTGCCTTCTTCTCGTCGGATGGGTCCAAGATCGTCTATCGGGCCTTCCATCCTCGAAACGCGGAGGAGCTTGCCGACTATGAGAGCTTGCTCGGTCAGAACCTCGTTCGAGGTGGGAGGTTGGAGGTGTTCGTAATGGACGCGGACGGCTCGAACAAGCGGCAGGTCACCGATAACGGGTCCTCCAACTTCGCTCCGTTCTTCCACCCACGAGGGGATCGAATCATCTTCAGCTCGAACATGGGAGATCCTTCGGGCCGGTCCTTCGATCTCTACGAGGTCAACATCGATGGGACCGGGCTCCGACGAGTGACTGCGAGCGGCGGATTCAACAGCTTCCCGATGTTCAGCCCTGACGGTCGTCTGCTCGCGTTCTCCTCTGACCGAGGCGCTGCTGGTCCCGGCGAAATCAACGTGTTCCTCGCTGAGTGGCGCGGGATGACCCCGCGATGATGAACGCTTCCGCCAGATGGTTCGCGGTTCTGGCTTGGACGGCCGCGTCGACGCTCGGCCTGAGGGTGCAGGCGACCGCGCAGCTCACTGACTGTCCCGCTCCACAGCTGATCGTCGGCGGCCTGGCACAGCCCGTGGCAGCGTTGCGGTACCTGTCGGATGACGCGTTAGGGGGCCGGTTGGCCGGAACCACAGGGGAGCGCTGCGCTGCCGAATACATCGCGAGCGAGTTCGCACGGATCGGACTCGCTCCGCGCGGTGAAGATGGAGGCTACCTCCAGCCCATCGAGCTTCAGAGTGCGGTGAACGCACATGCCCCGGACGGGAGCGGCACGAATGTGGTTGGGGTCCTGGAGGGGACGGATTCGGATCTCCGCGCGGAGGCGGTCGTCCTCGGCGCCCATCATGATCATCTCGGCAACGGGGAGATCTTCGGCTCGTTGGCAAATGCGTCGGACGGGGATGACACCATCCACAACGGTGCCGACGACAATGCATCCGGAGTGGGGGCCTTGCTCGCGGTTGCCGAAGCGCTGGCGAGATCGCCGCCGGCCCGTTCGGTCGTCTTCGTGACGTTCTCGGGCGAGGAGTTCGGTCTGCTGGGTTCAGCGCACTACGTCCGAAACCCAGCTGTCGACATGGATCGAACAGTGGCGATGCTGAACATGGACATGGTCGGCCGGCTGGGGAACGACCCGCTCATCGTAAACGGAACGGGAACGGCGGAGGAGTGGAACGAGCTCCTGGACTCGTTTGAAGCTTCGACTGGGATCCCCCTGGCCCGCTCTCCCGATGGGTTCGGGCCGAGCGATCACACCTCGTTCTACGCGCGAGATGTGCCCGTCCTGCACTTCTTCACGAATGTCCACGGTGAGTACCATCGCCCAGCCGACGAGTGGGAGCTGGTGGACCAAGACGGTCTCGGCCGCGTGACGTCCTTGGTCGAGGGCATCCTTCGCGAAGTGGCCGACCGTGCGGACCCCGTGGTTCACATCGCTGGCGCCGGTACACCCCCGGAGGAACAGACTGGAGGTTACGGCGCTTACCTCGGCACAGTCCCGGACTTCGCTCCCGTGGATTTTGGAGTGCGCTTGAGTGGCGTGTCTGGAGACTCCCCCGCCGAGGAAGCTGGGTTGCAGGCGGGCGATATCCTAATCGGACTGGGGCCTTTCGAAATCGAGGATCTGTACGTCCTCACCGAGGCTCTTCAAGCTCTCGAACCAGGCACGGAAGTGGAGGCGACCTTCCTTCGCGACGGGCAGGAGATCACCGTGCCGGTGACTCTCCGGCAGCGGGGAGGGCCCTGAGGGCCTTCGGACCTCATCTGCGTTTCGGGCCCTCGCGGCCGCGCGGACCTAACCTCCGATTTCGAAACCGGCCAGATTCTCGAGCGCCTTCACCAGGCCGTGGTTTCCTTCCGCGCCCAGGCCCGCTTTCCTCGAGCGTCCGATACAGCTGAAAGACCGTGCCAGTGCCGAGGAGCGGGACTCCCATCTCATCTGCGGCATCTAGGGCGAGCCGAAGGTCCTTCTGCTGGAGATCGATCATGAACCCTGGCCTCCAATCGCGCGCGATCACTTGTGGACCCCTGTTGGCGAGCATCCAGCTTCCGGCTGCACCGCCGGTGATGGCATCCAAGGTCTTTCCCAGGTCGACGCCCGCGGCCTCGGCGAATAACAGTCCTTCTCCGACAGCGAGCATGTTGATGACGACGACGATCTGATTGACCAGCTTCACGGTCTGCCCCGCGCCGATAGGGCCAACGTGAGTGATTGTCTTCCCCATGGCCTGAAATGCGGGCATGACTCGCTCTACTTGTTCGGCGTCACCGCCGACCATGATGCTGAGTGTCCCTTTCGCCGCCCCCTCGCTGCCTCCGCTGATCGGGGCATCAAGCATATGAACGCCCTTCTTGTCGAGCCGCGACGCGATATCCCTCGTTACGCTAGGGCTGATCGTGCTCATGTCGACGACAAGCGAGCCCAGCTTCGCGCCTGCCAGCACACCCCTGTCCCCGAGGACGACCTCCTGTACGTCAGGCGTGTCGCTCACGCAGGTTATAACGATCGTGGAGTGAGCGGCGACATCCCCGGGGTTGACTCCCGCCGTCGCGCCATCCTCGACGAAGGGACCGACTCGCGCTTCGGTTCGATTCCAGACGCGCACTGAGAACCCTTCGGCGAGGAGGTTCTTCACCATTCCTCGCCCCATGATCCCGAGGCCGATGAAGCCAATTGATTCGCGGGGTGCGCTCATCCAGGGTCCTCCTGCGCCGGTAGTTGCCAATCTTCTGTCGGATCACGAACGGCCCTAACATGCGCCGATGAATCCTTTGCGCAACCTACGACCTCCGGCGGACACCGGTCTCCTTGAGCTTAGGGCTCCGGATGCAGGTGCCCTCCCACCGTTATTCGGAACGTCCGCCCGCCCGCGGATTGGGAGTCGTGGTAGCGCCGGATCATTCGTTCGAGGACCTCTCGGATGGAGTTGGCGAACTCCGTCTCATCGGCTGGGGAGCGGAACCGGATGCGGGCCTCAAAGCTGAGAGAGGGAAGCCCTGCCGCCGCCTTAGGATTCTGCTCAATGAGCCTCCCTACCTCGTGCAATGCATTTTCGCCGTGAACTGTAGGTGTCCTGCCCCGGGCGCGGCTTGGATGTCAGGGCCCCGCGGGGCTATGCTGCGGCAGCCAAACGGTTCAGCGGGTGAGGCGCGTTCCGAAAAAAACTCCGCTTTCGGTCCATCCGGAGCCCGATTCCACAATCCCGCTTGCTTCCAGGTCGATCGATCGAGCCACACGCCACCGAAGGGTCCACTCGGCGCCTTTGCTCGAGCCTTCCCGCTCAGGTGCGAAGAGATTTCCTGTTTTTCGCTTGCGGGTGAAGCCGTTCGTTTCGAAGCGGAGTCGGGCCTCGACCAGATCTGCGCCAGCATAGACCCGAAGCTCGCTCCCAGCGCCACCCAATGCGTGGGCGCGTAGGATTCCGTCATCGGTCCAGGTGCCGAAGACCCGGTGGTCGTACCATGGCCTGCGCATCCCGTCAGAAGTTCGGAAGGACGCGCTCTCAACCCCGAGACTCAACCAGCGAGCGCCCGGAAAGCCAGGAACCTGCAAGCCGCCCACGATCGCGGGCATCTCTGTTTTCTGGGCGGCGAGATCGCCGACTCCCCACTCCCCATAGAGAACGAGCGGAAGAGGTCCAAGCATCGGCGCGAACCAGACATCCAACGAGGCCACCTGGTCCTCGAAACTGCCTTGGCCCTTGGCGGTGGTGTCAATGCCGACGACGGTCTTGACGACACCCTCGAACGTTGTTTCCGGGACGAGTCCATGGGTCCCCCCGAAGACGGCCGCCCGGTTGAGCCCGACCCTGATCCGTGGATGGGGGGAAATTGAGGTACGGAGAGCGAGGAACCAGGAATTCTGTACTTCCCCCGCGCGGCCTAGTCGACGGAACACCACCTCGGCAGGTTCGTCAGGTAGGTCCGCACGGTAAATGACGTGCCGGATGAGGTATTGGCTGACTCGGTCGGACGCGCGGTAAGCATTCGTGAACTTGTGGACGCTCAGCACGGGATCGTGGGTCCAGGGCGGCGGGTGGTGCTCTAGCCGCAAGAAGAATACACGCTGACGCTCTGCGGCGAAGCGCCAGAAAGTTTCATAGACGGCTGTGGGCTGAAGCCGCCTCAAGTCAGGCGGAACGGAATCGAGGTCGCTGGCCTTGTGTTTAGCCGCGTTGCTTCTGATCTTTGGCACACCTCCTTTCGCAGACGTCGAGGTCCGCAAGAGTATGATCCCTCCCCCCGAAAATCTGCGGCCCTAATTACAGTTGCTTAGGAGACGCCCCGCGCGTCCAACCAGTGCCCTCGCGTCCTTGATCCCCCACCCGTCGCCCGCGTCCAACATCGCATGCGTGGAGATGACCGTCATTGGACCCAGCCCCACACCTGCTTCGCTCGCGATGAACGCCTGCAAACGCCCGAGACCAATAAGGTTCCCAAGGCATCGAGTGATGTAGGTATGATTCCGGTACATCGCTGTTAGCATCAAGCCTCGGTCGGGGTGCCGCTTGAAGCTCAGGAAGCTGAGGCACTGCCTGCCGTAGAGCGATCGCCCGTCTCGGAGCGGATCATACACCGCGAGCTCGTATGCCGAAGAATACCTGACTCCCCTCTCCTCTTGGAGTTTCATCTTTTCGATCAAGCGACTCAACGGGTTGTATGTCTCGCCATCGCCCTTCTGATGCTGAGTCATCCTTTCAAAGTATCGTCCCCATCCCTTCGTTGTTGACAGCCCGTCAAAGCCTTCATGATAAATATCGTATGGAGCTGTCCCGCTTTGGTGGACAGGTAAACACTGAGGTTTTGATCCTATCTCCCTTGCTGGGGAGTCGAAAGCTTCCCTCGCGCAGCGGGGGAGTAGAAGGCAGGTTCACGCCGCAGCCCTCCGGCTTCGTTCGAAATTGACGGGCGACTCGTAGCCGAGCGCCGAGTGCCTTCGGCGCGGGTTGTAGAAGCCCTCGATGAAGTCGAAGACGGCCATCTTGGCCTCCGCCTGAGTGCGAAAGCGCTGCCGATCGAGAAGCTCGCACTCGAGCGTCGCGAAGAAGCTTTCGCACAGGGCGTTGTCGTAGGCATCGCCCACCGAGCCCATCGAGGGCCTCACGCCCACCTCCTTGCACCGCAGCCCGAACGCGATCGATGTGTACTGCGTCCCCTGGTCGCTGTGATGGATCACCCGTTGGGGTCGACGCTGCCAACTCGCCATGTTCAGGGCATCGAGCACGAGCTCCGAGCGAAGATGAGCCGCCATGGACCAGCCCACCACGCGACGGCTCCAGGCGTCCACCACTACGGCTAGGTAGAGAAAGCCGGCCCAGGTCGGGATGTAGGTGATGTCGGCCACCCAGAGCCGGTCGGCAGCCTCGGCTGTGAAGTCTCGGTCCACGAGATCGGGAGCCGGCCGAGTATTTCGGTCTCGCTGAGTCGTTCGAGGCTTGTAGCGCCTACGGCTCGCACCCTGGATCCCGGCCTCTCTCATCAACCGGCCGACGCGTTTGCCTCCAACCCGCTCGCCGGCTTGCTGGAGCTCGGCATGGATGCGCGGCCGCCCGTAGACCCTCCGGTTCTCTTCGAAGATCGCCTCGATTCGCCTGCGAAGCTCTCTGTCGCGCCGCGCCCTGGCCGAGGGAGGGCGCTTCAGCCAGGCGTAGTAGCCGCTGGGGGAGAGACCCAGAACACTGCACAGCACACGCACGGGGTGGTCCGCCTGATTCGTCTTCACGAACTCGAACCCCGATCGGGGATCGAGTTGCTCTCCCGAGCAAACCAGGCGGCGGCTTTTTTTAGGATCTCCTGCTCCATGCGCAGCTGCTTGTTCTCTCGACGCAGCCGTCGGAGCTCCTCTCGCTCCTCCGTCGTTAGTCCGTCGCTGCGACGTCCTTCGTCCAGGTCAGCCTGCTTGACCCAATTGCGTATCGCTCCTGCTGAGGGCTCGAACTCCCGGGCCAACGCTTCCACAGACCGGCCCGATCGGACCAGCTCGACCATCTGCCGCCGAAACTCCGGCGGGTACGCCGCATGCGTCCTTGGCATCGTGGACTCCTCCTTTCTCCCTCACTCTTGAGGGGTCCACTAAACCGGGTCAACTCCAGTCCTGGCCTGCGTGCTGTACTTCACTCTTTCATGCTCAGCCAGCTCGACTGCGCCCTTGGTCGAGCCCGACCCTGACGTGGAACTGGAAGCGCTGCTTGCCCCAGCAGCGAGCACGGACGTGCGCGAACACCATCAGGCGGGCACCCTAGATCGCCTGACTCGCTTCGCTCTTCGGAGGGCCAGTGAAGATAGTCGTCCGGACGTGGTCGAGAGGATCACGCATCACCTTCACCGGCTCCAATCGGAGGTCAGGCGGGCCCGTGAGGCTGGTGACGAACTGGCCTTCAGGGAGGCGGTCGAGCGCCTTGCTACCGCGAAGGCACAGGTCGTCATACGTGTCCTGGGGCCTCGCGTCACTCACCGCGTCCTCCACCACGCTGCGGAGCGCATCCCCCGGCCCCTGAGGCGATTAAGCCGTCGCCCTGGTTCCTGAGGATGCCCGTCCTTCACGGCCCTCCACAGGTGCTGGGACTAACATAGGATGTGGCACCGCTCTTGGGGGCAGGTCACGAGAGCCTTCGCGATCTCAGGCACGAGCGAAAGGTCGCGCTTAACGAAGCAAGTACGACACCCCGTCACTCGGCTTCTCGCACTCGGGCTCGCAGCTCAGTACGTTTGTGAGAGCAATCGCCTTCGTGACAGGTCCAGGGCATTCACCTAGCGAGGTCCAAACTCAACAAGGCGGAGAAAATGAAACCACGCTACACGGTTTTTCTGCTTGTGGCTTTTTGTGCGACGGCGGCCCAGGGCGTGATGTCGACCGCAGCAGCGCAATCTCCGACCAGCGGGGCCGGAGGGTGGGAGGTTCCCCGAACATCCGATGGTCACCCGGACCTTCAGGGGAACTGGACGAATGGGACGCTCACTCCGTTTGAGCGCGAAGAGGGTAGGGGTCCGGTGTTCACACGGGAGGAAGTCGAGGACATCGAGCGGGGAACAGAAGGGTGTCCCCCTAACCCAGGGACAGTCGAGTGCGGAAGGGAGGACAACCAAGGGGATCGGTCTCTAAGTAATGAGGTTCGACTGCGCGGCGCGGAGTACAACGAGGTCTACTTCGATCGCGGCTCGACGGTAGCGATCGTCAATGGCCAACCCCGAACCTCTCTGGTGACGCGTCCGTCACACGGCCGCCAACCGGCTCTGACGCCCGACGGTGAGCGGCGGGTCGAGGTGTACGAGGCGCTCCGGGACCAATTTGGCCAGTACGACCACCCGGAACTTCGACCGCTCGGAGAACGGTGCTTCAGCCCAAACTCCGCCGGTCCACCGATGATCCCTAACACGGGCTACAACAACAACTACACGATCGTGCAGAACGCCGATCACATCATGATCAGGACGGAAATGGTCCACGATGTGCGGATCATCCGGCTTGGCGAGCCCAAGCCCCTTCCGAAGGAGATCCGTCCCTGGCACGGTGATTCATGGGGCCGCTGGGAAGGAAATACGCTTGTGGTTGAGACCACCAACATCCATCCCGACCAGATGTTCCGGGGGACCCTTCCCACGGAGAGCCTGAAGGTGATGGAGCGTCTCACGCGGGTCGATGATGAGACGATCCTCTACGAGTTCACGGTCGAGGATCCGACGACTTACACCGAATCCTGGGGAGGCGAGATACCGCTCAAGAGGTTCGAAGACCGGCTCTACGAGTACGCCTGTCACGAGGGCAACTACTCTTTCTTCGGCGTACTCAGCGGTGCCCGTTATCAGGAGAGGATGGAGGCGGAGGGCCAGGGCCGCTGACCGCCCCGCCCCCCATGACCGACCCCATCACCCGCCTGAAGGCGGCCCTCGAAGGCCGATACGCCATCGAACGAGAGCTTGGCGAAGGTGGGATGGCTACGGTCTATCTGGCCGAGGACCCACGTCACGAATGGCTCCGAGCGGTCGGAAAACAGGCCACGGAGTCTCCTTACCACTGAAGCCCGCTGGCGGGCAAGGAGAACCAAATGATGCGATGCCTATCCCTTCTCCCGGCGCTAGTGATTGTCGGGACAGAAGGCAAGGCACATTCATATAATGAGTTGTCTGATCCCCGGGTGTCAGCTAGACAGGAGGATTCACTCAATGTCCATTCGACCAGTCAAGCGTCTGATTAAGGCCAAGCCCACGATTGAAGGCGCCGGGGTTCGGCTGGATCGGGCGTTCGGCTTTGGGGATCCCTCGGAGTTTGATCCCTTCCTGTTGCTCGATGATTTCCGGAACGACGATCCCGCAAGCTACCGAGCTGGTTTCCCATGGCACCCTCATCGCGGGATTGAGACGGTGACCTACGTGCTCGCGGGCACGGTCGAACACGGCGACAGTCTAGGAAATCGAGGGACTGTGGGTGCGGGAGACATCCAGTGGATGACAGCGGGAAGCGGAATCATGCACCAGGAGATGCCCAAGGGCGATGATGCTGACCGAATGCATGGCTTCCAGTCGTGGGTCAACCTGCCCTCATCGCTCAAGATGACGGCACCGCGCTACCAGGGAATTGGAGCCGACGACATCCCAGTCGTCACCGAGGACGACGGAACTCAGGTCCGAGTCGTATGCGGTGATTTCTGGGGGCAAAGAGGCCCAGTAGACGGGATTGCGGCACAGCCTGTCTATCTCGACGTGTCGGTTCCACCGCGCAGACGACGGACCCTTCCGGTTGAGACGGGTCGCCAGGCGTTCGCCTATGTGTTTGCTGGTGGCGGGACATTCTGTGACGCATCATCGCCTCTGGCGGTCCCAACCGAAGGCCCAGGCTGGTGGGCCGACACGGTCCTCTCCACTGAGGTAGAGAACCGGTCCCTGGTGCTACTCGACAAAGGTGATGAAGTCACCGTCGAGTCCGGCGAGGACGGCGTTCGGTTCCTTCTCGTTTCCGGGAAGCCGTTCGGAGAGCCGGTGTCCTGGTATGGGCCTATCGTTATGAACACCCAACAGGAGCTGCAGGAAGCGTATGAAGACCTGCAGCGCGGCACTTTCCTCAGACATGCAGACGGAGAATAGACATCCACCGCCTCTCGTGCGGGAAATCCGAATGCTCAAGCGGAACGGGCTGCAAACCAGCAGAGCGGACGGGGCGCGCCAAGATCCAGCGGTCGCCTCTTGGATGGAGGGCCGAATCTCGCCCCTCGATTCGATCATTGATGTCGACGACGCCTTGCGATGTGTCTAAACACGAGGGGTGCCGCGATCGCTGTGAAGGCCAAGAACAGAATCGCAGCTGAAAGCGGACGGGTCAGTAGAACCGAGGGGTCGCCCTCAGAGATGGCTAGCGCACGACGAAACTCCTGCTCCATCAAGGGACCCAGGACGACGGCCAGGATGGTAGGAGCCATCGGAAACCTGTAGAGCCGCATGAAGAACGCGAGGACTCCGAGCACATAGACGATCCCGACATCGAACATGCTGTTGTTCAGTGTGTAGACGCCGAGCGTGGAAAAAGCGAGTACGGCAGCGAATAGCAGTGATGTGGGAACCTTGAGCAGCCGAACCCACATACCGATCAACGGCAGGTTCAGGGCCAACAGTAAGGCGTTGGAAACGTAGAGACTGGCGATCAATCCCCAGACGAGCCGTGAATTCTCTTCAAATAGCAGGGGACCGGGCCGTAGCCCGTACATCTGAAACGCCCCAAGCATGACCGCGGTGGTTCCAGAACCCGGTATCCCAAGCGCCAGGAGGGGGACGAGACTCCCGCCGGCGCTCGCGTTGTTTGCGGCCTCGGGACCGGCGACCCCTTCGATGGCGCCATCGCCGAACTCCTCCGGATTCTTCGAGAAGCGGCGCTCGGTGTCGTAGGAGAGAAAGCTCGCCACCGTAGCGCCCGCACCGGGAAGAACGCCCGTGAAAAACCCGATGACCGTTCCTCGAATCCACGCGGGAATCGACCGCCGGTACTCCTCCCCCGTGAGTCCCACCGGGCCACTGAGCTCTTGCCTTTCCTCGCTCTGGTCCAGGCGAGTCGCCGCGAACCAGAAGACTTCGCCGATGGCAAAAAGCCCAACGGTTACGATGACGATGTTTACACCGCCAAGCAGGCCCTGCATTCCAAACGTGAAACGAGCTTGGCCAGTTTGAAGGTCAATCCCCATGGTTCCTAGGGCCAGCCCAAGCAGGGTCGAAAAAGCTCCCTTTGAGGCAGATTGGCCGGATAGTCCCGTGATCGCAGTCAACGCGAGGACCATCAACGCGAAGTACTCGGAGGGGCCGAACCCAAGGGCGAGCTCCACGAGCGTCGGCGCCATCAGCATGAGCATGAGTGTGGCGAACGTGCCGGCGATGAACGATCCAATCGCGGCGGTTGCTAGGGCAGCTCCGCTCCTCCCCTTCCGGGTCATTCGGAACCCGTCCAGCGCTGTCATCACGCTCGATGCCTCGCCCGGCATGTTGACGAGGATCGATGTCGTCGATCCTCCGTACATCGCCCCGTAGTAGATGCCACCAAACATGATGAATGCGCCGATCGGATCCATGCCGAATGTCAACGGCATGAGCACGGAAATCGCGAGAGCTGGACCGATTCCGGGCAGGACACCGATGGCCGTGCCCAAGGTCACCCCGATCAACCCCAAGAGCAGGTTCAGAGGGGCGAGAGCAGCGCCGAACCCGACCCCAAGATTGCTGCCCAGTTGAGTCAGGGAATCCATCTCAGAGGATCAGACCCTTCTCATCGGATCAAGCCCTCGGGCAGTGGGATCTCCAACAACACGCCGAAGATCCCGTAAACCAGCGCGGTAATGACGCAGCCGACGATCAAGTTGCGGGACCAGCTGCGACTTCCCAGCAGTCGCGATTCGAGGGTGATGAATCCAACGGTGGCCAATACGTAGCCGATCGAACCGAGAAGTAGTATGTACGCGAGGAAGCTCACGGCGCTCGACCCGAAGAGCGGCCAATTCACCGGCGTTTCCCTGGCCGGGTCCGATCGCGCCCTACCCACTCCGATCCAGATGGAGCAGATGATGAGTCCGATACCGATCATGAGCGGAAACGCGCGCGGTCCGATCGCGGCATACCCGCCACTGGGTTCCGGAATCAGGAAGGTGAGGGCGAGGTAGCCCGCCGCGAATACGAAAAGGGGAAACGCGAGGACTCGATTCCGTGCCATCAGTCCAGCCCGCTTTCTCGAGAAGCTATGAAATCAACCCGATCGAGCGCAGGACCACCTCCACGGTCCTTTCCTCTTCACGGAGGAAATCCTCGAACTCAGCGCCCGTGAGAAAGCTATCTTGCCAATTGTTGGCCTCCAGAATGTCTTGCCAGGCGGACGACTCCCTCATCCGGGTCAGGGCCTGAATCAACCATTCCCGGGTTTCGTCGTCGGTTCCGGGGGGTGCGGCGATGCCCCTCCAGTTGGCGATCGCGACGTCGAGCCCGCTCTCACGGATCGTCGGTGTATCGTGCCCCTCTACCCGCTCCTCAGACGAGATGGCCAACAGTCGCATCCTGCCCGATTCGACATGTGCCTGCCACTCACCCAGTCCCGACACACCAGCCACCACATGACCGCCCATGACGGCGATTGCGGCCTCGCCTCCGCCGGCATAGGCGATGTAGTTGATATCGGGAGGATCCACACCGGCCGCCTGCGCAAGAAGGCCAACAAGTATGTGATCGATCCCACCAGCCGACCCTCCAGCCCAACTTATCTGACCCGGATCTCGTCTGAAGTCCTGTATCAACTCCTGAAGGGTCTGGTAGGGAGAGTCGGTAGGCACTGCCACGATCTCATACTCATTCAACAACCGGGCAAGAAGTACCGTATCTCCGATCGAGACCGCGCTGTCGTTGGTTCGGGTCGCCCCGACCATGACCTGGCCAAACACCATCAGCGTGTAGGGATCGCCGCGCTGACGCGATACTAAATCCGCGAGCCCAATCGTCCCCCCGGCGCCCCCACGATTCACGACCTCGACCGGAACCCCAAGCACTCCGGTTTCAGTCCATACCTGCTGGATCTGACGTGCCGTCTGGTCCCAACCACCGCCGGGGTTGGCGGGAGCGAGAAGCGTGATTGGTCTTCCCGGATAGCCAGAGGTTGTCGGCTCAAGCGCGCCATCCGGTCGCTCCGGTGGGGCACTGTTGGAACACCCCGCGAGGACCAGCGATCCCAGCATTAGTAATAAACGAAACCCGGATTTCACCACTGGGGATCTCCGTTCGTGAAGACCTCCGCGGAGCGTAGTGCTGCCTGAACTCTGTATCATCATCTCTTCGGGAATCAGCCTCATTGTGACCTCGGCGGTACCTACGGTATTAGTCCGACTCTCTGACCGCGGTGACGGGATCTACTGCGGGTTCGGGCGCAGCCCTGTCGACTCAATAATTGGCCAAGATACGCACCCGGAGAAGATCGGCAGAGAATTGTCCAAGTGGTGCGCGGGACTCTGATGAGTCAGCACGGTGCAGACGCGAAGGTGCCCGGGCGCTAGCCACGTCCTACCGAAGGCTCAGGGCGATGAATTCCGCGGGCCGGTTCGCCTCCCCGATGCCGACTACAATGTACTGTTTCCCATCTGCCATGTACGTCATCGGAGCCCCGGCAGTGCCGGCCGGTAGCTCCATTTCCCACAGCACGTCTCCAGTGTCTTTGCTGTAGGCCCGAAACATCTTGCCACCGCCGAACCGGGGCATCGCCACCATGCTCGGTGTCCCCTCGCCGATGAACAGCAGCGTCTTGGTCAGCAGCGGAGCGGGCCGGCCGGGGATACCCAGCCTGGGAAGATCGAGACCCTGCAGCGCCTCGTGGTCACGAGGGCCCTCACCGTTCGGTACCATCCATACGTGTTCACCTCTGTTGAGGTCGATCGCCGTAATGCGACCCCACGGCGGCTTAACGAGGGGCAGCCCTTGAGGCCCCACCACGTTCCGTGCCGCCCCCCTTACGTAGCGGAAATTAGATGCGTCCGGCTCTGGTTCGACCAGTGCCGCCACAATCGGCGCAGTAATGGATGGCACGTAGAGAATCTGCGTTTCGGGGTCGAAAGCCGCGCCGTTCCAATCCGCGCCACCGACCCAGCCGGGCAGCTGAACGGTCCCCTGGGTCGCGTCCGGCTCTTCGCCGCCTACCGACGGGGGTGTAAACAAGGGACCGTACACATACCCGCTGAGGATCTGGATCGCCTCGGCACGAAGCTCGGGAGTGAAATCGATGAGGTCGTCGATCGTTATGCCTTGCCGCTCGAAAGGCGCAGGCTTGGTTGGAAACGGCTGCGTGGGCGAGGTGCGCTCACCCGGAACTGTCGAGCGGGGGACCGCCCGCTCTTCGATCGGCCACACCGGTTCTCCGGTGACGCGGTCGAACACGTAGGCAAAGCCCTGCTTGGTGACTTGCACCACTGCCTTGATCGGTCGCTCGTCTACGGTGATGTCGACCAAATTTGGTGCCGCGGGGTTGTCGTAGTCCCACAAGCCGTGGTGAACCATTTGGAAGTGCCACACACGCTGACCCGTCCCGCAGTCGAGACTGACGAGACTCTCGGCGAAGAGGTTGTCGCCAAGCCGGTGCCCGCCATACCAATCGTTCGTCGGCGTGCTCACCGGCAGATACACGTAGCCCAGTTCCTCGTCGGCGCTCATCAGCGTCCAGACGTTAGCATTTCCACTGTATTCCCAAGAACCATCCTCCCAGGTCTCGTTTCCGACTTCTCCCGGCCGAGGAACTGGGTTGAACCTCCACCGTAGTTGCCCGGTGATGACGTCGTAGGCCCTCACGTACCCAGGTGCCATCTCCTGTTGAGTAGGGTTGTCTGACATCGCGGCTCCGACAATGACCACGTCTCCGCAGACTAACGGGGCGGCATTCCACCTGTACTCCTCCAGTCGCGGCCCCATGTCTAGACGGAGATTGACCTTTCCATCCTCACCGAATTCCCTGAACAGCTCTCCGGTCTCGGCATCGAGCGCGACCAAGTGCTCGCCACTGACGAGAAGGAGTCGGCCCCCGGACCCGTCCGTCCAGTAGGCAAGACCGCGTGTACTCCGCGCTTGCTCTCCACCCGTCCCCTCAGCCACCGAGTTGTAAACCCAAAGCGTCTCGCCAGTGACCGGATCGATCGCGGCCGCCTGGCCGAGATTCGTGCTGGTGTACAGCGCGTTCCCAACCTTCAGTGGTGTCGCCAGCAGGACGTCGTTGAATGTGAGCTCAGGATTTTCCGCCTGACGCTCGTAGTCTACCGACTGCCATCTCCAGACGACTTGGAGACCGTGCACGTTGGTCTCGTCGATGGCGTCGAGGGGCGAGTATTTGGTGCCGCCGGCGTCTCCACCGTAGCTTCTCCACTCCCCGTCTTGAGCGCCCCGTTGGCCGAAGGCAGGTGAGGCTGGAAAGGCCACGCTAAGCACTCCCATCCATTGAATCGATCTTCTCAGAAACTGTCGCACCATGGTGTCACACTAGACGCGATAGAGGCCTTCCAGGGCGGCGTTGAGTCTGCTGATAGAATCGGAGGGATCGTCCATTTTCCCGCGCTGCTAGAAGAACGGGAACTGCTCCCAACTGTGAAGACAGGGGAAAGATGCCGCGCGCTGGAAGGGGCTGCAAGCAGAAACGGAACGGGCTCTTGTAAGAATCGGCCCGTTCGGTGATCCCGAGTGAGCAGGCTGACATGAGCCCACTCCTTAGAGTATAGGAAGAATAGAGGCTATCTCTATTTAAGTCTGCGCCCTTTTTACCAGGAAAGATGGTCTCTTTGGCACGTCGGGATCCGTGCCTTGTGTGATCGTTTCATCGGGCGAGCTGGCCATACGTCCCGTGTTCAAAAGGAATCAACGGAACTGCGCCCAACTGTGAAGACAGGGGAAAGATGCTGGGTGTTCAGGGGACCGGCAAGAAAATATCAGCCATGGGGATTGGAGCTACATCAGTCCGATGGCCGAGTAACGAAGAGGGGGACCCCTAGTGGCGAAACGATCGCGAGGTAGGTCCTTCCGTGGACCGCAACCCTTTGCGAGCGCCCGCGTTCCGACGTAACATGCCCTCACACCCCTCGGGCTCGTGCTGAGTCGGAGGTGGCAAGTGTTCGGGACTCTGACCTGGCGCCCCCGTTCGCGCGCCGGTACGGAGCCCCCTAATCCAGAGAGGCCACCTATGAACTCGAAACCGGGGAGGGCGGTTGCCACTGCCGGTCTGGTCATGGCGGTCGGCATTCTATGGTTCGTTCAAGGAAAGCTCCAGAGGACGGTCGAGGCCCAACAGACGCAGGCCCCGATGTTCCAGGTGGACCCCTTCTGGCCGAGGCCCTTGCCCAACAATTGGCTATTGGGCAGCGCGATCGGCCTGTGGGTGGACGACAGCGACGTGATCTGGATGGTCCACCGCCAAAACCTCACCGGTGGAGAGGCCGGCAGAGTGGACGGGGGGTCAGAATGCTGCATTCCGGCGCCGCCGGTTCTCGCGTTTGACCTCGAGGGCAACCTCGTCAAGTCCTGGGGGCCGCCGTCGGGGGAGATGTACCAGGGGCACCCGTGGCCCGAGTCCAACCACGGAATCTTCGTGGACCACGAGGGCTTCGTCTGGGTCGGCGGGAACGGACGGGGCGACTCGCACATCCTGAAGCTCACCCAGGACGGGGACGTGGTGGCGCAGTTCGGGGAACAGGGCGCCCGCTTGGATGCCCAAGGGGGCTACGTCCCGAACAGTAACGACCTGGAGAGCTTTGGTCGGGTGGCCAAGATCTTCGTCGATGAGCAGACGAACGAGGTCTTCCTCGCGGACGGCTACCTGAACAACCGCGTCGCGGTCCTAAACCAGGAAACTGGTCGGATCGATCGCCACTGGGCCGCGTACGGGAACCGGCCGGACGACGATTATGAACACCCGCCCCGACCCCAGCCGTCGCAGCAGTTCCGAGGTCCGACACACTGTGCCGACGTCTCGGTTGACCGACTCGTCTACGTTTGCGATCGGGCGAGCAACCGAATCCAGATCTTCACGACTGAGGGAGAGTTCGTGAAGGAAGCCTTCTTCGCCACTGATCCCTTGTGGGGGCCGTCAACCTGGGACGTGGCCTTCTCGCCCGATCCCGAGCAGACCTACATCTACATTCCGGACGGGTCGAACCAGCGGGTCCGCGTGGTGCTGCGCGAAACGATGGAGGAGCTGTACATCTTCGGTATGGGGGGACGTTACCCAGGCCAGTTCTTTGGCGCCCACAGCATCGCAACGGACTCGCAGGGCAACGTCTACACCACCGAGACCTTCGAAGGGAAGCGCATCCAGAAGTTTGCCTACATGGGGATGGGTCCTGTGAGGGCGAGGGTGCAGGGGCCGACGTGGCCAGAGCGGTGACGGGTCGCTGAGAAGGCCCGTCCATCGACCGACGAGTAGGGAGTGATCCGCCAAAGCGGCTCCGAACTCCCGCGCCCCTACCAACGTCCCGTCTCGGAGGCGAATCCGGTGTGCCGTTTCGTGTGCCGTTTCGTGTGCCACAGGGCCAAACCGAGAGGAATCAGGGCGATCGCAGCCGAAGAGAGATCCACCGCAACCCATTGTCTGACCACAACCTAGACTCACTCCACAAAACGCACTCGAACAGGGCCAAAAACCACCGATTCTGAATGGGGTCCGGGGGATCGCCGGTTCGAGCCGGAGCAACCGAGACTAAGTGAGGGAGCGGAGACGAATCTGCGAAGCAGAGTCGATCAGGCCATCCCGAATATGTAAGCAACTGAAACACGGTTGATTAGGGGATCTATAGCTGCGGCCGTATGACGACCCGGGCGAGACTCTGCGGGTCGGGTTGGAGTTCGTCATCTCCTGCGGGCATCCCGCCGACCGTGAGCATGTAGGCGATCACATCGACATACTCCTGCTCAGTCAGAGAGCTCGGATTGTCTTCCGGCATCGTCGCTCGCGTGTATTCGAACAGGGTGGCGAGCGATCTTCCCTCCCAGACGCGGAGGAACCTTGCCCGCGCCAAAGGCGGTGTCGACCGCATATCCGGATCGTCCGGAGCGCCATTCAACCTGCGGCCATGACAGATGCCACAGGCTCCCTCGTATACGGCTTCGCCGCGCCGAGCCTGTGGCTCAGTGAATACGCCATCCCAGACCGATGCTATGGGACCGGTTCCCGCGGGTTCCACCAGCACTGCCGTCACCTCTTCGGCGGTCACAGGCCCGTAGTCGTTCGCCCACGCGGTGCGGATGAAGCCTGCCAGAGAGGAGATTTCGTCGGTGGTCAGAGCGGGGAACGGAGGCATGCGCCTTCCACCCTGCTGGATGCTACTGACGATCCTGCCTGGGTCGGTGAGCCGGTCATTGCTGCTCAAAGAGGGGAACGTTGGCGGATCTCCGACGCCCGAGTCCCGGTGGCAGAGCGAGCAGTTCTGTTGGTAGAGTTGCTGCCCCTGCTCCGGCCCTTGCTGCGCAACGGCAGCGGGGGCGATGATGAAGCCCAGACCCAGAAAACCAACCACGAACCTCGCTATCGGGGCTTCTCTCCGATTCTTGTGACAGTGTCTGGAATCAGGACCAGATATCGGCATCGGAGAGTTCCCGGTCCAAGGCAAGCTCCGCCCTTATCGTAACGTCCTCCTTCATTACGCCGTCGCTGCGGTAGGGGAAGTACTTCCCTCCGGAAACGAAGAGTCGGTACTCGCCCTTCGGAAGCCTCACCTCAGCCACACCGTGCTCGTCTGTGAAGGCTTCGTAGGGGTGAACGACAACCTTGGCACCTTGGACGGGGCTCCGATTTTTCATGTCTATGGCGACGACCGTCAAGAGACACTCGGGCGTGGGAACGACTCTCACGCGAAACGGGGCGATACACTGGGCGTGCGGGATATCCAGACCGTCCACTGGAATCTTGGCGTCCCACGCATGAAGCCCCTCCGTGTCGGGGGCGCTAAGGTCCACCTCCGCATAATAAAGCGCGGTGGTGCCGGGCCATCGCTCGCCGCTGACCGTGGCCGACGCCCGCCTTTTTCCGTCCTGGTCATGGACCTCGACCGTCCAACCGTCGGGCCGACACTCTGAGGAGCACTTGATCCCTAGCTTGACGCTGAACGTCTCGCCGCGTTCGATGGCCCACGGCACATCCCATACGACGACATTTGTGCTGTGCGGTTTGACGGTGAATGAGAACGGCGCTGACGTTTCCTCACCGGAAAGGCCCCCCCCTTGTAAACGCCGGGCAAACGGCCAGCCACGTGTAGGCCCCCGGCTCGACCGGCGCCTCGACCACGAACGCGCTCGTCTCGCTGGTCTCACCGTCAAATTCGCCTAGCTCAACGCTCGCTGCCAAAGCGCCGTCTTGGTCCATGATCAGGAGGGTATGCCCCCGCAGGTCTCCGGCCGGGGAGCTCACAACCTTGCCCTTGAGAGTCATGTGGGCGCCGGCATCGACCTCACTGGGCGACGCCTGTACGCTACACGCAATCGTGCACGTCATGTCGTCGTCAAAGGTGACGACTAGATGGAGGGCTCTTGAACGGCATGCGTGCCAGCGATGTAGCCGTGGACGTGACCCTTGCCCAGGCCGTGCTTGTTGAACCCCCCCACGGCCTCGCCTCCCGCGTAGAGACCGGGAATGACCTGGCCCTGCATGTCCACGACTTGCTGCCGGCCGTTGACCCGCAGGCCGCCATAGGAGTCGTGCCAGATCACCAAGATCGAGAGCGCATAGAAGGGCGGTCTCGCGATAGGGCTCATGGGAGCATCCGCGTGGCGCTCGAATTCGGGATCCTCCCCAGCGTCCACATAGCTATTCCAGGCGGCCACCGTCTCGGCCAGGGAACTGAGTGGCACCCGCTGGAACTCGTGGCCCGCGTACACCCTCTCGGCCAAGTCCTCTATAGTATCGGCTCGGAAGAAGTAGCCGTTGTCGGATACATAGGGGTAATGTAGCTCCCACCCCGTGCGCTCGACCGCATCCTGATCGAAGACCGCCCAGAGCGGCCCCGAGTAGTAGTCCGGAGGCTTCGACCCCTCGTTCAGTGCCAGAGCGGCATCGAGGCCATGATCGTAATCGTACATCTCCCGCACCCACTCCTTGCGACAGTTGCGCCAATCGAGAGGTTTGTGCTCAATACCCTGTCCAGGGGCGCCACCGTCACCGGGGTATCCATTCAAACCGGGCCTGGCGGGAAGACGGACCTCACTGAAGAAACGTTTCCCGACCTGGTTCACGGCGATGAACTCTTCGAAACCTGCGTTACCGACATTGATCCCGGCGGAGCCCCGGAAACCGAAGGTAGGGTGACCCGGCATCATGCTGGTATACGCGTCCCGGGTGCCCAGGCGCGTCGTGATGTGGAACGTCGTGCCGTACGAAACGTTCTGCTGCATCCCGGCCAGGTTGGCGCCGACCCTCACTCCGGCGATGAGCGCGCTGGCGTCCTGACCATGGGGGCCCTGTAGGGCGAGGCCGCTCGTTGGGAATCCGGGTTCCCGAAGGGCGGGGTAGAACATGCTGCGGACCTCAGGATTGCCGGCATGACCGCCGCTGGCGAGGATGACCGCTTGGCGGGCCCTGATGCTTACGGTCTCCCGCCGCTCGTCGATATTGCCGTTCCGCCAAAAGCTTTGCAGAAGCTCGCCGGTCTCAGGGTGCTGCCTCGGCGAATGGTGGGCCTTGATCCCCAGAGCTCTGCCGGCGAAAGGCTCCTCACGCACGATCTCGTCAAAACGGCGATGGAGCATGAACTCTACGCCCTTCTCCCGGGCCAGCTCCCGCTCGTTGTACCTGTAAGGGTTCTGACCCTTGGGATCGACGACCGACCAGTCGGTGAGGTCCGTGAACAGGAGCTCGATGTTGTCGTCGAGCTCTTCCGGGTCCTCGGGCGGCTCTACCGTGATGAGCCCCTCATCGTCACTGCCGCCCCTCATATCTCTGAGTTGCACTGGGTCACCTCCGCCGAGCGACACCCGCGACCCGCTATGCAACATCCTGCCGCCAAGGTCGAAGTTCTGATCGACCACCAGCACACTGGCCGCGAGATCCCTCGCGCGAATCGCTGCGGTCAGGCCTGCACACCCGCCTCCCGCGATAACGACATCTGCTTCATAGTCCCAGGTTTGTTCGGAGCCACTCGCCGGAACTTGCGCTCGCGCCTCGGCTGGCTTCAACAGAGCGCCGCCCGCGCCGAGCCCGGCGGCAACTCCCGTCTTGACGAAATCTCGTCTGTTCAGACCCCTGTCGTTTTTGAGCCTTGGGCCGTTCGACGGACGGTCGTCTTTCGTTGCCATGTCTAGTCCTCCCCTCAAGGGCCGCCGCGGGTGCCTGCGCTCGACGTTTGGTGACCAGGAGTCACCCGAAACGACCTTTGAAGCCAGCCTGACCGACTCAAAAGGCCGTGGCGCTCGATCACGGTAGGGGGGACGAGGTGCTCCTGCAAGCGACCCCCAGCGGACTGTCCTAGGCTGGCGAGCCAGAGTCTTGCCGGGGCCCCGGGGGTCGTGTCCGCATCTCCCCAGAAGGCGGAAGAGACCGAGTGTGGACAGCCGACGGTCGCACCCAGGCCCCTCAAACATCCCGGCGGGAGAGGACTGAGCGAGAGAAGGGACGAACCGACGCTCGGTGAATTGTGTGCCTGAGAACCTTGGAGCCCTCGGGAACCCGCGGCGTCGCAGACGATTCTGGTGTGCCGGTTGGTATGCCAACTGGGCCAAACAGGGAGAATTTGGACCGATCAGAACCGAAGGGAGAACCCGTTTAACCCCTTGTCTGACCATAACCTATAGCCACTATCGCACTCACCCTAACAGGGCCAAAGACCAATGATTCTGAATGGGGTTCACGTAGCCCGCCACAACCAGAGGCCGGACTAATATAGAAAGGGCTCACGATAGGAGGACGCTCGACCGGATTGTTGGTCAGGTTTCCGATCGAAGGCACGGTTATGCGCCGTGCGAGTAGTGAAGGTAATGTCGGCGACCAAGAGATCTATAGAAGATGAGATGACCCGCCGAAACGATGAGGTGGAGCGAGGCGCAGCCGCTGGAGGGGAAGGCGGGGGCGCCACACTGCGGGAGCACCACGACTTCCTGCTCCAGTGGGGCACCTCGGAGGAGATCGGTGCGCGAATGGCCGAGCTTCGTCGGATTGCATCCTGGTGGGCGTCCAAGGAGGTGCCGGCCGAGGAGGACGGGGCGGGAAGCGCGCTCGACACGGCGTTGGAACGGCTTGCGACCGTTCGACTGACCGCGCAAGCGGTCGAGACCGCCCTCGACGAAGGAGGCTATGAGTTCGACAGGTACCTTCGGGTGCTGAAAGGGCGGAGACGACCCGCCGTGGACGCGGACGTGCCGCGTGAGAGGGCACAGGCCCTGCTTTCCGAAACCATCGTCGACGTCTTCAGGCAACTGAAGGACCAAGGCCGGCCGGACGAGAACACCCGGGAGGTCCGGATCGAGATTCGAGCCCGCCTGGCTCGCTCCCTTCATCCCGACCTCCTGTCCGACGCCGCGATCAGGACCGCGGTGGATGAAGATCTGACTCGTGACCGGCAGCGTCGCCGATGAGATCCGCTGCTCTCGTTCTAGCGTTGTGGCGGAAGACCTATTCGTCCAATTAGAGGAGGGCGTGGAAGGGGTTGATAGCCACGTAAGTGTTTTCTTGACAGCGGACTGTCATCCTTCCTATCCTGAGCGTGGGTAGTCAGGCCCGTCCTCTCGAGGGAATTAAAGTCAGCCGTCCAGTTCTGCAGGAGAGTTCCATGAAAAGAAGGGACTTCATCAAGACGTCGGTGGGGGCAGGCTTCGCGGTGTCGACCGCTCCCTTCGCGGCTCGCTACGATAAGGTCGCGCCCGGCAGCGTCCAGCAGGGCCAGACTATGTTCGACAAGATCTGGGACGCGCACGTTGTGGCGGACCTCGGCGGAAACGCCGCTCTGCTCCAGGTCGACCGGAGCATCGCTGGCAGTCCCAATCAGGTGCTGGAGCTGCTCGAGGAGGGTGTCGAGATCCAGAATCCCGAGCTCTACTTCAACGTGCCCGACCATGGGACTTCCACGTCACCGGACAGGTATGCGGACCTCTCGCTGGGTACGGGCTGGCAGCAGTACGAGGACCATGCCGAATTGATGAGGGAGATGGGCTTCAACGCCTTCGGCCAGTTCGATCCCCGATACGGCATCCAGCACGTGGTCGGCCCCGAGACCGGGTTGAGCCAACCGGGCATGCTGCTCTGTGCCGGCGACAGCCACACCTGTACGCACGGAGCGATGGGCTTGATCTCGTGGGGAGGAGAAAACACCACAAACGTGCTCCGTACGGGGACGGTCATCCGGCACCATCCGCTGACGATGCGGGTCAATGTCGTAGGCAGCCTCGGGCCCGGGCTCCGCTCGAAGGATATCATCCTTCGTATCATCGGCCAGCTCGGTACGGACTCGGGCTCCGGCTACGCAGTGGAGTACGCCGGTCCGGTGGTGCGGGCCCTGCCTCAGGAAGCCCGTTTTACCATCTGCAATCTCGCCGTGGAAATGGCTTCTCTGACGGGAATGGTGGGTCCCGACGACACGACATTCGAGTGGTTGGCGGGTCGGGAGTTCGCCCCTGCAGACCGTTACTGGGATCAGGCCGTGAGCCTGTGGCGGACCGTTCCCACCGATGACGACGCCGTGTTCGACCGGGACGAGACGATCGACATGACCGGGGTGGAGCCACAGGTCACGTGGGGCATCAATCCCGAGCACGCCATAGGGATCGGCGACCGGATTCCCGATCCCGACCGCGCGCCCGCGGAGAAGCGGTCGAACTACCGGCAGGCCATTGAGTACAGTGGCCTCACCCCGGGTGAGCCCATTCTGGGAACGCCGATCGACGAAGCGTTCATCGGATCCTGCGCCGAGAGCCGGATTAGCGATATTCGCGCCGCGGCGCAGGTGGTCGAAGGACGCCGGGTCGCATCCAACGTCACCTCGGCGTGGGTCGTTCCAGGGTCGAACGCGACGAAGCGTCAGGCAGAAGCCGAAGGCCTGGACCGTATCTTCAGGGAGGCGGGATTCGAGTGGCGTGAGTCGGGGTGCTCGAAGTGCTACGGCTCGAACGGCGACTATGTCGCGCCGGGGAACCGCTGCATATCGAACTCAAATCGCAATTACATCGGCCGCCAGGGCAGAGACACCAAGACCAGTCTGGCCAGCTCGACCACGGTGGCCGCTTCAGCCATCGCCGGTCACATCGCCGACGTGCGGGACTACCTGTAGAGGACACCCAGAATGCCTAGGCAACAGGCCAACCAACAGACAGGTCCGCGAAGAGGAGGCAACCGCTTCGTGCGGCACACCGGCTTGGCGGCGCCGTTCATGTTTGACAACGTGAGTACGGACCTCCCCAGTCCGGGCCTTACCAACTTGACCGCGGGTCTGGATGGGCCAGGCGACTTCGCTTCTGCGAACATCCGGTACTTCGCCGACGGATCGGAAAGGCCGGACTTCGTTTTCAATCAAGAGGCGTACCGCAGTGCCTCGATCATGATCGTCGGTTTGAACTACGGCACCGGTAGCTCGCGGACCGGCGCGATCACGCGGCCCCTGGCAGCGTGGGGAGTACGAGTTTACATCGGGGAGAGCTTCGGGCCGATCTTCTTGACCAACGCGATGCAGTACGGCGTGTTGACGGTGCAACTTCCAAGGCCGACGGTGGACCGGATCGCCGACTGGGCCCGGACGAACCCGGGAGTGGAAATGACGGTGGATCTGGAAAGGCAGGTGATCGAGATCCCCGGCTTGGCGCCCATTCCGTTTCAGGCCAATCCCAGATTCCGCGACAAGCTGTTGAACGCTGCGGACGACCTGGAGGAAATGCAGCCACACTTGCCGGCGGCCAGGGTGATGAGAGCGGACGACGAGAGAGAGCGTCCCTGGGTCTATCAGGGTAGTAGCCGCTGAGGCGCGCTGACTTCTTCTGCTTCGACGGGGCCAGGAGTAAGGCAGAGGAAGCGATGCTGGACAGCGAGAGGGGCCCCAGTGGGGCCCCTCTTCTTCTCTTATAATGGGATGAGCCAGCCGCTCGAGGAGTTGTGACGATCCTGCAAACCCCCCCGCAGTTCGTGCGGCATACTGGCATCGCGGCGTCTTTCATGCAGCCCGACGTCGAAGGCGAGTACATCGCCCCGGTGGGTCCCGAACTTCACGACCTTCACGCCGTGCATACGGACCCAGGGGCGGCAGTGCTTGAGCCGCACGCGCACGACGGTTCATGGGCCGGGCAACACGCCTTCCATGGCTTCCGATATCGACCCGACGGATCGGAAGATCCGAATTTCGTCCTCAATCAGGAGCCTTATCGCAGTGCGTCGATCCTGCTCGCTGGTCGGAACTTCGGCCAAGGGAGCCTACAGGCGTTTGCGGTCATCCGTCTCATGCAGTGCGGCATGCGAGCGGTCATCGCGCCCAGCTTCGGGCCGGTGTTTCATGATGACTGCTTTGACTACGGTCTGCTGCCGGTGACTCTTGGCGAAGAGGTGGTCGGAAGGATGGCGGACCGGGTCAGGGCGAATCCCGAACTGGAAACAACGGTCGACCTCGTGAGGCAGGTGATCGAGCGCCCGGGTATGGGGCCTATTCCTTTCCAGATTGACTCCAGACGGCGCATGAGTCTCCTACGGGGCTCGGACTCCTTGGATGAACGGCTACAGCACAGTGACAGTGCCGCGGCGATGAGGAGGAACCAGCGGAAGGCACAGCCCTGGATCTATGACACTCGTCCTGACCGAGATCCCTGAGGCCCTCCCACCGACTCGATCCTGCGAGTCACCGAGCCAGCCACTCACTCGATGATTGCCAGGGGCCGCTGGTCCCGCTCTGCGAGTAGTCGGAGCCACGCGTAGACGTCGATCTCCCTGTTCGCGGCGATGAGAAGATGAGGTCCGGCCTGATCCGGCCCGCCGAATCTGAGCCACCGCTCTGTGGCCTCGGTAGCCTTTTCCTCGAGCTCCGAACGGGGGGCGACATAGTCGTATTCGAACGCTTCGAAACCAGGGAGTTCGACGATCGATCGATAGGCCACCTGCCGGGTCGCCGAATACGAATCCGTGAGGAGCTGCGCCAGATACGCGGCCATCCAGGTACCGCCCGACGCTTCCCGAGCCACGTCCCAGCCCAGGTGCCAGGCGAGGATGGTGCGCTGGGCAGCATCACCCTTTAGCGTCCAGAGGATTGAGGCGGCGATGGATCGCTCGTCCTCGTCCAGCTCCACGAGGGGCTGGCCGTACCACTCGTTCAGGTACCGACTCGACCACTCCAGAGTCTGGTCGAGGTGACAGAGGTTGCACGCGTTGGGACGCCCGCTCTCTACGGAGACATACACGCTAGGACTGTCGATTCGGTGGCTCCGCATGGCTGAAAAGAGGCCGTACGTGGTGTGTGGCATGTGACAGTTCATGCACTCGCTGCCCGACGACTCGGTAAGGTGTCGGGTGTGCTCCGAGATCTCGTCCGCGAAGTCCGCGTGGCAGTTCAGGCACGATCGGTTTCCGGCAACCTCAGGATCAAGCTGGGTGTCCGCGGCCTTGTACTCGTGCATCGAATGGCACGAAAGGCAGGTCAGCTCACTCGCTTGGAGATGGGCGTCTTCCAGGAGGCCGTTGTACTCCCGACCCGCGACCCGAATCGTTCCGTCCCCCCAGAAATTGCCTTCGAGGGCGAGGGGATCGCTCCCCAGCATCTGCGGCAGTAGCGGATCTTCGAGGTCCTCCGTGTAGCGGAATACGGACCTGTACTCGTTCAGTTCGTCTCCGGCTCGGAACGGCACCCCGGTCCTCCCGTACGCCTGCTGATCCGTCCACTCTCCGAAACTGTGGCATTGAGCGCACGTCTCCACAGAGCGGCGGGGCTCGAGCTTCCCAGGGTTGACGATGGTCGGATCGCGCGCGTCCGGATCCTGAAGCTGGTGAAGGTACCGGAGATAACGCCGCACCGGCGACTGATAAAAACGGACGTGCTCCTCGGCCGGACCGTGGCAGGCCTCGCACGCGATGCCCAGCTCCACCGTCCGGGTGTCGAAGCGGCCGAGGTCCTCCAGAGCTCGGGGCTCGGTCCCTACCGAGTGGCACTGGGAGCAGGTACCGTTCCAGGGCAGGGCTCCCTGGATTGAGGAGTTCGGTGGCCCGAGAAACGAATCCTGATTGGGGATCCATCTCCCCTCGGGAATCAGCCAGACCCATGGCACCTGGACGAGTGCGCCATTGTCGGGCGCGATAGAGCCTTCCGCCTCCTCCGGTCTGCGGATCCAGTAGTTTTGCATGTGGTGAGAGCCCGTGGTCATCACCACCCGCGCCTCGAAGCGCGGTGGGCTGTCCGGCCAATCCTCGTACAGGCGTTGCATGAACCCGGCTGGTTGGTCGAACCAGAGGGGGTCCGGCATCTCGACCCAGAACTCGTCGCCCCGGCGCTCGAGGCGCCACCGGTAGCCGCGGTCCTCGAGGAGGACGTCGTCGAACATTCCGAGCACCGTGGAGGGCGTAGCCGCCTGGGTCATGGTCCGATGGTAGGAACGGTGCCAAGCGTCGTACTGAGCCGGATGGCACGCCTGGCACGTGACCGAGGTCGTAAACCCTTCCCCCATCGTCCGCTCCGGAAGGTCCTCCCTCAGGTCCTCATCCACGTCCGGGCTCCACCGAAGCCCGATGCCGACCGCGAGCAGCGCGCAGACGACGAGGACGATGCGTTTGGGGCGCTTCAAGGCACCGACGAAGCGTGGGCCAAGGCTCTGGAACGCGCCCCGTCAGAGCGACCGAATCCGAACGCTCCGGAACTTGACCAAGCCGGTCGAATATTGCAGGCCGATCACACCCCCCGAATGTCTTGAGTCCTCCGCGTCGACGGTCTCGATCCCGTTCAGCGTCACCGTAAGGTGTGGTCCATCCGCTCGTATCACGTATTCGTTCCATCGTCCGCCGGCGTCGACGACTTCCGAGGGAGACGACACCCCGACGACGGCGCCCGTGCGGTAAGTCGGGTCTGCCCGCATATCGGAGATGTTTACCTCGTAGCAGTTCCGTGCCGTGATGTTCGCCGGATCCGAGCATCGGATGTAGACGCCGCTGTTGGTCCGAGATTCCGCCCAGAACTCGACAATCACTTCAAAATCGTCGTAGGAGGACTCGGTCACCAGGTGCCCTTCCATGCCCATATCGGCCATCACAGATCCGTCGCTCTCGTCCAGGCTCCAGTCGGCGCCGCCGATAACGTTCCAGCCATGCAGGGTCGAGCCGTCGAACAGAGTCGTCCATCCAGGGTCCTGGGCGGAAGCCGAAGACGGTAAGGCGGCACTCGTGAGGCTGAGCAGCAAAAGCCCCAGAGGGACTACGAACAAGGGTTTCGCAAAGACGTCGAGCATGTCTGCACCTTCATTTCGGAAGCTGGGCCAAACCGTGAAGACAGAGCACAAAATGCCCGGCCGTTGGATGGCGGGCAAGAAAACGGTGGGTACTCCTACCAATCCTGGACCTGAGCCGCCTCTCGGCTCGCGCATGCCCCGCCCGGTCCGCACATTGATCGGGCAAGAAAACCGCAGGACTGGGAGGGTCTATGCGCACTAGGATCACGCTCGTCACCGTCATCTCGTTCGCGCACGGGACGGCTGGTGCGACTCCTCTGCAGATCACCGACAATCCAATTCCGGCTTCCGTTGAAAGGCAGGGTCTCGAAGTCGAGGTGAGGGATGTCGTGCGTTTGCCCGAGACTCGCGGGATACGTGCCGCGGATCAGGACGTGAATCCGGCGGGCTGGACACGTGTGAGTTACGTCCGCGATCTCCCCGACGGCCGACGGTTCGTCAACGATTCCCGCGGGTTCATGTACCTACTCGACGGCAACAATCACCCTCTGCTGTACCTCGACCTTGCCGAACTCTTTCCTTTTGCGGCCTACAACAGACTCATGAGCGGTTTCGTAGGGTTCGAGTTCCATCCGGAATTCGCCGAGAATGGGTTGCTTTACACGGTGCACGCCGAGTATGCGGAAGACAACCCGATCGCGCCGGACTTCATCCCACCCGGGTTCGCTCCGGCCGATGTGACATTCCACAACGTCATCACGGAGTGGCAGGCAACGGATCCGTCTGCGAACGCTTTTGAGGGGACCCGACGTGGACTCCTCCGCGTGGCCCACGTGGTTGGCACGCTGACCCACCCTCTCGGCCATGTCGGATTCAATCCCACGGCGATGCAGGGGGACGAGGATTACGGACTGCTCTACATCGGCGGTAGCGACCTCGGCTTCAGCAACGGCGCCGGCCCCAACGCGAACAACCCTGACCAGCTACAACGTCTAGACACTATCGTCGGCGCCATATTGCGGATCGATCCGCACAGTCCCTCAATCTCCGGAGGCACGAAAGGGGTCGGGGATTACACGATCCCAGCTGTCAACAGTTTCGCGGCCGACGGGGGTCCCAACACTCTGGGCGAGATTTACGCCTATGGGTTCCGTAACGCCCACAGACTTTCGTGGGATCTCAGCGACGGGACGATGTTCGCCTCGGACATCGGGATGAACCACATCGAAGAAATCAACATCGTCCGAAATGGCGAGAACTACGGCTGGATGGCCCGCGAAGGGTATTTCGAGAATGGCATCAACCGACCCAGAGGCGCGCTAAATCAGCTCTTCCCGCTGCCCGCCGAGGTTCTTAGCGGACGGACAGGGGACGAGTTCACCTATCCAGTGGCGATCTACGACCACGATGAAGGCCGGTCTGACCTGACCCGCTGAAACGAGACCAGGAGCAATATTAGGATCGAGCTGGTCTGAAGCTTTTCAGCGAGGAGGTCAGGATGGGAAGGAAGCGACACACTCCGGAGCAGATCATCACTGGACTGCGGGAGGCAGAGGTCGGTCTGGCCCGCGGCAAATCCGTGAAGCTGATCAGCCGGGAGCTCGGCATCACCGAGCAGACGTACTACCGGTGGAGGCGGGAGTACGGCGGGATGAAGGTAAGCCAGGCACGGCGCCTGAAGGAGCTCGAGCGCGAGAACGGGCGCTTGAAGCGAGCAGTGGCGGACTTGACACTGGACAAGCTGATCGTGGAGGAAGCGGCCCAGGGAAACTTCTGAGCCCCGAGCACCGACGACGTTGTGTGGTGCGTGTACGTCAGCAGCTCGGGGCGTCGGAGAGGAGAGCGTGCCGGGTGCTCGGGCAGCCACGCACGACCCAGCGCCGGGCGAGGAAAGTGGCGAGTGACGAGGGGGCGCTCCGAGGTGATATCGTGCGACTCGCGAGTCGATTCGGCCGCTACGGCTACCGACGCGTCACAGAAGCCGAAGAAGATGAGCATGTGGACGTGCACTCGCGGGAACAACAGTACGTAAGCACCCATGACACCGCCGATTGCACCGGACGCTCCCACCATCGGTACGGCCGACGCCGGGTTTGTGGCGACCCGCAAGCCTGCTGCCGCCGATCCGCACAGCAGGTAGAATACGACGAAGCGCCAGCGCCCCATCACATCCTCCACGTTGTTACCGAAGATCCATAGAAACCACATGTTGCCGATGATGTGGAACCAGCTGCCGTGCATGAACATCGAGGTGACCACGGTATGCCAGGTGGAGGTATCGCCCACCACGCAAACGGTAGCCGGTCCCATCTCAAATCCGGTGCCTGCGGGTATCGTTTGCAGCAACTCTCCCGGAACCAGGCCCAGCCGACAGACCGAGCCTGAGAGCAGCGGCTCCGTGCCGGCTCCCTCCAAGAAGAGCCACACGAGTGCATTCAACGCGACGATGCCGTAGGTGGCGTACGGCGTCAGGATATGCGGATTGTCGTCACGGATCGGGAACATTCGATAAAGCTACGTTCGGCCGTGGGCTTGCGTCCGGGAGCTGGCCGGAATCCCCAACGCCTCCGGGGAGTCCCAATCCCCACAACACATGGTCTGACTGTAACCTAGATCAACCTTGACCCCACCTCCACGTAACTGGTTGAAGACCCAGTTTCCGGGGAGCTTGCATCGGACCAGGATTTCAGCGGCCTTCGAGTCTTTGGGAATACAGTGACCTGAAGGCTCCCCCATCTGCCGAGGAAAACGGTGAGGCCCGCACGATGTCATCCCTGACTTCCAGCTGTTCGCGAAAGCGCATGAAGTAGGCGACGAAGTCACCGCCATACTGGAACGAATACATGATGTCCTCGAAGGCGCTCGTGTGAGGGAGCCCAAACGCATGGCCTAGCTCGTGAACGCACGTCAGATAGACGACCGTGTCTCTGAAGAGCGGATCCAGCCTCGCCATCCTCTCGATGCCCGGCCCAAGACCGTCGGTATCTGGGCGCACGAACACTTCTGCGGTGGGCCGTCCCTCTACTACTCGTCTTTGCGTCTGACCGTACAGACCTGCGCCCGGGGGAACCCAATAGACACGAATGGTTGCGGAAGCTTCAGGGCCCGGCAGCATATCCACGGAGGGGTCAGCCTGCCTGCCCCACGCTTCGAGCGCCCATTCCGCCAAAGCACGGTCTCCCTCCCTAAACCCCGATGCGGCGGAGCCTTCGGAGATGAAGTACGTGATGGACTCCGCCGGATCGAGCCGCCACACGTCCTGTTGGCAGTAAGCGGCGACCGGGGCACTGAGAGACCCCGCCGCGATCGGAAGCGCCCCAACCCAGAGAATGTGCCGTCTCACCATAACACCCGAAGGTCCGCTGCTCACCCCTCCACTGCAAGTTGCACACCCGCTGACCGGGGACGACCTTCTCTGCGTCGGCTTCAGTTTGGGTGCAACTCCCCTCTCCCTCAGGATTGATTGGTGAGGCCGCGATGAATCTCTTGGGTGCTCCGGTTATCACCCCCATCACCCTTCTGAGCGCGGCTATGAAGGAGAAGGTCCAGCGGTTGCGTGTGGGCCACCTGGTCACTCTCGAAGCAGCCTGCGCTGCGACCTTCCTACTCGGTCTTCTCCTGGCGACAGCGGGGCTCGGGCGGACAGGCCCACTGACCATGTCTGGGACGGCGCTTACCGAAGCGGAGTTGATGCAGAGGCTTCGCGCGGGGAACGCTGGTCAGCAGTCTGACCACCGCGCCATCTTCTCAGTTAGCGCCCGAGGAGCGGGAACGACGAAGAGACCTGCTCAGTGAGGTCGGCCCCCTGGACCGGTTCACCCCCGGGGAGGAGACCAGCCGAGCGGCGCTCGAGGAGGCACCGGCCTTTGGGTTCGCTGTGGCTGGATCCGCGCTGTTCGGCCTGATCGGCGCAGGGCTTTCTGCCTATGTGGGCGTCCACGTACTCTTGACATGGTTTAGGCTGCGAGGACCCTCGACTTCTCCCTGATGCGACTCCGACGGCATATGGTCTTGATGCGAAAAGTCGCGGCCATCCTCGCACTGGCGGCGCTTGGTGGGCTCATCATGACGCTGGAGCGTGGGTCCTACGGGGTCAACCCCCGACTCGTGGTTGTCACACGCGTCCTGATGGTACCGCTCGTGCTCACCATGATCGGGCTTGCGCTGGAGAAGGCATGGAGCCGATGGCTAGCGCTGGCCGGCGCGGTAGCCGTGCTGCCCTGGGCTGTCGTCCTGACGTTTGGGCTGCCCGACGGGGCACCCCTGATGCAACAGTCCATCGCCCTGATCGCCTCTCTCCTGTTGCTTCTGAGCTTGTCGGGACGAGCGATGGTCGAGCGCTATGACGGCAAAGCAGCGATGGATTGGAGCGGGCCGCGTATGGGTCTCGTGCGCTGGACCATCATCCTCAACATCGCCACCGTGATCGGGCTCTTTTTGTTCGTCGCGCTGTACCGCTATGCGGTCGAGTGGCACCTGGCCATTCCCCTCATCCTGCTCATCGGGCTAGTCGTGGGGGTGCTGCTCCTGGGCCGCCAGAAGACCATCGGCCTCCTCCTCGTTGGGCTCGCTTGCGTTCTGTTCGTCCCAGGCGGGACCTATTTCGTCTGGAGGGAGGCTAGCTACACCGGTGAGGTCTACCTCTTCGCGGCCTTGTTCCTGCCCGGCGTCATCGCTGGGTGGGCCTGTTTGTTCACCTTCGGGGGACCCATCTGGAAGGTCTTGCGCGGGCCAACGTGGTTCGGGCCCTCGTCTTGATGCCGCCCTTCCGGAACGATATGCCGTTCCTGCTTTCGGACCATATTTAGGCTTGCCAAACTTCGGCGGGATCGCGTATCCTACCTTCAAAGAACACATAAACCACTTGGCTCCCCAGGAGGGGACCGCAGCGAGGTGGCGATGCGAGCAATCTCAGTTTTCAACCAGCTGATGCTAACCGCCGTCCTGGCTGTTGTCGGCGTGATACCGATCGGTGTTCAGGCCCAGAATCCCGACGTCTTTACGAACGACATTCGCCCGATCATGGAGCGGCGCTGTTGGACCTGCCACGGCGAGGAGGTCCAGCGATCCGGTCTCGACCTGCGTACCCGAGAGAGTGCCTTGGAGGGAGGCGTACGGGGCCCGGCCATTGTGCCGGGGCGTGCCGATCAAAGCCGGCTCTACCTTCAAGTGGCAGGACTCGAAGAGCCCACAATGCCGATGGAAGGCCCGCTGACCGGAGCGGAGATCGAGGCCGTACGCGACTGGATCAATGATGGAGCTCACTGGGATACGGGATCCACCACGGCGGCGGGCGCGGGCGATGAGCCGGCTGCATTCGAGACGGAGGTCCCGCCCGATGCGCGGGAGTACTGGGCATTCCAACTTCCGGTGCAACGACCACTTCCGGACGTTGATTCCTTCGCACACCCCATCGATCGGTTCCTAGAACAGGCCCGGCAGACAAATGGGTTGACGGCGGCACCACGCGCAGATCGGCTCACGCTGGTTCGGCGCGCCTACCTCGATCTGACGGGACTCCCCCCCACGCGTGAGGAAACAGAGGTGTTCCTGGCCGATAGGGAGTCGGGCGCGTGGGAGCGTCTGATCGATCGGCTACTCGCCTCTCAGCATTACGGCGAGCGCTGGGGTCGGCACTGGCTCGATGTGGCACGTTACGCGGATTCAGACGGCTTCGAGCAAGATGTCGATCGGGCGAACGCGTGGCGATATCGGGACTACGTGATCGACGCGTTCAATAAGGACAAGCCCTACAATCAGTTTCTCGTTGAGCAGATCGCGGGTGACGAACTCGATGAGACAACTCACGAGACCAGAATCGCGACCGGATTCCTGCGGGCTGGTCCACGCGTGAACTTCCGCGAGAAGGACAATCCGGAGCGCCGGTACGATTACCTCGACGACGTACTCGCCACCTTGGGCAGAGGCGTTCTCGGGATGACGGTTCAGTGCGCTCGCTGCCACGACCACAAGTTCGATCCGATTCTCCAGAAGGACTATTACAGCCTGGAGGCATCGATCTTCGGGTATGTCGAAACGGAATACCCGATGCTGCCTGACGACCAAGCAGCTGCGTACCTGCAGCTGACCGCCGATCTCGATGAGCGGCAGACAGCCCTGCGAGATCAGATCAGGGAGATCGAGGAGCCTTACCGCGAGCGCCTGACGCTCGAGCGTATCGAGAACGAGTTTCCAGAGGAAGTCCTCCAGGCGGCGCGTACGCCGGAAAACGAGCGGACGCCTGGCGAGAAACTCCTCGCCGCGCAGGTCCTCTCCCTTGGCGTTCCTTCCGAACAGGTGGATGAGGCGCTGACATCGGAAGATCTGGCTCGGCGGCAGGTTTTGCTCGATCGGATCGAGGACGTCGAGCAGGAGCGGCCGGACGAGCCGCCCATGATTGAGATCGTCACGGACGGCGACTATCGGTACACGCCGGACAGGGCCGGCGACAATGTTCTCGGCTGCCCTGAGTGCCGAATCCAGATGGCCGAACCCGGCAGCTTCTTGCACGAGGGTCCGGGTCGATACGAGGCGCCTCCCAGCAACTTCCTCATCCGCGGAGATCCCTTCAGTCTTGGTCCACAGATGTCTCCGGCTTTCCTCACAGTTGCGACATACGGGGACCCGCCCACGGAGATTCCGCGGGCCAATGGTCGCACCTCGGGACGTCGTCTCGCCCTGGCTGAATGGCTGATCTCGCCAGAGAATCCGCTGCCGACGCGTGTGTGGGTGAACCGGATTTGGCACCACCATTTCGGACGCGGCATCGTGGGTACGCTCGACAACTTTGGACGTGTCGGTGATCAACCCACCCATCCGAAGCTTCTGGATTGGCTGGCGGTCGAGTTCAGGAATCGCGGGTGGAGTGCGAAGGAGATGCACCGGCTGATCATGACGTCTGAGGCGTACCAGATGGCCTCCGCGTATCACAGTGAAGACAATCTGACCAACGATCTGGAGAACCAGTATCTTTGGCGCTACCGTCCGCAGCGACTGGAGGCGGAGGCCGTTCGCGACGTGATCATGGCAACGAGCGGCGGGATTGACCTCACGATCGGAGGGCTTCCCCATATTCCCGCACGTGCCGGAGGAGATTCTTGCGACCGCCCAAGCCTATGGCCGGTGGGACAACCAAGTGGACGGCCCGGATGTCTGGCGTCGTAGCATCTACGTGTATCGGCGTCGAACGCTGTCCTTCCCCTTCTTCGAGACGTTCGACCTCCCGGATCAGAATGTGACGACTGCCTCTCGCAATACCTCAACAGTGGCGACGCAGGCCTTGACCCTCCTCAACAATCCGTTCGTTCTCGGTCAGGCACGACTGTTTGCTGCGGAGCTAGAGGAAGAGGCGCCGAACGACGTCGCGAAGCAGGTCGATTTGGCCTACCGCACGGCGCTGACGCGGCCTCCTACAGAGGAGGAAGCGGTGATCAGCCGCCAGCTCGTGGAAGAACGATCGCTTATGGATCTTACGCACGTGCTCTTCAACTTGAACGAATTCCTATATCTAAGGTGAGGGGATGAGTCACACTCACAAATGTGGGAAAAGAGAGAAGACGTTTTGGTCGCGCCGAGAATTCCTCATGCGGTCAGGTGGTGGTGTGGCCGGATTGGCCCTCGCACACCTGCTCGATCGTGAGGGTCTGCTAGCGTCGGAGCTGCAGGATCCTCAGTGCAACGAGCCGTTCGCAGGCGCTTTCCAGCCGAGACCCCCAGACTTTGCACCTCGTGCGACCAACGTGATCTCCCTCTTCATGAGCGGCGGAGTCAGCCACGTCGACACCTTCGACTACAAGCCGGCGCTCACTCAGTACGCGGGACAGCCACTCGACAGCCTGATCGGAGGCAACATCCCTGTGCGTCAGGGCTTCCCGGGCCCGCTCATGCCGAGTCCGTTCGAGTTCAAGAAGCACGGGGAGAGCGGGATCGAGGTCTCGGAGCTCTTTCCGAACCTGGCGACGCATGTAGACGAGATCGCCTTTATCCGCTCGCTCTACGGCAGATCGAACGATCACATCCAGGCGACCTACGAGATGCAAACGGGTCAGATTCGGATGGGCTTCCCGAGCGTGGGTTGCTGGGTGACGTACGGGCTGGGCGCGGAAAGCTCGAGCTTGCCCGCCTTTGTCGTGATGACCGACTATCGCGGCGGGCCGTTGGGTGGACCGAACGACTGGGGCGCTGGGTTCATGCCCGCGAGCTACCAGGGTACGCTGTTCCGCTCTTCGGGCGACCCGATCGTCGACCTCGGGGCACCGGAGGGGGTGAGCCCGCAGGCCCAGCGCGCCCGACTCGACGCTCTGGCGAAGCTCAATGAGATGGATATGGAGAGGTTTCCCGGCAGCTCGGAACTTGCCGCGCGTATCTCCTCGTACGAGCTCGCCTACAGGATGCAGGGTTGCGCGCCAGAGGCCATCGATGTGTCGTCGGAGTCGCAGGCGACCAGGAAGCTCTACGGCCTCGAGGACGAGGTGACGGAGCCGTTCGGACGGCAGTGCCTGATGGCACGTCGGCTCGTCGAGCGAGGCGTCCGTTTCGTCCAGCTCTTCATGGGAGGAGTGGGCAACCAGAATACCGACACTTGGGACGCGCACAGCAACCTCGTGGAGAATCACACGCAGCACGCGGCCGAGTCGGATCTCCCCATCGCGGGTTTGCTGACCGACCTAAAGGCGCGGGGGCTCCTCGACACCACGCTCATCGTGTGGCACGGAGAATTCGGACGGATGCCGATCTCGCAGCGGGGCGTCGGCCGCGACCACAACCCCGGTGCTCAGACGGCCTGGATGGCCGGGGCCGGCATCAAGGGCGGACAGGTGATCGGCGCTACCGACGACTTCGGCTACAAGGCGCTGGAGCAGCCGGTTTCCGCCCACGACCTGCACGCGACGATGCTGCACCTGTTGGGGCTCGACCACGAGAGGCTCACCTACCGATACAGCGGCCGCGACTGGCGGCTATCGGACGTGGAGGGCGCGCCCATACCGCAGATCGTGGGCTGAGCCTCCCGTCGATTCCTTCCGCGCGGCCGCGGGCTTGCGCCACTCTCGCGGCGGGATCGCTTGGTCACAACGTCAGCAATCTGCCCCTCACGGCGGCCACCCCTCGGCCACGTCGACGACCACCCGCCCGACCCGACCGCGATCGACCTGACGTTTGAGGGCGGCACCTAAGTCGGCAATCTTGTGACGCGAGTCGATCGGCACTTCGAGCCCATCGTCCAACCAGCCGCCGACTTAGCTCGAGGTCCGCTTGCCTCGAGACGACCATAACGAAGCGGCATTGCTTGGAGGTGAACAGTGCGCTCGCCATGCCAGTGACCAAGTCCGCACCCGGCATCATTGTGACGTAAGTGCCGCCGGCCCGTAGGACTTTCGCGCAGCGGCCGAACGAGTGCACGCCTGGGGTATCGAAAGCCGCGTCGTAGGCAGATTCGGCAACGAGCGGGTCAGACTTGTTTCGGTCAATAACCGCGTCGGCTCCGAGAGCCTCGACGCGTCCGACGTCCTTGGCTCTGCACACGCCGGTGACGTGGCCGCCGAGGCGCTTGCCGATCCCGACCGCGACCGAGCCGATACCGCCGCCTGCCCCGATGATCATCGCCTTGCGGCCTTCACCGAGCCCGCCGAGGTCTCGTAGCGACTGCAGGCTCGTCATCGCCACGGTGGCTGCAGCCGCGGCCACGTGGTACGGGACATCGTCGGGCTCGGCCGCGAGAGCTTCGCGCGGCAACGTGACGTACTCGGCGAGCGTTCCCTGGTCTGTGGACCTGGCGTACGCCAGATGGCCCCACACGGCGGCGCCTCCTTCGAAATCAGTCACACCGTCACCGAGGGCGTCGACGGTACCCGCGACGTCGTATCCGAGCACGAGTGGCGAAGTCTTCGCGTGCAGAAACCGCCCCACGAAGTCTCCGCCGATGACCTTTCCTTCCGCCGGGTTGACCGCGGACGCGATCACCTTGACCCGCACTTCCCCCGGGTCCGGCGTCGGCTTGGGTATCTCGGTCATCTCGACGCCGTCGCCGGTCGCCCCCATCGCCCGCATTGTCTCGGCCGATCCTCGCCTTCGGTAAGAAGTACGGATCTCCACCTATCCTCAGAGACCCTGTGACGGTCCGAAAGCCGCTAAAGTACTTGTGCGCATGCCGATACGATGAATAGAAAGGGCCGCGATTCCGTGGCCTGCCTCTTGCTCATCGATGACCGCCTAGCGTGAGCGCCAACCTTGCAACGGGAAGTCTATACGTGTCCGACAACGATCACTATCTCCGAACGGAACTTTACGAACTCGTTGAGCGCGGCCCGTTAGTGTTCGACTTCCTTAGAGAGGGTTATCTCGACGGCATATGGTACTGGGACTTGGAGAGACGCGAAAACGAATGGATGAGTCCAAAGTTTTGGAAGCTGCTCGGGTATGAGCCCGATACCAAGCAGCATCTCGCCGCGGAATGGCAGGACATGATCTTTGCGGAGGACCTACCGGCAGTTGCGAGAAACTTCAACCTCCATTGCGAGGACCCGTCTCACCTCTACGACCAAGTGGTCCGCTACCGGCACCGGGACGGATCTACTGTATGGGTCCGATGTCGCGGAATCGCCATCCGCGATGAGACCGGTCGACCGATCCGCATGCTGGGCGTGCACACGGACATTACAGAGATCAAGAAAGTAGAAGAGGAGCTGCGTGTAGCAAAGTCTGGGCTTGAATTTGCCAACACGCAGTTGCGCCTAGAGCTAGAGGAAGTCTCCACGCTGGCATGAGCCCGGCGGAGTCCTCCAGGGCAGCGTTCAGGCGGGTGATGCGGTCGATCTCCAGCTGCTAACGCGCCTGCGGCAGAAACAGGCTCTTCGGAATATGGCCCACCACGACCTGCGTGAGATCCACCACCTCGGCGACGCGAAAGTCTACCGCGATGCTCGCGAGCGAGAGCGCCTTGGCCGGGGTGAGTCCCTTTTCCTCCACGAGAAAGTCCACGACCTCTCGGGTCGCGTTCCGCGCGGCGCGGTCCAGATCTAGATCGATCCCCATCAACAGGTAGTCGGTGTCGGTCTCCGCACGCGGGCCCGATATCGCCCGACTCTTGTGCACGACAAACCGGAAGACTCCCCTCAGCGACTGCTCTATCGCCGTGCCGCTCACCTCCCCATCGCCCTGGGCGCCGTGCGGGTCACCCGTGTAGAAGAGCGCGCCGCTATGGAAGACAGGGAGATAGAGCGTAGTTCCGGCCTTCAAGTCCTTCACGTCCAGGTTGCCGCCGAAAGGACCCGGCGGCCTCGAGGCCTGGACCCCCGGAACTGCAACGCCAGGCTGGCCCACTGTCGGGTTAGCCGGCGCGACCGCCATGATGCCCATGAACGGGGCTAGCGGCACCTGGATGTCGGGAGCGAAGAACGCGACTTGACGCCCGTCTACCTCGCCTGTTCGAATCAGATGACGTGTCCCAGGCAGAATGTCCAAGAGCGGGTCGTCCGGCTGAACCCCGGGATAGTCGGTCGCGAAGATGCCACCGGTAGCGCTGGCGTTGTTGATCCCCCAGGGCACGCGTGGCTCCAGCTGAAGAATCTGTACCTCGAGCATGTCACCCGGCTCCGCACTTTCGATGTAGATTGGTCCGGTGATCACGTGGCCGCTTCGGCCTTCGCGCACCCGCCCTTCCCTTGACGCCCAGAAATCCAGCACGTCCTGGAGGATCTCCTCACGCGGAACGCCCAGTCCGGTGAGGTAAGCCACTGGCTCCTCATTTTGCACGGACCCCGCGTGAGTAAGGGTGTTGATCCGAACAGTCTGCCCAGACTCGACGATCAGAACAGGGTCCTTGTCGAGCGGGTACCAGCCCCAAGACACCGTCTCCGGACTAGACGGCACAAAGTGATCGGCTTCCATGACTGCGTCAGCCTCCTGGCTTCCCGCATCCGCGCACGAGCCGACGACGAAGACTTGCAGACCAAGCAGACTGTAGCGCATGAGCCTGGGCATTGTGGGTACCTCCGGACTTGTGGTGGAGCAGCTGCGGCGTGCGGGACTGCGCCGAAAGTGAAGCCGATCGGAAAAATGCTCCTCGCATGCGGCAGGAGCAAGCAAGGCGAGCTCGCGGGTCCGCACTCGCATGTTCAGCGCAGTGTCGGCACTTTGTTTCCACCAGCACCTTGAAACGAAGGCTTTTCGGAGCCCACATGTCCTTGCTTTCCCACCTACCACGGGTTCTGGCCTCCGGCCTTCTTGTCCTTTCGCTTCTCGCGTATGCTGTGCTTCGTGAGGGGCCGCCCTCCGCGCCGTCATACTACCCGGAGCGAGCGCAGCAGCGGGACCTCTATCAGGTCCCGTACAACGGGAGGTTCACCTTCACCCGGATCCGTTACGGCTCTGGCGGATTTGGCGCCGGTCGGAGATCACGTTGGGGTTGGGGTTCGGCGTGGAATCACGACTATCCGCAGGCCGATCGGAACATGCAGTTCATCCTCGAGGAGTACACCGGCATACGACCGAACACCGCGGGCAGCAACGTCCTCGATCTCGAGGACCCGAGGATCTTTCAACACCCGACTCTCTACATGTCGGAGCCGGGGTTCTGGTCCGTGACGGAGGAGGGAGCCCGAAACCTCAGAGCGTTCATCCTGAAGGGAGGCTTCCTCATCTTCGACGACTGCGAGCTCGAGCAGTGGAACAACATGGCGGCACAGGTGCAGCGAGCGCTGCCTGAATACCGTTGGGTGGATATCGACGATACCCATCCCATCTTTCGAAGCTTCTTCCGGGTCGAGGACATCTACGTTCCTCACCCTCTGGTCCGCGTGATTCCAAACTACCGCGCCATTTTCGAGGAGAACGATCCGACGAAACGGATCATGGTCCTGGCCAGCCACAACTCAGATCTCGCGGAGTACTGGGAGTGGTCCGCAGACGGTTTCTTCCCCGTCGATCCGACCAACGACGCCTTTCGCCTGGGAGTCAACTACATCATCTACGCGATGATGCACTGAGGTTACGGCAGGGCCAGCGCAGCCAGGCCGTCCGGGAGCTGAATGATCACGTGCTGCCTCCCCTCATGCACCCAGCTCGACATCCCGTATCGAGTCACCCCTGGTAGCTCAACCGCGCCGACGCGCGCTCCGGACCTCTTGTCGATAGCAAACAGGTGCGGAGTGCCGTCGCTCGTCTGACCAGATGCGAATAGAAGAGTTGGCGTCGCCAGCATCGCCGAGAGACCCCTTCGGCCTTGGTTGGTCTCGACGTTCGCGACCCCGTGGAGGAGCGGATGATTGCGGATCAGCTCCTGGGCCTCCTCGCCCGCATCGCCGTTCGGGATCACCCAGAGATACTCGCCGGTGTTCAGGTCGATGGCGCTGATCCGCCCGACCGGACCCTTCCAGATGCGGAGGCCATCAATCGTTCCAGGATCGGCGGATCCGGAGCCCTGCTCACGGGGTCCGATAACCCGGGACCACCGGACTACTGTGGTCCCGGTGTTCTGGGGGCCCTCCAGCGCCGACTCGATGCCGGCAGCCAAGATCTCGGTCCTACACCCACTCTGCGAGGCCACGAAGATCACGCCCGCAACCGGATCCGCTACAGGGGGGCCGCTGATGTTGGCACCGCCGACATCCCCAGGGCACTCCTTCGCGGGGCCGGCGTTCTCCTCGTTCCCCACATGTGTCGGCGGGTTGAAGAAGGGTACGAAAAGGTCGTTTTCCAGTGCTACCTGACGCGCCGCTCGACGCACCTCAGGGGTGTAGTCGATGAGCTGATCCTCGGATCGACCCTGCAGGTCGAAAGCAGTCGGAATGGTGGGAAAGGGCTGAGTCGGCGCCAACTGTTCACCTGGCACTCGCGACTGCGGCACCGGCCGCTCCTCGATGGGCCAGATCGGCTCTCCCGTCTCACGGTCCAAAGCGTAGAGGAAGGCCTGTTTGGTTGCCTGGAAGACCCCGGGGATCTCGTTTCCATCGACTACGATGTCCATCAGGAGCGGTGCGGTTGGCGTATCGTAGCCCCACACATCGTGATGGATCATCTGGTAGTGCCACACTCGACGGCCTGTTTCCACATCCAGGGCAATGATGCTGGAGCCGAATAGGTTGTCGCCCGGGCGGAACCCGCCGTAGAAATCCATCGTCGCCGGATTGGTAGGGATGTAGACGATCCCGAGCTCCGGATCAGCCGACATCGGTGCCCAGGACGAAATATCCCCGGTCCACTGCCACGCCTCGTTTTCCCAGGTCTCGTGACCAAACTCGCCCGGACGTGGGATGACATTGAACTTCCACTTGAGCTCGCCGGTCCGTGCGTCGTAGCCCAGGATGTCACCGGGGATCATCTCTCGTCGGGTTTGATTGTAGCCTTGCTGGGCCGAGTTCCCGACCACCACCACCTCGTTGACGACAATTGGGGGTGCCGACGTGGTGATGAACCCGATCTCACGCGGGATTCCAGCATACGGATCGAAGGGCTGATTCAGGGCCTCCCATGGGCCCCAACCCTCGATCAGGTCAGCAAGGAGATCCACGCTTCCGCTAGGCGGAAACCCCTCGATGGGCACCGACGCACCCCAATCCTCAAGGGGTCGACCGGTTTCGGCATCTAGAGCATGAAGGAAGAAGGCCGGGGTGGAGATGTATACGACCCCCCTCCGTCGATCTCTCCGTAAGCGAGCCCCCTACCGTACCCAGCGCGCATGGTGTATTCCCACCGGTATGTGTTGGGCTCCGTGAAGCTCCAAAGGAGCTTGCCGTTCGCAGGGTCCAGCGCAACAACGCTACGACGCTCACCCGTAACCGTGATCAGATTCCCGTCGATGTATGAGGGGGTGGCCCGAGGGGTGCTGGGGCCGAAGCTGGCCGCATTCCACCTCCACGCGACCTCGAGGTCCTCGAAGTTAGAGGCGTTAATCTGATCGGCTGGCGTGTACCGCGTGTGCCACGAGTCCCCGCCCAAGTACGTCCATTGTCCGCTCTCGGTACCCGGCCCCTGCGCAACGCCTGCCAGCGGCACCGTGAGTGCCCAGCCCGCGATGAGGGTGAGCCCGAAGAGGCCCGGCGCCCGGCGAGACCTCGAGAACCCGTCGCTTCTTATCATCCTTTTCCTCAGGGGAGGCTGAGGGCCACGAGCGCGCCCGGCACAGGCACGATGACCCGCTGCCGCCCATCGAGCATGTAGGACATCATCCCGTACATCCCTAACCCAGGCATCTCTAGGCTTCCGATTCGCTCGCCTGTCGCCCTGTTCACGGCGTAGAGAAACGGGGTAGTCCCGTCGTCCCCAGTGGCGGTGTGGAGCAGTAGTGTGGGAGTTACCATCTTGGGACCGAGGCCATTTTAACCCCATCAGGCCCAGAATGCTCGTTCACCTCGGCGCCCTCACAAATCGGCTCGTCGTATGCTCCTGGTAACGATTTGCAACCCTATCCTTTGGGGGCCACTTTCTCTGCCATGTCGGTGCCCACCACGACCGATTCAGACGATCAGCAACGAGCGCCGATCAATACCACGGCGCCTGGACTCGTGGCCGAGTGTGCCCGGGCAGGGCAATGGCTCTTCCGGCGGCGGGGTTATGTGCCGTTGCTGCTAGTTGCCTATCTCCTTGGCCGTACCGCTCTCGGTCCGGCCGTGGCGGGCCGCGATGGATGGATGCCGATCTGGATCGGGTTCGGACTCCTCCTCGGCGCTCTTGGTTTGGGCATTCGCGCCTTCTCCCTTGCCTTCGTTCCTAGCGGAACGTCCGGTCGAGATACGAGAGAGATGAGGGCAGACACCTTGAACACGATGGACTTCTATTCGTTGGTGCGTCATCCGCTGTATTTGGGAAACCTGCTCCTTTGGATTGGTACTTCGGCCTTCGTCGGTCAGCCGACGGTGCTCGTGATTACGGGTCTGATCTTCTGGGTCTACTACGAGCGGATCATGATCGCTGAGGAATCGTTTCTGCACCGGCGGTTCGGTGAGGAGTTCGAGGAATGGGCGGACTGCACGCCCGCTCTGTTCCCAGATGCGCGCTCCGCGTGGCGACGATCCGAGTATCCGTTCAACCTCAAGTGGGCCCTGGTACGCGACTCTCAGGCCTGGTTCGCCTTTGTCGTGACCACCTTTTCTATCCAATGCGTCCGGCTACTGGTTCAAGGGGAGCCCGGGCAACTCTCTCCGTCTTGGTGGGGATATCTCCTCATGGGGACCGGCGTGTACCTGGCCCTCCGTGGCCTTAAACGCCGGAATCGCCGTCGGCGAACGGGCAACCTGTAAGGGTCATCAGCGCAACCTCATCAGTGCCCAGGTCGGCGTCAGCCATGGCCGGAAGATCCTGGCCATTAGATTCCCCCTGCCAGCAGCACTCCTAAGATCGTTCCTGCGAGAGAACCGCTCGCGACCTGGGCCCATGCCTCGAGGGGCGGTAGCGGCAGCTCGCCATGATGAAGGAGCGGAATCGTGACGCCGGTTGCGATGCCGATACCCGCGCCCGCAAGAACGTCTGATGGGAAGTGTTGGCCGGCCTCGACGCGTAGCGCTGAAGTCGCGCCCGCTAGCGCGCCCGCCAGGAACCCCACGCCAGCCCGCTCCGCCCAGCTCGTGTCCGGCCGCGAGAGGAGGTGTTCGGTCACGCCCATTGCCACTCCCGTCCACGCAGAGGAAGCGTGCGCAGAGGGCATTGAACGAAACGTCCGGTCTCGTGTGACGTCGTAGGCCGAATCATCGGGGCGTTGTTCAACCGAGAGATAGGCGTAGGGACGCGCGCGGCTCAAGGTTGTCTTACCGAGCCATGTTGAGCCCAAAGAGATCAGGAATGTCTCGGCGTACACGACGCTGCGACGCCGGATACCGTGCCAGCGCTCTCCGGTCGTGCCGGTAGCGAGTGCCAACACCACCGGGAACACGACCGCCGCGTTGCGCGTCCAGTCGCTGGCTGTGCCGGCGCGGAGGCTGAGATTGCCAACCGCCTCCCGGTCCCAGACCCAGGCGATCCCGCCTGGATCCAACCCTTGCGTTGGAACGGCGAGAGCGTTGGAATCGAGGAGACCGCCGGCGACCCAGAAGCCCGCGCCAACTCCAGATAGGATGATCTCGCGTGCTTTCCGAAGATCCGGATACAGAGGGTCGGCGTAGACTCTCGTGGGTGCGGACTCGGAATCCGCGCGCTCGGGAGCCTGGCCTTGCGCAGGAGCGGGTTGGCACAGCCTGAGCACGGCCAGCACCATACCAAGGTGACAGAACCGGTGATACGTTGGGTATCGCATTAGAATCATGGGAGCAGCGGAATCCTTCCTGGACCACATCTACTAGAAGGAGCGTGACTCCGGGAGGCTTGGGCATCTGCTACCCGCGAAGGGCGCGGAACGGCTCAAGGAGTCGCGGCCTGCCCTCTTTGATTGTCTAGTATCCGGGCCTTAAGCAGGAGCGAGCATGAAACTTGACACGAAGTTCCCTGGTTCTGCGGGCCGATGTCTGGTGCGAGGAATCGGCGCGCTCGTCCTCTCCACCGGATTCGGGGCGGCTCCAAGCTTCGCGGTCGCTCAAAATACTCCGGTGGCCCCGGGTCAGACCGACCCACGCGTCGGGCTAGCCGCCGGCTGGCAGGATGCGGAAGAGGCGGCTTCCAACATCTCGCTACTCAGCCATCGAGACCGCCCACCCGGGTTCTTCGACCCCGAAGTGCCCGGGAACATCGTGTACGCCAACACCGATATGGCTTTTCGGGGTGACTATGCGTTCGTGGGCAACTTCAACGGGTTCAACATTTACAACGTGTCTGAGCCCGAGAGTCCGGAGCTTCAGGTTTCCATCGTGTGCCCCGGGGGGCAGGGTGACCTCTCCGTGTACGGAAACCTCCTGCTCATGTCGGTGCAGGAGACCCGGAGTCGGATCGACTGTGGACTCTCGACCCCCGAGGAAGCCGCGGCAGAGGTCGACCCCGAAAGGTTTAGAGGTCTCCGGATCTTCGACATAAGTGACATTCAAAACCCGGTTCAGGTTGCTGCCGTGCAAAGCTGCAGGGGTTCGCACACGCATACCATCGTCCGCGATCCTGATGACACCGAGAATCTGTACGTGTACGTGTCTGGGACGAATGAGGTGCGCTCCGGAGCGGAATTGGAAGGTTGTCTAGACCTCCAGTCTCCCGACGAGCCCGACACCTCATTCTGGAGAATCTCTGTAATCCAGGTGCCTCTCGGAGCGCCCGAGAACGCACGTATCGTCAGCGAGCCGCGGGTGTTCGCAAATCCTGAGACAGCTTCGATCGCCGGGCTCTGGCAGGGTGGTGACCATGGTCTGGGCACGCAGGAGACCAGCCAGACGACCTCATGCCACGACATCACCGCGTATCCAGAGATCGGCCTGGCCGCCGGCGCCTGTCAGGGCAACGGGGTTCTCCTCGACATCAGCGATCCGGTGAATCCAGTTCGGATAGCGGAGGTCACGGATCCCAACTTCGCCTACTGGCATTCGGCCACTTTCAACAACGATGGGACGAAGGTGATCTTCACTGACGAATGGGGCGGTGGAACTGAGGCCAGGTGTCTAGCGTCCGATTCCATGACGTGGGGGGCGGACGCGGTCTTCGATGTGGTCGGCACCTATCTTCGCTTCGCGAGCTACTACAAGATTCCTGCTCCTCAGAGCGAGCTCGAAAACTGTGTGGCCCACAATGGTTCGCTGATCCCGGTGCCAGGTCGCGACATCAAGGTACAGGCATGGTACCAGGGTGGCCTCTCCGTATTCGACTTCACGGACTCGGACGACCCCTACGAGATTGCCTATTTCGATCGTGGCCCGATCCACACCAGCGAGCTGCATCTGGCTGGCTATTGGTCGACGTATTGGTACAACGGCTACATATACGGGTCCGAGATCGGACGAGGGCTCGACGTCTTCGAGCTGACCCCGAGCGAGCATCTGACCCAGAACGAGATCGACGCGGCGAACCTCGTGCAGTCTGAGACCTTCAACGCGCAGGAACAGCCGAGAATGCGCTGGCCGGCCGATTTTGTCGTAGCCCGAGCCTATCTGGACCAGGTCATCCGCGTGGACGGTCTTGTGAACGAGCGCGTAGCTCGGATATCGGCGGAGCTGGATGCAGCAGAAGACATGAATGATGGCCCAAACAAGCGGGCGGCTCTGGCCGAGATCGCTACACAGCTTTGGGATGAGGCGCAGCACATTGCGACGCGCCAACGCCCGGGAGATGAAATGCGCGTGCGCGCGCTGGCGGGAGCTGTTTTGAACCTCGCGGCCGCTCAGCGCTGAAACAGGCAACGGTTGGTCTGGGCCCGGAATGGAGCCGGGCTCAGCTGTCTCTATTCTGAATTTAGGAGGCCCAGATGTATCGACTCCTGTTGAGTGCCGTGGCCCTGATTGCGGCGCTTCTGGTGAGTGGCCTTACGGTCGAGGCTGGGGCTCAGGGGCGAGCCCCGGTTCAAGTGCTCAGAGCGGATTACGGCGACCCGATTCTGAGGGGCACCTTCGATCTGCATGTCCACTCGGGGCCCGACGTTCGGCAGCGGGCGATCACCGATTTCGACGCCGCTCGTCTCGCGAAGCGCGCGGGCCTACGCGCGATCGTGTTGAAACACCACTACTCGGAGGCGGCTCACCGAGCCCAGATGGTCATGCACGAGGTGCCGGGCATCGACGTCTACGGTGGCGTCATTCTGAACCTGGCCGTGGGTGGAATCAATCCGCACGCCATTCGCACGATGCTGGCTATGGAGGGCAACCGTGGGAAGATCGTGTGGCTGCCTACCTGGGATGCGGAAGCGGACGCCAGCCGCCAGAGGGAGAATCGGCCGGCCGTATCGATCATGAGGGACGGGGCACTCGTCCCCGAGCTTGCCGAGGTGTTCGATCTGATGGCCGACAACGACCTGGTGCTGGCAACCGGGCACATATCGCCGGAGGAGATTCTCACGGTCCTTCCTGTTGCCAGGCAGGCTGGAGTGCGCCGCCTCCTAGTGACGCACGCGCGATCGAGCATCGATGACATGCGGAAGATGGTCGAGGAGGGTGCGGTTTTAGAGTACATCTACAGTAACATCACCGAGTGCGCTACGAGGATCAAGGCCGTTGGAGCGGAGAACTTCATATTGGCTACAGATCTGGGACAGCCGGGACGCCCGAATCTCACTGATGGCTTCAAGACGCTCATCATGCGCATGCGAGAGGAGGGTATCACACAGGAGCAGATCGACATGATGGTCCGGACGACGCCGGCTCGACTTCTAGGGTTGGACCCCTTGTAGCCACGCCCACAGGCGTTCCTCAGGAGCCTCCAGCGGTTGTGCGCGATCCCCTGAAACCCAGAGTGGGTCCCCCTCGTGGGGTCGACGAGCGCAAGCACTGGGGGACCAAACACAGGGGGGCTCAGATGAGAACGATGCGTTCACGATCGGCTCGACCAACAGCTTGATCGCGTAGCGGCGCGTAAAGCCCGCGGACCAGGACGATGATGATGCCCATCCCGCCCAGGATAAGCCCAACCATCTCGGGTTCCATCGCGCTTGCTCACGTCGGAGGTGTGACTCGGGAATGCCACCCCAAAAGGTAGTCGCGGATTACAGCCTCAGGCGAGCCGGAACTCCCCACCACTACCCGGTGTCCACCCCTCAGCGACCGCCATGCGAGCGTCTCTTCTAGGACTCTCGCCGTCACAGGTCAGGCTGGCCCGTCGTTTGCGTCAGAGGGTGTGAAGTCCCTCGGCCCCTTCTCCTCGGACCATGCATCCGAAGTCCTCACGCATGCTCGTGCTTTCGGTCGCGCTTTTCCTGCTGGCGGGTTGCGGCTCTAGTACGACCGGCCTCGCACCGGGCCCTGAGGACTGCGAGCTGGCGAACGCGGTCTCGCTGGCCGCGGGCCAGACGGTCGAGTTCGAAGGAGCAACAGCCCGCACTATTTGCCTAGCCGCCACCTCCGCGGGAGAGGAATTCGTCCTCATCACCACCTCGCTCGCCGAAAATGGAACGACCACCCTGACGGTGCAGGGCGAGAACACCACTCTAGCGACCGGGCCGCCCTCTCCATCTCCCCGCCGGACCCGTCCGACCCAAGCCGCTCCGTGGCAATCAAGCCTGTTGAACTCCAACAGCCCTTTCCAGAGTGGCGACCTTCACGCAACCCTACGAGAACTCGAGCGCAGGGAGCTCTCCTCCAGGATGATTCCGTCCGCTCGAAGCAGTGGGAGATCGAGTCCCTCGAGTCGAAGCAGTTTTCCCGATCTGGGCGACTTCATGACCCTGAACACCCAGTCGGAATCCGCCTGCGACAATCCTGTTGTGGTTACCGGGAGGGTGGAGGCGGTTTCCGCCCACGCTATCGTAGTGGCAGACATCGGGAATCCACCGGGTGGGTTTGGATCTGCCGACTTCGCGAGCTTCGCGGGCACTTTCGACACCCTCGTTGTGCCCATCGCGGAGGAGCATTTCGGGACCGCCAGTGACATTGACGAGAACGGCCGCGTGATCCTCTTCTTCACCAAGGAGGTGAACGCCCTGGAGTCCGAAGGGGACGACACACTCGCCTCCGGGTTCTTCTTTTCTCGCGATCTGTTTCCGGTCGAGAGTCAGGGCTCACCGCTAGCCAGCTGTGAAGCCTCGAATGAGGCGGAGCTTCTCTATCTCCTCGTTCCCGATTCCGCGGGCGGGGTGGGAGATCCGATCGATCGGGAGGAGGTCGAGCGAAGCACGATCGGGACAATCGGGCATGAATACCAACACTTGGTCAATGCTTCCAGACGCCTTCTCGGAGTTGGCGGCCCGAGGCCGTTCGAGGACGCCTGGTTGAACGAGGCCATGTCGCATGTTACCGAAGAGCTTCTCTTTTACCGGGTTGCGGGACTCTCTCCGGGTCTGGACCTGGGAATCGACGATCTGGGACCGAGCCAGATCGGTGTGCTCAATGACTTCCAGCGGCCAAACCTTCTTCGCCTCTTGGAGTTCCTAAAGAGCCCTGGATCCAATTCGCCCTTCGATGCGGAGGTCGAGCTGGCGACTCGCGGCGCTGCTTGGAGCTTCCTTAGATACAGTGCCGATCGGCTGGGCGGGAGTAACGCGGCTTTCTTCAGCCAACTCATCGACTCTTCGACCACTGGAGTTGAGAACCTATCCGCGGCTCTGGGCGGAACGGCCACCTTCTTTGATTGGCTGGGCGATTGGAGTGTGGGCCTGTATGCGGACAACCGCGTATCCGGTCTCTCGTCGCGCTTCGCGGATCGAAGTTGGGACCACTTCTCTTTTTTTGACTCCGGAGGTCTGAGCTCGCCCTACGTCATGACGTCGTCGTTGGCCTCGAACCCTGTGGTCTCCCGGGTTCTCACTGGAGGCGGCTCAGGGTATTTCCGCTTCGGCGTCGCCGAAGGCCAGGTGGGCGGGGTCGGACTGACAAGTGGGGGGGGCGCCCCTCCGTCTTCCCTGCGGGCAACAATCTTGCGGACAAAGTAGAGGTGGTTGAGGCCGCCTCCGTCCACGGAGCTAATGCGCCTACCCCCTGATCCTCGCGGAGCTCTCCTGGCCGTCTTGCTTCTAGTGCTGGGTCCCGCCGCTGCGCAAACGCAGCCTGCTGTGGGCGAGGATGGAGAGGTGGGCGCCACCCTCTCCATCCGATCGGGCGTGACGTGGTTGAGCAACCGATCCCTTCCTATCGTTGCCCTCGCCGGAACTCTACGCTTCTCGACGACTCTAGAGGTAGGGGGTGAGGGCGTCCTGGGCCTGGGGGCCATACGTCTGTCGCCCGAGGGTTCGCCCGACGAGTCCGAACTGGCGACGGGGTACGGAGGCATGCTGGTCCGCTGGAGACCCGCCGGGGACATCGCCGGTCTCCACTGGGGTGGAAGCCTGCTCGTTGGCGCTGGGGCAACCAGTATTCAGTCTCCGCTCGCGAGCGCGACGATCGTCTCCGAGAACCACTTCTTGATCGAACCGAGATTCAGCCTCCTCGTCAGACAGGACCATCCCGTTCGGTTTTCTGCACAGGGAGCCTATAGGATCGTCCTTGGTGCCGATCCGCTCCCGGGGATCCAGGTCACTGAGCTGAGGGGCCCCACGGTCTCTCTTGCTGCTCAGTACGTTCGCGACCCGTGATGTGAGGCTAGATTTCGCCCTATGCGTCTCCTACATCTGGCAGACCTTCATCTGGACGCCGCATTCCAAAGCCGGTCCCGCCCGGTCAGGGAGAGCCTGCGTAGCGCGGCAAGGAACGCCCTCTCATCGGCCATCGACGAGGCGCTGTCCCGGCAGGTGGACGCAGTGCTCATTGCAGGAGATCTGTTCGATGGCGAAAGGCTTTCTGTTCAAACGGAGCGTTTCCTCGGCGAGGTCTTCGGGCGCCTGGCGAGCGGAGGAATCCAGCTCGTCTACGCCACTGGGAATCACGACCCCGGGGGAGCATCCAGCGCCGCCCGAAGACTCACGCTGCCCCAGCAAGTTTCGGTCGTTGACAAGGCCAAGCCGGTACGACTCGAGATCCGACGAGATGGAGACCCCGTCGGGTACGTCACGGCTGCAGGGCACCCAAAGGCTAGAGTCACCGAGGATCTCTCCCGACGGTTCCCCGCACCGGAGGGCCCACTACCTGAGGTAGCGCTCCTCCATTCGCAGGTTAAGGGCTCTCACGGTGAGGACGGCCATGAGCCGTATGCTCCCTCGGAGCTTTCAGCCCTGAGCCAGGCGGGATTCGACTACTGGGCCCTAGGGCATGTTCACACCCGGCAGGCTCTTTCTGAGGTCCCGGCCATTCACTACCCGGGAAACACCCAGGGACGCAATCCTCGAGAGACGGGGCCGAAGGGCGGACTGTTCGTAGAGGTTTCGCGCGGCGGTGTTGCGAACGCCGAGTTCTGCGAGCTCGGGCCGATTCGCTGGGAAACCCTTGTCTTGGGCGAACTACTAGACGTGACGGACCTCTCGGGCCTCGCCCGAGAGATCGAAGCCGCCTGGGAAAGGGCCCGTGCGGTGGACGTGGGTGTCCCTCAAACCGAGTGGATCCTTCGCGTTGAGCTCTCCGGGCCATCGCCGCTCCACAGGGACTGGATCGGCCCAGAGGCGCGCCAGGAGCTGGCGGAAGCTCTGACCCCTAGCCTCGGGCTGCTCGATCTGGAGATCCGAGCGGATGGGCTGAGATCTGAAGCGAAGATTCAGGATCACGTCGACCGGGAGGACGTCTTGGGTGAAGCGCTGAGGTTGGTGTCGGAGCTGTCGGCTGAGGACGGCCCCTCTCCATCGGACGCCCTCGGCCTGACTGCCGAGGACCTGATTGGCCTCGACCCCGAAGAACGTCGCCACCTGGATGGCTATCTGCGGGAGATTCTCGTCGACGGCGGTGCCGTATTGTTAGACGCTTTCCTGGAGATCGATCGGGGACGATGAAGTTCACCCGCATACAGATCCAACGCTTCGGCCCGCTGACCCAGATCGATTCAGGCACCGATTCCCTTCCAGGGCTCGTAGCCGTGCTCGGCCCCAATGAGGCTGGCAAGTCGGCATTCCATCAGGTTCTCGGGGCCGCTCTCTACGGAATCTATCCGGCGACGAAGGATCAGAATCCGTTTGCCCCGTGGAACGGCGAGGACATCGAGATCAGGGCGGAGATAGAGGTCGATGCCGGTGAGCGGATGGAGGTCCGGCGTCGTCTGCCCCGGACACCGACAGGGCAGGTCATTCGTGGGGATGCAGTCGAGAAGCTGGCGAATCGTTCCCTGCCGGTCGCTGTCCACATCGATCGGCGAGTTTTTTCGGAGGTGTACGCAATTACTCTAGCTCAGCTGACTGGGCTCCACGAAGCCGCATGGGAGACCGTACAGGAGCAGTTGATCGTGGGGATGGGCGCGCAGGATCTGCGGTCAGCACGCGGCGTAATGAGGAGCCTCCGCGAGTCCGCGAAGAAGCTCTGGCAGCCCGCCAATCGCGGCAAGCAGCGCCACCGAGAGCTGCGAACCGAGTTCGCCCAGCTCGCACAGGATCGGCGCCAGGGGGAGGCCCGCGACAAAGAGGTGCGCGGACTCGACGGGGAATTGTCCGAGCTCCGCGTCCGGCTTGAGGAGCTTCGCAAGCAGCGATCGGCTGCGGCCACGCGCGTTGACGTCATCAAGGAGTTGCTGCCTCTAAGAAATCGTCTCAGCAGGCTGGATGACCTTGAAGAGCGACTGGGGGATCAGGAGGCGCTTGCCGCGGCTCCACGAGATCCGGGGGCCCGAGATCGTGAGTTGAGGGACCGCCTGGAGCGCTCCCAGCAACGAATTGACGAGCTGACGAAGACATTGGGCGAGGTGAAGGCAAGCGCTGGATCGCTGACCGTGACTGAGCTGAGCATGCTGGAGCGAGGATCTGGACTCAGGGCGCTCTGCGGCAGCGCGCCGCTGGTCCATGAGCGTATCAGCCGCCGAAGCTCGCTCGAAAAAGAGATCTCGGCTCTCGAGGGAGGCATTCGAGAGGCCGCCCTGCCGCTCCTGGGTGTCTCGCGTTTCGAAGGTGTCGAATCCGACACGGGCGAGGTGAAGCCCGTCGACTGGAGCGCGGCCGCTGAACCGTTCCGATCCCTCCAGATGTCCGCGCTTCGGCAGCGGGCCGGAGAGGCCGAGGACGCGCGCAGGAGCCATGAGGACCTCGAGGAACGCATACAAGGGGTGAAGGAGCGTAGCCCAGCCCGTACTCCCGTGATCTCCTTCTGGGCTGGCCTCCTCGTTCTGGTGTCGGTTGCGACACTCGTCGGAGGCATCCTCTTCGCCGATCCTATTGTGCTCGGCTTCGCCGTGTTCCTGCTGATCCTGGCAGGTGGTGCGCTGGTGCAGGGCTGGACCCGATGGTCCGTGGTTCGACAGATTCGCGGGTCGGGAATGGAGGAGCTGGAAGAGCTGGAGGGACGGCTCTCGGACGCCGATGCCGATGAGCGACGGGGTGTAGCCTCCGCTCGCGAATTATTGATCCCTCTCGGGCTTCGGGCAGCTCACCTGGACGTCCCGAATGGAGCGGTGGTCTCAGACATCGAAGAACTCAAGAACCTGTTCCACCGCCGACACGATCGTCGAATCGAGCTGACGCGATTGGCCGACGAGGAGGTGGTGTTCGAGGAGGAGTTCGCACGCCTCGTGCTGAGTCTGAACCTGGAGCTCCCTGACGACCGAAGCCTCGCGCTCATGGAGTTGGGGAGAAAGCTGCAGGACCTCGAGGAGCGACGTATCCGCGTAGAGGAGATGCAGTCCGAGGAGGGCCGACTCGATGCCGCCTTAGCACGAGAACAACTCGAGCACGAGGATTCCCTCGAACTGAGGCGCACCTTCGAGGAGAGCATCACACAGACAGGCGGGACGGTGGATGAGGCCGGACTTCGCGCACTAACTGACCGACTTGCAGATCTGGAGCTGTTTACCGGATTGAGGGCTGAGCTCGAGGAGGGGGTGGACGACCTCGAGGACCTGCGGAAACGCATCGAGGCTACGGAAGGTACTGGAGAGGACTGGAGCGAGGATCCAGATCGCCTCACCGAGGAACAGACCCGAATCGCGGCCATCGACGAAGAGGAAAGGGAGCTCCGTGAGCGGATCGGGGAGCTCCAGGAGCGTGAGGAAGGTATTCTGGAGGAGGACACCGTGGATCTCGTCGACGGTCAGATCCTGCATCTCCGCTCCATGCTGCGAGATGTCGAACGAGAAAGGGACCGAAAGACCGTCCTGGCCCAGCTCGTGGAGCGGGTAGAGAGTCGGTTCCGCTCAGAGCACCAGCCCGACCTACTCCGTCGGGCAGAAGAGCACCTAAGCGCGATCACCGCGGAGCGCTATGACCGAATCTTGGTCGGGAAGATCGGGGAAGAGCGTGGATTCTTCTTAGATGCGACCCATCTTCCTGAGCCCACACCTGTGGCCCCACCCCTTTCGATGGGCACGCGGGAGCAGGTGTACCTCGCCCTCAGGTTGGCGATCGTCGAGCACCTCGATAATGACGCGGAGACCCTCCCGCTACTTCTGGACGAGGTGCTCGTGAACTGGGATCCGGATCGACGCGCTCGTGTTCTGGATCTCCTGGTAGGGCTGGCTCCATCCCGTCAGATCTTCGTTTTCACCTGCCATCCTCACATCGCCGAAGAGGTGACGGCACGTGGAGGGACTGTCGTCCCTCTTTCTCCCATTCTGGAAACGTGAGTCCGGCTGACGGTGAGAGCCGAAGGTCAAACGCGGCTCGGGAGGCTGCCCTCCACGTCCATTCGGGAGGCAGGGGGAAGCCGAGCCTCGTCCTCGTCCACGGGTTCGGCGCCTATGGCTTCTTTTGGAGGAAGTGGAGCCCAATCCTCGAGGCTCGGCACCGCGTTCACAACGTGGATCTCACAGGGTTTGGGAGAGCGCCCACTCCCATCGGCGGGGACTACTCTCCCGTGGCGCAGGCCAGGCGTCTGGCGTCCTTCGTCCGTCAGATCGCTGAGGAAGGCCCGACAGTCCTAATCGGGCATTCGCTGGGTGCGGGCATCGTTCTTCTGGCAGCGCTGGACCTCAGCAGGAAGGACCGACGATTCCCCGTAGCTGGAATCGTCATCGTGAGCGGCGCGGTATACTCTCAGCGGCTTCCTCTATACCTGTCCTTGATCCGCCGTCGGATGTTCGGGGAGCTCTTCCTCGTGTGCCGCCCACCGCGTTGGGCCCTGCGGCTGGGCATACGGGGAATCGTCGCCGATCCGCAAAAGGTGGACGATGAACAGATCGAGGGGTATCGCTCACCGCTGCTAGGCATGGGGCGACGAAAAGCGATCCTTCGAGCTGCCCGACAGATCGACGTGGGTGAGGCGCATCGGCTCACGTCTGAGATGAGGGAGCTTCGACTTCCCACTCTACTTCTGTGGGGTGAGGACGATCGCGTTGTGCCTCTGCACAACGCCAGAAGATTAGCCCGTGATCTTCCTCAGGCTGATCTCGTCACTCTCCCCGGCGTCGGTCACCTCCCACCGGAAGAGGCGCCTCGCCGCTCCGTCGCGCCTGTCCTTGACTTCCTCGGTTCGCTTTGAGGCGATCCTGCACGACGCGCTCGCGGAGGAGCGTGTAGACCATCTTCGCACCGGCCTTCAGTGACCCTGACAGACTCCCCGACACCTTCGAGCGACCCCCCGCCCTCTCGCGGTGCGGCACATCGATTTCCTCGGCCGGGACACCCAGATAGTGCGCGCGGAGCTGCATCTGGAGCGTCCAACCCCAATTCCGATCGTCCATCCCCAAGCTCTGGAGAGCTTCGAATCGGATTGCCCTGAGCGGACCGAGATCTCGGAACCAGGTCCCATGTAGAAGCCTCGCTCCCGCCAGAATCAATCGATTCCCGAGTCGGGCATGGACGGGAACTGCACTCCTCCCGTCTGCCCGCGCCGGGCCTCGCACTCCCATGACGAACTGGGCTCGGCCACTTCGGATCGGTTTTACGAGCTCGGCAATCATCGCGGGGTCATCGCTCTGATCCCCGTCAATGAAGACCAGAACGTCGGGGGGACGGTTGGCTGCTAGGTACTCGATCCCCGCCAGGAAAGCGGCGCCGTAGCCACGGCTGGGCTCACGCACCACCTCCGAGCCGTTAGCCTTCGCCACTCGGCCCGTCTCGTCCGTCGATCCGTTGTCAACCACGACGACGCGCTCAATCCCCGCGTTTCGTAGGCCAGAGAGGACTCCGGGAAGCGTGGTTTCTTCGTTCAAGGCAGGGATCAGGGCGGCCACGCGGAGGTCCCGTGCCCAGGCCGGCCTTGATTCCAGAGGAGACCCGTGAGAGGCAGTCCTCGCCGACTCAGGCGGTGACAATGGGCTTCTGCAGCTTGACTCGAGAGGCTGGTCGGAGGGTCGGTGTCCGCAACTCACCTAAAGCCATCCATCCGTACCCCACCCCAAAGAGCGCAACGAACGGGAGGCTGCCCCACAAACCCTGTTGGACCGCGACAGCACCGCAGATCGCCATCCATAGCGTCAGCGCCACCTTGGCCAGAGTGTCTCCTGCAATGCGGGGGCTGACGTAGCAGACGCTGCCCTCCCCCCTCTTGGGTGTGCGGTGAAAAGGATCTCTCACTCGTCCCATCGCCCCCCTCACAACGGCCCTGGAAACTGCGGCACTCAGGCCGATCCCCAAGGTGAGTGTGACCACTGCATTCGGGATGAGATACGTCCAGGGTCGTCCTCTCTGGCGACCGGCCACGGTGAAGAAAACGAGGAAAGAGAGCGTCGCACTGGCAAAGACGGCGAGATCGAGACCGAGCCAGGGTTCGAGTCCAAGGGACCTTCGTGCCAAGGCCGAGGGAACGATGAGGATCCCCAACAGCAGCGTCAGCGGATGCGCTAAGTGACCCAGGAGATGAACGACCGCTTCACGTTTCACGGCCGGTCGCCAAGGCCCGCGAAGAAGACGCGGGAGAAGCTTTCGGGCCGTCTGGACTCCGCCTTGTGCCCAGCGCTTCTGCTGTAGCTCCAGGTCTCGAATCGTACCGGGTAGCTCGGCGGGAACGCCAACAAGGGGTCGGAAGACGAACCGCCACCCCGCCATCTGAGCTCGGTAGCTAACGTCGAGATCCTCGGTCAAGGTGTCCGATGACCATCCCCCTGCGTCCTCCAGGGCCTCGCGACGCCACATGCCCGCGGTTCCATTGAAGTTCAAAAAGTGTCCGGCAGCCCAGCGCCCCCCTTGCTCAAAGAAGAAGTGGGCGTCCAGAAGCTGCGCCTGACAACGAGTGAGCTGTGAATCCCCCTCGTTGAGATGGTCCCATCGTGCCTGGACCATCCCCACCGCCGGATCCATGAGCGGGCCGAGGAGCCGATGGATCAGGTTCTCCGGCGGAACGAAGTCGGCGTCGAGGACCAGAAGGAAGTCACCGATCGCCTCCTCCAGGCCATGCGCCAGAGCACCTGCTTTGAACCCGTCTCTCCTCGCTCTCCGAAGGTGACGGATGTGGAGGCCCCGCTCCTGCCAATAGCGTACTCGGGTCGCAGCTCGACCGACCGTACCGTCGTCGGAGTCGTCCAGCACCTGGATTTCTAGGAGGTCCGTAGGATATCTGAGCTGCGCCGCCGCATCGATCAGCCGCTCTATCACGGCTTCTTCATTGAATACGGGCAGCTGGACAGAGACGCGCGGTAGCTCCCCACTCCAACGCTCATTCTCAGGCCTGTCTCTCCGGGCGGAGAGAATCAAATAGGTCCGGTGAAGTGCGAAGGGAACCAGGAGCGTTAGGGTCACTCCGGCGGCCACCAGCACCGACACGGCAAGCCAATCAGGCATCATCGAGCTCTTGAAATCCATTGCATTGGATCACCGGTAGCACGGGGTACCGCGGGAAACTCGAGTCCTCTAGCGACCTGCGACAGAGTAGGAACCGGCCGCCGCGGCCCGTCGTCACCTCGCGGCTGTACGCACACCGCTCGCACAGCCCGGCGGTCACGGCCTCGTCGTCCATTGCCCCGTCCCGTGCGACACCGAGTCTATACAAACCCCGACTTTCAAGGTGCGGCTCGTCACCTGTTCGGGAAACCCCCCAGGCAGACCGTTGGTTTCCCCTGGGGAGGGCGGTTCTTGAGCCCCGACGGGCCTCGCATCTAAGGCGGAATTCGATACCTTTCCAAGAGCCTCGAGCCCCGCTGCCGCGCAGGGGGCGCCGCACATCAGGAAGCCGTCGCACTCCCACGAACGCGACCATGTCCGTTTCCAGACTCTTCGACGGCTACAACGCCGGGTACGCGCAGGAACTCTACGAGCAGTTCGCCCGGAATCCGCAGTCAGTGTCTCCGCAGTGGCAGGCGATATTCTCCCAGGAGCTCGAGCAACTCGTGGCCGAAGGGCTCATCGTCCCAGATGCGTTTCAGCGGGACGGGGGGACCGTATCCGCCGAGCCCACGCCCCAGCAGACGGACCGACCCGTCCCCGCGGCCGGTGCGGATGTCGGAAGCGGCCGTACTGAAGCTGAAGAACGCAGCCTGTTACCGAGGATCGCGCAGGCCTCCGCGCTCATCCAGGCTTTCCGAGACCACGGCCACCAACTCGCACAGATCGACCCCCTCGGTAGCCAGCCGCCCGGCCATCCTCAGCTGGATCCGGCGTTCTTCGGCACGTCGATCGAAGACCTCGAAGAGATCCCTACCTCACTCATCTTGAGAGAGGGGGGGGATCAGCCAGTGGCGGCCACTCTTCGCCGTCTTCGTGAGATCTACTGCGGCTCGATCGGATACCAGTTTGAGCATCTAGAGGACCCGGAGAAGGTGAGGTGGCTGTGGAGCCAGGCAGAGTCGGGCCGCCACGCGCAGCCGCTCGATCGAGACACCAAGCTTCGGCTCCTGAAGCGGCTGTCCCAGGTAGAGGGCATGGAGCGGTTTCTGCATCGGTCCTACTTGGGTCAAAAGCGGTTCTCGATCGAGGGGACCGACATGCTCGTCCCGATGCTCGACCTCGCCCTCGAGGAAGCGGCGAAGGACGGGGCCGGCCGCGTGATTTTCGGCATGTCCCACCGGGGCCGGCTAAACGTGCTCATACACATCATCGGGATCGGATACAGGGCCCTTCTCCGAGAGTTCGAGGAAGCACCCCAGGGGTTGGGGGCCCAGGCGCTGATCGCCGCGGGCACTGGGGATGTGAAGTACCATCTGGGAGCCGAGGGGACCTATCGGCTCTTGGACGGATCTGAGATCGAGGTCAATCTCGCCCCGAACCCCAGTCACCTCGAATTCGTGAATCCCGTCGTTGTTGGCATGACACGGGCGCTACAGCAGGAAGGGCCCGGGAGGTCCGATAAGGCCGACGAGTCCGCGGTGGTCCCGCTGCTAATCCATGGCGATGCGGCCTTCGCCGCCGAGGGGGTAGTTGCTGAGTCTCTGAATTTGGCCCGCCTCGATGGATACTCCGTGGGTGGGACCGTCCATCTCATCGTGAACAACCAGGTGGGATTCACCACCGATCCAGGCGACGGTAGATCGACTCGTTACGCTTCGGATCTGGCGAAGGGGTATGACATCCCCATACTTCACGTAAACGCCGACGATCCTGAGGCCTGCCTCGCGGCGATCAGGCTCGCTATGGCGTATCGAGCAGAGTTCCGGGACGACGTGTTGATCGACCTCGTCGGATATCGCCGGTACGGGCACAATGAGGGCGACGAGCCGTCGTACACCCAGCCGCTGCTCTATGGGAGGATTCCCGGACATCCCACGGTTCGGACGGAGTGGGCTCAACGGATGGTCTCTGAAGGCATCCTGTCTGCTGAGGAGGTCCATTCTCTGGAAGATGCGGTGCGAAAGGAGCTCCGCAGCGTTCAGAGCGAAGTGCAAGAAGCCGTGGAAGGGAGTCATCCTCGGGCCTCTCCGGAGATCTCACCTGAGCCCGGACCCCTTGTCGCGAACAGCGCGGTGCCCCTCGAGCGTCTGACCCGAGTGAACTCAGCGTCTCTCACGATGCCGGCCTCCTTCGTCATTCACCCGAAGTTAAAGCGGCAGCTAGAACTGAGGGGAGCTGGGTTCGGTCTGAGCAGCGAGCTGGACTGGGGTCACGCCGAAAGCCTGGCGTTGGGGTCGATCCTAGAGGACGGCGTCCCGATCCGGCTCACTGGTCAGGACACAGAGCGAGGGACTTTTTCTCAGCGGCACCTCGTCCTTCACGACCTCGAAACCGGAGTGGAGGTCACCCCCTTAAAAGAGGTAGGGACGGCGCGCTGCGAGATCATCAACTCTCCTCTGACGGAGATCGCCGCACTCGCCTTCGAGTACGGGTATTCGGTTGCGGCGACCCGAGATCTGGTTCTCTGGGAGGCGCAGTTTGGGGACTTCGTGAATGTGGCTCAGGTAGTGGTCGACCAGTTCATCGCGTCGGGTCGGTCCAAGTGGGGGCAGGTGTCGGGTCTGACCCTGCTCCTGCCTCACGGACATGAGGGCCAAGGCCCGGAGCACTCGTCTGCCAGGCTGGAGCGATTCCTCCAGCTCTGTGCCGAGGACAACCTGCGGGTCATGTACCCTACGACCCCCGCTCAGTACTTCCACCTGTTGAGGCGGCAGGCCCTCGGTTCGCCGGTCCGGCCCATGGTTATCATGACCCCCAAGAGCCTCCTTAGACACCCACGGGCCACCTCGATAGTGAGCGAATTGGTGCACGGACAGTTTCAGCCTGTCCTTCCCGATCCGGATCCTCCTGGCGAGATCGGCGAAGTCACCCGCCTCGTCCTCTGCTCGGGGAAGATCTACTACGACCTGGCGTCCGTTGAAGAAAGGAAGGACCTCGGACACGTCGCAATCGGGCGGATCGAACGGCTCTACAGCTTCCCAGAGGATGAGCTCCGGCAGTTTGTGGAACTGCACTCCACCTTGGAGGAGGTCGTATGGGCTCAGGAAGAACCCCAAAACATGGGCGCGCTCGGATACATCGGACCGCGCCTACGCAGCGCGATCCCCAGAGAGATCCCCCTTCGCCACGTCGCCCGATCAGCTCGGGCCAGCCCGGCGGAGGGCCGACACAGGAGGCATCGGGCGTCGCAAGAGAGGATCGTGCGAGAGGCTCTGGGACTTTCTGAGCCCTAGCCGGGGCCCGAACTGTTCGCTGCGGACTCGCCACCCCAAGACAGGACGATTGTCCCGAACGTACTGTTTTCCTCTACGTACCGATGAGCAGCTCGTACCTCGCTCGCCGAAAAAACACGGTCTAGAACTGGGGTCAACCGTCCCCTCCTGAAGAGAAGCACGACCGTGCGCTCAAATTCGCGAGCGAGGGTGGCCTTCTCCTCCTCTGAGCGAGCCCGAAGTACGGTCCCAGTGAGAGATGCCCTTCTGCCCATCAACCGGCGAAGGTCGATCTGCCCGATGTTACCGCTTGGTACACCCACGATCATCCAGCGGGCTCGGGACGCTAGAAGCCGCAGGTTGCCGCTCAGGTAGGCCGCACCGACCAGATCCAGGATGACATTCGCCTGCTGGTCGCCGATACGTTCAACAACCTGTGCCGACCAGTCCTCCACGCCCCCCATGAGAACCCCCTCGTCAAGGCCCATCTCGAGCGCGCGCTGCAACTTCTCAGCAGTTCGCGTGGTCCCAACGGTGAACGCGCCGATCGCACCCGCGAGCTGCAAAGCGGCCGTTCCCACACCACTCCCGACCGCATGGATCAGCACGACTTCCCCCGCTCGCAACTGGGCCTGCTGGAACATCGCGTCCCATGCGGTCATGAAGGCTTCTGGAACACCGCCGGCCGCCTCGAGAGACATGCCCTCCGGGATCGCGATCGTCTCACGTTCGTTAACCACCGCGAGCTCAGCGTAGCCTCCACCGCCCAGCACTCCCATGACCCGATCCCCGACGGCCCTTAGGGAGCAGTCCTCTCCGACGGCCTCGATGACCCCCGAGTATTCGAGGCCGGGAATATCCGACGGAAACCCTGGAGGTGCAGGATAGCGCCCTTGGCGCTGGAGGAGATCGGCCCGATTCACTCCTGAGTAGTGCACGCGAATCCGCACTTCGCCACGAGACGGCTGGGGATCCGGCCGCTCACTGACCCGAAGGACCTCTGGGTCCCCGTACTCCGCAATCTCGATGACCTTCATCGCGATCCTCAGATCCCTTCGGCCAGGGTTCGTGGGTTTCGAAGCGTAACCCGTGTGCGTATTCTCTGCGGCATGTCAGAACCGGTACCCTTTCCGATCGTCCTTGATCGCCCTCTCATCTTCCTTGACCTGGAGACCACGGGTCTGCGCGTCGGGACGGACCGGATCATCGAAACCGCGATCATCCGGCTTTCCCCCAGTGGCGACGTCACCGAGAGGGTCCGACGGTTCAACCCCGAGATGCCGATTCCACCCGAGGCGACCTCGATCCACGGCATTACGGACGATGATGTGGCCGACCAACCGCCCTTCGCCGCCCGAGCCCGAAGTCTCCTCGAGCTGCTCGAGCCGTGCGACCTGGCCGGTTTCAATGTCAGAAGATTCGATCTTCCAATGCTCCTCACCGAGTTCAGAAGGTCTTCACTCTCGTTCGACCCCCACGATCGAAGAATCGTCGACATCCAAATGATCTTCCACAGGGAGGAACCTCGAGATCTCGGCGCAGCCGTCCGCTTCTATCTCGATCGGGAGCTCGAGGACGCTCACTCCGCCCTGGCAGACATTCGGGCGACAGCGGCCGTCCTGACTGCGCAGTTGAACCGCTACCCGCACCTGCCGAGGGACTTGGGGAAGCTGAATCAATACTGCGATGAGGTGCGGCCGTTCGAGACCGAGGTGGACCGTTGGTTTCTGGCCACGGCCGACCGCGGCCGAATCTTCCGACGAGGGAGGCATCGAGATCGGGCGCTCGCGGAGGTGGTTCGCGATGAGCCCGACTATCTCGGCTGGATGCTCTCTGCTGACGACATGGATGAGGGTGTGAAGGAGATCGTGCGCGCAGCGCTCGATGGGACCGCGGCCTAGTGCAGGCAAACCCCTCATACCTTTGAGGCGCCCTGCTGGAAGCGGTTGACCTCGCCGCGACAAGAGCGATCCTTCACTTGCACCCAAGTGGAGCCGCACACTCGCCCTACCCGCCGCTGGAGGACCTATGCTCACCGGACTTCTCCACGCACACTCCGGACTCCGATATCTGGTACTCCTGGCTGGGGTCGTCGCCCTCGGCTATTCGCTATTCTACGTCTTCACCGGTCGACCGTACGACAAGGGGATTCGCAGGGCGGCTGGAAGCTTTGCCGGCCTCCTCCACTTGCAGGTCTTGCTGGGGTTCGTGTTTCTGGTTTCAGGGCGTTTCTACCCGGCCCTGATCGGACACATCTTCATGATGCTCGCTGCGGCGGCCGTGGCGCAGGTTCCTCTTTTTGTCTTGCGACGAAGGCCACCCGAGGAGAGGCGGCCGATGCCGCATCTGATCGGGACAGCCGTGGCATTGCTCCTGATCTGGGGCGGCATACTCTCGATCGGGAGAGGTCTCCTCGACGGCTCTTTCTGAACGTCCCTACTCCGAGTCGGCTTAGACGTCTGCCCCGAGGGCGATACGATGTCCGAAGGCGAGATCAAACCCCCGGCAGCGAGGCCAACGCCCAAACCAGGACCGGGGCCAGTCGCCCTGGTAATGGGGGGGGGTGGCGCCCGTGCAGCCTATCAGGTGGGGTTCCTCAAGGCGCTCGCCCGATACCAGCCTGAGCTCCGAATCCCGGTTATCACGGGCGTCTCAGCTGGAGCCATCAACGCCGTTCATCTCGCTTCACACCCGGGAACTTTCGCGGAGGCGGTGGATGATCTCATGGGCCTCTGGGACTCCCTTACGATGGATCAGGTCTTCGAGATCGACCCTCGCCACCTCACCGTGAATGCAGCTCGGTGGGGACTGCAGCTGATCTCGGGGGGTGTCTTCGGCAAGCCCAAGATCCGCAGCCTGACGGACACAGCCCCGCTTCGCCGATTCTTGGCTCAGGCACTCGCTGAAAAGGACGGCTGCATTCCGGGAATTACGGAAAACGTCAGGTCGGGGCGTCTACAAGCGCTCGCGATCAGCACCTCTTCTTACTCGACCGGACGATCCGTGACCTGGATTCAAGGAGCTAAGGCATGGGAATGGTCCCGTCCTCAGCGGCGGGCCCAGGCCGCCTCGATCGGCGTGGATCATGTAATGGCCTCTGCCGCCATCCCACTGTTTTTCCCAGCGGTCGCGATCGACGAGGAGTGGTATGGAGACGGAGGGATTCGGTTCTCGGCCCCGCTGTCTCCTGCCATTCACTTGGGTGCGGACCGGATTCTCGCGATCTCTACCCGGTTCGACCGCTTGGCCAATGAAGGCGATGGACCCTTTATCCGCGACTATCCACCTCCGGCTCAGGTGATCGGGTCCCTGATGAACTCGATCTTTCTCGATCTTCTAGACCAGGACGCCTGGCGGGTCGAGACCATGAATCGGCTTCTTCGAAAGATCCGCCCTTCTGAGCGCGAGGATCTCAGAGAGGTGCGACTGATGACCCTGCGACCGTCCCGTGATCTCGGCCGCTTGGCCCTCGACTTTGAGCTGCGCCTGCCTCGGTTCTTCAGATTCCTCATGAGAGGTCTGGGCACGCGAGAGGCCAAGAGTCCGGATGTCCTGTCCTTCCTCTCGTTCGAGCCGGGATACCTCAGGCTGCTCATGGAGATCGGCGAGCGGGACGGCGAGGCCAGGATGGGCGAGGTCGAAACCCTCCTCCTGAGCGACCTGGGCGGGAATCAAGCGCAGACCCGGTGAGCAGCCGCGGGCGCGACACGACTCAGGGGCCGATTCTCGGCGCCCTAGTAGCTCTCGCCGTGCCCATCGTAGCCACGAACATCTTTCAGACCCTCTACCAGCTGATCGACACCTTCTGGGTCGGCCGCCTGGGCGCCGGGGCCGTTGCTGCCGTTTCGCTTTCGTTCCCGATCCTCTTCTTCATGGTCTCCGCCGGGGGAGGGATGGCCGTGGCTGGTGGGATCCTAGTAGCGCAGAACTTCGGCGCCCGCGACGAAGAGGCGGTGGACCACGCCGCAGGCCAGACGTTGATCGTAGTCGCCACCGTATCCGGAGTCCTTTCGGTCGCCGGCTTCATTCTATCCGCTCCGCTCTTGTCCCTCTTCGGACCGGAGACGGAGGTGGCAGAGATGGCAATCGGTTACCTGAAGATCTCGTTCTTAGGGTTGGTCGCGGTCTTTGTGTACTTCGTGTTCCAGTCGCTTCTGCGGAGCGTGGGCGATGTGAATACGCCGATGATCGTGGTCTCGGGCACGGTAGTCCTGAACTTCTTCCTCGACCCCTTGCTGATCCTCGGTTATGGGCCGGTCCCAGCCCTGGGTGTCGTCGGTGCCGCCTGGGCCACGATCGGGGCTCAGGGGCTCGCCGGGGTCATCGGTATGGGAATCCTCTTCAGTGGCCGCTACGGGGTACGTCTAAGGCTGCGGCACCTTAGGCCGGACCGGGCCGTGGTGTCGAAGATCCTTCACCTGGAAATCCCGTCATCGATCGAACAGTCGACACGGGCGCTCGGGATTGCGGTCATGATGCTATTGGTCGCGGGATTCGGGACGACGGTGATCGCCTCGTACGGCATCGGAACACGCATTCTTTCGTTCATCATTATCCCCGCGATGGGTCTCGCCGTGGCCACCACAACAGTCGTGGGCCAGAACGTGGGGGCTTGGCAGAATGACCGTGCGAACTCCGCTGCGCGGATGGGGATGACCGCGGGATTCCTAGCACTCAGCGCTGCTGGAGTTCTGCTCTTCCTCTTCGCCGCACCTGTGATTCGAGCCTTCGTACCGGACGAACCCGAGGTCGTCCAAATCGGGGCTCGGTTCATCCGTATCATGGCTCTGGCCTTCGGGTTCTTCGGCGTTCAGATGGTGATGAGTGGTGCATTGGCCGGGGCGGGCAATACGATCGCGGCGATGGGCCTATCGATCATGGCCTTCTGGGTGCTCCGCTTCCCGATCGCGTGGACGCTGTCGATCACGGTGGGGCTCGGTCCGGACGGGATATTCTGGGCCTTCCCGATCTCCAACGTGGTCTCCGCGGTCGTCGCTCTCACGTGGTTTCTTCGAGGAAGCTGGATTCGCCGAATCCTTGATGAGGAGTCGGTGGTCAGGGATGCAGTGCGAGAGGAGGCGCAGGTCGAAGAGGGGGTGGGCGAGGGTTAGCCAAGAGGGCCAAACAGGGGAGATCGAGCCCTTCTTCGGTGTAGAATCCTTCATGCCCACCACCTCCGTCCCGCCGATCTCCAGCGAGCTAGAATCACGTCAGATCGCCGAGTCCGCTCGAGAGGAGGGGTGGGAACGTGCGAGCTTCATGCGCGACCTCTTCGAGGGTCGTTTCAGCCTCGACCTGATCCATCCACCCCCAAAACCAGACCCCGACGAAGCTGAACGCGGGAGAGCTTTCCTGCGGCAACTCAGAGAGTTCGCGCGGGACCACATCGACGGAGACGCGATCGACCGTGACGGATGGGTCCCGGAGGAGGTCCTCGACGGCCTCCGGGAGCTCGGTGCCTTCGGGATCAAGATCCCGAGAGAATATGGGGGGCTTGGTCTCTCGCAGGTTACGTATAACCGAGCGCTGGGGATCGTTGCCGCGGCTTGCGCATCGACAGGAGCCTTTCTCTCCGCGCACCAGTCCATCGGTGTCCCCCAGCCATTAACCCTGTTTGGCACGGAGGCGCAAAAAAGACGCTACCTCCCCAGAGTGGCGAAGGGTGCGCTCTCCGCATTCGCGCTAACCGAAGCTGAGGTTGGGTCGGACCCGGCGAACATGTCAACCCATGCCGAGCCAACCGAGGACGAGTCGGCCTGGATTCTCCGCGGCGAAAAGATCTGGTGTACGAACGGACCGCGCGCCGAGGTCATGGTCGTGATGGCCCGCACTCCCAGACGTGCGGGCGTGCGACCCCGTCGCCCGATCACTGCCTTCATCGTCGAAACGGATTGGGACGGCGTGGCAGTCGTCCAGCAGTGCAGCTTCATGGGCATCAGGGGCATCGCGAACGGTGTCATTCGGTTCGACGACGTTAGGGTGCCATCCGAGAACATCATCTGGCGCGAGGGGGAAGGTCTGAAGCTCGCCCTGATGACCTTGAACACAGGCAGGCTCTCCCTGCCGGCTTTTTGCACCACGGCGGGAAAGGCAGCCTTGGAAATGTCGCGCAGATGGTCGGCCGATCGGATCCAGTGGGGACAGCCGATCGGAAAGCACGATGCCGTAGCTCAGAAACTGGGGAGGATGGCGGCTGATACCTTTGCGATGGAGGCGGGCTCGGAGCTGGCAGCTGCGATGGGCGACGCTAAGACATTCGATATTCGGTTGGAAGCCGCCATCGCGAAGATGTGGCACTCCGAGACTGCACTCGCCCTGGCGCACGAAGCGCTGCAGATCAGAGGTGGCCGCGGTTACGAAACCGCCGACTCGCTGCGCGCCCGAGGAGAGATACCCTACCCGATCGAGAGAGCAGTACGAGACCTTAGGATCAATCTGATCTTCGAGGGATCCTCTGAGATCATGCGGCTCTTCATCGCCAGGGAGGCGGTGGATCGCCATCTGACCATCGCGGGCGATCTCGTTGACCCTCACGCCCCCACGGGAAGGCGGCTCGCCGCAGCACTGCGCGGGGCCGCGCACTACGCCTGGTGGTACCCGAGCCGATGGATCGGCTGGGGGCGATGGCCAAGGTATGCCGAGTTCGGCCCGTTGGCCGGGCACCTTCGGTACATAGATCGTACCTCCAGACGGCTCGCGCGAAGCATCTTCCACTGCATGGTCCGGTTCGGCGCGCGTCTTGAGGAGAAGCAGGCGGTTCTGGCGAGGATCGTGGAGATCGGCGCCGAATGCTTCATGATGACTGCCGCCTGCGTGCACGCGCGGAAACTCGTGGCGGAGGCGCCGGGAGACCGTAGCCCTGAGGAGCTAGCCGACCTGTTCTGCCGTCAGGCCCGCGATCGCGTCGCAACGCGGTTCCGTGCCCTCTTTCGGAATCAGGACTCCGCCACGTATGTGATCGCCAGGAGGGCGATGGAGGGTCGTTACAGCTGGCTTAGCGACGGGGTGCTCGAGGTCTCCATGAAGGAGTTTCGGCCCTAGCCTCGCTGCACGCGAAGGCTGACCACCGCCTCGCCTCCACCCTGACTCGAGTTGCGCACGGTAACCCCCGCATCCTGAGCCTCCAGGAGCCTTTTGGCCTGAAACAGGCCTAAGCCGAGTGCATCCGATTCGGTGGTCCAGAATGGCTCGAAGGCCCTCAGGAGGGCCTCTTCGCCAAAACCTGGACCGCGATCTCGAATCCGAACCTCCGCGCCCTCTCCCCCACTTTGCACGGTCACCTCTATCGTCTGGTTACCGCTGAAGTGGCCTGCGTTCGCTAGGAGGAGAAAGAGCGCGTCCTTGAAGCGCTCCGCCGCGAGAGCAACCCGAACACCATCATTCGATCCGGCGAATCTCACCGGCGTTCCTGTCTGGAGGGTGTACTCGCGCGCTACGCCCTGGAGAACGGAAACAAGGTTTTCAGGAGCCGCCGGCGGCGCTGGTGCTGCCTGCGCGTAGAAGGCGAGATCTCGTAGGGCGTCGACAGCATCCTCGGCAGGGCGACGCAGCTCGCCGTTCAGTAGCCCCTCCTCTAAAGGGCCAAGTACTGCCGTCCCGAGATACCGGGCCATCCCCCGCACGGCCTGGTCACCCAGATCTTCGCGCCCGGCATCTCCGCTCCGGGTTGCGGACCTCGGTCCATCAAGGCCCTTCTGCGGTTCTGGAGATGGACGGCGCAATCCGAGGTACAGTGACAAACCCGCGAAGAAGAGAGCCAGAAACCACGCCATGATCTCCATACTCAGATTCCGCTCTCACTCCTGGACGACAGCTCCAGGGCCACGGCTTCGGCGTGACCCTTAGGCCGCACGCGGCGCCAATCCTCGACGATGGCGCCCTCCTCACCAATGAGGAAGGTGCTACGCTCCACCCCCCAGAAGGTCCGACCGTACATCGACTTCTCTTTCCATACTCCATACGCCTCGGCCACAGCATGATCCACGTCGGCGAGAAGAGGAAAGTTCAAGTCATACCTGCGCTTGAACTTCACATGCGCCGTGATCGGGTCGGGTGACACCCCGAGGACCACCGCCCCCTCGACTTCAAACCGATCCGACGCGTCTCTGAACTCGCAAGCCTCGGTGGTACAGCCTGAAGTGTTATCCTTGGGGTAGAAAAAGAGGACGACCTTCCGTCCTCTAAGATCTCCGAGTCGGATCCTCGATCCATCGTCCGATGGGAGGTTGAATTCAGGCGCGGTGTCGCCAACGCTAACCATTCTCCTTCCCGGCTGTCCCATCTTCGTCGCCAGCCGAGTCACCTCCGCCGCTTCGCGCTCCCTTCCCGTTCCCTCGAGCCGGCTCCGCCAACTCCCAGATGCACTGGCCATCCCCGCGAGCTCGGCAGGCAACATGGGAAACACGTCTTGGAGTGGATCCGTAGACATCGACCACGGCTTGGGACAGACCCGCCACGAGTGCACATGCACCGCCCTTCGGATCTGCCTCGACCAAGAGCTCTCGCGTGGCCGTGAGCTGGAACGGACCTCGAGCCGCGAAGAGGAATTCTCCGCCGAAGAGCGCACTGAGGCGCCGCCGAATGCGTTTCCGCGCCATATCGAGCACGAATCGCTCCGGCAACACTCTTCGCCAGGCCGGCGCTCCTTCGGCAACGGTAAGCGAGCGGCCGACCTCGTGGAAGACGCGACTTGCATCGGGGCGGCGAGCCACGAGCCGGATTAGGTCTCTCACCTCCGGCTCTGGGATTCTACGGCCCCGTCGGGCCTCGTGCCTATATCGCCGAATCTGAGAATCCACCACCTCCGAAAGCCCGAAGCGGCGAGGTAGGGTGACGCTCACATTCTCGTCGTCCAGCCGCTCTCCAGGCTGGTCTCGGTCCCGGACGGCCTCCAGGAGCGCCAACGCGACACGAGCCTGTACGCGCCGTCCAGAGCTGGGCACAGGCTGGGGGTCGTTCAATTTGAGATGCTCGGGTTTGCAGACTCAGTGGGGACGATTCGGTCCCGCTAACCTGATGCCCGATCCCTCGCTCGGCAACGACTTGACACACGGAGTCCGATGCCAACCCCTGGCTTCCTTGAGGTCCCCAAGCGCCTGCTGCCAGCCATTCAAAGGATGCGGGAAAGCCCCTGGTCTCATGGGTTTTCGCACCCGCAGGACCTTGTATCGGAGCCGGTTGTGTGCCATACTTCTTGGCGTTCGCGGACGGCTTGCGCAATCCCCATCCAAGGGGCCGGTGACGACTCGAGGGCCCGTGTCCAAGTGGTACGGAGCCCTTTTTTTCCAGCCGGGGCGTTCGATCTTACTCGAGCCAAGGATCGGCCGGTACATGCCACAGATTCCCGCTGAGCGAAACGCGTCATCCGACATAGACCAGGAGATCCTCGACCGCAAGCTCGACGAGCTGAGCGACGAGGAGCTGGTCACAGCGCATTTGGAAGGCCGTAACGGCGCCTTCCAGGAGCTCTTCTACCGGTATCGGGATCGACTCGTTCACTTCATTACGCGGAAGACGGGTGACTCCGATCGGGCTCAGGATTTGGTGCAAGAAGCCTTCATTCGAGTCACACGGCATCTGCATCGGTTTGATACCAGCAAGAAGTTCTCGACTTGGGTCTACACGATTGCGAGCAACCTGTCGAAGAACGAGCTGCGGAACCGTTCGAGGAGCCCGTTGGTGTTGTTCCAGAAGCTGACCAGCAACTGGGATGAGGATCATCGTCCGCTACAGTTTGAGGATCTCAGTATGCGGCCGGATGACCTCTACCGGAAGCGGTTCTTACAGCGCATCGTTGAGGACACGGTCGAAAAGCTGCCCGAGCACCACCGCCTCGTCTTCCGCCTCAGAGAGCTCGAAGGCAAGAGCTACGAGGAAATTGCGGAGATCACCGGTGTGAATCTGGGAACTGTGAAGAGTCGACTGCATAGGGCCCGGAACTCATTCGCTCAAAGGATCGAGCATCTGCTGAACTGAGCGCCGGCCGTGCCGGTGTGCCGCTTCGGCATCCCCAGCGGGTTGGAGCGGTCCCTTCCCATCGTACTTCATGTTCGAGTCCCTCCGAGAGGCCTTCCGCCAGGCGCTAGAGAACTTCAATTCGGAAGTCAAGCGAGACCGCGTCCCCGAGGCCGCTGATCGCCTGCTGCGTGCCATGAAGTCCGAGTTGGTCGAGCTTCAAAAGCAGTCCATGGAGCTCGAGAGCGACCTCGAGGCCGTGCGAGAGGAGGAGGCGAAAGAGCACGAGGCGGCGAAGACTTGCCTCCGGCGCGAAGACCTAGCCCGAAAAATCGGTGACGAGGAGACCGCATCGCTTGCGAGAGAGTTCGCGGGAAGGCACTTGCAACGGCACGAGATTCTGGCGGAGAAGGCCACCGTTCTCACACGGGAGCTGGAGGAGAGAAGGGCGAATCTCGAGGAAATGAAAGGCCAGTTTCAGGAGGCACAGCTTCGGCGGGAATCACTCGCTGCGACCGCTGGACGAGCGGACACGCGGGATCAGATACGCCGGGCTGACGACCTATTCGAGGAGATGGATCGTTTCGCTGATCGAATCCGGGATTTGGAAGCAAATGCTCAGGCAGCCAAAGACATCGGGGAGACGCTGGGCGCCAGTTCGCCACCATCGAGGGATACGCCTGACGAAGATGACCTGGAGGCGCGGCTTGAGGCGCTCAAGAGGCGCATGGACGATCGATGATATGGGGGCGGTGCCAGGGTAGTAAAGCCGAGGCAGGGCAAGTAGATTCTCCCCTCGGAAACCTCAGAATCATGGATACCGCGAGCTGGTGACTCATGGATAATTGGATCGGCATCGGAGTCTGGATCGTTCTCGGGGCAATCGTGGGACTCGGAATGAAGATGGCTGTGAGCCTTCCGTCAGCACAGCGCGGACATACGATACTCCTCATGCTCTTCGGGGCTTTCGGCGCTGTAATCGGCGGAATGCTGGGTGTTGGGTTCTTCGAGTTCGGGGAGCCCAGGGCGCTGAGCGCTGGAGGTATGGCCGGTGCCGTGTTCTTGAGCGTTCTCATGACCTGGACTTATCGGTGGGGAAGCAAATCCGTCGTCTGACCCTGGCTCGCCCGAGTCCGCACAGGCATCCCGCTACCCGATCGTCGGGGGCGGGATTTTCTCGTTCGAGGGATAGCGACTACCATCTGTGTGCTGGACTGTGACCCCGGATTCAGACGGTCTGCGGCGAGAGCTCTTCGAGTTTCTCCGAATCCCGTCCGTGAGCGCCCAGTCAGAGCATGCGGGTGACACGTATCGCGCGGCCGAGTGGGTCGTGGAGGCGCTGGAGCGCGCCGGACTCGTCGCGGAACTCCGGGACACTGGCGGACACCCGGTCGCACTAGGGGAATGGCGCGGCGCCGGAGACGAGGCCCCTACGGTGCTGATCTACGGCCACTACGACGTCCAGCCTCCCGAGCCTCTGGACCTGTGGACCTCCCCGCCCTTCCAGCCTGAGCTGCGCGATGGTCGCATCTATGCCCGAGGCGCGGCTGACGACAAGGGCCAGCTCTTTCTCCATGTCAAGGCGTTGGAGAGATACCTCGCCGACCGCGGGACCCTGCCTGTGAATGTGGTGGTTCTGGCGGAGGGAGAAGAGGAAGTCGCCTCACCAAATCTGCTGCCGTTCGTCGAGGCGCACCGCGACCGCCTCAGGGCCGATGCAGTCCTCATCTCGGACTCGGCGATGTTCGCCCCGGGCCTGCCGTCCCTGCTCCTCTCCCTTCGGGGGCTGGCCTACTTCGAGATCCATGTAAGGGGAACCGGAAAGGACCTTCATTCTGGCGCCTACGGAGGAGCGGTGCCGAACGCGGCGATGGCTCTGGCCCGGATTCTGTGGACACTTCACGATGACAGGCAGAGGATAGCTGTGGCCGGATTCTACGACCGAGTCATAGAGTGGGACGAGCCGACGCGCAACCAGATGAGGACTCTCCCATTCCGTGAGGACGCGTTCTTAGAGGAGGCGGGAGCGAAGAGCCCCGCTGGGGAGGACGGCTTCTCGACCGTCGAGCGACTCTGGACGCGCCCGACGTGCGAGGTGAACGGCCTCGTGTCGGGATACACGGGACAGGGCGCGAAGACGGTTCTCCCGGCCACGGCCACCGCGAAGGTGAGCTTCCGTCTCGTCCCCGAACAGGACCCCTCGGAGATCGGCGAGCTACTCAGAACACACCTGGCCCAAGTCGCTCCGCCCAACGTGGAGGTCGAACTCGTAGAACTCGCGGGAGGCCGGCCCTGGCGAGCGGACCTCGCGGGCCCATACTTCGAGGCTGCTCGACGCGCGCTTCGCAAGGTCTTCGACACGGATCCACTTCTCACCGGTGAGGGTGGGTCCATTCCGATCGTGACCGAGCTTGAGCGGATTCTCGGGGGCCGCGCAGTGTTGATGGGTTTCGCACTTCCAGGTGCGAACATGCACGCACCCGACGAATGGTTCCCCGATGCGCATTTGGAGATGGGGATCGAAACGCTCGTCAGCTACTACGATGAGCTGGAGGGCTTGGTCTAGGCCTTCGAGCCCCCGACCATCACTCCCGCTCGAAGGAGTGCCCGGGCCTTATTGAGCGTCTCTTCGTACTCCCGCCCCGGATCCGAGTCGGCGACGATCCCCGCGCCAGCTTGAACAAAGGCACGCCCTTCGTGAACAACCACCGTTCGAATCGCGATCGCCGTGTCCATCGACATCCCTCCGTATCCGAGGTATCCGACCGCCCCAGCGTACGGGCCTCGCCTCACGGGCTCGAGCTCCTCGATGATCTCCATGGCTCGGATCTTTGGGGCTCCGGAAACCGTCCCCGCAGGGAAGGATGCACGGAGTACATCCATCGCCCCCAGCCCGTCGCGCAGGTCGCCCTCTACCTGAGAGCACAGATGCATGACGTGGGAATAGCGTTCGATCACCATTAGTTCAGGTACCTCGACGGTACCGTATCGGGCCACACGACCGACGTCATTACGCCCCAAGTCGACGAGCATGCGGTGCTCAGCAAGCTCTTTTTGATCGGAAAGGAGGTCCTCTTCGAGCTGGCGATCGTGGGTAGAATCCCTACCGCGCGGTCGAGTTCCGGCGATCGGCCTCACGGTAATCGTCCCATCCTCAACCCGCGCCAGCACCTCGGGAGACGAGCCCACGAGACTGACCCCGTCCAGCTCGATAAAGTACAGATACGGCGACGGATTCAGAGATCGGAGGGCCCGATACAGGTCGAAGGGCGAGCCTCCCAGCGACATGCTCAGACGCTGGCTGAGCACAACCTGGAATGCATCCCCCGCAAGGATGTACTCCCTGATCCGGCCGACTGCAGTTTCGTACTCCTCGCGAGTCACCGTGCTCTCGAAGGGTGGGTCCGCCGGAGGCTCCGCGCCGAGAGTTAGCGGCGGCGGGCCCTCCTCGGACCGGAGGCGCGCAACAAGAGCCTCGATAGTATCGCCTGCGGATTCATAGCGAGCCCGCAGCTCCTCGTCTGACAGCTCCGGCTCGACCGGAACGGCCCGGATAGCCATGGCGCGACCAAGCAGGTTGTCGATCGCCAGGACCACGTCTGTGAAGGCGACCATCACTTCGGGAAGCTTGAGATCGCTTTCAGCGAAGTCCGGAAGTCGCTCGATCTGGCGCACGACATCGTAGCCGAAGTACCCTACAGCGCCGCCCCAGAAACGGGGTAGCCCGCCGATCTGCGCGGGGCTACGGTCGCGCAGTCTCTGGTCGAGGTCGGCTAGGGGATCTTCGGTATCTACCGGCGTCCAGCCGCCTTCCGGAGTCCACCATGACACCTCCTTCCCTTGGAGGCGCCAGGCAGCGCTGGGCTCGGTTCCCAGAAAGGTGTATCGGGCCCACTTTTCTCCTCCTACCACGGACTCCAGCAGGAAGCCGAAGGGAGGTCGCACGAGCTTTTGATATGCGGTAACAGCGGTTTCGGTATCGAACAGAAACTCAGCCCGCACCGGGACCACCCGGGCGGCACGCGACAGTTCGAGGAAGGTCTCGAGCGAGGGAATCAGATCCATGGCCGTGGCAAGGAACGGCTGAAAACCATTACGGGTGATCGGGAGGGCCAGAATGTCCAGGCGTGAACGTGGAAAGTCAACGCCGGTGCTCGCGGTAGACACTGGTGGAACCTTCACCGATCTCGTCCTCCTCCGGGATGGGGCGGTCACCACGCTAAAGGTCCCCTCGACTCCAACCGACCCAGCAGCCGCGGCCCTCTCCGGAATCCTCCAGATACTCGAGGGGGAGTCTCCGGTCGGCTATCGGCTAATCCTGGGGTCCACGGTCGCGACCAACGCCCTCCTGGAGCGCAGCGGCTCTCGAGTCGCGTTGATCACGAACGAGGGGTTCGAGGACGTGATCGAAATCGGGCGGCAGAATCGGCCCCAGCTCTATGCGCTTACGGGTCACCGCCAAGCCCCGCTCGTCGATCGAGCCGATCGAATCGGCATCGCGGGCCGTCTCGATCCCCGTGGTGAGGAGCTGTCTCCACTCGATCCAGAGCAGCTCGGGCACCTCCCCGCATCAGTGGAGGGTGCTGAGGCCATCGCTGTCGTTCTCCTTCACAGCTATGCGAACCCTGCTCACGAGGCGGCCGTCGGTGCGGCCCTGGATGGCGCCGGAGTCCCGGTGTCCTTGTCGTCCCGAATCCTTCCAGAGTTCAGAGAGTTCGAGCGCACGTCTACAACGGTTGCCAACGCCTATGTCGCGCCCCGCGTGAGGCAGTACATGACCCGCTTGAGCCGGGAGTCGAAGGCCGGGTCTATTCGGGTCATGGGATCCAACGGAGGCGCACTTTCGCTCGAGCGGTCGCTGACCGACGCGGTAAGTACGGTCCTATCCGGGCCCGCGGGAGGGGTGGTGGGAGCTGTGGATTGGGCTCGACGACTTCGAATCGACAGGATCCTGTCGTTCGACATGGGCGGAACCTCCACCGACGTCAGTCTCGTCCCCGGGGCGCCCCTTCAGACACGTGAAGGGTCTGTGGGGGGCATCCCGATGGCCATTTCACTCTTGGATATTCACACGGTTGGCGCAGGAGGCGGTTCGGTCGCTTACCTCGATCCAGGTGGAGCGCTGCGGGTGGGGCCCAGGAGCGCCGGTGCCCAGCCCGGCCCGATCGCCTACGGGAAGGGTGGAGCGGAGGTAACCGTGACCGACGCGAATGTTTGGCTCGGTCGACTTCCGGAGCTCGGGCTGCTTGGCGGAGCGGAGCCTCTTGCCCGTCATCGTGTCGAGGGGCCGATCGAGGACTTGGCGCGGAAGGCAGGGCTCACCGCCGTAGAGCTCGCGGAGGGCGTTATCGAGGTTGCGAACACCGCAATGGAGGGGGCTCTGAGGGTCATCTCGGTTGAACGAGGAGTTGACCCATCGGACTATCACCTCTTGGCATTTGGCGGGGCGGCGGGATTACATGCCACCGATCTCGCCCAGCGGCTCGGGCTTCGGGGCGTGCTCATACCGCCGAACCCTGGGCTGCTTTCCGCCTATGGGATGCTCGTGGCTCCTGTGGTGCGGGACCGGTCCCGCACCGTGTTCCTTCCCGGCGATGATCCCGCGACTCAGGCCCATATCGAAAGGATGCTGGACGAGCTGGAGGAAGAAGCTCGCGCGGAGATGATCGCAGAGGGGTCCGACTCGTCATCGCTCTCTTCCGAGCGATGGATCGACGCGCGATATGGCGGTCAGAGCTTCGAGCTATCCGTCAGAGCTGAGAACTGGATAGACGGTTTTCATCGGGCTCACGAGGAACGCTATGGGTACCGTCGAGCGACGCCGGTCGATGCCATCACGCTGCGGGTCAGAGTGGAGGCTCTTGGAGAACACGTGCGGATCCCCGAGCTCTCGGGAGGGGTTGAGGCGCACGATCGCGGTCCGGAACAGGCGACCGTACTCGCTGGAAAGATGGAACTCGAGGTGCCTGTGCTCTCCCGTTCCGACATTCCGCCAGACACCACCGTGTTCGGGCCGGCCGTCGTCGTTGAGTACAGTGCGACCACTTGGTGCCCTCCCGGATGGCAGATGGAGCGAGATCGGTGGGGTGTTCTACACCTCTCTACCATGGATCCGACAGCCTGAGTCCCGGCCTTCGGTATTCGAAGTGCCTGAACTCCGGGCGCCCCTCGTCGTCCACCGCAAGCTCCAGAACCTCGCGAAACACCTCAGGCACTCGCTCAAGAACGGACGGTGGCGCAATCAAGAGGATCGGAACATCGAACTGTTCGGCATCGGACAGCACGTCGAGAGCACCGGGGAACAGCTCATAGGCGAGCGCCTCATGCAACTCCCATATGAGTAGAGAATCCATCTGCCTGGTCTTGGAGCGGCTATAGAGCCAGAGCGCCAGGTGGGTAGCCAAGCGAAGGGCGGCCTCTTCAATGCCTGTCGGTGTACGGCGACGCCCATCCGCACCGATCACCTCCAGCTCGTCCTCGATACCCACTCCCACAATTCGTCCTTCAGTAATGCGGCTCAGGAGACTCCCGGCAAGACGAAGGACCTCGCGAAAAGCCGGGTCGTCGACAGAGTCGTCGACTAGCTCTCTTGGCAACCTTGAGTCTTCGGTGTGAGGCCCTTCAACTGAGCGGCTGCTGCGGAGCCCGCGCTGCCTCTCCTTCAGGCGCTCCAACGCCTCGGCCGCTTCTTCAACACGGACCTGAAGCCGCAGGGCATGAGCCTCCAGCGTGCGCAACTCCTCCGGCTTGTCGTCGAGTTGTTCGCGGCGGCGCTTCCACCAACGTCCGTCCTGAACCACATTCTCCCACTCGCCCCGAAGCGTTTCCTGTAGACCGCCGAACTCCGTCCCCAGCGTCCGTCCGCAGGTCGGACACTCGGCGCTCCCACCCTCTGCTTCCAAGGCCCTCAGGCGAGCTCGGATCTCTTCGGCGCGCGCGCGGTAGGCCTGCAGCTTCGAGTCGGCGTCCTGTCTCTCTTGCGCCCACTGAAGTGTGGCTACCTCGAAGTCGCCCGAGGCCTCCACCCAATCCGCTCGTCGGTCGGTCAACTCGGCCACCCTCGATCGCAGAGCCTCCGTCCCTTCCTCCAGTTCTTCAGGGCTGTCGTGCCCGTCCGAGGTCTTCCCCGGGCGCGGTGTTTCGGAGCCCCTGTTAGAGGCGGAGAAATCCCGCAAGCCCAACAGAACGCGACGCAACAGAAGCGCTGGATCGCGCCCGCCCGCCCACAACCCCGCCAACAGCGGATCATCCGGAGGGGACGGGGCGACCCGAAGCTTCCTGAGGAGAGGAATGCCCCGCCGATCGGCCGCGCCGTTCTCACAGAGTGCGTCTGCAATCTCACGACGAGACGACCCGGATCGTGACGTGAGAAGGGTGATCCCCGAGGGCTGCCCCATGATACGCACAAGGATCGGCTCCGAGCCGGGCACGAGAATCTCCTGAGCCTTCCAGGCAGACTGGTCGCGCATGGGCGCTGCGGCTTCGCCCGATTCGACATGAACCTCGAGATGGGCGGCTCTGCGGCGAACGGCATCGAGCAGCCCTTGAGCCACTCCCTCGCCCGGTGCAACCACGTCTCCACGCAGCCGCACCCGAAGAATTTTCCCCTCGATTCCGCCCGGCACTCCGTGAAGGAGCTCGCGAAGCCGGCGCGTCCCCGGCTCAGGGTTGCCTCGAGCCACCCGGATGGGAGCCAGGTCGACCACAGGGCGCGCCGGAGCAGCGTGGAACTCGGCAGCACCCTCCTCCAGATCGACGCTCAGAAACCCCTTCTCCTCGGTCGCCTCACTCCAGGGGCACAGTCCTGGCCTCTCGAGCGCCCCCGCGCACCGAACGTTCGGAGCCCATGCCCTGGCGCCGTGATCCCCCCCCACGGCGACGTAGCTCCACTCGCTTGGGTCAACTGGGATCGCGGATTCGGACGCCGACGGCTCACCTCTGATGAGGAGGACATTCCAATCAGCAGCGAGGTCCGGCCTCACCTCGGGGAACGGAGGTTGGGCTACCGAGCGAAATGGGACGAGGAGAGCATGCAGCCTCGTGTTGCGAAACCGAACGGCACGCGGCGCGCTGGCTGCCGCCTCTACTCCCGATAGTGTATCAAGAACGCCCACTGGACCGGGATCGGCCGGGTTTCTTGGGGAATCGCGCTCCCCGGCGATCATCAGGATGGGAACTCCTGGAAGCTGGTTCCGAAGGTGGGACACCCCTCGGTGAAGCGTGAGGAATGCCGTGCTCGGGGGGTTCGGGTTGTCGAATAGATCGCCCGTAATCAGGACCAGGTCCGGCTTCAAACGCACCGTCTCCTGGAGCGCCCAGCGGAACGCCGCGGCGAGGTCCCGCTCCCTCTGATTCCAACCGCGGTCTGTGGGAAGGTAGGCGCGGAACCCGAGATGCAGATCGGACAGATGGACCAGCCGCACCGTCAGCCCTTTGCAGACAACTCGGCAACCGTTGTGAATTCCCCTCGGAAGAACACAAGGGGGGGGCCTTCTGGCCCTATGCCGCCGTCGATCACTTCGCCGATCAGGACCACGTGATCCCCGGCCGTGATGTCACGCCACACGCGACAGCCCAGCCACGCCAAGGCGTTCTTGAGGGCGGGAGGCCCGGCCCGTGTGCCCACGAGCTCCAGCTCTCGGAAGCGTTCGTCTCGAATCTTCTCCGAGAAGCGGTGGGCAATCTCGGCGTCCTCCGCCCGAAGCACCGACACTGCGAAGCTCCCGGACTCGACCAACGCTGGAAGCGAAGACGAACGGCGATCGGCGCACGCGAGAATCAGGGGGGGCTCCAGAGAAACCGAGGCCACCGCGTTAGCGGTGAATCCCACAGGAATGCCCGATCGGTCGACTCCCGTCACGACGGTCACTCCGGTCGCAAACTGCGACATAACCTCCTTGAACAGCTCAGCGTCGTGCACGATCTCTCTCTCGATCGGATGCAGCCGTTGGGACGGTCTCGTGGCCTCGGTGGCCTTTGCGCTCGTCACCTGGCTCGGATAGCTTTCGGGTCGAGGATGTCAGCCTACGTTCGACCCTGAGGAGGCCCGTGGAATCGGATCGCCTCTATCCCGGAAACCCCATGCACGCCAAGCGATTCCCGCAGTTCGTGCTTTTCGTGATCATAACTCTGGTCGCTGCGTGCGACAACGTCGCCTTCGGCGGAGTCCAGTTCGAGTTACGCCCTCCGGAGGAGGCTCCTGGCGGACCGGATCCGCAGGCACTCGGCGAGGTGGCAGTAGTGGAGCCGGAGCCTATCTTCCCGATCGAGATGGACCCCCTCCTGTACTTGGTTGAGCGTGGGGATGCCTCACGCGCCCGGATTCTTCCGATCGCGCAGCTTTCGGATGACGGCTACAGCCCACTCCCGACTCCGGAAGATACGCCGGATCTGATTCAGCGCTTTGCCCTTGATCGGTGGGAACAGGGAACCGAGTTCTCTCTCCTTGCGCAGGGCGGCCGTGTGGGTACGCTCGTCTCGAATGGCACGACCGTAGCCGACAACTCGACATGTCAGGTCAGGCCCCGCGGGAGCGGTTACGTCGAGGTCAGGCCCGAAGCGGCCGGGCTGGAGCGGTTTCTGGCCATCCGACCCTCCGAGCCGGCGCCGAGGGAGCCATGGCTCCCGATCCCGACGGTCACACAGGATGCCGCGCTGCGGGCCGCTTCGCTGAACCTCGCTCAGCGCGTGATTCCTGTCCTAGGGGTCCTGTGGCCACCCTCGATTCCAGAGGTCCGGAGGGACCTTCAGCCCTTCAGCCTCGGGCAGGCTGATGGATCCGCGCTCGCCGTATCATTCGTCTACGGCGATCGGCTGGTAGTTGGAGGCTCTACCGCGAGGGCCTACAGCCTATTCATGCTGGCGGGCGAGAGCGAAGGCCGGTTCGAGCCAATCGTTACCTGGCACCAGCGAGCCGCAGCTCGAAAGGCCTTCCCGCGCTTCTTGGGAGCGCACGATCTGAGGAGAGTGGGTACGCCCGACGCGGTGCTTGAGGTATACGGAGAGTCGCACCGCTGGCTTACGATTCTCGGGGCAGAAGACGAAGACTGGTCGATCCTGTATCTGGATGCCTGCGGGGAGCCTGCCTCCCGAGGGGCGATCCGAAACTTCCCTTGACCCGCAGAGGCGGCTGGCCCGCGGTTCTCGGCTGCCTGGTTGTCCTCACCGAAATCGGTTGCGCTTCCGATCTACCCCCGGAAGGGGACTCCCTAGGCGGAGCGGAGCAGGCGGCGGGGCGGGGCCTAGCTTCGGATGCCGGCTTCGCGCAGCTCATCGACGACGGAGGCGCCGAGATCGTCCTCGAGCAGCCACCGACGCGAATTCTCTCACTTGTCCCATCCGCTACAGATATTCTCCTGGCGCTGGGCGAAGTTGATCATCTTGTCGGACGAACCGACTACGATGTTCACGCCGACCTCGGGCACCTTCCCTCGGTGGGCGGCGGGCTGGCTCCATCCATGGAACGGATCGTTTCGCTCGAGCCCGACATCGTAGTTCGTTTTCGCGGAGAGTCTGATCCCGCCACTCCGCGGCTGCTCGACGCGAGGGGAATCGCACATCTCGCAATACGTCCAGACCGAGTCCAGGACATTCGGAGAATCATCGGCCTTCTTGGATCGATGGTCGGTGAGCCAGAACGGGCCGACTCGTTGCGGCAAGCGATGGATCGAGAGCTCGATCTGGTGTCTCTTGGGGTAGCGGGCGCCCCTCGTCCTCGAATCGTTTTCCTGGGCGGTGACCCACCGTCCGTGGCTGGCCCTGGCACCTTCCTCCATGAGTTGGTGGAATTCGCGGGGGGTGAAAACGCGTTTGCCGACATGGAGGAGCTGTACGCACCGATCAGCCTGGAGGAGGTTTTACGCCGGGACGTCGACCTGATCCTCGCTCCGGAAGCGACGCCTATCCCCCCGGCCCTCGACCGGATTCCGCTAGGCCGGGTTCCGCTGGATGTGCTCACTCCAGGACTTCAGGTGGGTCGCTCGGCTAGAGTGTTGGCCACCATCCTGCACTCGGATGAAACCAGGTGAAACGACGTACGGGGCTACCCGGAGCTCTGCCCTTCGTCCTTCTCTTCGTCATGTTGGCTGGCACTCTCTTGCTAGCGCTGAGATTCGGGGCCGTCGATCTTACGGGAAGCGAGTTCTTCGACGCGGTTCTCGGCTCGGGCCCCGACTCCAACCGCTTCATCGTCGTTGACCTTCGGGCACCCCGCGCGCTGATGGCAGCATTGGTAGGAGGGGGTCTTGCCATCGCTGGCGCGGCGTTCCAAGCCCTCCTCCGAAACCCGCTTGCGGAGCCCTACATTCTGGGAATCTCCGGCGGCGCGGCGGTCGGCGCAGTCCTGGTTCTCACAGGAGGTTGGGTGTCAGTGACCTCCTTCGCGCTCCCGATTGCAGCCTCCGCCGGCGCGGCAGCGGCCATCGTCCTCGTGTTCGGTGTGGCTCTGTCGGCGAACCGACGCATGGATGTCAGAGTCCTCCTCCTCGCTGGCGTCGTGGTCGGGGCCTTCTTCTCGGCCTGTATTGCACTGATTCTCGCTCTCGCAGAGGCGCCGACGATCCGATCGGCGGTCCTTTGGATGATGGGGAGTCTTTCCGGTGCCACTTGGGCGACGGTCGGAGTGGTCGCCACATATACTCTCCCACTCGCATTCGTTCTGCTTTCTCTGGCGCGGCCCCTGAATCTGATGGCGATCGGTGAGGAGACGGCCACCTATCTGGGTGCGGACGTGGAGCAGGTAAAGCGCTTGGCCTACGGCGCCGCGTCGCTGATCGCTGCCGCTGGTGTTGCCTTTGTCGGGGTGATCGGATTCGTCGGCCTGGTCATTCCCCATGCTGTGCGCACCTTGGTTGGGTCCGAACACAGACTCCTTCTCCCCCTTTCGTTCCTGGCCGGAGCGGGGTTTCTGACGCTGGCCGATCTGCTTGCGCGCACGCTGATTGCACCGGCGGAAGTTCCTGTCGGAGTCGTGACCGCCTTCGTGGGCGTCCCTTTCTTTCTCCTCCTCCTCAGGAGGAGTCTGCAGCCGTGATTCTCGAGGCTCAGGACCTCGTCGTGCGCTACAGCGTGGAGCGTCCTCCTGCGCTGAACGGAGTGTCGATGCGGGTCCCATCCGCCTGCCTTTATGCCGTGCTTGGACCCAACGGGTCGGGAAAGTCCACGCTCCTTCGCGCGCTCCTGGGTTTGGTTCCAATCGCGGGCGGACGGGTTGCTATCGACGGAAGAACGGTTGAGTCGTGGACTCGCCGACAGCTGGCAGGCGCCGTCGGAGTCGTAACCCAGGCTGAAAGCGTCACCTTTCCGATTTCGGTGAGAGAGCTCGTGGCAATGGGGCGATACCCTCATCTCGGGCCGCTCGAACGCGAGGGTCCCGAGGATCATCGAGCCGTTCGAGGAGCGCTCGAGCAGTGCGACGCCCTTGACCTGGCCGAGCGAGAGGCAGGCACCCTCTCCGGGGGGGAACTCCAGAGGGTCCGGATCGCACGGGCTCTCGCACAGCAGCCTCGCGCGTTGGCGCTAGATGAGCCGACCGCTAGCCTCGACCTTCGACATGAGATGGGGATTCTGCGACTGCTGCGGAACTCGGCGGACTCGGGCCTGACTGTGATCCTCGCAACCCATCATATCGATCTAGCCTCTCGATTCGCGGATCGGTTGTTACTCCTTGAGGGGGGAAGAGTCGCCGCCGAAGGAACTGCCAAGGATGTGCTCCGGGAGGACGTGTTGGAAGAGGTCTACCGTTGGCGAATTGCGGTCCAAACGGACCCGAACACAGGGCATCTCTCGGTCACGCCCTTGACATGACTCGCGCGAGTAGTCTCCGCTGGATCCTCTGACAGGTCTATGAGTAGCAAGGGATGATCGATCCTGGTCCCACATGAGGGGAGCGGTTTAAGTGAACCAGATGCAGGCTCGTGCCCGGCGGAATCCCGTCGACTTTCCCATCGCCCTCACCTTCGACCATCCGGGAGAAGGGAGCTTCGCGACCTCTGTAAACATGTCTAAGACGGGGATGCTCGTACTATCGAAGCGACAGAGGCCGCCCGGTACGGTAATCTCGTTCGAGTCCGTACCGCTCAGTGGGGAGGGCAAGGTCGTCTGGGCGCGGTCGGGGGGGGATGGAGGCGCCTTTATGGGGCTCGAGTTTACTTCCGTCTGGCGGCGGGACGCCGGCATGTTACCTAGCGAGGCCCCACCGATCGACGGGGATCGCGCGGCTTGGCAGAGGGCCTTGGGAGGCGAATCCCAAGGTGGACCCAGCTTCCGGGAAGCCACTGATCAGCTGCTGGCGCAGGGCATTACCCTCGCTGAAATCTCCTTCGCCTTGGGCAGCCCAGTCGAGGCGCTTAACCGGTGTAGGCTCGATCCAACCTCGCCAGGATACCTGAGGCCACCGGACGACTGGAAGGGGCGGATTATAGAGCTCGCGACGGGCCGAGGACCTGCCCTCGACGCCTTGGCTCGTAGGCTCGGTGATTCCTGATCACCCGAGAAGCGAGCGATAACTGCGGTAGCGCTCGTCTCGAATCTTCCCGGCTTCGACAGCTTCGATGACTGCGCAGTCAGGTTCGTGAGAGTGGGTGCATCCCCGGAAACGGCACAGTTCCGACGGTTCTCGGAACTCGGGGAACGCGTTGGACAGCTCGTCGGACCCTACCTCCCATAGGTTCACTTCGGAAAAGCCCGGAGTGTCGGCAACCCAGCCCCCCTCCATAAGGGGAAGCAGGCAGGCTCCGACGGTCGTGTGCCGTCCCCGGCTGCCACGGCGGGTCACGCGCGCGGTACGCAGGTCAAGCCCTGGATAGAGGGCATTCATGATCGAGGACTTTCCGACACCTGAGGGCCCGATCAGCGCGGACACCCCGGCGCTGAACAGAGGCCTAAGGCGCTCGAGACCTTCGCCAGTCCGGGCAGACATCGGCAGCACGGTATAACCCGTACCTTCGTAGGCCGTCGACAGCCGCTCGGCGACCGTTTGAGCTCCCGGCAGGTCCATCTTGTTCAAGATCAGTACCGGGGGAATCCTGCAGGCCTCGGCGAGAACCAGGAACCGATCCGCGGCGGCAAGGTCGAAGGGGGGTTCGCACGCAGAAAACACGACTACGACTCTCTGGAGGTTTGCGGCAACCACCTTAGCCTTGCGGCCGCCCGCAGATGCCCGTACCAGCTGGTTCTGGCGACCTTCAACATCCTCTATGGTCCAGCCTCCCGACGGCTCCTCGACCGAGACTACGACGAGATCGCCGGGTACGACCCGGTCCCCGGTACGCGCCACTTGCTTTAGCCGGCCCCGCAGAGAGGCCTCAATCTCCCCCTGGCCGTCGACCTCCACCCGATAGATGCCGCCGCCCGTCTCGAGAACCCTCCCACCCCAACGCTGTGGAGTCTTCTCCCCTGAGCCTCCAGCGCGCATCGCTCTATTGAAAGAGAATCGCCCCACCCAGCCGCTTCCTCAGGGGGATGCCCGGCGGAGTGGGGCGTTGCGGATTGGACGACACGGGGATGTTAGGCCGCGAAAGACTCCAAGGCGGAACCCTTCTCGCCCTCCCTAAGACGGCGGAGCGCTCGATCCCGCAGTTGCCGGATCCGCTCTCGTGTCACGCCTAACATGTTACCAATCTCCTCGAGAGTGTGCTCGCGCTCACCGTCCAAGCCGAAGTAGAGACGAAGAACCTTGGCATCGCGAGCCTCGAGCGTATCCAGGGCTCCCGATACTGCCTCAGCTAGCAGGCGAGTCTCGACGTCCTGCTCTGGCTCGGCCGCCTCTTCGTTGATGAAGCGTTCCACCAGCTGAGAGTCCTCGCTGTCCCCGACCGGGCCGTCAAGGCGGATCTCGGCAGCGTTCAGGGTCTGCAGGGACTCGATAAGCTCCGGAGTGAGATCCGTGGCAGCGCTGAGCTCCTCAGGATTCGGATCGCGGCCCAACTCCTGCTTGAGGCGCTCCTTTTCTCGAAAGATGCGGGCCAGGTCCGAGGCGCGATTGAGGGGCACCCGGACAGACCGGCCGTGATTCGCCAACGCAGCCAGAATCGCTTGCCTGATCCACCACACCGCGTAGGAGATGAACTTAACGCCCTGTTCCGGATCGAATTTCCTTGCGGCGGTCACCAGACCGACGTTTCCCTCCTGGATCAAGTCAGTGAGGGATACGCCGCGATTTTGGTACTTCTTGGCGACGCTGATCACGAACCTAAGATTCGCCCGCGCGAGCTCCTGCACGGCGTTCTCGTTGCCCGCCTGGGCAAGAGCCCCCAGCTCCTTTTCCTTATCCGGCGTGATCAGCTCATGGCGGCTGACGTCCCGGAGATACTGGTCCAGGGCGGTCTGTTCATCGAGCGTCGCATCGAAGCTCCCGAGCGATCCCCTAGACCTTCCCTTCCGCTTGTTCCCGCGGCCATTGGAGGCGGTCGTGGCCATGTAGATCTATCTCCCTCGAGTCTCTGGGACTCTTGCCTATGCCAATCGGCCGGCCCAACCGGGGAGCGGTAAGCCTGACCAGCCGACCCCGGTTGTCCGTCCGGTAAGTTCTGCCAACATTGTGCCAGCCTGTTCGCCGGCTGCCCGTGCTACACTCCCCATCCAATCAAGATCCAAGGTCATTTTGGCTCATGCTAACCCCTCATGGCCCCTTGGTTCCCTGTGAATTTCCCGATCGTCACCGGGCGAGCCCATGGTGCCGTGCGACTGACCCGCAACGATGAATCGCAGGGCCAGTTCCGGCTCTACGCTCCGGCGTTCCAGAGTGAAGATCCGGAGCACTCTGGTGGTCCGGTAGAGCTCGTCCGCCACCCCTGGAAGATCGATCACGCCTCGGAGGCCCTCACCCCCCAGACGCTCCACATCCCCACCCCTTCTGAGGACCAAGAGATCCAGGTCGAGCATCCTTCTCTTCGATGGATAGTCGAGCATGACCTCGCCAGAGGGCAGGCCCAGCTCTACGGCCAGGGCATCCTCGACTCGCCGCCGCTCGGGAGACTCGCGCGAGATCCATTCCGGGAGGGCGACTCCCTCGAGCTCTGGCGCCGTAAGCTCGCAGGCTCTCTTCGGAAGATTCCGATTCCGTAGCGCCATCAGCCAGCGATCTCCGATACGCCTGACTTCCAGATCTTGACTCGAGAGTGCGCGCTCGTGGATTCGATGGAGGAGGTCCTCGTCCGTGGGACCGACGAGCGCATTCTTTTCGATCAGACGCAACCGCACGGCTTCTCCGACTATTCGGCGATAGAGCGCGGTGGCGCTCCGGACCCCGTGGTGCCAGTAGACATTGCGGAACATCTGATACTTCGCGAAGAGCAAGGACTCCAGAGCGCTGATCGCCTTCTCTTGCACGCCTACCTCGACCTCCCCTGTCGCTGGATCGGAAAGAAGAACCAGACCTAGGAGGAGGCGATCCACATCCACTTCGCCATAGGGGACCCCACAGAACCGGGCATCGCGTCGGAGATACTCCATCTTGTCCAGGTCCAAGCTGCCGCTCACCAAACCTCTGAGGGGATGCACGCTCTCCCCACGGATCAGCGCATAGATCGCCTGAGGCGCGCTCGCCCCCAGGGGTGCGAGCGCCTCTGCCAGCTCAGGCGAGGTGAAGAACCGAGCGCTCACAGCTTCGTGGTCTCCCGGGAAGCGGTCGGCTTCCAGCTCCTCTAGCGCGTGCGAGAACGCATAGTGGCCAATGTCATGGAGGAGAGCCGCGTAGGGGATGAGCTCAGAGCCTTCCCACACTTCCTCTCCGACCCCGCCTCGTTCTCGCAGCAGGCGAAGAGCCTTACCGGCGAGGTGGTAGACCCCGAGAGCGTGATCGAATCGGGTATGTGTCGCCCCCGGATAGACCAAATGGGCGAACCCAAGCTGCCGGATGTATCTGAGCCGTTGGAACGCCGCGGTGTCGATGATCTGCACCGAGACGGGGTCGAGACGGATAGTGTTCCAGAGGGGATCCCGGATGATCCGAAAGCGGGGGAGCACCGTCATGGTCCGGAGTCTATTCGTGTGAGAAGTACGAAGCAATGACCGGATCGGCCCCCTTGCCAGTCAGCGCTCGCAGCGTACTATTCTTTACCGAACAAAACGCGAAGATACCCCGAGGAGACCGACCCTGGAGCTCATGGACGCCGTGGCTGAGCCAACCGCCGTCTTGCGGCGGCACTTCCCCTCCCAACGACTCAGGGAACAGGTCAGCTCCGACGCCGAGAACCGTCCGGGCACCTATCGATTCACGGGCCCCAAAGGGGAAGTCCTTTACGTGGGAAAGTCAGTGCGAATCCGCAGCCGATTGCTCTCCTACTTCCGCTCCGACGTACCATCGAAACAGAGTGAGCTCCTGCGAGTGGCCACCGGAGTGGAATGGGAATATGCGCCCAATGAGTTCGAAGCCGTCCTTCGTGAATTCCACCAGATTCGGACATTTTGACCGCGGTTCAATAGGCGGCATCGAGGAGAACGACGCTTCGCCTGGATCCGACTGACCGACGGAATCGCGCCACGCCTTGTTGCGACTCGTCGCCCGGTTCCATCAAACTGCCGTTTTTTCGGTCCCTTCCCCGCTCCCCCTCGCCTCCCTGGCCTCCTGCGTAAGCTATCGGTCTCCGTCGGGCTGCGGGATTGTCTTCCGGCAACCCCAATGCACTTCGCGGACCAGACTGACCTCTTCTCCGTACGCCGCGATCCCAGGTGCGCGAGGGCCGAGCTGGGGACCTGTCCAGGACCGTGCGCGGCCCGTTGCTCCGCTACTGAATACGCGGATAAGGTGCGCGAAGTCGTCCACTTCTTGGATGGTAAGACCGACGCTCCACTTGATCGACTTCGGGCGCGCATGGAGGGGGCCACGGCTACGAGAGAATTCGAACTGGCTGCCCGGCTACGTGACCGAGAGGAGCGGATCCGGTCGCTCCGGAACGAGGTCGTGCTGTTCCGGGATTTCCTGGCCGGCCTATCCTTCGTCTATCGCGTGTCTTCTGGTCCGGCCGGCCCAGACCGTGGGTATATGATTTCGGCCGGACGGGTCCTCTTTTCCTTCAGCTTCACCTTCGGGGCCAATCCCCCGACTGCCCTCAGGAACCAGATCAGATCCGTCCTCTCCCACCCCATGCCCCCTCCGGAGGCGCTGGATGTGCAGACCAGGGAAGAGATCTTCCTTGTGACGCGCTGGTTTCGCTGGAAGCCTGAGGAAAGGGAACGGACCGTCTCCTTCGAAGAGTTCCTATCCGGCTGACCCTCAAGCTCGACGACAGTCCCTGCGCTAAGACCCCCGGCCGGCGTCATCCATATGCGCACCGCGCCTCAGGCCCGCAGCTCGGCCAGCGGCTCCGACGCGGTCCCAAAACGGTCGATCTCCAGCCCCATCCGTTGCAACAAGGACAGGTGGAGACCACCGAGATCCGTCGGTTCCGTGTATTCCAGGGTCTCCTCTCGCAAATGACGTGCGGCCACGCTGCCCGGGAGCATCAGAGGTCAGGTCCGCGTTAGGACCACCCTGCGCCGCGAGGGGGTGACCAGCCGCTGCCACCACCACGGCAATACCGAAGGTCCAACACGCGGAGGACCACCCACGTGACATCGTCCACCTCCGAGAGGATTTCGCTGGTGACTCAGGCGTGCACACGGCCGCCCAGCGCAAGCGACCCACACCTGCACCACCACCATGTTCCGGCGTCACCTCGTACGTCAACGATCTAGATCCGGGCGACCTCCGGATCCGCAAATACTCTACATTGGGGTGGTGAGCCATACTCCTGATTGCCATCATTAAAATGTACGAGTGCTCTGGCCCTCGGGAAACGAGTCTTTCGTCGCGCGCACCCTTGCAACGGTCCAGGTAATTGAGCCTTCCCATTCCATCCCCTCGCCGTGCGTTCATCAGCGAGATTGAGCAACCCGACGAGCGCGTGAATCTGGCACGGGCGGCCCTCCTCGTTGCCCAGGAAGAGTACGTTCAGCTCTCCGTCGAGCGGCATCTCGGCAGGCTGGATCAGCTGGCAGAGGAAGTGAAGGACCGCTTATCCACCGAGACGGCGTCTCTCGTGATCTTCCAGGAGCTTTTGAATACGATCTATGAGCGGAACGGCTTCCGTGGAAACCGCGAGGCGTATTACGACCCGCGCAATTCTTTCCTCAGTGATGTTCTGGATCGGAGGCGGGGGATCCCCCTCACCCTCGGGATGGTTCTCCTCGAGGTGGGGTGGAGGCTCGGCCTCCCTCTAGAGGGCGTCAACTTTCCTGGCCACTTCCTGGTCCGCTATCCAGGAGAGGCTGTCCGATTGCTGGTAGACCCTTTCGACGGCGGTCGTATTTGGTTCGAGGACCAAGCACAAGAGCTGCTCGACCGGGTGTACGGCGGCATGGTCAAGGTTCGCTCGCAGTTTCTGAAGGCTACGGGTCGCCGGGAGATGCTCGTTCGCTTATTGACCAACCTCAAAGGGATCTACTTCAACGTGCAGGATGACGACCGAGCGCTAGCGGCGGTAGAGCGGATACTCGTGATTCATCCCACCGCCGCCGGGCAGATCCGCGACAAGGGCACTCTTCTGGCGCGGATGGGACGGCCCGACGAGGCGATCGAGCAGCTGCAGTGGTATCTAGACTATGCGCCCGAGGCATCCGACGCGAGTCGGATTCGAACGCTGGTGGAGGAACTCAGGGCTGCCGAGGGCCAGGACGACCCGCGGTGAGCGGCGGGTACGAAGCAGCGCATGAGGCTGTGCTCTTCGTGCCTCGCGCCCCTCGTAGGCTGCTGCGTGTAGCCGGTCGAGCTCCAACGGAGATGCTCTCCGGACTCGTCACGGGAGCGATGCCTCCGGCTCCTGAGACCAAAGGAGCGGGAATACGCTATGGCCGCGCCCCCTATTCGGCGATGTTGACCCCCAAGGGGCGGCTCGTGACCGATCTCCGAGTCGCGCGGCTCGGGAATGAGGACGAGGGAGCCCTCCTCCTGGATCTTCCCGATGCTGGTGTCTTAGGTGCGTTGGAACACCTCCGAAAGTACCTCCCTCCACGCATGGCGAAGGTCTCAGAGCTGGACGAGGGGACAGCGATCCTGACCCTCGTGGGACCTCGAATTGCACCTACACTCTGGGGTGAGATTCTGGGACTCCCAGATGTTGCTCCGGATCTACTGGGGATGGAGGACGGGGATGAGTTCGTTGTCCCCGACGGATCCGAGGTCGGCGTACGGGTAATTCGCAGCGACGACGTCTCGCCATTGGCGTTCGACGTTATCGGGACCGAGGCTGCGGTTGGCACGCTACGGTCGAGGCTCGGAGAGTCTGGCGTTTCGGAGGGGGAAGATGGGCTTTGGGATGTGCTTCGGTTGGAGCGAGGGCGACCTTCGTTTGGGGTCGAACTCGACGCGCACACCATGCCTGCAGAGGCCGGGATCGAGGATCGGTGCGTCGACGACACCAAAGGGTGCTACACAGGGCAGGAGGTCGTGGTACGGATCCGGGATCGTGGCCATGTGAATCGTCAGCTGCGCGGGATCCTTCTGGGTGGCGCACCAGCGCCCGAGCCCCTCGCTCCCCTCTTCCAGCCGGGCCGCGATCGGCGGGTAGGCACGATAAGAAGCTTCGCCCCATCCCCACGTTTCGGCCAAGGAATCGCGCTGGCTTATCTCCGTCGCGAAGTGGAACCGCCAGCCGCGGTGGCCCTCGGGACACCCGGCGGGCCCCAGGTTCAGGTCCGAGCCCTGACGGACGATGGATGGCACTTGGTGGAAGGAGATCCCACCTTCTACTCTTGAGCGCCCGAGTCCCAGCCAGAGAGAGCAGATGAGCCCGACCTTCGACACCGCCGCGTTCCTCCTGGAGCTTAGGTCGGCGCTAACCCGGGGCGCCCTTGACGCCCTCTCGCCTCCCCTCGAAGAGCTGCGCGCCCAGCAGCTCCTCGATGTCTGGTCCGACCTTCTCACGGAAGAGAGGCGACTCGCTCTTCAGTTTGTTTCCGCGGAGAAGGCCGCGGAGCTCTTGTCCAACCTGCCGGAGGAGGAGCAACCCGAACTGCTGCATTCCCTCCCTCTGACACGACTGGCGGAGGTCCTCGAGGAACTCAGCCCTGACGATCTAGCCGACACGCTTCAGGTGCTCGAGTCGAAGGATCCGGATCAGGTCCAAGAGGTCAGATCGCTCCTCGGACCCAAGACTCTCGCCGTTGCGGATGCGCTCGTAGAGTACGACGAAGAAGAGGCCGGGGGTCTCATGACTCCGGAGTTCGTTTCCGTTCGAGCTTCGATGACGGCTCGGCAGGTTCTGGATTTCCTGCGGCGCGCTCATCCGGAAGCTGAGACGATCTACTATCTCTACGTTGTTGACGGCGAGGACCGTCTTATCGGGGTTCTCTCACTGCGCGACCTCATCGTCAGCCTTCCCGATGTCCGTGTGGAGGACATCATGGATGGCGACGTCGTGAGAACGCGGACCGACACCGATCAGGAAGATGTTGCGCGGCTGATTGCGGACTACGACTTCTCGGTTCTTCCTGTCGTAGACCTCGGGGGACACCTCGTGGGAATCGTGACGGTGGATGACGTACTGGACGTGGTCGAGGAGGAGGCCACTGAGGACATCCACCGGATGGGCGCGGCCCCGATCGACATCGACTACGTTCGGGCTAATCCGTGGCTCCTTTTCCGAAAGAGGGCCTCGTGGCTGGTGCTCTTGGTCGTTTCGATGACCCTCACCTTCAATGTCATCGCCTACTACGAGACGATCATCGAGGAGGTCGTGATTCTCGCCGCCTTCATCCCGCTCTTGATCGGGACAGGAGGCAACGTAGGGTCCCAGGTCGCAACACTAGTCGTTCGCGCCTTGGCCACCCGCGAACTGGAGCTCAGGGACTACCTAAGGGTCCTTCTCAAGGAAACCGGGACGGGGATGTTGCTCGGTGCAGCCTTCGGCCTCTTCATGGCCCTCTACGTCCTCTTCTTTCGCGCCGAACCACGGATCGCGATAGCCCTAGGAATCACGATGGTCCTGATCTCGTTCACTGCCAACTTGGTCGGTGCTAGCCTTCCATTCCTCTTTCGGCGACTTGGGATTGACCCAGCCCTCACCTCGTCTCCGGGCATCACCACGGTCATGGATGTCGTCGGACTCCTGATATACTTCCGCGTGGTGATATGGATCTTGGGACCACTCTTGGAGCCCTAGTTCTACCAGCCCTAGCGGCTAGCTAAGAAGCGATCGACGATGCGTCGACCGTGGAACCGCCCGTTCTCGATGTAGATCCGGTTCGCGTCTAAGCCGGCGGTCAGGACGCCTGCCACAAACACGCCGGGGACCGGAGTCTCCATCGTGGTCGCGTCATGCGAGGGAACTCCAGTCTCCTCGTCCACCTCTACGCCCACGGACCGGAGGAGCGTAGGGTCAGGCCGCCAACCGGTGAGCGCCAGAACCCAGTCGTTTGGGACTTCCACGATCCCTCCCGTCTCTTCGGACCTGAGAATCACGGACTGCGGATGGATCTCAGCGACTCGATGCCGCCATCGGACCGCCACCTCCCCATGCTCGATTCTGTTCCGGATGTCCGGCAGGATCCAGACCTTCACTCCAGCATCGAAATCGGCCGCGAAGTGGACCATCGTAACCCTGGCTCCCACTCGGAATAGCTCTAGGGCCGCCTCGACAGCAGAGTTCCCCCCTCCGATCACCAGCACATCTTGGTCCCAATATGGATGGGCCTCCTTGTAGTAGTGTGAGACCTTGGGGAGATCTTCGCCGGGCACACCCAGATAGTTGGGACTATCGAATCCACCCGTCGCAATCACTACGGCCTTCCCCGCCCATTCCTCGGCTTCGCCTGCAGCCGTTCTGGTTTGTAGGCGAAAGACTCCCTCACCGGAGGAGAGCCCTTCGACACTCTGATACTGCCTGACATCGAGCCCGAAGTACCGCGCCACACCTCGGTAGTAGGCGAGAGCCTCCCGCCTGCCCGGGTTCGTATTGGAGCTGACGAAGGGTAGCTCCTCGATCTCCAGCTTCTCAGGAGTGGAGAAGAAGGACATATACGGCGGATACTCTACGATGGACGAACAGATCGGACCTCGATCGAAGAGGACGGTAGACAGCTCCGACCGCCTCGCTGCGGCACCGACGGCCAGGCCGCATGGACCCGCTCCGATCACGGCAATGTCTACCGACTGCTGGCTCATGGCAGCCCTACTTGGGCTCTGGTCGGGCACGGAGGACCGTCACTCCCGCGGCTGATCATAGTGGGCTGGCTCGATCGCCCCCGATCCCCATTGCTCTGGCCGCGCTCGCACCTCACCGTTCATTTTGTCGGGCTGGACTATACTGGGCTATAGCCGTCCGGTGCAATTGGCTGCTCTTCTCACCCTCGAGGCCATGACGAGCGTCGAATCTGAGGCACGAAGGGCGCTAAACCGGCTTCAGAGAGCCCTCGAGAAGACCCGGCGAGAGCTCGAGGCCCTTTCGGGAGCGATCCGCCACGTAGAAGAAACCGACTTCCCTGCCGATGCCTACGACGCGGCCGAGGAGCGGGTGACCCGTCTCTTAGAGTTCGCGGAGGAAGAGGCCCGGCGGCTCCAAGAGAAGATTCTCCAGGCCGGCGGCCTTGAGCCCGGGCGAATGCGCCGGTCCTCTGCGGATTGATCCCCTACGACTGCGATGATCTACGATCACCCCGGAGGGGCCGCTCGCAAGCCATCGGATCTTCTCGAGCGCCGCAGCCGAATACGCGAGGCACTCCGCCGTGCGATGGTTCCGGGAAACGACTCCCTGTGGAGTGATGCACAGTTCGCCCGGTTGGCGCTGAAGATTTTTGGGTACCAGGTGGATGCGAATCCGCTCTATGGGTCATTCGTCCGTGGTCGCGGGCTCGAACCCGGAGACCTCCGCGATTGGAGGTCGATCCCAGCTGTGCCGACGACGGCCTTCAAGGAGCTCCCACTCAGAGGCCGAGACACCCGGCCTGTCGAGGTGACATTCCGAACCTCGGGGACTGCGGGGGCGGCTGCCGGTCGAGGGGTCCACGATATTCGTGACCTCTCAATCTATCGAGAATCTCTCCTAACCACCGCCACCCACTACCTCGGGCCAGCGCTTACGAACCGTGGACATAACAAAAACAGAATTCGTATTCTATGTGTGACGCCTTCTCCTGAGCAGAAGCCGGATTCATCGCTTATCCACATGCTTCGAGCGTGGATCGAGAAATGGGATGACGGCGGAGGGGGGTTTCTCGCGGACTCGAAGTGGCAGATCGCGACAACGGCCGTTCGAGACGCTATCGAGAGGTCTCGTAACGACGAAACACGCGTTCTGATGGCCGGGACGGCATTCGGATTCATGCACCTCTCGGAGAGCATCTCAGAGGGCGGGCCCGCACCCCTTCCTCCCGGATCCGTCGTAGTGGAGACGGGTGGATTCAAGGGCCGGAGCCGCACCATCTCGCGAGGGGAGCTGTACGCAACGATCGCGGAGATGTTTCGGGTCTCGAAGGCCCGCATCGTAAGCGAGTACGGGATGACGGAGCTCCTTTCTCAATTCTATGAGCCGGTCCTCCTCGAAGATGGCCCGGAAGATCCTGGAACCCGCAGACACCTGGGTCCCCCGTGGGTCAGGACCCGCATCCTTAACCCACACACACTAGAGCCCGTCTCCGCTGGCAAGCGGGGGATCCTGTGTCATCTCGACCTAGCCAACCTTGATTCCGTGATGGCCATCCTAACGGATGACCTTGGCGTAGCCGTCGGAGACGGATTCCGGATCCTCGGCCGAGCCGAGGACGCCGAGCCCCGCGGCTGCTCGATGATGATGGAGGAGCTCCTACGAGCTTCACACAGGGCAGCGGAAGGATGACCGCGTTCTTCGCTTTCCACGTGCCCCCTGGAACCAGGGGCTTCGAAGAGACCGAGATCTCGCCTCCCGGGACTGTTACCGCCCACTTCTCAAGAGAGGGAGGCCTCCAGCTACTGGCCTCTCTGCGAGCCGCGCGACTCGGCCTTTCTTCACGAACGTCTCGGGAGCTGGCGCAAACCCTTGGCGAGATCGGTCGCCGTTTCACGGACCCGAGTGATCCATTGCGACAGCAGGCCGAGCTGCGGATCCCCCTCGAGGCCGGAGTATCTGCCGCGATGGCAACCAAGATTATCGACGGGATGGCGCGTGATTGGGCGCCTCAGCCGCTCCTGCGGCTACTCAGCACCGACTTCCCCGATCCTGCGGTCCTGGATGGCTTTCAAGCCGACGGCGACGGTGGCCTGTGCAGGGCGGTCGGCGGGTCTCTCGCCTTCCATATCGGTTCGGGAAGCGTGCCGGGTGTCGGCACCACCTCGGTCATCCGCTCCCTCCTCGTGAAGTCTCCTGTCCTCCTAAAACCGGGGCGGGGCGATCTCACCCTTCCCTGCCTGTTCGCCCAGGCCCTCCTCGAGGTCGACCCGGAGCTGGCCCAGGCGGTTGCGGTGGTCTATTGGCCCCGCGGAAAGGGGGACGAGCTTGAAGAGCAGGCCATTCGGGAGGCAGAGCGGGTGGTGGCGTACGGAGGAGCCGAACTCATGGAATGGCTGCGTATTCGCCTCCCGGCGACGACGCCGCTCGTCGCCTACCACCACCGGCTTTCGCTTGGTGCGGTCGCTCGAGAGTACCTGCACTCTCGCGGACGGGCGGAGGGTGTTGCCAAGGGTGCCGCCGGCTCAGTCGCTGCGTTCGACCAGCGTGGATGCGTCTCCCCTCAGATCATCTGGGTTGAGGAGGGCGCTTCCATCCGGCCCATCGAGTGGGCGGAGCTGCTGGCGGCGCAGCTCGAGGTGCTTGCGGAAACTCTGCCACCCGGGCCGACCGATGACCGCTCGGCCGCCGCGTTCCAACAGCTAAAGGTAACGGCCGAGTTGAAGGGCGCCGCGGGTTCTGGCGATCGAGTCTTCGGTGGAAACACCGAGTCCGGAACGGTCTTCTTCGAGGGCAGCTCCCACCTGACTCTCTCGCCCTCGGCACCGGGCCGAACGGTCGTAGTGAAGCCGATTGCAGATTTGACACGCCTTCCGGAGGTTCTGCACCCCGCCGCAAAGCACCTGCAGACGCTGGCCCTGGCGGCCCCTGAGCCCAGACTCCGTGAACTTGCGGATCAGCTTTCCGCGACAGGCATCACCAGAATTAGCACCTTTGCGAACCAGCCGTGGCCGCCCGCTTGGTGGCGTCATGACGGTACCGGACCGCTTCAGGCACTCGTTCGGTGGGTTGTGCTGGAGGCAAGCGACTGAAAGAGCAGCTGCCACACGGGTCGCGGCAGGATCACTCCTCGCCCTGCTGTTCGGAGCGCCAAATCACCATCTGCCGGGTGCCAGAGGAGTTCTCCTCGACTCGAACTGTCAGAAAGTCCCCTTCCTCGATCCCGAGATCGTCCCGCATGTCTTGTGGAATCGTAACCCTGCCTCCAACCCCGACAGTTACGTCGCTGTAGTAGCGAGTCCGATAGATGGCCATCCGATTTCCTCACAGGTCTGGTCAGGGACGAGTGTGGTCGCAGAACGAGCCGGGCGTGCGGATGAACGTTTGAAACCCCGGCACCCATGCTAAGGATCCCCCATAGCACAGGCCCTGAGCACAAGAAATCATGGGTCGAATTCGTTAAGGAAGCAGCGACCTCAAGCACGCCACGACCTGATGCCGCTCCAGGGCTCTAGCCTTCGTCATAGCCTCTTCGTAGGAGCGCTCGATGATGATCGGGATCGTCCGGAGGACATCTTCGTCTTCTGCACGGTCGGCCGGTGAGAATGCGAGGTTTGCGCGGTACGACCCGGGGCGTCTGAGGTCCTCGTCAAACTCTAGATAGATGTCCCAGAATCGACCCTCATGGCTTATCGTGGCCAGGTGTTGACCCGAAGACGGGTGGCCATTCGATGGGGGAGTCGGGGAAGCGGTACTCATCCTTCCCACGGTATCATACGAAGCTCGGGACCACCACCTCTCACACGAGAAGAAGGGGGCCTCGACCAAGGAAGACTGGTCTCTTCCTGCGCCCTCTCTTCAGCTCGATCTTGCTACGTTGACGCCCCGCGGCGGCCCTTCTAACTTCCGGCGCTTGTTTCGTGCAGGAAAGCCATTTTCCCGCTTTCTTTCGACCGGGAAAAGAGGGGTCATGAAGACGCAGTGGTCCGTCCTGGCGATTGTTGGGATCGTTATGCTCGCCTGTGCAACATCGCTCGCCGCGCAAGAGGATCCATCGAGTCAACAACAGTCGGAAATAGAGTATGCCGAGGAAGTTAGGACCTCCGGCCAACCGATTGCATTCCCGCACAATGTGCATGCCGGTGAAAACCGGATCGATTGTCAATACTGCCACTTTTCGGCCGACCGCTCGATGCGGGCGGGGATCCCTCCCGTGGCGACTTGCATGGGCTGTCACGACTTCGTAGCCGGGAGCGAGAATCCGGAGGAGATCGAGCTGCTCCGCGGGTACGCTGAGCGGCAGGAAGCGATCCCGTGGAACCGGATCTACAAGGTCGCAGACCACGTGCAGTTCCCGCATATGCGCCACATTGCGGCCGGAGTAGAGTGCGCAAGCTGCCATGGCCACGTTCAGCTCGAGGGCGTCATCGAGGAGGTCTACCGGCCCCTCACCATGGGGTGGTGCGTCGGGTGCCACATCGAGAGAGGCGCGTCTAGGGACTGCACGGCCTGTCACTACTGATCGAGAGTAAGCGTGCGCCCGCCGTGCGGAGTTCCGGGTTCCTGAAACAGGGCAGCTACGTCTAGCGATATGCAGTCTATGAGCGAAGGGATCAAAAGACGGGACTTCCTCAGGGTGCTCGGCGTGAGCGGCGCCGGGACCGGGCTCGTGGGGTGCTCCACCGACCAAATCGAGAAACTGATCCCGTACGTGACTCCCCATGAGGAGATCACGCCCGGCGTAGCTACGTGGTATGCCACGGTTTGCGGGGAGTGCTCCGCAGAGTGTGGCGCTTGGGTCAAGACCCGCGAAGGCCGCGCGATCAAGCTGGAAGGAAACCCCAATCACCCCACCTCGGGCGGCGCACTCTGCTCGCGAGGCCAGTCGGCCCTTCAGGGACTGTATGATCCCGATCGGCTCGCTCAGCCAATGCGTAGAGCGGGCGAAGGCCACGAGCCAATCACATGGGACGAGGCTGAGTCACTCCTTCTCGAAGGTGTGCAGGGGGCCGGGTCGAATACCGTCCTCGTCAGCGGTGGGGTGGGGCCCACGCTGAGGGGCTTTCAGGAGCGGCTAGTTGGTGCCGTGGGGGGCCGCCGAATCGAATATGAAGCCGGCTCGGAGGCGCCTCTTCGGGAGGCCGCACGAATGGTCTTCGGCTCGGACGCCGTACCTTCGTTCGACTTCGAGTCCGCAGGGGTGATCTTCTCATTTGGCGCGGACTTCCTGGGGTCCTGGATTTCGCCCGTGGAACACGCGAGAGGCTTCTCCCGAGCCAGTGGGACTGACGAGGGACTGCGGAAGAGCCGCTTCGTCTTCATCGGGCCTCGGTTGTCACTCACCGGTCAAAATGCGGACGAGTGGATTCCAGTGGAAGCCGGGTCCGAAGGGTTGGTTGCGCTGGGCATCGCCAACATCATCGCGAGCACGGGGGGAGACGCCGGCCCTTACTCCGAGCTTCTTGCGACCTACGATCCCCAAACTGTTTCTGGCCAGGTGGGCCTGTCTGTCGAAACACTTGAAGACTTGGCATCGAGCTTCGTCTCTGAAGGTCCGGGTCTGGCGGTGGGCCCGGGGGTCGCCGGGCAGGGGCGCAATGCCACGGCCGCAAACCTCGCGATCCTCGTCCTCAATGCGGTCGCCGGTTCTGTGGGACGTACGCTGCTTCCCGGACGCCCACACCTCAGCGCGGCATCCGCCGCCGCAGGAAATCTGGTTGGGATCGTCGATGCGATGTCCGCCGGGCAGATCCAGGCTTTGATACTGCACGGCACGAACCCGGCCTACACGCTCCCGGCGGCGGTGGGCTTCTCGGACGCGTTGGACTCAGTTCCCTTCACCGTCGCGATCACCGATCGCATGGACGAAACCGCGAGGCAGGCGGACCTCGTCCTCCCTGACCGACACTTCCTCGAGGCGTGGGGGGATTCCAATTCCCGCCCCGGTCTTTGGGCCATCCAGCAGCCGGCGATGCAGCCCGTTCCCCACTTTGATTCTCGCTCCTCGGGGGACGTCTTGCTCGGGCTGGCCCGGGGCTTGGGTCAGGACTTCGGAGCCGAGACTTTCTACGACTACCTGCGTTCGGCCTGGCTCGATTTGCACACGGCCCAGGGGGACCCTGAAGAGCCATTCGATGCCTTCTGGCGGCGGGCGCTCCGAGAGGGCGTCGTCAACCTCTCCTCGGCGGATGTGCAGGATGCGAGCCTCCAAGCTCCCGACCGCGCACTCACATTCGACCCCCCGGCCCTCGATGGTGACGGCCTCGCCTTGATCGTCTATCCCTCCTCGCGTTTCGGGGATGGGCGGTCCGCCAATCGCCCATGGCTTCAGGAGCTCCCAGATCCGGTATCGAAAATCTCGTGGCAGTCTTGGGTGGAGATCCACCCGGAGACAGCCGCCGAGCTTGGCGTTTCCACCGGCGACATCGTTCGGGTCACCTCCCCGCATGGAGAACTCGAGGTGCCGGTGTGGACCTATCCGGGCATAATCCGCGATACGGCGGCACTCGCGATGGGGGGAGGTCACACCAGCTTCGGCCGGTATGCCGATGGCCGTGGCGTGAATCCGATGGTCCTCTTGCCAGCCGAGATTGAACAGACCTCGGGCTCGCTCGTTCACCTCTCGACGAGGGTTCTGATCGAGCCCACCGGGGAGCGTCAGCGCATCGCATCGATCGAAGGATCCAGCGACCACCGCGACCGACCTATCGCCCCTGCCGTCGAGCTGAGCGCGCTGCAGTCCGGCGAGATTCACGAAGACGAACACACGGAGATCCATGAGCTGCAGGCGGTTGGTGGGTTCGTTCCTGTACCCACAGATGGTAGTCCCGAAGACTTCCCCTTGGAAGGCGCACGTCACGGTCAGTACGAGCCCGAGGGCTACCCCAGGTGGGCGATGGCCATCGACCTGGACAAGTGTACGGGCTGCTCAGCATGCGTGACGGCATGCCAATCCGAGAACAACGTAGCCTCGGTCGGCGAGGAGCAGAATCAGATGGGTCGGGATCTGCATTGGATCCGGCTCGAGCGGTTCTATGACGAGGTGAACGCGGACGAACCGGGTCCGGTCGACATCCGCTTCCTGCCCATGCTGTGTCAGCATTGCAGCAACGCGCCCTGCGAACCGGTCTGCCCGGTTTACGCCGCCTATCACACGCCGGAGGGCCTCAACGCGCAGGTCTATAACCGGTGCGTCGGAACTCGCTATTGCGCGAACAACTGCCCCTACAAGGTCCGGGTCTTCAACTGGTTCGACTTCTCTGAGGTGCCCTGAGCCCTCTGAACTGGCAGTACAACCCGGATGTCACCGTGCGCACCGGTGGGAGTCATGGAGAAGTGCTCCTTCTGCGTTCAGAGGATTCGGCAGGCCGAAAACCTCGCGACGATCGAGGGTCGAGCCGTTCGGGACGGAGACGTGGTGGCCGCCTGCGAGCAAAGCTGTCCCGCCGAGGCCATCGTCTTCGGGAACATTCGGGATCCACAGCCTCTCGGGTGGCTCAGGTCTCTGAGAACGACCGCACCTATCGGGTCCTCGACGTGCTCATCAACACCCAACCTGCGGTGAACTACTTGCGGAAGGTCACCTTCCACCCTGTGGAAGACATCCATGTCTAACACAGTCATGTCGAAGCGGGAGAGGGGAGCGCAGACCCACCCGGACGTGCAGTCTTTCGAGAAGGTTAACGTTGACATCCTCAAGATGCTCTCCCGGCCCGGCAAGCTGTGGTGGTTCCTCTTCGGTCTGGCGACGGCGGGCGTGGGGTTGTTGGCGTTCTCGTGGGGCAATCAGCTCATAAACGGGATCGGCCTGAGCGGGCTCAATTCGCCAGTCGGTTGGGGAGTCTACATCACCTGCTTCGTGTTTTGGGTCGGTATCGCCCACTCTGGAACCCTGATCTCCGCCATCCTCTACCTCTTTCGTGCGAAATGGAGGCAGTCCATCTACCGCGCCGCCGAAGCGATGACGGTCTTCGCTGTGATGACGGCCGGACTCTTCCCCCTCATCCACCTCGGTCGAGCGTGGCATGCCTACTGGCTCTTCCCCTATCCGAATGAGCGGCTGCTATGGCCGAATTTCCGGTCTCCGCTCGTGTGGGACGTCTTTGCGGTCACGACCTACTTCACCGTGTCGTCCCTCTTCTTCCTCCTCGGTCTCGTTCCCGATATCGCGGCCGCCCGGGACCAAGCCAAACGGGGAAGTCTGCGGCAGAGGATCTACCAGCTGACTTCCTTCGGCTGGAGAGGAACGGATCGCCAGTGGCATCATTTTGGAAAGGCGTACCTGTACCTGGCGGCGCTCGCGACGCCGCTGGTGTTTGTCGGTCCATTCGGTGGTCTCGTGGGACTTCGCCGTGTCGATCGTACCGGGCTGGCATGCAACGATCTTCGCGCCGTACTTCGTGGCAGGGGCGATCTTCTCTGGCGTCGCGATGGTGATCACCTTGGTCGTGCCCATCCGAAAGGCGTTCGGGCTCGAA
>CBDANG010000006.1:0-241154 GCA_965197485.1 Longimicrobiales bacterium
AGCAAGCCGTCGGAGCTGGGCAGATCGGGGGACGGGACGCCGATAGACTCCCCGGCCATGGCACCGTTGCATCCCGAGGCTACCACGAGAACCAGAAGTAGCGGAATGAGCAGCCGAGCTGCTGAAATCATCGCAACCTCTCTAGATGTGCGGACGGGTTGGCACGCCATGGAACCGGGGATATTCTCGGTCACCCCCGCGCCATGAACAAGGATAGAGGTATTGAGGCCGACCGACCGCACGGTGCCGACTCCGCCCTGGAGCCACAGCAGATTCGAGAGCCGCCTCTTCCATCCGGCCGCATGGCTCCCGGGCGGGCACCTCCAGACGCTCGCTGGAAAGTTCCTGCGGCCGCGTCCGCACTTGGCCGTTGAGCGGCTTCGAGTTGAAACCCCCGACGCCGATTTTCTGGACCTGGATCTTGGTCCCGATCCCGGGCCTAGAGCTCCACTCGTTCTGGTCCTGCACGGACTCGAAGGCTCCACCCGCCGCCGCTATGTGCGAGCCGCGATGTCTGCTCTAACCAGCGTGGGAATGAGGGCAATCGGGATGAACTTTCGCTCGTGCTCTGGAGTCCCAAATCGGAGGGCTCGCTTCTATCACTCGGGAGAGACCGGCGATATCTCGCTGGTCCTCGACCTCCTTCACGAGAGGTATCCAGGCCGTCCCCTCGGCGCTCTCGGGTTCTCCCTGGGGGGCAACGCCTTGCTTCGGTACCTCGGGGAGAAGGGTGACACCCCTCCCCCTTACCTCTCAGGCACCGCGGCGATCTCCGTACCCTACGATCTTGCGGAGGGGTCCCGGATGCTCGAATCCAGCCGGATGGGGAGAATCTACACCGGGTACTTCCTTCGCTCTCTGCAGGACAAGGCTCGTGCCAAACGCGAGCTGCTGAGCGAGGTCGTGGACTTCGAGGCGATACTTCGAGCGCGAACCCTCCGAGAATTCGACGCCGCCGCGACCGCCCCGCTCCACGGGTTCGCGGACGCCGAGGAATACTATCGACAGGCTTCAGCCGGACCGATCCTTCCTTCGATCCGGGTGCCCACGCACCTCCTTCACGCTCTGGACGACCCGTTTCTCCCCGCGAGCGCCGTGCCGACCGAGGCCATAGACGAAAACTCTTGGTTGGTTGGGTCGATCTGTAGGCGCGGCGGTCACGTCGGGTTCATCGAGCGGGGCCCGCCCTGGCACGCCAGCTTCTGGGCGGAGCTCGAAGCCATGCGGTACCTGGCGACAGTCCTCCAGCCGCCCCTGGGTGTCAGCTGAGATACTTCGAATGCCAGCTTTGGTGGGCGGGGGATTCCCACCTCCCCTCGCGAAGCCCGTCGATCCGGGTCAGCGACAGATCGAACACGATCGTATCCCTGGACACCACACCCTCCACCGCCAGATTCTTGAACTCTACCCGCGAGACCCTCTGGATCTCTCCATCTGGCCCCCCCTCTCGGTACCAGACGGGCGCGCCGCCTACGATCTCCGTCTCGAGCTGGGCTTCGAGCGCTAGTAGGCTCCGCACGAGCGCATCGATGGAACACCCGGACGGCGGGGTTACCTCTTCGTCGACTCCGACGAGGAGGAAGCGACCGTACAGCCACTCGCGAGCGGCCGCCAGCGGGTATCCGTGAGCCTTCCACGCCCCTAGGAAGTCGTCGACCCTCTCGAGAAGAGCTGCCTCCTCCTCTGTGGACACAGGGCGAGCCACTCCGAAGATCCAGAGGCGCGCCGAATCGGGGAGATGCTGAAAGAGCTCGGATGCCACTGCAGTCATGAGGCCCCCTCCTCTCTGCCAGCTGCTGCGGTACCGACTCTGATCGCTGAGCCCCGGCCCACAGTTTTTGGCGCCGATTTGTCGAGGAGCACGGCGACCCAATTCAGGTCCTGCGTGTTCTCGAGCATGATCTTCACAACCATGGTGAGAGGAACCGCAAGCAGCGCTCCGACCGGCCCCCAGGCCCAGGCCCAGAAGATAAGCGAGAGAATCACGACCAAGGTCGAAAGCCCAAGGCGGCGGCCGAGAAGCTGGGGCTCGATCAGGTTGCCAAACACAACATTTATCACCGCGTACCCCAACGCGACGAACAAGGCGAAGCCAGCGCCGCCAAACTGGATCAGAGAGAGCAGCACCGCCGGGATCGCTGCTAGGATCGACCCGATCGTAGGGACGTAGTTCAGCAGGAAACCGATGAGCCCAAGAAGGATCGGGAAGTCCAGGCCCATGATCCAGGCCCAGATGCCAATGCAGAGGCCTGTGGAAAGGCTGACTAGGGTCTTGATCGCCAGGTACTCGAGCACTTCGTCGCTGATCTTCGCGAAACGCCCCATGTCACCTTCGGACTCGCCGAGAATAGCCCGGAACTTCTTCGGAAAGATCGTCGCCTCAGCCAAGATGAAGACCATGATGAGGACAACGATGAATGCGTTGGAGAGAAAGACGGCCAAACGACCGAGCAGATTCCGCACGAAGTCCATGATCGCGGTGGCGCTCACGACCTCGTCAGACAGGTAGTCGCCGACGGGGACTCCGCGGGTCTGAAGCGAGTCGATCCACGAGTCGAACAGCGTCTGTAGGCGAGTGGCGTAGCGAGGCAATCGATCCTGGAATTCGGCTACTGATTGACTTGCAAGGAGAATAATCACGCCGAATACGGCAACGTCGACGAGTACCGCCAGCAGGATGGCGATGGCGGGCGGGACTCCCTTCCGCTGGAGCCAAAGCACCATCGGAAGGGAAAGGATGGCCAGGAAGAATGCCAGGAAAAAGGGAAGGAGGATCGGCGCGCCGGCACGAAGCCCGGCCACGACGACCACCGAACTCGCGAGAACAACCAGAAATCGAGCTCCGGGACCCCAATCCGCCAAACCGAACCGCTTGTCGGCCATCCGTCTCACGCTTCTCCTTCGGAGGAATCCCTGAGAGTCTAATCCCGGCACCTGAATCGAGCTACCTCCTCCGGTAAGACCGTCCTTTCCGACCCGTGTTCCCCCTTCCTACATTTCAAAGTCGGGTTACGCCACCATGGTTCGCCCCTCGAGTCCACCATGCCCTCAGACGACGAACTCCTTGGGGAGTGTCGAGTCGACACCTTCCGATCGGGGGTAAGGGTGGGCAACACCAGAACACTACGGACTCCGGAGTTCGCCTGACTCACCGGCCCAGCGGCATTGTGGTCACGGCAAGAGACGAGCGGAGCCAGCACCGCAACAAGGCCCTCGCTCTGGAACGGCTCCGAGACCGGCTGCGCCGATTGAGAGAGAGCAAGCCGGTGCGAGTCCCGACTCGAATTCCAGCAAGAGAGAAGCGGGCCCGACTCGAAGCGAAGCGACGACGTTCACGTAGGAAGAGGTTGCGGAAACCACCTCGGGACGACGAATGACTCCGCGGTCTAGCCCGCTACGAACCGCTCCATAAAGGCCCTCTCCTGAGCGGTGAGCGAGGGCACTCCATCTTGCCTCGCCTTTTCCAGAACCCGATCGTACTCGTCACGGTTTATGGGATGAAGGCCCGCCCGATCAACCCCCTCCCAGCGCTCCAGGTCACGGCCGCTCGGTTTCCCTAGCGTGGTGGCTTCAACCTTCATCTTGAACTTCCGCGCAGGGGAGTTGCGCTCCATCACCTTCAGGTAGATCCAGCCACCGATGAACCCACCAAGATGTGCGAAGTGCGCGATGTTCCCCCCTCCGCTGAACCCGCTCCAGAGCGAGAGCACCGCCATAAAAATGACGAGGATCCGAGCCTCGACCGGGATCACTGCATAGATGTAGATACGCTCCCGAGGCCAGTACCGGGCAAACCCGAGGAGCACGCCGAAGACGGCGCCAGACGCCCCCACGATGAAGGCTCTCGGCGTGAAGATCGACAAGACCGCCCCCCCCACCCCACTCAGGAGGTAGAGGAAGAGGAAGTGTCGACTTCCAATGCGTGCCTCGAGCCGCGGCCCAAAGAAGAACAGGCCAATCATGTTGAACAGCAGGTGCAGGAAACCGGCGTGAAGGAACTGATAGGTGATCACCGTCCATGGGCGGACGGGCAGGAGCGCAGGAACCAGCACGAGCTGGTTGACGACCGCACCAGGCACAGCGAAGGCCGTGGCAAAATAGGCTGCGATGTTGGCGAGAAGGAGTCGGCGGACCCAGGGAGTCATGCGATCTGCATCTAGCGAAAGCCGTAGGTGAACAGCCGGTGGAGCACGTCGTGATCATCGACCGACCCGGGGGTCGAACGGGGCAGACGCAAGTTGTGTTTCCGCAGCCGAACGAACAACCCGGCGCCCGGCGTCTGACACTGTCCCTTGGCCCACCGATACCCTTGACACCTACGGGGGAAGCGGCGATAAATGTCAGTTATGACAAAGCTATGCGGCCTATTCGACTGTTCGGGTGTCACGTGCCGGCTCTCGACCTCCACGATGCGGAGGCGGGGCTGGGAAGGCGCGCGAGTGTGACCTGACGTTCCAAGGATCAAGCCAGCTTACGACGCCCGCCCCGGCCCTTCGCAAGGTCGGGGTCGTTTTTTTTTCCAACCTCTGCGGTGCTACAGCCGCGGCCCCAGGGGCGGTAGGAAAGAGGGCTCTAGCCGGAGAGGAATCAGGTGGAATCCAAAGCACCCCCTTTGCCCTCCGATCAGACAAGCGCGGCTCCAGGGGAGCCAGGGCCGAGGAGCGCCGACATACGAATCCTCAAGTTCGGTGGGAGCTCTGTTGGAGATGCCCACAGAATCCGGCGGGTCGCCGAATTGGTGAAGCACGCTCAGACCGAAGCGGTACCGGTGGTCGTCGTGTCTGCAGTGGGGGGGATCACAGATACACTCGTTGAAGCAGCCGACCTGGCAGGCCGGGGCGACGACGGCTACGAGAAGCCGCTTCGGGACATCGAAGACAGGCATCGCGAAATTCTGGAGGAACTTGCGTCGGCAGGAGAGCTCGCGGCCCTCCAGAAACGGCTTGACGATGCGCTCGAGGAGCTGCGCAGACTCGCTCGGGGAGCGCATCTCCTGGGAGAGTGCACTCTTCGGACCCGAGACCGAATGCTCGCCTTCGGGGAGCTTCTCTCGGCGATGCTTGTGGCTGCCTGCCTCCGGTCCAGTGGGGTCGCGGCGCAGGATGTGGACGCCCGGCAGCTTCTGCGGACCGACAACCGCTTCGGATCTGCGCGGGTGGATCAGCGGGTGTCCGGTCAGCTAGTGCGCGAGAGGCTCCCCGGGAAAGACGCGATTCCGGTCGTCACTGGCTTCATAGCGTCCACGGCAGGCGGGGAGACGACAACCCTCGGTCGTGGGGCCTCGGACTACACGGCCACCCTGCTCGGCGCGATGCTTGGTGCCGAAGCGGTCGAGATCTGGACCGACGTAGACGGGGTGCTGACAGCCGATCCTCACAGCGTTCCAGAGGCGACGCCAGTCCGTGAGATCGGCTACGAGGAGCTCCTCGAGCTGGCCCAGTTCGGGGCTAAGGTGATGTGCCCGCCGGCCGTGGAGCCGGCGCGGAAGGCGGGGATTCCATTGCGTATCCGAAGCACCCTCGATCCGTCGCTGCCCGGGACGCTCGTGGTTGGGACGCCACCACCCGATCCCTATCGTCCTGTGCGGGGCATCTCGGCGATCCGCGATGCCGCCGTCATCCGGGTCGAGGGTGTTGAAGCCGTCGGTGTCACGGAGGCCTGCCAGCGTATCTTTAGAGCCCTGGGGGTTGCGGATGTGGAGTCCCTTCTTTTCACCCAGGACTCGAGCGCCCACTCAGTCTCGTTCGCCGTCGCAGAGCCGGATGCAGCTCGGGCCCTGTCTGCCCTCCGAGCCGAGTTCAGACGCGAACGAGAGGCTGGCCTAATCAGGGACCCGGTGACTGAGCAGAGCTTCTCCATCCTCGCGGTCGTAGGCGAGGGGATGCGGGACACCCCAGGGATTTCGGGAAAACTGTTCTCCACTTTGGGTGCGGCAAAGGTGAACGTCCATGCCGTAGCCCAGGGCTCGTCTGAGCGGAACATCTCGTGGGTCGTTGCATCCGAGCAGGAGGCCCTGGCGCTCCGAAGCGTGCATCGGGCCTTCTTCAGTCCCCCCGGCGAACCTCAGCCGGTAAGGATGCTCGTACTGGGGGTGGGAAGCGTTGGTGGTGCCTTCCTGGATCAGATCAGCGATCACGGGGAAGAGGCGCTCGCCCCCCATGGGATCCGGCCGATACTCGTCGGGATCTCGCAGAGCTCAAAAGCCGTCGTCGATCTCGAGGGGCTCGACCTCAGCAGGTGGCGGGAACTCCTGGAGAGTGGGAGCCACACGTCGGAGAACGTGTTCGCTTCCGTCTTCACCGGGGACCCCCTCGTGATCGTGGACTGTACGGCGAGCGCCACTGTCGCGAGTCGATACCCGGACTACCTGCGGTCGGGTGCGGCCATTGTCACCGCGAACAAGATCCCGTTGTCGGGGTCGTTCGGCGAGTATCAAGCTCTTCAACAAGCGGCCCAGCTGGGAGGCGGCCTCCATCATGAGACGACGGTGGGGGCGGGGCTTCCAATGCTCCGGGCGGTCACCATGCTGCGGCGCAGCGGGGATCACATTCTGGCAATGGAAGGAGTCTTGTCAGGTACCTTGACCTTCATCTTCGACGAGGTGAACCGAGGACGACTTTTCAGCGTGGCTGTGGCAGAGGCGAAGGAGAGAGGAATCTCGGAGCCCGACCCCCGAGATGATCTCGGGCTGAGGGATGTCATCCGAAAGCTCGTGATCTTGGGCCGGGCCGCCGGGTTCGACATAGAGCCTGACCAGGTGCGTGCCGAGTCGATCCTTTCGGAGGAGCTTCTGCAGGCCGCTTCGGTCGACGACTTCATGAGTGGGCTCCATGGACTGGACGCCGAATTTGCTTCTCGAAGCACTGAGGCCAGCAAGAAGGGCTGCCGCCTAGCCTTGGTGGCCAGGATCGATCAGGCAGGGGCCAGCGTGACCCTGGACGTCGTGCCGGCGGATCGACCGACTGCCCGCATCCAGGGGACCGAAAATGTTCTGGAGATCAGGTCGGAAGGGTATTCGGAGCATCCGATCCTGATCCAGGGCCCCGGTGCTGGGCCGAAGGTAACCGCCGCGGGACTGATGACCGACCTCGTGGTGGCGGCGGAACAGGTGACCCACGGACTTCGGAAGCCTGTTAATGAGCCCTGACCGTTCGGTCACGGCGTTCGCCCCCGCGACGATCGGTAACGTCATCTGCGGATTCGACACCTTTGGCCTCGCCCTTGAGTCCCCCGGAGACCGCGTCACCGTGCGACGCTCGGATCGACCGGGTCTGAGGATCTCAAAGATTGAGGGAGATGGCGGGCGACTCCCGATGGATCCTAGGCGGAACTCCGCCACCATAGGAATCTCCTCTCTTATCGGGGAAACCCGTCGGACGGAGGGGATGGAGGTAGAATTAGAGAAGGGTCTCCCCCTTTCTGGCGGAATGGGGGGTAGCGCGGCCAGCGCCGTCGCCGCAGTCGTCGCGGTCGACCACCTCCTCGCTACCAACCTCTCGGAGAAGCAGCTCCTATCCCACGCTCTCGAAGGCGAGCGCGCGGTGGCTGGAGGCGCTCACCTGGACAACGTCGCGCCGGCATTACTCGGGGGTCTCCTCCTAGTACGACCCTCCGGTGAACCGACCGTGGTGCGCCTGCCCGTCCCGGAGGGGCTCGCCGTCGCGTTGCTTCACCCCGCCGTGGAGCTGAGCACGAGAGAGGCCAGACGTGCGATCGGCCAGACGGTCCCGCTGGGAGAGGCCGTTGCCCAGCTGGGGAGCACTGCGGCGTTCGTACAGGCTCTGCACGCACAGGATTGGCAACTGCTCGGGGATTCCCTCGAGGACCGAATCGCAGAGCCACACCGCCGCACCATCATCCCCGCCTTTGACGCGGTGCGCCTGGCAGCGCTCGAGGCAGGCGCCATCGGGTGTGGTATTTCGGGGGCGGGTCCCTCGATGTTCTCTCTCTGTCGAAACGCCGAGGGCGCCGGAAGGGTCGGAGACGCGATGTTCTCGGCGTACCGCTCCAACGCCGAGCCCGAGGCGACGCTCCATTGCTCGCCGGTCGCCCACGCCGGCGCTCGCATCGTCTCGGAGAGCGAGCACCCATGAGGCTGATCTCGACGCGACCGCCCCACCATGAAGTCAGCCTGCGTCAGGCGGTTCTGGAAGACCCCTCACCAGACGGGGGACTGTACCTGCCGATCTCCCTTCCTCAACTCTCCGCCAACGATCTGCAAGAGCTCGAAGGCGTTCCCTTTCCCGTCTTGGCGGAGTGCCTAGCTCTGCGCTTGTTCGAACCGAGCGTGGGCAGGGAGACTGTCGAGCGCATTGTCGCCAGCGCGTTCGACTTCCCGGCTCCCCTCGTTCCGCTCGGATCGGACACCTGGATCCTCGAGCTCTTCCACGGACCCACTGGGTCATTCAAGGACTTCGGTGCACGCTTTCTCGCTTGTCTGCTCTCGGTGCTCCGGAATCCCGACGAGGGGCCGGCCATCATCCTCGTAGCGACATCGGGAGACACGGGAGGTGCCGTTGCCCACGCAGTGGGCGGCCTCGAGGGCGTGAAGGCAGTGGTCCTGTTCCCCAAGGATTGGCTGAGTCCGGTTCAGCTCCAACAGATCGAGCAGCCCATTGGCGGAAGGAGGTCGGGCGACGGGGGCGTGATCCCAGTCGAAGTAGACGGTACCTTCGACGACTGTCAGCGGATGGTGAAGGAAGTCCTTGCAGGCCCCGGTCCAGGGATTCAGGCGATCCTGACCTCGGCAAACTCGGTCAATATCGGGCGCCTTCTCCCGCAGGCGTTCTACTACGCACAGGGATGGAATTCGCTTCCATCAGCCGCCCGGAACGATCCAGCCGTGAGCGTTCCAACGGGCAACCTCGGAAACCTTACTGCCGGAGTCATCGCGCGTCGAATGGGAATCCCCCTCGGTCACTTCATTGCTGCGAGCAACGCCAACGCCGCGATGACGCGATTCCTGGAGGCGGGAACGCTTCCGAATGGCCCCTCGCTAAAAACTGTTGCGAGCGCCATGGACGTCGCACGGCCGAGTAACCTCGAGCGTCTCGTTTCGATCTTCGACGGGAATGTTGAGGCACTCCAGCAGTGGATTTCGCCCACGCGCCATGAGGACGAAGAGGTACTCGATGTGATGTCCCGGGTGCATCGTGACTCGGGATACCTCCTTGACCCCCACAGCGCGGTCGGATACTTGGGGCTTGAGCGCCTGCGTCAGAGTCGACCCGAAACCCCAGGCATGATCCTCTCGACGGCGGACCCTGCCAAGTTCCCAGACACCGTACGTCGAGCTACGGGTCGCACGCCTCCCGAGCGCGAGGACTGGCGTAACCGGGTGAACGAAGGAGCGGTGAGTTCGCCAGGTCGGGACAGAACCGTTCGACTAGGCCCCGACCCAGAGAGCTTGAGGGAGTTGCTGCGCAGTTCCTGACCGAGGTGGTCCCCGAGGTCCTTAGCCATCTTGCAGCGCCCAATTGCGCGCAACATCTTGCTTGGATCATGGCCAATCCTCGAAAGGGTCCCGTCGGGAGCCTCATCCGCGAAGTCCATCGCAGGTCACTCTGGCAGGTGTTGGGGATCTATACGGTTAGTGCGTGGGTTGCTTTTCAGGTTGTACAGACCGTCACCGAAGGCCTCATGCTTCCGGAGCGCATCCCGGCTTGATCGGCCTCTTTTTCGCGAACGTTTTCGACCTCTTACACCTCTTCGATCCTGGGTTGGGTAGAGGAGTGGTCGGCCTCCCAAGGGAGGCCCGTCCATGGATGTCTTCGAGGTGGTTACACCGGTCGAAAAACACCGCGTCTCCTCGATCGATTCCGTTGCGTCAGAAGTCACCTTTGGATAGCCTTGATCGCGTTTTTGCGTCCCCGCCCTCACCCGCGGACGAGCACGTGCGCAAGGATGGATAAACCGGCGCCCCGCAAAGCCACCAGCTTGCCGGTCACTCTGACGTTCGAGGGTTCCGGGATCACTGTTCAGGGGGTCTGTTAGAACGTCTCTGAGACCGGGGTGCTAGTAAGCTCTCCCGTGGTGCAGCCGTCCGGCACGCTCGTTCGACTGGAGTTCGTCGAGTTCAAGGCCAAAGGCGAAGTCATCTGGACAGAGGAGACCGACGAGGGTGCCCTTCTCGGTCTCAGGCTCGTCTCGATGGGGTGGCAGGGCTGGAAGACGATACGCGCTTTTTTTTGAGTCGTCCGAGGACGGCGGTGTTTGAGCGAGAGGGCGGGGTGCCGTCCTTCGGCATCCCGCCCCTCGGCGCTCCCCGATCCCGTTTCGGGCTCAGGGTACTCCTGGTCTAGCTGCTCGAACTAGGCGCAGACGATCGTGCCGACTGCGGCGTCGTAGTCGCAGGAAACGGCCGTCGATCCATGGGTTGCCGTGGCATCCCAGGTCGTCCCGTTACCGGCATTGATCACGACGGTCACGCCGACGGTTCCCGTAAAGAGGTTCGCCGCGGTAAGGTCGGCGAGATCGGCGGCGTAGACGAACGCGTTGTCCTGATAGAACATCTCCTGGGCGGTCCGGACCTGGTTCAGATCAGACTGCATTGCCGAGACGAACGCCCGATCCCGGGTCTCGCCAAAGCGAGGAATTGCGATCGCAGCCAGGATCCCAATGATCACGACCACGATCAGAAGCTCGATTAGCGTGAAGCCTTTCTTGTTCATTCTCAATCTCCTTCGGTCAAACCCGCTCGGAACGATACGAGTGAGAGATTCACTCGTCATGGCCGTTCGTACTTAGACGCAAGGTGCAAACCGGAGATGAGACGATACGGCATAAATTGATATGTGATAACTTCTTACAGGATACGGCACTCCGGCTGGCACCTAGTCGCGGACCCTAGTCTGACCCGGATTCTGCCGAGGGTCTCGCAGGATGAACGCGCAAAACGTTACAGCTCGCCCTTCAATCGGACTGTATTATCTCAGCGGACAGTGCGGGTCTGCCTGCCCTGAGGCGATTAAGCCGTCGCCCTGGTTCCTGAGGATGCCCGTCCTTCACGGCCCTCCACAGGTGCTGGGACTAACATAGGATGTGGTACCGCTCTTGGGGGCAGGTCAATCGAGCCAGCGCGTCAACTACGCGTCATATGGCGAAGGCGCCAATAGGCGGATGACCAACCCCATCACCCGCCTGAACGCCGCCCTTCAAGGCCGCTATCGCATCTCGCTCAAGAGGAGGAAAAGATGATCGCGGTCAGTGGCAGGACGATTTCCAAACGGGTGGCGCTTCATGCCTTGGTGCTGGGGACGGCGATTACACTTGTCACCGCTCTGCCCGGCCTGGGTCAGGAGAGGGAAGTTGAGATGAGGTTGCAAGGAATGGGAGGCATGGGTTGGGGAATGGGCCTGATTGGTCTCTTGGTTTTGGTTCTTCTTGTCCTGGGCATCGCGGCACTGGTCAAATATCTCATGTCAGGCAACAAGTGAACCGGAAGATGCCGGCTCTTTGCCTCGTCCTGGCCCAGGACTTCTTCGAGTTGCTGGACCAGGGGCTACCCGAGTGACCGACCCCATCACCCGCCTCAATTCAGCCCTCAAAGGCCGCTACCGCGTCGAGCGAGAGCTTGGCGAGGGCGGGATGGCCACGGTTTATCTGGCCGAGGACCTGCGCCACGAGCGCAAGGTCGCGCTCAAGGTGTTGAAGCCAAGCCTTTCAGAGACCAGCCGATACATGCGCTCAACCCCCTCCCGAGGTCTCACCCATTGTCATGCCACAGTCAGCCATCGTAATTGGAGACATGCCCCCCGTTACGGACACGTGGCGAACGCGCTGGTGTCCAAGATGGGTTCGGCAGGCCCTCCGAGCGGGTTCTCGTAGGTTCTTGTCTGTCCGTTCGCCGTGTCCGTCACGGTAAGCGTGTACTCGACATCGGTCGTCGCGGCAGCGAAGACCCAGAACCTTTCGTTCATCTCGCACCCATTCACTATCTTGGCGAGCAAGTCGGCACGTCCAGGTTCGGAGAAATAGAAGATTCCTGAGTCTCCTCCAGACGACGCCACCGAAGCCGGCGACCCACCACCCCATTCAAGACCAACGTCGATCCGGTCGGCTACGCAGAAATTGGAGGGCCCGGAAGAGCAACTCCCCCCCCCCCACCAAATTCCGGCAAGCTGAGCGGGTTCAACACGCCGCCGGAGGCAACTTCATCCACCTCGGCCGCGGTGAGCACGCGGTCCCAAATGGCAAGATCGTCGGCCAAGCCCGGATCAAAAGGTCCGTCCGGAGTGAAGGACATCCCCATGTTGGGGTCCCCGGCATCGTTGAACTGGAGGCTTAAGTCGAAGGGGCCGCTGGGCAAGCCGCCAAAATCGATCTGGACCTGGCGGCCATTGTTCTGCCATACCGGTGGGCCGTCAAGCATTCCTGGGGGAGGGCTCAAAGGGCCGCACCCTCCGGGGCTTAGGCTCACGTAGTGTGCCAGCAACGCCGAAGTGGCAGGGTCGAATAGATCGACTCCCAGGCAGCCATCAGGGAGCCCGTTTACCGACGAAATGATGACCCCTCCACTGCCACTGCCCGCAAAAAGGAAAACAGTCACGCCGATGTCCTGGACGGGCTGTCCCCCTGGAAACCTGTGGAAGTGGCCAGCAAGGGGCACAAGTCCCGCGACGTTCGGTGCCACAGGGGGCGGCTCGTTGATGGTCCAGCCCGTCATGCCCACGAATCTGTTCGGGGGGCAGTTGGGCCCGAAGCTGGACATGATGAACACAAGCGGTTCCCCCGCCGGGCCCTCCGGGTCCCAGAAGAACTCGCTGTCATCTGGAATCGAGGTCACTTCAATCCGATCAACCTCCGGGCCGTCTCCAAAGGCACTCAGAATGAAGGCGCAATCGGGCGAAATGTCCTGACTGCGCAGGAAGTGTAGGTGGACCGTATCGAAGCTGAGGCCGGAGAGGCTAGGGCCGGAGGGGCCGTCCTCGACGCGGACCATATTGTAGGTGAACGTCCCGGCGTCCTGGAAGAGAGCACCGTCCCCCACGAAACCCTCACCGTCGGGCGAGATTGTGGTAAGGAATAGGGCCTCGTCAAAAGCCCCCGTCACTAAGCTGCTCTGTAATACGCTGTTGGGAGCCTTTTGGCCCGGCGAGAGCGAGCCAAAGTCAACGGTGCTGCCCTGAGGGGCGGGCGGGTCATCCGGCGAAGGGGTGGATTGCTCGCCGACCATGTATATGACCGGCATTCCTCCAGGCAACGCCCCGTTGCCGCCAACCGTGAGGGTCCCAGTGACACTGACCGGGATCCCCATCGGATCCAGTTCGACGGTTCCTTCGAATTGTGCGCTGACTCCACTGCTGCCGTTTGCCGTCGAACCAGACCCGCTCGCAATGAAGTTGCCGTCCCCGTCCATGTCACCGGAGACCGGGATCCAGTTGCCGTTCCCTTCGACTACGATCGTCATGCCTGTGATCGAGATCGAAAGCTCAGTCACAGTCGACGCAATCATAACGAACGGCTCGTGTCCAGAGGGATCCTTCGACGGATCGGTGGTGAGCGAGACGTCGATCATGGGAATCGGGCACTCCTCACCGGGGTCGCCCGCTTCACCATCCAACTTGGTCGCCGGCGCTCCTGTGCTAGTCGCCGTCGCGCCAGCTCCGCCGGCTCCCGGACCGTTGCCGTCCCCACCGTCGCCACCATCGCCGCCGAAGCTGTCTCCTTCACCGAGCGTACCGTTGCGACCCTCGTCCGCCTCGCCAAATGCGCCACCGTTCGCTACCGCGTCCGCTCCATTTCCTCCGTCACCGCCCGGCATCGGCGGCATGCAGCAGTCTGCGCCGGCTCCGCCATCGCCACCGACCGCGTCCGCGTCGCCACCGTCTCCTCCTGTGTGAGAGTCGGGGGCCTTTGGCCAGATGTTCCCCTTGGCTCCGTCACCGCCCATCCCACCTTCGCCCGTGGCCATTCCGCCGTCGCCGCCAGCGCCGTCACCCATGCCGCAAACGCAGTCCGCCCCGTCACCACCGAACGCCTCCGCACTCCCCCCGTTTCCACCGTTCGCTCCCTCCTCGGTCGGAGCCCCGGTGATCGCTCCCGGCGATAGAATGATGTATCCGACTCCGCCGGCCTGGCCTCCCATTCCCCCAGTTGCCGTAGCGGCAAAACCGTCGTCGCACGGAGCCTGCCCGTCATCTCCGAACGCCTCCGCGTTGCCTCCGGCCCCTCCATTCCCCCGGATCACCTTGACGTTGTCGCCGAACGTCACGTTCTGGCCGCCGACCAAGACGCTGCCGCCCCTACCTCCCTTTCCCGCAGTCGCTGTGGCGGAGGTACCTTGACCTATGGCGTCGGCACTGCAGTCCCCTCCACTGCCCCCATTTCCTGCCTGAAGCTTCACGCCGTTTCCGATCGCCAACGTGCCGCTTCGTGATGCCAGGCGCACGGATCCACCGGTCCCGCCGATGACCCCTGTATTGTCGCACACGGGCGTATCTGTCTTACCCGGTGCGTCCGTTCCGTCCATTGCGGTGATGTCGGCATTGATCGTCACGTGGCCGTCTCTGCTCTGACGGACCGACCTTCCTCTTCCTGCTCGGACAGGCCGGTTCACGTTGGCGCTCCCTCCTCCGGCCTGACGGGCCGGACTCGCGGCTCCCCTGACCTGCCCCGAAGAGCGGTACCACATCCTATGTTAGTCCCAGCAGCTGTGGAGGGCCGTGAAGGACGGGCATCCTCAGGAACCAGGGCGACGGCTTAATCGCCTCAGGGGCCGGGGGAAAGCCGCCGCAGGCGCTGTGGGGTCGGACGGTATTGTACTCGCGCCTCCATTGCTCGACCAGCACGGCCGCCTGCGCCAACGAGCAGAAGATCTCCCCGTTCAACAGCTCGTCCCTGAGCTTGCCGTTGAAGCTCTCGTTGTAGCCGTTCTCCCACGGGCTGCCCGGCTCGATAAAGAGCGTCTCGACGCCCACGCGCCCCAACCACCGCCGCACGAGCTTCGCGGTGAACTCCGGTCCGTTGTCCGACCTCAGATACTCGGCAGGCCCGTGTCGGACGAACAGATCGGCCAGCACCTCGAGCACGTCGTGCGAGCGGATCTTGCGAGCCACCACGATCGCCAGGCACTCCCTCGTGTGCTCGTCCAGCACTGTCAGCAGCTTCAGCGCACGCCCGTCGTGCGTCCTCGAGGCCACGAAGTCGTACGACCAGACGTGGCCCCGATACAGCGGCCTCAGCCGGATGCACGATCCGTCGTTGAGCCACAGCCGACCTCGCTTCGGCTGCCGCTCCGGGACCTTCAGCCCCTCCTGCCTCCAGATCCGCTCCACCCGCTTGTGGTTCACCCCCCAGCCCTCGATGCGGAGCATGTCCGTGACGCGTCGGTAGCCGTAGCGGCCGAATCGACTCGCGAGTCGCACGATATCACCTCGGAGCGCCCCCTCGTCACTCGCCACTTTCCTCGCCCGGCGCTGGGTCGTGCGTGGCTGCCCGAGCACCCGGCACGCTCTCCTCTCCGACGCCCCGAGCTGCTGACGTACACGCACCACACAACGTCGTCGGCGCTCGGGGCTCAGAAGTTTCCCTGGGCCGCTTCCTCCACGATCAGCTTGTCCAGTGTCAAGTCCGCCACTGCTCGCTTCAAGCGCCCGTTCTCGCGCTCGAGCTCCTTCAGGCGCCGTGCCTGGCTTACCTTCATCCCGCCGTACTCCCGCCTCCACCGGTAGTACGTCTGCTCGGTGATGCCGAGCTCCCGGCTGATCAGCTTCACGGATTTGCCGCGGGCCAGACCGACCTCTGCCTCCCGCAGTCCAGTGATGATCTGCTCCGGAGTGTGTCGCTTCCTTCCCATCCTGACCTCCTCGCTGAAAAGCTTCAGACCAGCTCGATCCTAATATTGCTCCTGGTCTCGTTTCAGCGGGTCAGGTCACGAAGCCGAAGACCTCGACGCGGCAGAAAGAATCGCACAGGACAATCCATACATCGAAAGCATCAGGGTCTATGAGATCAGGTCGCATTAAGGCCCCGCCGTTCATGAACAGGTATCTTGACCGCGGATGCCTCCTCATGAGCCGTATCACGTGGCAGAGTTGGATGGTTAGCCAATGAAGAATTCGTTAGGCACCTGGATCGCCATCGGAGCAGGCATCGGAGCTGCACTTGGAGCAGCTGCCAGGAACATGGGCGTATGGGTGGGCGTTGGAACCGCCCTTGGGATAGCGATAGGAGCTAGCCAAGGAAAGGTTGGATAGGTCCCTTCTTGGGGAAAGCCTTATTTAGATTCCAGATCTGCTCAGAATCGGCCTTAGGGTATCTCTTCGGCGCCCTAAGCCCATCCTATACAGTCGTTTACAGCTTCGAGTCACTGCTCATCCTTGAAAGGCTTATTTGAAGCTAGAAACTGGCCGAAATGCAGGTAAGGGGATCTCTATAGGTTCCCTGGGTCCCATAGACGGGTGCCTGGGGGCAAGCCCTCTTCGGATTTGGTGTCAGCTCGCCAAACGGACTGCCCAGACCGAGAGAGCAGCTGAGAGGATGAAGCCGATCCATGATGCGAATACCGGTATCGTTACCGATCCGACGACAAAGGCCCAGCCACTTAGCGCCCGAACGAGGTGAATAACGGCGACGAGGCCAAAGACGGTTGCCGAGACAACTAGGTACGTCTGAGCAGAGTTTCTTGACATGGTTCGTTACCCCTCTTGTACTCGAAGCTGAGCAGTGATTCAGCGCTTGAGACGATACTCCACCACCTCACCCCTCGGCCTGTAGTGGCTGGGGTGGCCGTAGGTATCCTCGATCCGGGCGACTGTCTTATGGCCTAGCTCCTTGGCGACCGTCCACAGAGAGATTTGCTTCCCGCCGTCGGTCGTCTGGAGCCGAGCTGTGGCGTAGGTGTGGCGGAACTTGGTGAGACGAGGCACTGGGATCCCCAAGTCACCTGAGATGACCCCTAGGGGCTTCCTCAGGTCGTTGATCATGCCTCCAGAGCGTCCAGGGAAGAGTAGGTCCTCTGAAGTCCCCCCACGGCCCTCCAAGTGGGGTTCAAGGATCTCTGCTAGCTGTGGCCACAGTGGTACAACTCGCTCACTCCACGCTCGTTTCAGCCCACGGTAGTGATTGGGCTGGACGCGGATGATTTCTGTGTCCCACTGGACGTCCCCAACCAGCAGGCCGAAGACCTCCGCTCTCCTTCCCCCAGTGAGCAGGAAGGTGGCAAACACCTCGGGATACTGGTTGAGCCGGATGGCGGCATCCAGGAATTCAGCGGTAGCATCGATCTCGAAGAATTCGTCCGTTCGCCGGCGTGTCTTGGCTGCGCTTGGTTTTCGGTAGAGCGCTGCGATGGGGTTGTAGCCGACGGGGACCACCCCAACCTCTTGGCCATACCGATAGAGGACGGAGAGACCGTAGAGGTAATGGCGCTGGGTGCTGCCCCTGTAGTCGGAGAGGTCCTTGTGGAGCCACTCCCGAACATGTCGGGGCTCGATGCTTCTAAGGTCGCGATGGGTACCGAAGAACTTGACCGCACGGGACAGGCGTCGCTCCAGGTCCTCAAGCCAGCGCTCGGTGACATCGCCCGGGTTCTTCTCAATGACCTCCCTAGCGAACGAGCCGAGAAGGCCGGGCTCTGCGACTGGGATCTGCCCCTCTACCTCCTCGATCTTGGCGGCAAGGAGCTTGAGCGCTTCGGTCTGGCTGGTGGTAGCGCGAGACTGTCCTGGGGCCCTCAAGGCCGCCTGACCACCACCGATATCCCGTAAATCGGCGTAATATCGTGACTTACCGCCCTGATTGCGGGTGTAGAGCTTCGGCAATGGAACAGCCTCCCTGTGACTGTTCCATGTTACTGTTATGGGAGGTACTGCGCAAGTATCTTTACTAACTCGCTATCTTACAATGACTTACTAAGTGGTCCCGCTGGGACTCGAACCCAGGACCATCCGATTATGAGTCGGGCGCTCTAACCAGCTGAGCTACGGGACCGATGAGGCTGTGCGATGGCAGCCCCGCGGGAAGCTAGAGAGGCCGACTAAGCTCTGCCACCCCTTGCACCCTCGACCCGCCCCGAAAGCTGTTTGGCGATCGCCGCACTCGAGCCGAGGGCCGAATCGGTGGCTTCGCCTTCGCCCCATCGAAACGACGGCGACGACCCGGGGGTAGCTTGGCACGGGACTCGTGCATCCACTGGCGACGTACCACCCTCGACGGATGCCCAGCGAACTCCGGGAGTGCCCATCTGATCGAATCCTTCCTCAAAGCACGTGCTCGTATGGTCTGGGAGCAACTGGAGCGCAGGGGCATCACCGACTCGCGAGTTCTACTCGCGATGGGAGACATCCCGCGAGAGCGGTTCGTACGGGGCGGCGGACCGAGGCTCTTCGATAACCCATACGCGGACCGCGCTCAGCCGATTGGCCGCGGACAGACCGTGTCGCAGCCTTATATGGTCGCCGCGATGACCGAGGCGCTCGAGATCCCCGAAGGCGCGCGCCTGTTGGAGATCGGGACGGGGACCGGATATCAGACAGCCGTCCTCGCTCGCATTGCGGCAGAGGTGTGGTCGGTCGAGCGTGACACCGTCTTGGCGAAAGAGGCCGAGGCACGCCTCGGCGACCTAGGAATTACAAACGTGAGGTTCCGCGTGGCCGACGGAAGCCTCGGGTGGGAGGAAGGCAGCCCCTACGACGGGATTCTCGTCACAGCTGGAGCGCCCAACGTTCCTGAGTCTCTCACGAGCCAGCTCGCACCCCGAGGCCGCCTCGTGATCCCTATCGGGTCTGCCGACCACCAGCGGCTGGTGCGAATTGTCCTCCATCCCAACGGTGACATCTCGCCTCCGGAGACCCTCATGGAGTGCCGGTTCGTCCCCCTGATCGGTCGCGAGGGCTGGCGAGGCTCTTCGAGCCCGCAGCCCGATGCAGAGCTCTGACCTCGTCTTCATCGAGCTCCCTCCACTCCCCTGCCGACACGCCCTTCAATGAGACCGGTCCGAATCGGACTCGACGCAACCTCCTGACCTTGAGCCCGACCGCCGCCATCAGCCTCCGGACCTCTCGTTTCCTTCCCTCACGCAGGGCGAGCGAGACCACGGTCCCATCCCCTTTGTCTCGCACTCGAACGACTCGCACCTGTTCGGCCTTGGCGATTCCGTCGTCCAACTCGACCCCCTTCTCCAAATCCTGTAACGACTTCCGATCTGGAACGCCCTCGACCGCCACCCGGTAGCGCCGGAGGATCCCCGTCGACGGGTGTAGCAGAAGGTGGTGAAGATCGCCCTCGTTGGTGAAGAGCAGGAGCCCCTCGGTGTCTCGATCGAGGCGGCCCACATAGGGGAGAGTCCGATCCGCCGGGTCAAGCAGAGAATAGACCGTGCGTCGACCGCGCGGATCCCTTCGACTCGTCAGCACTCCGCGAGGCTTGTTCAACATGATCCACCGGGGGGGCGCGAGCCGGACGGGTCTCCCGTCGACCTCAACGCAATCCGCGCTTGGGTTTACGCGCGAGCCGAGCTCGACGGTCCTTTTCCCGTTTACCCAAACTCGTCCCTCAGCCATGAGCCGCTCGGCTTCTCTTCTCGAGGTCACACCGGCACGGGAAAGGAATTTTTGAAGCCGCATCCCAACCCTGGTCATTCCACCGCTAGGCCCGGCTCCGGCTCGACAGCCTCCGGTTCATCCCCCTGGGCAAGGGGCTCTGGCGGGGGTTCGGGAGCTTCGACCGCCACCGATGGATCTCGAAGGATCACAGGAAGCTCCTCCGGCCTCGGCAGGTCATTGATGGACTGGAACCCGAAATGCTCCAGGAACCGCAGCGTCGTGCCATACAGCAGGGGGCGCCCGATCCCGTCGGCCCGACCCACGACGTCGACGAGTCCGCGGTCCTGCAATGTCCGGATCACCGCGGTCGATCCTACCCCACGCAAATACTCGACCTCCAGCCGTCCGATGGGCTGCCTGTATGCAATGATCGCCAGCGTCTCCAATGCGGGAGCGGACAGACGGGGGGGCCTCGGGACGGTGTCGAATCGATCGAGATAGGGAGCGTACTCCGAACGGGTGAGGATCTGGTATCCTTCAGCCACCTCGACGATGTCGAACGCCCGGTCACTCTCGAGGTATTCTGCCTGTAGGTGACGGACTGCGTCCTCGACCTCGTCTTCATTCAGCGATTCGTCGGCCCTAGCAACCTCCTCGGCCCGAAGAGGAGCGTCGCTGGCAAACAGCACCGCCTCTACGATTTGCGCGGTCCTCACGCAGGAACCTCCGAAGCGGAGTGCTCACTGTCGAGGCCACCCGGTTCCGGATCCACGCCGGCCTCACTGTCTGGCTCCCGCCGGAAGACCCAAAGCTCGTGAAAGGGGTGGCTTTGACGCAGGCGGACCTCTCGCCGACGAGTCAGTTCCAGCCCGGCAAGTAAGGTCATGACTCCGTGCACTCGCTCTCGGAAGGGTTGAATGAGCCGGCGAAATTCGATGCTTGTCGCTTCCTCCAGTGCGGACAGTATTAGCTCGACCTTCTCTTCCATCGAGACCGTTTTCGTGGTGACTCTGTGCGCCTCCCGTAGGTCCGGGGGTCTAACTTCCAGGGCGGCCGAAAACACCTCCTCCCAAACGGTCTCGAGGAGAACCTCCTCTGCCAAGGGGATGGGTCTCAGTGCGATAAACCCCTTCTTGAACCTCCTCGCACGCTCTGCCTCCGTCCGGCGTAACCGCTGACTGATCTCCCTGATCTGCTCGTACTCCAAGAGGCGCCTGACAAGCTCAGCCCTGGGATCATCCTCTGTTTCATCGACGGGTCTCGGGAGGAGCAACTGAGCCTTGATACGGACGAGCGTGGCCGCCATCTCGAGGAACTCGCCGGCAGAGTCGAGGTCCGTCGCTCTGATCCCCTCGACGGCCGACAGGAACTGTCGGGTGATTCGGGCAATCGGGATGTCGAGAACGTCGATGTCCTGCTGCCGGATCAGATGGAGCAGCAGATCCAGGGGGCCGTGGAAGCGCTCAATCTCCACGACAAACGGACCGTCCTCGCGGAGGATCTGTACGTCCATCCTAAATCTGCCCTGCGAGCCCGAAGATGGAGAAGAGGACGTCCGATAGCAGATTCACGGGCCGCATGATCAGCGAAAACCCCCCCGGAGCGAACATCATCACCCCCAGAAGTAGGAAAACCGTGTAGGGTCCAATCGCTCTGTACGTGGCTCGCAGCCCTCGAGGCAGCAGGTAATACAGCACGTGCGAACCGTCCAAAGGCGGGATCGGGATGAGGTTGAAGACAGCTAGAATCAGGTTGATGACGACCCCATAATAGCAGATCGACACGAGCGTCCCGACCGGACCCAACATCCATACGAGCGGCGCCATGAGCGCGGCGAAGCACACGGCGAGCGCAAGGTTCACCGCGATTCCGGCAAGTGAAACGCGGATATCTCCCCACATTCCTGTCCGGATATTCGCCCGATTCACGGGGACGGGGCGGGCCCAGCCGAAGACGAAACCCCCCGGAAGGTAAGCTAGAACGATGGGCACCAGGAACGACCCAACCGGATCCAGGTGCGGGAGAGGGTTCAGCGTGATACGCCCCAATCGATCTGCGGTGTCATCCCCTTCGCGACGCGCCACCCAGGCGTGCGCAACCTCGTGGAGGACGATCGAGAACAGCAGCACGGGAAGGATGAGGAGCCATTGCATGGGCGTTTGCTCAGCAAGGTACCCCAACGGCGGCGCTGATACCAGCGTGCAACTCAGGCGGTTTCTGGCTCTCGCCTGGACCGCGAGAAGGACCGGTCCTACTATTCCCCATAGGGCCCCACGTGCCTAGCGGTCGGAGGTGAGTGTGAGCGCGTTCGAGCTTGCCGTCGTTGTGATCCTCTTCTTCTTGGTCCTCCTCCGTTTCACTGTGATCACAGTGCTCGGGCTGCTGATTATCCGTCCAGTCCGAGATTGTCCCGCCTGCTTCCGCCCCACCGTCCCGATCCGGATGACCTGGCTCACCCGACTGTACTCTACCCTCGAGTGGCGATGGTGCCCGGAGTGTCAGTGGGAGGGGCCAGCTCGGAAGATGTCCGGTTGATCGCGACCAGAGGCAGGTGTATCTTTTCGCGCTTCGTGAAACACCTGGAGAGCCTCTGAGGTCTGGATGCCCAACATCAAGAGCGCCAAAAAGCGGATGGTGCTGTCCCGGAAGTGGGCCGCGCGGAATCGCGTCGCTCGGACGAGGATCCGCACCGCCATCAGGAAGGTGCGCCAAGCAGAGGACCCCGAAGCGGCTCGCTCCCTGCTCTCGGAAGCGATCTCGCTGCTCGACCAAGCCGGCCGGAAGCGGCTCTTCCATCCCAACCGCGTGGCCCGCCTAAAGAGCCAGCTCCAAGCTCAAGTCAATCAGCTCGGAGCCGACTGAGGTTGGGGTCGTCCCGACTCGTGGACGACCCGACCATCCACGAAAGTCAAGATCGCCCTTCCCCGTAGTGTTTCACCCTCGAATGGCGTGTTTCGCCCACGAGAATGGAACACAGATGAATCAACGGTCCACTCGTGGGTCGGATCAAGAAGCGTCAGGTCGGCGGGTGAGCCCTCCTCCAAGGTCCCGCCCGGAAGTCGAAAGGCCCGTGCCGGCTGTAGACTCATGCGCTCTACCAAGGTCGAGAGCTCCATCTTCCCGCTTTCGACGAATCGGGTCAGCATGAGGCCCACAGCGGTCTCGAGGCCCACGATCCCGAAAGGAGCGTCGTCAAAGGCCTGCTCCTTTTCGTCGTAGTGGTGCGGTGCATGATCCGTCGCAAGGGTGTCCAGCGTGCCGTCGAGGAATCCCTCCTCGACCGCTTCTCGGTCCGCCTCAGTCCGCAGCGGCGGATTCATCTTCGCCTCGGTTCGGTATCCCTCGACGGCAGCGTCTGTCAGCAAGAGATGGTGGGGCGTGGCCTCGGCGGTGACCCGGACGCCTCGGGCCTTTGCCCTGCGGATCATGTCCACGCCTAGACGGGTGGACACGTGCTGGAGATGGATGTGCCCGCCTGTGAGCTCGGCGACCAAAAGATCTCTCGCAATATGGACATCTTCGGACGCGTTCGGCTTCCCTTGGAGCCCCAGCCGGGCCGATATCAGGCCCTCGTTCATTACGCCTGTCCGAGCGAGCCCGAGGTCTTCCGGGTGGTCGGCTACCGGAATGTCGAACGCCTGTGAGTATTCGAGTGCCATGCGCATCAGTCCGGAGTCCATGACTGGGCTCCCGTCATCGGTGATCGCTACGGCTCCCGCCTCTACCAGCTCCCCGATCTCAGTCAATCGCTCACCCTTCTGCCCCACAGAGATCGCTCCCACCGGATAGACTTTGGCGAGTCCGGCCGTCCTCCCGACGGCGGCTACGAATCCTACCGTCGCAGGCGAATCGATCACGGGATCTGTGTTCGGCATGGCGCAGATCGAGGTAAACCCTCCGGTCACGGCCGCTAGAGCCCCGGTCGCGATAGTCTCCTTGTGCTCTCCCCCCGGTTCCCTCAGGTGCACATGAACGTCGATGAGTCCCGGCGTGAGGATCAGTCCCTCACTGGAGTAGAGCGTTGTTCCCTCCGGTGCCTCGAGGTCGGACCCCATCCCGGCTACCTTGCCGTCCACTACAAGGAGGTCGAGGACCTCATCGACCTTCTGGCCAGGGTCCACCACCCGGGCCGCCTTGAAGAGAATCGGCCGTGGGCTCATCCGACCGCGCCCTCCTTAGCGGCTTCGGCCTCTTCCGGCGCACCCCCTGCGAGGAGGTAGAGAACCGCCATCCGGATGGCTACGCCATTGGTCACCTGTCCCAGAATGACCGAGTGGGGTCCATCCGCGACATCCGAGTCGATCTCAACTCCCCGGTTCATCGGCCCAGGGTGGAGGATCAACAGCTCCCGGCCTACCCGTTCCAGCCGCGGCGTCGAGATCCCATAGAAACGATTGTATTCCCTGAGCGAGGGGACGAACCCAGCGTTCATTCGCTCGAGCTGAAGGCGGAGGACGTTCAGAACATCCGCCCATTCGATGGCCTCCTCCACTCGGCGGAAGACGCGGACGCCCAGTGAATCAATTCCCGTAGGTAGGAGGGTCATCGGCCCGCAAACCCCCACTTCCGCTCCCATCTTGAGCAGGCCGAAGATGTTCGAGCGGGCGACCCTCGAGTGAAGAATGTCCCCAACAACGCACACTTTCAGGCCGGCAACCTCTCCCAACTGATCCCGGATCGTAAGGAGATCAAGGAGCGCCTGGGTCGGGTGCTCGTGAGCGCCATCCCCGGCGTTCACCACGTTCGACGGGATGCGGTCCGCCAGGAACCGAGCGGCACCTGACGAGCCGTGTCGGATCACGACCATGTCGATCCGCATCGCCTCGAGGTTCCGCGCGGTATCCACGAGAGTCTCGCCCTTCACCACGGAAGATCCAGAGGCGGCGATGTTGACCGTGTCAGCGCTGAGGCGCTTCTCCGCAAACTCGAAGGATATGCGGGTGCGAGTGGACGGCTCCATGAACAGGTTCACGATCGTCTTCCCGCGGAGCACCGGGACCTTCTTGATTCTCCGTTCGGAGATTTCCTTGAATGGTTCGGCCGTATCCAGGATCGATTGAATCTGCTCCGTCGAGAGGTCTTCGAGCCCAACCAGGTCCTTTCCGAGCGCCGAAACCGTCCTGTTCAAGTCCCATCCTCCCCCGAGGGTGAGACTTCGACGGCTAGGCGGCCATCGATCTCCGGCACCCGCACATCCACCTTCTGACGCGGGAGTACGCTGACCAGACGACCCACGATATCCGGCTGGATCGGAAGCTCTCGCCCCCCCCGATCGACCAGCACGCAGAGGAGGATCCGCGAGGGCCGGCCCCAATCCATCAGCTCGTTCATCGCGGCGCGGGCCGTACGGCCCGTGAAGAAGACGTCATCCACGATCACGACGGCCCGGTCGTCAATCCCTTCCATCGGCAGAGTGGACTCCCCGATGACCGGTCGAGGCCCGATCTGGGCCAGATCGTCTCGATACAGAGTGATGTCAATCGCCCCCGAGGCGATTTCGGTTCGCTCTTCGCTTTCGATGGAGGCGCGGATTCTCTCGGAAAGCTCCACCCCCCGACGCCTGATGCCCAGGAGCACCAGGTCACGGGTCCCCTCATTGCGTTCCACGATCTCCCGTGCCATGCGCGCGAGGGCCCGCTCCACGGCATCGTCGTCCAGGAGAGTGACCTTCTCGACGTCGGTCATACCCGCGGGCTCCGATAGGATTGGGTAAACGGCCGGCGAAACCTAGACCGGGCTTCGAGCGAGTGTCAACGGAGTTGCCTGGCGCCTCGTCCTATCCTCTGGCGCCTCATCTTTACATTCCCGGGAGTCACCTCCATCATGAACCGCCCTCGTTCCGAATGCGCGACTTTCCTCGGACCGGAACCGTCAGACCCGAGACCCTCCATGACCCCTGTCAGGTTCGTCGCGCGGACTCGCTGTGGAAGACGGCTGGCAGGGCTGGCGGCACTGATCGTTTTGGGACCGTGTCCCACCCAGACTCTGGCGCAAACCGTAGAGGGTGCGCCGAACATCTTCGTCGGCGGAACGACCTTCGACCTGATGATCCTCGGGGTCGAAGGGCAATCGACGCTCTTTCGAATCGAGTCCAGGGAGGGCCGCGTGATGGCTCAGGGAGAGGTCCCGGCCGGCGCCTCAGAAGAGCTCCTAGCTCTCTCGATCGACCGAAGAGCCGAGCTTCCCCTTCGCGCGGTATTTGAGGAGACCCAGATCGAGATCTCAGCCACCTTCGTTCCAGGCTGGTTCTCTCTCCTCCCTCCACTCGTCGCGATCGTGCTCGCGCTTGTCTTCCGAGAGGTCTTGATCTCCCTGTTCGCCGGGGTCTGGCTGGGGGCGCTCTCGGTAGCGGGTTTCAACCCGATCACTGCCGCCTGGAGGGTCGTCGATGAGTTCGCCGTGCCGGCCCTCGCGGACACGAGCGGACAGACCCAGATCGTTGTCTTCTCTCTTCTGCTTGGGGGGATGGTCGGTGTGATCACCCGGAATGGCGGAACCCGTGGCATCGTTGGTTCCGTCGTGCGATGGGCGACAACCAGCCGGCGAGGCAAGCTGGCCACCTGGGCGGCCGGACTCGCGATCTTCTTCGACGACTACGCGAACACGCTCATCGTCGGCAACACGATGCGACCCATCACCGATCGCCTCAAGATCTCTCGCGAGAAGCTCGCCTATCTCGTGGATGCGACGGCGGCTCCGGTGGCGGCGATTGTACCGATCTCGACTTGGGTGGGCTACGAGATCTCACTCATCGGCGACGGGCTTCGTATCGCCGCAGAGCAGCAGGCCTCATCTCCGGCGATGGCGCAGTCGCTACTGGCAGCCTCACCACTCAACGTATTCATCCAGACGATTCCGTACCGATTCTACCCGCTTCTGGCCCTCTATCTGGTGTTCCTCACCTCGTGGATGAACCGAGACTTCGGGCCGATGGCCACCGCTGAGGCCCGCGCCGCCTCTGGGGGTGGATTGTTCCGGCCCGGCGCGCTGCTGGCAACCGACGTATCCGGAGAGGCTCTGCAGCCCCCACCGGGCGTTAGAGAACGGTGGTGGAACGCTGCGGCCCCCGTGTTGACCGTCATCATCGTAGTCCTATGGGGGCTCTATGCCACCGGCGCTGCCGTAGCCGGTCCGGGAGCCTCGCTCATGGCCGTGTTCGGAGAAGCCGACCCGTTCGCGACCCTCCTCTGGGGATCGCTGGCTGGCTGCATCGTGGCGCTCCTCTTGTCCGTCGGGCAAAGAATTCTCTCGATCCAGCAAGCCGTCGAGGCGCTCGTGATGGGTATGCGAGCCATGATTATCGCCGTAATCATCCTCGTTCTGGCCTGGTCGCTCGGATCCGTCACCGAGGTGCTCCAGACCGCGCAATACCTGTCTGGGATCCTGAGCGGGCGGCTTCCCATCGAGCTCCTGCCCGCTCTCGTCTTCCTGACGGCCGCTGCTATCTCCTTTGCGACGGGGACCTCCTGGGGGACGATGGCGATCCTCCTCCCGCTTGTAATCCCGCTCACGGTGGAGCTCGGAGGTGGGACTGGCTTCGAATTGGGCGGCGAATACTCGATCTTGCTGGGCACGATCTCTTCGGTGCTCGCGGGGGCCATCTTCGGAGATCACTGTTCCCCGATCTCCGATACGACGGTGCTGTCCTCGATGGCCGCCTCATGCGATCACGTCGACCACGTCCGAACCCAGCTCCCATATGCCCTGACTGTAGCCGCGATCACGATCCCGCTGGGGGACATCGGGACGGCCTATGGCCTCCCGGTGTGGGTCGCGCTCGCCGCGGGAGGCCTGATCCTAACCCTCTTCCTGCGTTGGAGAGGTCGCGAAGTCAATGGAGTGTGAGGCGGCGTTGCCCCCTCTTCTCTCTTTGAAGAACCCACGCAGTAGCTCGGCAGTCGCCTTCCCAAGCACATCTTTCGTGATCTCAGCGCGGTGATTCAGTCGTGGGTCGTGGAGGAGGTTCTCCAGACTTCCAACCATCCCGGTCTTGGGATCTGCCGCTGCGTACACGAGCCGAGGGATTCGGGCAAGGACGATCGCGCCGGCGCACTGGGCGCAGGGCTCGAGGGTCACATAAAGGGTGGTTTTCTGAAGCCGCCAATCGGCCGTCCTGCGAGCGGCGTCACGAATTGCGAGGACTTCAGCGTGCGCCGTGGGATCAGAGCTACCGATGGTGCGGTTGGACGCCTCCGAGAGAATCGCTCCGTCCCTCACTAAGACGGCACCGACGGGCACCTCTCCTTCCTCCCAAGCCTGCCGGGCTCGCTCGAGTGCGCGAGCCATCCACATCCGATCGCCAAGGCTGGGGGGCTGGAACGCTACCTGGGGAGGCCCGGACACGGGCCCTGCCATCAATGGGCCGTGGCGCTCACGGGAACAGCGGCCTGCTCGAAGCTTCGGAAGAAGCCGGTGACTCGTCCGGTGACATCCAGGTACTCGCTGGTCGAAACCGCGAAGGGCTCCTCTACAGCCGGAGCGGGACGCAGGAAGTGATGGTCCCCATTCCCACTGTAACGAAACAGCCCCGTTCCCTCGCGCCGCCTTATCACGAGCAGGTCACCCTCCTTGGCCGAATCGACCGACGACGGCTCGATGAGGAGGAGATCACCCGATTCGATTCCCAGCCCGTCGAACTCCTCGCCCCGTGCACGGACGAAGTAACACCCTTTCGCCCCTGCCATCCTGCGGTCAAGAGAGTAATAGGCCTCCACTCCGTCCGATGCGAATCCTCGACGGTCGTCGGGAATCGCAACGAAGCAGGGGACCGACACGGTCTGTGGATTGAGGTCCATCCCCAGGATCCGGACTCCCCGAGATCGGGAGGGATCTCGCTCTAGGTAACCCTTGTCGGCGAGCGCACGCAGGTGTTCAGAAACGGTCTTGGTGCTCTTGATGTCGAATTCCTCACCGATCTCGCGAATCGAAGGCTGATAGGTGTTCGTGCGAAGATACAGGACCATGTAGTCCAGAATTCGCCGTTCGAGATCGCTAAGAACAGTGGGCATTCACGCTCTCCAAGACTCTTCCCCCAAAAGGATAGGGGACTGACACTGTAACCCGCGGTTTAAGACGGTGTCAAGCAGGCGGGGCGGGCATTTTCTCGAGGCGACGGACCGCGTCCCTGATCCGAGACAGTGTCAGGTCTCGGCCGAGAAAACGGAGTACCTCGAAGAGTCCGGGGCTCACTGCCTGTCCTGTTACGGCGACGCGGAGTGGATGGATCAACCTTCCGGCTCCGATGCCCCGCTCGCCAGCCAGGCCCCGTACAACGCCTTCCAGCTCCTTTTCGGCCCAGGGGACCCCTTCCAGCTGCTTAGCGAGACTTGCGAGCAAGTCTCGGGCCGTTTCTGGATCCTTGCTCCAGTAACGATCCACTGCTTCGGGCTCCGGCGTTAACGATTCCTCGAGAAACACCCGCGCTTGAGTCGCGATATCTGCGGCCGTGCGTGCCCGCACCTTCAGAAGGTCGAGGAGACCAAGAAACCACGTCCGATCCTCGTCCAGCCGCTTTTCGGCCTCGCTACGGGTGTGGCCTAGCGCCGCGAGCACCTCTTCGACCAAGGCGTGAGCGGGAATACGGGAGAGATGCTGCCCGTTCAGCCACTCGAGTTTGGTCGGATCGAAGACGGCGCTTTTCTTGAGGACTCGGCCCAACGAGAACCTCTCGGTCAGCACCTCTCGGCTCATGACCTCCTCGTCCGTGCCGGGGGACCAACCCAATAGGGCCAAGAAGTTGGCCATCGCATCGGGCAGGATGCCTTCCGCTCGGTAGTCAGAGACGGAATTGGCCCCGTGTCTCTTCGAGAGCCGTTTGCCGTCCGGCCCGAGGATCATCGGGACGTGCGCAAAGATCGGAACGGGTCGTTCGAGCGACTGCAGTAGGAGGATCTGCTTCGGGGTGTTCGAGATGTGGTCGTCCCCCCGGACGACGTGGGTGATCCGCATATCGGCGTCGTCGGACGCGACGGCGAGGTTGTAGGTCGGTGTGCCGTCGGTCCTGAGGAGAACGAGATCTTCGATGTCCCCATTGCGGAATCTAGTTTGGCCGTGAACCTGATCGTTCCAAGACGTCTCGCCGGGCGAGATCCGAAACCGAACAGCGTGAGCCTGTCCCGCTAAGGCACGCTCGTCGGCCTCGCCGGGGCTCAGGCGATCCGCCTGCTCCCGAGGGTACCGCACCGCCCGGGCCGGGTCTTCCTTCCGGATGCCGGCTAGCTCGTCTGCTGAGGTGAAGTCCCTGTAAGCTAGTCCTCGGTGAAGCAGAGCCTCTACATCAGCCGCGTGGCGGCTCAGTCCCTCACTCTGGAGAAAGGGTCCTTCGTCCCAGTCGAGCCCCAGCCACTCCAAATTGCGCAGGATCCCTTCAACCATCTCCTCTGACGATCGGTCCCGATCCGTGTCCTCTATCCGTAGGATGAAGGCTCCGCCTTGATTCCGTGCCACCAGCCAGTTGAAGAGCGCGGTCCGGGCTCCGCCCACGTGAAGGTGACCGGTTGGGGACGGAGCAAAGCGAACGCGAATAGACATCCTTGGAGGGGAACCAATCAGGTAGGAGGGGGCACCCGTCAGGCGGAAGCGCCGACTTCACTGTCGGCTGGGCCTCTCTGCCCGTAACGGCCACGAATGTATTCGAGGAGGATCGCCTTGAACTCTTCAACGAGCCCGTCGCCTTTCAGCGTCTTGAAATGCTCTCCATCCACATATACCGGCGCCTTGGGCTCTTCGAAGGTCCCAGGAAGAGAAATCCCGAGGTTGGCGTGCTTCGACTCGCCGGGTCCGTTGACCACGCAACCCATTACCGCGACCTGTAACTCCTCCACCCCCGGGTAGGCCTCCTGCCATTCTGGCATCTGCTCCCGAATGTACACCTGGATGCGTTCGGCCATCTCCTGGAAAAAGCTGGAGGTCGTGCGACCACAGCCGGGGCACGAGGTCACTTGCGGCTCGAAGTCCCGAATATGGAGGGACTGCAGGATCTGCTGCGCGACCCGGACCTCCTCTGACCGGTCGCCTCCCGGTCGTGGCGTGAGGGACACGCGGATCGTATCGCCAATCCCGTCGATGAGAAGGACAGAGAGTGCCGCGGCGGTGGCGACGACCCCCTTGCCGCCCATTCCCGCCTCGGTGAGCCCGAGGTGCAGAGGATACTCCGAGCGCGGGGCAAGCTGCCGGTATACCGCGATTAACTCGGGGGCCTCGGAGACCTTGGCCGAAAGGATGATCCGATCAGAGCCTAGGCCCGTCTCCTCTGCGAGCTCCGCTGAACGAAGCGCGCTCTCCACAATCGCGTCGCGGAGAACAGTCTGAGCGTCACTGGGTTCAGGCCGAGCGGCGTTCTCGTCCATCAGCTCGGTGAGGAGCTGTTGATCGAGCGAGCCCCAGTTCACGCCGATCCTGACCGGCTTGCTGTTCTCCACGGCGATCCGGACAATCGCTTGGAAGTTCTCGTCACGGCGTTTCGCCCCGACATTGCCAGGATTGATCCGGTACTTCGCGAGTGCGGTCGCGCAGGCGGGATGTTTCGTAAGAAGGATGTGACCGTTGTAATGGAAGTCTCCCACGATCGGCGTGTCCACTCCAAGGTCGGCGAGACGAGCCACAATTTCGGGTACGGCTCGCGCCGCTTCATCGTGGTTCACCGTCACCCGAACGAGTTCACTCCCCGCGCGAGCTAGCTCGGCCACCTGGGTTATGGTTGCTTCAACATCCGCGGTGTCAGTGTTGGTCATGGACTGGACCACGACGGGGTTGTCTGCCCCTACGCGAACCCCTCCCACGTCGACTTCCCTGGTTGTTCGTCGCTTCCAGATGCTCACGAATGACTCCGGGATGGAACCCACGCCTCTAGCTCCCCGCTTGATCAGACCCGCCGCAATCTACGGTGGGAGAATGAGGGCTCCAAGATCCTCCCTACGCCGCTCCCCTTGACGATCTCGTCGGTCCGGACCTGTACCGGGGCAGGCGGGACGGCCATCTTATCCTACCTTGGCCGGATGTGTTCATTGGACGAGGATGGGTTGTGAACGACAGAGGACAGCGCGTGCCGTACCCGGCTTTTCTCCCTCAGGCGCTCAATGGGCCGCTCGCCTTGAGGATGACAACCCTGCTCCTCGTGGGGTGCGGTGATCAGCAGCCCGCGACCCAAGAGTTCTACGTCGAACCCTCGGTCCCGGACAACCCGACCGCTCAGACTGATGCTGCGGCAGCTGGGGTTGCAGACCGCGAGTCGCTCCCGCCAGCCACTCCCATCGTGTCTATCGACGCGTCCGGCGCAAGCGGGGAGCTCAGGATCGATTCCAGCGTGGGAAAGGTCTTGCTTGTGATCGAGGTCGAGGGGCTACCCGTTGCCGAAGAGTTCCCCGCTCATGTCCATAGGGGGGTGTGTGCCGAAGGCGGCCCGGTAGCTGCGGCATTAAACTCGCTGGTTACGGGCGGAGCCGGAACCGGAGGTAGCACAACGACTCTTCCGGCTGAGTCGCTCCCGATCACCGAACCGCTCTTCGTGCAGATCCACGGCCCGAGCGGGGCTCCCATCGCCTGCGGCGACATCGCGGAGCTCTGAGTGACAGGATCCCTAGGCTTCTCCGCGCAGGTCGATCTCCACTTCGACCGGGCGGCGGCGCTTCTCGACTACCCCGAAGGGCTACTCGATCAGGTAAAGGCCTGCAACGCGGTCTACCACGTCAGCTTCCCGCTGTGCAGAGATGACGACTCGATCGAGGTGATCCACGGATGGCGCGCCCATCACTCCCAGCACCGCCAACCGGTGAAGGGTGGAATCCGCATAACGAAAGCCGCCTCCGAGGATGAGGTGACAGCCCTCGCCGCACTAATGAGCTACAAGTGCGCACTCTTAGATGTCCCGTTCGGTGGCGCGAAAGGCGCCATCGGAGCTGAGAAGAGTGACTACACCAGTGCCGAACTTGAGCGAATCGTCCGTCGGTACACCTTCGAGCTGATCCGCCGGAATTGCATCGGGCCGGGCGTCGACGTTCCAGCGCCGGACTTGGGTGTCGGGGAGCGAGAGATTGCCTGGATATCCGATACCTACATCGCGCTCGCCAACGGTGAGGAGCACGCGATCGGCGCGGTGACGGGAAAGCCCGTCGCGCAGGGCGGCGTCCGAGGGAGAGTCGCGGCGACGGGGCGTGGGGTCTGCTTTGGGCTTCGCGAAGCCGTCAGCCAAGAGGAAGATATGGGCCCTCTGGGACTCACCACCGGCCTCGAGGGGAAGACGGTAGTGATTCAGGGCCTGGGAAATGTCGGATACCACGCCGGAAAATTCCTGAGTCAAGACGGGGCGGTGATTGTCGGGATCCTGGAGCGCGAAGGAGCGATCTTCGATCCGGATGGGCTGGACATAGACGAGATCCGGGGGCACCGGGACGAGGGCGGCTCGATCCTCGACCTGGACGCGGAGACAAAGCTGACGAACGAGGAGAGTCTGCGGGGTCTCGAATGGAAGTGTGACATCCTCATTCCGGCCGCGATTGAGAACGTGATCCGAGAGGAGAACGCCTCCCTGATTCAGGCGAAGATCGTAGCTGAAGCAGCCAACGGTCCAACCTCCGCCGCCGGGGCCAAGATCCTTCGTGAAAGAGGAGTCCTCCAGGTCCCCGATCTCTATCTGAATGCGGGCGGAGTCACGGTCTCGTACTTCGAGTGGATCAAGAATCTCTCCCACGTCCGTTTCGGTAGAATGGAACGACGGTTTGAGGCGGCCTCGATCACGCGGGTGCTGAGGTCGGTAGAGTCACTTACGCAAAAGAGGTTCGGCCCCGGCGTATTCGAGAACGTGGCGGTCGGGGCCTCGGAAAAAGACCTCGTCAACTCGGGACTCGAAGAGACGATGGTTTTGGGCTATGAGGGCATCCGAGAGACTGCGCGTGAATACAGCACGGATCTGAGGACCGCGTCCTTCGTCATTGCGATCCAAAAGATCGCCAACGCCTATCGGGACCGCGGAATCTTCCCATGAGCCCCGATCGTCCCCTTTGTCCTTTGATGCTGACCTTTCTGTGTTTGGCCTGTCTTCAACTTGGCTGTCCGGCCGAGGTGGATGGCCAGACCCGCCGGTCATCCGAAGCCAACGGCGTCGGGTACGAGGGACCCCCTCCTCCGATAGCTCCGGAAGTGGTGAGTCGCGACGAAGCGGGCCGAGCCACGGTACGGGCTGTACCGGTGAGCGAGCCCATCGCCATCGACGGAGAGCTGAATGAGGGATTCTACGAGAGCACTCCGTCGATTTCAAACTTCGTCCAAAGTCTCCCGGAGGAAGGGGCGGCCCCGACCGAACGAACCGAGTCATGGGTCGGTTTCGACCACACAAACGTGTACGTAGCCGCGAGGATCTGGGACTCCGCACCCGAGAGTGAGTGGATCGCGAACGAGATGCGGCGCGACTCCCCATCACTAGAGACGAACGACCAGTTCGGAGTTTTCCTGGATACGTATTACGACCGACGAAACAGCTTCGGGTTCTTCGCAAACCCTCTGGGCGGGTTCTCAGACCTCCAGATCACGAATGAGGGGACCCCCAACTCCGACTGGAACCCGATTGCGGATATTCACACCGGTCGCTTCGACAGCGGCTGGACAGTCGAGATGGCAATCCCCTTCAAATCTCTCCGCTATCGAAACGAAGGAGACCAGATCTGGGGGATTCAGATGCGGCGATCCGTCATCAGGAAGAATGAGTGGAGTCACCTCACCTTCCTCCCCCTATCCGTGACTAGAAACGGAGCTCAGGGAGTCCTCCGCGTCTCGATGTACGGAACCCTTGTCGGGATCGATCCACCCCCTTCAAGTCGGAATCTCGAGGTCAAGCCGTACGCGATCTCTGGTCTTGAGACAGACTTGACCGCCGATCCGGAGGTTTCGAACGACGGATATGGAGACGCCGGACTGGATGTTAAGTACGGGATCACTGAAAACCTCACCACCGACCTCACATTCAACACCGACTTTGCCCAGGTAGAAGTCGACGAGCAGCAGGTGAACCTCACCCGCTTCAATCTCTTTTTCCCCGAGAAGAGAGAGTTCTTTCTCGAAGGTCAGGGAATCTTCGAGTTCGGGACGGGCGGTAGAGGCTCCACAGGAGGCGGTGGTGGAGGCGGTCGTGGCAGCGGTGGAGGTGGCCCACCCGGCGGTGGGGGCGGCGGGAGTGCCGGCCGTGGCCGCGGTGGACGAAGCGTCAGTGCACCCACCCTGTTCTACAGCAGACAGATCGGGCTCCAGAGTGGCGAGCCCGTGCCCATCGTCGGGGGCGGTCGGGTTACCGGGAAGATCGGTTCCTTTGATGTCGGAGCCGTCGGCATCCAGACTGATCGCGAGCCGAGCGTCGGAGCCGAGTCAACGAACTTCACGGTTCTCAGGCTTCGTAGAGACGTCCTGGCCCGGAGCAGCATCGGAGTGCTGTTTGAGAATCGCTCGAAGTCCAGTCTGGTTGAAGAGGGATCCAATCAGGCGTACGGACTGGATGCAAGTTTTGCCTTCTTCGAGAACCTTCAGGTATTCGGCTACTACGCGAAGACCGAAACCGAAGGACTGACCGGAAACGACGAGAGCTATCGGGCCAGAGCCGCCTATCGAGGGGACACCTGGAGTACGTCTATGGACCGCGTCTCGGTCGGAGACGATTTCAATCCAGAGATCGGATTCGTCCGGAGGAGGGATTTTCGGGAATCCAACCTCTTTGGTCGCTTCAGCCCGCGGCCTGAATCCATCTCCTGGCTTCGTCGGCTCACCCTCGCTGGAATGCTCGGGTATGTGGAAAACGAGCGGTTTGGCTTTCTTGAAAGCCGCAGCCGCGGCGGCCGCTTCGAGTTGGAGCTTGAAAACAGCGACTGGTTCACCGTCAATTTCACGGATCTGTACGAGAACCTCTCGGAAGACACGAGCATCTCGGGGGCCACCATCCCAGCGGGTCGATACGCTTTCCGCGACGTTGAGGTGGCATACATCTTCGGCCCGCAGCGCCGGCTATCGGGCAACCTTTCGCTCAGAAGGGGCAGCTTCTACTCCGGCGATGTTACATCCTTGCAGCTCAGCCGAGGGCGCATCGAGGTGCTGTCCCAATTGTCCGCGGAGCCAAGTATCGAGTTCAATTGGATCGACTTACCGGAGCTGCAGGAGTTCAGGGGGCAGTTTAACCAACACGTGGCTCGGACCCGGATCACGTATAGCCTGAGTCCGCGCTCGTTCCTGAGCGGTCTCGTCCAGTACAACTCTGGGAGCGACACCTTTAGCACCAACATACGCCTACGGTGGGAATGGGCACCGGGGAGCGAGCTCTTCGTCGTGTACACCGAGGACCGGAACACCGATGTACTCGACCGATGGTCCGATTTGTCGAGCCGCGGGCTCGTAATCAAGGTGAATCGGCTACTTCGGATCTAGGGGTGCGTCGGCAAGTTCCCCCTGCCCTGCCGCACGAGCCACACGATATCGACCATGAATGAATAGACCAGTAGGGCCAGCGCCCCCGCCGCAACGACGGGGGCAATCTCTGAAGCAATGATCGGCCCCAGGCAGACCAGCAGCACGGCGCCCTGAACGACACAGACTGTCTTCCTGCGTTGACTCTCGGGCAACTCTTCGCTCAGCTCTCGCCACACCCACCCGGCGCCCACGAACAGGTAGCGAAGGGCACCGATGAGGATGACCCATGGGCCGACTTTCCCGCTCTGCAGGACGAAGAGGGAGAGGGCCAGCATCAGGAACGCATCCAGCTCCATGTCGAACCTGGCGCCAATGGCTGAGGTCGTCCCGGTGCGGCGGGCTACGCGCCCATCCAAGCTGTCCAACAACATGGCGACGATGGACCACACGATGATCCACCAATACGCCGCATCCCGCGCGCTCTCAGGATGGAATACGAGGGCGGCTATAGGAAGAACCAGCGTCGCGCGACCCAATGTGATCCGGTTCGCAGCGCCGAGCCCCGCAGTCATTGGGCGCTTCTGTGCGTTCCATATGAGTACGCCGCACATGACTGCATAGAGGCCCAGAGCTTGGGCCACATAGCTAGCCGAAAGCCCGAACAGCCACCAAGTTCCAACGGCCATCGCCAGGAGTGGGAGCGCCGCCACGCCCAGGTCCCTTCCCCATTGGCGAAGGGCGCCGTCCGCGGTCGGCTCACCCGATGATCTGTGTGTTGCTGCACGCATGGGGGGTCACACACTCCCCGGGGACAGAAAAGAGGTATGTCAGAGACGCTCAAGTCCAGACAGTTCTGGATCCAGGGCCCCGGCCAGGGGGAGATCTTGCGGCGCGATCTGTGTCCGAGGCAAGGGCATGAGGTGCTGGTGCGTGCACGGTATTCAGCGATCAGCCGAGGAACCGAGTCGCTCATCTTCAGAGGCGAGGTACCGGCCTCACAGTATGGGGAAATGCGCGCACCGTTTCAGGAGGGCTCACTGCCCAGCCCCGTCAAGTACGGATACTCTAGCGTCGGCGAGGTGCTCGAGGCCGGCGACTCCGCGGCGGCCGACCTGATCGGGCAGACCATCTTCTGCCTGTATCCCCATCAAGATCTGTATCATGTGCGGGCCTCTGCCGTGAAGCCCCTCCCTCAGGACCTGCCCCCCGAACGCGCGGTGTTGGCCGCAAACATGGAAACGGCGATCAACGCGGTCTGGGACGGAGCGCCCTCCGTTGGAGATCGCATCATCATCATCGGAGCTGGCGTGGTTGGTCTACTGATCTCCTGGCTTTGCCGACAGATGCCCGGCGCGGAGGTTACAGCGGTGGACCTGAACCCGTCCCGCGCCGCGCCGGCCTCTCGACTAGGCGTGCCCTTCAGCACCACTGCCCCGGTCGAGGCGAGCGCGGACGTCGTGTTTCACGCCAGTGGACGCCCCGCCGGGCTCCTCAGTGCGCTTGCGAGCGCGGGCAGCGGGGGAACCGTGGTCGAGGTCAGTTGGTTCGGAGACCAATCGGTCTGTCTTCCGCTAGGGGAGGCCTTCCACTCGCGACGGCTCACCCTGAAGAGCAGTCAGGTGGGCCAGCTCCCTCCCTCAAGAGCACAACAGTGGACCACCGGTCGCAGGATAGAGTTGGCGCTGGGTCTCCTTCGAGATCCGACGCTGGACGTTCTCGTCACCGGAGAGAGCGATTTCGAGGATCTTCCCGAGGTGATGTCCCAGTTAAGCGAAGATCCGGGCGACGAGCTCTGCCACCGCATCCGCTACTAGGAGGATCTCCCTTTGTTTAGCCTGAACGTGCGCGACCATTTCATGATTGCTCATAGCTTCAGGGGTGAGACCTTCGGTCCTGCGCAGAGCCTTCATGGCGCGACGTATGTCGTGGACGCGACCTTCCGTCGCCCGGAGTTGGACAAAGAGGGGTTGGTCGTCGATATCGGACTGGCCGGCGATGCGCTGAAATCGGTATTGGAGGCGCTCAACTATCGAAACCTTGACGACGATTCAGATTTCAAGGGCCGGAACACGACGACCGAGTTTCTCGCGCACGAGATCTTCAAGCGACTTGCCAAGGCGGTCCGCGAAGGAGCGCTAGGCGCTGGAGCGCAGGGCTTGACGTCGATCTGCGTCACCCTGCGAGAGTCGCACGTTGCTTGGGGGAGCTACGAGGGCACCGTGTGAGCTCTGGTCCTGAATTGCACCTTCTCCTACCCGGACCGCTCGACCAGCGCACGGGGGGGTACCTCTACAACTCCCGCATGGTCGACGGCCTGCGGCGCCAGGGGTGGACAGTGACGGTGCATGGTCTTGAAGGGAGCTTCCCGGATGCGGACGAAGAGGCCGGCGAGAGTGTCGTAGGGGCCCTCGCCACCCTCCCGGACGGCGTCCGAGTCCTCGTCGATAGCCTCGCCTTGCCGGCAGCCTCCCCTTCCCTGTCGGCACACTCCAATCGACTCCGACCGTTGGGGTTGATACATCATCTTACTTCTGAAGAAACAAGAATTAACAAAATACTAATACGTAGTTTGCGACTACGGGAGGTGGAGGCCCTCGCCAGCTGTCTCGGTGTGATTGTGACGAGCGGCTTCACCGCCTCCCGCGTTGAACGGCTTGGCGTGCCTAGCGCGCTGATCCGGGCGGTTGAGCCCGGTATCGAGCCGGCACCACCGGCTAGGGGACCAGATTCCGGCGAACCGGCGCGACTCCTCTGCGTGGGCTCCATCATCCCTCGAAAAGGACAAGATACCCTGGTGCAGGCGCTGGCCCTCCTCAGAGAGCACTCGTGGACTTGCGTCCTGGCAGGTAGCCTCAACAGGGATTCCGGCTTCGCCGACGCGGTACGGCAGCTGACAAAGGAAGAGGGACTCGACGAGCGCGTTCACTTCGTAGGGGAGTGTGGAGAGGCAGAGTTGGAGCAGCTGTACGACCGAGCCTCGGTCTTTGTCCTCCCCTCTCACTACGAGGGGTTTGGAATAGCGATTGCCGAAGCGCTATCCCGGGGCCTCCCCGTGATCAGCACCACCGGGGGGGCGATCCCTTACACGGTTCCCTGGAATGCAGGAATCCTGGTACGGCCGGGTCACCATCAAGCGCTCGCCGAAGCGATCGCGTCCCTACTGACCGACTCGGCCCCGAACGGAGATTCAGGCGTCAGCGGCTCCATCACCAGACGCAGAGCGGAACTCGCAGCGGCGGCCCGAGACCACGCGGAGACTCTTCCCGATTGGGATCAACAGGCTAGGCAGTTCGCCGACACCATCCTGTCGCTGACTCCGGAGCGGGCGTGAACCCGTCCTTCGACGCCGCTTGGTTGGCGCTAAGAGAGCCCGCGGATCACTTGGCGCGCCACGCCGCACTCCTGTCTCCTCTCGACGACCGATGGCGTGCCCTCGGATGGACCCGGATTCTGGATCTGGGAAGCGGGACGGGTTCGAGTCTTCGGTACCTCAGCCCGCGGCTATCCATTCCGCAGGAATGGACACTCTTGGACCGGGATCCGGTGCTCCTTTCCCAAGCGGCTGCACCTAGGGTGGGTGTCACCCTGACCCGAATCGCGGGAGAACTGGCCGATGAGGGCCTAGAGCGGGTCCGTACTGCTCACCTGGTTACGGCGTCCGCCCTGCTCGACCTCGTGTCGGAGCGCTGGCTCCAGGAGCTGACGTTCGCCTGTTGCTCCGCGGGTTGCGGGATCCTCTTCACCCTCAACTACGACGGTGGAATCAGTTGGGCCAACGACGGTATCGGAGGCGAAGAGGACGGGGACCCGAGGGATGAGCTGGTCCGCGACGCCGTGAACCTGCATCAGCACCGCGACAAGGGGTTAGGTCCCGCCTTGGGCCCCGACGCGACACCCGTGGCAGAAGCCTTATTTCGCGACGCGGGCTACGAAACCTGGAGCGCGGCGAGCCCGTGGCGACTCGGGCGCCAGGACGCGGAGCTCGTGGCAGCGCTGATCGAAGGGTGGGAGATGGCCGCTTCGGAGCAGCGGCCCGAGGACGCCCACCACATACGAGCTTGGGCCGAGCGAAGGAAGCGGAGCGTTTGGGCCGCTGACTTTGGCCTCCAGGTAGGACACTTCGACCTCCTGGCGCTGCCCTCCATCTCCGCTTGAGCACCACGACCGGGCGCAGCTCTCGACAACTGCAGTCACCGGAACTGGAGGTCAAACACCGTGTCGTCGCCAAGACGGAATTGCCGAACCTGGGGTCGTAGGGCTTGGTCCAGTCGGTCGATCGGATCCAACTCCAGAGCCGGGTAACCGGCCCCGATCAGTATCGGAGCGACCGTGACGTGCATGCGGTCTAGAACCCCGGCCTGGAGGAAGCTCGAGATGGTCGCGGCTCCGCCCTCCACGAGCACCCGGCGGAGTCCTGCGTCTTGCAGCGCGCCCAGGACAGTCCTCGGATCGAAGCGGCCGGAGTCGGTGGCAGGCAGCCACAGGACGTCGGTTTCGCCTGTCTCGCCCGGGGTCGCCGCGCTACTCTCGGGGAGAGCTCGCATGCGGAGGGTCGGGGCGCGCCCGTCACAGAACACCTTGCTGCCACGGGGAAGCCGTCCCGACGGATCTAGCACGACCCGCACAGGATTGTCTCCCTCGACTTCTCGGACGGTGAGGCTGGGATCATCAGAGGCGATTGTGCCTGCCCCGACAAGGACCGCATCCATGAGCGCCCGCAGGCGGTGAAGTCGGCGGATGTCCGCCGGACCGGTGATGTAGTGCGACCGGCCGGTGACGGTCGCGATCCGACCATCGAGGCTCTGCCCAACCTGAGCGATCACCAATCTTAGCTGGAGTTGCAGCGGAATAAAGAGGTCCAGGAGGCCACTTGCGGCGGCTGTAGGTGTACCGGATAGGTCCCAGTTGCCAGAAGGGTGCACTTGCAGCCAGGCTCCCGGATCGGGATCATGATGTACGCGGTGTGAGGTGACGCCCTCGACCGGGCCTCGCGGCAGCTTCCGGACGAGATCCCACGCTGTGTGCTCGTCGATAGGGGTGGACAAGAGACTCCTTTACGGACCTAGAACCGCTGGTTTGAGGATGCACAAGGCAGAACGTGGGCTGTTCGATCTCATGCGCGGGCGGCCGCTATACGTGACGGCTCCGAGTCCAGAGCCTAAGCAGAGCGCCGTCTTAGTTGCGGCGGTGGAGGGTCTGGACGGCCCTATCGTCGAGGAGCTTCGGCGCCTGGCCCCGGTGCCGCTGCGCCTGGCGTTGACAGATTCCCGGGCTCGAGCGATGGGTCTGGTCACCGCGCCGGGAAGCACCTCTTCGAATGGCGGGGCTCCCGCCCTCCCGAGCCCGAACGGCGACCGGACACCCTCCCTGAGCCTGGGCCTCCCAGCAGACGCCACCGCTTCGGGGATCCTGCGGCTGTCCACCTCCGTCGGCAAGTATCGCTCACAGACGGTCGACTTGCGGGACGCCTCGGAGGCAGAGGCTGCGGCCCTTACCCTCGCCCGCATCGGACGGCTCCTCCCGGCAGTCGTGTGCGCCGCGGTGGATACCGAAGGACGCCTGGCTCTCGCGGAGTCAATGAGCGATGGGGCCGTTCTCGAGGTCACGTCGGAGGATATCGAGGCCATGTCCTCCGGGCCGGGCCTGGATGTCGCTCGCGTAACCGAGGCTCCGGTGCCCCTCGAAGAAGCGGAGGACGCTCGGGTGGTGCTCTTCCGAGAAGCCGGAGGTCTGTTCGAGCACGTCGCGATTCTGATTGGCGAACCCGAGGAATGGCCTGACCCGGTGCCGGCCCGTCTTCACTCGGCATGTCTCACAGGAGACCTCTTTGGTAGCCTCAAGTGCGATTGTGGGGAACAGCTGCGCGGAAGTCTCCGCGTCTTCGCAGCGCGAGGAGGCGGGGTGCTCCTCTACCTCGCGCAGGAAGGACGAGGGATTGGGCTGGGAAACAAGCTGAGAGCCTACGCCTTACAGGAGGACGGTCTGGATACCGTCGACGCCGATTGCATCCTAGGATTCGGAGCCGACGAGCGGACGTACGAGGTCGCCGTCCAGATGCTCAAGAATCTCGGGATCGGCCGAGTCCAGCTTCTGACGAACAATCCGGACAAGGTGCGGGCACTGCAGCGAGGCGGAATCGAGGTCGTCGAGCGGGAGCCCCTCCATGGGACGCTCAATCGCCACAATCTTCCCTACGTCAGAGCCAAGGTGCATAGAGCCGGACACTGGCTCGAGGAGATGCTCTCGAAGAACCCCGCGACGGGCATGAGTCGCGAAAAGCCTCCCATCTAGCTCATCCTTTCTAACTCAATCGTTCCAGTGGGAAGGCGCGCGCATCCTGGATAACCTCCGCCAGCGCGCTGCCATAGTACTCCACGAGGCGTCTCCCCTGTTCCTCATTCGCTAGGCGGGGATCGCCGACCACCCCGGCGGGGTTCAGGTCCTCCGCTAGCCATGAGAACGAGGCGTCCGTCTCAGGGCCGAGTCGTCGTAAATCCCTTGCGAGTTCCTCCGCGAGCGAAGCGCCGTTCCGGAACTCCTCCCTGTGGACCAGCTCCGGTCGCAGGTACAGCATCATGGAGGTCTCGATCGCCCCGCCGTGAATCCCGTCCCGCCACTCGGACTCCGGAAGGTCGACAGTTTCGGGGGGTGGGAAGAGTCCGTGGCTCGCTTTCACGACCAACAGGCCCTCTTCCCGACGCAGGCGAAGCCCTGCCGCATCCAGGGCGCCGCGATTCCCGCCGTGGCTGTTGCTCAGAACCAGTCGTCGGACCCCCGAGTCGGAGAGCCCACGACCAAGCTCGACAACCATCGTCGTCAACAGGTCTGGGTCGATGCTTAGAGTCCCGGGAAAGCTCAGGTGCTCCGTACTCGCACCCACCCACTGTGAGGGAAGCGCACAAGCGGGAAAGTCGGTGGGAAGCTTGCGGAACGCATACCGAAGGATCCCCAATCCGATCTCGAGATCCGTGGAAAGGGGAAGGTGGGGACCGTGCTGCTCAATCGAGGCGAGAGGAAGGACCACCACCGGATCGCGCTCGACGAAGGCTGCAATCTCCCGTGCGCTAAGCGAATGCCAGGTGGGGAGGACGTGCTCACCCATGGAGGGCATCCCGGTCTCCCGCGTCCGAACAGTCCGCAGACGCGGACCGGCCCCGCTCGCGATAGCTAAACCGGCGCGCGTATAGGTCCCCGGAAGACACGCCGTCGGCGCCCGCCTCCAGCCACTCCATGATCTGACCGGAGGTCACCCACCTCTCGAAGGCGAAATCTCTTCGTTCTCCCGGCACTGCGTTGTATTCGTAGACTCCGAGCTCTTCCAGGCGCCTCACGCAGGCGATCGCCACCTCCAACCCTCCTGAAACGAATTCGACCGATACCCCCTCCAGCGGCTCACTGAGCCCTGCCAGAGCCTCGGCCTCATACCCTTCGACATCGATCTTGCAGAACCTCGGGACTCCAAATTCCGCGATCAGCCCGTCGAGTGTCGTGACCGGGACCTCCTCAACCCGGTCCCAACGGACTGAGCGAAACCCCGGATTATCCTCCGACAGCTTCTTGCGCCACCCGTCCGCCAGAGTGGAAACCGTAGGTGTGCGGCGGCTGATCGAGAGGCTGGCTCTGCCAACGGATCGGCCGACGGCCTCGCCACGTACGGTGATACGTTCGTCACCGCCCACCAGGCGACGGAGCCAGGGAAGCAGTCGTGGTTGGGGCTCTAGCGCCACCACCCGTGCACCGAGGGCGGCGAACGCGGCCGAGCGGTCGCCCAGGTGTGCCCCGACGTCGAAAACGAGGTCGCCCGGACCGACCATCGGGCGGTAGAGGCGCTTTAGCCCTCTCCGTCGACCCGGGCGCCAGTAGATCGCCAGTGACCGGATCAGTCCCAACCAGTCGAGCATGTCCTCACCGCTCTCGCCCTCGTGAAAAAGGAGGCCACATGCGAGACAACACTGGATTCCGCTCGATGAGTTGATGCCGCAGGACCGCGCTGACATGGACAGCGACGAGCCCGATCAGCGCAATGACGGTGAATTGGTGAACGACGAGCATGACCTGGGCCAGCTCAGGCATCGGGGGGATGAGGGGTGGGATACCCAAAGCGTCCAACAGCTCGATGGGAAACCCGTCGCCGATCGTCCGGACGTAACCGCTCACAACCATGACAAGGAGCAGCAGGTAGATGACGATGTGGGTCGAACTCGCAATCCGCTGTTCGAGCCCCGGCATGAAATCTGGGAAGCGAGGCGGCCGATGTGTAAACCGCCAGACGATGCGCGCGACCACCAGGACCAGTAGAAGGCTGCCCGTCCCCTTGTGGAGGATGAAAAGCGGGTCGGCGACGCCCAGCAGAGGCTCGCTCGTCATAGCGATACCTGCCGGTATCTGAACGATGACCAAGAGCGCGATGACCCAGTGGAAGAGCCGCGCGCCCGTGCCATATCGCTCGAACGACTTGGAACCACCCTCGAACGCCCCCGGCTCGCGGCCTGTCACTTTGTCCCCTCATTCCGGCGTGCGCATGCCTCCTGAGCACAGGGCCCCGAGTCCGGCGAGGCGCTCTCCGCACTGAAGGCGTTCACGAACCAGTCGCGAAAGGCATCCATTCCGCGCTCCGGGTGTTCACGACTTGGAACGCCTCCGGGCGCGAAGCCCCATTCCAGGAATGGTCTTACGAGTTCCGGGTCCCCGCTGATGACGTGTACTGGCACTTCCCAGCTGGCTCCGTCGCCCGTGATCAACGGCGCGGGCTGATGATCACCCATCGCGATGAGCAGGATGTCATCGTCCACGTACCGCTCGGCGTATGCTGTCATGGCGTTCACGGCATAGTCCACCGAAAGCGCGAATTGATCTCGCACTCGTTCGCTATCGAGCCACAGCTCCTCCGGTCGCTCGCCGGCCTCGGCCCACTGGGAGAACACCTGCCCATCGCCGATGTCTTCCCAGTTCTCCAGCACCGGAAGGATCGGTGTCCACGGCGCATGGCTACTGATCAGGCCCACCTCAAGCAAGAGCGGGCGCTCGTCCAAGGCGCTGTCAGGGACCCCAGCGTCTCTGTGGCGGATGCTGTGCTCCAGGAACGACCAGGTGAACTGATCAGGCATAGTCACCCAGTTGAAAGGTGGCCCCGCATAGGAGATGTCCCGCCATGCGTAAACTTCGTCGTACCCGAATTGCCGCCCCTCCGGCCACGCGAAGGTGATGGCAGGCATGAGCGCCACCGTCCGATACCCGGCACGGCCAAAATCATCGATGAGTGTTTCCCGGCCGCTCGCCAGTAGGAGTTCGTATCGGAGCTGATTATCGAGCCAGAGCCCGCTGAGTAGCGAACCGTGGGAGAACCACGACTGCCCTCCCTGTGTCGGTGCGACCAATGTCCCGGAAGCGACGAAAAGGCCGGCTTCGTCCATGCGACGGCCGAGGTCGTCAAGACGGGGCAGGACGACGGGAGCGTACCTGGCGTCATCCACGACGGACACTCCGTACGACTCGATGAAGGCCAGCACGACGTCTCGACCCTCCAACTTCGCCAGCAGTCCGTAGATCTCCGGGTAGTCCCCTGGGGTGCGTGCAAGATCCGCTTCGAATTGGTCTCGTTCGATCAGGGTCTCTCGCAGCCGGATGTTTTGGTCCCTTACCAGGTCGACGGCGGGCGTCCCCAGCCGCGGAGGAAGGGCTGGGAGTTCCACGACAGTCAGGTAAGGACCAGCCAGCCAGACCATCAAGGGCGCCATCAGTGCAACTCCCGCCACCCGGTCGGCCGACCAGTCGGGCCCATCGATGCCATGTGATGATCGGCTAAACCATATGAACCCCTGGGTGGGATCGGGCCTCAGCAGAACTGTAACCAGCCCAATGATCCCTACGAGGAAGAGGCCGGCTAGGACTACGACAGCGATCGCGAAGGGCGAACCGAGAGTGCCGACGAGGAGATCGAAGACCGAGCTGGCCAGCGGGAGGTCGAGATAGAGGTTCAGAGGGCGGGCCAGGATCACCCGCGTTGCCGCGTCGGAGAAGGACAGGAAGCTCAGAACCACGATTACGACCGCGGACCCAAGAGCGACCACCCAGCTCCACTGCTTCCTTGGCAGTAGGAGGAATAGACCGACGACGAACCCCGCCTCGAGCGCTATCCAGCGCACCCCTCCCACCGGTAGGAAGAGCCACTGAGCCGAGAGGAGGAGACCATTGACAACCAGCATGGCGGCCAGCAACCTCAGGATCCGCTTTACCACGATCGGCTGCCTGCAGGTTCTGTCACCTGAACCTCCTCGCCGCTTTGGAGCTGGCGGCCGGTCCATCGACACATTCTCGCACCTTCATCGAGACGGGGGAGTCGAAGCGACATGCGGGTCCGTCATCTAGTCGCGCCTCTTGCAGTCATGCTCATGCTGATTGCCTCATGCGATTCCACGCCCGAGGGCGGCCGGGCGCGGCTCGACGGGATAGGGTTTGACGCCCCCCGAGCGGCCCTGGACCAACCGCTTACGGCAACCACCCTCTTCGATGACCTTATCGAGCTCGCCCGCGCCCTGGCCCGCGCCGAATACGCGCCGCCACGCTACCGACTCCCCAGGGCACTGACAAACCTCACCTACGATGAGTACCGGGCGATAAACTTCCGCGCAGACGCGGCCCTCTGGCGGGAAGAGTCACCCTTCGAAGTGCAGCTCTTCCACCCGGGCTTCCTCTACCCCGATCCCGTACGCATCCACTTGGTACACGACGGGCAGATTACTGAGCTCGCGTTCGACGAGACTCTCTTCGAGTACCGCGGCGCCTCCGCTGGTGCGACGCGCACCGCCGCGCGCGCGGCCGCCTCGGCCTCTACCGCCGCCGGGTACGCGGGGTTTCGGATACACTACCCGCTCAATAGTGAGACCAGCAAGGACGAAGTCGTCGTCTTCCTTGGTGCATCCTACTTCCGGCTACTTGGGCGTGGGCACGCGTATGGTCTCTCGTCCCGAGGCCTGGCGGTGGATGTAGCAGAAGAGGGAGGCGAGGAATTCCCCGACTTCCGAGCCTTTTGGCTGCTGAAGCCGAAACCGGATGCGAACACACTGACCTTCTTCGCGCTGCTCGAGGGCCCGTCGGTAGCTGGGGCGTACCGCTTCGATCTCGAACCGGGCGCTCCTACCAGCCTCTCGGTCGACGCCAGGCTCTTCGCCCGCCACGATATCGGCAAACTCGGGGTGGCGCCCCTTACCAGCATGTTCTTGTACGGCCCGAACAAGTCCCCGCGCTTCGACGATTACCGTCCCCAGGTGCATGACTCCGACGGCCTTTTGATGCATACGTCCAAGGGTGAGTGGATCTGGCGACCGCTGAGTAACCGGGAGGGCGTTCAGGTCACCTCTCTGCGCGACGTGGAGCCCACAGGATTCGGGCTCGTTCAGCGAGACCGGAGCTTCGAAAGCTACCTCGACCTGGAGGCGCAATACCATAAACGCCCCAGCGAGTGGGTGGCCGTTGGAGGGGGGGACTGGGGACCGGGGGGGGTGGAGCTGTTGGAGCTTCCCTCGCCTTCCGAATTCAATGATAACATCGCCGCGTATTGGGCCCCCGATGAACCCTTCCGGGCAGGGGACGAACGGACGTATCGCTACCGTCTAGCCACCTTCGACGATCGGCTCGAGGAACAGACACTGGGGCAGGTGGATCGGATGCGAATCGGTTCTGACGCCTTGCCGGGGCAACCTTCAGGGCCCGGAAGTCCGCGTCGTTTCATCGTCGACTTCGGCGGTGGCGAGCTGGAAGCCCTGGACTCAGTGAACCCTGTCATTGGTTCCCTCTTTACATCTTCCGGCGAGGTCACCGAACCGATCGTGCAGCGCCTACCTGAGGGGCTCGGCCATCGGGCGACGTTTACGTTGCGACCCGAGAGAGGGCAGCCTGCTGACATGAGGCTCTTCCTCGAAGTGTCCGGACGCCCGGTGAGTGAGACCTGGAGCTACCTGTGGATCGCCGGCCGCAATGAGTAGCGCGAATGGGAAAGGGCCGGCTCATGTAGGCGCGCCGGGACCCGGGCCCATCCGGGTCGGGCTCCTGGGGTTGAGGCGGTGGCTGTTCTTCGGGCTCGTTGCGGCGACGGCAGCGGTGGGGAGTTGGATGATGCTCGGTATCGTCAACGCCTCAGGTATCAGCGCGATCGAAATCGTCATCCTGGTCCTGTTCGTTCCAACCTTCGGTTGGATTTCCATCACCTTCTGGAACGCAGCCATCGGATTCCCGCTGCAGCTGCTGCGAAGAGACCCCCTGACCCTCAGGCGGGTGACACCCTCCGATACGGGCAGCGCGCTGATTGGAAGCCGGACGGCTCTCGTCATGCCCGCACACAATGAAGACCCGGAACGCGTGATGAGTGGACTCGCGGCCACGCTAGGGTCCCTCGCCCGTACCGGGGAGGGCGAATCGTTCGACACCTTCCTTCTTAGCGATACGACCGATCCTGCCATCATCGAGTGGGAGGAACTGGCGTGGGAGGACCTCCGAGGTCGAGTCGCCAACCCCGAGCGGCTGACCTATCGGCGCCGGCAACGGAATTACAAGCGGAAATCAGGTAATCTGGCCGACTTCTGTGAACGTTGGGGAGACCGTTACGACTTCATGGTCGTTCTGGATGCGGATAGCACGATGACGGGCGGTGCATTGCTCGAACTTGTGCGGATGATGGAGGCCAACCCCGAAGCCGGACTCTTACAGACGGTCCCCCTTCCTGCCCGACAGGACACACTCTTCGGCCGACTTCTCCAGTTCGCGGCGTGCCTCTATAGCCCGTTGCTCGCCACCGGCCAGAGCTTCTGGCAGGGCGAGACAGCCAATTACTGGGGGCACAACGCGATCGTGAGATTGAGGCCCTTTAGACAACACTGCCGGCTCCCGGTACTACCTGGAAACCCTCCACTCGGCGGCGAGGTCTTGAGTCATGATTTCGTCGAAGCCGCTCTTCTCCGGCGAGCGGGCTGGCAGGTCCTTCTGGTCCCCTGGATCGGGGGCAGCTTCGAGGAGGTACCGGGGAACATCCCGGACTATGCAAGAAGGGATCGACGGTGGGCCCAGGGCAGCCTCCAACACCTGAGGCTCCTCAGGACGCGAGGCCTGCACCCGCTGAGCCGCGTCCATTTCCTCATGGGTGCCATGGGGTACATCTCGTCCGTGCTTTGGCTTTTCATGCTTTTGGCCAGCACAGCCTATGTGGTTCTCGCTGAAGCCGGATCTGCCCCATTTGTCACAGACGGACTTCCGCTCGTTTCGGCATCGCCCCTCGCGATCGGGCACCCCCTTCTACCGCTGCTGGGAGTCACCGCGGCGCTGCTGTTCGTGCCCAAGGGATTCGGATTGGTGCTCGCGCTCCTCCGACACCGGACGTCCTTCGGCGGGCCGGGACGGCTCATCGCTAGCGGACTTCTCGAGGCCATCTTTGCGGTAGCGGTCGCCCCGGTCCTCATGATCTACCATACCCGCTTCGTGCTCGGTATCCTGGCCGGGCAGCAGGTGTCGTGGGACGGCCGTACCCGCAGAGGCAGCAGCCTATCCTGGGCGGCGGCCGCGCGCGAAACGGTTGGGATCACAGTCGTGGGCTTGAGCTGGGGTGCGACGACCGTCTATTCGAGCTGGGCCTTCTTCCTGTGGCTGACGCCGATCTTCCTCGGTCTCGTCCTCGCGGCCCCCCTAGTGCGGTGGACGAGCAACCAAGCTCTGGGGGAGCGCGCCCGGCGGGCCGGCCTATTTATCGCTCCTTCCGAGACCTGGGACTCGAGCCGGGAGGTAAGAGACGAGCTGAAGCCGCAGATGTCTCCGGCCGGCCGCCACCGCCCTCCGCCGAGTACCTCGTCGGCCCGGCCTTATGCCCCCAGCTCTACGGGTACCGCCACCATCGACCCGTACTCGGTCCAAGATCCATCATAGTTGCGCACATCCGGGATACCCAGGAGCTCCCTGAGCACGAACCATGTGTGGCTGGACCTCTCTCCGATGCGGCAGTACGCGATGGTCTCGCCCCCCGAAAGGGCGTCGGCCTCTCCCTAAATGGCTCTCAGCTCATCCGCGCTCCTGAACGTCTCGTCCTCGTTTGCAGCTTTCGACCAGGGGCAACCGGCATCGGACGGTCTCGGCTCCTTGCCTCCCTGGTCGCGCCGGTCCAACGTGTAATGAGGAATCCAGCCGTCCTAGATGGAGGAAGCCATGACTCGCGCGTCCTTCTTAATCGCCATGCTCGCCTCCCTCCTCGCGGCTGCGCCGGTGTCGGCCCAAGACAACCAGGAGCTGATCGAGCAGGCCCTGTCGCCGCTCCCCGAAGCTCTTCGGAGTCAGGCCACGGCTAGACACTACGCAGAGCCCGGCCAGGGCACCGTGCTCCGTCAGGGCTCAAACGAGATGATCTGCAGACTGATCTCCCATCTCCCGCGGTTCTTCGCACAGTGTCACCATCGAGACCTGGATGCGATGTTCGATAGGTACTTTTCACTGCGGCGTGAAGGCACGTCGAACGACGAAGCGGCAGAGATCTTGGACGCCGAGATCAAGTCGGGGCAGATGGATGTCAATAATGGGGGCACTGAGTACCTACTCACCAGCCGGAATCGAGACAACGCCCAGTTGATCGTTACGATCCTGATTCCAGGAGCGACCGAAGCCACGACAGGCCTTTCGACTGAGGAGAGGGACGACGGGCCGTGGCTGATGTGGGCCGGGACGGAGGTCGCCCACGTCATGATCCCGCAGGATTAGGCCATCGGGCGGTATCTCCCATGATCGGAACGACACTCGGTCAGTTTCACGTCCGGGAGCAGATCGGCGCCGGAGCCATGGGCGTCGTGTACAGGGCGCATGACGAGACCCTGGACCGTGAAGTCGTGCTCAAGGTCTTGCCTCCTGGAGCGTTGGCCGACGAAACGGCCCGGAGGCGCTTCCGTGAGGAGGCGTTGGCGCTTTCCAGGCTGAATCATCCAAACATCTGCACGATCTATCAGGTCGGCGAAGCTGCGGGCCAGACCTAGATCGCCATGGAGTACGTGCCGGGACGGACGCTGGACGAACTGATCCGCGAGCGCCCGATCTCGGTCGACGCAGTGTCTCGCTACGGGGCGCAGATCGCGGATGCGCTGGCTCATGCGCACGAGCGTGGACTCACGCACCGTGACATGAAGAGCGCCAACGTGATGATCACCCCGGACGGCCGCGCAAAGGTTCTAGATTTCGGCCTGGCGGTGCCCTCTGCCTCGGCAGAGTCCGGAGCCGGCCGGACGCAGCTGACCGAGGCAGGTTCCATCGTGGGCACACCCGCCTACATGCCGCCCGAGGTGATCCGCGGCGAGCCCGCAGATGCTCGAAGCGACCTCTGGAGCCTGGGCGTCGTCCTCTACGAGATGGTCACGGGCTCGCAACCGTTCAAGGAGACGGGACACGCCCTCACCTACGCGATATTGGAATCTTCACCGCCGCTGGCAGAGTCGGTTTCTCCTGCGCTGCGATCCATCATCCTGCGCTGCCTCGCCAAGCAGCCGGGTGAGCGGTACCAGACCGCCGGCGAGGTTCAGGCGGCACTGACGACCGTCGAGGTACACGCGCAGCTGGGAGACTCTCCCGTCGCTGGCCGACGCGGCCGTCGGAAGCTCGCGCGGGGCGTTGTGGCGGTCGCGGCCGCCGGTCTGCTCCTCCTCCTGGCGTACGGGCTCAACAACGTTCGCCCCCCTTTCGCCAGTGTGGCAGAAGCAGCTTCGATCGAATCGATCGCTGTTCTTCCCTTCACGAGCTTCTCGGGCGACCCGGAGCAGGAGTACTTCGTGGATGGGATGACGGACGCACTGATCGGCGAGTTGGCCAAGCTCGGGACATTGAACGTCATCGCTCGAACATCGGTGATGGCGTACAAGGAGTCCGGCTTGACGCTTCAACAGATCGCTTCCGAGCTCAACGTGGACGGGGTCGTCGAAGGCTCGGCCGTGAGCTCAGGGGGCCGCGTTCGGCTATCGGCCCGACTCATTCACGCGGGCTCGAACAGCAATCTCTGGGCCGAGGACTACGAGAGAGACCTCAGCGATGTCTTGGCGCTACAGGGCGAGATGGCTCGCACCATCGGGGGTCAGATCCAGGCAGCGCTGACCCCGGAGGCCGAAGCCAGGCTGGGCGAGGCGGGACCGGTCGATCCCGACGCGTATCAACTCACCTTACAGGGTCGATTCTACGCGAACCAGCTGTCGCAGGACGGGCTCGAAGAAGCCATCGACTACTTCGATCAGGCCATAGCGCGGGACCCGCGCTATGCGCCGGCTTACGCGGGGAAGGCATTCGCCTACACCCACCTTTCGGCTTTCCAGTTCATCCCCCCACTCATAGCAATGCCCGAGGCTAGGGCAGCGGCCCTACGGGCGATCGAGCTCGATGACGCGATCTCTGAAGCCCATGCCTGGCTAGGGTATGTGCATCTCTTCTTTGACTGGGATTGGAACGCTGCGGAGCGGGAGCTCTTGATCGCCCTCGATCTGAACCCGAATTCCGTTGAGGCGCATCTAGCGTACGCCTCCTACCTGGCCAGCCAGGGTCGTACGGATGAGGCGATGAGCCATGTGTCGCGAGCCAAGGAGCTCGACCCGCAGTCGATCGTTCCCTACGTCAGCGTCAGCGGTTCCCAGTGGATACTTCTTATCGCGCAGCGATATGAGGAGGCTATCGAGGAGGGCAGACTGGCGCTGGAGTTGGATGCCTCCAGCGCGTTCGGTCACGCCCAGCTGGGACTCCCGTTGGTGGAGACCGGGGCGTTCGAAGAGGGGATCGCGGAGCTTGAGGAGGGAGTCCGGCTGGAGGATGTACTCATGCTTAAGGCCTTCCTGGCGTACGGTTACGCCAAGGCCGGCCTCGAGTCCGAAGCCAGAGCGCTACTGAGCGACGTCGAGGAGGTCGCCCGGGAGATCTATACCTGTGCCTACGAGATCGCGGTTACGCACGTCGCCCTTGGGGACCCGGATGCGGCCTTCGAATGGCTGGAGACGGCGCTGGAGGACTGGGCCGACTGTATTCCGTGGATGAACGTCGACCCGAGGCTCGAGCCAGTACGCGACGATCCGCGATTACAGCGACTCTTGGACCGAGTGGGATTGGCGTCGCCTGCCGCCCTCGGGGACGCTCAGAGGGCCATTCGCGAGTTCGCGATCAGAAGCGAGAGATCACCATCCGAAATCCGATGAACTCGCGCCGAACACCCGGGTCAGCCCCACCTCTTACGGCGGCTCGGACATTCTGATCTGTGTCACTGAAACCCCCACCACGCATCACCCAGAGCGCATCGGCGCTGAGGTCGTCACGGTCGTCCGCAGTCGTGTACGGGTAGGGCTGATAGGGGCTTCGCGTCCACTCCCAGACATTCCCGCTCATGTCCGAGAGACCGAACGCACAGTTCGGGCAGTCGAAGCTGCCCACGGGAGTCGTGCCCCCGCTCCCGACATTCGCGAGCACCCGTGTCGGCTCGGCGCCCCATGGAAACACCCGACCATCGGTTCCACGCGCAGCCTTCTCCCACTCCGGCTCACTGGGCAATGTGATTCGCCAACCATCGAAGAGGAGTTGACGGATCGGTGGGGGCGTTCCCCACCATTCTCGAAGCGTCGCCTCTAACCATCGCCCGTAGGCAAGCGCGTCAGGCCAGGAGACAAAGGCAACCGGGTGGTCGGGCGGGCCCGTCAGAGTCTGGCTGTCGACGCTGAATCCCGTTTCCTCGACAAAGGCCCGAAATTGGGCCACCGTGACCTCATAGCGACCGACGAAGAAGGCAGGGAGGTCCACCGTTCCCTGGTTCTGCGCCGATGCCCACCGCTCGTTCTCGAACGCGAGGGGGTCGGTCATTGGGTCGCTGCCCATCAGGAATGGGCCCGCGGGGATCTCTACGAAGCCGAGAAGCTCGTCGTCGGCAAGGAACCACGCATCGGACCGAAACCCTGTCTGCAAGGGCCCCATAATCGCGGCCGCATCGGCCGGCGACCCAGCGGCCAGACCTGTGATCGCGCAAAGGGGCACGATCCACGATCCCCTCTTCGACGACACTCGACGCTGGCCGATCAAGTTGAACCCACGGCCCCGCTGCAGGCGAAAGCCCAGTCATGCTCGCAGGCACGAGCGTACAGCTCCGGCGCCGACATCCCCATCAGATTCTGGCCACCCTCACGGAGGAGCAGCCTGAGATCGAGTACCTTGGGCACAGACTGGCTAACGGTTCCGGGGTCCAGGAGATTGAAGCAGGCCGGTTGAAACCTGAGCTCGCACGACCTGGAAAAATAGGACAGTGCAGCCTCGGTGTCCGGTGCTACCACGTCCCCCCCCAGGTAGTGCCTACCCAGCTCATTGCAGGCCCATGCAGAGTTGTCCCCACAATAGCTCAACTCGAGCTGGACGAGCCGCTCACAGGCGTTTCGGCGACCTTCCTCGCACGCCTGCTCCCAGAATGGGAGGCTGTCCCCCGTATGCTTACCGTCCGTCTTTCCGGTCAGCGTCATCGCGCCGAAGAGAAGGACCCAGATGACCATATGCGCGAGGTTTGGACCTCTCGAGGCCCAGTCCCAGCGCCAACGGCCGGCCGGATAGCGTTCCCCAGCCCGTTGGACCATCCAGTCGATCCAGCGAACGCTCAGATTCAGGAGAGGCACCACCAACAACTTGTCATAGAATGTCGGTGCCCCATACGCCCCGAGTAGCGCGTAGAGACTGAAGACACCGAGTCCGTAGCCCGCCCCAAAAACGATCTTACCTAGCGGCGTCTTTGGGGACGTCGATGGATCGGTCACGAGAAGGTGCAGCCCGAGAAACACTGCGGCCGGGATTTCGGAGTCCAGGAAGTAGGGAACCCCCTCCCACCCGAAGTAGAGGGCACTCAATCCGAACAGGACCGCCGCCGAGGTCCCCGCAACGAGCGTGATCGAAAAGAAATACATGACGACCAAGCCGAGCGCGAAGAGGAATAGGTAGATCCGCGGTGCAAGGGTCAGCGTCGACGCAATGTCTTGGCCCCAGGTCAGATCGCTCGCTCCCGCCACGATTAGCACCAGCGAAAAGAGTCCGAGCGAGAACGCCGAAGGGTTGAAGATGTGTCTTCGTCGGCCCTCTCGGTTCCACCGTACGAACTCCTTCCCCAGGAACCCCACTCCGACCATCAGGAATTGCAGGTAGAACCAGTCGTCCCTGAACCAGAGGAAGAGGTTGGTGCTAAAGATGATGGGGAAGGGTCCGAACCCCAGCACGTAGCTCTCCCGGCGAGACCAGGCGAGGAGCATGTCGAACGCGTAGGCGAAGGCCAGCTGGGCGACGAGGAGCCAGGCGAAGTCGTACACCGGGCGCCAGAACCAACCCCAGTAGGCGAACACGGAGAGCTGGACGACAGCCTGCAGGTAGTGCTGCGGTCGAAGCTCGACTCGAATCGACCGGACTGCGGCCGCACCCTTGAGCTTTAGGAAGAGCGCGATCTGCCAGACCAGGAGGACGGCGACCGCGCCCCAGAAGGACGCTACGAGGCTAGGATTGGCCTGGACGCGCGGTAAAAAAGAAAGAGCCGCGAGACCCAGCGTCATCGCCGTCGGTAAGATGAAGCCTGGATAGCTGGAGGATGCCGCCCCGCCGACCTCTGCTCCTCTACCCTTCCGCTCTCGGCGCCCCTTCCGGGTGGGCGCGCGCTTTGCAGACGACATATCCCCTGCCTGGCGGTGTCCTCACTGATGCGGCAAAGCCTGAAGAATGCGGGCAGGACCTCAGAGGGTCAAATAGAGAACCGGCCCGCCCAGGCAGGAGCGGGGCTCTCTCTTCTCCCCCCGCTCCTGCCCACACCCGAAGCTTGCGATCTGCCCCACTCACCTCCCGATGACCCAGCCCATGAGGGCCGTGAAACGAGGGCCACCCTGCGCTATCCCAACCGCCAGGTTGATGGGGAGATACAGGTTTCCGACCGGCATCGTGGCACCTGCCGCCACGATCATCGACCGAGTCGGCTCGTCGTTGTCGGGGTTGAAGTTGATGTTCGGTCCTACTCCGAACTCGACTCCATTCGCGAACCGGAGCCCAGCCAAGAACGACAGAGACAGGTTCAGCTCGCTCTGTTCCAAACCACCCGCCAGGGCAACCCACTCGAGCAGAGCCTGGTTACCGGTTTCGGTTGATACGACCTGTGTATCCCACTGCCAGCCGAACTGGCTCATCACAGGCTGCAGGTCCACGGCCTGCCTAAACTTGGCAACGTCACCCGTGAATGCAGTGAATCCGAACCGGGGGCCGGACAGCTTCTGCCGAGGAGGCGCGGTCACGCGCATGGCCTCGGGGATCTCGGTGGTTACGGTCTGCGCTTCGGCGCTCGCTGCAGCCGCCAACGACAGCGCCGCGATTGCCAGCCACATGATTGGGCGCGACATGATTTCCTCCCTGTGTCGAGGTTTTCGTGCATGGCGTCTTGGCCACGGATGCAGGATACCTGGCCCAGATGCGGCCCTCTGTACGTCGGACTACGTAGGCGGGTCGAAGAAATGCGTAGGAGGGATCGCGTCTCCTCCACGCTTGCCCACTTTCCGGCTCAGGACTACCGTCTTCTCTGCGCCTGGATTGGGATCACGTAAATCGAGGAGGAACAGCACGATGAGAGAGCCCCGAGCCCGTGACATCCTCATTCCGCCCACGCTGCTCGCCGAGAGGAAGCGGCAACTGGCTGACAGAGGGGAGCGGGACGGCGGTCTCGGGACAGCCCTGTTGAGCGTCGCGCCAGAGCCCCGAGAGGGGTTCGATTCGGGGCCTGGTAGGGAACGAACGGCGGGGGGTGGTCGAGCCGACGTCGCTTCGTTCGGCTACTCCTGGCAGGTGAACTTGAAACTCCGCTGAAAAGCCTCGAAGGGCTCACTAGCCCCAACGAACTCTTCTTTGTCCGCAATCACGCTCCGACCCCCATCATCAATGGCGGTTCAAACCCCACCTGGACCCCCGCGCAAGGGACGTCTTCAGATACGCTTAGCCACAACTAACTGCTAGCTGGCGGTCACTGATGGGTCTTTCGCAGGCCCCGCGAACAGGGCCCAGCGGTCAGGTCCGCCCAGGGTATAGACGAGCGCTCCCGCGAGGAGGCCAAGCTCACGCTTGGTTGAATCCAATCCTGCCAGAAGACCATTCTCGATAAGAGTGGCGGGGATCAGCACGGCCAGCCAGACGATGACCGCTGCAGCGACCCATCTGGGTCTCACCCCGAGTGCGAGCAACGCTCCGATCACTAGGGTGAGAACGGGAGGCAGGGTGCTATTCAGATGGTTGGCCATCACACCGGCGGAGAACAGCGCGGATGTGAGGAGGGTGAACGCAAGGCTTAAGCGGACCAGCGCCATGCTGAGCTCCCAATGTGGCTCAACCCAAGGCGCAGAGTCCTGTCTGAGCTGACCTACGGTCCAGCGACCGGGTCCCGCGAGAGCCACCACAACACACAGGCCCCCGAGCGCCAGGTCTCGGCTCAGGCGAACATCGCCAGCCACTGGATTCGCTGCCGCAAAGCTCCAAAAGAGAATCGCAGCGATCACCGCAGCCGCTCGAGCTCTCACGCCCAGAATGAGGACTAAGCCGAGTGCGATCTCGACCCACCCCTGGATTCGAAGAAAGGACACCACATCGAGGCCTAGGCGGTCCGTGATCTGCTGGTGGAAAAACGGAGAGATCCATCCGCTAGCCGGATCCACGTACGAGGTGGCCAGGGCCTGCGCGTCTGAGGGGAACGCCAGCTTCAGACCTCCCATGACGAAGATGGCTCCAAGCGCGACCCGCAGAATGAACATGAGGTGGCCAGGATCGAGCAAGAGTGTGGGGCGGTCAGTGGAGTTAAACATTTGCTCTCCTCGGCAGTAGTGAGGACGGCACTCGCCAGTGCGAGCCCATTCCGCCTGCCGGCCCGCCCCGGTCGCCTTCTGACACCGCGCTCAAGCTACTGTCGGGTCAATGACAGCAAAACCGTCGTTAATAGAGTGCTTGCGCCGAGGCCGTCGCGCGTTGGACTTTGCCTCAGCCGCGGCAGGCCAAGGGAGGGTACGCGCGATGCGAGGAACAACGGTAGAAGCAGGAGGAGTCAGATGGGACTGGCGTTTCGAGAGCTCCGTTCTCCTCACGATAGCGCTGACTGCTGCATGCGGTGGAGAGATCCGCACCTCGAGTGCCGGCACCGAGAATGGCTCAATGACCCCGATGCCTCAGTTCACTGAGGATGGCTCTCTAGTCCGACCCGATGGTTGGGAGGCCTGGGTTCTGGCCGGCACATCGATCGGCCTTACCTACAATGAGCCGGCCTCCATTCCGGCCGTAGGAGAACCCCCAGGGACGTTCCTGAACGTGTACCTGCAACCGTGGGCCTACGAGAGCTTCATGGAGACCGGGTCATTCCCCGAGGGCACGATGTTCGTCCTTGCCGGCTCCCGACCGGTAGACAAGGCCGACCCAGCCCGCGGCGGTTTCTTCCAGGGCGAGCTCTCCCTCCTAGAAGTGCATGCGAAGGTCGACGGCGTGCACGAGAGTGGGTGGGGGTTCTACGGGTTTGGCGGCGACGCGGAGGTAGCGCCGCTCTTCCCCCCTGACGCCCCCTGCTACTCGTGCCACAGCGATGAGGCCGCCTACAATCACGTTTTTGCCCAGTTCTATCCGGCGATCCGTGAGAAGCTGGTAGCAGTAGGGCTGCTCGAATTGGAGGCTGCTGCCACACCCGAACCGTGAGGCGTGAGGGATGCCCCCTCCGGACCTCTCATCGTGAATCGGCAGACCAGACAGTGGGGCACGGAATACGACCGCATCCTCGACCTTGGACGAGTACCACTCCGCAGCCGGGTCCTCCCGGAGACCATCCAAAGCCTTGCCATCACTCTTGAGCCGGACATCCCCCAACCTGAGGGCGAGGTTCCCCACGGTACGCTTCGCATTGCTTGGGGTGAGCTCGAATACTCGGTGGGTTGGAGGGTGGTTTGGCCCTGAACCCTCCGATTAGCTTGGCGCTTCTTACCGGATTCCGGTGTCGAAACTGATCACGACCTCCGTGTAGGCACCCGCGAGCACATCCACGTCTTGCTCGCTCGCGACTGGAAAAGGATTGCCAGACTCGGGATCGAGAGTGTAGCGCCCTGGACGAAGGCCTACGCGGAAGCGTCCATCCTCCCCAGTGCGAAAACGCGTCACGGACCCCCCTCGGGAGTCACGTACGGCAACCCACGCCTCGTACGGGAGATCGGGACAGGGATCCTACGCGCTCTGCACAGGGCACTGTGGCCCCAGAAGCGCAATGCCCTCGATCCCCTGGCCTGCCCCCGGCCCCAGAAGGTCACTACTCACACTGCACGCCGGGAGCCCAATCACCGCTCCAAAGACTGCGAGGACAACTGGGGCTCGCCGCGACGGTCTGGATGGCATTTGTAGGAACCGATAGGACATTTCCGCTCCTTCCTTAGTGCGCCCCCAGAAGGGCTCGACGCCTAGCTCATGATCGCACGCCTAGGTCGTGATCGCAGCGGTCAGAATTGCACCTGACAAACGATTCGGACCCGAGGATCGTGACGCGCGAAGAGGACCTCTTGTTCACGAGCGCAGCCACTCCCCCATTTTCTTGCAACATGCGTATGCGGCCAACATGTTGAACGGGTCGGCCTCACCCTTGGAAACGACTCCGCACAAAGGACCTCGCGATGACCCCGACGCGAAGAGGGTCCCTCGGTGCCGCCGCGGCCGCCACCGCCTCCTTGGTCCGACGCCTCGCGGCGGCCCTAAGGGGTGGCCCGGCAACCGCACATGCCGCTCCCCCGACCACCTCGAGCGGAATCGCGGGTGAGGTCGTGCCGATCATCAGAGATCGCTACGTGGTCCATCACCAGAACCTGGGAGGGGCCGGCGTCGTGTACTTGGAGAATCCCGACGAAGTCGACGAGGCGTTCGCGCTGCTTAGTGAAGTCTCAGGGGTGGAGGAGATCTATCGCAGAACCGAAGCCGCCGAGATATTTGACCTCTACGCCGATCGCATCGGTGATATCTTCATTCTTGGCGAGGAGAAGGTGGTTTTCGGGGACCTGGGCGGACCGGTTCGATACGCGGTGGACATCCGGTCGCACGGCTCCAGGCATGAGGCAACCGTCCCGATCGTCTCCTACGGCGGAGGTGCAGATGCAGGCCGTTACGGTAGGAGTATAGATCTGACTCGCAATTTCGATTGGGAGTTGTAGAATGAGGTCTTCGAACCCGACACCGAGTCGGGTTTCGTGGGACGAAACCCTTGTATGGAGGTTACGGTGCTAACCTGGCTCATTCCTATCGCGCTTTTCTGGGGCTTCGCGGCGATCTACCTGGGTGGCGCGCCCATTCACATCAAGGGGGGGGGTGGCCTCCGTCAGATCGCAGGCCTACTGCTGCATTTCGCCGCGTACCTGGGCGTGTATGCGGCTCTTCGAGCGGTGCTCGGCGGTGCCCTAGGCGTGATCCTGGGCGGATTAGTCGTGCCCCTCATTGTGGCGTCACTTCTAATACCGGTGCTCGCCAAGCTCACTTTCCGGCTCGTCGGGGTACGTATTACCTCCGCCGACGGGGGGGCGCCGGCGTAGATAGGGCTCCCTCTGGGCTCGAGAATCGTCATTCAACTCTCACAATCGAGATCTGGAAAGCGGAGGGAAGTGGCTCACCCTGCTGATCCGTGGCCTGTATCGCGGTTGCCGATCGTCCGGCCCCGCTCAGGTTGAAGAGTGCGAAGGAGCCCCCGCGAACACTGAGGTCGTCTTGGAAATCGGCGAAACCTCGGGCACGAGGTGTCAGCTGCGCAGCGGGAGTCGCCCAAGCGTCCTCAAGGCTACGGAGGTTCCAGTTGGGAAACTGGAACTTGGTTAGCGCCGGTCCCATTTGGCGATCATCGATGTACAACATCAGCACCCAGGTCGCGGCAAAGTGGGAGACTGGCATCCCGAACACTGTCTCAAGGGCCGCGAACCCCGGGTCCCCCGCGTAGTCCACAAGAGCGCGATATATGGCCTGCGGTCCTCCCAACGGAGCGCCGCAAAAGTCGATGGCGTGCTGGACGAGAGAATATGTTGGGCCGTATTGGAGCCGGACTGAGGTACACGGGCTGGAAGCGGGAATCCCTACCCAGGTGCACTGCTCGGGAGCACCGGCATTGATTCCGCCGTCGAAGTCGAATCCGAAGTAGGCCAGCAAGTCCCCCATGAAACCATAGTAGCGGTGCTCATCTCCTCCGAAGGTGGAGTAGATCACTGTGTTGTCGTAGTTCTGGCCCTCCATTCGGCCTTCGAAAAGGAATCCGCTGTACTGCTCGGCTCCAGTGGCGCCGCCTTCAGCCATGAACGAAGCCATCTGCTGACCACCGGCCATCATGCGTCTTGACTCCTGAATGATATGCGCGAACTCGTGCGCGAGAAGCGTGCGACCATCGAGCCGCGCCCGTTCTAAGGTGTATTTGCCAGCCCTGTGCACACCCATCGGATCGGGGGACCGCGACCAGTAGTACTCGCCCTCATTACTTGCTGGACAGCTCGTGATCGGAAGCAGATTGGCCGAGGATAGGAAAGCGAGCGGACTGCCCGTGAGCAGCTTGTTCACCTCTTGGGTGATCACGACGACGATGCGGTCGTTCCCATCGATGTCCGAAGGGGCACCGAGAAGTATCGACGTTGCCGTCATATATCGTGGAATCAAAGTCGTCTCCTAGGTCATCGAAATCGGCGGCGACAAAGCCCCCTGCTGGGTTCGCCAGATCCTCGACCATGATGGCACGCGCGCTCACCTTTCGTACGACGACCTCGATATCGGTGAAGTCCATACACGAACTGGTGTCGAATCCCGGAAACCGAAGGGTGAGCTGAGTGCCCACGGGTACGTCCCCTGCGATCGTCGCCGGACTCGTTCGCGCAGGCAGAAGGGTTCGGCTTGCGGCCGCCCGAAAGAGCGGGGCCAGGATCGGACGCGAACGCTCTCGGAAGGCGATTTCCGCCCGCCGATGTTCGTCCCATCTGGCCAGCTCTTGCACCTCTGCCTCGGATAGCGAGAGACCAAGCGCAGGCATTGACGGCACGGTAGGCGGCAGCTGCCGCTCCACCTGGGCCGCAGGGGCCGCTGACGAGGAGACGCGAACTTCGGTGAGGCTCTCAGTTGCCTCCGAGACCGACTGCACGCCAACGATGTATCGCTCGGCAGCCGCGCTCTCGTCGAATTGGAGGCACAGGTCCGAGGGGTCGCTCAGGACCACGTGATCTCCTACCTCCATACTCAGGAGGTCGGCCGCGCGGGCCGTAACTTCAGCCGTATTGGTCACTTCTGCGGCGACGGTGACCTGAACCTCCACTGGTCGCTTGGGCTGACACGCGGACTCGGGCACAATGAAATCCACGGTGGTCGCTGTCGCTTGCGTGACAACTGCTTCCACCCCATCGACGGTGACCTGGTTATCGCCCGGAACTGGACTGAACCCCTCTCCTGTCAGGCTTGCGGCCTCTCCTTCGATCAGAGGATCCGGGGTCACCGTACTCAGCAGCACCGGTGGCTGGGGCGAAACCTCCACGGTGGCCCCGCCCGAGATCCGTTCGGACGTCGCCGCTACGGTCGTGCCTCCCACCGACACAGTGAGAAAGCCGGCGGCGTCAACCGCCGCGATCGAGGGGTCTGCCGTCGACCAGTCGATCGTCCTCCCGCTGAGCTCGTCTCCGTTACGATCCCGGAGAATGGCCCCGAGTTGGGCTCCAAACCCCGCGATCACTTGGACTGGATCGGGTGTGACCTCGACTGTGGCCACTGGGAGCGGTGTAACGGTCACAGTCGTAGAGCCTGTTCGGCCCCCCGAGCTAGCGGAGATCGTGGTGGTCCCCGCGGAAACCCCAGTCACGAGCCCAGACGCCGTTACAGTAGCCACCCCGGTATTCGTGCTTGTCCAGACAATCGCCTGGCTAGAGAGTATGTTACCCGCACCGTCGCGCGGGGTCGCAGCCATCTGGACACTCTGCCCGACCTCGATGCTCGGCTGGGATGGGTTGACCGTTACCGAGGCCAACTGAGGGGGGCGGCGAGGTGCTGCTGCCGCCACCACCCGAACAGCCGATCAGAGTGACCAGGAGGCCGACCGCGAGACTTCGGTTGGGGAGAGACATGAGCACACTCTGAGTTGAGGCCCGTACCTGTAGACGCCAGCGCGAGGGCAGTGGCAGGAAGGGACACTGCTGCCTGAATGAAGCAGCCGCAAGTCGGGAACGCGGATCCCCTTGCGCCGCAACGGGGACCGTGAGGATGTTACCCCGTGTGAGAATCGAATTGCGAGCCAAACGATGCCCGACCGCCGCAATCGCCTGTGCGCCGCCTTCGTACACGCCGTAGCGCTCGGCGGAACAGGTGGGTGTGGGGGTGACAGCGGGGTCACAGACTCAAGACCTCCCGGTGCAGTCTCTGCGGTCCAGGTCGTCCCGCAGACCGCCTGCCGCCGTGGACGGCGCCCTGACCTTCGGGTCTATCGCAGCGGGGGGAGCGCACTCATGCGGAGTGGTGTCCGGATCCGCGATTCACTGCTGGGGGGAGGGAGGCAGTGGGCAGCTTGGTACCGGTTCCTTTTCCAGCAGCCCAACCCCTGCCTTGGTAGCAGGCAGCGGAGCTTCGGGGGCAGGGCCATGATCGTAGAAAATCGTGACCGTAGGGTCTGGGGGAAGGCGCTTTCGTATCTCGCGGTGGGCATCGCGCTCGTCCAGGCGGCCGAGCTCACCGCGCAGTCCGATCTGCCACTCGTGATCATGATGGATTCGCCACATCCTGCCCGCGTCTACGACGAAGAGACCCTGGCCGTCAACGGCACCAACGCGGACGTCGTCAACGAAATCCTCTCGGATCTTCCGCTTCGAAGGGAGCGGGAGCCAATCGGACCCCACTGGCAGGGCGACAGGGAGATCTTGCGACTCGATCCGGATCTGATCGTTATCCACTACTCCGGGTTTCGGGAGGAAGACGGCAGTGGGCCTCGCGAACGCCTGAAGCTCTTTGTCAGCCACTTTGGAGACTCCGAAGCCCGATTCCTCATATATAGCCGTGCGGAAGAGAGCTTTCTACGACAGCGAGTAGATGATCTCCTCGCCGATCTCGACTCTCAGTACCCGGGGCTTTTGTCTCGAATCAGTGTTTTCGGCCTCGACGATCACGGTCCGCCGAGCTGGCGGAGCTCGCTCACGGCCAACGCGCTTGAGCGTCGCGTGAGAGAGATACTCGGGGTTGGCCTCCAACCCGAGACGATCCGTCAGTACCAGCTCGAGGCCGATGGTGCCGAGCTCCGCCTCGTAATGACGGAAGCGCCTCGGCCCGCCCCTGGGGAGAACGAGGTGTTGGTTCGAGTGCGTGCAACCTCACTCAATCGGCGAGACCTCTCGATTCTTCGGTCGCGATACGGGGGAGACGGGAACAGGGACGGCCTCGTGCCCCTTTCGGATGGTGCAGGAGAAGTCATCGCGGCAGGGCCGGGTGTGACCCGCTTCGAGGTAGGTGATCGTGTTGCGGGCACCTTCTTCGAGCGCTGGGTGGATGGCAGAAGGAACGAGGCGGTGAACGCGTCGGCGCGGGGAGGATCGATTGACGGGATGCTCTCCGAGATGGTCGTGAGCCATGAGGATGGACTGGTCCTCATTCCGGAGCACCTGACCTTCGAGGAGGCGGCGACGCTTCCCTGCGCGGCGGTCACCGCATGGAACGCGCTCGTCACGCACGGGCAACTTCAACCCGACGATTTCGTTCTCCTTGAAGGAACAGGTGGCGTATCGATCTTCGGCCTACAGTTCTCGGCTGCCGCTGGAGCACGACCGATCATCACCAGTTCGAGCGACCTCAAACTCGACCGAACTCGAGAGCTCGGCGCATTCGGCACGGTGAATTACCGAACCAATCCGGAGTGGCAGGAGGATGTGCGAGCGCTTACGGCTGACGCTGGCGTCTCCCACGTGTTAGAGGTGGGCGGCCGCGAGACCCTCCCGAGAGCGGTACAGGCCCTAGGGTTCGGCGGCCACATCGCTCTGATCGGGGGTCTCTCCGGATCAGCACCCTCACTCCCGATTCGTTCCTTCATCGGGCTCGGCGCCTCTACGACTGCAATCTACGTGGGTTCGCGGGCAGACTTCGAGGCCATGAATGACTTCATCAGCGAACACCAGCTCAGACCGATAGTCGACCGCGTCTTCAGCTTCGAAGAGGCATCCGCGGCCTACGATTACATGGCAAGCGAGGGCCATCTCGGGAAGATCGTGATCCGGCTCTGAGCCTCTCGTCCGCTTGTTCGGCGGTGCACGCTACCACAGGCCTTGAGCGATTGCTGGAGGGCGGACGCCTTCCTAAGATGGACTACGTTCGTCCTCTCTCATCTCCCTAGAGACGGGGGTCCCCCATGCAACGTCGCGCCTTCCTCCGAACGGTCGCTGCCGCCGCTGCTTCCGCTGCTCTGCCTTATCGATCACTGAGCGCCGCGGTCTTCCAGCCTGCTGACCTGTTCGCACGCGATATCCAGGCGGTCACCGGCGACGGTCGGACGGTCACCGTTCCCGAACGCGCGATCTCTGACCTGGCTTCGCGGCTACGAGGGCATGTGCTACTCAAGGGCGACAGCGGTTATGACGACGCGCGTCGGATCCTGAATCCGTCCTTCGACAAGTATCCGGCAATCATCGCGCGGGTGACCGGACTGGCCGATGTGCAGACCGCCGTGGACTTCGCGAGGGACAACAGTGGGCTGCTGCTGGCGGTGAAGTGTGGAGGCCACAGTGCATCCGGGAAGTCGACCTGCGATAGCGGGATGATGATCGACCTTTCGTTGTTCCGGGACGTACGGGTCGATCCGATCGCCGGCATCGCGCGGGTCACTGGCGGTAGTCTCCTCGGAGCGATCGACCATGAAGCGATGGCGCACGGCCTCGTCGTTCCGATGGGTACCGTCTCACACACCGGTGTGGGTGGGCTTGTTACCGGAGGGGGGTTCGGGCGCCTCGCACGCCGGTTCGGGCTTTCCGTCGACAGTCTACAGGCAGTCGACGTGGTGACTGCCGACGGGCAGTTTCGCCGGGCAAGCAAGGACGAAAACCCCGACTTGTTCTGGGGCGTGCGGGGAGGAGGAGGCAACTTCGGGATCGTCACATCTTTCGAATTTCAACTTCATCCGATGCAACGGCAGGTGATCGCCGGGAGCATCATGTTCCCTATCGCGAGGGCGCATGACGTGCTCTCCCTCTACGGAGAGTACGGGCCCAGAGCACCGGATGAGCTAGCGCTGGGCTGCGCGCTCGCGCAGCCCACGGGAGGTGGCCCCGGCGCAGCCAGCTTCAACATCTGCTGGTCGGGACACGCAAATGATGTGGACCGCGTGCTCGCACCCGTTAGGAGGCTGGGCTCGCCACTGGTCGACACTGTCCAACCGATGGACTATGTGGCGCTGCAGCGCTCCGGGGACGTCACCGACCCGCGGGCCGTCGGGCAGTACGTGAGGAGCGGCTTCATCCCTGAGCTCCCAGCAGGACTCGTGAGCGCCATCGCCGACCACTTCGAGGGGGACCCACGTCGCGGGACGATCCTCGCATTCCAACAATCTGGGGGAGCGATCGGCAGGGTCGCGCCAGGAGCGACGGCGTTCGCGCAGCGTGACGCGTTTGCCAACATGCTGTGCTTTGTGAGCTGGCCCTCCGGTTCAGACCCGAGTGACCACATCGACTGGATCCGGCAGTACTGGACAGGACTCGAGCCGTTCACGCACGGCTTCTACGTGAACGACTCCGAGGAGGGTATGACAGCCGCCACGATCCGGGAGAACTACCGACGGAACCACGAGCGACTGGTGGCCGCTAAGAACAGATACGACCCGACCAACCTCTTCCGGCTGAACGCGAACGTGGAGCCGACGGTCTGACGGTTTGAAGCACGGGACTCACATCGAAGACCGGGGCCGCATCCCGGTGAGCGTGAACTTCTGGACCCGCTGGTTTACGGGCTCTAGGGGTGAGACTTCTGTGACATAGAGATTACCTCTCGAATCCACATCCATGTGGTGTAGCGTCCCGAACTCGCCGGGTGCCGAGCCCCACTGCCCAAACCAGTACAGGATCTCCAGCGTTTCACGTTCCAGCACCATGACCCGCGCCTGACTACGGTTTCCGACGTAGAGGAAGCGTTGCTCGGGATCCTGCGAGAATGCGGTGCTGGCAGCCGTCGTGCCGTTGCCACATTCTGGCGCTAGGCATTCCCGCCCGATGAATACCTGCGACACGTACTCCCCCTCGGTAGTGAAGACCTGCACGCGCTTGCCGGCACGGTCGGAGACGTAGACGAGCCCGTCGTCGGATACCTTGGCCGCGTGCACCGGCGGGGCGAAATGTGAAGGACCTTCCCCCTCCTGCTCCAGCGCCCACGCCGGGTCCGTCTCGCCATCGGTTGGGTCGCTGCCGAATGCCCCCCACATCCTCTTGAACTCCCCGCTGTCGGCGTCATAAACGATGACGCGCCGATTCCCGTATCCATCGGCGACGAAAAGCTCGTTCGTGGGCGGGTGCACCCAGACGTCCGCCGGCCGGACGAGGTTCTCGGTGTCACGGTTCCCCTGGGCTTCGCCGGGCCGACCGATCTGCATCACGAACTCGCCGCCCGTCGTGAACTTGAGCACTTGGTCCTCGGGGCCATTGCCTCCGACCCAGACGTAGTCGTTGTGATCCACGAAGATGCCGTGCTCCGACTGTGGCCAGTGGTATTGGGAGCTCGCCCCGCCCCACGCCTGCACGAAAGCGCCATCCGGGTCAAACTCGAGAACGGGAGGCGCAGCCATCGGTACCTCCTCCGGCTCTACCGAAGCGGGCCGATGAAGCACCCATACGTGGTCGCGGCTGTCGACGGCCACGCTGGCCACGACGCCGAGTATCCAGCCGTCCGGCATCGTCGGCCACGTCGGATCGACTTCGAAGGTGGGCACCTCGCTCACCAAGGACCCCGTAACCCCATCGATATCAGGGTTCGCACAGCCCTGGACCACGAAGACCGTGGCTGCCGCTATGAGAACCGCTCCGATCCATGCTATCCGCTTCATGGCAAGCTCCTGGATATTCGACTGCGGTGCCCCAGCACGATGGTTAACAATGGCCTCCATTCCTGAACCTGGCCAGCTCCGGCGGACGATCGCGGCTTTCTTGCTGCGTCCATTGCCACGCGGCATTTTGGCCGAACGTACCCAGCCCTTTCGGCAACCGCCTGAAGACGCTCAGCCGGAGAAACCCCATGCCACACAATCCGAGGATCTGGATTCACACGATCGTCTACGCGATCGCCATCTGCGGTTACCTCGTGCTCCCGGGCACCATTCAGACGGTCAGCGCCCAGGAAGTCCCCGCTCTGGTCACCGAAGCGGAGTACGAGCGGTGGCAGGTGGAGCTCTCGAACTGGGGCCGGTGGGGGCCGGATGACGAACTTGGCGCTCTAAACCTGATCACGCCGCAAAAACGCCGGGCCGCAGCTGCGCTGGTGCAAGAGGGGATCACCGTGTCGCTCGCGTCGACCGCGCAGACCGAAGAGACCATTGACAACCCCTGTCCGATCGAGTGGGAGATGGCCAGCGCGAGCCTTACAGGGGCTACCGACAGGGTGGCGTATCGGTGCATCCACGGTCCTGGAACGACGCACATCGATGGCTTCGCCCATCGTTTCTTCGACGGCAGGATGTGGAACGGCGATCTGGTCTCAGAGCTCGTCACGATGGAGGAGGGCGCGAAGAAGAGCTCCATCCTCACGATGAAGGACGGAATCGTGACCCGTGGCGTGCTGTACGATATCCCCAGACTGAAGGGGGTGCCGTACCTGGAGCCGGGCACCCGCATCACGGTCGAGGATCTGGAGGCGTGGGAGGAGCGTACCGGCGTGCGGGCGGGTCCGGGTGACGCGATACTCCTGCGATGGGGCCGATGGGCGAGGCAGGACGCGATCGGGCCGTTCGACACGGGGGCCGAGGCGGCGGGGTTCAACAACTCGATCATTCCCTGGCTGAAGGAGCGAGACGTCGCAATCATCGGATGGGAGACACCGGGTTACGTTCCGCAGCCTCCGGGCGACCTGCCCCGGCTAGCCCTGCACGACTTCGCCTTAACGATGCTAGGAGTTCACCTCCTCGACCGCGCCGACTTCGAAGCGTTGAGTGAGCTGGCAGCCGAGCAAGGCCGGTGGGAGTTCATGGTGACGATCGCGCCGCTTCCGATTCCGAACGGCACCGGATCCCCGGTCAACCCGATCGCGATGTTTTGAATGACGCGTCTCCCGGGCGACGTCCGGCGGGGCAGCGTGCCGACGGTCCTAGCCACCTGGCTTGGACTGTCTGCTTTGGCGGGCTGCGACACCGCTACGACCCCCGCCGAGATCGACGTCGCTCTCGACGTCGACTTCGAGGGCGCGAGTCTCGGTAGTTGGACGAACGTCGACCCGAATACGGTGACCTTCTCGCTTCGCGAGGACACGAACGCCCCGCGGAAGCTGTTCTTCTCATTCCGAGTGTCGCAGGCGAAAGGTCGAAGCGCGACCTTCATCCTCGCGGAAGCCCTCAGCGTTCTTCCTGCCGACATCTGGGCGTATACCCAACCGGTGATCAGCTCGGACGGAGGGGAGAGCTGGACCCGAATTACAGACACCGCGCTGAGAGGCGGAGACAGCCTTTCGGTGGACTCGAACTTTGCCTTCCGCCACACGCTGCAATCCGACGCCGAATGGATTGCACTGAAGATCCCCTACAATTTCTCGAAATGGCTCGCTATGGCCGATGAGATTCGGAGCGAGCCAGAGGTGGTCTCCATCGAAGTGATCGGGACCACTCTGGACGGCAATCCGCTCCATCTGGTTACCATCGCGGACGTCTCGGTACCCGCGTCGCAGAAGACGGGCATCTGGGTGGTGGCGAGACAGCACCCGGGCGAGCCGGGGGGGTCATATATGGTCGAAGGGTTCATGCGGTGGCTGCTCGGCGGGTCCGCTCAAGCTACTGAGTTGTTGCGGGAGGCCGAGGTGTTCGTGATCCCGTTCATGAACCCGGACGGAGTACTCGCCGGAAACCAGCGGGTGAACCTGGCGGGGCTCGACCTCAACCGGCAGTGGGCCGATCCTCTTCCCAATACGGCTCCCACAGTCCTGGCGGCACAGGATCGAATCCTGTCGTATCGAGATGCGGGCGGCACCACACGCATCCTCATCGATTTCCACTCGGCTCCTACGGCCCGGAGAAACTTCTTCTTCTACAGCGAGGCGGAGATCACGACGCCGGAGCTGCACGCGGAGATCGTCGACTTGATCACCCTAGCGGGTGTGCTCAATCCCGATTTCATCGACGTCTCGGGATCCGTGACAGCCCTGGAGGTAGACATCGCTCCACGGGCCCGTGGTTGGGCCTACAACGAGCTGCAGACGCACGGCTTCACCGTCGAATCTTCCGGGAATGACGTGACGTATGGCCCCAACGCCGGTCGACAGCAGACGGTCGATCGCATGCTCGACCTCGGCGCCACCGTGGGCATGGCGGTTGCGGAGCAGCTCTATGACATTCCCTGATCCGGACCCGCAACTCGACAGATCTTCCCGTGTCGTCACGTCGTCCTTAAGTCGATTGCGTGCCGCCGACTCGGCGGACACATTGGATCGCGCTACGCACGCGGCGTGCAAACCCCCCTCCCTTCAAGGCGAATCCATGAGGATCCCACAGTTGGTCCGGACCCTGTCCCTTCTCATCTCAGGGGTGGCCCTGCTTCCTGGGTTGGGGGCGGCACAACAGGCGCCCGAAGTCCAGGCTGGCTACACGGCAGAACAGGCAGAGGCGGGAGCCCAAGTCTACGGGACCGCTTGCGCAGGTTGCCACCTCCCGGAGCTAGGGGGCTCGGCCGAGGCTCCCGAGCTGGCCGGGCCTAGCTTCAGAGGCGGGTGGGGAAACCAAACGGCCAACGCCCTACTGAACTACCTACGACTCACCATGCCGGTGAGCGACCCGGGATCCCTCAGCGATGAGGAGTACGCGGCGGTAGGGGCCTACATCATGCAGGAGAACGGGGTGGGGCCAGGCGGCGCGCGCCTGAGCTTTTCGACCGACGGGCGAGTGGCGCTGAGCGCGGCCGGCCAGCTCGGAGGAGCCGTGGCACAGCGGCCACCCGTTCCCGGCCGCCCCGGGAATGCTCCCACCCCGGGCAGCCGGAACGCTCCGCCATCCATCGTCGGCGAGATTCACGAGACGCCGACCTCGCGCACCGAGACGTTCCGGGCAGTGGAGGGGTTCGCACCCGTTTCCGATGCCGAGCTCGAAGACCCTCCCGCGGGCGACTGGCTCCATTGGCGCGGGAACCCGTCCTCCTGGGGCTATAGCTCATTGAGCCAGATTAACAAGGAGAACATCCATCGCCTTCGCCTCGAGTGGGTGTGGGGGATGGAGGACGGAGACCGGAGTCAACCGGTCCCCCTGGTCCGCGACGGCACGCTTTATCTCCCGAACTCGGGGAACGTCATCCAGGCGCTGGACGCCACAGACGGTACGCTACTGTGGGAGTACCGGCGTCAGTTCGCAGACGGATGCTCAACCTGCGAAGCCGGGGCACGCCTCCGCTCGCTGGCGATTTGGGAAGACCTGATTCTGGTAGCGACCGCGGACGCCCACATGGTGGCCCTGGACGCGCGCACGGGCGCGGTTCGGTGGGAGACGCAGATCGCCGAAGGGCCGAGCTTCCGGAATAGCACCGGTCCCATCATTGCCGACGGCAAAGTGATCAATGGGATCAACGGTTGCAGTCAAACCGCCGAGAGTTGTTTCATCACTGCGCACGAGGCCAGAACGGGCCTAGAGCTCTGGCGCACCTTCACGATCGCCCGTCCCGGTGAGCCTCACGGCGATACCTGGGGCGATCTCCCGCTAGAGGAACGGGGAGGAGGAGACACCTGGAACGGAGCGAGCTGGGATCCGGAGCTGGGGCTCGTCTACTTTGGGACGGCCCAAGCGAAACCACACGCTGCGATCAGCCGGGGACTGACGACCGCGGACTCAGTACTCTACACGAACTCGACGCTGGCCCTCGACGTGAATGACGGGCATATCGTTTGGTATCGTCAGCACGCCCCGGCGGAGGCGCTCGACCTGGATACGGGATATGAGCAAGTGCTGGTGGATGTGGACGGGGCCGTGCCCGCGCTCTTTACCGCCGGCAAGGACGGGGTGCTCTGGAAGCTGGACCGCCGCAGCGGACGTTTTCTCGGCCTCGCGGAAACCGTCTATCAGAACGTCTTTGACGTGCTGGACCGGGAGACGGGCACCGTCGGATACCGGGAGGACATCGACGACATGGCGATCGGCGAGTGGCTATCCATCTGCCCCTCCACCGCTGGCGGACACAACTGGCACTCCAGCAGCTATCACCCGGGAACACGCTCGCTAACGCTGCCGCTGAGCCAGAGTTGCATGGACTACTCGGCACGAGAGCGGGGGATAAGTCGCATGTGGATGGAGATGCCCGGGACGGAGGGAAATTTCGGAAAGCTCGCGGCCTACGACGTGTCGACCCTGGAAGAGCTCTGGAGCTTCGAGCAGCGCGCCCCGTACCTGACCGCAATCCTAACGACCGCCGGTGGGTTAGCCTTCGCTGGTGACTACAATCGGTGGATTCGAGCCCACGACGTTGAGACCGGAGAGGTCCTGTGGGAGAGTCGGTTGGGAACGACCGTGGAGGGGTTCCCGATCACCTATGAGGTGGATGGCGTCCAGTACCTAGCCGTGCCTACGGGGCGCATCGGTGGGAGCCCTTGGCGCGTTGCCAGCTTTCTCGCGGCCGAGTTTCAGAGCCCGCCCGGGAATCGGCACAATGCCCTCTATGTCTTTCGACTCAGCGAGCCATGAGATGACCCAGGGTGTCACTCCGTGACACACCGTTCCGGGGGATTCGCCTGACTGCCACCAGGTCACGTGTACCTGGCCCGCTTCGTCGACGACGACCTCGGTCTGCTGCCCGAACCGGATGCCGCTCACGGCCTGGAATTCGGCAAGGGTCTCCACACCCTGACCCCCCACACGAAGTACCGTCATATCCGACCGGGTCTGGATCGCCACGACGGGGTCCCCGCTCCCGTCCAAATGGAGAGTCGCGATATCCCGTGCCCCGCTGAAGCCGATCGTGAAATCGGTCACCGAGATTAGGTCCTGAAACTCGAACGCACCCGGCGTCCCCTTCGCGTAGCGAACAACGCCACCCCCTGCAGCATCCAGGGCCAGGTAGACGAGGTGTAGGGTGCTGCCATCCGGGTCGAGCTCCATGTCGGGAAAGCGACCGACTTCCGAGCGGCCTTCCAGTGGTTCGATGGTTGCCACCGTCCAGGTATTCGGGGCCTGCCGGGTTGCGATCTTCCCGAGCCCCGCCGAGTCGTCGAAGAATGCGGCCTGGATCCCATCAGGTATGTATACGATGGCGGTACCGCCCGCGTAGTCGAAGCTCCCTGCCGCGGCCAGCTCGACCCGCCAATTCGAACCGTCCCACGCTCCGTAGTTGAGTCCACGACCGGAGAATCCGCGGGGATCATACGTTGCCGTGTGGAGCGTGCCATCGGGACTGATGACCCCGGTGTTATACCATCCATCGTGCCCGGTATTGGTCATTGGCTGTAGAGTGAAGGTGCCGCCGGAACGGATCGCGAGAACCTGGTCCTCCCGGTCGTGGTCGTGATAGAGGATGCGCGGCTCGCCGTCGTCTCCGAGGACGATATCTATGGGCCCGTAGAAGTACCCGCTCGCAGCGAGCTCACTTGGACCCGGCGACGACGCGCCCGCGGGGAGGCGAGCGTATCGGACAACTCCAGCCGTGGCTTCTATCATGAATGTCGCGTGGACTGTACCGTCCGCCTCCACGGCAATAGCGGGCTTCGTACCGACTCCGAGGCGGGTGAATCGCCACCCACCCACCGATCCGGACGGAGTACAGGAGACCGCGTTCATGTCCGGCGGGTTACCGTCGCCCCCACCAGCCGGGCCCGCCGGGCTGCTGCTCCCGCAGGCGGCCAGCACTGCGGCCATCGCTACGATTCCAGCCGAAATCGGCTTTCGTAGCCGTGGATATGTGCCTGCTAACCAGGAATCCTCCATGGGCCCTCCGGAGTCAGATTCGGACCGATGTATAGATACTCAATGTTCGCGAGAGGGGATTGGTTCCACGAAGAGAGTCCTCCGACCTCATTTCAGGATGCGGGAATCGTCAGACGGGTGAATTGGGTGGGTCCTGCGTTCGCCCTAAGATTTCTTGACGGCACTCCTGCACGATCCTACTCATGGTGCTCGCTCTCCTGCGGAAGTTCGGAGTGATCTCCAGATCGGTGAGGCACACATGGTGACGGTGAGAGGAGCCGGACGGGGGCTCAAACGGAGCGCAACCGGAATAGCCGCAGCACTCCTTGCGATAGGCGGTCTGGTGACTTTGGCGCCTCAGCTCGCCGCCCAGGAGCGTGGCAACCCATACGGCGAATCGCGCTACTTGGGCACGGACGCATCGAACACACGCTACTCGCCGTTGGATCAGATCAATGCAAGCAACTTCGAGGAACTAGAGCAGGTTTGGCTGTGGCGGGGTGACAACTTCGGTCCCCAGATCGATTACATCAAGCGCTCCACACCGATCTACGTGGACGGGATGCTCTACACCGTGGCTGGCTCTCGTCGCCAGGTCGTGGCAATCGATCCCGCGACCGGGGAGACGTTGTGGACGTTCATTCCACGTGATCCCGAGGCCGGGCGAGGTAGGCCACGAAACGTGGGAGAACGACGCCTGGGAGTGGACGGGAGACGTCTCTTCGTGGGCCCCGATGTCAGCGGACCTGGAGCGAGGCCTGATCTATATCCCAACGAACACGGTTACGGTCGACTACTTCAGCGGCCACAGCCCCGGGGAGAACCTCTTCGCCACGAGTCTCATCGCACTGCACGCTGAGTCGGGCGAGAGGGCATGGCACTTCCAGTTCGTGCACAGCGATCAATGGAACTATGACGTGCCCAACCCGCCCATTCTGGCCGAGCTCACGGTCGACGGGGAAGAGATTCCCGCCCTCATCCAGAACGCCCGGCCCGGCTTCATCTGGGCCTTCAACCGAGTGACGGGCGACCCGATTTGGCCCTACGAGGAGCGGCCCGTCGTCCAGACTCAGGTGCCCGGGAACTGGACCTCACCGACCCAGCCCTTCCCCACTAAGCCGGAGTACCTGGAGGCCATCGACATCCTTGAAGAGCGGGTCGTCGACTGGACCCCGGAGATTAGGGCGGAGGCGATGGAGATCCTTCAGGGGTTCCGGATCGGGGGTCCGTTCATGCCTCGAATGCACCCGGACCACGAGGGTCCGCCAAACATCGGCTGTAGTGCGATGGTGAACATCTTTCATCCGGCTGTCCTCGACCCAACGACTGGGATGATGTATGCGTCGCACAAGCCCAACTGTGGGAGCGGCTACGTGATCCCCGGCTACGAAGTGGACGATCCCAACGACCTGTTCACTACGGGCACAACCCTCGCCCCTTGGGTCGCTGGCCCTGGTCTTTCGCTTCCCAGGGTCCAAGGCCTTCCGATCTTCAAGCCGCCCTACAACAGGCTTTCCGCCTATGACATGAACGCCGGGGAGCGCGTCTGGTGGATCCCGATCGGGGGGTTACCGGCAGAGGAAGTCCAGAACCACCCAGCGTTGCGGGAAGTGGACCTCTCGAGATGGGGTAGCGGTGGTTTTCAATCCCAGGGAGGAGAAGCGATCATGATGGTGATGGGCGACCTCCTCCTGCACACGACGGAAGGCCTGAGGGGCACGCCCGAAATCGGCCCGAACGGCCTGCCGGTCCTTCACGCTGCCGATAAGCGCACGGGAGAGACGCTGGCAACGATCGATCTTCCTGTGACCGGCCAGTACGGCATGATGACTTACCTGCACGAGGGCAAACAGTATCTGGTCGTGCAGATCGCCCGCAGTGATTTTCCGGGTTCGTTGGTGTCCTTTGCCCTCCCCTGATGAGTTGCCATCTCGTCTGGTGAGCGGCAGGATCGGGATGACTCCAGAAAGGACGGTATTCCTATGTTGAGGATGATCTGCCTACTCTTGCTTCTGACCTCGGCTCCGGTTCTAGCCCAAGATTACACCGTCATCGCGGTCAGCCACACAGACAACAAGGTCTCCGAGGTCCATCCGGTTACAGGGGAGATCCTGCAGGAGTTCGTAGTGCCCGGTGAATGGTTTGGAGAGACCCACGAGGGCGTGGTCAGCCCGGATAGCAGGACCGCCTACGTATCCGTGCCTTACGCGAAGCAAGTCATCATCCTGGAGCTGGAGACCTTCACGCAAAAAGGGGTCATCGAATCCGAACTCTTTTCGCGGCCTCTCGAGGTGCGAGGCTTTGCGCGAATCGGGCGGCGCGAATCGACCTCTAGCGACCCTCACGGTGTCGCGCTCAACCGCGACGGGAGCAAGCTGTACATCACGGTCCAATATGCGGAGGTGCCCGGCATCGTCGTCTACGACGTGGCAGCGAAGACCATCAAGAAGATCGATACGGTGATCGCCGGGAACCATCTGGGGATTCACCCGCTTAATGGCAAACTCTACTTCCCTACACGCGACGATCGTGTAGTCGTGATCGATACTGAGACGGACCGGATCCTGAGAATTATCCGGCTTCATGCAGGCAGCCGTCCCAATGGCGTCGACTTCGGGGGGCCGAATGACGAAGTGTGGGTGAACGGAGACGGAGACGGCTCGGTCACGGTCATCGACTCGAGAACCGATGAGGTGATCGAGGTAATCGAGCCCCGCGTCTCGGGGGCGGGCCGCACCGCGGTCTCACCGGACGGCCGGTTCGCGGCCGCTGCCCAGGGCCACGAGGTCTCTGTCATCGACACGCGCACGAAAGAGATCTTGGCCAGCCTGAGGATCAGCCCGGATGACACAGGGCACGGATTCCCGGTGTTCTCGCCCGACAGCAATACGCTCCACGTCATGAATGAGTACTCGAACGATATGGTGACTTTCGATATGGGAACCATGAGTCAGGTCGGCTCCCGCACTCCGATCGGAGGTGCGGTCTTCGGTGGCGGTATTCGTCTGCTGGATAGATAGACGACTCGAGGCATAGGAGACCTCGGAAGCGGGCTCTACTCGGAGGGGGTGACATGAGAAGCGCTCGAGGGATACGTACCGCCTGCGCTGCGTTTGCGCTCAGCATCACGATCGTCGCATGTAGCGGCGACTCTCCAACAAGCTCCGGGGAGGAGCTAACGGATGCCGAGTTCGCTGACCTGATGGAGGTGCTGGCGTTCCTCGCCGACACGGGTCTCGTTCAGGTCTTGCGGCCTACCCCCGTGGGACCGGCTCTCCAAGTATTCACGCTTCTTCCGACCTCCGTTTCCTGCCCCTTGGGTGGGTCTGTGCACTTCGAGGGTAGGATCAACGAGGACGATCTGACGGGATGGCTGTTGCTGGAGTTCCGGCAGAGCTACGACGGATGCTCGGCGGCAGCCCCCAGCTCCAATCGGACGTTCGTCCTAAATGGAGATCTTTCCTACGATCTCTTTTACGAGATCGTCTCAGACGAGGTCACCACCCTCGATCTGAACCAGACGGGTACGGTGTCGTGGGCCACCGGCGAAAAATCGGGTTCATGCCAGGTGGACATCACGATCGTCTCCACCTTCGACCCCGATACTCAGGCACAGACCGGATCCGTGAGCGGGTCGCTCTGCGGTCGGATGGCGAGCAATACCGTCCAGTTTTGAGGCCCCCGCTAAGAACATGCGTTGCAGATCGTTGGACGACCGGACTACCTTTTTGCGCCCCCAGCCGACCTGGGAGTCGAAGTAGGTAGGGGGACTCTGATCTCGGAAGGGGAACGTGAAGGAATCGGAGTGGTGCCATTCTGTGGACGCAGGTAAACGCGCCGTCACCATTCCGTTAGACTCTCTCGACGACACGCTACGGAAGTTCTACAGGACGAAGGGCAAGGTGGTCCTGGAGACCGACGCTGAGGGACCCCACCCTTGGAGAAGCCCATTCACCAACCGCTTGAAACCCTGGCGGACCGGTGATTGACGCAGGCGCACCCATTGGGTACGAAGAGCAGACCCTCAGGCGGCGTCACCGGGGACGATGAAGAGCTCGACAAGGCGCGACTCGCGGAGCACTCGGATCGGCGTGGGTACGCCAATTCGGTCTTCGGTGAGGAGCTTATGGAGGTCGTCGACCCCACCTACCGGGTCGCCATCTAACTCGACGATCACGTCGCCTTCGCGTAGGCCCCCTCGCGTTCCGGGGCTCCCGGGCTCAGCCGAAAGCACCAGGACCCCTCCGCCAGGCATTCCGAGAGCGCGCGCGGCAGCCGTCTCGAGGGCGACGTTCTGCCCCTGGACGCCGACATAGGCGCGGCGGATCCTTCCATCTCGGATTAGCTTGCCCGCCACCCACTCGGCGGTGTTGATCCCCACAGCCAGACAGATTCCTTGGGCTCTGGCGATCACGGCGGTGTTCACACCCACGACCTGGCCGCGCGAGTCCACGAGCGGACCACCCGAATTGCCAGGGTTGAGTGCCGCGTCGGTCTGGATGACGTCTTCGATGAGCCTGCCCGAGTCGGTACGGAACGACCGGCCCACCGCGCTGACCACGCCTGCCGTCACCGTGCTATGGAACCCCATCGGGTTTCCAATGGCGATGACCAGTTGGCCCACGCGGACCTCGCGCAAGTTACCGAAGCTCGCATACGGCAGGCCAGAGCCTTGGATTCGGAGTACGGCCAGATCCGTGGCAGGGTCCTCGCCCAGGACAGTCGCTGCAGCTCGCTGCCCGCCCTCGAGCTTGACGTAGATGGAGTCCGCGCCGTGGACCACATGACTGTTGGTGAGGAGCAGGCCATCGGGGGTGAATACGAATCCCGAACCGTGGGCTTCCCGGGCTCCGCCCCGGGCCCGGCCCCAGACCCGGTTCGAAATGTCAATGCGGGCCACAGCCGGGCCCACGAGGTCGACTGCGGAAACCACGGCCCGCGAGTAGGCGTCGAGCAACTGAGGTTCCGACCTCGGCCTCTCCGAAGACTCCGGACCCGGGACTCGATGATCGGCGAGCAACTCAAAGTGGGACATATATGTCAATGCGGTGGAATACATGGTCAAAACGGATAGGTGGTGGAGCTGTATCGTGGCATACCCCGCTAGGTTCCCGGAGCCCCGCCCTGAGCAGCATTGGAGCCGGTGGGCGGGCCGCTACCTTTGTACCTCTAGACACTGATCGGAGCCTGAACCCATAATGATCCACGTTCCCCTCGACCTGTGAACCTGAGATGTGCCGAATTCCGTTTCTCCTGATTCTCGCCGCGGTTGCGATACTGGCGATCGCAGGACCAGCAGAGGCGCAGCGGTACCGTCGCAGCTATTCCGGAGTTCGTATCGGCCAAGGTCTTCCAGACCGCCCCGGGGGGTTCACCTTCTGTCGTCTTGCCTACACCTCGGTGAGGAGAGATGGCTCGGGAGGCGGGTGGGACACGGATTTTCCTCAGGCAGACCGGAACCTTCCGACCCGCCTATCCCAGCTGACTCCGACGCCCGTCGCAAGCTGGTCGAACGGTGAACCGGGGTTCGCTATTGTGAGAATCTCGGATCCGGAGATGTATCAGTGTCCATTCGTCATGGCGACCGATGTTGGAGAACTCGGATTCGATGAAACCGAGGCTGCGACGCTCCGAGACTTTCTATTCAAGGGCGGCTTCCTCTGGGTGGATGACTTCTGGGGCTCGAGGGGGTGGGATCACTTCGCCCGCCAGATTCGGCGTGTCTTGCCGGAGTTTGAGATCGTGGAGCTCCCGCTCGATCACTCCCTCTTCAAGATCGTTTACGATGTTCCGAAGGTCCCGCAAATCCCTTCGATCAACTCATGGCGTCGCCTCAGAGGAGGCACTTCCGAGCTAGGGACAGACAGCGCAACCCCTCATATGGGTGCGATCCTGGACGACGCCGGCCGGATTCTGGTCCTAATCACGCATAACACCGACATCTCGGACGGCTGGGAGAGAGAGGGCGACGATGCGGAGTTCTTCTACCGCTTCTCCCCCGATGCCTACGCGATCGGAATTAACGTCGTGCTCTGGACAATGACCCATTGACGTTGGCTCCAAGGAAGGATCAGGCTCGGTCCAAGCCCATGTGGTAGGAGAGCTGGGCTCGCGCAGCCATCGAGGCAGGTGGTGACATCTACGTGAGTCACGGCGAACCCACGTTGAGGGGCGTTGAAGTGTACCGCGACGGGTTGCTCCTGTACGGCCTCGGTAACTTCATCTTCCAGAGCAGGACCGATCCCGGACGGTATCCTCCAGAAACCCGGCAGAGCGTGTTGCATCCCACCGTAGGACCAAGAGACGCCCGAGAAGGAGATGCTTGCCGCCCTGGAGACGTCACGCGGTAGAATCGAATGACCTCCCGTTTCTGACTGTCGCTTTCCCTGCTGGTCCCTACGTACACAGACGTACAGTCCCCTCCGGGTGCCGCCTCCAAGTTGAGTTGCGTAGAAACTGACAACTCGGCATGAACTGGAGGATACATCATGTACGACCTGCTCCTTTTGGCTCGTGCTCACGCCGCCTCGACGTCCGTCTCTGGCCAGGCACAACGATCCCATGTGCTCGAGGCATATGATGCCGGGTCCTCATCGGTTGCAGCAGCCGAGGAACCCATGACCCAGGACGTACGGTCCGGGCTTCACGTGGGTCAGCTCCGCCCCGCAACCATGATGCAGATCGGTCGGACCACGCCATTTGCCGCTTGGTGGAGGCGACACGGAGCTCTGATTCTCATTGGGCTACTTCTTCTGGCAAGCCGGGTCTCAGCCCAAGACTCGGAGGTGGAGATCTGGGTCGCACCGCCGGAGCAGATCCAGGAACTCGTCCTAACTGACGCCTCGGTCCTCTACGGGAGAGTCGTGGACGCAGGCGATCCGTTCCGATTCGTCCTGGTCTCGGGCGTCGAAAGCGTGATCGCCGTGGAGAATGTGCGATCGCTCCGGGAGGCAGCGGGCAGTGTAGAGGGAGGGGAGTTCTGGCCTGAGGACCCCAATCGCACCCGCCTTTTCTTTGGCCCCACGGCGCGGTCGCTCGCGAGGGGAGAGGGATACTTCGCCGTTTACGAACTCTTCGTGCCGTTTCTGACAGTCGGTATCACGGACAGCTTCATCATTTCAGGGGGAACGCCTCTCATCTTCGGCGAGGAAGGGAGTCGTCCCTTCTGGTTAGCGCCCAAGCTAAGGGTTCTGCAGAGCGGGAATACCGAAGCAGCCGTCGGGGTTCTGGGCGTTACTATAGAAGATGAGAATTTCGGTCTACTCTACGGGGTCGTGACGCGGGGAACCCCTACGGGCTCGTTCACCGTGGGCGTGGGATACGGCTATGCGAACGGTGGCGTGGCCGACAATCCTGCGATAATGCTCGGTGGAGAGATTCGGGCGGGTCGCCGTGTAAAACTCATCACCGAGAACTACTTATTCCCAGGAAGTACTGGGCTGATCTCCATTGGGCCACGATTCTTCGGCGAGCGACTCTCCGCTGACTTGGGGCTGGTGGTTCCCGTGGGGGCTGAGGACACGATCGTCTTCCCCCTGGTCAACTTCGTCTGGAACTTCTGAGATTCTCCTCGAATTGGATGAGAAGCTCTAGGGGGTGGCACTTGAGCGCCGTCGTCCAAGAGCCGTGGACAAAAAAGCTCGGGCTGGGAAGGAAGGAGCTCAGGGCGTGGGCGATGTACGACTGGGCCAACTCGGCCTTCGCCACGACGATCATGGGGGCGTTCCTCCCCATCTACTATTCGCGAGTCGCCGCATCCCAACTCCCCGGTGAGGTGGCCACTGCCTACTGGGGATATACGAATGCGCTCGCGCTTGCGCTCATCGCAGTCCTTTCTCCGGTTCTCGGTGCGGTAGCCGACTACATGGGAGCGAAGAAGCGGTTCCTGGCAGTATTCATGGGCTTCGGCGTCACCTTCACCGCACTTCTGTTCTTCGTCGGGGAGCGGGAGTGGGTCTTGGCATCCGCGCTCTTCATCGTGGCGAACATCGGCTTCGCTGGTGCCAACCTCTTCTACGAGTCCCTCCTGCCCTCGGTAGCCACCGAGGACGAGCTGGATCAGGTATCAACGGCAGGCTTCGCGATCGGATACGTGGGTGGAGGCGTGCTACTCGCAGTGAACGCTGTTTGGTTCCTTTTCCCTGAGAACTTCGGGTTCGCCGATGGAGGGGAGGCGACTCGGGCCTCCTTCGTTAGTGTAGCGATCTGGTGGGCGCTCTTCTCCATACCTCTGTTCCGTCGGGTGAGCGAGCCACCTCGGAGGCTTGTCAGGGGAGAGGGCCTGGGGCTCAATCCAGCAAGAGCAGGTTTCTCAAGGGTCTGGAGGACGTTGAAGGAGATCCGAGGGCACCCAGATCTCTTCCTCTTTCTCTTGGCTTTTCTCGTGTACAATGATGGCGTCGGAACTGAACCGGTTCCGATTTCTTGGACAAGGGGGCGGCTTAATCATGCCGCCTTGCGGGTGAGCTCCTCGCGGGCCTGGGCCGGGGTCCGGTAGGCGTGCCGCTCTAAGAGCCATCCGTGGTTGTAGGATTCGATGAACTGGCCGATCTCGTGTCTGGCTTCCTCGAGGGTCTCGAAGTCGTGGAGGTAGAGGCACTCCTCCTTGAGCGTGCGGATGAAGCGCTCCGCCACACCGTTGCACTCCGGCTCCCCCACATAGGCCGCGGTCGACCGGATCCCGAGCCATCGGAGCTCTGCCTGGAACTGGTGGGCCGTGTACTGCGGACCCCAGTCATGGCGTAGCCCGAGTCCGAGCGCGATCCTGGGCGCGTAGCCGGCCATATGGGTCCGCACGCCCTGGCGGACCGGCTCGAGGGCCGCCCAGCGGTCTCCCTTCTTGGCCACATGCCATCCCACGACGTCGCTGACACAGTGATCGACTGCCATGAACAACCAGCACCAGCCGTCCGCCTTCGTGTAGAACCGGGTCGCATCGGTGCCCCACAGTTCGTTGGGCGCATCGGTCGTGATCCGGCCGCTGTGGCTCCGGTCTCCTCGCGGGTGCCCGCGGCGCACCGGCGCCAACAGCCCGTTCTCCCGCATCAGCCTCAGCACGCGGTTCTTGCCCACTCCGATCCCTTTCGGCCTCAGGCGGGCTCTCACCTTCCTGTGCCCCTCACCCAGGAAGTCGCTCTCCCGGAGCACCTCGCGGATCTTCTCGACCAAGGCCTCATCGCTCAGCTCCGTCTTCGGCCCCCGCTTCCCGGGCTCCCCAACCTCAGAGCCCAGCCCTCGAGCCCGCATCCTGTATACCGTCGAACGCGCCACCCGCCACACCTCGCAGACCATCGTCAGAGGGTAGCGTCGTCCCGTCCCCGAACTCACTCGCTCCCGCGCCTCAAGAGCTTCCTCAGCTCTTGCCCGAATCCCCTTTTTTCGAGGAGTTCCGCCGCCAGCTCCATCCGCATCGTCATCTCACCCAACTTCGCCCGCGTACGCATCAGCTCCCGCTCCGCCCCATCACCCCTCCGGCTCTTCAGCCCCTGCTGGCCTCTCTCCAAGAACACTCGCCGCCACTCTTCCAGATCCACCGGCGAGACCTGAAGCTCACGGCTCACTTCCCCCAGATCTTCTCCGCGAAGCAGCCGCAGCACTGCATCCGTCTTCCGCCGTGCACTCCATCGCTCCGGCAACTCCTCCCCTCCACGACCTCCGGTCGCTTCCCTCTCCCCACTCTCCTGGGACATATCCTCTCCCCCTCTCTCTGGACCCCAACTCTTGTGGCCAATCTACTGTCCAGATAAATCGGGGGCGGTAAAGGAACCATGATAAGGATGGCCTCTATCTACGGGACTGAGATCGGGATCGGGGAGCCACACCTCATCGGCGCACTCCTTGTTCTCCAATTCGTCGGGGTGCCCTTCACCTTTGGCTTCGGTCAGTTTGCAAAACGAGTGAGTCCCAAGACCGGGATCTATGTGTGCCTAGTTTCTTTCTCGATGATCTACGTCTTCGGATTCTTTATGACCGAGGCTTGGCAGTTCTGGGCAGTCGCCATAGCTGTAGCGACGGTCTTAGGCGGCGTTCAGGGTCTGAGCCGTTCGATATACGCCAGCATGATCCCGGAAGGCCGCTCGACTGAGTTCTTTGGCTTCTACAGTGTCAGCTCGAAGTTTGCCGGCATTGTTGGTCCGCTCGTGTTCGCATTGGTGGGTCAGACGATGGGCACCAGCCGATGGGGCATTCTCTCCCTTGTGATGTTCTTCGTGGCAGGCTTCGTGCTTCTTACCCGCGTCGATATCGATGCCGGGAGGGCTCTGTCTCGCGGCGACGATGAGTCGATGGCCAAGGCGGCGCCAGCGTAGCTCCCCCGTCTCTCTCACCCTCGACGTCTACTACTGTCAGGCTCTTCGCTGCTTTGTACTACGACCGCCGGTGCGACTCGCAAGAGAGCCTGAGGCCGTTTAGGTTCGGTTCAGATGAGAACACTGCTACGAGTCGCGGTCTCCGCGCTGTTCTTTGGGGGCACGTTCCTGATAATGTCCGCCGTTTCAAGTCGACTGCTTTCAGGGTGGACTCGCCCCGAAGAGGGTCTCTTGATCACGATGCTGGCCGCGCTGACATGCACGATCGCGCTGACTGGGTACGTCTGGTCTGGGACGGGACTTGTTCCTAGGCTCGTCCCAAGCTTGCTCGGAGGAATCGTCGCGGGCGGCATGTTCGGATTCATCATCGGCTTTGTCGGTCCACTGCTCAGCTCACAATCGACCAACCTCGCCCCTCTCTTGGCGTTTTTCACAACACCCGTGGGCGCGTTCGCAGGGGGGCTCGCGGGCTTCGGTTATTGGGACAAGGAGGGGGAACGATGATACAGCTGGCCATCCTGCTCTTTGGCTTACTGATTCTGATCGGTCTTGGTCTCCTTTTGGGCTGGAGCCTGGTCACCCGAATGGTCATGCTGTTGCTAGTTGGGGTGCTTTCCGGCTCGCTGGCCCTGCGACTCGGGTTCAATCGCGGGGGTTTCGGAGGAGCGATGGTCGTCGGCCTCACCGGGGCGGCCCTGGGTGGCTACCTGGCGACCGTCTTCGGGTTGCCGATGCTTATCGGGGCGGGTGTCTTCGGGCTCCGGTTCGACGTGCTCTGGTCCTCGATCGGGATCGTGGCGTTGGCCACTCTACTCCGCAGCCCTGGCTAGCGGCTCGGTGGTTGACGTCGAGCTAGACTTTTTTCTTGCTGCACGCCTAAACGCTAAGCATTATTCGGCTTGGACACTTTTTTTGGGCGCAGTTCCCGTCTCCTCTGAAACAGCGGGATTTTAAGCGACCCCTTCGACAATCTCGTTGCCGACTCATCGCGGAGAATCACATCCGGCTGCGTCGCAGGGGGTGGCCGGCGTGGAGGGCGTGTTCGGAGGCGGATCGGTCGGAGCGGAAGACACCCCTCGTGATGGGAAGCTAGGATGCGATCACTACACGATTCGGCCGCGCGTCACGAGATCATCGAGCGGATCCGACGGCTCAATTGAAGGACCCGACTGGCTTCAAACACACGCACCTTCATCGCGTCTAGAACGACGGACTGGGGGCTGAGAGAGATGGTGCCGAGTTGAGGAGAGATCCCAGAAAGAGCGAGGAAGAATGTTCGCAGGACACCTAGCTGTCGCACTGGCAGCGAAGCGGGCGGAGCCCGAGGCCCCCCTCGGGGTGCTAGTGGCTGCGTCGTTTGGGCTGGACCTACTCTGGCTAGTCCTGCTCCTTGTTGGGCTCGAATCAGTCACGGTTGAGCCCGGGGCAACGGTCTACACTCCCCTTTCTTTCGATTCATATCCTTGGAGTCATAGCCTGGCCCTTGCCGTCTTTTGGGGGCTCCTTGCTTTGCTCGCTGTGCGCTGGCTTGGGACGGGCACTCGTGTCGCGAACCTGACAGGAGTAGTCGTAGTAAGCCACTGGCTGCTGGACTGGATCACGCACCGTCCCGATCTACCTCTGTGGCCAGGAGGCCCGCTGGCTGGCCTCGGCCTCTGGGACTCGGTTGCGGGGACTATCCTCATCGAGGGTAGCTTCGTGGTGGCAGCTGTTCTCCTGTACCGGAAGGTGTCCCAGGCTCGGGACGGGTTAGGCCGGATCGGTCTTGCCTCCCTCATAGCTCTGGTGACGATAGTGTGGCTGGCTGGACCCTTCTCACCGCCACCCCCTGGTCAAGCAGCGATAGCAGTCGTGGCCTTGGCGCTCTGGATCCTGCCTTTCTGGGCCTGGAGGATCGAAGCTCACCGCGAACGGAAGTAAGCTTCCAATAATCAATGACTACCGACCCCATCACCCGCCTGAACGCTGCCCTGGAGGGCATATCCTGCCGCTGTATGACTCTGGAGAAGCTGATGGCTCACCCGGGTCGTGAACGTCAATTCAAGACATAGCCCACCAACCACGAGAGTCGAACCTCATGCACCCACGAAACTTCCTCCTGAACCTCGCGATCCTGACCACGCTTCTCGCCTCCGGGCCACTGCTCGCTCAGGAGCTTCCCCAGGCGAGACCGGACGAGGTGGGCATGTCTGCGGAGCGCCTCGAGCGGCTGACCGAGGTCCTCGAGGGTTATGTGAGCGACGCGCGGCTGCCTGGGGCCGTTGCCATGGTCGTCAGGCAGGGGCACGTCGTCTATGCCGAGGCGGTGGGCTTCCGGGATCGTGAGGCCAGTGCGGTCATGGAGGAAGACGCCATCTTCAGGATCGCCTCTCAGACCAAGGCTCTAGTCAGCGTCGGGATCATGATCCTTCAGGAAGAGGGCGAGCTCCACATCTCTGACCCCGTGTCCAGGTACCTTCCCTCCTTCGCGCGAACTACAGTCGCCGTCCCTCGTGTTGCGTCCGGGTACGAGGTGGTAGAAGCTGAGCGAGCGATAACCTTGCGAGACCTTCTGACCCACACGGCGGGAATCGGATACGGGGATGGACCCGGAGGAGATCGGTGGTCTGAGGCAGGCATCACTGGCTGGTATTTCGCACACCGGGAAGAGCCGGTCAGAGCCACAATAGACCGTATCCCGCTGCTGCCCTTCCCGGCACAGCCTGGCGAAGCCTTCGTCTACGGCTACAACACGGACATCCTCGGGGCAGTCATCGAAGAGGTCTCGGGGCACAGCTTGGACGCATTCCTACGCTTCAGGATTCTCCAGCCCCTGGAGATGGGGGATACGCACTTCTATCTCCCCCCTGATAAGAGTGACCGCCTGGCTACCGTGTATAACCTCCACCCGGGGGAGGAGCTTCGCCGGGCCTCGGACGGACCAGGCATGCAGACCCAGGGCCAATACGTCGATGGGCCGCGCACAAGCTACTCCGGTGGGGCGGGACTGCTCTCTACCGCACGCGACTACGCCCGCTTCCTCCAGATGCTCCTGAACGGTGGCGAGCTCAACGGGACCCGAATTCTCTCCCCGACGACCGTCGCCCTCATGACCCAAAACCATGTGGGGGACCTCTATCAAGAGCCTGGCATGGGATTCGGCCTTGGTTTCGGAGTCCGGCTCGACGTGGGTGAGGCCGGGCAACCCGGGTCGAAGGGCGATTTTCGTTGGGGGGGCGCCTACCACTCGACGTACTGGGTCGACCCTACCGAGGAGTTGGTCGTCGTCTACCTGACGCAGGTCGTTCCTGCAACAGGCCTTGATGACCATGTTCGGCTGAGGGCCTTGGTATACGCCGCGATCACCGAGTAGAGCGCAGATGACCGATCCCATCACCCGCCACAACTCAGCCCTCGAGGGCCGCTACCGCGTCGAGCGTGAGATCGGCGAGGGTGAGCCTAGGGTGACATCCGCGGCTTCGGCAGTTCGAGGTGGGAGGGTTTGGTGTCTCTCGGTCTATCTGTTCCTCGCTGGCTGCGCTTCAACCGCTGAGCAAGATCCATTTGGCAACAGTCCGGCGGGCGAGACGACGGTACAGGTCACGATCGACAACCAAGCTTTCTACGACGCCACGGTCTGGGCGCTCTAGGAAGGGGGATCCAGGGAGCGAGTCGGGGCCGTGACCGGGCTTACGACGAGAACCTTTACGCTCAACCGCCGCAAGGATGCGGTCCGCTTCGAGGTTGACTTCTTGGCCGGGCCGGATTTTATCGGAGATCAGATCTCGGTGTTCCCAGGGGACCACATCGACCTCACGCTGCCGGCTTTCCGCTGATCGGACTGCCCGTAGTTTGACCTGCCCTTCGAGGAGCTGAGGCAGGTGGTGCCGGAGTGAGGGAGGACACAAGAAAGCCAGCAGCGTAGCGCAGGAGTCCGACCCAGCGATGATCCTCGAGCAGTACTACCTCGGCTGTCTCGCGCATGCCTCCTACTTAGTCGCGGACGAGACGACCCGCGTCGCGGCCGTCGTGGATCCACAGCGAGACATTGATCAGTATCTCGAGGACGCCGAGCACCAGACGCTGGAAATACGCCACGTCTTCCTGACCCACTTCCACGCAGACTTCGTGGCGGGTCACCTCGAACTCGCGCAGCGGACCGGCGCGACTATCCATCTCGGCGCCAGGGCCGAGGCGGAGTACGCGTTCGAGCCGATGGCCGACGGCTCCGAGCTAGAGCTCGGGCCGGATGTGCGTCTGCGGGTGCTCGAGACGCCAGGGCATTCGCCGGAGTCCATCTCGATCCTCGTCCTCGACCGCACCATCAGCCCGGTCGACCCGGAGGCGGTGCTCACCGGAGACACGCTTTTTATCGGCGACGTGGGTCGACCGGACCTGCGCGCCTCGATCGGGTGGTCGGCAGACGTGCTCGGGCGCCTACTGTACGACTCGCTCCACGAGAAGCTGCTCACCCTGCCCGACGACACCGTGGTCTATCCGGGGCACGGCGCCGGGTCCATGTGCGGGAAGCAGATGAGCGAGGAGACAGTCTCGACCATCGGAGTCCAGCGACGCTACAACTACGCGCTGCAGCCAATGAGCCGGGACAAGTTCGTCACCATCGTCACGGCCGAGCAGCCGGATGCGCCCGCCTACTTCGCCTACGACGCTATGCTCAACCGGCAGGCGCGGCTGACGCTCGACGACACCCTTGAACGCACGCTGAAGCCGCTTAGTCTGGGCGCGGTCCTGCGGTTGCGGCAAAACGGGGCGCAGTTGCTGGACGTGCGCGAGCCGGCGGACTACGCCGGAGCTCACGTGTGTGGGAGCCTCAGCATCCCGCTGGACGGGAATTACGCGACGTGGGCCGGCACCCTGCTCGACCCGGAGACCGACCTCGTGATCGTGGCCGACCCGGGCGGCGAAGAAGAGGCCGCGATGCGGCTTGGGCGTATCGGGTTCGACCGAGTGGCGGGGTTTCTCGATGGCGGCATGGGCGCGCTCGGGTCTCTGGCCGCGCTGCTCTGCCGAACTCCGCGGATCACGGCCGGCACCCTGGCTGAGCTGCGACAGACCGACACGCCGCCGGTCGTGGTCGACGTGCGGACCGAGACGGAGTGGCAAGCGAAGCGGATCGATGGGAGTCTCAGCATCCCACTGAACCGTCTGGCGGAAGTGTCGTCCGAGATCCCGGTCGGGATCGCCGTCGTGCACTGCGCCACCGGCTACCGGTCCTCGGTGGCCGCGAGCTTGCTCGCACGGGATGGCCGCACCGAGCTCTTCGACCTCGTCGGGGGTCTGTCCGCGTGGGAGGCCGCCCGTCTCCCCGTCACAGGCGGCTGACTCGGTATATACCCGGGGGGGGGGGGGGGGTCAAGGCTGTAAGCCGCAGCCACTTCTCCGTTTCTTCCGGATGCACCTGTTGTTAGGTCAGTTGGCGCTACGTTTCGGTTTACGGTCCGGTTTGGACCGCAACCGAGGCGACTCAGTGGCACGTTCGTTTTGCTTGCTGCGTCTTTCAGCGCGGCGCATCTTTCTCGTGGTTTGGCGCTGGGCGCAGGTAAACTCCCTACAGTGCGGCCATGGAAACACTTTTTCCGAACGGCGTGGCGCACTACCTGTTTGGCGGTGCGTTGATCGGCGCGGCCGTCGGCCTCGTCTACTTCATGACCGGCCGCATCGCCGGCATTAGCAGCATCCTGTCGGCGCTGCAGTCCTTGTGGAGCCGGCGCCCGTACTTCCGCCAGCAGTCGCTACTCGAGGACCGCGCGTGGAAGAGCGTGCTCGTGATCGGCCTGCTCTTGGGGGCGGCACTGTCGGCCCAACTCTCGACCGGCTGGTACGTCACGACCGTGCAGCCGTGGCGCCTCGCGCTCGGCGGCTTCTTCGTCGGCTACGGCACGCGGCTCGCGCGCGGCTGCACGTCGGGCCACGGCGTGTGCGGCATCTCGGCGGCGTCCAAGGCGTCGATGGCGTCCACGATCATGTTCGTCGGCACGGCCATCGTAGTCGCGAATCTGGTCAAGCTCGCGGGGGTGACCCCGTGAACCTCGCCATTGTTCTTTTCGCCGGGACCGTGTTCGGCTTCGGTCTTGGCCTGTCGGGCCTGATGCGCCAGGAAGTGGTCCTGAGCTTCCTGTACCTGGACGATCTCGGCCTGCTGCTGACGATGGGAGCGGCGATCGCCGTCTCCATGCCCGCCTACCAGTTGCTGGCGCGGCGGTCACAACCTGTGCTTGGCGGGACCTTCGACAGGTTCCCGAAGTCGGTGACGCGAAGCCACATCACGGGCGGCGTCGTCTTCGGCATCGGGTGGGGCTGCGCCGGCGTCTGCCCGGGCGCGGCGCTCGCCAGCCTTGGCGCGGGCAACTGGCCGATGCTTGCCGGGTTCGCGGGCATGTTGGTCGGCGCGTACGTTCAAGGGCTTGGTGCTCCGGAAATCCCTGTACGGGTCACCCAAGCTCAACGAGGCCATTAGCGGTTCCGGGCGCGTCGTATATCCTCGTCCAGAACTTCTTCGAGGAGTTGAGGCAGGTGGTGCCGGAGTAGGTGCCGGCGCGTGGGGCCGCTCCTCAAGGTCGCCAAAGAGAAGGGTGCCGAGATGGCGATGGTCTACGAAGATGCGAACGGAGTCGCCTGGCGTATCTGCCCCGACGAAACCGACCCGATCTGTATCGAGATCCTGGAGGGACACGTGGTTAGCTTTCAGCGCCTCGGGAGGGAGGACACTGTCGTTTGTAGTCCGAGTGTGGCCTACCCAGAGACGATATCGGATCGGAGAATGGCCTTTGAGCAGGGAGAAGAACGGCGGTGGACGGACCCCGAAACAGGCACGGAATATCGTGTTCAGACGGCTGGAGGGTCCCCGGGTGAACCAGATGGTCTAAGAATCGTCTCCCGCTCGGGCTCGGCCATCGTTGTGCCCGACCCCCGGAAGCCGATTGGGCTGTTGAGGGACGCGGAGATCCGGGCCTACGTGGAAGGAGGGTTCGATGGTCCCCTGGGGTGAATCGCCTTCTACGAAGATGTTGGAGGTGGGATCGCACTCGCTCGGTGGCCAGGGAACGATGAAAGGTCCAGCCTGAGCGGCGTTGACCCCGTAACCTCTACAACAATCCCGGCAGTGACTCCCCCAGGACCGTCCCATACACTGTCCCCTCGGTCGTCGTCCATCCACTCGCCCAGGGGACGTGAGGCCGTTCAACGCAGAGGGATCTAGTGCGTTCTTGCCAGTCTCTCAGAGTTCTCGGGGAGAGGTGAGTCTTCCGTTGCGCCTGCTGCACCCCCATCAGTACCCTCCCGAGCGAGAGCCTCATCTTCCTCGCCCCCCGAGCCGTCTGCTGATGCGAGCACCGATCCGGCCGCGTCGGGCACCGACGTTGCCGAGAGGGAAATCGAGCGGGTCGCTGGCGTTTCTTGATACAAGCACTGCCACTGAGCCAGCTCCTGCTCCAGAGATGCGATCCTCAGCCGAGCACCAAGTGCCACCGCGATGCCGAGGACGCCCACTAGGTAGCCACCTATCGCGATGATCGGAAGCATCATTCGAATCTCCTCCGGCCAGTCACATCTCCCGCCTGTAGTTGCGCGATACAGTTTTCCGCTGTCTCCGAGTAGTCGACTGGCGCATCGGTAAGGAATACCTCGACGCGTCCGCTCGCCGCCGGTTCTGTGGGGTCGCTACAAGCAACCACGGGAGACGCCAACCACTTGCAATGTAACAAGTTTGTCGAGGAGCCGGTCATTTCCCTGTTCGTGTCTGGAGGACTGAACCCAGACGATGGAGTGCAAGAAGGGTACCTCGCGATTATCCCAACCATCGGCTTCGGCACCCTCGTATGCTGGCGATCAACGTTCGCCTCCCGAGGCGCAGGAGGTTAGAGACCTATTCGTCGCAAAGTGCTTCGAGGAGTTGAGGCAGGTGGTGCCGGACTAGGGCCTACGAGGGTGTTAACGCTTCTCTGAGCCACGAGAAGGTTCTGGGGGTAGCTCTCTGGATACTCGAACAAAACCCGCAGTACCTCAGAGGCGCTCTAGAGCCTTCCAGGGGCGTTCTCTCCCGCCATGAGTTCCTTGGGCTCGGTAAGGTGGGGGCCTGGGGGAGAGTCAGCTTGCTCACTCGGGATCACCGAAGAGGCCGATTCTTACAAGAGCGCCTAGGATTTCCTTGCCGCCCCCCTGAACGCCCAGCATCTTTCCCGTGTCTTCACAGTTGGGCGCAGCTCCCCGTTCCTCAAACGAGGTGGGGATCATGGCCGCCTCGTCTGACAAGCTATCAAACGCCTTTTCTCGGAGATCCGCCTTTGCTCTTCGTCAGAGTCCTTTCGAGATCGATTCAATCGCGACAAGGTCTTCGCCAAATGATCCCCGAGATGTCCCACCGAAGCCTATCGCAGCTGTGGGTCGTTCTGCTCATGACCCATCAGGCCGTGCCTCTCGTCGCGCAGCAGACCGAGGAGGATGACCGCACCGCTCTCGCGGCCGCGACGGTTCGGGCGCTGCCGGTCGACCAAGGGCCTGTCCTAGATGGCGACGTGCTCAATGATCCGGTCTACGCCGACGCCATGCTCGCGACCGGCTTCGTGCAAAATCGGCCGTTCGAGGGACAGCCGGCATCGGAGCGGACCGATGTACGCATCGTCTACACCGCCGACATGATCTATTTCGGTATCGTCTGCTATACCGAGGACCCGAGCACGATCGTCGTGGCGGACAGCCGGCGCGATTCCGACATGACGGAGACCGACAGCTTCCAGATCCTCCTCGACACGTACCTCGACGGGCAGAACGGATTCATCTTCGGTACGAACCCCGCCGGGATCGAGTACGACGGCCAGGTCACGAACGAGGGGCAGGGAAGCGGCCGATTCGGCGGCGGCGGGGGGGGGGGACGTCCGACCAACAACCGGCAGCAGCGCGGCTCGGGGGGCGGATTTAACCTCAACTGGGACGGTGTGTGGCAGGTCGCGGCGCGGGTGACCGACGTCGGGTGGACCGCTGAGATCGCGATCCCGTTCCGCACGCTCCGCTACCCGCAGAGCGACGTGCAGAGCTGGGGCATGAACTTCCAGCGCAACATCCGCAGCCGGAACGAGCAGGCTTACTGGTCGCCGCTTCCTCGCCAATACAGCCTGACCCGAATCCAGCTCGCCGGGGTGCTCCAGGGGGTCAAGGTTCCGCCACAGCGCAACCTGCAGCTCACGCCCTACGTGCTTGGGGAATCCGTGCACCGCACGCTGGACGGGAGCGACTCCAACACCGGCGACTTCGGCGCCGACCTGAAGTACAGCCTGACGCCGAGCATGACGCTCGATCTGACCTACAACACCGACTTCGCGCAGGTGGAGGTCGACGACCAGCAGATCAACCTCGACCGCTTCAACCTGTTCTTTCCTGAGAAGCGGCCGTTCTTCCTCGAGAACGCCGGCCTCTTTTCCGTCGGCCAACCGGGCGCGGTCGACATCTTCTTCAGCCGTCGCATCGGACTAGACGATTCCGGTCAGCAGGTGCCGATCGTGGCCGGCGGCCGGCTCTCCGGAAAGGTCGGGAGCAGCACGAACCTCGGTCTCCTGAACATGCAGACCGAGTCGGTCGGCTCGGTTGGCCTCCCAGGCCAGAACTTCACGGTGGCGCGCATGCGGCAGGATCTGCCCAACCGCTCGAACCTCGGCGCGATGCTGGTCAACCGGGAGGCGTCCGGAAGCGTTGAAGGCAACCGCGCCTATGCCCTCGACGGGCGCTGGGGAATCGGGGAAGGCGGCACAATCAGCGGATACGCTGCGTTGACCCAGACGCCGGGGCGCTCGGTCAGCGAAGCGCACGCCTACGGCCTCAGGGCGCAGCACCAGTCCCAGTGGGCCCGCTTGGCGCTCGGCTATACCGAGGTGGCCCCGAACTTCAATCCGGAGGTGGGGTTCCTCGCGCGTGAGAGCTACCGGCGGGTCGACGCCCAGGTGTTCACGACCTTTCGCCCCGACGACTTCATGGGCGTCCACGAGCTCCGTCCGCACGTGAATCACAACACCGTGTTCGACTACCGGACCGGCCGGCACGAGACCCAGTTCACGCACATCGACAATCACATCGAGTGGCGGAACGGCTACCAGATCAACACCGGCATGAACATCACGCGGGAGGGCGTGTTCCAGCCGTTCGAGATCTTTCCGGGCGTCACGGTTCCGGTGGGCACGTACGACCACAAGGAAGCCCAGTTCCAGGGCAACACCAACCTCGGTGCGCCGCTGAACGCCAGCTTCAACGCCATTATCGGTGGACTCTTCGGCGGTGACCGCATGACCATCACCCCGTCGATCGGGGCCCGCGTCGGCGAAGCCCTCACCGCCACCATCGAGTGGAACTACAACGATCTCCGGCTCCCCGGGGGTGACTTTACGACCAACCTGGCCCGTATGCGCCTCTCGTATTCCGTCACCACCAGGATGTTCTTCCAGGCGCTCGTCCAGTACAACGACCGAGCGGACCTGTGGTCGTCCAATCTCCGGTTCGGCTGGCTATCGGACGCCAACACGGGCCTCTTCATCGTCTACAACGACATCCAGGGCCTAGGCAGCGCGATCCCGCTCGGCGCCGGACGTACCCTCACGGTTAAGTACAGCTACCTCTTCAACCCGCTTCGGTAGTCGAGCGGAGTTGCAGAGGCGATGGTCGGTTGCATGAACCAGCCGCGGCCTGTTCGCGCTCGAAGAATTCGAGGCGCGTGTGGGCCGTTGGCATAGATCATGGCCCGCCCAGTGTAGTCGCGAGCTGTAGGAACAGGACGGCGAAGACTACGCCCCCAGCTTCAGAGCCGAGATCGACCGCATCGTGGCGGAGGTGGGGGGCTAGGATTGTGCGGAACTGCTACGCCCTCTCCTCCCAGGGCCCGGTGATCGCCACGGTGAGCCCCTGGAGCTGCATGTTCACGAACAGCGTCGTACCGTCCGGTGAGAAGCACGATCCGGCGAACTCTCCGCGCCCCGCCTGATTGTGGCCGAACTTATACGTCTCACCCGCGGGAGTGACACCGACCAGATAGTCGTCTCCGGCGCCGTCTTCGCACACGATGAGGTCGCCCCACGGGGCGGCGGTCAGGGTATCGGCGTTTTCGACCAAAGTGCCGTCGTTGGGCTCGATGAAGAGTTCTACGGTGCCGGGCTCCTCCGACTCGCGTGACGTGCCCTCGTACGGGCTGGGCACATAACGCCAGATCTGACCCCTTCTCGCATCGCCCCCGTTCGTGCAGGCGAAATACACCGCGTTGTTGGCCCACCACATCCCCTCACCCCGCGCGAAGCGGGCGGCCCCGGCCTCGAAGCCCCGAAAGCGCAGGTCGTCGTCCGGCGATTCCACGTTGCTCATGTCGATCCAGTCCACCGCGAGGGGTAAGCCGGGCCGAACGGTCTGCCCCTCCCAGTTTCGCGTGTCCATCGAAGGCTGATCAAGGATGCGGAGCGCTTGCAGGCGGCCGCCAGCCGTGAGCTCGCCCGGGCGGTCGGGAATGAGGCGATAGATCAGTCCGTCCCGCTCGTCTTCGGTCTCGAACACGATGCCGGACGCGGGGTCTACCGCCACGGCCTCATGCTCGAAGCGTCCCATCGCTCTGAGGGGCACGGGCGTGACGACCCCTCCGTCCCAAGTCGCAGGCACCTCGAAGTTGTAGCCGTGATCCTTGAGGCGCCCCTCGCCCACCTTGTCCCCCGTCTCCTCGCAACTGATCCAGCTTCCCCAGGGGGTCGGGCCTCCGGCGCAGTTAACGAGCGTGCCTGCGAGGCTCAGCCGGTGCCCGACAAGGCGCTGCTCGCGTGTGTCGAACAGGAGAGTGGTAGTGCCCCCCAGCGCCGGCCGCCCACTCTCTCCAATGTCGTAGATCGTCCCCGGATCGAGGCGCTCGAGAAGCTCATTATTGCGCCCGAACGGGCCCAGCCGCCCTGGGGCACCCCAGCGGACCTCGTGATTGCGTACCAGGAGTGTGAATCCGTCCGGGCCGGGGAAGGTGGCCATCCCGTCGTGTCTGGACGGCACGTAGAAACCGTCGCTCATGCGCTCGCCCACGCGAGAGATGACCGTGTAGGTGAAGCCCTCCGGCAGCGCAAGCAAGCCATCGAGATCGTCAACCAGCGGGCCGAAGCCGAGGACAGGTGCGGGAATCAGGCCGTCCAGGCCATAGGAACGCCTCAGACCGGCGAGGCCCAGAGAGATGCCCACGGCGGCTCCGAGGAAGCTCCTCCGCGAGAGTGTCGACTGCGGCGCGGTCATGGTGGGACGTGGCATGAGGTCTCGATGACGACGGGGGTCAAGAACATTTGAGGGTAACCTGATGCTCCCACCGACCTTTGACCAGGTTTCGTCACGAACTGGTGAACCTTGGCATCTCGATTTCCCAATCGACCGCATCGTGGCGGAGGTCAGCGCCTAGCCAAGCGAGCGCCCGATCTGAAGCTCCTATTGGCACTCCTAATGTATATGGAGGAGACCATAGAGTTTCCCGCGGTTCATTCCCGCGGTCCGAGTCGCATTGACCGCGGGTATGGCGGTGGGCACGACGACGGTTTCGGTTAGCGAAGCGGCGGATTACGTTTGCTCGGGCAGTCAATCGAAACCCTTCGTAACAGATTTGAATCCCATTGTTGCTGGACCAACCGGTGGGTCGAGGTAACCGTCACTAACTGACCGGAGAGGATGAGTACGATGAAAGGTCTTCAGAATTTCTGGCTGGCACTCGCTGGAGTCTCGCTCGCTGGAACTCTAACGTTACCGCAGGCTGCTACCGCACAAGACGTAACCTACGCCGGCAACGTCGCACACATCCTTCAGGATAACTGTGTGAAGTGTCATCACCCTGGCACCGCCGCGCCCATGTCGCTCGAAACTTACGAGCAGGTGAGGCCCTGGGCGCCGGTGATCAAGGCTGCAGTGGAGAATCGGATGATGCCCCCGGGCTGGTACATAGACCGGACGGTCGGAATCCAGGACTTCAAGAACGACCCGTCGCTCTCCGATCAGGAGATCGCGACGATCGTCAGTTGGGTGGACTCCGGTATGCCCCTTGGCGATCCGTCGCAGCTGCCGGAACCGGTTGCGTGGAAGGCCGAGTACGAGTACTGGCAGGTCGAAGACGATCACGGTTGGGGGCCACCGGACCTGATCATCTCTTCGCCACCGTTCACGGTTCCTGCCAATAGCGGCGATCAGTGGTGGGAGCCGGACGCGGACCTAAACGACGTACTCAACGTGGCGCTGCCCGAAGCCAGGTATGTCAGGGCGGTGGAGACGAGGCCCGCGGATGCGGAGAGCGGATACGTTTTTCATCACGCCAACACCTTTATCCAGAGGGCGGGAGACACCTGGGAGGGTGGCGGTCGGCTTTCCGGAGCCGCAGTCGGAAAGAGAATGGACATGTACCCGGAGGATTCGGGCAAGCTGATCCTGCCCGACGACGACATCCACTTTTCGCTGCACCTCTTCCCGATCGGGCGGGAAGTGGTCGACGCGCAGATCCAGGTGGGCGTCTGGCTTCTTCCGGAGGGTGAAGAGCCGAAGTACATCACGCCAGATGAGATCTCATTCAATTCGGGCGAGAGTCGCTCCCTGGGCCTCCCCCGCTACACCGATCTGCTCATTCCGCCCAACGGATACCAGATGTTGCGGGGCAACTTCGTGCTCGAGCAGAACGCGCGTGTGCACTCAATTCGGGGTCACATGCACCTTCGGGGTGGGTATCAGATGATGGAGGTGATCTATCCCGACGGCCGCCGCGAGGTCATCAGCAAGATCGACTGGAACCATCTGTGGCACACCACCCACATCTACGAGGATTGGGCGCAGCCCCTGTTGCCGAAGGGCACGGTGATCATCGCGACCTCGTTAATGGATAATACGACGGAGAATCCATCCAACCCTGACCCGAATCAGTGGGTGGTCTACGGAAGGAGGAGTGTAAGCGAGATGGCCCACATCCGGTTCGGGATGACCTATATCCCGGATGAGGACTTCGAGGAGATGGTCGCCGAGCGGGAGCGAATCCTCAGCGAGAGAGAGAACCGGCCGGCAGCCGACGACGGAGGATGACCTCGGGGGCAGAAGGATAGGTGAATAGGCCGAACCTGCGAATCTGCAAGCAGGTAACGCTTCGAACGGTAAGCCCGGCGGCCCTACGGAAAGGACGCCGTGCGATGTCGACAACGTGTCAGTAACCCATCATTACTCTAAAGAGGGCAATATGAGAAGCGCGATCTTCGCAGCCATTATCTGCTTCGTTGTCGGCACTCCGGCGCACGCCCAGCAGAGTCAGCCGCCCTGCGGCCCGGCCGCTCAACTGCCGGGAGAGTTCTCCACCAATGTGGCGGCGGATTCGCGCTGCTTCGAGATCCGAATGTACACGGCAGATACCTCGCGCGATGGCGTCGGCGATTACGCGCGCACTATCGACGAGCTTCATCAGCGTTTTCGGGAACAAGAGGTCGCGATTTTCGAGAAGCACGGTGCCGAGGTCGTCGCGGTATGGCAGAGCCTCGAGGATTCCAAGACCTTGATCTGGATGTTGGCGTATCGGGACCGCGCCCATCGGGAAGAGGTCTGGGCAGCCTTCCGCGCCGATCCGGAGTGGACCGCTCTCCGAGCGAAATACCCCGTGGGTGTCAGTAGTCAGGTCTTCATGATGAGCGCGTCCGACTATTCGGCTCTGAAGTAGAGCCTAATCTACATCTTGGCGGGGATGTTGGAGCGCTTCTAGAGCTAAACCGCCGAGGGCGGCTCCACCCTCATCGGCGGCTAGATCCCCCGAGATCGCAAGGAAATGGCAGCCTGGCTAGTTCGCCTGACCCGCCCCCAGCTTCGGAGCCGAGATCGACCGCATCGTAGGTGGGATCGCGGTGGATCATAAGAGGTTCTGAGACATCACCTTCCCACAACCGCGGTGTGATTCGGAGGAAGTTGAGATGGGAGTCGTGAAGCGGAGGCATTTCTCCTGCGTCGTCGGCAGTCTGCTTTTGGCTGCAGCATGTTCCTCGCAGACAGAGGGCGGTTCGACCACAGCGGGGGGCGTGACGCTCTTCGAAGGGTCACGCCTCATTGTGGGCGATGGCAGTACGGTAATCGAGACCTCGGCTTTCATTGTGGAAAACCACCTGTTCACCGCCGTCGGCCGACAAGGTGAGCTGTCGTGGGCGCCGTCCACATCCCTGTTCGGGGCGGTGACGTACCCGACGAAGAATTCCTCGCGATCATCAGGCAGCGCGTAGCCCAGAGTGATCGGCCTCTTTGGTTCAGCGAGCACGGCGCCACGGCCGCTCTGGGTCCGGAGGCGTGGGACGATCCGTTGCTGTGGGAGATGCTTTCTCATGAACAGGTCGAGGAGCTGCAGGGCGAAGCAGTAGGGCGTATGACGCAGGAGGCCGTCGAGCGCGCACGTGCGAGTTCCGTAGCGACAGGAGAGGTTGCCAAGCAGCTCATTGAGGCGGGCATGAGGCTAGTCTTTGGGAGTGACAACGGGTCGGCCGGGCGCGGCTTCGGCTGGTACGAACAATTGAGGTTTGAGAATTGGGTGACGATGGGCTTCACACCCCATGAGGCGATCGTCTTGGCGACGCGCGACGGAGCCCAAGTCGCAGGGTTCAACTCTGGGATGGTGGCTGCGGGTAGGAGCGCTGACTTGGTCGTCCTCGACGCGAACCCGCTAGAGGATATTGCTAACTCGCGACAGATCAACAAAGTCTACCTTCGGGGAATGGAGGTCGACCGCGACGGGATGAGGGCGCGATGGCAGGCCGAGTGGAGCGACACCTAGCGTCCAGCGGACGATCCCCGATACCAGGCGTTACTCGAAGAGGCCGGGGTTATGCACGGGGCACCCGCTTGCCGCCGAGCACAGTCTCGCTCGGGAAGAGTCTTTGGCGGCCGGCCCGCGTGTTCCCGTAGTTATCCACGAATTCGAACGTGCCTTCTCGCAGTTCGAGCACCGCCACGTCGGCCGGCGCGCCCACGTTGAGCGTGCCACGATCATGGAATGGTGGGAAGATGCGCGAAGCATTGACGGTCGCGAAGGCTACGACCTGATCCAACGTCATCCCGAAGTTCAGGAACTTGGACAGAACGTTGGGGAAATCGATGACGCTTTCTGCGGTCCGGCTCGTCGTGTTCCCGTCGGTGGAGATCGTATCTGGCCAAAAACCCGCCTGAATGATGCCATCGAAGGTGTCCCACCGCAGATGCCCCGTCCGTCCGTTGGCGACGTCGAACCACACGCCACGGCGGCGCGCGGCGAGCACCTCCGGCAGGATGTGATCGTCGTCGATGATGATGCTGTTCGGCGGCGGGGCAAACATGTGGGTGACGATGTCGCCGCGCTTGAGCTGACTGAGCAGTCTGGGAAGTGGCGAGGCCGTTTGGCCCATGTGGATCATCACTGGCAGGTCGAAGGACGTTGCCACCTCCTGCGCGCGGCGCAACACCTCGATGTCGTCGTCGGCGACACCCCTCGTCAGTCGCGCCTTGACCCCCACGACGACGTCGCGGTTGCGCGCAATGGCCTCCGTCGCCGCATCGACATCGGCCAGGCGCAGGTCCATCGTGTCGCCCTCGGGCAGGATACCGGCGCGCCCGATGTTGATAAGCACGCGCCCCGGCTGCGGCGCCGACTTCGCAATGGCCACCATATCGTCGATGTGATCCGCGCCCCCTGATCCGGCATCGACCCATCCGGTCACACCGCCGGCCAGGCCCACCAAGGGGCCGTCTTCGTCTCGGGCATAGTGCGTATGGACGTCGAGCAGTCCTGGGACGACGACCTTCCCCGTCGCATCGATGACCTCCGCTGCATCGGCCGCGATGTCGGCCTCGATCGCCGCGATTCGGTCGCCCGTGATCGCCACGTCGCGGATTGCGTTGACCCGCAGTGAGGGATCAATGACGCGCCCGCCCCTGACGATTAGGTCATAGTCGGCTGCGAGCAGCTCTGAACCACGGGCGAATGTCACAACGCCTGCGGCGGCCGCGTAGACGAACTGGCGCCGGTTAATCATTGTCTGATGCCCTGCTCGCGCTCGATGGCGTACCGGCCATGTAGGGCTGTATTCAGGCGGGTGATGGGATCGGGCATGAGTACCTGAAGGCGGCGGGAGAGTGGTCATGATAGGACATGACGGGCGTTCGCGCACAAGGTGATCCTCTAGCCGCCTATGCGCGGTGTCCTTGCTGTAGGTTGCCAGTTATTGATGCTGTTGAGCCCCTTGGGAGAAGTGCCGTATCACTGAGTCGGGGAATAGAGTTGAACCAGTTCTGAAAATCCTTTCAACGTTTCAGGACCCATCGACTCAAACCCGAGACCGAGGCCGGTACACCCATCCTTGACCTCACCGGACACAAGGATGGCGCCTGCTTGGGCGACATCACAAATGCGCGACGTCATTTGCACCGCCGAACCGAAAAGATCGTCGCTCTCTTCCACGGGTTCGCCGGCATGTATACCGATCCTTATGCGGATCGGGGTCTCACCGATTTCGTTATAGGTTGCGAATTCCTCCTGAATCTCAATTGCACACGCGACCGCATCCGGTACATCGTCAAACGACGCCATGATGCCATCCCCGAGGTGTTTCACCTCAGAACCACCATGGTGTTCCAGACACCGCCGGATGATCGCATCGTGAGCCTTGAGCAGTTCCACCGCCATCGTATCGCTGAGTTGCGCCGTCATCTCCGTTGACCCGACCATGTCCGTGAACATGATGGCACGAAAGGCTGAATCGTCGATCGGCAGCGTCTTTGCGGCGGGTGGATCTTGGATCCGACCGAGAAAGGCCTCGACAGCCGACAGATCCACGGCGATCATTTCGTTGGCCACGTGTCCATGGGCCTCTGCATGGACCTTGTCGGCCATCTCTTTATCTGGCGCATCTACAAGACAGAATGTGGTTCGGCGTACAGCATCGTACCAATACGTCAGGAACTTCACTCCGTATTTCTCTTCGACTTCCAAGTCCTTGACGTGCAGATTGGCGACGTCCTCCGCGGATGCTTCGCCCACGTCGTGACGGTCCAGGAAGATCGGCATCCCTTACCCCCTCGTTAATCCGGTAAAATCATAGCACGGAATCACTCAAACTCTAACCGCGAAAATTTGCCAGCGACCGGGCATGCCTCGCTTGTATTCGTTTCCGACCATGCGGCACATGACCCGACTGCTGGCAGGGCCCATAAGCGGCCCAAGCGCCGAGACGTCTACAGTGTCGGCTCACCCGCCCAAGAAACGACGAAACCCTTGAGGCTGCGCGCCCCGTTCGCTGATCCGGCGACGGACAGTGGTCAGTACCTGCCCAACGATCGTTGATCCATCCGGCCATTCCAGGTCTCAGACGAGGGCTCGCATCTCCTCCACCTTCGCGTGCATTTCCTGCTCGACAGCGACGGCCATGGCTCTCCGCTCCTCGGCCCGGGCCTGGGCGACACGCTTATCGGCCTCGGCCTGGTCGGTCTGGAGCTCGGCGTCGATGCTCTTCCCCACATCCACGTCTGCGATGTCGATGGATAGGATCTCGAACGCGGTTGCGGAGTCGAGTCCTTGGCGAGCACGGTCTGGGAGATGCTGTCCGGGTTTTCCAAGACGGCCTGGTGTGAGTCCGCGGATCCAATGCTTGACACGATCCCTGGATCCTTTCGTTACTGTTCGTTTCCTCCACTGTGTTCGGCCGATTCCGGGTTTCACCGTTTAGTTCTGTTTCGCTCTGTCTCGGTTCCTTCTGGGCAGTGTGTGCCCACGATGTGCCCAAGCCGTGCCCTACCCTGCCCTCTAGCGATCATTCTCCTCGCCGCACTCATCAGTTCCCTGGGTGCCGGTAATGGGCCCGGGGTGGGGTGAGTCAGCTTGCTCACTCAACGACTCAGAACGGCCTCAGCGTCGGGACTCCACACTACATGAGTCCGGAACAGCCGCTAGAGCGTACCTATGTCGCGTTCTGGGGGGAATGGGCTGCCTTCCATCCGGAAACCCAGCCTTGGGAGGGATGAGTTGTCACCCTTGGAACGGCCTTAAATCTAACCCGCTCGGGCTTCCAGAAGTACGTCTAGATTGGCCTCCAACAGCTCTCGGGCAGTGGTCCCGGGCTCCCCTGTGATGTCCCTGAAATGCGTCGTTAGAGTTGTCCCGGAGGGTTGAGGCGCGGGAACCTCATCCTGGGGTCCGGCCTCTACGATCTGTATTTCGACTCCCGTCAGCTCGCTTGCAATCTCCGCGATGTCGCGCATTCGAACGACCTCTGGACCCGTGATCTCGTAGACCCGGTTTTCGTGACCGGGGGTCATGAGCGCGACTGCCGCTGCCACGGAGCAGTCCTCCCGCGTCACGAAGGCCGTTCCGGGATCGTCGGGGTCCACCACGACCCTGCCTTCTGCAATCATGCGGGCCGCCTGACGCACGATTCGAGCTGCGTACCACTGGTTTCTGAGCGCCGTCCAGGTGATTCCGCTCTCCCGTAGCGCGGCCTCAGTCGCTCGATGCCACACCGCAATCGGGGACACGCTGTTGTCAGCGTCCACGATAGAGGTATAGACGATGTGCTCTACCCCGGCCTCGACGGCGGCGTCGATCGCGATCTGCTGAAGCTCGACACGCTGCGCCGGTACTCGTGGATCGATGTTGCTGCTGTTGAGGCTGATCAGGAGCAGCCGGTCACCGCCCTCGTAGGCCGTCTCCAGGGATTCGGGCTGCAAGAAATCGCCGAACCGAGTGCTGGCTCCCAGCTGCGCGTATCGCTCGAGCTGCTCCGGCGTTCGACTTACCAGGATCAAGTCCGCCGGCTGTACACCGCGTGCCAGGAGCTCCTCCACGACACCACCGCCGAGCTGACCAGAGGCGCCGGAGACGATGATCCGCGGTGCCGGGTCAACCGACGGCGAACCGCATGCAGCAAGCGCGACACTCACGATCAGGGCACCGGCCAGCGCCAGACGGCGGGTGCCAATCAGTGCGAAGAAGCGATCGATCGGGCCACCCAAGAACTGCATGTTCTTCCTCCTCCGTTCCGGATTGCGATTGCTGCTCTCCACCTAAAGTAGGCTCCGGCGGGTGACGCCGCAGGAGATAGTCGCTCGATTGACGTCCCTTCCCTCTTCCGATGCCACTTTCGGCCGATCCGCCCGGGCCGACTAGCCGCCAGCGGGAGCGCATCCATGAGTGAAGGCGATGGGCAGAGACGGAGAAACGGGTCCAGGGTCAAAATCCCTTCTAGCGAGCCTGGGCAAGCTTGCCCAACGTTTTCCTTGCTCCGCCTCTCAGCGCCCAGCATTATTTGGCTTGGCTCCATTCTGGGCGCAGTTCCCGTTCCTCTAGAAAATATGGAAGGGCTGGCCTCCTGAGCGTACCGTAGGTTAACAACCATCACTCCCGTGAACGCTGCCCTGGAGGGCCGTCATCGGGTCGAGCGTCAGAACAGGCGAGAGGTGAAGGAGCTCTGAACCTGTATGTCTAAAGCCCGCTGATGACCGGCGACCCAATCACCCGCCTGAACGCCGCCGTTGAAGGCCGCTACCGCATCGAGCGTGAGATCGGCGAGGGTGGGATGGCGACGGTTTATCTGGCCGAAGACCTGCGGCACGAGCGGCCGGCCCGAAACGCTGGACCCACGCCCTTTCAGCCTAAGAGATCCGCATGAAGGTCAAATGCCCCGCCCGCATTGCCGTGCTTCTGCTACCTGGCTTGCTCGCGGTTGGCCACGCCCAGGGGCAACCGACTATCGGGGTACCGGTGCCGCCGTTGGGCGCGGGCCCGTGGGTGTTCGATACAGCCGAGCAGCACGAGATCCGTGTCAGCGTCGTGACCAGAGGCCTCTCGCATCCATGGGCCATCGCCTTCCTGCCCGACGGAGGCATGCTCATCACCGAGCGACCCGGCCGCCTTCGCGTCGTCCGCGACGGCGTACTCGACCCGCACTCCATCTCGGGCGTGCCGGAGGTCAGAACTGACGGTAACGGTGGGCTGATGGACGTCGCTCTCCATCCTAGCTTCGCCGAGAACGGCCTGGTCTACCTGACCTATACCAAGCCGGTAGGAAACGGGTGGGGTGCACCAGCGCTCGCACGGGGTCAGCTCGAGGGCGGAGCGCTCACCGACGTCAGAGATCTCGTCGTAACCGATGCGTTCGAGGGCAACTCGGGTCTCAACGGTCGTGTCGCCTTCGGGCGCGATGGCAAGGTCTACATGTCGACAGGCGGCCGAGTCGGGACGGCTGCACAAGATCCGATGAGCCTGCGCGGGAAGGTCCTCCGGATCAACGACGATGGTACGGTGCCACCTAACAACCCGTTCGTGGACCGCGAAGGCTATCGGCCGGAAATCTACACCTTGGGACACCGCAATACCCTGGGTCTCATCCAGCACCCTGAGACCGGCGAGCTCTGGCAGCACGAGAACGGACCCAACGGTGGCGACGAGATTAACGTCCTCTCGTCGGGCCGTAACTACGGATGGCCGCTCGTCAGCTTTGGACGTGACTATTCAGGCGAAAGGATCACAGACCATCCGACGCGCGAAGGGATGGAATCGCCCCTGGTGGTCTGGTTACCCGCCATAGCCGTCGCAGGGATGGCCGTGTACACGGGCGACCAGTTCCCGGCGTGGAGAAGGAGTGTCTTCGTCGGATCGCTTCGCCAAGGCGGCATACCGGGCACGGGCCATCTGCAGCGCATTGTCTTCAATGAGAGGACCGAGGAGCTACGCCGTGAGTCGATCTTGACCGAGTTGAGGCGACGCATCCGGGAAGTGCGCGAAGGCCCCGACGGATTCTTGTACCTGCTGACGGACGAAGAAGACGACGGTGCACTTCTGCGTATCGAGCCCGCCCCTTGAATTCCCTCTCCGGAGCTGTGATCGCTGCCTCACCGGCCGTCGGCAACGCCGTTTTTCACGCCACCCCGCACCCGGTTCCGCTGCTGCCGCTTTGCGTTGAGAACGTCCCGGGAAGCCTCCGACCGTCACGAAAGAGCGAGGAAGAATGACTTACACAGGACAAGCGAACGAGCACGCGAGCCACGAGAAGAACGAGGCAATGTCCCGTCGTGCGGCTATCAAGGCCGGCGCGACAGCAGCGCTTGCCCTCGCATTCCAGCGCGTCCACTTTGCCGCGGCGCAAAGCAAGCAGGATCTTCCGCTCATCACCAAGCCGATCCCCTCAACGGGCGAGCGCTTGCCGGTGATCGGGCTCGGCACGAACTCCTACAGCGTGAACACGCCCGAACAGATGGCTCCGCTGCGCGAAGTGTTGGAGCGCATGGGGCAGCTCGACGGCGGGGTTATCGACACCGCGCGCGCGTACGGCCGTTCTGAGGTGGTCATTGGCGAGATCCTGGAGGGCCTGGGCACGCGCGAGCAGTTCTTCATCGCGACCAAGACGCCGACCGGAGGCGACTTCTCCAACCCGCAGGCCGTGCTCGACGTGTCGTTCAATGCGCTGCGCACGGACGTGATCGACCTCATGCAAATCCACCAGATGGCGGGCGTCGAGGCGATGATGCCGGCGTTCGAGAGGGCCAAGGCGACAAGGCGGATCCGGTACATCGGCATGAGCATATCGTCCGACGACCAGTACGCCGCGTTGATGGCCGCGATGAGGGCCTATCCGCTGGACTTCATGGAGGTAGACTACTCTCTCGACAACCGCAACGCCGCCGACAGCCTGCTGCCGCTGGCGCTGGAACGGAAGATCGCGGTCCTGATCAACGTGCCCTTCGGCGGGCGGGGCCGCGGAGCCGCCTCGACGTTTGCGAAGGTGCAGGGTCGGAAACTGCCGGACTGGGCCGCCGAGTTCGATGCCACGAGCTGGGCGCAGGTCTTCCTGAAATACATCGTCTCGCACCCGGCCGTGACCACCGCGATCCCCGGGACGACGCAGCGGCGGCACCTCGAGGACAACCAGGGCGCTGGCCGCGGGCGGCTGCCGGATGCCGCGATGCGGCGGCGGATCGAGCAGTTCTGGGACTCGCTCGAATAGTCCGACGGTCGGGGTCCACGGCCTTCAGTTGGAGGGCGTGCGGAGACGAGCGTGAGATTATCCGCGTACACTGACTTTGGCTTTAATGATCGCCAAGGGGAAAACGCTCAGGCGGTCAGCGCAGGAGAAGTGTTCCCTTGACAATCGCTCTCATAGAACGGCTCTAAGAGGGCCGTGAGGAAATCGGGGCCATCCAGATACCGAATAAAGCCCGAAGTGTCTCAGAGACGCTCCTAGAGCTTTCTAGGGGGTGGATTACTGAAGGGGCCGATTCTTACAAAACCGCCATCGCTCCCACCCCGATTTTTCCTTGCTGCACCCTCTGATGGGCGGCATTTTGGCCAGATCATGGCCGATCCCTCGGACAAAAGACTCCGTGGAGTCTTCCCCGGTGGATCCGGTTCGACTACCTGAGCCTGAGCGGGAGAACCTCAAATGAACGGACGTAAGCTGGTGCTGGGAGCCCTAGCCGCATTCGTGGTGGCCTACCTCCTCTCCGGTCTGTGGCATGTGCTTCTCATGAGTGACTTCTACGATTCAGCGGCTGGGGGGACCATGCGGGATCCTCCGCTGTTCCTGCCAATAGGGTTGGCCTACTTGGTAGTGGGTTTCATCATGGCCTACATGTATCCCAAAGGTTACGAAGGAGGATCACCAATCAGTGAGGGGCTCAAGTTCGGGGCGATCATCGGTCTGCTTTGGTGGTTTCCTACCCAGCTCGTGCTCTACGGAGCCACGGAAGGCCCGTTTTCGATCGTGTTGGTGGACGGAGCCTGGCATTTGGTGGAGGAGGGCCTCGCCGGGGCTGTGCTCGGTCTGATCTACGGACGGAAGGAGTGACTCTACCAGGCGTTACTCGAGGAGGCCGGGATTAAGTGGTGAGAAGGTGGTCGGCTTGACTTGCGGCGCTATTAGAACCATCCGGTCGGGCGAAGTCCGTTACCCAACAGCACGGAGGCTTGATCATGTCACATCAGGGCAAGGTCCAGATCACCCTATTTGTCGTCGCGCCTCAGGATCAGGTAGCCAAGGGAGAGCGCATCTGGCGAAGCCACGCCGCGTGGATGGAAAGGACACACCACCGGGAAGGGGAGGCAGCTCTTCTCAGATACAACCTATCGCGAGCGCCCGCTCTGTCGGACCCTACGAGTCCCAACTCAGAACCCACGGGAAGCATGTGCTTCATCCTCACGGAGGTCTATGAGAGCGAGGCAGGGGTCGCCGATCACTTCAAGCAGGCGGACGAAAACTGGGAGGACTTCGGGGCTGCCAACGAGTGGTTAGGTAAGTGCGAGGTGCGCGGCTTCCAGACCACGGAGATCGTCCACTCGCTCTGGTGATAACACGACCCCTGGGGAACCGAAGCGAACGGTATCGGCGAGCGCCATGACCGAACCCATCATGGAGTTGACCCCGAATCGAGGCGGAGGAGCAATGGACACTTGGAGAGTTCGGAAGATGGTGAGTTGGTTTTTGGGAGTGGCTATGCTGACTCTCGCGGGTTGCGGAGAGGGCTTGCCCACGGGGAGCGGAGATGGTGGAGGAATGGACCCGGTCGTAACAACCCAGGTCGCGGTGAATGATGACTTCTTTGCTCCTACGGATATAGCGGTATCCCCGGGTGCAACTGTGGTTTGGAGTTGGGTGGGATCCGATTTTCACGACGTCACCTGGAGTTCAGCACAGCTTCCCGATTCGCCCCTTCAGAGCGGCGGAACTCATGAGGTCGCGATGCCCAGCACCACGGGTGAGTACGCGTATTACTGCACGATCCATGGCTCGCCCTCCTCTGGCATGAGAGGATCCGTGTTAGTCCGCTAGGCGCTTACGGTCGGTTACGCACCGCCGGCGGGAGCGAAGTGCCGCCGGTGGCATCGGGGGGGAGCGGAACGGCGTTCTTCACGGTGGTCGGGCCAGTCTAGAGCGGAGGCGTCAGAGCTCAGAGACGCTCCTGGAGCCTCCTGGAGGGTGTTCCTTCCGTCTAGTCGCATCCTGAGTTCCCCGCTGCACGGTAATGGTCCAGCCTGGGGGGCGAGTCACCTTGCTCACTCGGGATCACCGAACGGGCCGATTCTTACAAAAGGTCGGACTCGTTTTGCTTGTTGAGCTACCGTCAGATGCGCTACGCTGGGCGACGCCGTATCTTGGTCGCCCCAACCCGAATCCGGACCGACGGAGCCCGATCATGCGTCGCATTTCTCGCCTGCTACTGCTGGCCACATTCGCTATCGCCGCACCGGCCCAGGGCCAGGATTTCGAGGACGTCGAGATCCGGACCCAACAACTCACCGACGGCGTTTACATGCTGATCGGGCAGGGCGGCAATATCGGAATTTCGGTCGGAGACGACGGCGTCTTTATCATCGACGACCAGTTCGCACCGCTGACGGCGAAGATCCTCGCCGCGATCCGCGGGATCACCTCGGAGTCGGTGCGCTTCGTCTTCAACACACACTGGCACGGGGATCACACGGGCGGCAACGAGAATCTCGGTGAAGCCGGCGCGCTAATCGTCGCCCACGACAACGTGCGCGAGCGCATGAGCGTCGATCAGGTCCTCGAGCGCATCGGCCGGCCGACGACGGCTGAGCCCGCTTCGCCCGAGGGCGCGCTCCCCGTCGTCACCTTCACCGAGGACGTCACCTTCCACATCAACGACGACGTCCTGCACGCGTTCCACGTCGAGAACGCACACACGGACGGCGACGCTATCGTGCACTTCGAGGGCGCCAATGTCGTCCACATGGGCGACACCTTCTTCCGGGATCGCTTCCCGTTCATCGACACCGCGACGGGGGGCTCGATCGACGGGATGATCGGCGCGGCCGGCGCGGGGTTGGCCGTGATGGACGCCGAGACGCAAATCATTCCGGGGCACGGCGCGCTATCGTCGAGGGAAGACCTAGTGGCTTACCGCGACGCGCTCAGGACGATGCGAAACGCCATCGCGGAGCTGAAGGAGCAGGGCCTCACGCTCGAGCAGATTCAGGCGCGGCGCCCGATCCGGGCTCAGGCCGAGGCGTGGGGACAGGACGAGGCGGCCGAGGAAAGCTTCGTGGCGACGATCCACCACGGGTTGGGAGGGCGCTGAGGGACTGCACGAGCGACCGGTGTTTCAGAGCCGTGGCGGAGCCCCGGCCGCCATGGCTGCCAAGCTCCGGTCGACCGGCGAGCTCTAGGGCAAGACTGCGTCGCACAGCTCGTTTGGGACGGCGTCCATACAGGCGGTGAAGGTACGGGTCAGCCTCCAAAGGCTCTCGCAGCGGGCTAAGGGCTGATTCTTCCTTGCCGCCCCCCTGACCGCCCAGCATCTTTCGCGTGTCTTCACGGTTGGGGGAGTTTGTCGGCACGGGCCACCCTCCAGGACCGGACTTTCCAGACAAATAAATACAAGGAGCAAACAATGCGCGTACCGAAATTCGACAGCCTCGAGTTGCCCGTGTTGTTCCTTCTGGCGGTGGCCGTGCCAGCAACCGTCGGCGCGCAAGTGAGCTACCCGCCCTATGGACCGACCTCCCCAGCGGTCCAGTTGAACGGAAGCCCGGCGCCCCCGTATCCCACGCCCAACCCCGGCGAACAGCAGTCTGAGTGGAACATGGAGCTGGCCGGGCACAACGACCTGCAGGGCCGCTCCGCATACCAACCCATCATCATTAGCCAGGACGAGCGTCACATCGCCTACGTGGGACACCACGCGACTCAACACCCCCCCATGAACCCGCTCACTGGCGAGGCGGAACCGAGCGGAGTGTCGATTGTCGATGTGACCGACCCCGCGAACACGAGTTTCCTTGCTCACATTCCCGGCCCGCCCGCTCGGGCAGCAGGCGGAGACGCGGGTGGCTCGCAGATGGTGCGGGTGTGCGGCGGCGGCACCCTGCCGAGCGCGGAGTCCGGCACCTGGTACCTTCTGCGAGCGTATAGGGGAACGGCGCACGAGATCTGGGACGTCACCGATCCGTCCAAGCCTTCTCATCTGACCACCGTCGTCGACGGGCTCGCCGGCACGCATAGGAACTGGTGGGAATGTGACACCGGGATCGCCTACCTGGTGGGGAACAAGCGGTCGGAAGGGTGGACGGGTGGCAACCACATCAAGATCTACGATCTCAGCGACCCGGCGAACCCGGTGTACATTCGCGATTTTGGACTACTCGGCTCGCAGCCGAATGCCACTTCGTACATCGGCGTCCAGAAGGGGATTGGCGTCCACGGACCGATTTCGGCCGGGCCTGAGAGGAACCGGGTCTACATAGCCTATGGCACGGGCGACAATGGCGTGATTCAGATTGTGGACCGACAGAAGTTGCTGACCGAGTTCGAGAACCCGCTGAACCCGACCGATGAGGAGATGCTTGCTCCTCAGGTGGGCTACGTGGTCATGTCCCCTGACCAGGGCGCGCACACGACGATGCCGTTGTTCGGCGTGCCGATTCCGACGTACCAGAACCATGCGGCGTTACAGACACGGGATCTCCTCATCGTCACGTCGGAGCAGGGGCGAGGGGATCATTGCAACCCGGGTCCAGCCGGAGACAGGTCTGCACCGCACATGGGTTTCTTGGTGGATATCACCAACGAGGCCACGCCTTGGAACCTCTCGACCTTCCACGTGGATGAGCGGGCGGGAGATTTCTGCGGCAAGGGCGGGCGGTTCGGGGCCCACGCTGGCACCGAGTCCTTCTATCCCGCTTACTACGGGAAGCTGGCAATCTTCTCCTGGTTCAACGCGGGAACGCGCGTGTTCGACATTCGCAACCCCTTCGAAGTGAGGGAGATTGCATACTTCATTCCTGCGACGAACGAGAACACGATGTGGTTCTGCGCGGATGGCATCAGCCATCCGGAGGGCGATCCGGTGATCACGCCGGAATGCACGAGAGTGATCCAGACCAACAACGTCGAGATCGACGACCGCGGTCTGATTTATGCCGCCGATCGGGCGGGCACCGGGCTGCACATCATGCGCCTCACAGGAGATGCAGCGGAGGTCGCGAAGCCTCAATCATAGAGTCAACTGCGCGTCACGCTGAGGTGACTCCGGTTGTCGGTGCCGAACGGTTCCTCGTCGGCGAGACGGAACGCAGATCGTGTACCGCTATTGAAGGTCTTCGGATCGTCGACGTGGCGACCGGAGAATCCCGAGTCCTGACCAGGGAATACGATACGCTCCCGGCCTGGTCACCCGACGGGGACGTGATCATGTTCACCCGCTACGCCAGTGATGAACGGTTCCAGTATGACGAGTTCGACATCTACACCATCCGTCCCGACGGCACGGATTTGAAGAGACTGACCGATTCGGAAGGAAACGATGCGCATTCCTTATGGTCGCCCGATGGCGAGTTCATTCTGTGGAGTAGCTCGCGCTTTGGCTTCAAGGATGAGTCGCCGCTTCACATCAACCAGCCGCAGCCGTATGCCGAGCTGTTCATCATGAACGCCGACGGTTCGAACCAGCGTCCTCTGACCGACAATCAATACGAGGAAGGCACGCCTGCCTGGCTACCCTCGGCTAACTAGGGCTCATCCAACAACAAGAAAAGAAGGGAGAGGGGCCCCTTTGGGCCCTTCTCCCTATTCAGCGTCCTTTCCGCGGCCTGCTCGTTGCGCGTCGAAGCGGAAGAAGCGAGCGCCTCAGCGGTTACGATACTGATAGACCCAGGGACGCTCTCTCTCGTCCTCCGCTCTCATTTCAGCGGCCGCCGGCAAGTGTGGCTCCATTTCCTCCAAGTCGTCCACGGCGTTCAACAGCTTGTTACGAAATCTGGCGTTGGCCTGGAAGGGAATGGGCGCCAAGCCGGGGATCTCGATCACCTGCCTTTCCAGATCCACCGTCATCTCTACTCCCGGGTTCGCCCGGGCCCAGTCCGCGATCCGATCGACCGTCGGCCTGGGAAGTTCCACCGTCAGCACGCCGTACTGCATCGCGTTGGTCAGGAAGATCGGCCCGAAGCTCTCCCCGATGTATACCCGTACGCCCCACGCTGCCAGAGGCCGCGTGATCGCGCCCGTGCGCGAGCTGCCCGTGCCGTAGTTCAGACCAACGATCATGATTGAGGCCGTGCGATACGGCTCCTGATTGAAAACGAAGTCGTCTCTCTCCGATCCGTCGGAGTTGTACCGGATGTTGGCGAAGGCCATCTCGGCTGGGGTATCCACACCCAGTGCGCCGAGCCCAGACGCGTCAACTGCCGGACTGGAGACACCCGTACTCACGTTGTCGAACATGAACGGCGCCGCCAAGCCGGTGTGCCGCACGAAGCGGTTGCCTCCTCTACTCGGAACTGCATTGGCTTGTTGTATAGGCATTCTGTGTATCCCCTATAGGTAGTTTCGCACGTCGGCGATGTGACCCACGATGGCCGAAGCGGCTACCGTGGAACTGCTGGCCAGATTGGTCTTGGTGTCTCTGCCCTGGCGGCCGATGTAGTCGTCGATACCGCGAACCCTGCCCCCGCCGACGTCTTGATGAAGTCTCTTCTTTTCATGGAACTCTCCTCCGCAACTGATGGTTGGCCTCCCCCTTCACGCACTCAAGACACCGAGGAGAGGATCTCTGTTGAAGGCCACACCGTAGCCGACTTCCATCCCGGCCTACTCAGGCCCCTTCCTCCCCTCGGGATCTACCTTGGACTACTCCGGTCTTCTACAGCATACACAACTTCTGGACCTCCGCCAGGAAGACGTGGCCGCCCACCAGTGTAGCTTTCAGCTCCTTGGATCCCTCTGCCATGACCTGTCTCTTGACCGAGCGAGGTAGGGCGAGCGCAAGATCACTGGCTCGTCGTCAGGCTACCTGGCTCTCCGTCCTCCCCCCCGTCCTTTTCCTCCTGCGGGGCCGGGGCCCTGCTCACTTTGGGCTTCTCGTCAGGGACTTCCAGGTGCCCTTCGATCTCTCGAATCGAGCCCTTGAACTCGCGAATACCCTTCCCCAGGGAGGATCCGATCTCGGGAAGCCTCTTGGCTCCAAACAGTAGGAGCACGACGAGGAAGATCAGCATCAGTTCCCACATTCCTAATCCGCCAAACATGGCCTCAACCCTCCTTTGGCTAACATCGGTCTAGCCTTGCAGATCAAGATACGAGGGTCGTCTCTCGCACGCGAAGAACTAGAACCCCATCCCTGCCCACCGCCGATCTGCTTGCGAAGTTCATGTGAGACGCCGGAGACGAAATCCTCTCTAAGGCGCTGGAAGACCTGCTCTCGGCGCAGTTGGACGAACGCGGCAACACCTACTCCCATGGTCAGGAGGAGGAGGGCCACCAGAAGCGGGAGCCTGGAGTTCGGGAGCCCTCCGATGATGAGCCGGGAAGCTGCGCCAGGCCTGACCGCAGCGTGGAGGACCAAACCTCCGTACTCCGGCCCAATCGAGGCAGTGGCGCCGAGTTCCGATGAGTATCGGGGACGCGAACACACTGAGCCCCGTCGGGTCTTCGACGGTGACGTAGAGCAGCGAATCGTTAGGCTGATTCCCTGCGATCGGCTGAGGAAGCAAGCGTCGGTCGTCGTACCACTCTTGGAAGAGCGTTTCCTCAAGTGAAGGACGATACGAGGCTTTACCGCTTAGTCCTGTTTCGTTCTGTTGCGGTTCATTGAGAGCGGGCTGTGCCCACGATGTGCCCAAGCACTGGAACCACTTCAGCTCCCCCACCTCTACGTACAGATACGTACAGTCCGCTCCTACGTCGAGCCCCCGCTGACGTATGGAGTCACGCCCGAGGGAGTCGAGGAGGATCCATTCGACGAACCGGCGACTCCCCTGATACCGGCAGTCTCGTACACGGTGTTTGTCGGGCGGCGCATAGAGACAGGTATAGCGGTGAGCAGGATCGAGTTCACACGCTAGGTAAGACCTCATCCGCTCGATTCCCCTCGGTCATCGTCCGCCGGTCCGAAAGACCCTCTGAGGCTGAGGTCTGTTCGTGTCTAGGTTACTCCTCCGTAGTCTCTCGTTTTGCTTGCCACTCCCCTGAACGCCCAGCATCTTTCCCCTGTCTTCACAATTGGGCGCAGTTCCCGTCTCCTCCATTAGTGCGGGACTATGAGCGACCCCTCCGACAATCCCCTCGAGAGTCTGATCTGCGAGATGACGCCTAGGCTGAAGTCAACGTCTTCGGGAATTTCGGCTAGGAGAGTGTGGTGTCTGTCTGTCTGCCTGCTTCTCGCCGGCTGTGCGTCAGCCGGAGGGGAAGATCCATTCCGACCGAGAACGTTCGGCGTCCCGGCACCTCCCCTATCTTGGCCGACGGGCCAATACGTCCTAGAGGCCACGATTCGGTACCCCCAGGATTCACGACATGCTGAGTACACGGCCATCGAGAGACACTCTGCGGAGCTGACCATCGCCCCGAATGGCACGATGAGCTTGAGCAGTCCCTTCGGAAGCTGTCGTGACCCCCGTCCTGATGCTGCCATGGATCGTGCGCGAGGGACTAGGAGCTTCGACTGCGGTACCGCGACCTACCACTTAAGGCCAGGTAGGGGGACTGTTATTGGAGAGCTCGTGGCTACCGTTCTCGAAGAGCGCAGGGTTCGTGGACGGTGTATTCAGTACGACGGGGGAGAATGCTCAGAGTTTTCCTGGGACATTCAGTCCCGGCAGACTGACAAGCGGGCACGACTAACGGTCTCGGACCCGTAGCTCGTGCCGACCGGGTTATGACCGACCCCGTCACCCGCCTGAACGCTGTCCTGGAGGGCCGTTACCGCTAGGCCGAGCCCTCTCTTGAGCGCCGCCTACTCCACGCCTCCCCTGGACACCTCCCACCACGCATAGAGATCGACAAGGACTGCCACGGCTATCCAGGTGCTCAGATACATGGCCTGCTCCTTTCTAGGCTCAACGCGTAGGGAGGGGGTGACGTTCCCGAGTCCCGCTGGGAGACTTTCGGGCGCCAGGACACGCTACTGACGCGAGGGGGCCGCGTCTTCGTCGCGCTTGCTCCCTGACGATCTCGCTCCCTACGTTGGCCGTCATGAAGACTCTTGCGCTTGCCATTGCCGTCGTCGGAGCGGCCGCGGTGTCCCCCGTGAAGGTTCTGGCGATGCAGGCCGCGACGGCTCCCGAAACCGGGGCCTCCGTCTACCAGCAGAGGGCGCCCACCCGTGATGGCACCGGCAAGATCTATATGGGGAGGGAGATCTCCTTGGTCATGGGGCACCAGGGGGCGGGATGGCTGGAGCGCCCCGCCCGCGAGCGCGAAGAACGGACGGATCTGTTCATCGAGCGTTTACCTGTCGAGCCGGACGTCGTCGTTGCTGATATCGGCGCTGGAACCGGGTACTTCTCTTTTCCGATCGCGGAGCGTGTGCCCGACGGCCGTGTGCTGGCTGTGGACATCCAGCCCAAGATGCTCGCAATCATTGAACAGAAGCGGAGGGGGCTCGGCGTAGGTAACGTCGAGGCAGTCCGCGGTACTGCAATGAATCCGGGACTGCCGACCGGCACAGTCGACTTGATCTTCATCGTCGATGCCTACCACGAATTCTCTCATCCGCGTGAGATGGGGGAGGCCATGTTCGAGGCACTCAGACCGCGCGGCAGACTGGTGCTCCTCGAGTACCGGGCCGAGGATCCGAGCGTGCCCATCAGGCCGCTGCACAAGATGACCGAAGGTCAGGCCAGGACGGAGATGGCTGCGGTCGGATTCCAATGGGCGCGGACCGAGGACTACCTCCCCCAGCAGCACGTTCTGGTATTCGAGAAGCCCTGATGAGCGCGAATTCTCCCGGACTCGATGTGAGAGCCGGGGATTACGCGGTGAACATCGGAATCTCGAAGTCGTGACGGTTAGACCTACTTCTCGGCGCGGCCTGTGCGACGTTTCCATATGCCGCTTGATCGGGCGCAGGTCGTATCGACCACATTCCTTATGTAGGGGGCAGCCATGTCGCTCAACCTGAAAGCTCTTGCGTTGACAGCTGGAGTGCTTTGGGGCGGAATGTTCTTCTTGGTGGGCCTAGCCAATCTGATCTGGCCCTCGTACGGCGGGGGCTGGCTGGATCTGGGGGCCTCGATCTACCCTGGCTACGATGGCCCGTCGGGCCTCGGGTCAGTGATCGCCGTAACGCTGTACGCTCTTGTCGACGGAGCGGTGGCCGGTGCTGTCTTTGCGTGGTTATACAACTTTTTCACCGGCAGCCTTGCGCAGGGCACGACGGCGAGTGCCTAGGTGCGGGCCTCCGGACGTCGTCGTCCAGAACTTCTTCGAGGACCGGACTGCGGGATTTGTGAGTAATACCGCCACCTGCGCCGAACCTCGGGATTCACACAGTCCTCCTCCCACACTAGCCGCCAAGCCGCTCAAGCGGCCACCGAGCCCCTACACGCCCCTAGGAGCACCGAGGAGGCTCTGGGTAGTTTTGGCGAGAAGTGTTATTGCAGGCTCGTGCCATGAGGTCGCCGCCCGTTCGTGTGAATCATGTGAAGTAGCTGAGATTTAGTCTGACAGGCAGTCTAAAGTCGTGGTAAATTCTTATCCCTCACGGGAGGTGGGGGAAGTTGAAAGGAGAACGACCATGACGGCGACCGTGTTCAGGCGGACGCGGCGAGCGTGAGGACGGTACGCTCGACCACCCCTCTGGTGAGCGGCACCTTGTAGGCGTTCTTCGACAGGGGGCTCGCCTCTTCCACGGCAGCTTCCCCAACCCGACTGGCGAGCTCGGGCGTGACGCGCTGGCCGGCCAGTAACCTCTCGGCCTCCGGTACCCGCCAGGGAATGGGCGCCACGCCGCCCAGCACGATCTGTGCCTCCTGGCAGACGTCTCCGTTCATCTCCAGCACCACGGCCGCACTGACCAGGGCATGGGTCCATGCCTCGCGATCCATGATCTTGTGATACGTGCTCCGCACACCGTCTCTGGGTGTGGGAAGTTCGACGGACGCCAGCACCTCGTCGTCTCCCAGAACGTTCTCGTGTTCCGGGTCCTGGCTCGGGAGGACGAAGAATTCCGACGCAGACAGGGTGCGCTCGCCGTCGGGGCCCACGATTTCGAACCTCGCGTCGAGCGCCACCAGCGCTGGCGCGGTGTCAGACGGATGCACGATGAAGCTGGGGCCGCCGCCGAAAATCGCATGGAGCTGATTCTCGCCGACGAAGGAAAAGCACTGGTTACCTCCCGCCTTGTAGCACGGGAAGCCGTTGCGATAGTACCAGCACCAGGGCCGCTGGCAGACGTTGCCGGCCAGGGTGCCGACGTTGCGGATCTGGGGGCTCGCGACGCTCTCCGCCGCTTCCGCCAACACCGTGAACTGAGCGCGGATGAGCGGGTGCCGGCTCAGCGCGTCGAGCGTGGTCAGCCCGCCTATGCTCACGCCGTCCCCCCCCGACGTCACCTCATCGAGCCCACTGACGGTCTTCAGATTCACCAGCACGTCCGGTACGCCGGATCCCGGCCGGTTTACCGTCTTGTCTTTCACCAGCTGCAGTAGATCGGTACCTCCACCGGCGAACGAGACCGCCTGGCCCTCCCGGCGCGCCTCCTGCGCCAGCGCCACCGCCTCCTCCAGATTACGAGCATTTGCGTTGGCAAGAGTCTTCATGTGAGCGCCCCCAGAATCTTTTCCCGCGTGATAGGCAGGTCCTTCATGCGGTGCCCGATGGCGTTGAAGATCGCGTTGGCCACCGCCGGCGGAGGCAGAGCGATGCCGGATTCGCCGACCGTCTTTGCGCCGTAGGGGCCGTAGCCGTCGTCTGTCTCGATGAAGGTGACCTCGATTTCCGGTGCATCCAGATGCGTCAGATGGCGCGCTCCGTAATAGCCCGCCGTAAGCGGCTGTCCATTCCGAGGATCGTACAACAGATCCTCGTGCAGGGCCTGTCCGATTCCCTGCAACGTCGCGCCGCGGATCTGGTCCTTTGCTGGCAGCGGGTTGATGATGCGGCCCGACTCGTGGACCGTCGTATACTTGGTAATGCGCACATGGCCTAGCTGAACGTCCGCCTCCACCTCCACGAAGTGCGCGCCAAAGCACATACGCTGTTTCCCGTCCGTGCTCGGATTCGGGGTCGCTGAGGCGATCAGCACCTCGTCTCCCTGAGGCATCCCCTTGTCGGCGATCTGGCGCTTGAGATCTCGTGCCGCCTGAAGGACGGCATAGCCAGTCATGGTCGTGGTCCGGCTCCCCGACTCGCCCACCGAGTAGGGGCAGCGGTCGGTATCGCCCCAGACGACCTCCACCTCCGAGAGCGGCACACCCAGCTCCTCGGCCGCAATCATGGCCATCGTCGTCTTCGCCCCAGGGCCGATGTCCGTGACGCCGACGAAGAGCGTGTACCGCTCCTCGGAATCCACTCGCACAATCGCGCTGCTGGTGCCCACACGCGACCCGCGCATCATGAACGCCATGCCGGCACCGCGCTTGATGGGCCCCGGATCCGAACCGGGCACCGGACGCCGGCGGCCCTCCCAGTCGAAGAGCTCCGCACCCCGCCGGATGCACTCGTCCAGCGTGTAGTTCGTGAACTGGACCTCGTCGGTCGGCTTCTGCATGTTCTTCAGCGCGAAATCCACCGGGTCCATCCCCAGCTCGTACGCGATGTCATCCATCATCGACTGGATGCCGAAATAGCCCTGAGGAGACCCTGGTGCCCGGAAATTGCCCGAGACCATCCGGTTCGTATGCACCGGATAAGACACCGTCTCGGTATTGGGGCACCCGTAGTCGCCCATACCGCCGACGCCCCCGCCTCTCCTCAGGAACGGACCCATGCCGCTGTGAACGCGCAGCTGGATCGCCGTCAACGTACCGTCCTGCTTAACGCCCACCCTGTAGTCTTGTACGGTGTGCCAGCGGCCATGCGTGCCCAGCCAGTCTTCCTGCCTCGAGAGCTCGAGCAGCACGGGCGCCCCCGCCTCCTTCGCCAGCATCGCCGCGATCAGATCGAAGTAGTAGCTCCCGTTCTTGTCGCCGAACCCCCCACCCATGTACTGGCAGATGATTTGTACCTCGTGGTCGGCCAGACCCAGATCCCGCGCGTTGTCGTGACGGCAGTTCGAGATGCCCTGCGTAGGCGTGTACAGGGTGAGCTTGTCGCCTTCCCAGTGCGCCACACAGGAACGGATCTCCATCGGGGCGTCATGCACGAAGCCGGTCGTATACCGATCCTCGAATACCTGATCGGCTGCCTGGAAGCCCGCCTCGACGTCCCCCCGCCGAGACTCCCTCGGCCTCGGCTCGTTCTCGGCATCGAGCGCGAGGTTGCCCTCCGGCCAGATGAGAGGAGCACTCGGCTCCAGCGCTTCCTCAGGATCGATCACAAACGGCAGTTCCTCGTAGTCGACCTCGATGAGCTCCAGCGCCTCTTCGGCCACGTACCGGTTCACCGCAGCTACCGCCGCCACCGGCTGACCCACAAAGCGCACCACGTCCTCGAACGTGTACCGGCGATGTTTCGTGATCGCCTTGAGCTCGTCGTTGTACTGCCCTCCACCCGCGATCGAGCCCGAACCGTAGACCACCCGGGCGTTCTCGTGGGTGGCGACCGCCCTCACGCCCGGCAAAGCCGCTGCCTTCGTTACGTCGATCCCGCGAATGCGTGCGTGCGGATGTGGGCTCTGCAAGACCCGGGCGTACAACATGCCCGGTAGCCGCACGTCGCGCGTATAGTTAGCCCTCCCTGTCACTCGCTCATAGGCATCGATCCGCGGGACGTTGCGCCCCACGGTGTCCATCGGCCCGACTGCCCCGGTCGCTTGCTGCGTCCTCATTACGCACCTCCGTTCGTCGAGCCGGCAGCCGCTAGCACGGCCTCTACAATCGCATTGTAATTCGAACACCGGCAAAGATTGCCCGACATCGCCCCACGCACCTCCTCCGCCGTCGGCCGTGGGTTATGCTCCAGCAGCGCCGTCGCCGCCATCAGCTGACCCGGCGTACAGAACCCACATTGTGGGCCGTTATGATCCATGAACGCCTGCTGCACCGGCGAGAGCTCACCGTCGCGCTCCAGTCCCTCTACCGTCACAACCGTCCGACCATCCGCCCAGACCGCAAGTTGGCTGCATGAGTAGACTGGCCTGCCATCCATCAGCACCGTGCACGCACCACATTCGCCACGGTTGCACCCGATCTTGGAACCCGTCAGCCCGATGTGATCCCGAAGTAGCTCGTTGAGCGTCCACCGGTCTTCCACCTCGATCCGGTGCTCGCTCCCGTTGACCACGACACGGATCGCCGTCCGTGGAACCGCCGCTGGCTCCTGGGCCACCCTCTCCTCTGCCACACCCGCTGCCCCAAGCTTGGGTACAGCGGTCGCGACCACCAACGCAGCCCCCGTGCCTTCCAGAAACTCGCGCCGGCTGAGACCGCTGCTCTCCGCCTTTCCACTTCGGGAGATGTCGCCGTTACCGCGCTTCCCTTCCATGGATACCTGCCCTCCTGAAGAGTTGAAAAAAAAAGAGCCCTCCCCGCACCGTACCTGCGCTCCCAAGCCCTGTCAAGCTCGTCAAGAAAGGAGTCACGAATGGACTTTCCGCATTCGACGTTTCTCCGTGGCCCGAGGAATTTTCCCCTTCTCCAGGGTCACGGTCCAGTCCTCCCCACGGGCGTTAATCCCCCTGGGGGTGGGGGCGGTGGTTCCAATTAGACACTCGACGATGTCTCGGGAGCCAACCCGCGTCGGGCAAGTCTACGTCTCCTGCCAGTGGCTGCATACTGATGCAGATTTCGAGGCGACATCGCCCCTGGCTTTACATAAGACTGGTTATGGACCCGCCCAGATCTGCGATAGCCCTTGTGGCGCTTAGGCTTATGGGTGCGTCAGGTCGATTGATATGAAGATGCTGCTAATTCGGGCTTCAGAAAGAGCGCATGATCATGCAGAGAAAGAGGGGCGGATTTCCGCTGGTCTTTCCCTTCCGCGCAGCGGAGTCCTCCAGTCGTTCGACTTCTAAGACCGCACCGATGTCGTCAAAGCCTCCGCTCAAGCTGCAAATCAGGCCACCGATCTCGCCTATCTGGTCGCAGTGGCTAGCGCGCCCCCTCTAGGGTGCGGCGACCGGCTCGAACTGTGCTATATGGGAGTCGCGGGCCATCGCACTGACTTCGCTCAGTGTCAGTGCAATGTTGTGTGCTGGAGTTGACCCGGTTTAGTGGACCCCTCAAGAGTGAGGGAGAAAGGAGGAGTCCACGATGCCAAGGACGCATGCGGCGTACCCGCCGGAGTTTCGGCGGCAGATGGTCGAGCTGGTCCGATCGGGCCGGTCTGTGGAAGCGTTGGCCCGGGAGTTCGAGCCCTCAGCAGGAGCGATACGCAATTGGGTCAAGCAGGCTGACCTGGACGAAGGACGTCGCAGCGACGGACTAACGACGGAGGAGCGAGAGGAGCTCCGACGGCTGCGTCGAGAGAACAAGCAGCTGCGCATGGAGCAGGAGATCCTAAAAAAAGCCGCCGCCTGGTTTGCTCGGGAGAGCAACTCGATCCCCGATCGGGGTTCGAGTTCGTGAAGACGAATCAGGCGGACCACCCCGTGCGTGTGCTGTGCAGTGTTCTGGGTCTCTCCCCCAGCGGCTACTACGCCTGGCTGAAGCGCCCTCCCTCGGCCAGGGCGCGGCGCGACAGAGAGCTTCGCAGGCGAATCGAGGCGATCTTCGAAGAGAACCGGAGGGTCTACGGGCGGCCGCGCATCCATGCCGAGCTCCAGCAAGCCGGCGAGCGGGTTGGAGGCAAACGCGTCGGCCGGTTGATGAGAGAGGCCGGGATCCAGGGTGCGAGCCGTAGGCGCTACAAGCCTCGAACGACTCAGCGAGACCGAAATACTCGGCCGGCTCCCGATCTCGTGGACCGAGACTTCACAGCCGAGGCTGCCGACCGGCTCTGGGTGGCCGACATCACCTACATCCCGACCTGGGCCGGCTTTCTCTACCTAGCCGTAGTGGTGGACGCCTGGAGCCGTCGCGTGGTGGGCTGGTCCATGGCGGCTCATCTTCGCTCGGAGCTCGTGCTCGATGCCCTGAACATGGCGAGTTGGCAGCGTCGACCCCAACGGGTGATCCATCACAGCGACCAGGGGACGCAGTACACATCGATCGCGTTCGGGCTGCGGTGCAAGGAGGTGGGCGTGAGGCCCTCGATGGGCTCGGTGGGCGATGCCTACGACAACGCCCTGTGCGAAAGCTTCTTCGCGACGCTCGAGTGCGAGCTTCTCGATCGGCAGCGCTTTCGCACTCAGGCGGAGGCCAAGATGGCCGTCTTCGACTTCATCGAGGGCTTCTACAACCCGCGCCGAAGGCACTCGGCGCTCGGCTACGAGTCGCCCGTCAATTTCGAACGAAGCCGGAGGGCTGCGGCGTGAACCTGCCTTCTACTCCCCCGCTGCGCGAGGGAAGCTTTCGACTCCCCAGCAAGGGAGATAGGATCAAAACCTCAGTGTTTACCTGTCCACCAAAGCGGGACAGCTCCATGCTATGCCTTGCGCTTCGGTGTCGTCTAATAGCTCGGCACATTCCAACGCTAGCCTGACACGCATCATGTATGCTTCGGATGCCCTATACATCGCATGTGCTGCCTTGAATGCTTGGTCGCGTCGACGCTCTTCTGGCGTTCGGAAATGCTCGGATCTCGCATTGTTGATGCGCTTACGCACTTTCGCGTCGGCAGTATAGATGCCCACCCTGTTCTTGAGGAGGCCCTGGCTCGACTCATCGAGGCTGAGGAACACTGGCCAGCAATGCGAACGAGTATCGGGGCTCCGTTCCTTGCGTATGCTCTAGGTCGAGCGGGACGGCAACCCGAGTTCGAGGACTGCTCGCCACCATGGAAAGAAACGTCGACGAAGGTACCGGAACCTGGGTGGAGGTCGCCTACGCCTACATGGGAGTCAACGATCATGAGCGGGCTCTCAATTACTTGGAAAAGGCACCCGACCAAAGGCCACCTGGCAACCATCTCACTGCCTATGTCGGAGTGATGCCACCCTTCGACCCCATCCGTGACCATCCCCGCTTTCAGGAGGTCCTGAAGCGCCTGGGGCTTGGGTAGAAGCGTCCAGCCGAGAACCTCACCGCGCGGCTGCGCTCAGGCGAGGTGGGAGCCTCGGCGCCGGGGAGAAGCTGTATGACGTCGAAGGCCAGCCCGGTCCACGGGGCCGCGATCTCTATGTCCCCACCGTCCATTGTCTGGTCGCCGCGCTACGAAATTGACATCGGTGCCCACGTCTTCCCGACGCGGAAGTATCGGCTGGTCCGGGAGCGGCTGCTCAGCGATGGGGTGGTGGCGGCCGAAGGATTCGAGCCGCCCGAACCCGTGGACGATGACGCGCTCCTCCGAGTGCACACGGCAGAGTACCTGAGGAAGATCCGCGAGGACGACTTTGGGCCGTCAGAGCGATTGAGGCTGGAGGTTCCCTTCTCCACGGAGCTGGCCTCGGCCATGCGTCTCTGTTGCGGTGGGACCCTCCTGGCTGGCCGCCGGGCCTTGCAGGACGGAGCGTCGGGCCACTTGGGAGGGGGTTTTCACCACGCCTTCGCGGACCACGGAGAGGGGTTCTGTCTCCTAAACGATGTGGCTGTCGCTGTAGCGGCTCTCCTGGCTGACGAATCGGTGGAGCGAGTAGCGGTGGTGGACCTGGACGTGCACCACGGCAACGGCACCGCGTCGATCTTCGCCGGAGACTCTCGGGTCTTCACCTTCTCCATGCACCAGCAGAACAACTATCCGTCGCTGAAGCCGCCATCGGACCTCGATGTAGGCCTCCCCGATGGGATCGGAGACGTCGCCTACTTGGACCTGCTGGACGAGCATCTCCCACGGGTGCTTACGCCCCGGTCGGAGCTAGTCTTCTACTTGGCCGGCGCTGACCCTTACCAGCAGGACCAGCTTGGTGGACTGGGTTTGAGCCTGGAGGGCCTTAGGCGGAGGGACAGGCGGGTCCTCGACGCGGCCAGGGCGGCCGGAGCCGGAGTGGCGGTCGTGCTGGCCGGAGGGTACGCCCTGCGTAGCGGCGACACGGTGGCCATCCACGCCGCCACGGTGAAGGAGGTTGTGCGAGCAGCTGGGACCACGGCCTGAACGTCGGCCACGGTCCTCTCTTTCCTTGCTGCCCACGGATGCGGAGAACGGCGATTCGCGGCCCGAGCGTCTCATACTCGTCCAGAACTTCTTCGAGGAGTTGAGGCAGGTGGTGCCGGATTAATATGAAAGGGCTGGCGCAAGAGTATGTGGAGGACCCGAGGCCAGCTTCGACGATGATCCTACTAATATCCGCCGGTTAGGTACCTGCTCACCCGGAGCGGCACTAAGTCAGATACGTCTGGAGCTGGCTCATACTGAGGGGCTGGGGTTGGGCCTTGAAGGGCCCGTAACCAACAATCCGGTCAAGCGTCCTCCTGCCGTGCCTCGGGTCCTCGTTTAAGGGTTAGGCGGCAGAGTCGAGTACGGCTGCCTGTTCGATTTCGAGATCCCGCATGACGGCCCACATGAAGCCGACGAGCTCACGGGCCACCGCGACGACGGCGACCTGGGATGATTTCCGGTTCGCGATGCGGTGATAGAGCTTGTGAAGCCGGTGCTGAGACTTCCAGGCATGCGCGATCACAGTGGGCGGTTGGCCCCGCTGTCGCTTCTCGAGTTGGACGCCCACGAAAGGTCGAAGCCGGTAGTGCCAAGCGGCCTGAACGAGGACGTGACAGGATGGTTGGCTCTGACTTAGACATGGGGCTGGCTCTCCTTTCGGCTGCGACCGCGAGCGTCGCATGTGGCTCTGGTGTGTGAACCCAATCGGTCCGCACTAACCCACGCTAAACCGATTAGGTCGAGCCAGCCCTTTCATATCGTATTGAGCGACCAAAGCTTGATAGATGAAGTGAGCGAAAAGGACCGGAGGGGTACACGTCCGAGCCTTTACCTGTTCTTATATCGTCACGCCGGCACCTTCCTGGGCCAATGGCCTTACAGATCCTCCATGATTCGGCTCAGGTCGGAGCAAGGGGAAGAGATTGCATAGAATCGTCGTGTCTTTGGTCGTTCTGTCGTCCACGCTCATCCCGCAGCTTAGCCAAGCACAGGCCTCATATGAGCTGGAGACGCTTCTCGTGAGTTCTGGTTCCGACCCGATCACAAGCGGCGTGGCAGGTATCGCCAGATTCAGGAACGGCGATGGACGCTTTGGGGAGATCTCCGTCCAGAGCGAAACCGCCTGGCTTGCCTACGGACAGTTTTTTGCCGAGGGCGATCTGACGCTAGTCACGGCCGGTACCATCTCTCACGTACAGATGGCGCCCGGAGTGGGTCTGAGGTTTGACGCCAGCGTTCGGTTGAGCGAGTTGGCGAGCCTGGATCTTTCTTATTGGCCGGGTCTTCTGTTTGAGGAGCCCGAGGATTGGAAGACGGAGAATGACGGGGTCGAGAATACGGAAAGCCTCTTCCATGGGCAATTCGGGGGTGTGCGTCTCAGGGTCGGCCCCGTGCAGCTGAGTTATTACATGCTCAATTTTCTCGACGAGCCGTGGAACGAACTGCCTGGGGTCTCGTACACTTGGGCTTTCCGGGATGACCTGGCGGCTTCTCTGAGTGTGACCTGGAACAACAATGACCAAGACTGGTTGCCCTGGATCGGATTGACTTGGAGCCCTAGCCGCTCTGAGGAGTGACCCCAGCGCCGCTCCGTAGGACAGTGGCTGTCTTGAACCGCGCCGGGTTTACCGAGCCGAGATCGACCGCATCGTGGCGGAGGTGGGTGGATAGAGCCTGCTAATGGCCCTAGGAGCGACGAGGAAGTTCTGGGGCTGGTCGCCTTGCAGAGCGCGGCGCGGGTTGGCATGGTGAGGCAGAGCAGAACTGCAAAATCGTTAGGTTCCGGCCAACTCAACTTCAGTGGAGAGACACATGACTGAAAGCGTGTACAAAGTCATCGAACTAGTGGGGACTTCCACCGATTCCTGGGAGAGGGCGGCGGCCGCGGCTGTCCAGCGTGCTTCTCAGTCTCTGCGGGACCTGCGCGTGGCTGAAGTCTCGGAGCTAGATATACAGCTCAAGGACGGAATGATTCAGAGCTACCGCGCGAAGGTCAAGGTCTCCTTCAAGTATGAAGCGGAAGATTAGAAGATCCCCGTGCCTACGGAACGAGTTCCGGGTCGTCCAGAACTTCTTCGAGGAGTTGAGGCAGGTGGTGCCGGAGTGATGAAGAGACCGAGGCGGAACCAGTCAAAGAGGGTGCCGCGTAGGCGGAGCAGCTCGCTGCCGTGGCCGCGCTGCTTCCCGCAAATCAAGCTTCGGGGGTGCTTCCCTGATCGCCCGACGTTTGATCGCGATTGCTATCCGTCGAAGAAGGCATGACCGACCCCATCACGCGCCTGAACGCTGCCTTAGAGGGCCGCTACCGCGTCGAGCGAGAGATCGGCGAGGGCGGGATGGCTACGGTCTATCTCGCCCACGATGAGCGCCACAATCGCAACGTGGCCCTGAAGGTTCTCAAGGCCGAGCTCGCTGCGGTTGTTGGTGCGGAGCGATTCCTGGCCGAGATCGAGACGACGGCCAAGCTCACCCACCCGCATATCCTGCCGCTCCACGACTCGGGCGAAGCGGACGGGCGTGTGCCTCCAGCCGCTTCCACTAGTGTGAACTCGACCTCCATGTCGGTGGTGGGGAGGTCGGTGCCGTCCTCGTAGGCCTCAATGACATACCCGTCTTCGTCTCGCCACGAGACGACCGTTTCTGTCACGTGTGTGCCGTCCGGCAAGTCGCACTGCCTGCTGGCACCCACGCCTTCGCGGGCCTCCGAAACGTAGAAGGACCTCACGACCTCGGTGTCGTAGTCTTGCGGGGTCTCGAGGTCGGCCAGGATCCTCCATACGGCGGATCGCGGTGCCTCAATCTGGATGTCGGCCCGCACGGTCGTAGTCATGATCTTTCGCCTTGGTGGTCGTTCGGATGGCTCGTGACCCTGCTTGGCGCTCCGGGCATCGCCTCCCAACTGCAGGCTTCTATCGGGACGGAGTTGGGAAACGAGCAATCCTGTCGCCGCCGGCGACGCCGCCGACCCATATCTCGTCCCCAACCTGGATGGCGACGGTGCCAAGTATCAAGAGGTCATTCGAAGGGTAGCGGACTACTTCATTGGCAGAGAGGCTCTGCAGATCAACCTGCGCCACACGCGACGTCACCCCATCGCACTGCCTCTGCCCGATGCATTCCCCGATCGCCGCCCGCGTTGGCCCGACATGACCGGCGGCAAGCAACGTCTCGCCGGGGCCCCACCGGACGTTGTCAATATGAAACCCGACCTCCACGGCGTCTGTCTGGACCGGTGTCCGTCCACGTGACAAACGGATCAGCGACTGGCTTCCATAGCCACCGACATAGAACCACTGACCGTCTCGAGAGATCTCCAGTCCGTTCGGACCGATGCCCTCGCTGCCGGGCACGCGGCTCCACTCAGCGTCTCTACTCCATTCCCACACGTCGCCCGTTCGAGGACTCGTCGCCGCGAAGCCACCCTCCGGAAGAGCGACCACGGAATTCAGGGCAAGCGCCTCCGGCGCCACCGCGCATCCCACCCAGTTGAGGATGGGAACGGCACCGCCCATATCGAGCCCGAAGACTTCGATCGCTTCCCGATCCCCGTGGCCAACGACATACAAGGTGTGGCGCCCGTTTTCACCGGGGCGCAGGTTGAGACCGTGTGGCCTGAACTGCCTCGACACGGGGCCCGGGCACGCGCCATAGGTCGCGGTGTCGTGTCGAGGTCGTGACGTGATCATGGGAAAGAGGATGGTCGATGTGTAGTCACGGGTGTCCGCCAGATAGAGGTGTCCTTCATCGACCATGCTGGAGACGATGACCCAGGGGGACTGGGGGACCGGTGCGAGATCTTCCGGGCTGACCGGTCCACACAGAAACTGGACCTCGCCATCCGGCTCGCAGTCTTGCGCGTGTGCTGCTGTAGCGACCAGCCACAACATGCCGATCGTGAACGTGCCGATCACTGTCGGTGTCTTCATGGGATGATCCTCCACCAGGTCCGGTAGCGTCTACCTCATTCTCCCCTGCCCCCGGCAGATCCGCAACTGAGCCGGAGCGCACCGGACGCGCAGAACACTGCTTATAGGTTACGCGGTGTGTGCGGTGGAATAGGGGGGGCTAGTCGCGGTCTTCGAGGCCGGGTGGACAGGGTGGGTAGCATGTTCATACCAATCGGCCTTGCACGGCCCCACAACCTAAGGGCCTGACGACCCTCTTCCTGAGCAACAACTCAATCAGCGACATCAGCGGGCTGAGCGGGCTGAGCGGGCTCACGAGCCTGACGCACCTCGACCTCCAATACAACCCAAACCTCAGCAACATCCAGCCTCTGCTCGATAACCCAGGTCTCGGAGCGGGCGACAGGGTCGATCTCAGCTCCACGATCGTGAGCTGCACGGACGTGGCTACGCTGCGAGCCAAAGGAGTGACGGTGGACTCCGGCTGTCAGTGAACGTTGTCGTTGAGGTAGCCGACAGCCCTTCCGCTCGATGGGCTTCGCGAGCGTGATCATCGGTCAGCTCTCTTAGCGCTGGGGCTGCCGTTGGTGTTCGTGTAGCAGGGCGTGCTTGCTGCTGAATCCTTCCTAGCCGCATACTGACCGCGGCGTAGGAGTGATCGACCGCCCCCGAGAAGATTCCTGTCAGCGAGGAGGCACACATGTGCGATGACCGAACCGTTGCCGACAACAACGAATACTTGCGTGCGAAGAAGCTGACACGGCGGCAGTTTGGGGTCGTGTCGGCGGGAGCAGGGTTGGCGATGCTCTTGCCGCGGACTGCGAACGCCCAGGCCGTGTCAGAAGCCAACGTCGACATCACGACCCCCGATGGTGTGGCGGATTGCTACTTCGTGCATCCATCGAGCGGGGCCCATCCGGGTGTCCTGGTTTGGCCCGATGCATTTGGCTTGCGGCCGGCCAAGATGCAGATGGGCAGGCGACTCGCAGAATCGGGCTACTCGGTCTTGGTGGTCAACCAGTACTACCGGACGCAGCGAGCACCGATCGTCAACACCACGAATTTCGCCGAAGTGCGTGACACGCTCACGCCGCTGATGGGGTCGTTGAATGCGGACACGCAGACGAGGGACGCGATGGCGTTCGTAAGCTTCCTCGATAACCAGCCAGCGGTGGACCAGAGCCGGAAGATGGGGACGATGGGCTATTGCATGGGCGGGCCGTTCACGATGCGGACCGCCGCCGCGGTCCCAGATCGCATCGGTGCCGCCGCGTCGTTCCACGGCGGTGGGCTGGTGACGGATGAAGCCGATAGCCCGCATCTCCTCGTGCCCAAGATGAAGGCGCACTATCTGTTCGCGATCGCCGAGAACGACGACGAGAACCAGCCAGAGGCCAAGGACGTGCTTCGCGACGCGTTTGCGCAGGCAGGATTGCCGGCGGAGATCGAGGTGTACGCGGGCGCGATGCACGGATGGTGCCCGCCCGATTCGACCGTCTACCACGAGGCGCAGGCGGAGCGGGCGTGGAGCCGTCTACTGGCGCTGTTTGAAAACGCGCTCGCGTAGCGTTCGTCCAACTGAATGCACCAGCCGTCGTCGAACGCACCGCGGCCAGCATCCGAGGAGGTCCGTCACTGAAGGATCTGAACCATTCTCCGTTATCGACTCGTATGTCACGAGTTCGGCTGATAACGGAGGATCCTTCAGATGGTTCAGAGGTCGTGTAGCAGGACGAGTCCACTGACGGCCCTCTACGCCACGAGGACGGTCTAGCCTATCTCCGCCCGAATAAACGGCGAAGACGCTTAGGAGGCCATTCTGCGCGTCTGGAGGCGTTTGGGGTGGTTCGGGCTAGCAAAACAGGGGGATTATAGCGAATGGTGCCCAGGGGCCTTCACGGGTCGTCCGGCTCGGGAGTGGGGTCCTTGATCTCCTTCATGTAGTCCCAGTCTGCGCGCTCCTTGGGAGGCATCCGCAGAAACGCCTTGGCCAGTTCCTCCGGCGTAGCCTCGATCCTCTCGAAATGCTCGTCCCTAGTAGGCGACGGCTTGGGCTTATCGGGATTGCTCATCGGATGACTTCACGCAGTTGTAGCCACTGGCTATTCTACTGCTTGTCGCGGGGCATGGGACGCCGCTCGTAAGGCGATGAGATATCATAGCTTCGCGGTGAGACGCCAGCCTGCCTAAGCTCTTCTAATAGCACTTGGGCTCGGCGGACCTTCTCTACGTCAACTCTCTGGTTCTTCTCGGCAATTTTCTCTAGATCTGGCGCAGAAAACTGCTCGGACTCGGGTTCAGGCCCCAGCATATTTACCCCGTTTGTGCAAAGCGAAAAAGTGGTGCCCCCTTCGCATCGTATAGTCCTGGAGTAAATGATAGTAGTCGTGAACGAGCGGGCCAAGGGTCAGATCTGAGCCGAAGTCATCGATCTCTAGCTTCAAATCACGGCGCAGAACTTCCATCGGAATGCCGCGGCTGTGAGAGTGCCAGCGATCTGTCTTGTTCAACGTCTTCGCAATATTGCGAGCCCGCTGCTTCCTCATTCTTGGGGTAACCTCCTCCTTCCTCGTCTCCGTCTCCTTCCAATTCTTGAACTTGTATTTGACGAGCCATTCTTCAAGCAGAGCGATCGATAACTCGCGCTCCTGCTCGTACCGGTAGAGCTCAGCTGGATCGAATCTCTGAACCAAATATACTATCTCCGCTGTTGTAAGTTCGCCCTTGGCTGACTTCTTGATCAGCCGGTTGTACTGCTCAAGGTAACCGAGCGCCGGGACGTGGTCGTTTCCCCTGGGAATCTGAGGGTCGATTGGCCCAAGGAGCGATGCGTAATCCATGTGGATCGCGTCGCCTGCCATGACTAGTACGGTGCCAGCTGACATCGCGTACCGCGGGACTAAGAACTCGACATGTTTGTAGTGATGGCGGAGAATCCTAGCAACACTCTCGGCCACATCGATATAACCGCCTGGGGTTTCGATGATTGTGAGGAGCTTCTCCTTGCGCGGATCGATAGTCTCGACTGCTTCCTTGATCTCATCTACGATCACGGGGTGAAGACTCCCCACGAAGGCTAGGGCATCTGCACTCACCGCACTCTCAATACCCGCAATGCGATCGTCCAATTGACCTTCGATGATTGCATTCGAGTCTCGTTCAGCAGCCATCGAGGTGCTCACGAGGTGAGTTCTCGGTACCGAAGCCGCTTGCCTTCGAGGCTCTGGACGATGGCCCGCATCTGCTGTATGGTGTCGAGCGGTCGGATGTTGTGACGACCGGAGAACTCGTTGACGTAGCGTTGCAGGTGCTTCGGGCTCATCTTGTGGTAGGTACCGTGGAAACCCCGCTTGAGCATGCTCCAGAAGGATTCCACGCCGTTCGTGTGGGCCTGGCCATTCACGTACTCGGCAACAGAGTGCTTGACGGTCTCGTGATTCAGTAGGCCCTCATAGGCCCGTGCTTCGTCGGTGTAGACTTTCGCGCCGTCTTCCGTGTGTTCGAGCACGAAGCCTTGGAGTGTCGGCTTGTCGGTGCTTTCGACGACACGGGCCGCGATCCTGCCCGTCTCTCGGTCCTTGATTCCCGCGACCGCGACCTTGCCGATGGCGCCCCGGCCCAGGTGAGCCCGCTTGCTCTCGTGCTTGTTCTTTTCTAACCCGCCCACGTAGGTCTCGTCAACCTCGACGGGGCCAGCGAAGACCAGACCTTTCTTGGCCCACGCTTCTCTGAGCCTGTGCGCCATATGCCACGCAGAGCTCTGTGCGATGTCCAAGTCGCGGTGCAGCTTCATCGAGGAAACTCCCTTCAAGCTGGTCGTCATTAGATAGATGGCGATCGCCCACTTCTGAAGCGGGATGTTCGAGTCCTGCATAGCCGTCCCGAACCGCACGGAGAACCGCTTCCGGCAATCGCGGCACCGATAGGGCATGGTCTTGTGCTTCGCGCCCGTCTGGACATTCACGCTTCCGCAACGCGGGCAAGCAGGTTCAGTGCCCCATCGGACTGTCGCGAGCCACGCTTCCGCCGTCGCGTCGTCGGGGAACTCGCGAAACGCCTCAATTAGCGAAAGTCCTTCGCGAAAGCTCTTGCCCGGTCCCTTCATCTTTTTGTCTCCGTTCATCTTAGCCATGGTATAAATATAGTGCCCATGGCTTGAACGCGCAAGGGTTTTGGGCACCATTCGCTATAATCCCCCAAAACAGACACTTCTGTTGCTTGCCGACCCGGCGTTGCGCACCGCATAGCCCAACTCCCATCCTGAAGCGTTGGTTTGCAGCGCAGTCAGAGCTAGGAAGCCTCTTGGAGGATACACATGGCCGCAGCTGTCTACCGTTCGGCGGTAGTCGCCGTGGCCACCGTGGTGGTGGCTCAGGCGGGCGCTCTGATCGTTCTACCGAGTTCGTAGTGGAATCGCGGGATCGATTCGCCTCCGCGGAGGGGTTCTTAACAGGGGTCGGCTCGGCACCCTTCGACGTCTCACCCGACGATCAGCGTCTTCTAGCCGTCAGGACGGGCCCGTCCTTAGGAGTCGAAGTGCGAACTGTCCTCGTCCAGAAACTTCTTCGAGGAGTTGAGGCAGGTGGTGCCGGAGTGAACGATGCGCGGTCTGGGCTGAGGACTCTCAGAACGCCTCGGCGATTGGCCTAGGACTCTTCTGCCTTGCGACTGCGACGCTTGGCGAAGAGCCAGATGATCCCTCCCGCGGCAGTGAATAGGAGACCACTCGAGAAAGATCCCGTGGCCATTAGGACCAGCCCAAGGAGAGCGACCACAATACCACCCTACTTGAAGACCGAGTTGAATCGGGGCCCTTCAGCATCGGCCAGAGACATTCTCGCATCCTCCTGATTTCAGTTCGGTTTCAGAGAATCTGAACCTACGCCGATTTGCCTAGTGGGTCGAACTTGAGCGCTGACGCATCCAGGACCGTATGGGTTTGGGTTCGCTCAGAGGGCGGAATCGCGGGCCAGGTTCGCTCACCGGACACGGAGGGCATCCCAATCCGGCTTGAATACCGGAATAGTCGTGTCCGCGCTTTCGTGGATGGCTCGCTGGTCGATGAGGCCGAGTACGAAGCCACGGCTCTGCCGACGAACGGGCCACTGCCCGTCTTTGAAGTCCGCTACACACCGCCCTTTCAGGCCCTACCTTTCGACCAGCTCGACGAGCACGTAGCTCGCTGGATTGCACCTAGTATAGCCCGCTTCGAGGACCCGTGCTGCGATCGATGGATTCACATATTCGTCGACCCTGGGCTTGTGTCGGACGACGGATAAGCCTCCAGGCGCTGCTCCGAGCCGGTTAACGCCCCCAGGAGTGCCAAGGAAGTTCTGGGGGCATGGGGGGGGATACCCTAACAAAGACCGAAGCGGCTCAGAAAGCCTCCTAGACCCCACAAAGCCGGCCTCAAGAGAGGCCCTTCAGGAGCAGTCGTTAGGTATCATAAGTCGTTGTTGCATAATACGGAGGGGGTGGGACTCGAACCCACGCAGGAGTTACCCTGACCTCGGTTTTCAAGACCGGTACCTTAGCCGCTCGGTCACCCCTCCATTGCCGGCCTTTAAGTCGGAGCTTGATCCGCCGGCTTCCTAGTGCCGCAAAAGCCGCCGCCCAGTAAAGACCATTGCGAGGCCAGCTGCATCAGCTGCCTCGATGACTTCCTCATCCCGAATCGAGCCTCCGGGTTGAACAACCGCCCGTACACCGGCCAGATCCGCAGCCTCGATAGCGTCAGCGAACGGGAAGAAGGCGTCCGATGCAAGCGCACAACCGTCCAATTCGAGACCTGCATCCCCGGCCTTCCGAACGGCCAGTCGGGATGCGTCAATGCGCGACATCTGACCCGCACCGATCCCAAGGGTCGCTTCGTCCTTAGCCAGCAGGATTGCGTTCGATTTCACCCCGAAGACCGCAGCCCACGCGAACGCGAGGTCGTCTGCTTCCTCTTTGCTCGGCGGCCGCTTGGTGACGATCTTCCACTCGGCCGCATCGATCCCGATGAAAGGGGGCAGGGGCGCTGTCTGGGCGAGAATCCCTCCCTGGATTCCGCGGAGCACCACGGACTTCGAGGAAAGATCTCCCTCCGCTTCCGGAAAACTCAGAATCCTGAGATTCTTCTTTCTCCTCAGTACTTCCATCGCCCCGCCCGTGAATCCGGGGGCCACGATGCACTCGGCAAAGAGCTCAGCGAGCGCATCGGCTGCATCCTCGTCCACGGGGCGATTCGTGGCGATGACTGACCCGAAGGCGCTGACGGGATCGGTCCGTAGCGCGCGCCTGAACGCCGACTCGACTGAGTCCCCCAAGGCGAGCCCGCATGGGGTCGTGTGCTTGACGATACAGACCGCCGCGGGCGGTGAGCGAGAAAACGGCGATAGTGAGAGAAGCGCCCCGTCCAGATCCAGAAGGTTGTTGTAGGACAACTCCTTCCCGTGATGCTGTTCGAGAGTTGCGATCCCGTGCATATCCAATCCATTGGGCACATAGAAGGCCGCAGATTGGTCGGGATTCTCTCCATATCTCAGCGATGACAGCCTTCTCAACGATGGCGATAGAAACTGGGGAAGACTGCGATCCCCCCCTTGGGTCGTCTCTGCGCTCCCCGCACCCGTACCAGCCAAGAACCTCGACACAGTCGCGTCGTACGCGGAGATGTGCTCGAATACCTTTCCCGCCAACTCCCGTCTGAGCTCACTTCCGTCACCGTTGCGGTCGAGTGCCTCTACCACCCGGCGGTAGTCCCTGGGGTCGACAACGACCCACACGTGCGCGTGATTCTTCGCGGCAGCCCGGATCATAGTGGGGCCCCCGATGTCCACCTGTTTCATCGCATCGCCTACGGAAAGGTCACCCTGAGCGATTGTCTCTCTGAACGGGTAGAGGTTCACGATGACGACGTCGATCGGGCGGTACCCGTGCTCCTTCAGCGCGGCCATGTCCCCCGCGATATCCCTGCGAGCGAGTAGCGGTCCATGGATGGCAGGGTGGAGCGTCTTCACCCGCCCATCCATGATCTCGGGATGGCCGGTCACATCAGCCACATCGGTGACCTCCAACCCGGCTGCGCGAAGCTCTTGTGCCGTCCCCCCGGTCGAGAGTAGGTCGAACCCTCGCTCCGAGAGGGCAAGGCCGAGCTCCTGGATTCCAGTCTTGTCGGATACTGAGAGGAGTGCGCGACGGGATGGAGTCATGACTGTGAGTTCGAGGGTCTTTCGGTCCGGCCGAGTAGGTGTCTCGCGAGATCGAAGCACGCTGGCGAACCGGGAATCGGGGAGGGCTCTGAACCATCCAAGATAGCGCCGGCAAGGTGGTCGACCGCCGCGGGGTACAATGCGTGCTCAACCTCGTGTATGCGAGCAGCCAGGGTGTCGGAGGTGTCACCAAGGATTACCGGCACGGGCCACTGCGCGAGGATCCGACCCTTGTCGTACTCCTCATCGACGAAATGAACAGTCACTCCGGACAGCCGGGCGCCTGCCTTGAGAACGGCCTCGTGAACTCTCTCACCATACATTCCCTTCCCTCCGAACGAGGGGAGTAGAGCCGGGTGGATGTTCAACATGCGCCCATGGTAGCGCTGGACCACCTCCCTGGGGATCAATCGGAGGTAACCAGCAAGCAGCACAATATCGATCTCTGCTATCTCGAGGGTGCTCAGCATGCGGTCCGACACCTCCGCTGCGCCCACCGTTATCGGGATCACGACTCGCTCGATTCCGACTGCTGCCGCCCGATCTAGGACAGTCGCCTCCTCCCGGTCGGTCACGAGAAGGGCGACCTCCCACAGAGTCGACCCATACTCGGCGAGAACCTGAAAATTTGTCCCCCGTCCGGATGCAAAGACGGCGGCCCGTAGCTTCACGCGAACGCGCCGGGAGCCTGCGAAATGAGGAACGGGTTGCCCACACGTTCGTCTCGGACAGTGGTCTCCTCACCATGCCCCGGAAGGAGTCGTGTCTCATCGGGAAGGGAGAGCACTGCCCTCCGAATGGATGCTATCAAGGTCTGAAAGTCTCCCCCAGGGAGGTCTGTTCGGCCGATCGAAGCCTTGAAGATCACGTCCCCCACGAGAGCGACGCCCGCCGGCGGGGAATAGAAGACGACATGTCCCGGGGCGTGCCCGGGGGCGAACCTGATCTCCAGGTCCTGATCTCCCACCGGCACCGATTCCCCTGGAACCAGCGGTCGATCAGGCGGGGGAAGGGGCTCCGCTAGCTCGAGTCCAAAGCGTGACGCGGTCTCTTCCGCATGGTCGTAAATCGCACGATCCGATGGGTGTAGGTAGATGGGTGCGTCCGCCAGCCTTCGGATGACGGGAATCCCCTCGATGTGGTCCAGGTGCGAGTGGGTCAGATAGATCGCCTGGACGCTCCATCCGGTTCTCTCCAGCACCTCGACCATCCCCGTGGCGCAGGCGCCGGGATCGATAACGGCGACATGATCGGTGTTTGTGCAGCGAAGCAGGTAGCCGTTTTCGGCAAAGGGCCCGCCAGTGAACCGATGGACCTCGAGGAGCTGCGATGGATCTGAGCCGAGCGGCTGAGGAATCAAACCGTGAATGAGCTACCACACCCGCAGCCACCAGTGGAGGCGGGATTACTGAAGGTGAATCCGGAGCCCATCATAGTGGTTACGTAGTCGATCTCGACACCCTCCAGGTACTGCGCGCTAAACGGATCCACAAAAACTCGGATTCCTGGGGTGAGATCGAGGATCTCGTCTTCATCCTCGGGGGCGTCCTCGATGTTCAGACCGTATTGGAATCCCGAGCAACCTCCGGGCAAGACCGCGACTCGGAGTCCGGCGTCGTCCGTAGCACCATGGTCGTCCAGGAAGGACTGAACCTTAGTGACGGCAGTTTCTGTAAGCTGGATTTGCATATTTCCCGCACTCCCCCAGGCGGGGGCCGAAGTTAAGACGAAGCTGCGGAAATGAACTATAGCAAGATATACCCTCGCATGGCCTTGGGGTTCACAAATCGCCGGGTGCCGCCGTCGAGTCGGGCGGCGCAGCCGCGCCGTCCGGCACATCCGGGTCCACGGGCTCAGGCACCTCTTCTGGAGCAGGTGGTGGTGGTTCCCCTACGAACTCCTCCGCTCCGCCTCCGTCCGGTAATCCGTTGATGTTCCTTACGCCTTGCACTTCCACCTCATAGGTGACGTCCTGAATCGGGGGATCTGAGAGGACCAGCACCAGATCTTGAACGGGGAGGATGAGCTCAGGCGCTAGCAAAGCATTCGGGTCAGGCTCGTCAACCACTTCCACGGAATCTGGATCGGGCTCGACCGATTCCGGTTCCCGACTCTCCCACTCGGCCAGATGGATGATCTCGGCAACCTCGAGCGGATCCCCATCTTCGGTAGACACCGTGGCCGTGACGCCGGCTAGCAGTTCGTTCGGGTCCAGATAGTCGTCGAAGCTCGCTCGGAGAGCGGTCGAATCTAGCATAGCGACGTCGGTCAGAATCGCGGCAGTCGTGTCGGGAGCCAAGAGCTCCAGGTCGGTGACGATCAGCGTGTCTCCCGGCGTGAGGCTCACACTGGCGGAACCCTGTACCTCCGTGAACCCCGGCTCTCTGTCGCGATTGTTGTCCTCGTATGCCACGACGGTGTACGCCCCTGAAGGGAGGTAGGGGAAGGTGAAGATCCCTGTCGTGTCGGCGACCGCAGATAGAACGGAGCCCTCGTCCGCAGAGATCGCGTCCACCCGTGCTTCGGAGACGGCCTCGAGGGTCAACCGGTCGGAAGCGAGCCCGGCGAGGAGGTTGGGCTCAAACATGGGTCCGGTCGAAAAGAAGAGATCGAAAGGGGCACCCATCACGTTCTGGAACCGATCCTGGAACCGGGGAAGCAGAGTGACTCGATAGACAGTCACGGCCTCGAATCCACCCTCCATCGAGATCTCGATGCGGTCACCGCTCGTCTGGACCTCCACCTCCCCGCCCCTCGGCGACACCACGACCGCATCGTTCGGCAGCCCTCGGGTCAGTCTCTCGCTGACCGTCCGCTCGAACCGGATCTCGACAGGCCCCGAGAAGGGCTCCACGACGGATAGGTGGCCGGGCTGTGCTTCAACAACCCGCAGGGGAAGCTCGGGGATGAGGCCCCCCTGGGGCGCCTGTGGCCGCGCGCACGCACCGGCCGCCCACCCGAACAAGAGGCACGTGGCCAATGCCTGGGGCAGCTTGATCACGAGCGCTCGAGCGCAGAGAGCTTATCAAGGAGCTTGGAGCGTTGATCGCGGAAGACGGTGACCTTATCGCGCTCCCTCTGAACGACCTCCTGGGGAGCGCGCTCCACGAAGCTCGAGTTCGCCAGCTTCTTCTCGGCTCCGTCAACCTGCCCGTCCAACCGCCCGATCTCCGACCGGAGCCGTGACCGCTCCCGCTCAAGATCCATCAGCTCTTCGAGAGGCATGAAGAGCTCCGTCCCGTCTCTAAGGACCGCGCTCGCGCCAACGCCCCCTCCTCCGGGCTCCCTGAATTCCAGGTTGGATATGCGCGCCAGCTGCTCGAGTCGTGGTCCTTCGCGAGCGAGCTCGGTCTGTCGCTCCTCCGAAACACCACTCAGCACCAAGGCCACGCGGGCCCCCTCTCCCACACCGTACTCCTTTCGCAGACTGCGGGTCGTCGCTACGAGCTCCTGGAAGTGGGCGATCGCTGCCTCTGCCTCAGGATCCTCCCTTCCCTCGTCCCATTGGGGCCACTCCGCAAGGGACAGGGTGTCAGGACGAGCGATGCCTGCCGGCCATGGAATCCGATCCCAAAGGTGCTCGGTTACGAAGGGCACGAGGGGGTGCAATAAGCGGAGGATCTGATCGAATACATGTACCAGCACAGCGCGTGACACCTCGCGGGCGCTCTCTCCGTCATCCCCCCGCAAGGGCCCCTTTGAGAGCTCCAGGTACCAGTCCGCGAAGTCGCCCCAGAAGAAGTGATAAGCTCGGTCCACCACGTCGTGTAGGCGGAACTTCTCCAGGCCTGCGGTCATCTCTCGCGTCGTGCGTGCCAATCGAGAAAGGATCCACCGGTCTGCGACCTCTAACCGGTCGTCCACTGTCTCGAGGGCCCCGACCGAGTCATCCCCGACCGATAGTAGAGTGAACCTTCCCGCATTCCAAAGCTTGTTCGTGAAGTTTCTCCCTGGGGCAAACGCGGCTTCCAAGTCCTCGTGGTCGAGGTGGATATCGGTCCCGATCCCGCACATCGAGAGCACCGTGAAACGCAGCGCGTCCGCACCAAAGCGATCGACGACCTCGAGGGGATCGATCCCGTTTCCAAGAGACTTCGACATCTTCCGCCCCCTGGCGTCGCGGACCATCCCATGCAGGAACACGTCCCGGTAGGGAGGCTCACCCATGAACTCGTACCCGGACATGATCATCCTCGCGACCCAGAAGAAGAGGATGTCCGGTCCTGTGACCATGACGTGCCCGGGATAGAAGGCCTGGAGGTCCGCAGTATCATCCGGCCACCCGGACACTGAAAACGGCCAGAGCCAGGAGCTGAACCATGTATCCAGGACGTCTGGATCCTGTTCGATATCTGCGGATCCGCACTTCACGCAGGACTCGGGATCCTCACGCAGTACCATGACTTTCTCGCATCCCTCCGCCCGACAATACCAGACAGGAATCCGATGGCCCCACCAAAGCTGTCGGGAGATGCACCAATCGCGAACGTTCTCGAGCCAGTCCTCGTAGACCTTCGTCCAGCGGTCTGGATGGAACGAGATGGTCCCGTCCTTGGAGGCCGCGAGCGCCGGTTCCGCCAAGGGCTTCATCCGCACGAACCACTGCTCCGAAAGGCGCGGCTCGACAACTGTGTCACAGCGGTAGCAGTGTGGGACTGAGTACTCGTGTGGCTCTTCTCCGGCATGCAACCCGAGCTTCTTGAGGGCCTCTAGGACCACCTTTCTGGCCTCGAACCGGTCCAGGTGTCTCAAAGACTCTGGAACCGCGTCATTCGTTCGGGCATCAGAGGTAAAGATATTCAGCGGTTCTAGACCCGTGCGGCCTGCGATATCGAAGTCGTTCGGATCGTGAGCCGGGGTGACCTTCACCATTCCGGTGCCGAATTCTCGGTCCACGAGCGCGTCGGCCACAATCGGGATTTCACGATCTGCCAGTGGAACGACGGCCTTGTGTCCAACCAACGGAGCATACCTCGAATCGTCCGGGTGCACCGCCACACCTGTATCTCCCAGCATCGTCTCGGGCCGCGTGGTGGAAACCGTTAGGCTCCACCTTCCATCGTCGATGCGATGGAGAGCCTTGGCGCCTGCGGCCGCGGCCGCCTCGGCCGCCTCGAAGGCTCCTGCAGCAAACGGGTAGCGGATGTGGTGAAGGCTTCCCTTGGACTCCGATCCTTCGGCCTCCTCGTTGGAGAGCGCCGTCAGACAGCGCGGGCACCAATTGATGATGTATTCGCCTTGGTAAATGAGGCCCTTGTCATAGAGCCGTACGAAGACCTCACGTACGGCCCGGGAAAGGCCGGCATCGAGAGTGAACCGCGTTCGCCCCCAGTCACAGCTCGCCCCGATCGCCCGGACCTGGTCGAGGATTGTGTCGCCGGTCTCCTCGACGAATGACCAGACCCGTTTGATGAACGCCTCTCGGCCAATATCGAATCGCGTCTTTCCCTCCTCGCCAAGGAGCCGCTCCACCACGTTTTGCGTGGCGATTCCCGCGTGGTCCGTCCCAGGAATCCATAGCGCCCCTCTTCCCTGCATTCTCCTCCACCGGATTAGAACATCCTGGATCGTGTGGTTGAGCCCATGACCCATGTGGAGGACCGACGTCACATTCGGAGGCGGGATGACAATCACATAGGGATCGAGCCCGTCGTCCGAAACCCGCGAGGCCGGCAACCGGAAGACGCCTCGCTCAACCGCCCGCGCATATAGCGGGCGTTCGATCGAACTCGGGTCCAGTCGTTTCGGAAGGACTTCAGCCACGTTGTGCTCTGTCGGGGCTCAATTGTCCTGGGAGAGCAGGTCCCACTCATCGTGAAGGGCGGCGACTTCCTCGAACAGGTCGGTCGAGAGAGAGAGAAACGCCTCAGCTTCCATCGGTGAGAACTGAGCATCCGTCTGCTCTCGCACCTCGTCGAGCGCTGCCTCGTGGGAGCGAGCGGGGCGATAGGCCCGAGCCGAGGTCATGGCGTCGTACGAATCGCAGACGGCAAGGACCCGGGCGACCCGGGGAATCGTCTCCCCGGATAGTCCATCTGGATATCCCTCCCCGTCCCACCTCTCGTGGTGATGCTTGCAGGCCGGCGCGAACGGCTGGAGGACTTGAATCTCCCGCAAGAGCTCCGCCCCATCACTCGCATGCCGACGAATCCGCTCATGTTCGGAATCATCGAGGGCACCCGGCTTGCGAAGCAGACGGGACGGCACGGCGAGTTTGCCGAGGTTGTGGAGATATCCAGCCGCCCTCGCGTGTTCTTGCTCAGCCTCGTCCAGCCCCATCTGCTGCGTCACGGCCTCCGCGAGTCGCGCTACACGACGCGAATGGCCGCCCGTGTATGGGTCCTTGGCGTCGATCAAAGAGGCCAGCAGTTCTAGTAGGAGCCCTCCGTCCGGCTCCAGGGAGGTTCCCTTGAAAATGAGCGTTTCGACGGCGCTGTGGCGAATCTCCCGGTAAACAGTGGACTGCACGGTCGGCAGTTTGCCCGTGTCGAAGAGCTCCAGCCATATCGCTGCCAGCCGAGGCTCGAATTCGTGGCCAGCCCCGGAGGCAATCGTTTCCCTAATCTCAGCAGGACTTCTGCAAGGCCGGTGGGGACGAGGCTCACCGAGTGCCGTCACGGTATCGGCCAATCTCAGGACGCGGGCCCCGAGGGGATGTCTTCCCCTGCCACGCCTTCGGGATACCCGGTGCCGTCCCACCATTCGTGGTGGCTTCGGATGAGGGTGCTAACGCCCTCCAGGAGTGGGATCGAGGTTGCAGCAGCCGCGCTTCGGGCGGGGTGGCGATGGACCTCCGCTCGCGCCACGGGGGAGAGGACTGGCACCGGGATCTCCCACTCATCCTCGACCAACCCGATCATACCGACGTCGGCCAGCACAGCCCCGAAGAACAACTCGGCGAGATCGTGTTGATCCATCCCCAGACCCTCTCCGATCCGCTGCGCTTGGACCGCGACCCGAGGGCCATGATCAAACAGGTAGCCCTTAGCCGCCCCCATCCCGAGAACGAGCGCGTCGAACAGCCCCTGATAGAATTCCCTACTTCGGAACGTCGCGATCCCGTTCACGCGATCCCTCCATCCCGGAGACCGGAGTCCCCTTGGCCCCTACCCTAAACACGAAAGCGTGGAAGCTTTGTCGTTCGTTCAGCCAGCGCAAGAGGGAGCTATGGGGATCCTCCGCCGCCACCGTTGTCAACCGCGCGAACCGAGCCCGGCCGCGCCCGCTCGGCCTCCAGACGCTCCCGGATGGCCCTGGCCCGCTGCGCCCAGGTTTCTCGGATGATCGCGGTTGCCGAGCTTCGCGCAAGGTCGTCACGGATCAGCTGCTGCTCGGCCAATGCCTCCCTCCGCCCAGGCGGAAGCGCGAAGGAGAACGGAAGGGGGATCGAGAAGTCTCCCAGGTGGAGTCGTCCAGGGGAAAGACCCCACCGTCGTCCCTCATCGTCGGTGTAGGTCCAGTCCGTCGCTCGCTCAGAAATCGCTTCGGCAACCGCCATCGAGTCGATCCAGCTTTGGATCATGCCACGCAGGAGGAGTTGAGCCCGTTCCTCCTCGCTCAGCTGCGTATACTCGGGGTCCACGGGTGCCCAAAGGCGAGGGTCGATCATCCGAGGTTGTAGCCGTTCCGCCAACGTTAACCCCTCCTCTTCCGGTTCTTCTGCCTCTTCCCCGGGCTCGTCGTCCGCAGCGGCCGTCAGATTCACGTCGGAGGGCTTAGTCTGTGGGGCCTCCTCGGGCGCCGGGGCCGGCGGAGATGGCTCAGGGGTTTCGGGAAGTTCGACGATTTGAACGATCTCGGTCCCCTCGACGACGGAAAGAGGCGGCGGCAGCTCACCCGTGGGTGGGCGCGCCTCCGGATCGCCCAGGAAGAGGGGATAGATGGCGATTATCAGGAGGTGCAGGACTGCGGAAGCGAGAAGTCCGGTCTGGAACGCTCGGCGCTCCCGGCTACGAGGGGAGAGCGTGGGTGGGCGCGGATTGGGTGGGGACCGTGAACGCATTCCTAGGGGACTCATCGAGGTTTGTAAACCCTGGGAAGAGTGCGGTTCCGGCGGCCAACACGCCAGATCTAGCGTTTCGTGAGGCCGAGAATCCCCCTGGGTCGAAGGTTACGTGCCGTCTCCCTCGACAGCGAGGGGCCAAGGCCGGCCTGAGCCGGCTCGAACCGGATTTCTGATCGCACCGACACCGGGGATCTTCACCTCTACCTCATCCCACGGGACGAGCGGTCCGACACCCGCGGGAGTCCCGGTTGCGATGAGGTCTCCCGGCTCGAGTGTCATGATCCGAGAGATGTAGGCAACGAGCACCTCGATTCCAAATACGACGTCCGAGAATCTTCCGTTCTGACGCAGCTCTCCATTGACGCGGGTCTCGACACGTAGGTCGCCGATGTCAACCCCGTCCAGGGAGACCGGGGAGCCCACAGCGCAAAAGGTGTCGAACCCCTTGGCGCGGGTCCATTGATCATCAAGGTTCTGCATATCTCGGCAGGTGACGTCGTTCAACGGCAGCACCGCCGCCAGATAATCCAGTGTGTCCGCCTGACTCACGTGGCTCGCCTGCCTTCCCACCTGGAAGGTCACCTCACCCTCGAAGTCGACACGGCCCGCGCCTGGTGGGATCCGAATCGTGTCCCCGTCGGAGATGAGGGAAGACGGGGGCTTCAGAAAGAAGAGGGGCTCGGATGGTGGCTCGCCACCGAGCTCTTGCGCGTGATCCGCGTAGTTCTTCCCGATGCAAACGATCTTGGTGGGTGCCGGATTCGGATCGATGGCCACCTTCTACTCCCGCTTATTTTTGAGGACCCTGATACCGATGCCGGAAGGTCCCGACAAGGGCCGCGGTCCCAGCGATCGCGAGGAAGGCGGTGATCACTGCCCACCAGAACCCAAGATCGGCATGCCCCTCCGACCATCCAGAGAGTGAGTTCTGTAGGGCGATGAAGGCGAAGAGGAGCCATATGGCTCCAACAGCGAAACCGAGAATCCGGAACATGGTAGGGCGTAGCTTCTGAAGACACGGAAACATCGGACCCGCTCACCGGCCAAGCGGCCGACCAGGCTCCGCATAATCTACCTCTGCAAGATCATCAGGCAACGGGGCCTTCTCGGTTCGGAGCCCCGTCATAGAAGTGCCGGAGACGCCTCAAGACCCCAGCCCACGGTCCCTTCACGAGCGGGGCCGGAGGAAGGGTACTTCTCAGGACCCGACCGTAGGACCTGGTGAGGATTCTGGAGTCCAGAAGTAGGATTCCGCCCCGGTCCTTCCTCGAGCGAATCAGCCGCCCGAACCCCTGCTTCAAGCGGAGAGCGGCCAGAGGGACCTGATACGTGTCAAAGGGCTTCTCTCCTCGGGCCTCGATCGCCTCCATCCGCGCCTGCGTGATGGGTTCGGTCGGAACACGGAAGGGAATCTTCTGGAGAATGAGCCCTCGGAGGGGATAACCAGGCACATCAACGCCTTCCCAGAACGACGTCGTTCCGAGGAGGACACCGTTTCCGGCCTCAATGAACGTTTGGAGCAGACGGGACCGCGGCGCCTCGCCATGCACGAGGAGGGGCCAACGTGCTTCCCGCTCTCGTAGCAGCTCAGCCACGATGCGGAGTGCGCGGTAGGAGGTGAAGAGCACGAAGAGACCCCCGTTCGTGATCTCGGCAAGCGCCGCAACGACACCTGCTGTGGCCTCCTGATAGGATACGCCCGAGTCGTGAGAAGGAAGGTCGGTGGGGACACAGAAAAGCGCCTGCCGCTGGTAGTCGAAGGGAGATGGGAGGAGCATCTCCTCGACCGCAATCGGCTTGTCGGGTGACTCGTCCAAGACCGAAACGTCGATGTCGGCGAACGCGAGCTCGCCGGGGAGCGAAGCAGCGGCTTCCCACCGCGGGCTCGCAAGCTCGGGCCCCGGATCCGGAGGTTGGGAGGACTCCAACCCGAGCCGCCCTCGCATGAAGCGGAACCCGCCGCCAGTGGCCAGAGTGGCCGAGGTCACGACCGTGGTGTCTACCTTGTTGAAGAGCGACTCCCGGAGCATTGGGCCGGGCTCTACCGGCGCAGCGGCGAGGATTACGTTGCGCAGCCCTCTGGGCGAAGGCCCTCGTCCCTCGATCCACCTGACCCATTTCTCTCGGTCTCGGTCCGGATCCAGGATGAGCCCCAGCCCCCTCTCGAACGCCTGGAGCCGACGCTCGATCGAATGGAGGTCCAGGAGACGCCCCTCGAGCCGGTCCGCAAGCGACACGTCATCCTCAATACGAGTCCTTAGCTGCTCGATTTGACCTCGCAACCGTACGAAGCTCGAACGAAGCGCGTCGAGCCGCTCGAGCAACTCGGCGTCCTGCGAGGGGTCCCGCGGATCTCCCCGACCAAGACGCAACGGCTCTTCCTCCTCTGTGGGCACGCTCGGCTCGATCGCGTCGAAAAACAGGATCGAAGCCTCCCTCGACCGATCCAGCGCCGGACGCACGCGGTGCCCGATTCGCTCGACGAGGCGCTCGCTCACCGTCCCGTCGAGGGAGCTTCTCAAGGCTTCCTCGACCGCGCCGAGAACTCCCTTTCCGTTTCGGTCTAGTCGATCGAGGGCGCGAAACAACCCGATCCGGGTTACCTCAGCCCCAAGATGGAGGGTTGCGGCCTCCTCGACGTTGTGGGCCTCGTCTAGTACCAGGTGCCGATAGATCGGGAGAACAGCGGACTGTGACCAGTTGTCCGTCGTGCGCCTGAGCGCAACATCCGCGAAGAGGAGTGCGTGATTGACGACTAGAACATCGGCGGAATTTGCGTCCCTTCGGGACTGTTGATAGAAGCACTCCTGAAAGTGAGGGCAGCGGGCTCCCATGCAGATATCCCCGTCGGAGCGCACCTCGTCCCAGATCTCTTCCGTGGGCGGCGTGGTGAGATCTGAGAGAGAGCCGTCTCCAGTCTTGCGACTCCACTCGACAAGCCCGTCCATCTCAGCCCCGCGGTCGCTCTCGAAAAGGGTGGGAGCCGTCTGGGCCGCCAACAGGAGTCGCCGGATCGAGACGTAGTTCCCTCGTCCTTTGACGAGGGACCATCGGAACTCCTTCCCTAGAAGCTCCTGGACCAGGGGGAGGTCCTTGCCTACTAGCTGCTCTTGCAGGTTGATGGTGTTCGTTGAGACGACGCTCCGTTCTCCATTGGTCAGCGCCCATTCGACGGCCGGAAGTAAGTAGGCGAGCGACTTCCCCGTTCCGGTGCCGGCTTCCACGATGGTCAGGCCGCCGTCGTTATAGCGGTCGGCAACCCCGCGGAGCATCGCCAGCTGCGCCGGCCGGTGCTCGTAGGAAGGGGAGAGCGCCTCGAGGGCTCCACCGGGTGCGAGGTATGCCTCAAGCAACGCGGGATCGAGGTCGGCGCGGTTGCGGGGCGCCGGAGGTTCCACGAGAACGTAGAGGGATCGTGCCTCGTTATCGACAATCCCCGTTCCGAGACCGGCCTCGTACACCCGCGCCGCCAGGGCCAGGTCGGCCGGCGAGGGATCGAGGACTCCGGACGGATGGTTGTGGAGTAGGATCTCGCCCTGATGGGCGTCGGCGGCAGCAGCCAGCACTGCGCTGTGATTGCCACGAGCAACGGGTCGGGGATTCCGTATTCGGCGATCCGGGGTGACCTCAGCCAGGAAACACACCTCCCGCCCACCGGCCCGCTTCACCTCCTCCCGGACGTTATGTGCTGCCGAGGGATCGAGGCTTAGGGGGATGGCCGGCGAGGTCAGGTCTTTAGAGGTCTGGGCCGGGCCGCCGGAAACAGCACGTTATTCAGAATGAGTCGGTAACCCGGCGAGTCGGCGTGAATGTCCAGGTTCGTAGCGGGATCGCCGATCTGGTGCTCGGGGTCCTCGGGATCATGACCACCGTAGAAGGTCCAGGTACCCTGGCCGAGAGATCCGTGAATGTATTTCGTCCACCCGCCCTCCTCCGCCAACACCGTCACCCCCGGCTTGAGTCGCTCCTTCCGGAACGACGTCGTCAGCCCGTAGAAGTCGGAGATCACTGATTCATGACTCTGGACCAGCATCGTCGGTACAGGATCGATCTTGGCGGAAAACTCGAAGAGGGTGAAGAATCCTAAGGGCTGTCGATTGGCGGTGTTAACCAAGTGGAAGTCAATGTCAGAGAATGCATTGACGGTCGGTCGCAGCTCCACACGCGCTCCGAAGAAGGCGAACGCACGCGACCAGTCCATCAGCTCGTTCGCGTTCGCGTCCGGCGCCCGCCCATCGGAATAACTCGCGCTGATATCTGTGGCGTAGCTCGCCAGCGCCAAATCGAGCGTTTCCGTCGCCGAACACATCGCAAAGAGAAACCCCCCGGCCTCAACGTAGCTTTGGATCTCCTCGGAGACGGCCCGCTTCAGGGTCGGAACGTCGGGAAAGTCGAACTGGGCGGTGACGTCTCTGTTCCGGGCAACCTCCTCCTGAAGCCAATCAGCACCGGCGTAGCTGAGATAGAACTTCGAGTACTGGCCGGTGAAATCCTCGTGGTGGAGGTGAAGCCACTCGTATTCGGGCAGCTCCCCGGTGAGCACTTCGGGGTCCCAGATCGTCTCATATGGGATCTCCGCGTAGGTCAGTGCCATGGTGACCGCGTCATCCCAGGGTGCCGCGCTAGGCGGCGTGTAGATAGCCACTCTTGGGGCCGTTTCTAGGGGCACCGCCTCCATGTTCTCGCGTAGGAGGGTCGCTCGAATCTCGGCCAACGCACCGCCGTCGACAGGTACGATCGAGACCCCTCGGAAGGCCGCCTCTCGCCTGATGGCATCAGAGTCCGGCAGGAGGAAGGAGCCGCCACGGTAGTTCAGCAGCCACTCGACGGTCCCGCCCTCTTCCAGCGTCCAGTAGGTGAGCCCGTATGCCCGGAGATGGTTTGACTGCTCCGCACCCATCGGAACCAGAAGGTTCTGTCCGACGGCCGGCTGTGCAGCCAGGCCCAACGCGAGCGCCAGCCCCGGAGGGGCGACCCAGCGCAGCAGCCGCCTCAGGGTCATCTCGCCCGCCCGCGCCCGCCGTTGGCCTCATACAGGCGCCTCGCTTCCGGAGCAAGGGCGTGTTGGGGCGAGCTGACGATCAGATCCTCGAGAAGCCCCATTCCCTCTTCTCTCGTGCCCTCCCCCTCCAATAGCCAGACCGCCTGAAGGAGCCGTACCTCGGTCGTTTCGGGGGCGTCTGGGTGTTGGTCGATCAGGCGACTTCGGATTTCCGCCGCGCGCTCCGGGTCCTCCGATCCAGCTAGGTGGGCGGCGAGGGCGAGCAGCGGGGCTCGGTCGTCCACAGAGACCCCACTCAGCCCGCTCATGACCACCTCAGATCCGGACAGGCCTTCCGACTGCGCTCCCAACCCCACGCCGCGAATGGCAGCCGGTGCCGCGGAGGCATCCACTCGCTCGAGTATGCTGAGAAGCTGTACCCAGAGGGTGCCCTCTCTGCCTGGCACGGCGGCTACGCGAGCCAGAATCGCCCCCCGAACACGCTCTGCGCCCCCCTCCTCCTCCATCCACTGAGCCAACTCCTCTGTAGAAGGGGGGCTTTGCGAGGCTGCCCCAACAGACGAGCTGGCAGGTACTCCCGACTGGGCCTCGACGGCTCTGAATCCGAGCGCGGTCCCCGACAAGACCAGGATCACCCCCCAACCCCAACGTGGGATCACCGGCCGCCCCCTGCGGCTCGGCGGCGGTTGACCCGCTCGAAATAGTCGAGGACCAGGCGTCGCTGGGCCGGGCTCAAGGCCCCTAGCTCGGCCGCCGACGGAAGCGGAAGAGCCAGGGGATCCAGCAGTTCTTCTGGGAGGGCGGTCACGGCACCTCTCCGTACCGGCTCGGCTGAGGTCGCCTCGCGCTCCTCAGTCGGGCCGTCTCGCTCCAAGGTGCGGCCGGCCGAGAGCAGCCGCTGGAGAAACTGCTCCTGCCTTTGGAGCGTCGTGGCATCGAGCCGGCCCTGCCTAAGCTGCTCCGCGATCTCATTGCTCTCATCGGCCAGCGCATCGAGGTTACTTCGGGTCCGTCCAGGACCCGGACGGCGGGCCAGCTCCTGGAGGACGCCCGCAATTCCCTGCTGGCCCAACACCAGGTTCTCAAGTTCCATCTGCGCGGGTGTCCCATCTGGGCTCGACTCCGCGGAGAGCCGATTGGCTTCTTCGTTTAGGGACCGCTGCTGAGCTCCGAGCGACGCCAGTTCCTCGCTCGACTGATCCGTTGACGCCCCACCCTCAGGGCTGTCACCTCCCTGTCCCAAACCCGCGAGCGCGGCGAGCGCTATTTGATTCATCGCCGCCTGTGCCGAATCGGCAAACATCTCGGGCCCCGGCTGGGATGCGGTGGTGCCTCGCAGTCCCTCAACGGCCTGTGACACCGCCTCCTGCGCGGCCTCGACCGCCTCGGACAGCGCCTGTGCTTCGTCTGGCGCTTCCCCTGTGGCCTCGGCCAGCTCGTTCGCCAGGTTTCGGAGCCCTTCCATGATTGCGACTTCCTCGTCCTCCAGATCTCCCCTGGACGCTGCTGGTTCTCGGCGTATGTCCCGGCTCAGCTGTTCCTGCCATCGGGCTAGAGCGAGCGCGTCTTGCGCCCCTTGCCGGAGGCCTTCCCGCATTTGCTCGCCAGGGCTCTCCGTCAGCCCAGACCGAGCCTCTTCGACCTGGTCGAGCGCCGATTGGAGGGACCCCTCGGCCTCGGTCGCCTGCTGCGAAGCCTCCTCTCGATCCCCGGCCTGGCTCGATTCGGCCGCGCCGGTCATACTCTCTCTGGCTTCGCTGAGGTCGCGGCGGGCGGCGGTCGTCTGTTCGGCCGCGTCGGCATCGCCGCCCGTAGATAGCTCCTCCTCCAGCTGTGAAAGTCGCTCCTCTACGGCCCCGGTGCGTTCCGCCTGCTCGAGCTGGGCTTCCTCTCCCTCCCCCTGGGCTAACTCCTCGGCGAGAGCCTGCTGGGTCTCCAGGAGGGCTCGGATCTCTTCTTCAGTCCCTCGAAGCGCCTCCTCGAGCACACCTCTTCGCAATCTCTCGAGAGCCTGTTCCAGACGATTCTGGAGTTCCTCCTGGCGTTGCGTGAGCTCCTCGAGGAGCTGGTCGGGCGGCTCCTGCATTTCTCCTTGGCGGAAGGCCTCCTGTAACTCTTCTAGCCGTTCGCGGGTTTCGGGATCGAGCATGTCCTCCATGAGCCTCTCCAACTCATCGATCCGCTCCTGGAGTCCCGCGTCCTCGTTATTCCGCTCGGCCATCTCCTCGAGCGCTCGGCTCGCCTCGTCCAATGCCGTCCTGAGCTGATCGATCTCGGTGGCAAGCTCCGCCTGACGCTCGAGCGCCTGCCTCAGCTCCTCTCGATCCTGGAATGCATCGGGTTCGTCGCGATTGCCGCCGGTTCTCTCCGAGCCAAGGCGATTCTCCCGCTCCAGATCTCTCAGGGCAGCGGTCTCCCGCGAAACTCGATCCAACAGCTCCTCGGTACGAGAGGCGGTCTCCTCGATCCGCGCTCTCGCGGTTTCCCTAACCTCGTCGGCTGCCGGCATCGCCAAACGATAGGTGGCCGTCTCCACGACGTGTCCAGCAGGAGCGTTGTCGGAGGCCCTGGCCCTGAGGAGAATCGCGTCTCCGGGCCGTAGCCCCCAGGCGGTGAAATCAAGCACAGGCCGGAGGGTCACCTGCGGGAGATCCCCCGTGGGTATGCGATCCACCAGAGCGACACCCTCCTCTCCAGGCCGCTGGTGGACCGTCTCGATCTCCGTCCAGGCGATTCCATAGTCGTCACTGGCCTCGAGCAGGAGCGGTACCCGCAAAGACAACGGCAACTCCACATCCCTTCCCGGTACCGGTAGTGAGAGCTCGGGGCCGGCATCCGGGATGACCTCGAGGTCGAGAGTTTGGGGCTGGACCGCGCCCTGCTGCCCTCCCTCCACCGTCCATGTGATGAGCGCGGAGGTCACGGGTTGCCAGCGGCCGGAAAACTCGCCGTCTTCCACAGTCAGGCGAGCGGCAACCTCGCCTCGGTCCCCGAGAAGCACGACCTCAGAGCCCTCACCTTCCACCCGCCCGGCGAGGCCAATCACCGCCCCCTCAGGGACGCTGAGCCACGGCGGCACTCCACGGAAGGTCTCGGGGGGGAGCCGCGTATGTTGAGGATACTCCACATCCAATACCAGATTGGACAGAAGGGATGGATCCGATGGCACCAGTGTGCTCACTCCGGTCACCGCACCATCCGTACTCGAGGCCCAGTAGCGTACGTCCACTTGGAGTTCCGGGAGGCGAGTATCCGCCCGGCCCTCGGTAACCACAAGCCATCTCTCCTGGAGCACCTCGCCGATAGCCTGCAAGTGCACCGCGACGGAGTCTCGACCTTCGGCCGTCACCTCGACTCTAGGGGCCTCGCCGCGCGGAAACTGCGCGTCACCCGGAAAGAGCTCGAGAGGTGGAAGGGGCGCTGGAGTGAGGAGCGCCACCGGATGGGCAAACCCCGCCCACGCCGTTCGCGCGCGGCCCGGACTCAGGGCCAGGAGAGCGACGAGGAGAGCGCAGATGCCACCGGCTCCCACGGCGCTGACGCGAAACAGCCTGACGAGTTCTTTTCCGGGGTTTCCCGATAGGCGCTCGGACCGATCACCCATGCGCAGGAGAAGGGCTCTTTCACCGGCGTGGGCGAGGGATGAGGAGACACCTCGAGGAACCCAGCGCGCCAACTCCACCTGAGCCCGAACGGAGCCCTCCGGTAGACTCGCGGTCTGCTCGATCTCGCTGGCGAGGCTGGCCTCCGACGTCCACCTGTGAAGCCGTAGGAAGACCCGTCCGAGAAAGGTTCCAACCGCCCCCCCTCCTGCGATCAGAAGAATCAGAGGAATCGCAGTCCCGGGGGTCCAGCCATCCGAGCCCGCAAGGATCCAAGCGAGAATCATGATTCCACCGGCCACGGAAAGTGCTCCCAGCCACATGGCCGCACCCGCACGTCTCCGGAGGTAGCGCCGAATCTGGTCAACGACTCCGGTAAGAGAGCGGACCTCAGGCACTGCCGCGCTCACGGTGCCATCCGGGTCAGCGCATACACGAACAGATTCACACCCATCTTGAGCGCCTGCTCGCGGAGCTCCGGTGGGTCGTCATGCACATCTGGATCCTCCCATCCGTTCCCTAGGTCGGACTCATGGCTGTAGAAGACAACCAGGCGCCCCTCGTAGAAAATCCCCCATGCCTCGGGAGGCTCTCCGTCGTGTTCGTGAATCTTCGGAAGGCCATCCGGAAACTCATAGAACACGTTGAACACAGGGTGGTCCGGAGGAATCTGGACCAGGGGCCGGTCCGGGAAAAGCGCCACCATCTCCCGCCGAAAGGCCTCGTCCAAGCCGTAGTTGTCATCAGCATGTAGAAACCCTCCGGCCTGCAAATAGCTCCTGAGAGCCTCCCGCTCCTGCTGATTGAAGGCAACGTTCCCATGACCCGTCATGAAGAGGAACGGGTAGTCTCTCAGGGCTGGATCGAGAGGGGTCACGACGGCCTCCCGCTCCGCCACAGGAAGCCCTGTCCGCTCACGGATGGCAGCGAGCAGGTTGGCGATCGCCGAGGGTCCCGCGTACCAATCCCCTCCCCCACCATACTGAAGCCGAGCGACGGTCGGCTCGATGGCCTGCTCGCCGTTGACGCTCTCCTCGGCCATCGGAAGCAGCGTGAGTGCCATCCAGAGTCCGAATGAGAGCATCATTGCTGATCTGGGTCCTGGTCAGGTGCCGGGTCTCTGCCGAACCCATGTACGATCTCATAGGCCCGGTTCCGAGGAATGTTAAGTCTGAAAGTAAGTTCCTGCGCGGCGCGGCTGGGCGAGGTCCCCTCACTGAGCAGCGCCTTCGCGAGGATGCGCCCCTCCTCCTCGTCCCCTTTTTCCTGTTGTGAATCTCCGTCGGGAGGACCGATCACGACAGTCACTTCACCGCGCGGCTTTCCTTCAGCTGTGTAGTATCGGGCCAGAGTTTCCAGGGTTCCCCGCCGGAATTCCTCATGAAGCTTGGTCAATTCGCGTGCGACGACTCCCTTTCGCTGGGGATCGCACCGCTCGGCCAACGCCGTCAGCAGGGCGGCGACGCGTTCGGGCGACTCGAAGAGGATCACCGTCTCGCGAGCTGCCGCAACTCGTTCGAGACACTGCACCCGCTCCGTCCCCTTGCGAGGCACGAAGCCGAGAAAGCTGAACGGAACCGTCGGGAAGCCGGATCCGACAAGAGCGGCCAGGACGGCGGAGGGGCCTGGAAGAGGGACCACCTCATGCCCCTCCTCCAAAGCACGCCGAACCAGACGCTCGCCCGGATCCGAGACAAGGGGGGTCCCCGCGTCCGACACGAGTGCCAGCCGAGCTCCCTTGCTCAAACGGGAAAGCGCCTCCCCTAATCGGGCTTCCTCGTTGTGGGCGTGGAGTGACACGAGAGGGGTCGACAGCCGCGCGTGTTGCATGAGCCGACGCGTGCGGCGGGTGTCCTCTGCAAGAACGGCATCGGCCTCATCGAGGATCTCGATGGCTCGGGCAGAGAGATCGTCCAGATTTCCGATCGGAGTGCTCACTAGGTAGAGCGTTCCCAAGCTGGTCTTCCTGAATAGATGGGTAGCCGCTCGCACAGTGGGGTGCGCCTCGCGGGAAGGCCAGGGGTGACTGGTCGGCAGACGACGAAGGGGCCGCGCGGTGTTTCGCGCGACCCCGTCCGATAGGGACCCGGATGGACGCGGCTCGCCTCTAGAGGTGCTCCTGGATCTTCTTCTCCAAATGCGGCTTGGGAACCGCTCCAACGACGGTGTCGACGTGCCTCCCATCCTTGAAGAAGAGGATCGACGGGATCGAACGGATTCCGAATTTGGCAGCGATACCGGGGTTATGATCCACATCCACCTTCCCGACGAGGACGCCCTTTTCTGCGTATTCTTGGGCCAGCTCCTCGACGATCGGCGCCACAATCCGGCACGGCCCACACCACTCGGCCCAGAAATCCACCATTGCCAGACCCCCCGCTCCCTCTATCGCTTCTGTGAAGGTGTCGTCCGTCACTGTCACCATGTTGCCATGCTCAACCATGCTCCGGATCTCCTTTTGCTTTTCTGTTTCGATTCCGCTCGCTACCGTTGATCGATGAATGCCTTCCCGCTGGACCACGTGGGGATTGCCACCCCATCGATCGCCGACGCTGCTGGCCAATACGAACTTCTGACGGGCGCCACTTGTTCCCCCATTGAGTCTCTTCCCGAGCACGGTGCGCGGGTTGCGTTCGTAGGCCAAATAGAGCTCCTCGAGCCGCTAGGTTCGGACAGCGCGATCGGCAAGTTTCTTTCGCGGGGTGGCCAAGGACTACACCACCTCGCCTATCGCGTCCCGAATATCCGCGCTCAGCTCGCCGTGCTGCGCGACCGTGGTTTTCAACTCATCGACGAAGAGCCGAGGCCCGGCGCCCGAGGCCACCTCGTCGCGTTCCTCCATCCCGGCAGCGCGGGAGGCGTCGTGTGGGAACTGGTCGAGCGGTGACGCTCCCATCGCGGTCAGCTGCGCCAGCCCGATCTCCTCCACTAGCCACCTTCCATCCGAGCTCTGGACCACCAGGAAAGGGACGTCCATGAACTGGTCGGCTCCCCGAGCGATGTCGACGCTGACGCGAGTAGTGGGCCTCCCGCGCCCTGGTACCGGAGATTCGGCACGCACCCTATAGTCGTCATGCTGGATGACCACGGCGATCGCATTCATCCGAAGCTCGATCTCGACCCACGAAAGGCACCGCTCCCCCAAGCCTACCCAGGATCCCATCCGCTTGAACGCGCAGACGAACGCGTTGCTGGTCTCGTCGGCGATCGCACCATCGGCATTCCCGAAGATGCGCGCCATCGCCACTAGATCTCCGGTGTTCGCGGCCTGAAGGAAACGCTCAACTGAGAGCATCGGCGCAACGCCGGCCACTGAACCTCCCTGGCCGACGGGGGCCGACGCGCACGCCCCCAAGGCAAGTAGTGCGACCGTCAGAAGGGTTAGACGCATGGCCGAACTCCTCTCGCCGGCCCCCGGGACGCGAAAACTGGGTGAGCTCCCGGCGCAAGTTCTACGGAGAGGGAATCGGCGTCAACCCGCCCCTACGGCGTCCGTACTCCTGACCTCGAATCGAGCCTCTTGCCCCTCGGCTTCAGGGGGATGAACCGCGACTGTGGCTCCCTCCTCGACCTCTTCCTTCAGGAGACGGAAAGCAAGTGGGTTCTGGATACGCTGCTGGATCACACGCTTTAGCGGCCGAGCCCCGTACACGGGGTTGTAACCCTCCTTGGCCAGCAAGTCCTTCATGGAGTCATCAACCTCGACTCTTACACCGAGCTCTGCGGCCAATAGGATCACTCGGTTCAACTGGATATCGACGATTCGGCACAGGTCGGTCTCGGAAAGCGGACGGAATAAGATGATATCGTCGACGCGGTTGAGGAACTCCGGGCGGAAGTGCTGGTGCGTTTCGTCGCGCACTCGCTCCTCGACGATCTCCCACTCCGTCCTCCCGAACTGCTCTAGGATATACTGGCTCCCGATGTTAGAGGTCATGATGATCACGGCGTTTCGGAAATCCACGGTCCGCCCCCGGGCATCGGTCAAGCGCCCATCATCCAGGATCTGAAGGAGGATGTTGAAGACCTCCGGATGGGCCTTCTCGATCTCGTCGAACAGGACCACGGCGTGGGGGCGACGCCGGATGGCTTCGGTAAGCTGACCTCCCTCCTCGTAGCCGATGTATCCAGGAGGTGCCCCGATCAGGCGCGCCACGGCGTGTTTCTCCATGTATTCAGACATGTCGATGCGCACCATCGCGCGCTCGTCATCGAAGAGGAACTCAGAGAGGGCCCGGGCAGTCTCCGTTTTTCCCACGCCGGTGGGCCCGAGGAAGATGAAGGACCCCACTGGTCGGTGCGGATCCTGGAGACCGGCTCGAGCCCTCCGGACCGCGTTCGCTACCGCGGAGATCGCCTCGCTCTGACCGATCACTCGGTCGCTTAAGAGCGATTCCAGATGGGTAAGCCGCTCGCGCTCGGATTCCATAAGGCGAGTGACGGGAATCCCCGTCCATTCCCCGACCACCTCGGCAATGTCGTCTGCCTCCACCTCCTCTCGGAGGAACTTGCCCTCCGCCTGCAGCTCGTTCAGACGTTGCTCCGCCTCGGTGGCCTCGTGCTCGGTCTGAGGAATCTCGCTGTATTGGAGCTCTGCTGCCCGCTCCAGATTGCCTGTACGAGTTGCCCGGGTGGCTTCCGAACGCAGCTCGTCGATCCGTTCCTTCAGCCCCTGAATGCGTGAGATCGCCTCCTTCTCGGCCTGCCACTCCGCCTTCATTCCCGAGCTTCTCTCCTGGAGACCTGCAAGCTCGGCCTCGATCGCCTCTCTACGCTCCACGGCCGACTGGTCGTCCTCCTTCGATAGCGCTTGCCGCTCGATTTCGAGCTGAGTGATGCGCCGTTCTACCTCGTCGATCTCCTGTGGAAGAGAGTCGATCTCGATCCGGAGTTGGCTTGCCGCCTCGTCTACCAGGTCGATGGCCTTGTCGGGGAGAAAGCGCCCTCCAATGTAGCGATCAGAGAGCTTCGCCGCGGCGATGAGGGCATCGTCACGGATCCTGACCCCGTGATGGACCTCGTACCGCTCCTTTAGCCCCCGCAGGATCGCGATTGCGTCTTCCACAGAGGGAGGTGAGACGAACGCCGGTTGGAAGCGTCTCTCGAGGGCCGGATCCTTTTCGATGTGCTTTCGATACTCGTCGAGTGTGGTGGCTCCTACCAGGCGCAGCTCGCCGCGCGCAAGCATCGGCTTCAGCATGTTGCCGGCGTCCACGGCCCCTTCGGCGGCACCCGCCCCTACGATCGTGTGCAGCTCGTCTATGAAGACCACGAACCGGCCCTCCGACTCGACGATCTCCTTCAGTACAGCCTTCATTCGGTCCTCGAACTCGCCCCGATACTTCGCACCCGCCAGCATCGCCGAGATGTCCAGGTCGACGAGGCGCTTGTCGGCAAGCGACGACGGGATGTCTCCCGCGACCATACGTTGCGCAAGACCTTCCACAATGGCGGTCTTTCCCACTCCGGGTTCACCGATGAGGACAGGGTTATTCTTCGTGCGGCGACCCAGCACCTTGATGACTCGCCGGATCTCTTCATCGCGCCCGATGACGGGATCCAGCTTCCCCTCCCGCGCGAGGGCCGTCAGGTCACGAGAGAACCGCTCCAGCGCCTGGTACTTCTCCTCCGGCGTCTGATCCACGACCCGGTGAGATCCCCGCACCTGATCCAATGCAGTGAGCACGAGCCGGCGGCTGACTCCCGCCTCCTTCAGGATGCGCCCAGCATCGTCTTTCTCCTGAATGAGTCCGAGTAGAAGATGTTCCGAGGAGATGTACTGGTCGCCGAGCCCCTCAGCCTCCTTCTCGGCAGCCTCGATAGCCTTCCGGAGATCACGCGAGACCGAAGGCTCGCTCCCTCCCTCGACCCGACCGTAACGAGCGAGCGCGTCTGTCACCCGTTCGCGAAGAAGAGGGACCCGTACCCCGGCCTTCTCGAGTACGGGACCCACGATTCCTTCTTCTCGTCCTAGGAGGGCGGACAGGAGGTGTACTCCCGCGACCTCGACGTGGGCCGCCTCGCGAGCCAAGCGTGCAGCTGACTGGAGGGCCTCTCCTGACTTGACGGTAAATCGGTCGGCATTGGCCACTGAGTCGCTCCTAGTTCGACCCCTGATTCCTACCTTGGGGAGCGGCGGTGCGCTGCTGCCACTTTGGCAGCGTCGGCTTCTGTAGGCATAGGGCCCACACCGAGATAACTCAAGAACCGTACCAGAAAAGGGAGGAAATGTGACCGCGGTCATTCGAAGACTTGCGAGGTGCTTACCGAACCCCTGCAACCACCCGCTTCACTACCGTACCGGCAGGGATTCGGTCTCCAGGATCGAGGTGGTTGATGGTGGCGATTGTCTCGATCGAGACGGATGACGGGTATCGACCGTCGAATTCAGCGACGGTCATTTCGGCGGATACGCGAACCAGAACAATCTGGTCCGGCTGCGCATTTAGGACCTCAAGATCGGTGACTGATCGAAAAGAGCCTACGGCACTCCGAATCGGGGCCGACCACTCGCTCCATCCGGATTCCGGCGCGTATCCCAGCACGCGGAACACCTGTCCCATGTGCTCGACGAAGAGCACGGTCCCAAAGAGTCGCCCGTCTCTCGAGTCGGCCAAGAAGTCGGCGCCCGCCCCCGGTAGCCCGTTGACGGAACCGTTGTCCAAGTCGAGGCCGGTGATCTCGTCGTCACTCAGGAATTCGTCGCGTCCGCTCCCAGGGGAATCGGCGTCGGCTAGGGTCAGGATGACAGCGGCATCCTCTTCCGAGCTGACCCCCTGCACCGCGTCCCTCCCGTTCAGGGTTTGCCACCCCTCGGGGAACTCGAGCTGGAAGGCAAGCTGCGGGTGGAGGAAAACATTGTCGCGGAAGAAGCCCTGTCGGGGGTCCTCACCGAAGGGCATCCCCTCGAGACGGTTCAGATATGGCTCCCTCCCGATCACCTCTCCGGAAACCTCACCTTCAGCGACGCGCTGGAGGATACGGTCGCGACGTTCGAGCGGATCGGGGTGGGTCGAGAGAAAACCAGGAACGCGTCCTCCTTCGGCTGCTCCCGAGGCATCGGCCAACATTTCGAAGGTGGCCGCCATTTCGCGGGGATCGTACCCCTCGCGGGTCATATAACGGAGGCCAAGCTCGTCGGCTTCGCGTTCGTCGTCTCTGCCGTAGGAGAGGAAGAGCAGTCCGAACCCGGCCTCGGCCGCCTGCGCCCAGGGAGCGAGATCAGGAGCCAGGATCGACCCCACTCCAAGGCCGATCTGCGCCAGCTGTGCACGGCTCATCTGATTCACCGAGTGGCGCGCGGTCACGTGTCCAATCTCGTGGCCGAGGACCCCGGCGAGCTCCGCCTCCGATGAAAAATGCCCCAGGATTCCACGAGTTAGGTAGATGAATCCGCCGGGGAGGGCGAAGGCGTTTACCACCGGGTCGTCCACGACTCGGAACGTCCAAGGGAGATCCGGTCGCTCGGACTCCAGCGCCATCTGCTCGCCCAGCCCCTGCACGTACGCCTGCCACTCAGGGTCGTCGACGAGCCCGAGAGACCCGACGATATCCTGGTCCGCCTCAGTGCCCATCTGAATCTCCTGCCCTTGGCTCACGAGCACGAGTTCCCTCGCCCCTGTGACCGGGTTGATCGCGCAGCCGAATATCAGCGCTACCAGCCCTGCCACGGAGGCGGAAGAGATCTTCCGGCGGGGGAAGAAAAGGACTCTTGCCAAGCGAAGCATCCCGTCGCTGAAGGTTCGAGGAGGGCGAAGGAGACCTATCGCTCTTCGCTAATCCGCAAGCTATTTTCTGGCATCAGATTCCCGCAACCGTGGAGCCTCTCCCACGGTTCCGTCCCTGTCTCACGGAGGCCTCGGTGACCGCTCGGTCCCTTGCAGCTCTGGCGTTGACCTTGGGCCTCTCGTCGTGCGATGGTGGCGCGCCCCCGGCCAGCTTGGTTTCGACGATCACGCCGGCGACCTTCGTGGAGGTGATGATTCAGCTACGGAGTTCCCCTCTCCTGGATTCTTCCGGATACCTGCTGGAGGAAGAATCGCGGGGGATACTCGAGGCACACGGACTGACGGCGGATGATCTACGAAGATTCGTCGAGGTCCAAGGGGTCGACGTGGTGTTCATGGCCAACTTATGGGAGGAGATCGAGCGGGGAATCAACGAAGCGAACGCGGTCAGCGAACCCTGAAGCTCACGCCGATCGCGATCCCGTCGCGGTCCCCGCCCGAGACCCCGAAGCGAACCGCCCATCCCGGATCGAAGTTGATGTCGATACCGAAGTCCACAGCGAGACCCAAGTCGATGTCGTCTCCGTTCCCTTCGGACTGGCCCCCTCCACCGCGGCCAAAGTAGGCGTCGAGGGTAACACGCGGGCCGATGTAAGGGCTGAAGAGGACCGTCTCTGCCTGAAAGCCCCTCCCCAAAACGATGCCGAGGGGAAACGAGAGCACGAGGTCATTGCCCGCCCCGAATCCGGCGCCCGCGACCCAGCCCACATGGAGCGGGAAGTCGTCGCCCGCGTTGACCAATCTTCCGGTGAAATCAACTCCGCCATAGACCGACAGGTCTTCCGATCCATCCTCGGCGAAACCGATCCGATACCCTATGGATCCCCCTCCCCGCCAGGTGGTGAGGAATCCGATTCCACTATGGCCACCAGGATCGACCAGGTAGACGCCCCATCCCTGGGGAGTCTCGGTTCCAACTAGGAGGGGGCCGTCCCATGCTACCTGAGCCCAAACGGGGGCTGCCGAGGCGGCCATGAGACCCACGACAGACAAGAGTACCTTCCGCATACGCCGGTCCTCCCTAGGTTCCGGTTTCTTGCTGAATCGCATTCTGCTTTATTCCCACTCGATCGTCGCCGGGGGCTTCGAGCTCACGTCGTAGGTCACTCTGTTCACCCCACGCACCTCGTTGATGATCCGTGTCGAGATCCTTCTAAGGACCTCATGGGGAAAGGCGTACCAATCGGCGGTCATCCCGTCCCGGGACGTCACCGCCCTCAAGGCAATGACGTTCTCGTAGGTGCGGAAATCCCCCATGACTCCAACCGAGCGTACTGGGAGCAACACCGCGAAGGCCTGCCAGATGTCGTCGTAGAGGCCGGCATCCCGAATCTCTTCAAGGTAGATCGCATCGGTGTCCCTTAGGACAGCGATGCGATCTTCGGAGACGGCGCCAAGCACGCGGATGGCGAGCCCGGGCCCGGGAAAGGGGTGCCGAGCTACCAACTCTTGGGGCAACCCCAATTCCCGCCCCACATTTCGAACCTCATCCTTGAAGAGATCACGCAGGGGCTCGATGAGCTCGAAGGGCATTTCCCGCGGCAGTCCACCCACGTTGTGATGCGTCTTGATCGTCGCCGAGGGGCCGCCGGTCGAACCCGACTCGATCACGTCGGGATATAGTGTGCCCTGAACCAGGAAGCGGGCATCGGTGCCCCCCTCTTTAGCCGTTCGCTCGAAGACGCGGATGAAGGTATTCCCGATGATCTGCCTCTTCTCCTCGGGCTCGGTTACTCCTTCGAGGCCGGAGAGGAATTCCTCGGCCGCGTCCACTACCTCGAGCCGGATCCCCATGTGCTTACGGAAGGTCCGCTCCACTCCTTCGCGTTCGCCTTCTCTGAGGAGACCGTTGTCCACGAAGATGCAGGTCAGCCTGTCACCTATTGCCCGGTGTACCAAAGCGGCGGCGACGGACGAATCCACGCCACCGGATAGGCCGCAGATGACGGAGGCTTCGCCTGCCTGCCCTCGAATCCGGCCGACGGATTCGTCGATGAAGGCCCCCGGCGTCCAGGTCGGACGACAGCCGGCCACTCGAAAGAGGAAATTGGAGATGATCTCCTCGCCTCTCGCTGTGTGCGCTACCTCGGGGTGAAACTGGACGCCGAAGATGTCTCGGTCCTCCGCCCGGAAGGCAGCCACCGGGAGGGTGGCTGTGGAAGCCAGCGACCGGTATCCCGGCGGAGGACGGTCGACGTGATCCCCATGGGAGCACCAGACACGAGTGGGCCGCTCCTGTTCGAAACCGCGGAAGAGTTCGTCGGAATCGAGGACGTTGAGGTCGGCTCGGCCGTACTCCCTCGGTCCGGACAGAACATCGCCTCCCTCCAGCTTGGCGATCAGCTGCATCCCGTAGCAGATCCCCAGGATCGGGATCCCGTCGGACAGGAGCTCCGGGTCCATGGATGGCACGCCATCGTCGTACACCGAGGCGGGTCCGCCTGACAGGATGATCGCCCGAGGCGCCCAGTCACGAATCCAGTCGAGGGACCGGGTGGGGGGGTGGATCTCGCAAAAAACCCGCTCTTCGCGGATCCGACGAGCGATCAGCTGGGTGTATTGAGATCCACAGTCGACGATCAGCACGCGATCGTGACGTTGTATCATGGAATCTCCTCACCCCGCATGAGGTCATCGATCGTCTCCCGATGCCGGATAAGGATTGCCTTCCCGTCCTCGATAAGAACCTCGGCCGGCCGGCGGCGGGCATTGTAGTTGGAGGCCATCGAAAACCCGTATGCCCCGGCCGTCTCCACGGCCAGGAGATCCCCTGACTCGGAGAGGGGGATCTCGCGGTCTCTCGCGAGGAAGTCTCCGGTCTCGCAGACGGGTCCCACGATGTCGGCCACTACGGTGGGGGCCTCCTCGCGCGAGCGTACCGGAGTAATACGGTGGAATCCTCCGTAATGAGACGGCCGTAGCAACTCGGTCATGCCCCCATCGGTGACCACGAAAGTCTTACCAACGATGCCCTTCGTGTAGAGAACCCGGGTGAGAAGAAGGCCAGCCTCTCCAACGATGAAGCGACCAGGCTCGACGATCAGGCGGAGGCCCCGCTCCCGAAGACGAGGGACCACCTCGGCGGCCAAACCTTCGAGATCGAGGCCTCCTTCACCATCGTATCCGACGCCGAAGCCTCCACCGAGGTCGACGTAGCGAAGCGCGACTCCGGCCTCGGTCAGGCGGTCCACGGCTCCAAGCACCGTGTCCAACGCTCGAAGATAAGGAGCGATCTCGATGATCTGCGAACCGATGTGGACGCCGATCCCGAGAAAGTCCAGATACGGATCCCCTGCCCGGGACAGGTAGAGGCCCTCCGCTTCCGCGACCGGCACCCCAAACTTGGACGCCGCGTGACCGGTCTGGGTGTACTCATGTGGAGTCGGTGACTGGATGTCCGGATTCACGCGGAGGCTGACCGGAGCCGGTATTCCCAGCCGGGCCGCCACTTGGTGCAGGAGTTCGAGCTCCCCCGCGCTCTCCGCGTGGAAGGCGTAGATCCCATCCTTCAGCCCGGCAACCAACTCCTCCTCCGTCTTCCCAACTCCTGAGAAAACGACCCTGTCTGAAGGAATGCCAGCCCGCGTCGCCCGATGCAGTTCGCCGAGTGACACGATGTCGGCTCCCGCTCCGAGCGCGCCTACCCTATTCAATAGCGCCAGCGACCCGTTGGCCTTCACCGAGTACGCTAGGAGAAAGGGCAAACCAGCGAAGGCCGCATCGAACCGGCCGAGCTTCTCTTCGATGGTCTGCAGGTCGTAGACGTAGAGCGGAGTCCCGAACCTCTCCGCCAACTCCTCGAGCGAGAGGCCTCGGCAAGTCAGTACGCCCCCCGACCGCTGGAGCCCGCCAGTCAATACGCCTTCGCCCAGACGACCTCCATCGCGGCCTCGGCCCCCCCGATGCACCGCTCCGGTGGGTTCTCCGAGCGGAAATCGGGATCGGGAATACAGCGGAGCGTGCCACCCGTCTCCTCCTTGACACGTGCCTCAACCTCGGGATCGCCGCTCCACCCGGTGTACACGAATCCTCCTGGGCCGTCTAACAGCTCCGCCAGCTCCTCCCAGCGATCGACCCCTCGGTGGGAGTGGGCTTCTCTTCGGGCCTTCGCTTGCCGGAAGAGTTGGCCCTGGAACGCCTCCAGCCTATCCGGCAGCTCGGCCACGGCCTGATCCTCCGGGAGGAAGGCCTTGCGTTCCTCGCCCTCGACCTGAACCCGCTTCGCCATCACGACCTGCCCTCCCTCCAGATCGCGGGGCCCGATCTCCATCCGGAACGGGACCCCTTTTCGCTCCCACTCGTAAAACTTCGCTCCCGGGTTCAGGTGGTCGCGGTCATCGACACGGCTCCGAACTCCGGCGGATTCGAGTCGATCCGCCATCTCATGCGCCTTGCCGACGACACCCGATCTCTGTTCATCGTTTCGATAGATGGGCACGATGACGACTTGGGTTGGCGCGAGCCGCGGCGGGACCACGATGCCGTCGTCGTCCCCGTGGCCCATCACCATCCCGCCGATCAATCGGGTGGACACCCCCCAACTGGTATTCCACGCATGCTCTTCTACTCCGGCTTCGCTTTGGAAGGTGAAGTCGAACTGCCTGGAGAAGTTCTGGCCGAGGTGGTGCGAGGTGCCCGTTTGTAGCGCCTTGCGATCCTGCATCATCGCCTCGCAGGTGTACGTATGGACCGCCCCAGCGAACCTCTCGGCGTCGGACTTGAGCCCGGTGATCACAGGTAGGGCCACCCATTCCTCCATGAACGTCCGGTAGACCCCAAGCATCCGCAGCGTCTCCTCCACCGCCTCCTCCTCGTTAGCGTGCGCAGTATGACCCTCCTGCCAGAGGAACTCGGTGGTTCTGAGGAAGGGCCGAGTCCGTAGCTCCCACCGCATGACGTTCGCCCATTGATTTATCAGTACGGGGAGATCCCGGTAGGACTGCACCCACCTCGCGTACATCGAATAGACGATGGTCTCGGAAGTCGGCCGAATCACGAGCGGTTCCTCCAGCTCCTTCCCACCCGCGTGTGTGACGACAGCCAGCTCGGGCTTGAACCCCTCGACGTGCTCCTGCTCGCGCTCAATGAAGCTCATCGGAATCAGCAGGGGGAAGTACGCGTTCTCGTGCCCAGTGTCCTTGAACATCTGATCGAGCGCGCGCTGCATGTTCTCCCAGATCCTGAAGCCCCACGGGCGGATTACCATGCTCCCGCGAACCGGAGAGTGATCTGCTAGCTCGGCACGCTGCACGACCTCGTTGTACCACGCACTGAAGTCCTCCGCTCGAGGAGTGAGGGCTTTCTGGTCGGCCATCACCTATCCGTTGTGCATCTGTTCTTCACCGGAACTCGCCGGTGGGCCACGACGCCTGAAGAAGTCCCGACCAAAGACCAGGAGGCCAGGAATGATCAAGAGGACGAGGGAAATCGCCGCCCAGGTGAGCCGGAAGGGCGGCTCCGTCCCGGCGCTCAGTATGTATGCGGCCACTCCGCCCCCCGCCAAGGCAAGGAGGAATGTAACGGCCACGATTACGTATTCGAGAATGTTCAGCCGGCGGATGGCCCGCTCCATCTCCTCCCTTGTGCCCTCAAATCCGTTGCCTGTCACGACCGGGTCACTCCGCAGTCAACTCCTCTAAGGGAACCTCACTTTCTCCTCCATCCGCCATGTCGCGCAAAATCGCGACACCCCTCTCGACCTCGTCGGGCCCAAGCACGATCACCGAGCCAGCCCCCGCAGAGGCTGCCGAAGAGAACTGCCTGCGAACCGAGCGCGCTCCGAGAGGATAGATGACGCTCCGACCACGGCTACGCTGTGCGCTCGCGATCCGCCTCGCCAAGCCAGCCTGAGCCTCATCGATCGAGACGATAAAGTAATCGACATGCGGCCGATACTCAGGAGCCCGGTCGCGGTCGCTCAGCAGCTCCCCCAGAACCACGTCACCCATGCCGAACCCGACCGCGGGAAGCGCATCACCCCCCAGGCGCTCGAGAAGATGGTCATAGCGCCCTCCGCCGCAAATTGCCCTGAACTCGCCAGTCCTGTCAAAGACCTCGAAGACGATCCCCGTGTAGTAGGCGAGCCCTCGCACGATCGTCAGGTCAAACTCGACAAACTCCGAGCATTCGAGCTCGTCCAGGATCGCGAGATACCGCTCGATTTCACTGATACGTTCAGCAACGGCGTCCACACTCCCGAAGCTTCTCTGGATATCGTCAAGCGTGCGTTTGGCGAAGGCATCTAAGACACTAATGGATTGGGTATTAGTAAGTCCTACCTCTTCTTTATTCTGAAGTCTTTCGACGACTCGGTCTTGCGACTCCCGCTCCATGCGGTCGACCACTGAGAATGCAGCCTCGAGCCGCTCCTCCTCGACATCCAGAGAGAGGAGGACTTTCGACATAAGCACTCTGTCCGACACGCGGGCACGGATATCAGCGGCTCCTAGTCCCAGCTCCCTCAGACCGTCGATAGCCACCGCGAGGACCTCCGCGTCCCCCTCAACCCCTCCCTCCCCTACAAGGTCGACGTTCCACTGAAAATGCTCCCGCAACCGTCCGCGCTGTTGACGCTCGTATCGAAAGAGCTGGGGGATGGAGTACCAGCGGATCGGCTTCGGAATCGCCCGGCTGCGGGCTCCCAGGATCCTGGCCAAGGATGGCGTCATCTCGGGGCGGAGAGCCACTCGTCGATCACCCTTATCCGTGAACCGGTATAGCTGCTCGACGATCTCATCCCCGCTCTTTTCTGTGTAGAGCGCGAGCTCTTCTAAAGGCGGTCCGTCGTACTCCACAAAGCCGTAGCGCCGGGAAACCCGGCGCCAGGCATCGAACATGTGATTTCGAAGTGCGAGATCTTCCGGCGGAAAGTCTCGAAAACCGGGAAGTTTCGCGTAGTTCTTCGATTCTGACATGGCGCGAATCTACCCGGACTCAAACGGCGTGGGCAAGGCTTCCGGAGGGATCCATCCGAGGTGGCCCAGGCAGTCCCCGACCGTATACGATGAGCCCGTCACAACAACGGTTCCCGAGGTCCCGGCTCCCCTTCGGGCGGCCTGGATAGCGGGCCCGATTCCGGGGCTTACATGCACTCGCTCGAGCCCCCCCGAGTCGGCCGCGACTTCGGGGTCCCAAGCCCTGCCATTCGGTGCAGAGGTCGGCTCAATGAGGATCAGTTCGTCCACGACACCTTCGAGTCGTTTGAGCATTTCCCGCCACGGCTTGTCGGCCAGGATCCCGACGACCCCGACACGAGGGTGGGGAGGATCCACCTCCCCGATGGTATCGGTGAGGGCTTGGACCGCGTCGAGGTTGTGGGCTATGTCTAGGATCCATATTCGGTTGTCGTCGGCCTCGACCTGGAACCGGCCTGGAAGGCGGGTCTGCCCCACGCCCTTCGTCACCGCCTCTGCCGAGACCGGCAGCCGCGGCGGAAGAGCCTCCAGCCCGTGCACGGCCAGCGCGAGGTTGCGCAACTGATGTCGACCTGTGAGTGGAGATTCGAGATCCAATCCCCCCCAACGTCTAGTTACGAGGTGGAACGAGACCCTGTCCAACTCCACCCGACCCTCAGGCGACGGAACCTGGTGCAGGATCGCCTCTCGGGTCGCTGCCTCTTCGGCCAAGACGGCGAGAGCGACGGGGTCGTCAATCGTCGTAAAGGCGGGGACGCCTCGCTTCAAGATCCCAGCTTTTTCGCGGGCGATCTCTTTCACCGTCTCCCCTAACATCCGCGCATGATCTAATCCAACATTGGTGACTGCGGTTAGAAGCGGCTCGACAACGTTGGTCGCATCGAGCCGCCCTCCCATCCCAACTTCGACGACTGCCACCTCCACATCGGTTCGAGAGAAGGCGAGGAAAGCCAGCGTGGTCGCCGCCTCAAAGAAGGACGGGGCCTCACGGACGAGCAATGGCCGGAGCTCATGCGACCATGCCTCGAAGAGCTCGTCGGGTAGCGCGCATCCGTCGACGAGAATCCTCTCCCTAAAGGAGATCAGATGAGGAGAGGTGTAGAGGCCGGTCCGAAAGCCCGCGGCCTGCAGCACTGCTGCCCAAGTTCGGGCAACTGATCCCTTGCCGTTGGTCCCACCGACGTGGAGTACGGGATAGCCACAGTGCGGGTCGCCGAGGGAGGCCAAAATACGTTCAGTCCGCTCCAGACCCCACTTCACCTGCCCCGGAAGGTCTGGAAAGATACGGGCCGCCAACGGATCATCCGCCGGCAGCCCGAACTGTATCTCAGGAGGCGGGCGCTCACGCGCCCCATGGCTCACCCGGTAGTCTCCGGAGTGCCCGCGAACATGTGGCGAACGAGGCGAACGGTTGACTCCCTGAGCTCTCGGCGATCGACGACCTGATCCACGAAGCCATGTTCGAGCAGAAACTCAGAGCGTTGGAAGCCGTCCGGAAGCTCCTGCTTAATGGTCTCCTTGATTACTCTGGGCCCCGACAAACCGATCAGTGCTCCAGGCTCCGCAAGAATCACGTCGCCCAGCATCGAGAAGGAGGCTGTAACGCCCCCCGTCGTAGGGTCGGTCAGGATGCTGATGAAGGGGATGCCCGCCTCATGGAGCTGCGCGAGCACCACCGAGACCTTGGCCATCTGCATAAGGGAGTACATCCCTTCCTGCATCCTCGCTCCTCCGGTAGCTGACACGAGGATCAGCGGTCTCTCCTCCGAGAGCGACCGGCCCATGAGCCGTGCGATCTTCTCGCCGACGACGGATCCCATGGATCCCCCGATGAAGCCGAAGTCCATCACCCCGAGCGCCACCGGAATGCCTTCGAGGGTCCCGACCCCCGTCACTACGGCCTCCTTCCGACCGCTGGCCTTCTCGGCGGCCCTGAGTCGAGTGGGATAGGCCTTCAGATCCGTAAAGCCGAGCGGATCTAAACTGGAAACCCCCTGGTCAGTCTCTCGGAAGCTCCCGCCGTCGGTTAGGAGCTGTATGTATACCTCTGGGCTGACCCGAAAGTGATGTCCGCATTTCGGACAGACGTGGAGGTTCTGGGTGAGCTTTTCGCGGTAGATGATTTCGCCGCAGCCGTCGCATTTGTCGAATACGTCGGAGGCGAGTTCTCGTCGGTCCTCGGCCTTGAGCGGTTTCTTTTCCTTTCGGAACCAGGCCATCTGGGCCTCCGGGTAAGGGTTTGGTCCCCTAGGTGTCTCCAGCCAGCCGAACAGCGAGGGCCGTCATCGTCCAGCAGGTGAGCAGGAAAGTGCCTCCGTAGCTGACGAAGGGCAGGGGGATTCCCGTAATCGGCACGAGTCCGATCGTCATCCCGACATTTACGAAAATGTGGACCAACCAGGTACCGAAGATACCGAACAGGACAAGGCCGGCAAAGGGATCCGAGCTGAGCTCGGCTAGCCGTACAACTCGCATGAGGAGTAGTGAGAACAGGACGATCGCACCGGCCACACCCAGGAATCCCAGCTCCTCTCCCACAACGCTGAAAATGAAGTCGGTATGCTGCTCAGGAAGGAAATCGAGCCGCTTTTGGGTTCCTTCCGTAAAGCCTTTTCCGAGGAGCCCCCCGCTTCCAATGGCCACTTTGGATTGGATCAGATTCCACCCCGCCCCACGCGGATCCATCGCGGGGTCGAGAAAGACGAGGAGCCGGTTCTTCTGGTAATCGGCGAGCGAATTCCAGAGGGGGAGGGCGATGGTCCCCGCGGCGAGGTTTCCGAGGACGATCGCAATCGACTCGGCCAGAAAGAGCCGATACCGGTAGATATATAGACAGGCGACCAGCGCGATGAAGTATGCGGACCAAACCCGAGTATCGAAGGACAAAATGAGTGCGATGCCAGGACTCGCAAGGAAAAAGAGCAGGAGCGGCGGTGTGCCGGCCCAGAAAAGGGTCGCAAAGAGCAGACCAACGAAGGCCAAGGCCGTCCCCAGGTCGGGCTGGAGGACGACCAACGCGAGTGGGACCGCGATCAAGGCTGAAGGCGCAAGTAGGTCCCTCAGATGCCCAGGAGGCTCGCTCCGAGCCGAGAGTAGCCGAGCGAGTCCGAGCACCGCCGCCACCTTGGCGAGTTCAGACGGCTGGAACCGCATGGGTCCCAGTTCAATCCAACCCTCAACACCCTCCGCCGTCCCCGTACCGGTGCCGATCACCAGAGTCAATGCCAAGAGGATCACGGAGGCGGAGTAGGCTGGCAGGGAAACCCAGTCGATCCAGCCCGGCTTGACCTGAGTCAACGCCGTGAAGATACCCAGCGAGACCGCCAACCAGGCAACCTGCCTGAGCCAAGCCCCTTCCGTTACCGGACTCGGGATGTTCAGAACGCCGGCCGAAAAGATCATGGCGATTCCGAACAAGGACAGGACGAGCGCTACCCCGACCAAGTCGGGATCATGTGCCCACCACCGGTACCAACGCATGCTACTCTTGCTCCGACTCCCTTCGAGCCCTGCCCGCCCAAGGTGCGGGGGAGCCGGTCTGGTAGTGCTCGCGAAGCGTCTGGATGGTGTCGGTCGGAATCCCGTACTTCTGGCGCAGATGGAAGTCGGCGGCCTTGGCAGCGACCGGGGCGGCTGCCGCCGATCCTGAGACACCTTCTTCGACGATCACCGCGACCAGGATCTCTGGGTCGGACCCCCATGGCCCCGCAAGTCCTACGAACCAAGCGTGCGGGCGTTCCTCACCCAGCCCCTGCTGCGCGGTACCCGTCTTACCGACCAGATCCCAATGCTCCAGGGTCGACATGAAGGCTGTGCCTCCGGGGGCCGTTACCTGTCGCAGGCCGTCGCGGATCGCCTCGAGATTCTCCTCACTGAGATCGAGGCTCCAAGCCGGCCCCGGCTCATCGATTTCCTCCGACTTCGCCAACTGCGGGGCCGGAGCCGTGCCGTCTCGAGCCAAGGCAAGGTAGAACTGAGCCATCTTCAGCGGAGTCTGGTCGTTCGGGCCCTGCCCGATCGCGAGACTCAGCACCTCGTTCTCAGTCGGAGGGAACCCGTACCGATCCTCCCAAAAACCGAGTGTGGCAGGGAATACGCCGCTCGACTCAACTGGGAGGTCGACTCCGCACGGCTCCCCGAATCCAAGTCTGGAACCCTGCTCGACCATGTTGTCCAACCCGACTCGCAGTCCCACCTGATAGAAGTAGACGTTGCACGAGTGTGCGAGCGCACCTGCCAGATCCAGGTGGCCGTGTCCGGCGGCGTTCCAGCAGCGACGGACGTCGTTCCCGTAGCGATACGATCCCGTGCAGGGTGCCGGCATAGCATCACCGGGCTCGAGAACCCCCATTTTCAAAGCGATCGCAGCCGTGGCCACTTTCCAGGTGGATGCCGGCGGGTACCGCCCCATGACGGCACGGTTGAACAGCGGCCGGGTGGGATCCCGATTCAAGTCCTCCCAAAGCTCTCGGTCGATTCCACCCACGAACTCATTCGGATCAAACGAAGGGGCTGAGTAGAGGGCGAGGATCCCCCCGTCCTCCACACTCAGAGCTACCACGGCTCCCCTGAGGTCCGAGGGGAAGATCCGGTGGATATACTCTACAAGCCCCAAATCCAGGTTTAGATGTAGATCATTGCCGGGGAACGCTGGTGCAGCCGCCTGCCCCTCAAAGGATCCTACGACGCGGCCGACCGCGTCGACTTCGATATAGCGAACGCCCTGAATTCCCTGGAGGGGTTGCTCATACTGCCTCTCAAGGCCCTCCTTCCCCACGATCATCCTCTGCTCGTAGTCCGCGAAGACCGGCATCTCCAACTCGTCCCTGGAGATCTCGCCCACATAGCCCAGGACGTGTCCCAGTGCCGCACCTCCCATGTAGCGCCGCTTCGGTCGCATCTCCAGGAAGACGTCGGGGAATCGGGCTCGGAGCTCTTCGAGGGCGGCGACCTCCCCATACTCTGCGTCCTGGACCACAAGCAGGGGCTGACGTCGGTCGGCCCGGGCCTGTTCCATTAGCTCGTCCACCCTCGCGTCGTCTAGCGCCAAGTGTGGCTGCAATCGTCGCAAGCTTGCCTCGAGGGAATCGAGGGGGGCCGGAAACAGGGAGACAGAATAGGACGGAACGTTGTCGGCAATGACCTTTCCGTAGCGATCGAAGATTGTTCCACGAGGCGCCGGAACCGGAAGCACTCGAAGACGATTCGAGTCTGCCTGGAGCGCCCACGCCGTGCCCCGCACCACCTGGGCCCGAAAGAAGACAAGGGTCAGCACGCCCATCAACGCGGCCAATACTCCCACCGCCACCCGAGCTCGTCTGCGCCGGAGGTTCGGATGTGTAATCTTCATATGCTGAAACGAATCGTGGCCTGCGGTTTCACCGATTCACCTCTCTCGTCCACGCTCCCGTCACGATCAGCAATAGTGTGCCGACCGCGGCTGCGTACAGGGCTGCCGCCGGAGCCTGTAGGAGGAGGACTCGGATCGCCTCCTCTCTTGGGCCCTCTCGGGTCAGCAGCCAGTGGATCGCTGCTCGAAGCCATATCCCCAATGCCAGATACGAGGCCAGGAAAGCCAGGGACTCTCCCACGAACAGCTCGCGGGAGCGTGCCCCCAGAATTCCTACCACCGTGAGCGCCATCGCGTTCGCACCGAACGATAGTATCGAGAGGGCGTCCTCCATAAGTCCCAACCCGAATCCGATCGCTGCGGCGCTGCCCGTCCGTACCTGACGAGCGGTGACCAAGAGCCCTACCGTTAGAAGATCGGGCGCCCAGGCCCCGATTCCCAGTCCTACGTGTAAGGCGAAGTGAAGAATGGGAAGTAGCAGGGCCACTCCCCAAAGGACGAGAGCGGGCTTCACCGACTCCGCCCGAGTGGCTGATCACCCGGTAACCAGAGTTCTTCGAGGGCCTCCCGCTCCAATGCTTCTTCGGTTGTGAGAACCAGGACGTGGGTCGCCGTTCCGGGGCGCACAGCCGGATCGAGCCAATAGCTGCGTCGCCAGCCCGCCTCCGTCTCCGCCAACCCGGCGATGGTCCCGAGAAGGATTCCTCTAGGATAGACGCTCCCCCGGCCGCTGGTCACCACCGATACCCCGTCCTGAACCGGTGTATGGTACGGAACCCCGTTCAGCATGAGTCGGTCCTCTTCGCGGAACGCTCCCTGGCGCGGCTCCACGATGCCAAAAACCTCCCCATCGACGGTCATCGCACTCACCCGAAAATCGGGATGCGTCCAGTCCATCGCGAGGGCGCTCCGGGTCCCCACCTCGCGGACCATTCCGATAAGGCCATCGGCGACCACGACCGGGTCGTTCACTTCGACTCCGTCCGCCCCACCTACATCCAGGAGAAACATGCTTTCGGAGCCCTGAGTCCCCGATCGGATGGCGGACGCGGAGAGGAAGCCAGGGGCACTTCGATCGCGAAGGCGCAGAAGGGAGCGAAGACGCCGATTCTCCTCCGCCAGTGTGCTTTGAGAATAGAGAACGGAAAGAGTGGAATCCAGCTGGGATTGGAGCTCCGCAAGGCTTCCCGACAGAACCCGGGCCTGCTGCACGGATTCCTGGACCCAGATAAAGGGTGCGAGGGCAGAACCACGGAGAACCGAAGAGACCCCCTCCTGGGCAGCCTGAGGAAGGACGAGAAGAAGGGCAGAAAGTGCCAGGAAACCCAGAGGTCCAATGAGGCCCCGTCGTCCCTTTGATTCGTCCCTGTCCGGCTCAAACGAAGGCACCGGCCGGAAGACCCCCTGAGGTCAGGTGTGAGGGAAGTTCATCTACACAGTGGGTCAGGTCGCGAGGACCTTCCGATACTTGTGGACGTCATCCAGGATTCGCCCTGCCCCGCGCACGACACAGGTGAGGGGCTCCTGGTCGACGTGAATGGGCAGGTGAATCTCAGTCGTGAGCAATCGATCGAGCCCACGAATCATTGAGCCGCCCCCTGTCATTACGATCCCGCGGTCCACGATGTCCGATGAGAGTTCCGGTGGCGTGATCTCCAACGCTCTCCGCACTGCCTCTACGATCGCCTGAATCGGCTCCTGAGTACACTCCCTCACCTCGTCGGAGTGGACGGTCACCGTCTTCGGGATCCCGCTTACCAGATCTCGACCCTTCACATCCATCGTCCGTTCTTCACCATTGTCGAAGGCCGATCCGATCTGGATCTTGACGGCCTCCGCCGTCGGCTCACCGATCAGTAGATTGTAGTTCTTTCGAAGAAAGGTCACGATCGATACATCAAGCTCGTCTCCCCCCACCCGGATCGATGTGTTCGAGACGATTCCGGAAAGCGCGATCACCGCGATCTCGGTGGTCCCTCCACCGATGTCGATCACCATGTTCCCGGTCGGTGTCTCGATCGGAAGGCCGACTCCAATCGCGGCGGCTGTAGGCTCCGCAACCATATAGACGGCCTTCGCTCCGGCCGCGATTGCGGAAGACCGCACCGCTCGGCGCTCGAGCTCCGTGATCCCTGAGGGTACGCCGACCACAACGCGTGGTTTGATCCGGAAGATCCTCTTCGACGTGACTTGCTTTAAGAAGTGACGAAGCATCATCTCTGTCACGTCGACATCTGCAATCACCCCGTCCTTCAGAGGGCGGATCGCTTCGATGTTTTCCGGAGTTCGGCCGAGCATCCGCTTGGCCTCGAGCCCGATTCCGAGGATCCGTTTGGAACCCCGCTCTACGGCGACTACGGAAGGCTCGTTGAGTACGATCCCCTCACCCTTGACGTAGACGAGGGTATTCGCGGTCCCGAGATCGACCGCGATGTCATTGACTGGAACGAGAGACCCGGAGCTGAACCACTTTAGAAACGCAACCAAAATTCGAGCCGATCGAGGCGGTCGATGAGTAGGCTCTGCAACAAGAGGAAGACCCCGGCGGACCGCGGCGCCGAAGCGCCTTCGATTGTATAGAGGCGACGAATTGAGGGCAAGACTTCTGCCCAGCGCTCTGGGAGGGTGTGGAAGGCGCTTGCGGGGGGTGTCAGTCTTGCCCCGTCGAGCCGAATCCGCGTTGCCCCCGTTCACTCTCGGAAAGCTCACTTACCTCCGCGATCTCCGGGGTCTCAAATCGCGCAAATACAAGCTGCGCGATGCGCTCACCTCGAGTGATTCGAACTGACTCCCGCCCCTGGTTCAAGAGGATCACCCTCAACTCCCCGCGGTAGTCTGGGTCGATCGTTCCGGGAGCGTTCAGAAGCGTGACCCCATGCCTGAGAGCGAGGCCTGAGCGGGGTCGGACCTGGCACTCCAGCCCCGGGGGAAGCTCGACAACGAGCCCCGTCGCGACCGTGCGAACAACCCCGGGCTCCAGCAAGAAATCCCCCTCCGCAGAACGAATGTCATAACCCGCCGCATCGGGTGTAGCACGCGCAGGTAGTGGGAGGTCGGGGTTCTGTGGAAGCCGCTTGAACCGAATACGGAGCCGATCGTTCGAGCCCGAGCTCATCCCGCTACAGGAAGCTCTGCGCTCGTAAGCGACCCGTTTGGCTCCGGTCCCAGCCGGAGCAATGTCTGGGATTCCGGGAGGAAGAACCGCGCCGCCGCCTCGGCCACATCTTCGACTGTCACGGCGTCAATCGCTTCCAGGAGCTGGTCGAGGGTCAGGCGTGGCTCTTCGTAGAGTGCGAAGCCCACCAGGCGGAACAATCGAGAACCGGTCGACTCTAGGGAGAGCATGACCTGCCCCTTGACCTGGCTCTTGACCTCCTCGAGTTCGATGGCGGAAAGCGCCCTCTCCGCCAGCTTCCGGTACTCCTCCCGGACAACCTCAACCGCTCGATCTCCCCACTCCGGTCGGGTGCCCACATAGACTCCTGCGACACCCGCTCGCGAATAGAAGGACTGGTAGGAATAGACTGTGTATCCTAATGCCAGCTCTTCTCGAACCTTCTGAAAGAGACGAGATCCCATCCCCCCTCCGAAAGCCGCCGAGAGCAAGATGAGAGGAAACCGGGCACGATCGGATCGGGGAGGGGTCCGGGTTCCGAACACCAGGTGGGTTTGGACCCCATCCCTGTGCACCTGAACGTCCTGGATCTCTGTTTCCACCCCCACCGCGGGGATGTCCAGCGATTCGCCCCCGGGGATCCCGCCAAATTTTTGCGACACCTCGTCCACCACTGCGTCGTGCTCCAGGAACCCCGCCGCACCTACGATCAGCTCGCCGTGAAGGTATTGGCCTTCGTGGAGCTCCCGTAGGGTGGGTGAGGTCATTCCTGAGACCGACTCGCGTGTCCCCAGAATGGAGCGGCCGTAGGGGTGGTCGTGCCAAAGCGCTTCGCCGTGAAGCTCGAACACGAGATCGTCGGGTGTATCCTCCATGGCCGAGATCTCCTCGAGCACGACCTCCCGCTCTAGAGCAAGATCTTCTTCTCGAAGAAGCGGATGGAGCACGAGATCCGAGAGGACGTCCAGAGCTACTGGAAGGTGCTCTGGGAGCACCCTCGCTTGGAAGGAGGTGTGCTCACGAGAGGTGAAGGCGTCGAGGGACCCGCCCAGCCGCTCCAGAGCCAACGCGATCTCCTTCGGCCCACGGCGCTCAGTGCCCTTGAACACCAGGTGTTCGAGGAGGTGACTCGCACCGAAAAGGTCGGGCGTCTCGTGGGCAGCACCCTGCCGAACCCAAACGCCGGCGGAGACAGAGCGAACTCCAGGGATGCTCTCGGTAAGCACCCGGATTCCGTTTGGGAGCACCGTCTCCAGCATCTCCCCGCGGGACCAATCCGGGTCGGTCCCGGCGCCGGCGTGTGATCGCCGGCTGGTCATGCCCGACTGGCGGCCTCGACCTCTTCGACCTTCTGCCCTTCCTCTTCGAGAGCCGCCTTTCTCGAGAGGCGGAGCCGACCTCTCTCGTCGATGGCCAATAGCTTCACCCGTGTGATGTCCCCGCGCTTCAGGACATCTTCAGTGTTCTGCACGCGCCCGGAGGTAAGCTCCGAGATGTGGCACAGCCCCTCAGTTCCCGGAAGGATCTCGATGAAGGCACCGAAGGTGGTGGTGTTCTTGACCGGTCCCTCATAGATCCGACCGACTTCGGGCTCCTGCACGATCGCTTCGATCATCTCTCGAGCGCGGGCAGCCGCTTCGCCAGACACCGCGGCGATCTTCACAACACCGGAATCCTCGATGTCAATCTTGGCTCCGGTCTCATCCTGTATTGCTCTAATAGTCTTACCTTTGGGACCGATTATCTCGCCTAGCTTCTCTGGGTTTACGTCTATCGTGGTGATCCGCGGCGCGTGTGGTGACAGCTCTTCTCGAGGCTCTGAAATCGTCTGGTCCATCGCATCCAGGATGTGCATGCGTGCACGGTGCGCCCGCTCGAGAGCCTCTCCAAGGATCTCGGTCGTCAGCCCCTCGATCTTGATGTCCATCTGGATGGAGGTCACGCCGTCGCGGGTACCGGCCACCTTGAAGTCCATGTCTCCCAGGGCGTCCTCGACTCCGAGGATGTCGGTCAGCACCGCCACGCGGTCTTCTTCCTTGATGAGACCCATCGCAACCCCAGCTGAAGCCGCCTTGACGGGAACTCCGGCCGCCATGAGCGCCAGCGAGGTTCCGCAGACGGTCGCCATGGAAGAGGAGCCATTGGACTCCAGGATGTCGGACACGATTCGGATCGTATATGGGAAGTCTTCATAGGCGGGCAGGAGCGGTTGGATCGCCCGCTCGGCCAATGCACCGTGCCCGATCTCCCTTCTCGACGTGCCTCTGATGGGGCGCGCCTCCCCCACAGAGAAGGGAGGGAAGTTGTAGTGGAGCATGAAGGATTTGGTGATCTCTTGCTGGACATCGATCGAGTCGATCCTTTGCTCGTCGCGCGAGGTTCCCAACGTGGCTACACAGAGTGCCTGGGTCTGTCCACGGGTAAAGAGCGCCGATCCGTGAGTCCGAGGAAGGATCCCTACTTCACAAGAGATATCGCGTACGGTGTCCAGATCCCTCCCGTCCGCTCGGGTTCCCTGTTCCAGGATCCGTTCCCGCATGGCGGCCTTCTCGATTCCCCGTAGAATCTCCCCGACCTGATCCTGCGACTGCTCGAACTCCTCGTGAGAAAGCTCGTCCTGGAGTCGCCCAAGCACGTCGTCCTTCACAGAGGCCAGGGCTTGGCTCCGCTGCTCCTTCTCGACTAGAGCCATGGCTTCCGCAACGCGGGGGCGCGCCATCTCGGCGATCTTCGCCCTGAGTTCTTCCTCCGGCAGCTGGGAGAGCCAGCCCATCTCGGGTTGCCGGAGATCACCGATCAATTCCTGTTGGAAGTCGATCAGCTCTCGGATCCCCTCATGGGCAACCTGAAGACCCTCGAGGACCTCGGTCTCGGGAACCTCGACAGCCCCTCCTTCCACCATCGTGATGGCATCTCGCGAGCCAGCCACGACAATGTCCACATCCGAATACTCGAGCTGCTGGAAGGTCGGGTTTAGTATCCAATTCTCGCGAATCCGACCGACTCGAACGCCAGCTACCGGCGTGTGAAATGGGATCTTCGAAATGTTCAAGGCCACCGACGCGCCTAACAGGCTCAACACGTCGGCATCATTCTCCTGGTCCGCGGAGAGGATGCTGCAGATGAGCTGAGTCTCATTCATGAACCCATCGGGAAAGAGCGGGCGGAGGGGGCGGTCGATCTGGCGAGCCGAAAGGATCTCCTTCTCGCCGGGCCTCCCCTCCCGCTTAAAGAAGCCCCCTGGGATCTTTCCGGCCGCGTAGGACTTCTCACGGTACTCAACAGTCAGTGGGAAGAAAGGGAGGTGTGTGGGCCGATCCTGTACCGTTGCGGTGCACAGGACGGCAGTCTCTCCGAACTGGACCAAGCACGAGCCCTGGGCCAATCTCGCCAGGCGGCCCGTCTCAAGTGTCAGGGTCCGGCCCGCAAATTCTCTCTCAATTCTCCGCATTGTTGATCAGCTTCCGTTACCTGCAGAATCGGTTTGGACAGTCGCAGCGAGTTTCACGCTCGCAGACCGGTCGGGGAACCCTCGTTCCGCCACGCTGCAGCTCGTTCTGGGGTCGACCGGTTCGCGCTACTTCCGGAGGCCCAGATCCGCAATGAGCGCGCGGTATTTCTCTAGGTCTGTCTTCTTGAGGTACTCGAGCAGCCGGCGCCGGCGTCCAACCATTCGGAGGAGGCCCCGTCGACTGTGATGATCCCCTTTGTGCTTCTCGAAGTGGGCCCGCAGATGGTTGATCCGCTGGGTGAGAAGGGCGATCTGAACCGGTGCGCTTCCCCGGTCTCCTTCGTGAATTTGGTGTTTTTGGATGAGTTCCTGCCGGTCTACCGCACCTACCCTCGTCATGGCGTAATTTGATGCCTCCGCAAGAGTCCGTAGCTGCAAGGGAAGCCGTTGAACCTGTCTCTCGGGGGCCGATCACCCCCCCCCCCCCTTAATCCCTCTTTGCATCCCTCTTTTTTGATAGCCTAGGAAGCTACCCTCTCGGATCTTGCCGAACAACCCCGCCCGGCGGCGATCGGTCCTCTCGCAAAGCAGCCCTGGCCTCTGCTACGTCGAGCTCCATCTGGCGCACTAGAGCAGTTGCGGACCCGAAGGCTCGAATAGGCCGAAGGTATCGGATGAAGTCCACTCGGACCTCCTCTCCGTAGACCTCTCCCGAGAAATCCATCAGATGCAACTCGATCGTGGGTGGCGACCCCTGGAAGGTCGGACGCGGGCCTAGATGGAGAGCCCCCTGGAACGTCCCGGCACGGAGAGTGCCCCATACAGCATAGATACCCGACGGTGGCAGCAGCTTGTCCGCGGCCTCAACGCTGAGATTGGCGGTGGGAAAGCCCAACCCACTCCCCCGACCGTCGCCCCTGATCACGAACCCGCGGAGTGAGTAGGGCCTCCCAAGGCCCTCGCAGGCCAGCTTCAGGTCTCCCCGGGCGACGGACTCCCGGATTGCGGAGGAGGATACGACGTCTTCCCCCATCGCCACCGGGTCCACGACGTCGACTTCGAATCCTAGCTCTCGGCCGATCTGGCGAAGCATGTCCGCGTCACCCGAACGCCCCCTCCCAAACCCGTGGTCGTGGCCGATCACGAGCTCTTGCACGCCGAGCCTGCCAACCAGAATCTCCTCGACGAATCTCCTGGGCGGGTACTGGGAAAGCGCGGCGGTAAAGCGCAGGAAGACCGCGTAGTCCAACCCTGTCTCCGCTAAGATCTCCATCTTCTCCACGGGCGTTGTCAGGAGACGCGGGGCGACTTGCGGACGCACGATTCTCAGGGGATGCGGGTGGAAGGTCAGGAGAACGGCTCGCCGATCCGTATCAGCGGCTCGCGCACGGATTTCCTCCAGAACGGCCCTATGGCCTCGATGCACACCATCGAATGTGCCTACCGTAACGACGGCACCCCGCCCGTCGTCTGGTAAACCCCGCGGACGGGTCAGGTCGATCGCTGTCTCAGTCAAGAGAGAACACCTTCTTGGGTCTGACCTGGGCCCCTTTGCGCACCGCAATGGCAAGCAGGTGGGCTCCAAACACCACAGCGTGTTCGCCGTCCTCAGAGGACACGGCCTCCTCCTCAAGGGAGAGGCATTGTCCGGACTGGAGACGCATCGCCTCGTCCTGTGTGACCTCCAGTCGCGGCAGGTGCGAGATTGCGTCCACCGGGGATACCAGCGCCCGATTTACCTTGATGGGGTCGCTCATTCCATCAGGCCCGAGGGCGTCATCCACATGGAAAGGCCCGATCGCCAGGCGACGAAGCTCCGCGAGGTGCGCACCAACCCCGAGCCGCTCCCCCAAATCGCGTGCGAGGCCGCGAATGTAGGTACCCGTGCCACACCGAACGCTGAAGCGAATTTCGGGGAGGTCGATGGATTCCAGCTCGATGCTGTGAATGGCAACCGGGACCTCAGCCAGTGTTACCTCCTCTCCGCTTCGGGCAATGCTGTAGGCCGCTGTCCCCTGCACCTTCTTAGCCGAGAAGTCAGGTGGCCGTTGCAAAGTCACCCCCACAAAGGCGTTGAGGGCGGCGGCGATCTCCTCGTGAGGCAACCCCCTCCAGCGGTCGGAGGTAGCGACGACCGGCCCTTCTATATCGTCGGTCGCCGTGACCACCCCAAGCTTTGCACAGGCGAAGTAGTCCTTGGGAAAGGACTGGAGGTATTCGGCCAAACGGGTCGAGCGGCCCAAGCAAATCAGGAGGAGACCTGATGCGAAGGGATCGAGCGTTCCGGTGTGGCCGGCTCGCCGGATCCCGAACTGCCTCCGCGCGAGCGCCACCATGTCGTGCGAGCTGGGCCCCAACGGCTTATCGATCGGAAGCAGGCCCTCCATGAGCGCTTCTCGCCTCATCCTGAGCTCGATTCCGGAGGTCGATCCGGCGGGGGGCCCTGCAGCGCCTCAGGCCCTTCCTCTGAGGGTGTTTCGGCCGATTCGGGAAGGACCTCTCGAAGGATTTGCTCTAGCCGAAGGGCCTCTTCCAGGGTTCTGTCTGGGAGAAACCGGAGCTCCGGGATCCGTCGGACCTTGAGCGTCCTCCCGAGCGCGCGCCGGATGAACGGAGCTGCCTTCGCGAGTCCAGCCAGCAGCTCGTCCGGGCCCTCTGCCTCGTGCGTCGGTCCAGGTCTGACATAGACCCGCGCGAGCCAGAGGTCCGTAGTCACCTCGACGACCGTCACCGTCGGGAGCCCAACCCGCGGGTCGTTCACCTCGGTCCTCAAGAGCTCGGAGATTTCGCGCTTTATCTGCTCATTCAGCCGAGCCAACCGTCGTTGTGACATTTATAGGCTCGCAAATGGGAAGGGAGTGCTTGGGTATTCTCTCGCCTGGCGCCGACGGGATCAGACTCGCTCTATTCGCGAGGAGACAACGAGCGCGCCGCCCCTCTCGACCACGAATCGGTCGATCTTGTCCGCCATAGACTGCGCTAGACGTCCGTCGGAGGTGACGAAGGCCACGGTAAGCTCGGCGCGATCACTCGCGCCCTGAAAGTCCGTCTCCGCAACGGACACTTTGAATTGGTGCCGAAGCCGGTCCTTGAGCGAGCGAATCGTAGCTCGTTTCTGCTTGAGGGACCGGCATCCAGGAAGGCTAAGCTCCCACGTCAGGACGAGGACCTGCGACACCCCATCAGTCCTGGCCCGCAGCCGACCCCGATCCAGCGAGAGTCCGAGCCACCTCCTCCACGAGGTAACATTCGATGACGTCGCCCACCTTTATGTCGTTGAAGTTCGCGATTCCGACCCCGCACTCGAAGCCCTCACGGACCTCTCTGACATCGTCCTTGAAGCGCTTCAACGACTCGATCTCCCCGGTATAGATCACACCCCCATCGCGCATGAGACGGGCCTTTCCTTTCCGATCGATGAGCCCGTTGGACACATAGCATCCCGCGATCGTCCCGACCTTGGAGATCTTGAAGATCTCACGCACCTCGGCCACTCCGAGGATGTTCTCTCTCTCCTCGGGTGAGAGCATGCCCTCCATCGCCTTCGTGATGTCATCTACAGCCTCATAGATGACATCATAGAGATGTATGTCGACTCCGTTTTGCTCAGCCAGAAGTCGGGCATTGGTGTCGGGGCGAACCCGGAATCCGATGACGATCGCGCCCGCTGTCTCTGCGAGGAGGATGTCGGACTCGTTGACTGCGCCTACGGCACGATGCACGATCTCGACCTCGACTTCTGAGGTCGAGAGCTGCTCTAGGGAATCGGATACCGCTTGCACGGACCCGTCTACATCGGCCTTGACCACGACGGGAAGCGTCACGACCTCACCCTCTCTCATGAAGTGGGCAAGATCGCCTAGCTTCACTCCGCGCTCCTTGATTCGAAGCTGCTTCTCCCGCTCGAGGCGCTGGCGCGTCTGCGCGATCTCTCCCGCACGGACGGCGTCCATCACCATGAGGGTGTCACCGGCCTGCGGGACTCCGCCCGCACCGAGTATCTGCACGGGCCAGCCTGGGGGCGCCTCCTCGACCGGGTTCCCCCTCTCATCCATCATCGCCCGGACACGCCCCTCGAACTTCCCACAAACGAAATCTTCTCCTACTCGGAGCGTTCCCTTCTGAACAAGCACCGTCACAACCGGACCCTTCCCGACGTCGAGTTGGGCTTCGATCACGGCTGCCACTGCATCGCGGTCTGGGTTGGCCTGTAGCTCCAGAACCTCTGCTTGCAAGAGGATCTTCTCGAGCAGTTCGTCGATGCCTTCTCCGGACTTGGCCGAAACTTCGGCCACAAGCACCTCACCGCCAAATTCCTCTGGAGTCACCTCCTGCTGCAGCAGCTCCTGCTTCACCTTCGTGGGGTTCGCGGCTGGGAGGTCCATCTTGTTGATGGCCACCACCAAGAGAACCCCAGCGTTCTTTGCGTGAGAGATGGCTTCGATGGTTTGGGGCATGATGGAGTCATCGGCGGCAACCACCAGCACCACGATATCGGTTACCTCCGCCCCTCGGGCCCTCATCGCTGTGAATGCCGCGTGGCCGGGTGTATCCAGGAAGGAGATCGTGCGACCGTCATCGAGCTGAAGGTGATAGGCGCCGATGTGCTGAGTGATCCCGCCTGATTCGCCTGCCACCACGTTCGTCTTGCGAATCGAATCCAGAAGCAGGGTCTTCCCATGATCGACATGGCCCATCACAGTCACCACGGGAGGACGCGGAGCCAGCAGCGCCGGATCTTCCTCGACCTCCTCGCTCTCCTCAGCCGCGGTGGAGTAATCTTCCTCCCTTACCGCCTTGAAGTTGAACTCGTCCAGAAGGAGCTCCAGCTGGTCGAAGTCGAGACGCTGATTGATCGTGACCATGAGTCCCAGGTTCTTGAACGCGGCACTCACTAACTCGGTCGAGGGCACGTCAATCAGTTCGGACAGCTCGGCAACCGTAAGGAATTCGTTGACCCGTACCGTCTTGGACTCTTCCTCAGCAAGTTGACGCTCCTCCTCTTCCTGGGCTTCACGTTCCTCTCGCGTCGGACCGGAAGGGGTCTTTCGGCGACGCTTTTTCCCGCCACCCTTGAGTTCGGCCATCACGCGTTGGATGTTGTCCTGCACCGCGTCCTGGTCGACCCGTTGGCGCTTCTTCCCCTTCTTCTTCCCCTGCTTCTGGCCGTCGGGCGTAAAGCCGTCGGCCTGAATTCGGACCTGGCCTCCCGGGCCCGCACTCGCTGCCGGGGTCGGTCGAGGCGCGGATGCCTCGAGGTCTGCCAGTTCCCAGGCGGCGCCAAGTCGAGATCGGTCCGCGCCGCCGACCCCCACCGATCCCATGTCCGGCATCCTCAGCCTGCGCTTCGGCCTACTCCCCGCTTCCTCTATCTGATCCGCCTGCGCCGGCTGCCCCCCGGACCCCGCCACCACCTCGGCCTCGACCGTCTCCGGCACGTCATCCTCCAAAGCTGGGCCGGCCTCCTCCGCCCCTTCTTCCATGAACGGTCCTGCTTCCACATCCAACTTGGTTTGGGCCTCGGGCACCTCGTCGGCCGATTCGACCGAGACATCCTCTCCGGCCTCGGACTCGAGCACTATGGACACGGGCGTTTCAGGAACCCGCTCCCCCGATCCCGCCTCCTCGAACAGCCCCCCTGCATCCGGAGGCTCTCCCGTTTCCTCCGTCCGCAGGAGCTCGGGTTCCTCGAACACGACATCTTCGGCTTTCCGCCTTCTGCGCCGGCGAGACGGAGCCTGGGACTCTTCGATGGCAGCCTGGATGGCCTCCGCAGCATCCTTTTTTCCCGCGCGACGCTCTCTCTCGACTCGGGCCAGAACCCGAGCGACATCTGTGTCTCTGACGGGGGCATCCTCGCTGGGCACAGGAATCCCCATCGCCCGCAGGAGGGCAAGGAGATTGATGGGAGAGACCCTTAGGTCTTCGGCCAACTCAAGAACGAGCATTTGAACTCGGTTCCTCCTGGGCTTCTTCCAGTTCAAGCGGTCTCACCGATCCGTACGGCATCGGCGGCAACCGCTCCAACAGCTGTGCGGCGAACGAACCTTCCGTTACGCCTACCATCGACAGAGCGCTCTTCCCGAGGGCCCGCCCAAGGACGTCTCTGTCAGACACCCACCGGACCGGCACTCTCCGGCGTCCGATGAGCCTCCGAACCTTCTCGAACTGAGTCTCGGAGACGTCGGTTGCGAGGAGGACCAGGCGCACATCCCCGGCGCCTAACGAGCGACGGGTCGCATCTACCCCGGGGCTCACGGCCCCAGCACGCCGGGCGAGTCCGAGGAGTCCGAGGATTTCAAGTTCCCTCGGGTTCGCCTGCCCCCCCATCCTTCTCCTCTTTTTCTGTTGGCAATCCCTCCGGCTCTACCAACGCCGAGACCGCCCGGTCAATCGGGGATTCCTCGCCTTCCTCTTCACCTGGATCCTCCAAGACCGTCAGCTCGTCGATGATACCCATCAGGGTCGGAACCGCTTCCTGGGGGAACGCCTCGATCTGGCCAAAATCCTCGGCTTCCAGGTCGATAATCTCCAAAAACGTACTATATCCGGCCCTTTTGAGGGCCGCCAGAGCGTCTTCGCCCACGTCCAGTTCGGATAGCGGAAAGTCCGCCGTCTCGAGCCCATCGTCCTCGAGTGGGCCTCCGAAAAGGGCTGCGTCGGCCCCCCGTTCGAGCCATTCCCGAGATCCGTAGAGGTCTATCTGCCAACCGATTAGCTGAGACGCTAGACGCACGTTCTGTCCGTTCCGCCCGATCGCGAGGGAGAGCTGATCCTCGTCGACGATCGCTGTGATCACCTGCCGTTCCGACTCGGAGATCACCTTCGACACCCGCGCAGGTGCGAGCGCCCGTCTAGCAAACACTTCGGGGTCGGGGTGCCACGGAACGATATCGATCCGCTCTCCACCGAGCTCGGAGACAACCGCCTGAACCCGCGATCCCTTGAGGCCCACGCACGCTCCCACAGGGTCGATGGAATCATCCCTCGACCACACAGCGATCTTCGTGCGGCCCCCCACCTCTCGCGCGCGCTCCTTGATCTCCACGATGCCCTGATAGATCTCGGGAACCTCGAGCCTGAACAGCGCCTCGACGAAGAGCGGGTCCGCGCGAGAGAGTATCAATCTCGGTCCCTTGGGGGTCTCCTCCACCTTCTTGAGTACCGCACGGATGGGATCCCCCTGCCGGAATCGCTCCCGTGGGTTTTGGTCCTTCCAAGGGATGATCGCTTCCGCGTCTCGAGCGCGATTCATCATCACCACAATCTTTCCACGCTCGATTTGCTGGACTTCACCCGAAAGCAACTCACCCACGCGGTGAGCGAACTCCTCCCTTATTCGCTCGCGCTCCCCTTCGCGAACGCGCTGAACAATCCGCTGTTTCGTGGCCATCACAGCATTCCGACCGAATTCGGAGAAATCGATTGGAATCTCCATGACATCGCCCACCTCGAAGGTCGGATCGTCCCACCGCGCCTTCTCAAGCTCAACCTCAGCGGAGGAGTCCTCCACCTCTTCAACGACGCGTTTGAGCACGACGATCTCGATCTCCCCACTGACGTCGTCGAGATCGATCTCGGCCCGGACGTTCGGCCCGAAGATCCGGGCGAGGCCTGCCACGATGCCGTCCTTGACGAGGTCGTTCATTTCGTCGGCGGAGAGGCTCTTGGTTGCAGCCATGTCTCTGATGGCGGCAACGATCTGTCCGGCGTCTGCCATGTGTATCCTCTATAACGGTCAGCCGTCGTCGTTCCAGCAAAACACTAGGTTCGCCTTGACGATGTTCTTCCGGGGAACGAGGACTCTGGATTCATCGGGTGTCCGAATCACCACTCGATACTCGTCTCCTTCGTCCTCAACCCCTTCCAGGACCCCGCTAATGCGGCCGGAAAAGGCCCACCGACTCCCATCGCCCGACCCTCTCAACTCCACCTCGCGGCCGACGAAGCGAATGAAGTCCCGCTTCCGCGACAATGGCCGGTCCACCCCAGGCGAGGACACCTCGAGAACGTATCGCTCTGGAATGGCCGAGTGCCCATCGAGCCACGCCTCTAGAACTCGGCTCACGCGAGCGCAGTCGTCCACCGTCACTCCCCGACCCGGTGTTGAGTCGCCAAAGTCCACGCGTAGGCGAAGCATCGGCCTTCTATTTGTACCCCCCCACTCGAATTCCACGACCTCGAGCCCAAGGTCCTCGACCCTCGAGCTCACTCCCCACTCGACCTCAGGAATCGGTTTCACGGCCGTGGCCCCCTTCTAAACCTGGTGCCCCCTTGGACTCGAGCTTCTCGCAGTCAACAACCGAGACCGCGGAGTAAAAAAAAGCGGGGGATACCTACTCCCCCACTCACAGAAAAGCTGCCCCGCGGCAGCTCTTGCTTGCTCTCAATGATAGGAGAATATGACCAAGGCTACAAGTTCCGCTCGAAACCCGCTCGGCGCTAGGCTTCGTGAGTGATTCGTGCCCCTAAGGCCCGAAGCCGCCCGTCGATCTGCTCGTAGCCACGTTCGATCTGTCCAATGTTTTGGATCCGGCTGGTCCCCTCAGCCGCAAGTGCCGCGAGTAGCAGCGCCATCCCTGCCCTGATATCCGGACTCTCAACAGGCTGCCCCCGAAGGGTTGAAGGACCCACGACCACGGCTCTGTGGGGATCGCACAGAATGATCTGTGCGCCCATCCCGACCAGCTTGTCCGTGAAGAACATCCTGGACTCGAACATCTTCTCGTGAATCAGCACGGTTCCCCTGCATTGGGTCGCGGCCACGAGCGCGATGGAGGTGAGGTCGGGTGGAAACCCGGGCCAGGGACCGTCATCGATCTTCGCGATGTGCCCGAACGCATCCCGGCGTATCTCCCGGTCACGGTTTCCGTGAACAATCAAATCCGCACCCTCAATCTCACAGAGCACTCCCAGTTTTTGAAACCCTAGGAGAGTCGAGTCGAGGTGCGGCGTGGGCGCATCCTGGATGCGGAGAACGCTCCCGGTGGCCGCCGCCAGCCCCACGAACGACCCCGCTTCGATGTGATCCGACTGGATTCGGTATCGCGCACCCGACAGTTCCTCCACACCCTCGATGCGGAGCGTGTGCGTCCCGATCCCGGATACCCGGGCCCCCATCGTGTTCAGCAGTCCGCAAAGATCCTGCACATGCGGCTCGGCCGCGGCGTTTCGGAGCGTGGTGGTACCGCTTGCCAAGACAGCGGCCATGACTGCGTTCTCGGTAGCCGTCACTGAAGGCTCATCCAGGAAAATGTCACCACCTTCTAACTCAGGGGCGCTGATTTCGAGGTTGTTCGGAGCTACCGCGATGTCGGCCCCCAGCCCGCTAAACGCCAAAAAGTGCGTGTCCAGCCGGCGACGCCCGATGACGTCCCCCCCCGGGGGGGGAATCGAAACCTGGCCAGATCTCGCAAGGAGCGGCCCAGCCAGCAGGATCGATGCACGTATCCGTGCGGAGAGAACCGGATCAGGGCGGGTGGTGTGCAGATCCACCGCTTCGAGCCTGACAGTGGCCTCCTCCAGCCAATCCACGCTTGCCCCGAGGGACGCGAGGATCTCGAGAAGCGTCTCTACATCGCGGATCCGAGGGACGTTCTCCAGGATCACCGGACTAGAGGTGAGGAGGGCTGCTGAGATGCACGGGAGGGCCGCATTCTTGTTCCCGGAGGGGCGGATCGAACCGGAGAGCGCGTGTCCCCCCTCGACCAGGAATGAAGGCATGAATGTCCGAACTCTCGTGTGGCGCGGCAGATAGCCCCCCGGGAGAGGCTGGCGGAACTTATCGCTCAGGAGGACCGGGTACAACCGATCGATCCCTGCGGCGGAGCGGGCTGAGTGTGGAACGTTTTCGCCGCTGGCCGCTATCTTGGATCCATGACAGCACTTCTCGCCTTCCAGAGCACCCCGGTGCAGGACACGGTTGTGTCGATCGCCGCCCGCGACGGCTACGACTTCCTCGAAGCCGTGGCGGCGGGATCGGTCGCGGCCGCCTTTGTTGCCGTCCTCTTCTTGATTGCGTTTGGGGTCCTCCAAACGCGGCGGGCCACACGCGCCATCGAACGAGCTCGACAGGGCTTCTCTGCGGACCCCGCCGTCGCCAGCATCCGGAGGACGGCGAGCAATGTGGAGTCTATCTCCAAGGCGCTAAACGAGGAGGTCGCCAAGCTGTCCGAATCCGTGTCTCGCCTATCGGATCGGCTCAGTCAGGCCTCCGATCGGATGGAGGAGCGCATCGAAGAGTTCAACGCGTTTATGGAGATCGTCCAGCGCGAGGCGGAAGGCGTGTTCGTGGAAGGTGCCGCTACCGCCCGAGGAGTTCGGGCCGGATTAGGTAATCTGGGCGAGCAGATCTCCGTGACTCCCGATCAGGGAAAGTCACCGGCTCAGACGGACGCCGAAGACTTCGAAGGGGACGAGGCAGCTCCTCCGGAGATTCAAAGCTGAGGGGGCGACCGTTGCAGCTCCTGACTGCGGCGCTCCTGTGGGCGCTTGCCTGGGCGGCGCTGGCTCCGGCTGACCTCTTCGCCTGGGGCCCCGCAACCCACATCGCGATCGGTGAAGCCGTCCTCTCCTCCCTGCACCTCTTGCCCCTGGCCCTACAAGCAGTTCTGAGGAAACACCGCACTGCGTTCCTCTATGGCTCCGTGGCAGCCGACATTTCGTTCGCGAAGAAATACGTTCCGATCGGGCGACACTCGCACCACTGGCACATCGGTAAGGAGATCCGCCAGGCTGCGGACTCCGGCCGGCTCATGGCGGCGGCGTTGGGCTACCTATCGCACCTGGCAGCGGACACGGTCGCCCACAATCTGTACGTCCCGCGACAGCTCCTGGTCACCAAGACGACTCACGCCGTCGGTCACACGTACTGGGAACACCGCATGGACGTGCACCTGGGAAAGCGCTTCGGGACGGTGGCACGAGAGGTCGTACTGTATCATGACCACGCCGACGCCGACGACCTGTTCGACCGCGTTCTCTCCCGCACCTTGTTCTCGTTCCGAACGAATCGGCGGATTTTCCGCGGTGTGATCGCGTTCCAGGATGACGACCGATGGCTGCAGGTATTCGACGAAATCCTCCGTCGATCTCGATTCGACCTCCCAACGCACTCCCGTGACCGCTACATGCGGCTCTCGTACGAGTACGTTATGGCGTACCTGTCGGATCCTGGGTTAGCCGCTGCCGCGCTCTTGGATCCCGTCGGGGATGTGAACCTCAAGCTCGCGAAATCTGTTCGGCGCGAAACGCTCTCTGGTGGCCGTGAACACCGGCAGGGGCTGCTAGCGGAGGTCCGCGATCAATTCTTCCCCCTCCCCGAAACTCCGCTCTTGTACCTTCCTAGGGCGAAGCCTATGGATGTGCCGGGGTTTCGGGCCGTCAGCCCTCGAGTCTCTGATTCAGAAGACGCGACACTGCGCCGGGGTCGGCCTTCCCTCGCGAGACCTTCATGACCTGACCCATAAAGTAGCCCTTGAGACGTCTTTCACCGTCGCTGAAGCGCGATACCTCTTCCGGATTGGCCGCCAGAACCTCGTCCACCCACAACTCCAGCCGGTCACTGTCCCGGACCTGCGCGAGGCCATCATCGGCTACGACCTGCGCCGCTGAGTGCCCTCTGTCGAGCATCTTCTTCAAGACATCCTTGCCCACGTTCCGACTGACGGTGCCGTCACGAACGAGTTCGATGAGCCCCACGAGATCCTCCGGTGAAACGGGGAATGCAGCGAATCCGGTGGTGCTGTCCTTAGCGAGGGCGAGCACCGGGCCCATTACCCAGTTGGACGCCTGCTTCGGATCGTCCACGTGGGTTGCCACGGCTTCGTAGTAGTCCGCGCGAGCCCTGTCGGCGGTGAGTACCTCCGCGTCGTAAGCGGGCAGACTGAACGCCTCCTCAAATCGTGCCCTGCGGACAGCGGGGAGCTCGGGGAGCTGCGACCGGATCGCCTCGATCCGTTGCGCCGGTACGACCAGAGGCGGGAGGTCGGGCTCGGGAAAGTAGCGGTAATCGTGGCTCTCTTCCTTGGTCCGCATCGGGCGGACGTCGCCCCGCACTTCGTCCCAGAGGAGAGTCAGGTGTTCGACCGCCTCCCCGCTCCGAACAACGTCTTCCTGTCGTCCGATCTCAACGATCAGTGCCTTCTCCACGTTGGAGAAGGAGTTCATGTTCTTCAGCTCGGTCTTCGTCCCGAGCTCGGAGGTGCCGGACTGCCGAACCGAGACATTCGCGTCGACCCTAAGAGACCCTTCCTCCATGTTGCAGTCAGAGACGTCGAGATACTCCAGGACCTGCTTCACCTGCTGCAGGTACGCTCGGACCTCCGATGCAGTTCGCAGGTCGGGCTCGGATACCAGCTCGATCAGGGGCGTTCCCGCCCGGTTCAGATCGATGGCCGTGGAGCCAGGGACACGGTCGTGAAGGGATTTTCCCGCGTCCTCCTCCAGATGGATGCGTCGGATTCGCACCTCCCGAGCCCCTTCCCCTAGCTCGACGGTGACTCGGCCACCCGTCGCCAGCGGGCGCTCGAACTGGGAGATCTGGTATCCCTTAGGAAGGTCCGGATAGAAATAGTTCTTTCGAGCGAACACGCTCGTCTCATGGACCGTGCATTCGAAGGCAAGCGCTGCCAGAACAGCGAGGTCGATCGCCTCGCCGTTCACGGTTGGGAGCGCCCCGGGGAGACCGAGGCACACGGGGCAGACATTGGTGTTCGGTGTGTCCCCAAAACGGGCCGAGTCGGGGCAAAACAGCTTCTGCGAAGTCCGAAGCTGCACGTGAATTTCGAGGCCGATCACCGCCTCCAAGCGGCCGAGTTCGCCCTCTGGAGCTCCGCCCTGGACCCCGCTCAACTCGGCTCGCTCGCATCGGACTCTCTCCCCGCATCCCATCCGACCTTCGAGCTCTCTCTTTCCATGAGGCGCTCTAGGCACCGTGCCGCCTGGAGCATACGGGGCTCTTCCCATTTAGGTGCCAAGAACTGTCCTCCCACCGGGAGTCCCTGGACCAAGCCGATGGGGACCGAAATTCCTGGGATTCCGGCCAAGTTGGCGGTGACCGTGTAGATGTCTGAGAGATACATCGAGACGGGGTCCTTTGTGCGCGCGCCTAGCGGGAAGGCAGGCGTCGGCGACGTCGGAGTGAAGAGCACGTCGACCCCACTCTCCCATGCCCGCTCGAAGTCGCGGGCAATCAGGACACGCACCTTCTGGGCTCGACCGTAGTAGGCGTCGTAGTAGCCAGCGGAGAGAGCGAACGTCCCCAGCATGATCCTTCGAACGACCTCCTTGCCCAACCCCTGTGTCCGGGAGGCCTCGTAGACGGCGGCGACAGAGTTTGCGCCAGGCGCGCGGGTCCCGTACCGGACCCCGTCGTAGCGCGCGAGGTTCGACGAAGCCTCCGCCGTCGCGAGAATGTAGTATGTCGGAACGGCGTATTCCGTATGGGGAAGCGACACTTCCAATATGTGGGCGCCAGCTTCGCGCAGTCGATCGAGTGCCTCCTCACAGAGCCGGTGGATTGCGGAGTCCAGCGCTTCCGTGAAGTACTCAGCCGGCACACCGATTCTCAGCCCACTGACCCCTCCGTTGATCTGCTCCAAGAGATCGGGGACAGCCAGAGTAGACGAGGTCGCGTCTCTCGGGTCTTCTCCCGCCACAACCTCCAGGAGGAGCGCTGCCTCCTCCACGGTCGCACCGAAGGTTCCGACCTGATCGAGAGACGATGCGAATGCCACCAAACCATACCGGCTGACGCGGCCATAGGTGGGTTTGATCCCCACCACACCGCAGAACGATGCTGGCTGACGAACCGAGCCGCCGGTATCCGATCCCAGGGCACAGCGGACGATCCCGGCCCCGACCGCCGCTGCCGATCCTCCCGAACTCCCCCCTGGCACCCGCATGGGGTCATGTGGATTCCGAGTGGCTCCAAACGCCGAGTTCTCGGTGGATGACCCCATCGCGAACTCGTCCATGTTCGTCTTCCCAACCACAACCCCCCCAGCGGCACGGAGCTTTCGCACCGCCGTAGCTTCGAATGGCGATACGTGCTCAGCCAGAATCCGCGACCCACAGGAGGTTCGAAGCGAACGGGTGCAGAGATTGTCCTTCACGGCCACGGGCACCCCCGAGAGCACCCCGTCGGTTACCTCCGGCGCTTCCTCCTGAAGCGACAGGAAGGCATGAAGAGGGTTTCGCCCCGTGTCTCCCGCGCGGGCCCTACGCGCCGCCTCCTGAACGAAGTGGGAAGGCCCGACCTCGCTCGAACGAATTCGGGATGCCATCTCGAAGAGGCTGGGCTGAACCGTCATTCGGTACCGCCTTCATGGGGAGACCCCCGGTCTAGGGCCGGAAGACGCGGCACCACGAAGAAACCGTTCGTCCAGTCTGGCGCGATGCTCGAGGGCGCGCTCGCTTCGAGCTCGTCCGGGATCAGCCCCGGATCTCGAAACGATCCTGAATCTGGCGAAATGGCCTCTTCCCCGGCGATTGGCGACAGATCGACGGTCTCCAGAACGCGAACGTGCTCCAGAATGCCATTCAGCTCTTCTGTCAGCTGCTCCAGGGCTTCGTCGCTTGGTCGGAGTCGGGCGAGCTCCGAGATCCGCCGAACGTCTTCACTCGATACCGCCCGGCGCTTCTCCGATGTGGACACTGCCAGCCTCCTTTCCAGACTTGATGCGCCTCGTCAGAGACCTCGCTCGAGCCCAGCGTATCGGGCCAGAAGCCGCTTTCTCCCGACGGAGTCGAAGTCGACCGTCACCTTCACATCTCGACCATAACCCGCAACCTTGACCACCTTTCCGGACCCGAAGTTCTGGTGCACAACGCGCTCCCCCTTGACCAAATGGGCGAGGTCCTGGTTCAAGTCGTCCTCGAACTCTCGCTGGTCGACCTCCCACGCCTCTCCTTCGCGGGCTTCCTCTCCGAAGCCTCCCCCTCTCGCTCCACGCCCTCGGCTCGCTCCCTGAAGACGAACCGCGTTGCGCTCGCGCTGCAGGCGACCGGATCGCCGTGTTTCGAGCAGCTCGGCAGGAATATCCTCGACGAAGGGTGAGAGCCTGCAGACCATGAATTCCCCCGCGCGCCGACGCTCCCGAGCCCAGCTCATGAAGAGACGGTTTTCCGCCCTCGTGATCCCCACGTAGAAGAGTCGCCTCTCTTCCTCCAGCTGCGCGGGCTCATCGTACGCTCGGGCAAGGGGAAAGAGCCCATCCTCGAGGCCCGAGATGAAGACCGCCGGGAACTCGAGTCCCTTTGCGTTGTGCAACGTCATGAGGGTCACCGCATCCGAGCCGGGATCATGACGGTCCAGATCCGTCACGAGAGCGACCTGCTGAAGGAAGAGATCCAGCTCGGTGAAGCGGTCCGGCGCCTCCCCCTCCCACTCCTCTGGGAGACTCGCCTCGAAGTCTGTAGCACCCGCGATGAGCTCCTTGACGTTCTCAACACGGTCCCCGCCCTCCGGTCCTTCTTCGATGAGGCGGGCCAGGAGGTCCAGTTCGGCAACGAGCTCTTCGATGAGGGGCCCTACCGCGAGCCGCATAGCCCGCGCCGAGAAGTCCTGTATCAGGTCTACGAATCGGCCTAGCCCGCGCGCGCCTCCTGTAGACAGCTCCGTGATTTCTGCTGCCCTGCCGGACGCCTCGAGAAGGCTTACTCCCCCTTGATGGGCCCAGCCGCGAAGCTTCTCCAGAGTCGACTTCCCAACTCCTCGTCTTGGGTAATTGACCACACGCTCGAACGCCGCCATGTCCAGGGGGTTGGAGATCAACCGCAGGTACGAGAGGACGTCCTGAATTTCTCGCCGCTCGTAGAATCGGACCCCGCCCACGATCTGATACGGGATCCCGTTCCGCCGCAGGGCATCCTCCAACGCTCTCGACTGCGCGTTTGTCCGATAGAGAACCGCGACGTCACGATAGGCGCCGACCTCCCCCTCGATGAGCCCCCTCTCGACCTCGCCGGTCACCCATCCGGCCTCGTCTCTCTCGTCTGCCGTCGCCACGAGCGTGATGGGCGTTCCCGATTCTCGATCCGTTCGAAGCGTCTTCTCCTTGCGATTGAGGTTCCAACGGATCACTCCGTTGGCTGCCGCGAGGATCGTTTGGGTCGAGCGGTAGTTCTGTTCGAGTCGCACGACCTTCGTACCTGGGTACGTCTCTTCGAATTCGAGGATATTGCGTATGTCGGCCCCCCTCCATCCGTAGATCGACTGATCGTCATCACCCACGACCATCAGGTTCCTGTGGACGCGGGCCACCGCCTCGAGGAATCTGAACTGGGCGTGGTTCGTGTCCTGGTACTCGTCGACAAGGACAAACGCGAAGCGCTGTTGATACCGCCCGAGCACTTCGGGATGGGTCTCGAACAGTTCAACTGGTTTCACTAGTAAATCGTCGAAGTCAAAAGCGTTTTGAGACTTGAGAAAGCTCTGGTATTCCGGATAGATGCGAGCTGCAGTCTTGAGGAACAGATCGAAACCATCGCCATGCTCGGCGACAAACGCCTCGGGACTGATGAGCTGGTTCTTAGCGTCGCTGAGGGCAGCCCGAAGGGCTTTGGGGCTCCACCGCTTCGTATCCAACCCCTGAGCCTCCATCACACGCTTCACTTCTCGAAGGCTTTCCTCCGCATCGAAGATCGTGAAGTTCGAGTCCCATCCAAGTGCATCGGCGTGTCGCCTCAGGATGCGCGCACCGAGCGAGTGGAAGGTGCCGATCCACGCCCCGGTTGGATCACGGCCCAGGAGGAGTCGGATGCGTTCCTTCATCTCTCCCGACGCCTTGTTCGTGAAGGTGACGGCGAGGACCCGCTCCGGAGGCACCCCATGCTCGTCGATGAGCCGGGCTACACGGACCGTTAGAACTCGAGTCTTTCCGGAACCGGCCCCAGCGAGCACGAGCAGCGGCCCTTCGACATGCTCGACCGCGAACCGCTGCTCTGGGTTCAGAGGCTCGGCGGCGCTACTGAAGGGCTGGACCTTGGAGGACAAAACCGGTGGTGGCTCGGTGGGGCGGGTTAGGCTGCGGGCGAATCCCCTGGATACACTGGAAGTCTGAGCCTGAAGGTCGAGCCGCGGGGTCCGCTTCGGACCAGCCCTATCTTCCCGTGGTGCGTTCTCTCGACAATTCGACGAGCGAGAGAAAGACCTACACCCCACCCACCCGACTTGGTTGTGACGCCAGCCTCGAACAGGCGGTCTCGGATCTCTGGATCCACGCCGGGGCCCGTGTCGTGAACCTGCAAGGTGACCCATCCCGGCTCCCCGGGGAAGGCCTTGACGGTGATGACACCTCCACGGCCAGCGACGGCATCCAGCGCGTTCTTCATCACGTTCTCGAGAGCCCAGGTGAGAAGTACCTCGCTCCCCCGGAGGGGAGCCAGGTGAGGCTCCACGAAGACGCGCAGCTCGATGTCCGGGCCGAGCCTAGGAATCCGCGCCCGGAGATACTGTTCGACTGCGCCGATGACCCGCTCCACATCCAGAGGCTCGAGCTCCGTCTCGCTGCCGATGAGCTCGAATCGCCGGCTTACGTGCTCCAGGCGGTCCACATCCGTCAGGATCTCCCTCGCGATCTCCCCCTCAGCGATACCGGCCGGGCGATTCGCGGAAGGCAGGCTAAGAACTTCATACCACCCTTTTAGGGAAGAGATCGGCGTTCCTAGCTGATGTGCCAGCTCTCGCGCCATCGACGTCCATGCGCGGTCTGCGGCCGCCTCTCTCTCCGAGCGAATCACGAGCAGCCCAGTAAGGAACGTGAGCAGAAGCCCGGCCACCTGGAGCCAAGGGATCCATCGGAGACGAACGAGCTCGGGCGGATCACCAAAGTGCACGAGTGCCAGCGCGGGATCGCCCACCGGGGGCCGACGGGAATCCAGACGGCCAGCATACGCGCGAATCATGTCCTGTCCCTCGCGGGTGCTGAGGTCTGCGCTGAATGGCAGGTTCACCGCGGCCAGAATCGTATCCCCAGGACCCGAGAGTACGAGCGGGACCCCTGACTCCACCACGACGTTCTGCAGCCTGAACAGCGCCTCGTCGGCTGCTTGCTCATCCGGGTCTGCAAGTCCGGCCTGGACCTCGGCGTACACCCGCGTCATCGTAGCCGTCTCCGAACGGAACGCGGTGACCAGCTGCTCGGTGTAGACCAGATACCATGCCAGAATGGCCAGGAACATCGTGGCGAGCAGCAAGGACCAGCTCCGTCGGGTCATACTCGTCCGCTCCGGTTCACTTGGCCTCGAGTCGGTCTACTCCCATGGGGGCCCTGAGCGTGTCAGGAAGGGTCACATTCCCCTCCTCGTCCTGATACGTCTCGAGTAGCGCCACGAGGAGGCGCGGGAGCGCCAGAGCGGAGCCATTCAAGGTATGCACGAACTCCGGCTTCTCTCCGGGTCCTGGTCTGTAGCGAAGATTCGCCCGCCGGGCTTGATAGTCGGTGCAGGTGGAGCAACTGGAGACCTCGAGCCATTGTGACACACCGGGCGCCCAAACCTCCAGGTCATAGGTCATCGCAACGGAGAATCCGATATCTCCCGCGGCGAGTCGCACGACGCGATACGCCAGGCCCAGCTCTTGGAGGACTCGCTCGGCCTCCGCAGTCATCTCCTCGAGTGCCTCACGACTCCGATCCGGGGTCTCGTACCGGACGAGCTCCACCTTGTCGAACTGGTGCATGCGGAGGAGACCCCTCGTCTCCTTCCCAGCCGCACCCGCCTCGCGTCTGAAGCACGGCGAATAGGCGGTGTACCGGAGCGGCAGATCCTCGGAGGTGAGAAGCTCGTCTCGATGCAAATTCGTGATGGGTACTTCAGCCGTGGGAATCAACCAGAGCGAGTCCCGCTCGGTGAGATACAACTCCTCCGAGAACTTCGGAAGCTGACCCGTCCCGGTGAGCGTCTCCTCCGTCACGAGGTAGGGGACGCGAAGCTCTTCGTATCCGTGCTTCCCAACATGGAGGTCGAGCATCCACTGGATGAGTACCCTCTGCAGGCGCGCTCCATCCCCCCGCAGAACCGCGAAGCCGGAACCAGAGATCTTTGCGCCTCTCGTGAGGTCAAGGAGCCCGATCGCCTCACCCAGCTCCCAGTGAGCTCTGGCAGGAAAGGAGTGCTCGACCGGTCTCCCCCACTCTCTCAACACCTCACCGGCGTCCGCTCCTCCCTCTTGGACCTCCTCGAGGGGTAGATTCGGGATCCCGAGCAGCAGCTCGCGGATTCGTTCCCCGTTTGCACCCACGGTCGCGTCCAGGAGAGCGATCTGCTCCCCCACAACCCTCATCTCATCGATTAGAGCCGACGCATCCTGACCGTCGCGTTTGAGAGCCCCGACCTTCTTGGAGGCTTCGTTGCGCGCGGCCCGAAGGTCGTCTCCACGCGTAACCGAACCGCGACGTGCAGCATCCAGCTCCAGCACCTCTGAGACCCGTTCTGCAGCCTCTGCAGCCCCTCGCCTCAAGAGGCCGGCTCGGACCGCGTCTGGGGTTGCGCGGATCGCCTTGAGATCAAGCACGGACGGGAACCTCTGCCCCTCAGTTCGGAGGGATGAGGCTGCGGTTGTTGCAGTCGGGACTCGTATTGTGAAGGAACCTAAAAATGCCAGCCTGCAAGTTGATCTCGAGCGGCTGGATCTTCCCGTAGTACACGCACACTCTGCCGAAGCTGCCGATCTGCTCGTGAGTCCGGACTACGTAGATCGTCCCGAGGTCCACAGGCACAGGTTGATCGGTGATGTACACGAGTGTGTCTGTCGGTGCCCGCGTTACCTCGTCGAACAGCATGCCCGGTAGCGCTGCCACAGCCGCCCGCGAGAGAACGCCCAGGGCTCCGGGTGGGAGGAGCACCATCTGACCCCCCTGGCGCTCCGCCGAGAAGTCCCAGTCTCCTTCAACTTGCGGATTCTCGATGACGATGGTAGCTCCGCTGAGCATGTTGAAGCCGGAGGCCCTGTTCAGCTCATCTCGATCGAGAGAAAAGAGAACTGACTCTTGAAGATTCGCGGTCCACCGGAGGAGGAACGGGTCATCCCCACATGCCGTCAGGAGCATGCACGCCATACCGACAGAGCAAAGGGTTGGTCTCATCGCGCTCTCTTCGACTCCGACAGGGCTGGGCGGATGGAAGACCCGACGACATGAGGACCGACTCGAGACGGAAACACTACCTGGAACCCGGGAGTAGTGTCAAGCCTGAAAACCCTCTATTTTCTTGACGTTACGCCGCTCCCCAGGTGGGTTCCGCGCCCTGTGGCGCGCAAACCCGGAGGGCGAAAGACCACCGAGTCTGTGGACCCATCACTTGGGATGCCTCATGGCGGAACCGCCGCTCCGTCCCGCCGAATCCCTCCGGCTCCTGGTGGCCGAGGACGAACCCCATATACGACGGATTCTGAGCACGCTCTTCGAGGCATCAGGCCTCGAGTTGGACGTGGTCTGTGACGGCATTTCGGCCCTCGACGCTTTGCGGGGTGATACCTGGTACGACCTGCTCATCCTGGACATCATCATGCCGAACGCATCAGGTCTGGACGTCCTTCGAGAGCTGAGGAATATCGAGCACCGAGAGAGCCTTCCCGTGGTCGTGCTGACTGCAAAGGGGCAGGACACAGATCGGGAGCAGGCGCTCGCCCTCGGAGCTAGCGCGTTCCTGACGAAGCCGTTCAGCCCCAAGAAGCTTCTGGACCAGGTGGATTCCCTCCTTGAGCGTCGCTGACTCTCCGCTTTGGGTTGCGATTCTAGGGGGGGGGATCGGTTCTCGATTCTGGCCCGCGAGTACGCCCTCGCGTCCCAAGCAATTACTGCCACTCGCATCCAGGCAGCCGCTAATTCGTGACACCGTCGACCGAGCTCTGGGGCTGGTAGGGCAAAGCCGTCTGGCAATCCTGACCGCGTCGCACCTCGTGTCCCCCTACCAGGGTGTCCTTCCCGAGCTGGATGACGAGAGTTTTTGGGTGGAACCGAGGTCACGAGGGACCGGCCCAGTTCTGGCCTGGGCGGCGCACCGAATCTTTCGAGCAGACCCGGAAGCCGTCCTCGTATCGCTTCATGCGGATCATCGAGTTCAACCCGAATCGGCCTTTTCGACGTTGGTCCAAGGCGCTGCAGAAGTCGCCCGCGGCGAAGACATCCTCCTGACGGTGGGCATTCCTCCAGATCGACCGGAGACGGGTTACGGCTACATTCGTCGTGGAGAACCGTTGGTCAGTCGCGGGAGCGTTGAGGCCTTTCATGTAGCCGAGTTCGTTGAGAAGCCCGACCGGTCGGCAGCTGAAGAATATCTTTCCCTTGGCTACCTCTGGAACAGTGGGATCTTCGTCCTTCCAGTATCCCGATTCCTGGACGAAATCGGCCTTCATGCCCCTGAGATCGGGCGCCATCTCCCGCTGCTGGATCAGGGCGACGATGCCGCGTTTTTCGCCCGGGCGCCGACGATCTCGGTTGACGAGGCTATCTTCGAGCGGAGCCGCCGAGTGGGGACCGTGGAAGCTGATTTTCGTTGGGATGATGTGGGCAGCTGGGAAGCGCTGGCTCGATCCCTTCCAGCTGATTCGACCGGCACTCACGGGCTCGGCGAGGTTCATGCGGTGGACTCCCGAGGTTCGATAGTCTGGGCCGAAGACGGTCCTGTCGTCCTATTCGGAGTGAGCGACCTGGTTGTCGTTCGGTCGGGAGGCTTGACTCTGGTAACGTCTCGGGAGAGAGCCCCTCAGCTCAGACAACTTCTGGCGCGACTGCCGGAAGGACTCCGGCAGGGGGATGTGGGGGCGGACCCATCCCTGGTGTCGAATAGCTCCGCTCCTGTCGAAAGAGAAGGCGGGTCGGACGGATGATGGGGCAACTCTACATTGTGGACGACACGATCGCGCGGGGATGGGCGCCTCTCGCCGTCACGAGGCCAGCAGGAGAGATCGTCTTTGGGGCGATCTCTCTTCGGGATCGCCTGGAGCGCGCCATCGGCCATGCGACCGTGGGCTATCTCGCCGCCCCGGGGCTGGAGGGCTTCGCCCGCAATGGAATCCCCCCGGTGGTCGACCACTCCGAACTCCCACGGGACGAATCTATCGTGCTCCTCTCCTCCCGGTATGTCCCTCCGCTCTCCGAGCCGGGAATAGCCGACCTGGTTCTCGACGCTGCGGTATCCGAGGGAGGGGTGCGGCTCGTAGCAGGAGAGTCCCACGTGGGTTGGATCCTCCCCCGGGGTCCTGATTTGCTGGCCGCCGAAGAGCTTACGGGTGACAGCTTCGGACCCCCGGACGCGAGGGACGACGTTCGAAACGAGGACAAGGAGTCTGATTGGGGTCTGTTGGAGATGCCGGGTCGCGTCCTCGAAGCACCCTGGGAGCTTGTAGAACAAAACCCCGCACAGCTCGCAGCAGACCTGTCCACCCTGTATCCGGAAGGGGCGGGCGAGGGCGCGAGGAGGCTCCCCCAACGACCCAGAGTCGAAGTGCTTGGCGCAGAGCCGGTCAGCGCCGAAGAGGACGTGGTGGTAGACCCCTATGTAGTCCTCGATACTCGAACAGGTCCGATCCATTTGGGGTCGGGAGTCCGCATCCGACCGTTCACCCACCTTCGAGGCCCCGCGCTGATCGGGGCCGGTTCGACACTCCTGGGGGGCACCTTCGAGGCCGTCTCATGCGGGCCGGTGTGCAATTTGAGGGGCGAAATCTCGGCATCGATCCTTCTAGGATGGACAAACAAAGCCCACGACGGGTACCTCGGTCATTCTCTCGTGGGAAGCTGGGTGAACCTCGGAGCGATGACCACGAACTCGGACCTGAAGAACAACTACGGCTCCGTGCGAGTCGCCACGGTGGACGGGGAGCTGGACACGGGGCTACTCAAGCTCGGAGTGTTCCTCGGTGACCATGTGAATACGGGCATCGGCACGACTCTGAGCGCAGGCACGACGGTGGGCGTAGGCACAAATCTGTTCGGGGGAGGTGCGCCGCCGAAGCTCGTTCCTCCCTTCCACTGGGGGGATGGCCATGAGCTCATTCCTCACCGTCTAGACGCGTTTCTCCAGACGGCCCAGCGAGCCATGGACCGGCGAAGCGTTTCGTTCCCCATCGAGGAGCGTGCCTTTCTGACCCGTGTCTGGCGTCGAGTCCACGGAAATGAAGGGGCAGGCACTTCGTGAAGATCGCGGTCCTGGGAAGCGGAAGCCGAGGAAACGCGACGATTCTTGACAGCGGGACCACCAGAATCCTCATCGACGCGGGTCTGAGCGCCCGCCAGCTGAGGACCAGGATCGAATCCTTGGGAATCGACCCTATCTCTATCACGGCCATGGTGATCACCCATGATCACCGGGATCACACCGCGGGAAGCGGCGTCTTCTCGCGCAAGTTCGGAACCGAAATCTACCTCACCCGCCCGACGCGCAAGGCGTGCGCATCCCTTCTGCGCGGAACCGAGCAGGTCCGGCTATACGAACCTGGGCGCAGTTTTACGGTTGGAGAACTCAGGGTAGATCCTTTCCTCACCGCTCATGACGCCGTGGACCCTGTCGCCGTTACCGTGACCGGAATCCGTTGCGGGACCCGGGTTGGCATCGCCACCGATCTGGGGAAGCCCACAGCCGGCATCCGACATTCGCTTGCTGGGTGCGATTTCCTCGTCCTGGAGGCGAACCACGACGAGAAACTGCTGCGAGCGGGCCCCTACCCGTCATCCGTGCAAGCGCGGATCGCCTCCTCGCATGGTCATCTTTCCAACCATGCTGCCGCAGGTTTCGCGCGCGAACTGCTCCACCCTCGACTCTCTGGAATCTTTTTGGCGCACGTGTCCGCCAAATGCAACCGGCCTGAGCTAGCGCGCGAAACCGTTCGCCGGGCACTGCGGAAGGCTGGGTGGAAGGGATTCCTCGAGGTCGCGAATCAGGACAGGCCCACTCCTCTTGTCGACATCGGGGAGTTACGGCTTCAACGCGACTCCGGGCAGCTCTCCTTGCTGTAGCCTCAAGATTCCACTAGAGCCCAAAGAGCCTCAATACATCGTTTCCGAGGGCCAGCACCATGATTCCCATCAAGACGACGAACCCTACCTGACTCCAACGAAGCCTCTGCCCGACAGAAAGGGGTCGCCCGCGCACGCCCTCGATCCCCAAGAAGATGAGGTGCCCTCCGTCGAGCACTGGGATGGGGAGGAGGTTCAAGATTGCTAGGTTCACCGAGAAGAGAGCCATAAAGCGCAGGAACATCGGGAAGCCCTCGGCCGCTGCCTGACCAGATAGCTCTCCGATGGCCACAATGCTACCCACGTTCCGAGCCGAGACCTGCCCGGTCAGCAGATCCCTCAGAATGCCGAAGATCCGTCCAGTGATGAAGACCGTATCATCCCAGCCCACTGAGACTGCCTGGAAGGGGGGCATGGGGGAGAACGCAACATTCGGGAGAGCAGCGCTGACCCCGATCTGGCCGAATGTGACCGTTTCCCCCGTCTCCGGATCCGGCTCTTGCTGTGTCATAGGGGTCACCGGTGTGGTGAGGCGTCCACCGTCTCGTTCCAAAGTCAGCTCGATCTCGACTTCCGCGCTCGAGCGCACGGCTGAGACGAGCTGCGGCCAGGTCCTGATCTCCAGGTCGTCCACTGCGACGACCCGATCTCCGCTTTCCAGGCCCGCTCGCTCGGCGGGTGTGTCGGGAGAGACCATGTCAATGACGGGATCCAACCAGTAGTCCATCGCATCGAAGACCTGTTCGCGGAGCTCCGACCCGGTAAGGTCGATCTGAACTTCTCCGGCCGGACGCTCGAACACGATCGATGTCGGTCCGCCACGTCCATCCACGATCGCCTCCCGCACCTCTCCCCAGTGGCTGACCGTGCGATCCCCGATCTGCACGATCGAGGCTCCCGCTGGAATTCGCAGGAGCCCTGACGCTTCAGTGGGCACCGCTTCGGCATCCAGAACGCCGAGACGCGTGGTCTCCATCTCTGGAAAGCCCCATCCCGCCGCAACCACCGTATAGGTGAGGAAAGCGAAGGCGAAGTTCATGATCACCCCCGCAGAGATGACCCAGGCCCGCGCCCATACTGGCTTGGAGTCGAAGCCATCTGGGTCACGCTCCCCCTCAGAAGACCCATCCGTATCCTCTTGGACCGCGGCCACATTCGGATCTCTCTCCCGCGCAGCCTTTCCCTTCCTTCCGCCTTCGATGGCCTCCATTACCTCGTCGTCCATGCCCCCCATTTTCACGTAGCCCCCGAGGGGAATCACGCTGAGCACATACTCGGTATCGCCGCGAGTGAAGCCGGCGATTCGAGGACCCAGACCGATGGAGAAGCGCTCCACCCGGATACCTACGGATCGCGCAGCCAGGAAGTGTCCGAGTTCATGCACAAAGATCAGGACACCGAGCAGGACGATGGTCGAGAGAATGGTCATCCGTTGGATCCCTGAACGGCCGGTCGCTTGCGCTCAACGAGCTGGCGTGCGAGCACGCGCGCTTCCCGATCCGCTTCGAGCACCACCTCCAGATGGAGCACCGCGGGAGTCTCGGCTCGAGTCACAGCTTCTCCGACCACATCTGCGATCATCGGGAACGATATCTCGTCAGCGAGAAACGCCGCTACCGCAACCTCGTTCGCGGCGTTGAAAACAGTGGGACTTGTCCCCCCAAACCGCCCAGCTTCGATCCCGATCTCGAAGAGAGGGAAGGCCTCGAGGTCGATAGGCTCAAAGGTCAGCGGAGATGACTCCACCGGATCAAAGGTTCTGAGCTCAGCGTCCGCAACCCGCTCGGGATAGGTCAGCGCGTAGAGAATAGGAAGCTCCATCGTGGGAAACCCCAACTGAGCTATCACGGATCCATCGACAAACTCGACGAGGGAGTGCACGATGGACTGGGGATGCACGACCGCTTCGATACGATCGTACGAAACCCCATACAAGAAGTGGGCCTCGATGACCTCAAGCGCCTTGTTCGCCAAGGTGGCGGAGTCCACGGTGATCTTCGCGCCCATATCCCAGGTCGGGTGTTGCAGGGCGTCGCCAGGGCTGACGCGGGAAAGCCGCTCGAGCCCCCATCCTCTGAAGGGTCCTCCTGAGGCGGTGAGCAGCACCCGCGCGACCGAATCCGGCGACTGCCCACCGATGCACTGCATGACGGCAGAATGCTCTGAGTCGATCGGCACGAGTTGGCCCCCCCCTTCTCGGAGCGCTCGATCCATAAGCTCTCCACCGGCAACGAGCGATTCCTTGTTCGCCAAGGCAAGCCTTTTACCGGCCGCGAGTGATCTGAGCGACGGCTCGAGGCCCACGAAGCCCACGAGTCCGTTGACCACAACGTCAACGTCGGCTCGAGTCACACATTCGATCAAATGATCTCGTCCCCCTACCCAGTCGGGGCCCCGTCCCCCGTGTCCTTCTAACGCGGTCTCGTCGCAAACCACCACTCGGTTGGGAGCGTGAAGCCTCGCCTGATGCTGCAGCGCCTCCACCGACCGATTAGCCGCCAGAACGGTCACTTCGAACCGCTCGGGATGGCGTTCGATGACCCTCAAGGCACTGATCCCGATGGACCCGGTCGATCCCAGGATCGCAACCCGGATACGGGCGTCATCGACCGGGCATTCCAAAGTTCCCTCCGGGTCGCGGTCGTCGATTCTGGGGACCAACGGGCCCTCACTCATCGCGCGAGCATCAAGATCAGGATTGTGTATGTAGCGGGTAGAGTGAACAGGACCGAGTCGAACCGGTCGAGGACTCCGCCGTGACCCGGGAACAGTCCTCCCGAGTCCTTCACCCCCGCTCCTCTCTTCAGCAGTGACTCCGCAAGGTCACCAACCTGAGCAGCACATCCTAGCACCAACCCGATTACGGCCGCAGAGAGCGATGGAAGGAACGCGTCGGAATAGGCGTTGATCAAGAGACCCGCGAAGAGCATTGCCGCAGCTATCGCCCCGAGTAGCCCGCCAACCCCGCCTGCAACCGTCTTTCCCGGGCTGACTGCCGGACGGAGCTTTGTCCGACCCCACCGACGGCCCGAAAAATACGCCGCGGAGTCGCCGATCCAGGTGACGGTCAGGGGAAAGATCAGGATAAGCGCCCCGTCCCAACCCATCTGTCCATCGGCAACCCCGGGGAATGCTCGGAGATGAACACCGAAGCCTAGGGTAATCCCAGGGTAGATCGCACCGAAAACGGTCGTGGCTACCGACGTGAGCGGTCGATCGTCGAGCGTCCTGAGGAAGACCGAACTCGCCAGCGTCAGGAGGGTCAGACCTAGGACGATTGAAACGACGGCGATACTCCACGACCCCACCCCTCCGGCTCGGGCCGCGCTCAGGACGAGCAGGGCAGACGCCGTGATCCCGAGGGGCCGGAACGGGCGGCAACCGGACGTCTCGGAAAGTAGGTACACTTCTCTAGCAGCGAGCGCGGCGAAGGCGGAAAGGAGTAGCGCAACAGGCCAGACGCCCAGGTAGATGACCAGCACCCCAAGCGGCACGCCCACACCCGCGACCGCGAGTCGTCGGCCAAGATCGCTTCCGGCCATCATCCCGGACCCGGCGAAACAGGCGGTGTCAGGGGGAGGAGATCCGGCCGAATCGCCGCTCGCGCCGCTGATATTCGGTAACGGCTTCCATCAAATCTGCGCGGCTGAAATCGGGCCAAAGCACAGGGGTGATGTGGATCTCCGTATAGGCGAGCTGCCAGAGCATGAAGTTGGAGATCCGGAGCTCGCCTGACGTCCTGATCAGGAGGTCGGGGTCGGGAAGATCCCCGGTGAGTAGCACCTCCGATATCGTCTCCTCATTGATATCATCGGGATCCAATGTCCCCTCCCGTACCCGCTGGGCGAGGAACTGCAGCGCCCCCAGGATGTCGGCTCGCCCCGAGTAGGAGATCATGAGGTTCAGCCGCATCCTCTCGCCACCCCGGGTGGCCTTCTCGATCCTCTCCACAGCATCGCGGGTCGGCCCGTCCATCCGAGAGAGCTCCCCGAGCACGCGAACCTCGACCCCGCGTTCTCGCAACTCATCCTTCTCCTGTTCCGCGTAAAGCTGAAGGAGAGTCATGAGCGCGAGGATCTCCTCCTCCGGCCGCTGCCAATTCTCGGTAGAGAAGGCGAAGAGGGTGAGAATCTCGACCCCGCAGTCCACACACCCTTGAATGATTCCCCGGACAGCCTTCATCCCCTCGCGGTGTCCCACGTGACGAGGCAGGCCTCGGTCGGATGCCCAGCGGCCGTTTCCGTCCATGATCACGGCGACGTGGCGCGGAACGATATCGTCGAGCGCAGATGTGGAGACGGGATCGTGACTCATCTGCGGGAAGAAGTCCTCATCAGACCGACATGACCTCCTTCTCCTTGGCCACGAGGAGAGCGTCGATCTGCCCCGAATAATGGTCGGTGAGCTTTTGGATCTCCTCCATTCTTCGGTGGCCATCGTCGTCTGAAACCTCTCCACCCTTCATTTGCGACTTCACGCCTTCGTTTCCGTCACGCCTCGCATGGCGGACTGATACCCGACCCTCTTCGGCCATTTTGTGAAGCAACCGCACGTACTCCCTGCGACGTTCCTCATTCAAAGGAGGGATGGGGACTCGTACCACCTGACCATCGTTCGACGGGTTGAGGCCCAGGTCTGCCTGAAGGATCCCCCTCTCAATCTCACCGATGACTGACGGATCGAAAGGCTGTACGACGATTAGTGACGACTCGGGAGTCGACACGGTCGCGACCTGGTTGAGTGGCAGACTCGATCCGTACGCATCTACGCGAACGGTGTCCAAGAGAGCGGGTGTGGCTTTGCCTGTCCGGACCGTGGAGAACTCTCTCCGGACGGCGTCCAAGGCGTCCTCCATATGTTGCTTCACCTCGTGGTCCGTCAGCATCTCCACCCCTCTAGAGTCTTCGGGTAGGGAACGACGCTTCCCGTCTACGAGACGAGCGTCCCGACCGACTCGCCGCGTATCGCCGCACCGACTGCGCCAATCTCCCCGAGGTTCAAAACGATGATGGGGAGATCGTTCTCCTTGCACAACGAGACCGCAGGAGCATCCATGACTCCGAGCTCCCTGGAAACGACCTCGTGAAAGGTGACCGTTGGCAGGAAGGTCGCCTCAGGGTCTTCTTCGGGATCCGCGGTGTACACGCCCGAGACCTTGGTTGCCTTTATGATCACGTCGGACTCCATCTCGATCGCCCTGAGGACGGCTGCGGTGTCGGTGGAGAAGTACGGATTCCCCGTCCCGCCTGCAAACAAGACCAGTCGTCCCTTTTCGAGATGACTGAGGGCACGACGCCGAATGTAAGGCTCGGCCAATTCATCCATCCGGATCGCCGTCATCACGCGAGTTCCGACGCCCTTGCGCTCTAACATGTCTTGAAGGGCCATCGCGTTGATGATCGTGGCCAACATCCCCATGTAGTCTGCCGTGACCCGGTCCATCCCCCTCTGAGACGCGATTGTGCCTCGGACGATATTACCACCCCCGACAACTAGGCTGAGTTTGATACCCATCTCGTGGACCTGCTTCACTTCGTCGGTGAGTCGGTCGACGACGGGGGGATCAATGCCGAACCCGCGCTCACCCGAGAGCGCCTCACCCGAGAGTTTGAGAAGGACCCTACGATACTTCGACAACTGGGGGTCGCTCTCCGTCATGTTGACCGTCCTGTCGGACCTTCGATGGAACGAGGCCACTCGGTGAGTCGGGGACGCGAAGGCCGCCCTACCCTACCACGCCCACCTCGAGTCTTGCGAAGCGCGCAACCTGTATCTTTTCCCCCGTCTTGGACGACATGTCGGTGATGAGGTCTTCGATTGTCTGATCGGGGTTTCGGACGAACCGCTGCCTGAGGAGCGTCGACTCCTCAAAGAACTTCCTCATTTTACCTTTGACGATCTTCTCCTGGATCGCCACCGGTTTTCCTTCGCCTCTTACTTGCTCGAGGTAGACCTGACGTTCTCTCTCTACCAGCTCCTCCGAGAGATCCTCGGGCTGCACCGACAAGGGGTTGGCGGCCGCGACATGCATCGCCAGATCTCGAGCCAGATCGCGAAACTCATCTGTATTCGCCACGAAGTCGGTCTCGCAATTCAATTCCACCAGCACGCCGATTCGAGAGCCGTGATGGAGGTAGTGACCCACCGTCCCTTCGTTCGTGGCCCGATCAGCTCGCTTCGCGGCCTTTGCGGCTCCTTTGCTCCGAAGCAAGTCGACAGCTGCCTCGAAGTCGCCACCTGTCTCTTGGAGGGCCCTCTTGCAATCCATCATTCCAGCTCCCGTTCGATCTCGGAGAGCCTTCACTTCCTTCGCGCTGACGCTCATTCTGGAATCTTAGCCTTTGCGACCAGAGGTAACTCGTGAAAAGAGGCGGAACGGACACGGCTGAGGTGAGCGAGACCTCTGGGCCACCTTCCGCCATCCGGCTACCGCCTCTCGCCTCCCATCAACGGGGTTGCCAGCCGATCTGGCCCACTCCCTTCAGACCGACGTCTAGCCTTCGGTCTCCGCTCCTTCGGACGGAGTCGACTCCGCATCGCCGACCGCCTCTTCCACAGCCTCCGGCGGCTCTGTCTTCTGTAACTGGGCAATGACCTCGGGGCGAGGCCGGCGGCGGCGGCGAACCCGACGTCGCGAACCGTCGTCCGGAGCTGCCGACTTCTCGCCGGTCTCTGTGGAATACGTCGTAGCTTCGAGCTCGTCGGCCTTCCGGCGCTGCTCTTCAGGCACCTCACTCCTCGCCAGCCCCACCGTGTCGGCGATGGCCTGAGTGATAAGGCTCACCGAGCGGATCGCGTCGTCGTTGCCGGGGATCGGGAAATCAATCTGATCCGGATCCGCATTTGTATCAGCAATCGCGATCACCGGGATGCCGAGGCGATTGGCCTCTTTAACAGCGATTTCCTCTCGCCGTGCATCTACCACAAACATGACCCCCGGAAGGCGACCCATGTCTTTCACGCCAGAGAAGTATTTCTCCAGCTTGAGCCGTTCCCGATCCAAGAGCAGTCGCTCCTTTTTCGTATAGAACTCGAACGCGTTCTCCTCTTGGCCGCGCTCAAGCTCCTTCAGTCTTCGGATTTGCTGACGAATCGTCTGGAAGTTGGTGAGCATCCCGCCCAACCACCGCTCAGTCACCCAAAAGGCACCACATCGGTCGGCCTGCTCCTCGATGATCCCCCGGAGCTGGGGCTTCGTGCAAACAAACAGGAGTCGGTCGCCCTTGAGCACGACCTCCCGGGTGATCGCCTCAGCAGCCCGGAGCCGCTCTACGGTCTTTCTTAGGTCGATGATGTGGATCCCGTTGCGCTCGGTGAAGATGTACTTACGCATCTTCGGATTCCAGCGTCGGGTCTGGTGCCCAAAATGGACGCCCGCTTCGAGTAGCTGATTCAGCCCGATCTGACCTGGTGCCTCTGGCACAACGCTCTTTTCCAAGGACCTATCTCTTGCTGAATTGGAAGCGCTTTCTAGCCTTGGGGCGCCCTGGCTTCTTACGCTCGACCTTTCGCGGATCCCGCGTGAGTAGGCCGTGCCTCCTGAGGATCGGCCGCATCTCATCGTCCCTTTCTAGAACCGCGCGCGCGAGGGCCAGGCGCACTGCGTCTGCCTGACCAGTCGTACCGCCGCCACTAACCCTCACGATCACGTCGAACTGGCCGTCATATTCCGTAACCTTGAGGGCTTCCTCCGCTCTCTTGCGATGGAGGATTCGAGGGAAGTAGTCCAGCAGGCTACGTCCGTTTACCGACCACTCCCCCTTCCCGGGCCGGAGCAGAACCCTCGCTGTGCTTGTCTTGCGCCGTCCGACCGTCTGATACTGTTCAGTGGACTCCGTGGCCATTCATTCGCCTTGTTCGGGTCGGAGAGTCGCTCGGATCGAGCGCCTAGATTTCCAGCGGTTGAGGGGCTTGCCCATGGTGGGGATGCTCGCTACCTGCGTAAACCTTGAGCTTCTTTCTCATCGCTCGACCGAGGGTGTTTTTCGGAAGCATGCCTTTAACCGCCAGCTCGATCACCCGTTCGGGATGCGTTTCGACCATACGACTGAACGGGATCAGCTTCCCCCCTCCGATGTAGCCAGAGTGCCGAAAATAGGTCTTTTGATCCGCCTTGTTCCCGGTAAGCCGGACCTTCGCGGCGTTCAGGATCACGACGTAGTCGCCAGTGTCGACATGTGGTGTGTAGATGGGCTTGTGCTTCCCGCGAAGAATCCGAGCCAACTCCGTGGCGAGGCGGCCCAAAGGCTTGCCCGCCGCGTCGACGAGCCACCATTTGTGCTCGATCTCGCTCGATTTCGGAGTGTACGTTTTCTTCATCTACCTCGCGGTCTCGCCAAGCCGCCTAACCCGTCATCGGCAAACGACAACAGAGCGTTAGATGATATTTGCCGCCCAAACGGGTGTCAACGGGGTGGACAGGCCCGAACGCCCTGCAACAGAGCGGAATCCGGCCTACCGGGAAGGACCTGCTGCCCGGTCAGCTCGCGAAGGTTTCGAGGAACCGTGAGCGGGAAGCGTGACGCAGCCGGGTGAGGGCCCGCTCTTTGATCTGACGAACCCGTTCGCGGGTGAGCTCGAGTAGTGAGCCGATCTCCTCGAGGGTCATCGGCTCCTGATCATCTAGGCCGAAATAAAGTCTGAGCACCTTCGCCTCCCGCTCCTTCAGAGTCGAGAGCGCGTGGTCGACCGTCTCTCGTAAAGCACGTTCGTAGGCCTCGTCATCGGGGTCCGGAGAGAATTGGTCGGGGAGGTAGTCGAGGAGCCTGTTATCCTCCCCCTGGGTCAAGGGTGCATCGAGGGACAGGTGAGACCGCGCGATCGCAAGAGTGGAGACCACCTCTTCCTGCGAAATGTCCAGTTCTTGAGCAATTTCCTGTACCGTCGGATCTCGACCGAGCTCCTGAAGAAGGGTGGACGTCTGTCGTCCGATGCGATGGAGAGCTCCCGCTCGATTCAAGGGAACCCTTACGATCCGACTCTGTTCTGCGAGGGCCTGCAGAATGGACTGGCGGATCCACCACACGGCGTAGGAAATGAACTTGATCCCTCGGGTCTCGTCGAACTTGTGGGCTGCTCGGATGAGTCCAACGTTCCCCTCGTTGATCAGGTCCGGGAGGAGCACACCTTGGTTCTGGTACTTCTTCGCGACGGACACCACGAATCGAAGATTCGAGCGGACCAGTTTGTCCAATGCTTCGGAATCCCCTTCACGGATTCCTTGGGCCAAGCGAACCTCTTCATCTTGATCGATGAGCGAATACTCGCTGATCTCCTTTAGGTATTGATCGAGGGAATCCTCCTCTCCCAGGTTGCGATGAGCCGAGAGGCTCATGGGATACCTGCCCAGGTGCCGGTCATCTAGCGGATCAGTCCTCCGATGCGGTCCCAACGGACATCACGCAGAAGCGAGAATCCACCGACCCCTTCTGGTTCGGAGGAGTAGTACACCATCCAGGGGCGTCCTTCGATCGCGTCGCGCGACACAAACCCCCAATATCGCGAATCCTCCGAATTATCGCGGTTATCGCCAAGGACGAAGAAGCGTTGGTCAGGGACCACGAGGGGCCCCCAGTTGTCCCTCGAGGGTCGATAACTGCGCGGGGTGGCCTGCTCGCGGAGGTACCTCGCCTGCCATGACATGCTGGGATGAACGGCGTCTCCATCCGGATCGACGTACCTGACGTAAGGCTCTGCGAGCCTTCTACCGTTTATGAACAGTCCCTTGTCCCTCATCTGGAGCGTATCGCCTGGCAGCCCCACTAGCCGCTTTACGTAGTGTTTGTCCGGCTCGTGAGGCGGATGGAAGACGATGACGTCGCCGCGGTCCGGCTCCGAGATGGCAGGAAGAGACATTCCCAGACCCGGGATCTCAGCGCCGAAGGCCGCCTTGTTGACAAGTAGAAAGTCGCCCGCAAGAAGGGTCCCTTCCATCGATGAGGTCGGTATCTCGAACGCCTCGACAACCAGTGATCGAACGAGGAAGAAGGCGACGATAACGAGGGCAGCGGTGCGGGCGAGCTCGACAATGCTCCTAACCCGGGTCCAGGGTCGACGCACATCGGGATCAGCGCGGCCAGTCGGCTGCGAGTCGCCGGCTGGTGTCGTTGCCGGAAGCTCGACTTCGTCAGGTGCGTTCATGCCCCCGCACTGTACGGTTGAAAGGCGTCGCTCGAACCCCGCGCCATGGGCGGCCAGCCCCCGCGAGCATGGCTCGATACCCAGCTTCGCCGAGGGGCGTTCCGTTCAATCCTCTCTCTTCAGTCCGAACTTGTCGATCTTCTTATAGAGGTTGGATCGGGGCATCTCGAGCAACCTCGCCGTCTCCGAGATGTTCCAGTCATGCTCTCGCAGCTTCTGGACTAGAAAGGCGCGCTCGGCCTGTTCCTTGAACGCTTGGAAGGTGCCGGAGGCCAGCAGGTCCTCACCCAGGCCGGACGGAACCGGGTCCCCTGATGCGATAAGCGACACGTCGTCAGCGGTGATCCGGTTACCGCTGGCGAGGATCAGCAGCCTTTCCACTGTGTTGCGCAGCTCTCGGACGTTCCCTGACCACTCGAACTCCTTCAGCCGATTGAGCGCGTCCGGCTCCAGTTCTCGAGCCGGGAGGCCATCTCGCGACCGCATGATCTCCGCGAAGTGGCGTGCCAGCATTGGAATGTCGTCCCGTCGCTCGCGAAGGGGCGCGAGGTGGATGGGAACCACATTCAGGCGATAGAATAGGTCTTCCCGAAACTGCCCGAGCTCGATCTGCGCCGCTAAGTCCTTGTTCGTGGCGGAGACGACCCGAACATCGACTTCGTGGGCCTTCTGCCCCCCGACGCGGGTCACTCGCCCCTCCTCCAGGGCGCGAAGCACCTTGGCCTGAGCCGCCATCGACATGTCGCCCACCTCGTCCATGAACAGAGTGCCCCGGTGCGCCTGCTCGAACTTCCCGGCTCGGTCTTGAACCGCACCGGTGAACGAGCCCTTCATGTGGCCGAAGAGCTCAGACTCGATCAGCTCTGACGGAATCGCTGCACAGTTCACCTCGATGAATTCGCCCTCTACGCGTCGGGAGAGTCGATGGATCGCGCGCGCCACCAGCTCCTTACCCGTTCCGTTCTCTCCCGTGATCAAGACACGTGCGTCGGTGGGAGCGACTCGCTCGACTCGCTCCAGCAACTGACGAATCGCGAACGACGCGCCTACGATCTCATGCCTCGCCTCCACCTCGGATCGTAGTTGCGCTACGGACTCGGATAGTCCCCTGACCTGCAAGGCATTTCGGAGGGTCACCAGAAGCCGATCGGTGTCCAGTGGCTTCTCGAGAAAGTCGTACGCCCCCCGTCGCGTTGCTTCGACCGCCGTGTCGATGGTTCCGTGCCCCGAGATCATCACAACCGGGCCTCCGGGAGCGAGAGTCCTGAGCCGGTCGAGAACTTCCAGCCCGTCGATCCCTGGCATTTTCACGTCGAGGAAGGTCACATCCGGAGGATCGGTCTCGATGACGCTGAGAGCTTCATCACCGGAAGCCGCCACCGTTACATCATGACCCTCGTATTCGAATAGCTGTCGAAGGACATCGCGGATGGAATCCTCGTCATCGACGATGAGGAGCCGAGCCATTGGGCGATGTCCTTGAAGAGTTCGGTCAGTGGGGACGCTAGGGATCGACCAGTGAGGATCAGGCGGTCGCTCTGAATGTAGGCAGCCCGAATCTGCGAGGGTAGCGCTAGGCGCGCTTCGACCGGGCCTTCAGAACGCTGTCACGCAGTACGGCGTAGCGAGGACCCTGACGAGAAAGCTGGCTTCTCATCAGGTCTACAGTGTTGGCGGGCACACTTCCGTGATACTTGAGCTCCGCGGACAGCTCATCGAGGCCCCGGAATGCTCCGGCCCCCTCTCTCTCCTCTGCTCTTCCGAGGGTGATGTGAGGATGGAACGCTCTCGTTTCGCGGTCGAAGCCGTGATTGGCCAGCCCCCACTCCAAATCCTGTTTGAGGCAGCGAAGTGCCGGAGTGGGATCCACGCCGATCCATAGGACTCGGGGTCGCCGGATCGTCGGAAAAGCGCCGAACCCCCCGATTGTCAGGGGGAATGCACCCGTAGCCTCAGCCACCCGATCCACGACCTCTTCAACGACGGGGACCAATTCGCTGCGCACGTTACCGAGGAACTTGAGTGTGAGGTGATAGCTCTCAGGCTCGAGCCACTGGACGGGAAACCCCACCGCCCGCAACGGCTTCGCAGCCCGATGGATTCGGTTGCGTTCCGCTTTCGGGAGGTTGAGGGCGATAAAGAGTCGCATCTGTCCGAGGGAGGGGAAATCGGATTCGGGGACATGACCCCCTCCCCTGCAGTCTGTTCCAATCGCTCCCCTAACGGATTTGCCGATCCAGGAGGCGATACTGGAGCGCCTCCGCGACATGCTCCTCACCGATCTGATCCTCGCCACTCAGGTCAGCGACGGTTCTCGACACCTTGAGGACCCGGTGGATCGCACGGGCGGAGAGCCCCATCCTGTCGGATGCTTGCTGGAGGAGCCATCGTCCAGAAGGATCCGGCCTACACCACTTCTGAGTCTCCCCGGGGCCTAGCGTCGCGTTCCAACTCTGGCCCCCCAGGCCACCTTGACCTCGACCTCTTTGTCGATCTCGGGCGCGACGAACCCGTGGGCGCACCTTCAGGGAGGACTCAGCTGGGCCCCCCTCATCCAGATCTCGGAAGGAGATCGTGGGCACTTCGATATGCAGGTCGATCCGATCCCTTAGCGGACCGGAGATCCGGGAACGGTACCGGGTGACCTGACTGGGATCGCAGAGGCATTGACGGTTCTCATCCCCAAGGTGACCACAGGGACAGGGGTTCATGGCCGCAACCAGAGCGAATCGGGCGGGGAATCGCACCCGCTCCTTTGCCCTAACCAGTGAGATCCAGCCATCCTCCAGGGGTTGGCGAAGCGTTTCCAAGGCTCTTCGCGAGAACGCCGGAAGCTCGTCGAGGAAGAGAACGCCGCGGTGGGCAAGGCTCACTTCGCCAGGACGAATCGGCGAGCCCCTGCCAGTGAGCCCGGCCGACGAGATCGTATGGTGAGGAGCCCGAAAGGGCCGGCGCTGGACCACCGGCTGGCCGGGTGGGAGCAATCCGGCTACCGAATGAATCGTTGTGACCTCAAGTGCCTCTTCCGAGGTGAGCGGTGGTAGAATCCCGGATAACCTGCGGGCCAACATCGTCTTGCCGGACCCAGGCGGACCCAGCAGGAGGACGTTGTGGCCCCCAGCGGCCGCAATCTCGAGAGCCCGCTTTACTCCGGAGTGACCCCGCACCTCCGCGAGATCTCGGTCATCCTCGGGTAAGCCGGAAAGGGCGCTTTTTTCGTCGACTTTGACCTCGGAGATGCAGCGGACTCCACGCAGATGATCGACGACATCGCACAGCGTCCTGGCACCGATTACCCGGAGTCCAGACGCCGCACCTGCCGCGGCTTCTCGCGCGTTGGGGAGGGGTACGACGAGAAGGCTGAGCCCCGCCGCGCGACAGGCCGCCGCCACGGCGAGCACTCCCCGCACTGATCGTAACTCCCCGTTCAGGCCGATTTCTCCGACAAAGGCACTTCCTCTCAAGGTCTCGCGGGGGATGTGCCCGGCCCCAGCCAAAAGCCCGAGAGCAAGGGGTAGGTCGAAGCCGCTTCCCTCCTTTTTTACATCGGCCGGTGCAAGGTTGACGGTGATCCTGCGCGGTGGCAGCCTATAACCGGCGTTCTGGAGTGCGGCCCGTACACGTTCCTTGCCCTCCCGTACTGCGCCCTGCGCAAGGCCGACAACTGAGATCGAAGGGAGTCCCGAGGTGACGCTCACCTCCACCCGGACCAGCACGCACTCCACCCCGACGACCGCCGCTGAAACCACCTCCGCCATCACTGGAGTCTCTCCACCGGATCGCCTGTGTTTTCATCGTCCCGAGGGTCCAGTCCGGACCGAGGACGGATCCGGACGAAGCGAAGATGGAACGGGCCACGGAATAGGCCGATCCGCCGAGGCTAGTCCCGAAGCGGTACGCCAACCAACGACTCCAGGGCCACGAACGATATGTGGAAGTCGTAGACTGCAGATATTTCGTCTCGTTCAGCTTGGGACAGATTCGTTTGAGCATCCACGACCTCGATAGATGAAGCGAGGCCCAGTCGGAAGCGCTCCTGCGCCAGCCGCAGCTCCTCGGCCGAGGTTTCACGGATCCCGGCCTGAAGCTCTGCCGTCCGAAGAGCCGTTTGCACAGCTCTGAAGGCCGTCTCAACATCGGCGCGAAGCCGAAGCGATTCCGCGACGACTTGCCGTTCGGCGTTGTTGGCCGCAACACGTGCCTCCTCGATTTCCAGTTGTCGGGAGAATCCCGTGAACAGAGGCACGGAAACGTTCGCGGAGAGGGAGAGGGGCTGCGTCTCGTAGCCAAACGGGAAGCCTTGATTGCTCTGCTCGACGTCGGCTCGAACAGCTGCCTCCACGGCCGGATCGGAAATATCGAAGACGCTGCAATTCACTGGAGCATCCCCTAGTAGGCCCAGGATTCGGTTGTTCTGAATACAGCTCTCGTGCCGCCCTGAGATCTGAAGGAGCTGGCCATCCACCAGGCTGTTGACTCTATCCGCCTGGAACACGGACCCCGACCAGTTGGCAGCGATGGAAAGCGATGGCAGATACTGGGTTTGGGCCATCCTCGTTTGGGTCCGGGCAGCGGCCGCCTCGCTCTGACTCGCACGAAAGACCGGGTTTTGCGCGAGGGCTAGCTGGATAAGATCTGTGGCCTCCAGATTTGGCTCAAAGAGGTTGAACCGGGTGGTGAGGGTCACGTCGGAGGTGACCTCGGTCCCGACGACCAGCATGAGCGCCAGTCGTGTAGTCACCACGGAGTTCTGCGATTGGAGCAGGAGGACCTCGGCCTGGCCCTCCTGCGTTTCGGCCCTGCGAATGTCCAGAGGAGTCGCCGCCCCCACTGCGACCTGAGCTTCCGCCTGGCTCACATAGGTCCGTGTGCGCTCCACTTCGGCGAGTGCTTGCTCCAGCTCTTCGTCGGCTCGGAGCGCTGCCAGATAGGCTTGGGTGACCTCGTCCACGAGCCCCGCCGACGCTCCATCCACCTGCGCGCGCGTGGCGCGTTCCTGGGCCCCTACCACGCTCGGCTGAAGGAACGAGGACCCGCTCAGATTGAGAGAGAGACCCAGGTTGTAGCGAGACGCGAGCAGCGCGGGCCGGGTACCGAGGCTGAAGTCTCCGAACTGTCTCTCACCGCCGGCCGTGTACCCGAAAAAATTGGACACCGTGGCCGTCGGGACGAAGCCCGCCCAAGCCTCACGACGCCTCCAGTCGAGTGTCTCCAAGCTGCTGGCCTGGAATCGGTAATCAGGGTTGTACTCATGTGCCAACTGAATCGCTTCGTCGAGCGAGAGTAGATCCACGACGGAGGCGCCTTGGGATGCCGCACCTGTCGGACTCAACAGGCCGAGCGTTACGAGCGCGGGAAGAATGGACGTCCTGAGGCCGATCTTTAGGATTCGTGGCACGGTCTTACTCCGGGTCGATCGTGACTCTGGGTGGGGCGGGCTCCTGCCTCATACGCACGAGGAGCCCCTTGAGATTCATTACGCCATCAGAGGGGGATCGCGCGACCAGAGGTGGCCCGCCTAGAGAGCGAGTCGAGCCAATCTCCCTCAGGAGAACAAGGGGGGGCGGCGGAGATGGTGCCGGGTCACCTGCTGGAACGCGCGGGCGACGTGCAGGGCCTCGGCGTCTTTCCAGAGGCCACCGACGAACGAGACGCTCGAGGGGGTCCCATCCATACCGAACCCGTTGGGGAGCGCCACGACGGGATGGCCGCAGAGATTCGTGGCCAAGACGATTCCCATCGCTAGAGTGGGCGTGACCACGACATCCACGTCACGCCAAGCCTCATCCAAAGCCTCGATCAACATCGCCCGCACTCGATTGGCCTGGATGTACTCCACCGCGGGAATCAAACGGGCGGCGCGGAAGGTGTTCGGCCAGTCATCTTCATCCTGTTCTAGCAGAAGGTCGTCGCGTCCACTGCGCGTCAGCTTGTCGAACGAGGCGGCTGCCTCAGCTGAGAGAGTCAGGCGGAGAGCCGTCAGCGGGAGGTCGACCGGCAGGCCCACCGGTTGTAGAGTCAGCCCCATCTCGGCCAAGGACTCCAAGACCGCCAGATCCCTCGCCTGCGACTCCGCCGCGACCTCGAAGGCCTCAGCGAGGTACCCGACACGAATGCCGTCCAGACCCCGATTCGCCTCCCAGATAAAGGGCACATCCTTCGCGGCTCGGTCGAGTCCGTCCGCCCCATGGATCGCCGAGAGCACCAACGCGCAATCCTCGACAGACCGGCAGATGGGGCCCAGCTTATCCATGCTCCAGGAAAGGGTCATCGCCCCGGAACGGCTCACGCGCCCAAAACTCGGCCGAAGTCCGGTCGCTCCGCAGCGCGCCGAAGGCGAGACGATCGATCCCACCGTTTCGCTCCCGATCGAGAATCCGACCAAACCGGCCGCTGTTGCCGCAGCCGGACCTGCGGACGATCCGCTCGATCCCTCATCGAGGTCCCACGGGTTACGGGTCCGCCCACCAAACCATCGGTCCCCTCGGGCGAGCGCTCCGAGGGTAAGCTTCGAGACGAGCACGGCTCCGGCCTCCTCCAACTTCCTAACCACGGTCGCGTCTCGATCCAAACGCTGATCCCGGTACGGCTCCGCACCCCAGGTCGTTGGGTATCCACGAGTCGCTAGGAGGTCTTTGGCACCCCACGGGATTCCGTGAAGGGGCCCACGACTGCGACCCTGGTCCAGCTCTCGATCCGCACGGGCCGCCTGTTCCAGCGCGAGCTCGTCAGTAAGTGTCACTACGCATCTCAGATCCGCGTCGAAGCGCCGTAGTCGCTCCAGATAGAGTTCGGTCAGCTGCACAGAGGACACGGATCGTTCGCGAAGCAGAGCGCCCAGCTCGCATAGAGAAGCGTACGCGATGTCGATGGGCTGATCAGGGTCCGGCAGCACTTCGGGTTCGGACGGTGCCAATACCGAGGGTCCCTCGGGAGCGCTCCTGCCCAGGGGCGTGGGATCGAAATAAAAGGCAGGAGCCACTTCATTCGGAATCTCGAGCTCTCGCAGCGCGGCGATGGAGATCCGAGCCTCTCGCAGCTCCTGGACCATCAGCTCGCGTTCCCCCCGTGAAAAGGAGATCCCGACGATCTTTTCGGCCTCGGCGATCACCTCCGGGGTTATATCGGTCGCATCCTGGACCCTGGCCCAGAGGACGCCGGGAAAGAGACCTCCAGCAATGCCCATGGATGAAAGTGCCGCGAGGAATTGCCTCCGCGGAATCGCCGATCCCTCCTGAGCCGAGAGATGTCCTTCACCCACGGGTGGGCGCTGACCGTCTGGGGAATTGGCTGAGCCCGACATCTGACTCCGGAGTTGGCTGTCTGCCGACCGTGGACGAAACGGCCCTTTCGCAAGCTCAAACGATGGCCACGGTGAAAGAGAGGCGCAACCCGAAGGTGGGTCGTCCCGGGCGTCCAACAGGCCCCTCGACTGCACCGGTGCCATGAGCCATTGCCATCAGCGGCTGCCCTCCTTATCTCTTCTCCCGCCGTGAGGCGGAGATGTGCTCCGCCTGAGTCCTAACGGCGTTCTAGGCGCCACCACTCCCCGGGGAGTTCACACATGCGCGCTGCGGTCCTCCGGGAGACCGATCCCCAAGAGCGGCGGGTGGGACTTGCCCCCTCGCACATCCCAGCGCTGGTGGAGGCCGGGTGGGAGGTCCGCGTGGAATCCGGTGCCGGGACCCGTTCTGGATGGACTGACGAGGACTATCGCGAGGCAGGGGCGCGGGTGGAGGCCGAGCGAGAGGCTCTCCTCGAAAACGTCCAGTGCGTGGTCAAGGTTCGGCCCCCGACCCTGGGGTCTGACGGGGACAGCGAGGTTCATGACCTGCCCTCGGGGGCAGTACTGGTGAGCTTCCTATCGCCCGGTGCGGCCCCCGCCCTCGCGGAGAAGCTTGCGGTCCAAGGGATTTCGGCAATCGCGATGGAACGGATTCCGCGGACGACGAGAGCTCAGCGCATGGATGCCCTCTCGTCCCAGGCCACGGCATCCGGCTACAGGGCCGTGCTTCTAGCCGCCGCCCATCTTCCTCGGTTCTTTCCGATGCTCACCACAGCAGCCGGAACGGTCCGGCCCGCCAAGGTGATCGTCCTCGGCGCGGGAGTCGCCGGCCTTCAGGCCATCGCGACCGCGAGGCGCCTGGGGGCCATCGTTCAGGGCTACGACATCCGAGCGGCGGCTGCCGAACAGGTCGAGAGCCTCGGCGCCACATTCCTCCGTGAGGACGAAGAGCTCGCGGAGGAGGCTGAGGCGGAGGGCGGCTACGCACGGGCCCTGGCGGAAAGCGAGCGGGACCGACAACTCGCCTTCCTTGGGCGGCATATTCCCGGAGCGGACGCGGTCGTCACTACGGCCCAGATTCCGGGGAAGCCAGCGCCCCTGTTGGTTACGCGCAGCATGGCCGAGGGGATGGCCACAGGTTCGGTCATCGTCGACCTTGCCGGTGAGACGGGCGGCAACTGCGAGCTGTCGGTCCCCGGTCAGACAGTGGTGCACGAGGGGGTAACCATCCTTGCGCCGGTGGATCTGCCGTCAGGCGTTGCCCAGCATTCGAGCCAAATGTTAGGGACGAACATATCTGCCCTACTCGCGCTTCTCGTCCGAGACGGAAGTCTCGAGTTGGACCTCTCGGACGACATCGTCGATAGCGTGCTGGTCACACATGAGGGAGCGGTTCGCATCCCAGATTCAGGGGGTTGATTCGATGGGCGAATGGTTGATCGGAATCTATGTGTTCGTTTTGGCGATGCTCGTGGGATTCGAGCTGATTACTCGGGTCCCGCCGACCCTCCACACGCCTCTCATGTCGGGAGCCAACGCGATTTCGGGGATCACGCTAATCGGGGCTCTTCTCGTTGCCGGCAGTGGAGGCGACCGTCTAGCCGCTTTCCTTGGTGGGGCTGCAGTGGTGATGGCTACTGTGAACGTCGTGGGCGGATTCCTGGTGACGGACCGGATGCTGCGGATGTTTAGAAAGGGCTGAGTCCCGAGCCCTGGGAGAAGACGTGCCCCAGTACATACTGGACCTCATCTACGTAGTTTCGGCCGGCCTGTTCGTCTTCGGCCTGAAGCAGCTCGGCTCACCAGTCACGGCGCGGAGAGGGAACGCGCTGGCTGCAGGCGCGATGCTTCTCGCGGTAGTCGCGACCCTCCTCAATCGTGAAATCGTCACATGGGAGATCATCGCCACTGGACTCGTCACGGGTACCCTGATCGGGGTTGTGCTGGCCCGAACGGTGAAGATGACGGCAATGCCCCAATTGGTCGGCGCCTTCAATGGCCTTGGCGGCGGTGCTTCGGCCGTGGTGGCCGGAGCCGAGTTGCTGCGATCGGTGGGTCAGGTAGAGATCGGGGTCGCCGCGGGAGTGATCGCGGCTGTGGGTATCCTAGTGGGCTCGGTGACCTTTTCGGGCAGTTTCATAGCTTTCGGAAAGTTGCAGGGTTTCCTCCCGGGCCGGCCGCTGACCTACCCTCTGCAGCGCTCTCTGAACCTGCTCTTGTTCCTCAGTCTGATCGGCGCCGCTGGATATCTCGTTACGTCGGGTAGCTATCCCACGGCCATGGCGATTCTCGCCTGCCTCGCTCTCCTTCTCGGGATCCTCCTGGTCCTGCCGATCGGTGGGGCTGACATGCCCGTCGTGGTGTCGCTGTTGAACTCCTACTCCGGGCTGGCAGCATCTGCCGCGGGCTTCGTCTTGGGGAATCCTCTCCTGGTCTTGGCGGGAGCTCTGGTCGGCGCTGCAGGACTCATCTTGACCCGGCTCATGTGCAAGGCGATGAACCGATCGCTGGCGAATGTCGCTTTCGGGGCGTTCGGGAGTGGGGACAGCGCGGGAGCAGGTGCGGTTGAGGGAGAAAAGCCGGTGCGACGCACAACGGTCGACGAGGCGGCCCTCCTGTTGGCTTACGCGTCCAGCGTTGTAATCGTGCCGGGGTATGGGCTTGCGGTAGCACAGGCTCAACACGAAGCCAAGAAGCTCGTAGATCTCCTTAAGGAACGAGGAGTGACGGTCAAGTTCGCAATCCATCCGGTCGCGGGACGGATGCCAGGACATATGAACGTTCTGCTGGCCGAGGCGGACGTGCCTTATGACATCCTCGTCGACCTGGATGACGTCAATCCGGAGTTCTCTCGGACGGATGTCGTCGTGGTGCTTGGCGCGAATGACGTGGTCAACCCACTCGCGAGGGAGCCGTCGAGCGTGATCGCGGGAATGCCGATCCTGGATGTGGATCGAGCCCAGAATGTGATCGTGGTCAAGCGGAGTCTGAGTCCGGGTTTTGCGGGAATCGATAACCCGCTCTTCTACCTTGACGGCACGATGATGCTCTTTGCCGATGCGCGCGAGGCCTTGGCCGGCCTCTGCCGGGAGGTTAGAGAGGTCTAGAGGGAACTCCGCTCTTGCCCGGTCGCGTCCTTCAGTAGCGTCCAAGTGCGCTGTACGTGTCGCTCGGTCGTTCGGAGATTTCCGACGGCGAGGCGCAGGGCGACGCGCGACCCCAGCTTCGTATGCGAGAGATACGCCTCGCCAGATGAGTTGACCTCGCCCATGATCGTCAAATTCCGTTCGTCCTGGTCCTCACCTGAACAGTCGCCTGGCGCAAACCAGAATGCCACGGTGGAGAACCGTACGGGGGCGATCCGCTCCCATCCGGGCTCCGCGTCGACCCAATCTGCGAAAGTCCTGGCGATTCGAAGATGCTCTCGGATACGCTGTCTCAGGCCTTCCGCTCCGAAATAGCGCAGCACGAACCAGAGCTTGAGCGCTCGAAATCTCCTGCCCAGCGCAATTCCGTAGTCCATGAGGTTGGTCGTGAGGGCCTCGTTCGCGGTCCGTAGGTAGTCCGGGGTGAGGGCCGAGGCGCCTTTTACTTCTTCGGACGCGCGGGTCAGAAGCACCGAGCAGTCAGCGGGAGTGAAGAGCCACTTGTGGGGATTGAAGACCACGGAATCGGCTCTCTCCCACCCCTCGAAGTGACCCCGGAGCTCCGGAAGGATCGCCGAGGCGCCGGCATACGCAGCATCCACGTGGAGCCACAGACCGAACCGAGCCGCGATGTCGGCTGCGCGGTCCACCGGATCTACAGAACCGGTCGATGTGGTGCCAAGCGTAGCCACAATCGCCATCGGCCGGATCCCCTGCTCCTCGTCCTCCCGGATCGCATCGCGAAGCGCTTCGGGAACCATCCGAAACTCCCGGTCCACGGCGATCCGCCGGAGTCCTCCTCGGCCCAAACCAAGCACGATCGCCGCCTTTTCAACGGACGAATGCGCCTCTTCAGAGGCGTAGATGCGCGACGGCGGAAGACCGAAGAGGCCCTGATCTCTTGCCTCAGGGAATAGCCTGTGGCGGGCTGCGGAGAGTGCCACGAGTGTGCTCGTTGATGCCGTGTCCTGGATCACCCCGACAAACTCTTCCGGGAGGCCGAGTAGCTCGCGAAGCCAGTCCAGCACATGCAGCTCGAGCTCTGTTCCGGCCGGCGAGCTCTCCCATATCATGGCGTTGACGTTGAGGGCTGCCGCGAGCAGCTCACCTAGGATCCCGGGACCTGACCCAGTCACTGCGAAGAACGCCTGGAATCCGGGGTGATTCCAGTGGGTGATTCCAGGAATGATCAGGTCGTTGAAGTCCTCGAAGATTTCTTCGAAAGGCTCTGGTTTTTCTGGCGCGCGGTCAGGTAGACGGGCACGGATCTGCCCAGGGTGCACCCTGGCGAGGACGGGATAGACATCGACGGACTCGAGGTAGTCCGCAATCCAATCCACGGCGGCCCGCCCCCATTCACGGAATTCGTCCGGCGGCATATCGCGCTCGGAGGGGACGCTCACTGGGTGGGCCGACGCGGAGCCTCCTGGCCCTCGGGGGTGGCAAGCAACGACAGCTCGGCTCGGATCCCGGCAATCTGTTCTCGCACTTCGGCCAGAAGCTCGGGCGTCGGGGCGTCGGACACGCCGGTCCCATGGAATAGATTGAAGAACAGGGTATCCGTGTGCCCTACGCTGGCATACGTCGCACCAAGGTCGACCAACCGATTCAGCTGCAATAGATCGCGGAGACTCACACCCTGAGATCCTTCCCCCTGCGGTAACGAATAGAGGAATCGCAGGAGAATTCCCCTGAGAAGCTGCACCTCCTCGACGGACTCCCCGGCGGCCAAACCACGGTGAGCTCCCAGATTTCCGTAAAGCTCTGCGGCCTGTTGCAGGGTAACCTCGACCTGATCACGAAAGGCTCCCAAACCAGGTGCGAGGAGGGAAGCGAGCAGATGGAGGAACTCTCGGATCAAGGCCAGAAGTTCGCCGTCAACGCTCTCCGATCGCGAGCAGACCTCTAATAGCCAGCGGTCAGCGATGGCTTCCCGCTGTTCGTCCAAACGGCGGCTCAACTCGGCAGGAGTCAGGGAGTGGTCCTCCTGGACATCGCCAGACGTAGGAGGGACTTTCGCACTGTCACGTTCCAGAAAGAAACGATGCGGTGGCGACTTGAACCGATCTGGATGGATTGTCCCGCCGCTCATACGTTCAACTTATGAGTCCGAGGGTTATCCGTCACCCCTCGGCGACGGCACTAGGCGGATGCTTGGAAGCGGCCGATTCCTCGTCCCACGGGACCATCCGGATCCGGATTACCGTCCCCTTCTCTGGCCCACTTTCGGCGTGTACCCTGCCGCCCCACGACTCCACGAGTCGATGGACAATTGCAAGACCAAGGCCGGCTCCGCTCGAGCGCGTGGAGAAGTGTGGCTCGAAGATGCGGGGCAGGTGCTGTGGGGGAATGCCGGTCCCGTCGTCGACCACCCTGAGCTGGATTTCCCCCTCCACTTCCTCGACTTCGATTCGAACAAGTCCGCCGCGTGGTAACGCAGCTCTCGCATTCTCGAGGAGGTTTACCAGCACCTCTTTGAGCTCCGCGCTCCTGGCCTGGCCTCGGACGACCTGACCCACCTCCAACAGGCGGAAGGTCACCGGTCCGCCCCCCGCAGCATAGAGATCGAGAACCTCCTCGATCACGTCGGAAAGCGAGACCCCTTCCAGGGGCTCAACACCCGCCGGAGACGGGGCTGCGTAGCGCGAAAAAGAGCCTGCAATCGACGCCAAACGCTCAATCTCATCGAGGATCGCGCCGATGTTGCGATTCAGGATTTCCTCGTAGTCGGGCTGCCCGTCAACCCATGCTCGTCGGATGTGCTGGACACCCAACTTGATCGGAGTGAGTGGGTTCTTCACCTCGTGTGCGACCTGCTGTGCCATCTCTCCCCATGCGAGAATCCGCTCAGTGCGAAGCTCGTCGGTCACATCCTCTAAGGTGAGAACTCCGCCACCGGGGGGACCTCGCCTCGAGATGCGTCGGGCTCGCACCCTGATCCTGCGGTCTCCAAAGGAGAGTTCCTTTCCCGCCTCTCTCAGCCCGTCGCGAAAGTACCCTTCCACCCAATCCACAAGTGCCGCCCGCGGGTCGTTCACGCCTGTTCCCCTAGGGAGGGGTCGGTCTCGCTCGAGCCGTACGCCCAGCAGCTGCTCCACCCGTGGGTTCGCAAGCGTCACCTTCGCTTCAGGATCCAGCGCTACGACCCCGATCGCGACCTCTTCCACGATTGCCCGCGTCTGGCGCGAGCTCCGGAGGAGGGCTCTTCGGGTTTTCCCGAGGCGGTCGACCATCCGGTTGAAGGCATCGAAGACCGCACCGAATTCGTCAGTTCTCTCCTCGGGCACCTGCACGGCCATATTCCCGGCACCTACACGCTCGGAGGCCAACCGGAGGGTCTGGATCGGACGAGCCAGAGCCCTCCCTACGGCGAGAGCCAGAAGGACCGAAAGGGCGCCACCTAGCGCCAGGGAGAACGCGATGAGGTCAGCGACATCCCTTTGGCGCAGTGCGGTAGCGCCAGCCTGCAAGGGGGCGGGAGCGGCAAGCACTCTTCCCCCAGGCATCCGTCGATAGGCGACGACATACTCCCATCCACCAAGACTCGAGGTCGCGGTCGTTGTAGCCGCCTCACCCGTCAACATGACCTCGTGGATCATGGGCGGAACCCAACCTTCGTAGAGCCCCAGCTGAACCAACTCGGGAAGCGACCCTCCCACGAGCTCCCCGTTCTCGTAGAGCAGGAAATCGGATTCCACTCGGCTTGCAAGGAGGTCCAGAGCCCCGTCGACCTCGAAGTAGTGTGTTCGAGCGTCCTCCACAGCTCGCTCAGCTAACGACGCCGCGGTGCGGATAGCGGCTCCCGCGAGAGTCCGGTAGGCCAGCGTCCCAAAGAACACGGAGGGGATCAGGAAGAACGCAAAGAGGGCTAGGGTGACTCGGCCCCTGAACGACACCGGGGCCGCTAGCGGAGAGTGCAGCTGGCCGACGTGACCCTGCGCCATCCATCGTCCCAAGCTCCAGAGGAGCCCAGCGGCCGCAAGGTTCAGGAGTAGGACCAACCCTCCCCTGGCGAGAAGAAGAAGCCAACCCGGGAATCCGAGTAGGTAGTGAGCGTGATAGACCTCATCCGGATAAGCGATGAATGTCTCCCCCCGCCACCCCTCCGGGGTTGGGAGCCAACGCACACCCTCCGTCTCTCCCGGCACTTCACCGGGATGAAGAGGAATGAGGACCAGTGGGTCGGGCTGACTTCGGGCAGGAGAAAACAGCGGACCAAGGGGGGAGGATCCCTCTAGCATGCGCCGAGGTGGCACGATGAGGGAAAACAGCGCACCGCGCGCGAGTGGAGCCACGCCCACGTAATGGGCATCCGCCAAATCGAATCGCCGGACCACCACACGCCCCTCGGTCCGAGCCTCCTCGAGCATGCCGTCAGGCACCGGGGGGCGAGTTTCAGTCACTCCTACTCGGAGTTCGTCCTGCGGCGCTTCCCCGACCGACCAGTAGGTGATCCACAGAGGCAAGCCTTCCCTGGCAAGCCCGCTCTCGGTCCAAGCTCCATAGAGGACTTCCACCGGGTCCCTTCCGGCCGCGGCGAGGGCCGACGCCTGCTCGCCAGCCCTTAGCAATAGGAACTCCAGAAACGGGTCGGATCGCGTTCCTAGGCGATCAATCCTCTCCTCGGCCGCCGCCATCTGGGACTCGACCCGTAGGCCCCATGCCCAGGGTAAGACCATAGTCACGGCGAGAAAGGCGGCCCCCGCCCATCTTGCCAACCCCTGAGCCCACCTCTGCCGCGATGGGGCACTCCAGGCGAACCCCAGGAGTGGCACCGCCCATAGGAGGGGGATCCATTGTGGCAGATCGGATGTCCGGCCCAGTTGTGCCAACCAACCAAGGGAAAGGACCACGCCGATAGCCAGGGACCCAATCAGGGTCGTAACGCGAACCGAATCTGAGCCTCTTCTCCCTCCCAGCAGTACTGCAGTCCCCATCGGCAGAAGGACCAGCGCCAGGGCAGTCGCCTGGAAGACGAGCCAACCCAGTTGTCCCTCGGCCAGAAGGTCTCGGGACGAGCCTAGCTCGAGTAGCATCAGCGCGCCCCATGCCAGTGGAATCGCGAGCGCGACCACCGGTATCAACGGCAGTCGAGGAAGACGATGCCCAGACAGCAGACCCAGGAGCAGTGCCCCAGCCGCACCCAGCGCCAGAAGATCCCCCAAGGTGAGCCCGGGGGGGCCAGGTAGCAGGAGGCCCGCCGGCGAGAAGATCTCGCCCCAGCCGGTGAGCCGCCCCAGTGGCAGGAGAAGGAAGAGGACTGGCAACGCGCCCGCCCCTGCTGCAATCGCCACTGTGTCAGATGGGGCTGACAAGACTGCGAAAAACCAACCCAGGAGAAGAAGGGCAATCACGACTCGCGACCAAGTCAGCTCCACTCGACCCCGCGCGTCGGCCTCCGACGAGGGAGTAAGAATCACTGAAAACAGGGTCTCGCCCTCCCATTCTAGATCCCAGACACTTCCAGCTTCCGCACGATCGGCCCTCGCGACCTCGATCAGCGCGCCGGTGCGCGACTGGAACAGAGATTCGAAGTCGCCCTCTAGCGGGTCGAGACCTGTAGGGAGATCCGACCTGAGGAGTGCAGCGGCGACGGCCGTTCCATCGTCCGGCAAGCGCTGTGTCACGTAGAGGTACCCGAAGAGCGCTCCGTCATCATAGATGTACCGCGACTCCCCGAAACGGACCGGATCGGGCACCGGTCCTTGATGCTCGCCCTCCCAGGACACGAGCTCCCCCGAGGCACCAAAGACCGCCAGGGCATGGATCGAGGGGGGGCGAACATCGGAAGGGAGTGCAGGACCTTCGCGGATCGAGCCGTCGGCCCATCGAGCCGCCAGCTCCACAGTCGCACCTTCACCGGCCTGCAAGAGGGCGTCGAGTGCAGACTCCAGCTCCGCCAGGACGTCCGCTTCCCGCGCCCGAGACCGCTCAGGCCAGGTCTGAGCCAAGCTTTCGAGGTGTCGCTCGGTCGCTAGCGCTCCGACAATCCCGGCGAGCACCGCCGCTCCAGCGATAGCTGCCATTCGCCCGTGGGGCCCGAAGAGGAGGACCGCTCCGACAGCGAGCGGCGCAGCGGCGATGATCCAGAGCGCACTCCCCGTGCCGATCCATCCGGCCAGCGCCAGGACAGACAGGTGAAGGGCCACAAGGCCTAAGCGCCGCGGTCTATTCACTCCGCTCAGACTCCGCATCGGTTGAGAAGCTACGCCCTTGAAAGATGACTGGGAGCTCAAGAGGGGGATAGGGGATCGACGTCATCCGAACGGGTGTAGGCATGGCATGAACGCCAAGTCTGTGCCAAGACCTCTTCAGCTTGTGGTCCTTACCGTTCTTCTCACCTCGACGCATGGCCTGGTTGTAGCGCAAAGCGTGGTCGTCGATGAAGGGTCGTTCACTATCTCGGTCAACGGAAGACGAGCTGGAACGGAAGACTTCGCGATCCGGCGGTCCGGGGTCGGACCCGACGCTCAGATCATCGCCACGGCCGAGATAACGATCACCGGTCGCGAAGGAAGGCTCGATCTGCGACCGGCGCTTCAGGTCGTGGGTGGAGTGATGGCGGTCGCGGCATACCAGATGAAGATCTCAGGGAGTAGGGATGAGGAGGTGTTCGTGACGGCCGGGGAAGGCCGCTTCCTACTGAGGATGCGCTCCGACCGCGGAGAGCGAGAGCGAGAGCTGCGCGCTGCACCAGGCACGCTCCTCCTGGACACCGACGTCGCCCACCAACACTACTTCCTTACCCACCGTCTCCTTGCGCTGGGGCGGTCCCTCCCGGTGATCCTGCCGCGCGAGGGGCGCCAGGATGACCTAACGATCACGGACTCGGGCCCCGACTCCGTCCGAATCGCGGGACAGGACGTCGAGAGTCGACACATCCGACTTTCGATCGGCCAGGACATTCGAGACGTATGGATCGACCCCGACGGCCGCGTGCTCAGGGTTGCGGACACTTCCTCGGGATATACGGCAGTACGGACCGCTTTGCCCTGACGACCGCCGCTGAAGAAGACCTAGCTCATTTTGCGTAGGAAGGGGCGCGAAGGAGCATAGAGGTATTCCAAGGTCTTGTTTAACTTTCCTGGGACCGCGCGCCCCCGGCAGCCTACCCGGCAGGCTATTACGCCGCTCCCCAACTGATTCTCGAGACGTATCGAATGAGCGGAAGTAGAAAGCTCGTGATCGGAATCGTGGTTCTCGCCATTATTGGTGGCGCCGCGTGGTCAGAGATCGTACGGGCCGAGCGTGGTGTAGAGGTCCGTGTCGAGGCAGTCGAAAAGCGCCAGGTGATAGCGACCATAACTGCAACCGGACAGGTGAGGGCCCGCCGACAGGTCAACATCTCATCCGACGTGATGGGTCGCGTCACCGAGCTCACGGTCGCGGAAGGAGACGAGGTCGAAGAGGGGCAGATCCTCCTTACCGTTGACCCCAGCCAGATTCGGGCTACGGTCTCTCGTGCCCGGGCAACCCTAAGCCAATCCGAAGCGCAGGTGGCTCAGCAACGCGCAAACCTGTTGCAGGCCGAGCGTGAACTGGCACGCCTACAGGGAATCGTAGAGCAAGATCCGGATCTCGTAAGCCTGCAGGCGGTGGAAGAGGCGGAGACGGCCGTGGATGTTCAACTCGCGCTCGTGAGATCCACACTCTACGGGGCCGAGCAGGCACAGGCCGGGCTCGAGGAGGCGGAGGATCAGCTCTCCAGAACCACGATCCGAGCGCCGATCTCGGGACGGGTCATTCGCCTCAATATCGAGCAAGGTGAGACTGCTGTCGTCGGCACCATGAACAACCCCGGCAGCCTGCTGCTCACGATCGGTGATCTCTCGGGTGTCGAGGCGGTGATGGCCGTCGACGAGACCGATGTCCCCGAGATCTCCGTCGGCGATTCGGCTGTCGTAGAGCTAGACGCTCTCCCTGGGAAGCTGTTCTCCGCCCTGGTCTCGTCGATCGGAAACTCCGCCATCCGAGTCGGCGTGAGCGGCGCGCCTCCGCAGGCGACCGGTAGTGTGGACTTCGAAGTGATCCTCACCCTGCTGGACCCGCCCAGCGAGCTGCGGCCAGACCTTTCAGCGACCGCCGATATCATCGTCGATCAAAGAGTAGAGGCGCCGGCAGTGCCGATCATCTCGGTCACGGTCCGCTCAAACGAGGAACCCGACACGCGCTACGCACCACGGAACGTGGACGACAACGGACCGGCTGGCCCGATCGGGAGGTCACAGCGGCGGCGTCCCAGCGAAGGCGTTTTCGTCGTCAAGGCCGGGGTCGCCTCCTGGGCTCCCGTCACCCTGGGAATCACTGGGCAGGAGCATTTCGAGATCCTTTCGGGAGTGGCCGTCGGGGACACTGTCGTCAGCGGTCCGTACCAGACAATCCAGGATCTCGATGACGGAGATGAAGTGCGCGTGCTTGATGCCCCCACGTCCACCTGATGGCCGGCTCTTCGTACGACTGAATCCATGCATTTCCTCGAAGGGGTTCGTCTCGCTCTCCAACAGATCCGTCAGGAGAAACTGAAGAGCGGGTTTAGCCTTCTCGGGGTGATCATCGGGGTCATCTTTCTCATCATCGTCGTCAGTGTTGTCGAAGGGATGGACCGGTATATCACAGAGGACCTTTCCGAAGAGATCTTCGGAATCAACACGGTGCAGGTGCGCCGCGTCCCGCAGATTCAGATCGATACCGATCCAGCGCAGAGACGAGAGTGGCGGCGCCGACCCAGGCTCACCTTCGACGATGCCGAGGCGATCCGAGAGGGCTTATCCGTAGCGGCGCTGGTTGGCGTGGAATCTGGCACCTCTGCGCAGGTCCGAGCGCCGGGCGGCCTGGGGATCGAGCGAGTGAGAGTGAGCCTGGTCTCTTCCGAGATACTCGAGATTCGCAGCTTTGTGGTGGAGGAGGGACGCCCGTTCTCCTCTCAGGAAGCCGAGAGGGGAATGCCAGTCGCGGTTCTCGGAACCAGCGTCGCGGAGGCACTCTTTCCGAATGACAGTCCGCTCGGGGAGCGGATCCGGATCCGGGATTTTCCGTTCAGAGTGGTCGGTGTCCTCGAGGAGCAGGGTAGCATCCTGGGGCGATCCCTCGACAACATCATCATCGTACCCGCCCGATCCGCCGCGGAGCGATTCGTGAGCCGTCGGGGCACGGTGAGCGGTATCGTGATCCAGACGAGGGACCCGGACCAGCTGGACAACGCTCTGATGGATGTGGAAGCGGCTCTGAGGGTCCATCGGCGTCTTCGTCCTGCCGAGCCGAACAGCTTCCACATCGAGACGGCTGAGGACTCCTTGGCCTTCTGGGATCGCATCTCGAACGTCCTATTCTTGGCATTGCCGGGGCTGGTCGGGATCTCGCTCGTCGTAGGCGGGATCGTGATCATGAACATCATGCTCGTCTCCGTGCTCGAGCGAACGAGAGAGGTGGGAGTCCGAATGGCGCTCGGCGCGCGACGCGAAGACATCGTCACTCAGTTCCTCGTCGAAGCGGCGACTCTTTCGGGAACTGGCGCCGTCCTGGGAGCCACGATCGGGGTCATCCTCACGGGAGTCGTTCGAGCAACCACGCCCCTGCCTGCCGCGATCGCCGCGCAGTGGGTACTCCTGGGAGTCTTCCTCGGAGTGTCGGTCGGCGTGGTGGCGGGTGTTTACCCCGCCGTCCGGGCCTCCACGATGGATCCGGTGGAGGCGTTGCGACATGAGTAGTCCGAAGAAACGAACGACCGGCCGGCGGCTCGGAGCGCTTTCGGGCCTGGTCGAGGGCCTTCGAATCGCCGTGCAATCCATTGGTGCCAACGCCTTCCGGACGGGACTGACGATCTTGGGGGTCGCGATCGGTGTTGCTGTGGTTGTGATCATGGCGGCGCTTATCACTGGGATCCGTGGGGTCGTGCAGGAGGGGATCGAGGCGGCCGGGCCCAGAAATTTCTTCGTTACCCGGTTCGATCTCTCCGAGGTGCAGTTGGTCCCCGACGGGAGTGGACGTCCCGAGTGGTGGAGCCGGCCACCGGTGACCGTTGACGAAGCCCGTCGCGCCGCGGCGCTTCCTGCGATTCAGAACGCCGTCATCAGCATCGGGCTCCAGGATCCCGGTGATTCTGGAGGGATGACCATCGAGTACGAACAGACCAGGATCACCGGAGTGCTCGGTGCCGCGGAGTCAGCTGCGTGGCCGGAGTATCGACTCGTCGAATTCGTCGAGGGACGAAACTTCGTATCAATAGAGGTCGAAGAGGGGCGCAGTGTGGTGGTCCTCACCGAGCGCCTGGCGGCGGACCTATTCGGAGACCAAAGCGCGGTTGGAAAGCGGATTCGCGTGCGCGGGAGCGAATCTACCGAAGTACCACTGACTGTCGTGGGAGTGGTGAGGCCGGGAGAAACACTCTTCGAGAACCAGACCGCCCATATCGCCGTGCTCCCCTTCACGACCGCGATCCGCCGCATGGGGCTCTCCGAGGAGTGGGCCCAGATGATCGTGGTCCCGGAGCCTGATGTCTCGCTGGAGGTGGCGCAAGATCAGGTGATCGGCCTCCTGAGGAGCATGCGTGGGCTCGAGCCGGGAGAGGAAAACAGTTTCTCATTGGTGCGCTCTACGCAGCTTCTGGAGTTCTTCGACCGATTCACGGCCGTGTTCTTCGTGGTGATGCTCGCGCTATCATCCGTTGGACTCGTCGTGGGAGGCGTCGGCGTGATCGGGATCATGCTCATTTCGGTGACCGAGAGAACCCGTGAGATCGGAGTCCGCAAGGCCCTGGGAGCCAGGCGCCTGGGAATCCTCTGGCAGTTCCTCGTTGAGGCGGCGGTGTTGACCTTCTTCGGGGGTGCCCTCGGCCTCGCTCTAGGCGGTGGGCTCGCCTGGTTTACTGCGTACGCCACCCCGATCCCTGCGACCGTCCCGCTCTGGGCCGTCGCGGCCTCCCTCACGATGGCCGTCGTCACAGGGATGCTCTTCGGGCTTGCCCCTGCGGCACGGGCGGCTAGGATGGACCCCGTTACCGCCCTGAGACACGAGTGATCTATCCATGACTGACTCTCTCGACGTTCTCGCGGTTTTCGCTCATCCGGACGACGCAGAGCTCCTAGTCGGTGGAGCCCTCATTCGTAGCGCGGACCGAGGCGAACGCGTGGGTATCTTGGACCTGACTCGGGGTGAGAAAGGCACCAAGGGCAGTGCTGAGATTAGAGACCGGGAGGCGGAAGAGGCCGGGGAGGTCATGGGTGTCTCCGTTCGACGCAACGCGGGCTTTCCCGATGCCGCCCTTGACACGTCCAACGAGAGTCGGATTCAATTGGCGGGATTGATACGAGAGCTCCGGCCCAGAGTGATCGTCACCCACTGGTTGGAGGGTCGTCACCCTGATCATCACGCCGCGGCGCAGCTGGTCCGTGACGCATCGTATCTGTCCGGCCTCAAGAACATCGATGCACCGGGCGAGGCGTTCCGGCCTACAAAGGTCGTACATGCGACCGCCTATCGGGAGGACGCGCCCGATCCGTCATTCATCGTGGACATCACGGACCAGATGGATCGCAAGGTCGAGGCGATCGCCTGCTACTCGAGCCAGTTCAAAGGGGTCAGCGGGAGCGGCGAGCTATATCCGGGAGGTGAGCGGCCCCTAACCGTGCAGGTCCGGATGCATGCCGCGTACTGGGGATCGAGAATCCGCACCGCCTATGGGGAACCGTTCTGGACCCGGGAGTCGCTTCACGTGGACACCTTAGGGGAGCTGGGGGTCTCTACCTTCTAAGTCTCGGGCCAAGTCTCGAGCCAGATTATGGTCCCCTAACGGGCGGAACTGGCTCCACCCCTGGCGAGCTCAGGGACAGCAGACCTCAAGCAGTAGCCTTCGCCAGCTCGGGGTGTCACGGCCGCCGACACGTATCGCGGTCGCCTGCGCAGCGCCCCCCTTGAGCATCCACGGAGCAAGCCACTGGCCGATCTCCGGGGGAAGATGTCCAACCGGATCTCCCGACTTCAGATGCACCCAAACCTCTGGATTCGCTTCGCTCGTGGGATCGGGCATCAGCGTCAGATTGTCTCCGGCTCGGATTCGTTCCAGGTGACGATCACGGTCGGCGAACACCGTTCCGTGTACGGTCGCGCGAAAGCTCCGAGGACAGCCCTGAGGAAACGGTGGGGTACGAAGGCGGTTCATAGGCACCCTGGTTGGAGAGAAGATGTGGACACGGTGCGGATCCCGGGACTAGGTTGCTAACTTACGCGCATCCCTCGCCCAGCGAAAACTCACCGCCGGATCGTACCCCCCCAAAGGGACATGGAATCGATCTACCTGGATCATGCAGCAGCCACTCCGATCCGACCGGAGGTGAGCGCGACCATGGATGCCGAGGCAGACCGCGTCGGCGGGAACCCATCTTCGGTCCACAGTTGGGGCAGGCGGGCGCGGGCCGCGCTTGAGGATGCACGCGAGAGAACCGCTGTCACCCTCCGGGCGAAACCTCAGGACGTTCGATTCGTCCGTGGAGGGACGGAATCGGTGAACCTCGCGATCCTGGGCCGGGTCGACTTGGCGCTGTCCCGTGGCAACAACAAGCCACTTCTGCTGCGCTCGTCTGTTGAGCATTCGTGCGTTCGTGAGTCGATGGAAGCGGCCGAACTCATGGGATCCGTAGTAGAGGTGATCCCGGTCTCGCCCGATGGTGCGCTGTCTTTCCCGGACGAGGAGGAGCTTCGCGCTATGGGAGCACAGCTGGTCTCCGTTCAGTGGGTGAACCAGGAAACGGGCCTCATCCTTCCGGTCGCCGGGGTTGCTGAGCTGTGTAAGAACGCTGGTGTCCCGCTCCATGTGGACGGTGTTCAGGCAGCCGGAAAGATCCATGTGGAGATGGACCGGACGCCGGTCGCCTTGTTGAGCCTGTCGGGTCACAAGCTGGGAGGACCTCGAAGCACCGGAGTGCTGGTCGTCCTCGACGGCACCGAGGTTCGCCCGCGCCTTTTTGGGGGAGGGCAAGAGGCGGCGATCCGGCCCGGAACCGAGGACGTAGTTGGAGCGGTGGGGTTCGCCCGGGCGCTCGAAATCTCTGTGGAGCGACTGGAGGAGGAGGCCACAAGGCTCACAACCCTCCGGGATCGGCTAGAAGCTGGATTGTGCGACCGGGTACCCGGGGTACAGATCCATGGGGCCGAGGGCACCCGCGCCCCGCACATCCTGAACATCGGGGTGCCGGGACTCCCCCGAGACGTTCTTCCGAGTGCGCTCGACCTGGCCGGGTTCGCGGTTTCGGCGGGATCCGCATGTCGGAGCGGCTCGGCAACGGTGAGCCCCGTATTGGAGGCTCTCTACGGCACCATCGCCGAGCAGGTCGCACCCTTGAGGCTCTCGCTGGGGTGGACTACTACGGCGGATGAAGTGGAGGAAGCCATCCGCAGAATCCCTCCCGTCATCGAGAAAGCATGGGAAGCATGACAACCAGAAAGCGTATTCTGGTCGCGATGTCGGGTGGGGTCGACTCATCGGTCACCGCCGCACTCCTCGCGGCGCGGGGCCACGAGGTGGTCGGCGCGACCATGAAGACGTTCTGCTACAAGGACACGCCCGGTCCGTCGCGAACCTGCTGCGGCCTCGACGGGATTATGGACGCCCGGCGCGTTGCCGACCATCTCGGCATCCCGCACTACGTATTCGATGTGGAGGAGGAGTTCACGAGAGAGGTAGTAGATGACTTCGTTTCGGAATACGCGCTGGGCCGTACGCCGAACCCGTGCGTTCGCTGCAACGCGAGCACCAAATTCAGCGACCTCACTCACCGCGGTAGGGCGCTCGGCTGCGACGGAATCGCGACCGGTCACTACGCCAGGATCAAGGATATGCCAGACGGACCGCCCGCGCTTTTCAGAGGCGTGGACCACGAGAAGGACCAGGCGTACTTCCTATGGGACCTGCCCCCCGAGCTACTCCCTATCCTCCATTTCCCTCTTGGCTACATGGAAAAAGACGAGGTGAGGCAGCGCGCCAGAGACCTCGAGCTTGCAACGGCTGACAAGCCAGAATCCCAGGACATCTGCTTCGTTCCGCTCGGTGACTACCGGGGGTTTCTAGAAACGAGGTTACCGTCGGCCCATCCGGCTCTACAGCCGGGAAGGATCGTCACAACGACTGGCGAGGTGTTGGGCGAGCACCGCGGGTACGCCGGGTTTACGGTAGGGCAGCGCAAGGGCCTCGGAGGTGGATTTCCCGAACCTTTCTTCGTGCTGGAAATCCGGTCAGGCGAGCGAGAGGTGGTGGTCGGGCCCTACGAAGCGCTCTTTTCGAGTCACATGCGCGTGGATGCGTTGAATTGGCTCATCCCAAGCGCTCCCGATGTCGGCGCGCGGGTCAGGGTGCAGGTTCGTCACCGGGCCCCCGCCGTCGGGGCTCGAGTCGTCAGAGTCGACCCCGGCTTGGAGCTGGAGTTCGATGAACCGGAGAGAGCGGTGAGTCCGGGGCAGTCGGCGGCCATCTTCGAGGGGCAGCGGCTGCTCGGGGGTGGCAGAATCGCCGGGGCCCGAATGGAGCGCGTGGCCTGCTAATACCGCAGGTCCTGAAGGATGCCAATCACGGCAAGAAACCGTCAAATCCAACCAGGACTAATCGGAGACGACCGTAAACTACGATCATATAATGATTTATGGCCACTTGCAATGCTACGTGTACCACTTCCGATATGCAAATATGAGCGGGATTTCGCCGGATCGAATGGGATGGCCGCGGACGACGAGGCACCGCCGGGCTAGCTCGGAGCACCGTGCTCGGAACCGGGGTATCGCGGCCTTCACAGGCCGAATACCCTCTGGAACCGGTCTATGGTCCCTACTTTTCGCCAAGTGGTCTGGTCGTCCTCCCGTAGAAGGGTGCACATGGAACATTCTTCATGCTGCAAGTGCTTCCCAAGCACCAGAGGACGTCCTGTATTGCCCATGGTCCGTGCTGGGCCGTAGCCGACTTATCTTCTAGCTCGGAGAGTTTCACGATGAGATTTGCCCTAGTCATCACCCCACTATCGGTACTTTTTGGTTTGTCCCTAACGATGGTTCTGCCCACCTCGGTGGCTGCGCAGGATGGCACCATCGCGGGCACCGTCCGCGACGATGCCACCAACCAGGGCCTCGCGGGTGCCCAAGTCTTCATCTCCGCCCTTTCCGTCAGAACGCTGTCCGACAACGACGGTGCCTTCGAACTCCGGGGCGTGCCCGCAGGCACCCACATGGTCGAGATTCAGCTCATCGGACATGCCATTGTGAGGCAGGAGGTTACGGTCACAGCTGGCTCGGAGTCCCGCCTCGATGTGGCCTTGTCCGAGGAGGCGATCATCCTCGGCGGGATCACGGCCATCGGAACCCGCGCTCGACCGCGCACCGTGACGGAGTCGGCCGTTCCGGTGGACGTCATCCCCGCCGGCGAGATCGTCAACCAAGGCGACGTCGACTTCGCAAACGTGCTGCGCAACGTCGTACCCTCCTTCAACGTCAACACCCAGCCCATCAGTGACGCCGCCACCTTCGCGCGGCCAGCCAACCTACGCGGCCTCTCGCCCGACCAGACGCTGGTGCTCGTGAATGGGAAGCGGCGTCACCGCTCTGCGGTGATCGTGTGGTACGGCAACAGCATCGCCGACGGCGCGCAGGGCACCGACATCTCACTCATCCCCGGACTCGCGCTGGAGCAAGCCGAGGTCCTGCGCGACGGCGCGGCCGCCCAGTACGGGTCCGACGCGATCGCGGGGGTCATGAACTTCATTCTCGCGAACGACCGCTCCGGTGGCTCGATCGAGCTCAAGACGGGCGGGCACCTGCTCGCCGAGACAACCGAGCTTCTGGAGGGTGGCCTGTTCCCGGGCGACGGCGACATGTACACGCTGTCGGGCAACTTCGGTCTGCCGCTGGGGGAGTCCGGCTTCCTGAACCTGACCGGCGAATACGGCAACGCCGATCCGACCGATCGCGGCGTTCAACGCAACGACGCCAAAAAGCTGATCGCCTCCGGGAACCCCTCCGTGCGCACACCCGCGCAGATCTGGGGGTCGCCGAGGATCTCGAACGACTTCAAGCTGTGGGCGAATTCGGCCTACGTCTTCCGCGACAACCTCTCGTTCTACGGGCACGGCAACTACGCGTCCAAGCAGGTCGAGGGCGGCTTCTACTTCCGGAATCCGAACACCCGCAGCGGTGTCTTCGCGACCGGGGACAGATTGTTGGTCGGTGACATGATCGACGCGCGCGACGGCGTGCTGGACGGCTCGGCCAACTGCCCCGCGGTACGGGTCCGAGGCGGCCTCGTGGCCGACATGGCTGCGTGGGAGGAGGTCCTGACCAATCCCAACTGCTTCACCTTCCAGAAGATGTTCCCCGGTGGGTTTACGCCGCAGTTCGGATCCTATGTCTCCGACGCCTCCGCGGTGGCGGGGCTTCGAGGGACCAGCGGTCGGTTGTCGTGGGACGCCAGCGCGGCCTTTGGCAACTCCAGACTCGACTTCTACATGTACAACACCGTCAACGCCTCGCTCGGGCCCGACCAGCCGTGCAGCGACAAGGGAACCTCACCGGCCGTTCCCGACCAGCCCTGCACTCCGTACTTCAACCCGGGAATCTACGACCAGCTGGAAACCAACCTCAACGTCGATCTCTCCTACGCCGTCAACGACCGGGTCAACATCGCGGGCGGCGCGGAGTGGCGTAACGAGCGGTTCGAGATCGTTCAGGGCGACGAGCCATCTTGGAACGAAGGGCCGCTGGCCTCGCAAGGCTTCACCCCCGGCTCCAACGGCTTCACCGGGTTTGGTCCGCTCACGGCGGGAGTTTGGGACCGCAGCAACTTCGCGGCATACGGGGACCTCGAGTTGCGCGAACCGGACGGCGCTTGGACCTTCGGCGTGGCGGGCCGGGTCGAGCGCTTTTCGGACTTCGGGACGACGGTCAACGGGAAGGTTGCGGGGCGCGTGAGCCTATCCGACGGATTCGCGCTGCGAGGTGCCGCCAGCACCGGATTCCGAGCACCTACCCCCGGACAGCAGAACGCCTTCAACATCTCGACCATCTACGATCCTTTCCTCAAGGACCTT